>NZ_SMOD01000021.1 GCF_004353905.1 Paraburkholderia guartelaensis | reverse complement strand
GTTTCGGCTGGGCCAAGACCGTGGGGCGCATGCGCCAGGTGATGGTGCGTGGCTTGAAGAAGGTGGACCAGATGTTCGTGTTGAATATGGCGGCCTACAACCTTGTGCGCATGCGATCGCTGGCACAGGTGCGTCCATAGTGGCGGGAAAGCGGCAATGAGGCCAAAAAAGTAGCCTCAAACCGCCGAAACAACGTTGAATTCGCGTTGAGATTGCGCAATCTGAAAAATTTTGCGGCAGGAGCCGCGTAAGCGGAACAAGGCCGTCTCCGTTGGGCTGTATTTCAGCGGCCTGCTAGTGCGAGCAACTGTATGTGACGGTTGCTCAAGCGTTGCTTTAGCTCACCAGTTCCAGCGTTTTCAGAATAGCCCTCTTCGGGCACCTGAGAGTGCGCTTTCATGTTTGTCTCCAATATTTCTTTATCGCCTGATACCGGCGAACTATTCGCTCCGGCTTGCCGCCATGAAGCTAGCGGAGCGGATTTCGTAGTTACTATCTAAGATGGTCAAGCATTACGGGGCCGATGTGGCTCGGAACCTCTATCCGGGGAGGACGGGAAACGTGATTGCTCGGCCGAGTTCATTCAAAGCGGATGGTCAGTGTTGTCGATGTCCACTGCGACGACCCAGTCGCCCTGCTCTTGCTTCCAGACTGCGACGTACTTACCGCGAATTTCGACGGGCACGTCGTCACGGGTAAGCGAGATGACATAGCTCCCGACGTCGTACGCGATGTCCAGACTAGATGAGATAGTCAGCGTTGGCGTGTAAAGCGCCTTGAAATTTGGCCGTGTGAAGTACGTGCGCCAGGTTGCAAGAATTGCTTCCTTGCCAACAAGGCGGGGCTTGCCAGGTGGCATGTACACTGCGTCGTTGGCGTAGATTGATGCAATCGCATTGATATCCTTCTCTGCAATGGCATTCATCCACCCGTCATATCGAGTCAGGAGATGGTCCTGGACGTCGTGTTCTGTCATGACGTTTTTCCCTCAGGTTATCCCGTGACGACATACCGGTAATGAAGTCGCGGGACGAGACAGCCGCAACCAAGCCGCCCTTTGGGCAAACCCCTCGGCCGGCATTGCGAAGAATGACGCTTATGCCGGTGCTCGACAGAGCGCCGGCAGTATGGTCAGTTAAGCGTGCCGCGTTGTTGCTGGTCCTTCTCCTGCGATTCGAACAAGGCTTTGAAATTGCCCTCGCCGAATCCGTCTTCACCGCGACGCTCGATGATTTCGAAGAACACCGGACCAATCTGACGCTTCGTAAAGCGCTGCAGCAGAATCTTCTGCGGTCCCTTGCCGTCGGCCAGGATGCCTTGTTCAGCGAGGCGAGCTACGTCAAGGCCGTGCCCGGGCAGACGTGCGTCGATACCGTCGTAGTAGTTCTTTGACGGCGCAGCCATGAATTCGATGCCCGCTGCGTTGAGCTTGCGAATCGTGTCTTCGATATCCGACGTCAGCAACGCGATGTGTTGAATCCCTTCGCCGCCGTAGTCACGGATGAACTCGTCGTTCTGGTTGAGCACGCCCGGCTGGTCGTGCGCAGCCGCAGCCACAGGAATTGACACACGGCCGCACGGGCTCACCATCGAGCGAGCGCGCATCCCGGACATATGCCCCTTGACTTCCAGGTACTGCTTTTCCGCAAAGCCGAACGTGTCGCGATAGAAGTTCGCCCATACGTCGAGGTTCTGGGGATGGACGATGTTCGACGTGTGGTCGACAGCCAGGATGCTTGCGTCGCCTTCCGGCGTATTCCGCGTTTCGACGGGCAGCGAAAAATCCTCGCGAAAGTCTGTGTCTACGAAATACACCAAGCTTTCGCCAATGCCCAAAATCGTGGGCGTGTCGATGACGAATGCCCCGTCCACGTCCGGCGAAGCGGGCAGCGCACCGCCGGCAAGCGCCTGCGCGTGAGCGAGCCTCGCGTTGTCGACGCGAATGCCAATTGCACGCACGGACGGGCCGTGCTTTTTCTCAAATGCGTTTGGGTTGCCGTTGACCAGGAACGCTGCCGCGCCTTGGGTCATCAGAAACACATCATTCTTTGACTTGCCACGAAGGCGGAACCCGAAGTGTTCAAAGAGCTCGACGAGCTCCATCGGGCGCGAGGACACGAATTCTACAAATGCGAATCCGTCGGTTTTAGCTTGCGTGCTCATAATACTAATTAGCATTCCAGAATATATTCCGAGGATTTACCCGTCTGACGCGGCCTCAATCACCATGGAGGCCGCGCAGGACGGCTTACGCTTCGAGTTGCTTCCACATCTCGATGTCGCGCTCTGCGGTCCAGATACGTGGGTCGTCAAAGCCAGTCGCTTCGTCATATGCGCGCGAAACATCGAATGGCATGCAGTGGTCGAAGATGACCCAGTCGCTATAGCGCGGCTTCATGAAGTCGTAGACTTCGCGATAGATGGTCTTCAGGTCCTTGCCTTCCGCGACGCCGCGGTTCACCGAGCCGTAAAGGTCTGTCAGGAACGAGCGCGTGCCTGCAAGGCCTTGGCGCACTTCTTCGGCGTTCTTCAGTGCCGGACCTCGACCCGGAACCATCTTTTCGGCCTTGAACGTAGCCAACTTGTCCAGCGTAGTCGGCCAGGCACGGAAATAGGCGTCGCCACAGTACGGGGTCGACTGATACTCCACGAGGTCGCCTGCGAACAGAATCTTCTGCTCCGGCAGCCATGCGATGGTGTCGCCCTTGGTGTGGCCACGGCCGACTTGAAGAATCTTCACTTCGAGATTCCCGAGGTTGACGGTCATCTCACCGTCGAAGGTCATCGTCGGCCATACGAGCCCCGGCGGAATCGACTCAGCATTCCGGAAGAGGCGCGGAAAGCGGCCGATTTCGCTTGCCTTGTCCTGCTCGCCGCGCTCGGCGATAAGGTCGTAGGTGTCGCGGCTCGCGAGGATTTCCTGAGCCTGGTACGCCGACGCGCCGAACACGCGAACGGCATGGTAGTGCGACAGGAGGACATATTTGACGGGCTTGTCCGTGACCTCGCGGATGCGGCGAATCACGTCTTGCGCCATCACAGGCGTGGCCTGCGTGTCGATGACCATCACGGCCTCGTCGCCAATGATGACGCCGGTGTTCGGGTCGCCTTCGGCCGTATAGGCGTAGGCGTTGTCAGAGAGTTTCTCGAACGAGACGACCTTGTCCTCGAGGTCGCCGTGCGAGGCGAATGCTTTGCCCATTTGCTAGTTTCCGTTCGTCTGTATGCAGAACTCACGCCGCACGTTGCACATGCGGACGCAACAGCGCGGCTTGGCCGCGCGAAGGAGCGTTGGTCGATCAGGTTTCGGTTTGATGCAAGAAGCGGCCGATGAAATGCGGCTTACTTGCGGGTCGCAGCGACGACCTTGATTTCGACGATAAGCTCAGGACGCGCAAGCGCCGCGATACCGAGGATGGTCCATGCCGGGAAATCGGCGCGGACGTAGCGCTCCTTCACTTCACGGAACGCGGCCAGTTGCGAACCGACGTCAACGTGATAGGAGATCAGTTCAACCACGTCCGAGAAGTCGAGACCGAGATGCGTAAGCACTGCTTCGATACGCTTGAACGCAACATCGATTTGCTCCTTCGGGTCTTCCGGAATCGACCCGTCGGCACGCAGACCGATTTGACCTGCGATGAACACCAACCCGTTTGCCGTAACAGCCGGCGAGTACTGGAACAGGTCGAAAATGCGGTTGCTTCCGAAAGTTGCGTCGTCTTCGGGGAGACGCAGACGCTCGATTTGGCTCATGACAGTCCTTCAATCAGCTGGTGTAGTACAGGGGGAGGTGAATCCAATGTGCCCCACTCTACGTGAGTGACCGGACCGTCGTCTGTATAGCGAGTTACCAAATCAGCCGAGAAGTTTTGATGGGTCTAGCACCCAGATGCGACGCTGTCGGAGTTCGATGGCACCGAGGGCAGTGAGCCGCTTCAAGGCGCGCGTGACCGTGACTCGGGTAGCACCCGTCATCGCTGCGATTTGCTCGTGAGTTAGCGGGATGGATATCAGCGTTCCGTCCTCCCGCTTCTCGCCGTACAACTCTGCCAGCCGACCGAGCAATTCCCCGATTCGCATTTCTGGCTTGGGAAGCGCGAGGTACTGAATGCGGGAGGCGAGAATCCTCTGCTTTATTGCGACGATGCGCATGAGCGAGATAGCGAGTTCCGGGCACGACGGGATTGCCTCGGTAATAACCCTTATATCAAACTCAATAAGTTCAGAAGTCTCAGCTGCGATGGCGGTAGCAATACGTGGAAAGCCATCCATAGCGGGCGACTCCCCAAACATCGCCCATGGTCCCATCATCTCGAGCATGAACTCAGAACCGTCGCTTTGGTAAATCGAGACTTGAATGCGCCCCGACAGCAAGAAGTAAAACGTGAAGCCAAGCTCCCCCTGGCGGTAAATCATGGTGCCCTTCTCGACCTTAATCTTTCGGCCGAGATGGGCGGCACGAATCCAGACGCCCGCGGTGGCGTCGTCCATGTGCCAGGTTTCTGTTGTCGCCAAAGCGCTCTTGCTCAAGCTCGTCTCCTTCATCATTCGCACGCAGTCGAGCCAGCGTACTAGCGTCGAACCGACCGCGAGTCTACGTCGCACTGCAACCCGGAGCAGCCGCAGCTCATAAACCCGCGTAGCAGGCTCCGGCGGCATCATGCGGGTTTACGCACATCTTACAATTCGAAATCGATTGTACAATGCGTAACGACTCCGTCACAGGGGCTCGCGGTCCTTCGGTTGTGCGAAAGCGTATCCCGGTGACTCCCTGTTCACAGGTTTCCCCTTCAGTCTCCCGATGTCCGACCTTACGCTCTACTCGTACTTCCGCAGCTCTGCCTCATACCGCGTGCGTATCGCATTGAACCTCAAGGGGCTTGAGTACACGCAGGTCCCTGTTCATCTCTTGCGTGGTGGCGGCGAACAGCTCACCAAGTCATATCGGGAAGTGCATCCCGATGGGCTCGTTCCAGCGCTCATCGACGGCGATCATGCTCCGATCGGCCAATCCCTCGCGATTGTCGAATATCTCGAAGAGCGATTCCCGACGCCTTCGCTGCTGCCTAATGCGCCAGCTGATAGAGCATTCGTTCGTTCAGTCGCATTGCAGATTGCGTGCGAGATACATCCGTTGAACAATTTGCGCGTCCTTGGCTATCTGAAGTCGACGCTTGGTATCGAGGATGAACAGAAGGCTGCGTGGTACGCGTACTGGGTTACTGCGGGGTTCGAAACTTTGGAACGCAAACTCGCAGCAGACCCGCGCGTAGGCCAGTGCGTGTTCGGCGACACGCCTGGTCTCGGCGATTTGTGCCTGGTTCCGCAGATTTGGAACGCTCGCCGCTTCAACGTCCCTTTGGACGGGTACCCAACACTTCGCAGGCTGTACGACAACGTCGTCTCTATGCCGGCATTTGCCAAAGCGGAACCGTCCGGGCAGCCGGACGCGGAGGCACCCCGTGGCTAATCAGTCGAAGCGGCGCGCGTTCTAGACACTAAAAACTATCGTGTGAGCGGCGTCAAGAACCGCGTTAAGGAGCCCACTTCGCCTATTTAATGCGCCGCACGCCTATCAACTTTCATCGATGGTGATTTGTCACTTATGCCTAGCCTTCAGAGCTTGATTGCGTTCTCTGGCGTAGCCTTCTTGCTGGCCCTGAGTCCGGGGCAGGACAACTTGTTTGTGTTTGCGTGCAGTCGGTACATCGCGGCTGGCGCGTTGGGCTGTGCGTGCTGCTGGGTTTGTGCTTGGGAGTCGTTAGGCACACGGTTGCCGTGGCGCTGGGGCTCGCAGCCGTGGTGGTCACGTCGATACCTGCACCGGGCTCATAGACTCACGGACAGCCGGAAGGACGAGAATAAAAGGGGACGGTGACGTTCTAGCTAGAGCCGCCTATCCGTCGGCAAATATCCCTCACTAGTACAACCAATTCGTGTCGTTAACGACATCAATTGATGAACTCTACAACACACGACCACAGATTACCCATAAACGAAATGGCGGAAGGCAGCCGGAGTCGAACCGACCCGGGAGCGGCTGACGCCCCCAACCGGGTTTGAAGCCCGGCCGTACCACCGGATACGAATGCCTTCCTTCGTGAAACCCAACCCCCTGCAACCACACGCACATATCGATGTGCCTACAACCATTCCCGCATCCTGCTGTCGTGCCGCAACAGATGCGTATCGCGCTGAAACCGAGTATATCCAACGCGGTCGAAGTACTCGAGAATCTGGATCGCGCGTTTGCGGCCCAATGCCGTGGCGTCGCGAAACGCCGCGGCATTGACCGCGCCGCCCTGCTCCGCGGCGATCTGTGCAACGGCACGCGCGAGCGTTTGCACCACATCGCGATCGTAAAAAAGATCGCGCACGACCTGATACACCATACCCAGGCGCGCGAGCTTGCGCAGCAGCGCACGCACCTTCTCTTCCGGCTGCCGCGTCTCACGCGCGAGATCCCGCACCCAGGGCGGATCGAAACGTCCTTGCGCGAGCAGCGATATGAGGCGCGCGGCGAGCGCTTCGTCGTCGGCGTCGAGCGTCACCGCGTGCGACGGGAGATGCAGCCACGGCCCGCTGCGTGCCACGCGACCCTCGCGCTCGAGCGCTTCAATTGCGGCGCGCCACACCGCATCGCTCACAAGCGGCGCCGCCATGCGGCGCAAACGCGCCGCGTCCGGCCCCTGCTCATCGGGCGAGCGCGCATGAAACTCGGCGAGCGCTTCGACAATGCGCACGGTGAGCCTCGTCCAGTGCGCGTGTGCGATTACCGCGCCTTCGTCGTCGCGTCCTTGTGGCGCGATTGAAATCGCGTCGGCGGGCAAAGCGAGTGCGGCATCGTCGTAACCGGTCAATTGCACCAACGTCGCGCGCGCAATGCCGCGCGGCGCTTCTTCGATCAGCGGTGCCAGGCTCGCTTCGTCGAGCCACGTGCGCAACGCGTCGAGCCATGCACGCCGTTCTGACGTCCGTCGCCGACGCGACGGGCCGAACGGATCGAGCACACGCCCGCCACCTATGGTGTGGTTTGCCTGCGCGTTGCGGACGATGTAGCGGTCTCCCGGCAACGCGTGCAACGGCGCTTCAAAGACGAGCTGCACGCGGGCAGCCGCGCCCGGCGCGAGCGTTTCGCCTTCGAGCAACGCGACGTTCGCAACGCGATGCGTCGTGCCGAGATGCACATGAAGCGGCGACCAGTGCTGCAACGTGATGTCTGCGTCGTCGAGCAACCGCAGTTCGACGTCGAGGCGCACGGCCGGCTCGGCCAATCGCGCATCGACGATCCAGTCGCCGCGCGCAATCTGCTCCTTGTCGATGCCCGCGAGATTGAGCGCGCAACGCTGACCGGCGTGGCCCGCTTCGCCCGCCTGTACCGCGCGATTCTGCGCATGCAGACCGCGCACGCGCACAGGTGTGCCTGCGGGTGCGAGCACGAGCGCGTCGCCTGCCTGTACGCGCCCAGCGAATACTGTGCCCGTCACCACCGTCCCCTGGCCCGTCAGCGTAAATACGCGATCCACTGCAAGGCGAAAGAGTCCATCGTCGCGTCGCGCGCGCCATGTACTCGCGCGCTCGCGCAACCAGGCGTCAAGGCGCGCCACGCCTTCGTCATGCGGCTGCGTTGCATTGGTCTCGAATACAGGTGCGTCCGCAAGCATCGTGTCAGCAAGCCATGCGGAGATTTCAGCGCGCACGGCGTCGAGCCGCGTCGCATCCACTCGATCGCACTTGGTCAGCGCAATGGCGCCATGCTGCACGCCCAGCAGTTGCAGAATGGCGAAATGCTCACGCGTTTGCGGCATTACGCCGTCGTCGGCCGCAATCACGAGCAACGCGAAATCGATGCCGCACGCACCCGCTGCCATCGTATGAACGAGTTTTTCGTGGCCGGGCACGTCGATGAAGCCGAGCACGTCGCCGTTGGCGAGCGGCAGGTACGCGTAACCCAGTTCGATCGAGATGCCGCGCGCCTTCTCTTCTTTCAGGCGGTCGGTGTCCACGCCGGTCAATGCGCGGACCAGCGTGGTCTTGCCGTGGTCGATGTGCCCCGCCGTGCCGACGATCACAGACGCAGCTCCGCGAGTTGTGCAGCGAACGCGGCTTCGTCCGCAGGTTCGAGGCAGCGCAGGTCCAGACGCAGGGCGTCGTCGGCAATGCGGCCGATCACGGGCCGCGGCAGCTCGCGCAAGGCGCGTTCGAGCTTGAGCAGCGCGCGGCCACTGCCGCCCTTAGCCGCATGGCGCACGACGAGCCCGCTGCTCGGCAGTACGTCTACGGGCAGTGCGCCGCTGCCGATCTGGCTGAACATCGGCTCGACGCTCGCAGCATACGCTTCGCCAATGGCACGCTGAAACGCAGGTAGCGCGCGCTCGGCGGCTTCTTGCATTTGCAAGGCCGGACGTGTGAGAAGGCGCAGCGTAGTGAGCCGCTCCCGCAAGAATTCTGGCGCCTGATAAAGCCGTAACACCGGTTCGAGCGCAGCGAGCGTGAGCTTGCCGACCCGCAACGCGCGCTTGAGCGGGTGCTTCTTGATCTTCGCAATGAGCGCCTTGCGCCCGACGATCAGCCCCGCCTGCGGGCCGCCGAGCAGCTTGTCGCCGCTGAAGGTCACGAGGTCCGCGCCCGCTTCCACGGTCGCGCGCACTGTGGGCTCGGCTGGCAAGCCCCATTGCGCGAGATCGACGAGCGTCCCGCTGCCCAGATCGACCGCTACGGGCAGGCCGTGCTGACGCGCCAGCGGCGCGAGTTCATCGAGTTCGACACTCTTCGTAAAGCCGCTGATCGCGTAGTTGCTGCAATGCACTTTCATCAGGAGCGCGGTGCGCGCGTTGATCGCCGCTTCGTAGTCCTTCAGGTGCGTCCGGTTCGTCGTGCCGATCTCCCGCAAGCGTGCGCCCGCCCGGCTCATGATGTCGGGAATGCGAAACGCCCCGCCGATCTCCACCAGTTCGCCGCGCGAAACGACGACCTCCTTGCGATTGGCGAGTGCGCTCAACAGCAACAACACGGCCGCTGCGTTGTTGTTCACGACCGTAGCGGCTTCGGCGCCCGTCAGTTCGCAGATCAGCGAGTCGATGAGGTCATCGCGGTCGCCACGCTTCCCGCTCGCGAGATCGAATTCGAGATTTGCGGGTTGCGTGAGCGCCTGCACCACGGTTTTAACCGCCTCGTCGGGCAGCAGCGCGCGGCCGAGATTCGTATGCAGTACTGTCCCCGTGAGATTGAACACCGGACGCAGCCGGCTTTGCGCGCGCTCGGCCAACCGTTGCGTGGTCGCCGCGATCACGCGCTCCAGCGAAAATGGTTCGGCATCCTTTTTTTCATGCGCGAGCGCGCCGGTGCGCACATCGTGACGCCAGCCGTCCTGCGTGGCGCGTATCGCGTCCAGCACCTGGGTGCGCCCGTACTGCGCTATCAGCGGCTGCGCTTGCTCCGAGGCAATCACGCGCTCGACCGCCGGCATTTTCGCGAGCAGCGCATGAAGGGCTTGCGCATCGTGCTCCGCTGCTTGTCCCACGGTTTCACTCATGGCGTGAGCGGCTCCTTACTGGTCGCCAGGCACTTCGGGCCATAGCAACGGATTCGGGCTCGCGCGACGGTAGCCCGCATCGCTCATCAGGAGATCGAGCGTGAGGCTCGCCAGGTCGTCCGCAAGCGGCTCGAAATCGAGGTCCTTCTCCTGATAGCCGATCTTGCGGTACGTATGGCATTCGTCGCACGATTCGGCCTTGAGTGCCGCATTGCCCCCTTCGATGCCGTGATACGCAATGCCCTTGGTCGAATCGCAGTTCGTGCACTTCACGCGCACCACGTGAGCCTCGGTGCCGCACAGGCCGCACTGCGCAAACCGGTAGCCCTGATACACACCGCCGATGCGCACGATGCTGGCAACGGGCGGCGATCCGCACACGGGGCACGCGCCCGGTGCGTCGACATAGGGCACGTCCCGCACATCGATGCGGCTCGCGAGGTCGGTCCACACCACCTGCAGCGCGGCCATGATGAACGGCGCGGTGGCGGGTGCGACTTCGGTGTAGCGCTGCGCGAGAACCGCGTCGGCCTGAGCGTCGAGTTGTCCTTCGTTCATGGCGCGCAGGTCGCCCAGTACATTCGCGAGCGCAGGCGCGACCGCACCTGCCGCTTCGACTCGATCGGCGAGGCGCAATAGCACGGCGCGCCATTGCGGATCGCGCTCGCCAGAAAGCGCCGGCAGGATCGGCATGGAGTGATGCTGCGCGTTCGCAATGGCTTCGCGCGAAGGCATGGACGCGGTGCAATGTTCGAGCGCCTCCTGCTGCGCATCGACTAGCGCCGCCATTAGCCGCACGTAGCCGCCAATGGGATTGTGGTCCGCGAGATGCCGCAGGCGCACGGCGCGCGTGCTGAAAAAGCCGACGCGCTCGGGCAGACGGATGCGCGGAATGGCAGAAGGATCGAGCGATTCGATTTGCTGCGGGTCGAGTATGCGTTGCGTCACGACGGGTCCGCTCCAGAACGGCTTCACAAAGAAAAAACCGCCGTGCCCTCATGGGCGCCGGCGGTTTGCCGCTCGCGCCGCCACTGCCTTGGCCAAACGGCTCGGCAGGCGGCGCGCAGCCTGTGCGTTACTTGATGCTCTCGCGGAACCAGCGCGGATGATGCTTTCTCGCCCAGCCCCAGGTGACGTAACCGCGCGTCATCGCGCCGATCGACCCCTTCACCCATATGGCCGCATAAATATGAATGATGATGCCGCAGATCAGCACGAATGCCGCTACCGCGTGCACCAGCGAAGAGAGCCGGATAATTTCGATCGGAAAGTAGACCGAAAAATATCGCCGCCAGATCACGATGCCGCTCAAGAGCAACAGCACGAGGCAAACCACCATCACAAAGAATAACAGCTTCTGGCCCGCATTGTAGCGGCCGATCTCGGGCAGCCTGTCTTCGCGGTTATTGAGCACGTCGCCCATCTGTTTCATCCACTGGATGTCGTCCTTGTCCAGATAGTTGTGATGCCAGAAGCGCAGCGCAAGGATCAGGAACGAGACGAACATCACCACGCCGATGAACGGGTGCAGAATGCGCGTCCACTGGCCACCGCCGAGCACCGCGTACAAAAATGCCATGGCCGGGTGAAACATCGCGAGACCCGAGAGCGCGAGCAGGATGAAGCAGATTGCGGTGATCCAGTGGTTGCTGCGCTCGTTGGGCGTATAGCGCTCGATCAGTTGCGGTTCATCGTCTTTCATCGCCGCGCTCCTCGGGTGGTTCGCCACGCATGCGCCGCGCCTCTTCGCGCGCCGCGGCCTCATCTTCCGCCGTCACTTCGTTCGGGCCAACCCGCGTGTAATGGAAGAAACCGGCCAGTGCGGTGAGCGCCATGATGGCGAGCCCGATCGGCTTGGCCACGCCCTTCCAGATCCGCACCATCGGGCTGATGTGCGGATCCTGGGGCAGTCCGGCATAGAGCGACGGCCGGTCCGCGTGATGCAGCACGTACATCACGTGCGTGCCGCTCACGCCCGGCGGGTCATAAAGCCCGGCGTTTTCGAAGCCGCGCTCCTTGAGGTCCACGATGCGCTCGGCCGCGTGCTGCTTCATGTCTTCCTTGGTACCGAAGACGATCGCACCGGTCGGGCAGGTCTTCACGCACGCGGGCTCCTGCCCCACGGCCACGCGGTCCGAGCAGAGCGTGCACTTGTATACGCGGCGCTCGCTCGACATGCGAGGAATATTGAACGGGCAGCCCGTAATGCAATTGCCGCAGCCGATGCAGTTTTCCTGGTGGAAGTCGACGATGCCGTTCGTATGCTGCACGATCGCGCCCGGCGAGGGACACGCCTTCAAACAGCCCGGGTCCTCGCAATGCATGCAGCCGTCCTTGCGGATCAGCCATTCGAGGTCGCCCTGCGAGTTCTCGTATTCCGTGAAGCGCATCACGGTCCACGAGTGCTCGGTGAGATCGTGCGGATTGTCGTAGACACCCGTATTGACACCGATTTCGTCACGCAGATCGTTCCACTCCATGCACGCGGTCTGACACGCCTTGCAGCCGATGCATTTGGAAACGTCGATGAGCTTCGCGACCGTGCCCGTAACCGGCTCGCGCACGCCGGGCGGCTCCGAGGTGGTCGCGGAGAGGCGTTTGACGTCAAGTGATTGCCATGCCATGTCGTCGTCCCCCTATGCCTTTTCGACCTTCACGAGGAACGACTTGAACTCGGGCGTCTGCGAATTGCCGTCGCCCACGGGCGGCGTGAGCGTATTCGTCAGATAGCCCGGGTGCGTGAGTCCCTTGAAGCCCCAGTGCAGCGGTACGCCAACCTGATGCACGGTCTTGCCTTCGATGGTCAGCGGCTTGATGCGCTTGGTGACCACCGCCACAGCGATCAGATAGCCGCGATTGCTCGACACCTTCACCCGCTCGCCCGCCACCACGCCCACCTCCTTCGCGAGCGCTTCGCCGATCTCGACGAACTGCTGCGGCTGAATGATCGCGTTCAGCCGGGCGTGTTTCGTCCAGAAGTGGAAGTGCTCGGTGAGCCGGTAGGTAGTCGCCACGTGCGGGAACTGCTGTGCGGTTCCGAATGTCTTGCGGTCGTCCGGGAACACGCGCGCCGCCGGATTGCTCGTGGCGAGCGGGTTGTTCGGGTGGAACGGGTTATAGCCGAGCGGGTTCTCGAACGGTTCGTAGTGCTCAGGGAATGGACCTTCGTTCATGCCGTCGCGGGCGAAGAAACGCGCCACGCCCTCGGGGTTCATGATGAACGGCCCCATGCCCTGATCGGGCGCTTCATCGGCCTTGTAGTCGGGTATGTCCGCGCCCGCCCATGCGCTACCGTTCCAGGCAATCAGCTTGCGGGTGGGATCGAAGGGCTTGCCCGCCACGTCGCACGAAGCACGGTTGTACAGCACGCGCCGGTTCGCGGGCCACGCCCAGGCCCAGTTGAGCGTCTGCCCGATGCCCGTGGGGTCGTCGTTGTCGCGCCGGCCCATCTGGTTGCCCGCCTGGGTCCACGCGCCGCAGAAAATCCAGCAGCCGCTCGCGGTCGTGCCATCGTCCTTCAACTGCGCGAAGGCCGAGAGCTGCTCGCCCTTTTTCACGAGCACTTTGGTCGGATCTTTCGCGTCGGTCTGGTCCGCGAGAGCCTTGCCGTTATACTCCTTCGCCAGTTCTTCCGGCGTGGGGCTCGCGGGATCCGAATACGGCCAGTCGAGCTTGACGATCGGATCAGGCAGCTTGCCGCCGTCCTTCTGATACGCGGCGCGTATGCGCAGGAACAGGCCCGACATGATCTCGAGGTCGCTCTTCGCCTCGCCCGGCGGCTCCGCGCCCTTCCAGTGCCACTGCAGCACGCGGCTCGAACTCACGAGCGAACCGTTTTCTTCCGCAAAGCACGTGGTGGGCAAACGGAACACTTCAGTTTGAATCGACGTCGGATCGACATCGTTATAGTCGCCATACTTCTTCCAGAACTCGGCAGTCTCGATGGCGAGCGGGTCCATGATCACGAGCCACTTGAGCTTGCTGAGCGCCGAAACGGTCTTGGCCTTGTTCGGGGAGGACGCCATGACGTTGAAGCCCTGGCAGATATAGCCGTTGACCTTGCCCTGGTTCATCAGCTCGATGGTCTGCAGCAGGTCGTATGGCTTGTCGAGCTTGGGCAGCCAGTCATAGCCCCAGTTGTTGTCCTTCGTGGCCGCGTCGCCCCACCACGACTTCATGAAGCTCACGAAGAACGCGCCATAGTGCTGCCAGTAGCTGAGCTGGTTCGGCCGCATGGGCTGCGACGCGCGCTTCTTGATGTAGTCGTCGTAGTCCTGCTCCGCTTCGGACGGCAGCGTCATGTAGCCCGTGAGCAGGTTCGACATCAGCCCGAGGTCCGTCAGCCCCTGGATGTTCGAGTGGCCGCGCAGCGCGTTCATGCCGCCGCCCGCAATGCCGATGTTGCCGAGCAGAAGCTGCACCATCGCGCCCGTGCGGATATTCTGCGAGCCGATCGAGTGATGTGTCCAGCCGAGCGCATACATGATCGTGCCCGCGCGGCCCGGCACGGCCGTGGTCGCAAGCATTTCGCACACCTTGAGGAACTTGTCCTTCGGCGTGCCGCACACTTTCTCGACCATTTCGGGCGTGTAGCGCGAGTAATGCTGCTTGAGCAACTGATAAACGCAGCGCGGATTCTGCAGCGTGTCGTCGGTCTTCACGAAGCCGTCGTCGCCGAGCTCGTAGTTCCACGACGACTTGTCCGGATACGAATGCTTCTGCGGATCGTAGCCCGAAAAGATGCCGTCGTTGAATGCGTAGTCTTCGCGCACGATGAACGTGAAGTCCGTGAAGTTCTTCACGTACTCGTGCTGGATCTTGTCGTTCGTGAGCAAATAGTTGATCACCGCGCCAAGGAAGGCGACGTCCGTGCCGGTGCGGATCGGCGCGTAGAAGTCCGCAACCGATGCCGTGCGCGTGAAGCGCGGGTCCACCACGATGAGCCGCGCACCGCGATGCGCCTTCGCCTCCGTGACCCACTTGAAGCCGCACGGGTGCGCCTCGGCCGCATTGCCGCCCATCACCAGAATCACGTCCGCGTTGCGAATGTCGACCCAATGGTTCGTCATCGCTCCACGGCCAAACGTCGGGGCAAGACCTGCCACCGTCGGGCCGTGTCAGACACGCGCCTGGTTGTCGAATGCGAGCAGGCCCATGCAGCGGGCCACTTTATGCGTGAGATAGCCGACTTCGTTGCTGCCTGCCGATGCAGCCAGCATACCCGTGGTCAACCAGCGATTCACGGTCTTGCCGTCGGCGGTTTTCTCGACGAAGTTCGCGTCGCGGTCTTCCTTCAACAGCTTCGCGATACGGTCGAGCGCCTCATCCCACGAAATTCGCTTCCACTCGTTCGAGCCTGCCGCGCGGTACTCGGGATACTTGAGGCGGCTCTCGCTATGAATGAAATCGATCAGGCTCGCGCCCTTCGGGCACAGCGTGCCGCGATTGACGGGGTGATCGGGATCGCCTTCGATATGGATGATGCTCGTCGTAGCATTCTTCGCGCCATCGCCGAGACCGTACATGAGGATCCCGCAACCAACCGAGCAGTACGGGCAGGTATTGCGGGTTTCAGTGGTGCGCGCCAGTTTGTATTGTCGGACCTCGGCAAGCGCGTTGTCGGGCGCGAAACCCATCAACGCGAGGCTGGAACCCGCCAGCGACGTAGCCGTGACCTTGAGGAACTGACGCCGGGACATCTGCAGCATGATTCGTCCTCGGCTTGGTTGTGGGTGATTTCAGTATAAGACGTTTTGGGAGACGGATCGCGCTGGATGTTCGCGAGCTTTACGCCCGTGCAGCGCGAGATCGCCCAGGAACCACGCTTGCTAATATTGAATAGCGAATGAGCCATCTTTGTGACGAAAACGAACCACTGAAGAACCACCGCGGGGCGCTCCATCATGTCTACGCTGTCCACCGAACGACTGCAGTCCGCCGCGCGCAAGGAAGCGTCGTGGGTGGTTGGCGCGTTGCGCCAGTTCATCGCCAATCGCTGCCCGTCGCTCGCGGCGAGCATCGCGTTCTACTCGGCGTTTTCGCTCGCGCCGACGCTCGTGATGGTGATTGCCGTGGCGGGCTGGTTCTACGGCGTCGATGCCGCGCGCGGCGAACTTTTCCGCCAGGTCCACAACGTGCTCGGCGACGACGCGGCCGCGGGCATCACCACCATCGTGCAGAACGCACACCGGGCGGGCGGCAAGGGCGGCGTCGCGGCGATCATCTCGCTCACCCTGCTCGTAATCGGCGCGTCCGCAACCTTCTCCTCGCTCAATTCCGCGCTGAACATCGTCTGGCCGCCGGACGGGCAGCAACCCTCCAGCGTGTTGGCGCTCGTGCGCGTGCGGCTCATTTCGTTCAGCCTCGTGCTGGGCGTTGCGTTCCTGCTGATCGTCTCACTCGTGCTCGACACGGCCATTACGTTCGTCGGCCAGTGGATCTGGGGCAATTCTCCGTATGTGATCATCGGCAATCTGCTGCAGCTCGGCGTGGGGCTCGTGGTGCTGGCCGTCGCGTTCGGCGCCCTGCTGCGCTTCCTGCCCGACGCCAATGTGCGCTGGCGCGACGCGATAGTAGGCGGCATCGTCGCGGCGGTGCTGTTCTCGGCAGGCAAGAAGCTGTTCGCGCTTTATCTCGCGCACGCGGGCATGGCAACGGCCTTCGGCGCCGCCGGCTCGCTCGCGGTGCTGCTCATGTGGCTCTATTTTTCAGCGGCGGTGCTCCTGCTCGGCGCGGAATTCTCGGCCGCGCGCGGGCGCATGCACGACCCGCGCGGCGCGTGGGGTTTCCTTGAGGAAACACCGCCCGGCAGCCGCGCCAAGCTGGCCTCGGTGCTCGCCGCCTCCACCATCGTCGCGCGGCACGACACGAAGCGTGCGGACCGTCCTGCCGCTGCGCCCGCGCCATCGACCTTGCCGATCGGAAACGGCAGCGCAGCCGCTATGGCTATGCCTGCGGCCCTCGCGGCGGCCGTTTCAGCAGACAAATCGACACTATCGGAAACGCCGCTCGGTGCGATCGGGCGCGCGAGCGCGCATGGCGGCGCGTTCGGGAGACTGAAATCGGGGCTGCAGATCCGCCGTTCGGTCGTGCGCATGGAGGACAGCGCCACCTACGCGGCGGCGCTCACGCTGGTCCAGGCAGGCCGCACGGTCGCAGCCGCCGACCGCTATGTAAAGCGCCATCCGTGGGGTTCGGTGCTGTTCGCCGCGAGCGCGGCGCTCGCCATGACGGCCGCCGGCAGGCGCCGCCACCCCAACGCCGCCGAGCCGATCGAGGCTGCTACCAAAGGTCGCAGCAAGGCAAAAAAATAACGCTCGTTTACGGAACTTTTATCAAAAGCGACAATAATGCCGGGTCAACAATCCAATATTTCCTAAATCGGCATAATGGACGGAGGCCCCGTCTGACAAGGGCTTCTGGCCGGTGTCAGGTTTTCGCGACATTCTTTATTTTTTCATTTCAGGTCGCCTGACCTGCTGCGTTATTCTCCAACGCGCAACAACTACACAATTTCTGCGTGGAGAAAACAGAATGAAACGAGTCGCTCTCTCGACCCTCTCGCTGGCCCTCTTGGCCGCAGCTGGCACCGCGCACGCTCAAAGCAGCGTGACCCTCTATGGTGTGATCGACGAATCGATCCAGTGGGCCCACAACACGATGGACGCCAACGGCAAGAATGCAAACCAGGTCGGCCTCGCCGGCGGCAACCTGTCGGGCAACCGCTGGGGCTTGAAGGGTACGGAAGATCTGGGCGGCGGCATGAAGGCGATTTTCCAATTGGAAAACGGCTTTGACATCAACACCGGCAAGCTCGGCCAGGGCAGCAAGATGTTCGGCCGTCAGGCATACGTCGGCCTGTCGCACGACCAGTTCGGTACGGTCACGTTCGGCCGCCAGTACGACCCGCTGGTCGACATGGTTCAGCCGCTGACCGCCGACAACTACTTCGGCAGCACGTTCGCAACGCCGGGTGACGTCGACAACAACGACAACACGTCGCGTACGAACAGCGCAGTCAAGTACGTGTCGCCGGTTCTGCAAGGCTTCCAGTTCGAAGGCATGTACGCATTCGGCGGCGTCGCTGGCGCAACCGGCTCGGGTCAGAGCTGGGGCGGCGCAGCTACGTACGGCATCGGCTCGCTGAACGTCGCTGCTGGCTACTTCCGCATGGACAACGCAGCGTCGGCAGTCGCCCGCACGGGCTGGTCGTCGACCGCAACGTCGGACGGCATCTTCGGCGACAACCAGATCACCGCTGGCTACAACACGGCGAAGTCGGTCGGCATCGCTTCGCTCGCAATTCAATACGTTGCTGGTCCGTTCACGATGAGCGGCCGTTACAGCAACGTCCAGATGCGCCAGGACTCGGCTTCGGCATTCGCTTCGAACCAGCGCTACAACGTCGCAGGCGGCTTCTTCGGCTATCAGCTGAACCCGGCACTGCTGCTCGGCCTCGGCTACACCTGGACGCACGGCTCTGGCGACACGTCGAACACGTACAACCAGGTTTCGCTGGGCGCGGACTACAACCTGTCGAAGCGCACCGACTTCTACGCTGTGGCTGCCTACCAGCACGCCAACGGCACGCAGCGCAACGCGGACGGCACCACGACGACCGCTGGCGCAGCAATCGGCTCGTACAGCTTCAACTCGGATTCGAGCTCGCAGACCCTGGTCAGCGTCGGCATCCGCCACAAGTTCTAAGCAACGCTTCACTCCGGGCTTCGGCCCGGCGCCGGAACTGGCTGACGAGCCATTCCGGCGAAGCGAGCGAGACCGCGCAGCTAAAAATTACACGCTGCACAAACCAGCCTCGGGCGCAAGCCCTGGCTGGTTTTTTTATGCCTGCCAGACTTTAGAGGCAAACTTCCAGGGCGTATCCGTGTACGGCCACGACTTGCGCCGTTTACACGCCATTTACACGGAAAAAAGGCTTAGCGCAGCCGCGCCAGCGCGGCGGCAGCATGCCATACGAACGCGTCGCTCAGCGCCGTCGGCGCGCGCTGCGTGCCGCGCACGACATGGAGCGCGCCCGACAGCGCGGGCGTGAAGCGCTTCACGCTCACCCGTTGGCTCGCGTGCTGGGCGGTCAGCGCGTCGACGAGCGCGATGCCCATCCCCGCCTCCACCATCGTCACGACGGATTGCGCGAGCGCCGCTTCGACACCAGACTCGCGCGCCACCCCGCACTCGGCAAAGAGCCGGTCGATGGAGAGGCGCGCCTCGCTTGCCGCGGCAAACGAAATGAAGCGTTCGCCCGCGCAGTCTTGCGCATGAATCACGCGTTTGCGCGCGAGCCGGTGTCCGCGCGGCACGATGCAGCGCAGCGGCCATTCACCCAGATACTCGAGACGCGCGCCAGGATGCGCGACCGCTTGCGCGACGAAACCGAGATCGCAGCGTTGCGCCGCCACGCGCTCGGCGATCTCGGCGGCTTCGCCAGTCAGCAGTTCGAAATCGACGCCCTCGTGCTCGCTCGCAAACGCGGCCGCCACGCGCGGCAGGAAGTCGGCGCAAAGATCCGCCGAAGCGGCAACGCGCACGACGCCGCGCCGTTGCGCGCGAATCTGCGCGGCGGCCTGAGCCACGCGCTCGAAGCCGAAGAACGCACGTTCGACTTCGTCTTGCAGCGTATGTGCCTCGACGGTCGGCAGCAAACGTCCCTGGCGCCGCTCGAAAAGCGCGAATCCCACCTTCGCCTCGAAGTCGGCAAGCAAACGGCTCACCGCGGGCTGCGAAATGCCGAGCGCCTGTGCCGCGCGCGTGACAGTGCGCCACTGCATCAACGCGCGAAACGCTTCCACCTGGCGCAAACTGAGGTCGGTTGCCTGCATAACACTATATTATGGATATTTGAATTAGCGTGTCTACGGCATCGTTTACATACGATATCGACGACAACGATGCCTTGACTACTTGGGCATCATACCGAATATCCACCCATAACATCAGGGCATACATTGACATCGTTGGTGCACATCGCACGCACCAAATGAAAAATCCCCGTGGGCTCGACGCCAACGGGGATTTTTTGGTACTGACGGTAGCCGCTACCCGAAGGTCGCGGCTCGTCGCGCAATCAGCGCAATCAGGCTGCTGCTGCGTCCTTCAGCTTCTTCAGGGCGCGCGCCTTGATGCGGACCGATGCGGGCTTCGCCGGGAACCAGCGCTCTTCGCCCGTGAACGGATCCTTGCCGAAGCGCTTCTTCTTCGCCGGCACGGCCTGGACGACGATCTTCAGAAGGCCCGACAGCGTGAATTCGCCAGCGCCCTTCTTGTGGACCGAACCGAGGATCGTGTCTTCCAGCGCGGCGAGCACGGCCTTGGCAGCCTTCGGCTCGACGCCAGCACGCTCAGCGACGTGGGTAGCCAGCGAGGCCTTCGTGAAGGTGTCCTTGATCGGCGTCGGTACGCCGGACGCCTTCACGGCGACCTTCTTAGCTGCGGCCGTCTTGGTGGCGGGCGCTTTCTTTGCGGCAACCTTCTTGGCCGGGGCAGCTGCCTTTTTTGCGGCCACTTTCTTTGCGGAAGTCGGCATGTTTCTCCTACCAGTGTTGGTCAGTGATTCGAAGAAGCACTGCGGAATGCACGTGCTTCAACGGCGGATTCTACATACGCGCAAGCGTTTTGCGTGAAGCTTTTGCATTGTCGTTACGATTTTGTTGCGCGGCGCTGACTCTCGAACACATTTTGACGCCTGTTTACAGGGGTAAACGTGCACCTGGCGCGCCCGAATCACTGACGGAAGACGCACTTCGGTCTGTTCACCGCACCGCGCGTTCGTCAGGAAAGCGCCATACGTATGGCGTTTTTGCACGATTTCGGCTGCCATGCCGGTGTCGCCGCGACGGCAAAATGCAGTCAAAGCGTGTGCAGCAGCGTAGCGAGCGACGTCAACGCGGCGTCGATACGCTCGGCGTCGACCCCACCGTAACCGAATAGAAAACCGCTCTGCACAGGCGCTTCGAGATGAAACGGCACGAGCGGATGCAGGCCGATCGACGCACAGCGTGCGGCCTGCGCGAGCGCGGCGGCGTCGAGCGGCGCGACGAGCCGTGCCGCCAGGTGCAACCCCGCCGTGTTCGGCATGACGGGTTCGAGCCACGGCGCAAGCGGTCCGCGCAGATGCGCGAGCAGCACGTCGCGGCGCTGCGAATACGTCTGATGCATGCGCCGCAAATGCCGTGCGAAATGGCCGTTGAGCATGAAGTCGGCGAGCGCCGTCTGCGTGAGCACGCAGCCGTGGGCGTCGCCAATCTGCCGCGCGCGGGCGAGCGGCGCGGCCAGCGCGGCGGGCGGCACCATGTAGCCCACGCGCAGCTCGGGGAACATGGTCTTCGAAAACGTGCCGACGTAGGCGACGAGCCCGCCGTTGTCGAGGCTTTTGAGCGGCTCCATCGAGCGGCCCTCGAAGCGGTATTCGCAGTCGTAGTCGTCTTCGATTACGAGCGCGCCGCACGCTTGCGCCCATTCGAGCAGCGCGACGCGCCGTTCGAGACTCATCGGCATGCCGAGCGGAAACTGGTGCGAAGGCGTCACGTACACGAGCCGCGCCGCCTTCGGCAGCCTCGCGACGACGAGCCCTTCGCGATCCACCGGCACCGGTACGACCTTTGCGCCCAACGCGGCGAAGATATCGCGCGCGGGCGGGTAGCCCGGGTCCTCCACCGCGACTACGTCACCCGGTGTCAGCATCACGCGTGCGAGCAGATCGAGCGCCTGCTGCGCGCCTTGCGTGACGATCACGTCCTGCCAGTTGCCCTGCACCGCACGGTTGAAGGCGAGATAGCGCGACACCGCAAGGCGCAGCTTCTCCTCGCCCGCCGGATCGCGATACATGCCATAGCCGCGCGCCTGCACGCGCAGCGCGTCGTTGATACAACGCCGCCAGATGTCGAAGGGAAAGCGCGACTTGTCGGTAACGCCGCCTGCGAAGTCGCAAGCGAGCCGCGTGTCGAGGCGCGGCAACGAACTGTGCAACGCCTGGGCTTGCGCCTGCCACCACGGCGTGGCCTGCGCCACGCGCGGCGCCTTCCCGGCACGCGCAGGCGTGATAGCCGCGGTGGCCGCGCGTATCTGCGGATTCGGATGACCGTGCTCGCGCGCGGGCAGCCGTTCAAGCGTGTCGGACACGAATGTGCCCGAGCCGCGCCGCGAGCTCAGATAGCCTTCGGCGAGCAGGCGCTCGAATACGTCGAGCGTGGTCTTGCGCGAAACGCCGAGCTGCAAGGCGAGATCGCGCGTGGACGGCAGGCGGGTGCCGCCGGCCAGGCGGCCGTCGACGATGCTGTCGCGCAGCTGGCGATAGATCTGGCCGGCGAGGTCGCGGCGGCCCGACACGGTGACGTGGAGTTCCATGATGACGCTGCAGGTAGCGTTCGAAGGGGTGAAAGTGGTCACCCGAAATATTGCCAGAATGGCTATGTGAACGCGCCAGCGCAACGCCTAAAGTGCACCTGTGGTTACGCAGTCTGCGGGGCCAACGCATCGTTTTCAACCGCGCTGTCGACGACAGCGCCACGCCATTCAACTCGACAGGTGAACGCTCATGCAGGCACGTCTGGATTTCTACAAAGCCAACCCGGAAGGCACGAAGGCCATGATTGCGCTCGAAGAGCGCGCGAGCAAAAGCTCGATCGAAAAGCCGCTCGCAGAGCTGGTGCGCCTGCGTGCTTCGCAAATCAACGGCTGCGCATTTTGCGTGGACATGCACACCACGGACGCGCGCAAAGGCGGCGAAACCGATCGGCGGCTCGCCACGGTATCGGTGTGGCGCGAAACGCCCTTCTTCACCGAGCGCGAGCGCGCGGCGCTCGAATGGACCGAATCGGTCACGCTGCTCGCGCAAACGCACGTACCCGACGAAGTTTGGGAACGCGTGAAGCCGCATTTCAGCGATCAGGAGATCGCCGACCTCACGCTGCTGATCATCGCGATCAACGGCTGGAACCGCATCGCGGTGACGTTCCGCAAGATGCCGGCCTGAGTGTGAAGCAGGCAACGCGCTGCTTCAGTTGCCGAAAATTAAGCGGTGGCTGAACGGCAGCGCGTGTATTGATCATTGGATGCTTTCCGGTTGCGGCTCGCGCACCGCTGGCAGTTTTTGCGCGGCTTTTGGCATGGTTGTGCGCCGGGGCGAGATTACAGTGACTTCCGATTCATCGGCATACCGCCAGCCCTTTTCGACAGCCAACCCTTGATCGGGAACACTACATGGCACTGCAAATCGGATTTCTCGTCTTCCCCAACGTTCAACAGCTCGACCTGACAGGCCCGTACGACGTGCTCGCCTCGATGCCGGACACCCAGGCTCGGCTCATCTGGAAGACGCTCGATCCGGTGCGCTCGAGCACCGGCCTCATGCTCACGCCCGACACGACCTTCGAGGATTGCCCGCCGCTCGACGTGATCTGCGTGCCGGGCGGCAGCGGCGTCTCCCAGCTGATTCGCGACGACGAGACACTCGCGTTCCTGCGCCGTCAGGCGAGCACGGCGCGCTACGTCACTTCGGTCTGCACGGGTGCGCTCGTGCTCGGCGCGGCCGGGCTGCTACGCGGACGCCGCGCGACCACGCACTGGGCCTTCCACGAACTGCTGGAGCCGCTCGGCGCGCTGCCCGTGAAAGCGCGCGTGGTGCGCGACGGGAATGTGCTGACCGGCGGCGGCATCACGGCGGGTATCGATTTCGCATTGACGCTCGCCGCCGAACTGATCGGCGACGAGGACGCCCAGGCGCTCCAGCTCGAACTCGAGTACGCGCCCGCGCCGCCGTTCGATGCGGGCGACCCCGCCAGCGCGCCGCGTGCGATCGTGGAAAGGTTGCGCGCGCAGACAGCCGCGTCGCTCGCCGCGCGTGCACGCGTAGTCGCGGCGGCGGCCGCGAAGCTTGGTGCTTGAGCGCCCGCTGAAGCCGGCGCAGATGCCTGGATGGAAGCCAGGGTCAGCGCTTGCTACCGTCTTTGTTGTGGATCGATTACATTGAGCGACGGGCACTGGCTGCTGCTTCCTGCGCCGCGGCCAGCGCCCGTCTTCCCAGCCCTGGGTAAGCCGTTCAAACCAATCAATAGGGGAATCAATGCGCTCCACCACCAGCAAGCTGACTCTCGCCGCGGCGACCGCCGCATTCCTGATCGGCGTTGCCGCTCCGGCGTTCGCGCAAACGGAAGCCAGCGCACCTGCCGCGGCCACGGCCTCGCAACCGCTCACCAAGGAACAGAAAGCACAGGCCAAGGCTCAGGCCAAAGCGCAGCGCAAAGCCGAGCGCAAGGAAGCCCGCGCGAAGAACAATGCCGAACTGAAGAAGCTGGAAGACGCGGGCTACAAGCCGGCGCTGAACGACCCGAACTATCCGCAAAACCTGCAGGAAGCACAGAAGAAAGCTGCTGGCTCCAGCCAGTAATTCGCGTCAACGGCCGTTTTAACCGGCTGCCTTGCCGGTTAAAACGCCTCCCCCATCGAGTTGCCCGCATCTCCCGCAGCATGCCTGAACGCTGCCCTTCCTTCGCGCTCCGCCGCCCCCGCCGTACACACTAAACGCTTCATCGGTCGAATGGCAGTACCATCCGCGATGCGAATGCGCTGACTCGTTCGCAAGCCGGAACACCGCCGCCATCGACGCTGCATGCGCTCTGCCGCAAGCCATCGCGAGCCATGCTGCGTGCATGCCCAACATGGAGTCTTCGCCATGAACGCACCCCAGCCAGCCGCCAACGCGGGCGCCGCGCCGCAGAAAAAAGGCATACCTGTGGGCCTGATCGCGGGCGTGATCGCGCTCGTCGTCGTACTGCTTTTGCCCCTGCCCGATAGCCTCCCGCCCGCCGGCCAGCGCATGCTCGCCATCCTCGCGTTCGCCGTGGTCGTCTGGCTCACCGAAGCGGTATCGTACGAAGCGAGCGCCATCATCATCACCTCGCTTATGGCGTTTCTCGTGGGCACTGCACCCACCATCGAAAACCCCGCTGTCGATTACGGCACCAACAAAGCCATCAGCATGGCGCTCGCGGGGTTCTCCAATTCCGCGCTCGCGCTCGTGGCCGGCGCACTCTTCATCTCCGCAGCGATGACCGTCACCGGTCTCGACCGGCGCATTGCGCTCGTCACGCTCTCGCTCATCGGCACCACCACGCGGCGCATCCTGATCGGCGCGGTCGCCGTGACCATCGTGCTCTCGCTCGTCGTGCCGAGCGCCACCGCGCGCAGCGCCTGCGTCGTGCCGATCATGGTGGGCGTGATCTCGGCGTTCGGCGTGGACAAGCGCTCGAACATCGCGGCGGGCATCATGATCGTGGTCGCGCAGGCCACGAGCATCTGGAACGTCGGCATCCAGACCGCCGCCGCCCAGAATCTGCTGACCATCGGCTTCATGGACAAGATGCTCGGCGCGCGTGTCACGTGGCTCGACTGGCTCATTGCGGGCGCGCCCTGGGCGATCGTGATGTCGGCGGCGCTGCTCTTCATCGTGCTGAAGATGCTGCCGCCCGAAGCCGACGCTATCGCGGGCGGCAAGGAAGCCGTCGAGGCCTCGCTGCGCGAACTCGGCCCCATGACGGGCCCGCAAAAGCGTCTGCTGGGTGTTTCCATCGGCTTGCTGCTCTTCTGGGCGACCGAAGGCAAGCTGCACCCGTTCGACACCACCTCGGTCACTTACGTCGGGCTCGTGCTGCTACTGTTGCCGCGCTTTGGCGTGATGGACTGGAAGACCGTGCAAAGCCGCATTCCGTGGGGCACGGTGATCGTGTTCGGCGTGGGTATCAGCCTCGGCACGGCGCTGCTCACGACGAAGGCGGGCCAATGGCTCGGCGACCTCGTCGCGCATCACACGGGGCTCGACACCGCCACGCCATTCATGGCCTTCGCGATTCTCTCGGCCTTCCTCATCCTCATCCACCTCGGTTTTGCGAGCGCAACGGCGCTCACCTCCGCGATGCTGCCGATTCTCGTGTCGGTGCTGCAGTCCATGCAGGGCGACTTCAACCGGCTTGGTCTCACCATGCTGCTCGGCTACGTCGTGAGCTTCGGCTTCATCCTGCCGATCAACGCGCCGCAAAACATGGTGTGTCTCGCCACCGAAACGTTCACGGCGAAGCAGTTTGCGCGGGTGGGCATCGTGCTGACCGTCGTCGGCTACGTGTTATTGCTGTTGTTCGCCGCGACATGGTGGCGCTGGCTCGGCTGGATCTGAACGCTGCACCCGACCGCACTGTTTGCGAGGAGCCGCTCATGGAAGTCAATATCGACGACGCACGCCGCTTCGCCACGGCCGTGCTCACGAACGTCTCGGTGCCCGAAGACATCGCCGCCGACGTGGCCGACCATCTGATCGAATCCGACCGCGTGGGCTACGCAAGCCATGGCCTGTCGATCCTGCCTAATTACAAGCGCGTGCTGGCCGCGGGTTTCGTCACCGCCGACGGCCGCGCCGAGCGCGTCGTCGACCGCGGCGGCCTGATCGGCTACGACGGCCACAGCGGCTTCGGCCAGCACGTGGGCAAGGTCGTGATGGAAGACGCGATCGCTCGCGTGCACGAACATGGGCAATGTATCGTGACGCTGCGCCATAGCCATCACCTGGGGCGCATGGGCCACTACGGCGAAATGGTCGCGGCACAGGGCTACGTGCTGCTCGCATTCACCAACGTGGTGAATCGCGCGCCGACCGTCGCGCCGTTCGGCGGACGCGAGCCCCGGCTCACGACCAACCCGCTGTGCTTCGCGGGCCCGCTGCCAGGCGGGCGGCCGCCCTTCGTCGTGGATATCGCGACGAGCGCCATTGCCGTGAACAAGGCGCGCGTGCTCGCCGAAAACGGTCTGCCGGCGCCCGACGGCTCGGTGATCGACGCGAACGGCCAGCCGAGCACCGACCCGAACGTGCTGTTCGCCGACCCGCCCGGCGCGCTGCTGCCGTTCGGCCTGCACAAGGGCTATGCGCTCGGGCTCGTGGCGGAACTGCTCGCGGGCGTGCTCTCGGGCGGCGGCACGATCCATCCGGACAATCCGCGCAATGGCGTCGCGACCAACAATCTGTTTGCGCTGGTGCTCGATCCGCAGGTGGATTTCAACACGACGTGGCGCTCACAGGAGGTCGAATCGTTCCTCGACTATCTGCTCAGCTGCCCGCCGCAGGACCCGGCGCAGCCGGTGCAGTACCCTGGCCAGTACGAAGCGGAGAATCGCGCGCGGCACATGCAGACGATCGTTCTGCCCGACTCCGTGAGAAAGCCTTTCGCCGATATCGCGAACGAACTGGGCATCGTGCCGCTCGCGGCGATTTGAAGCCCTCGACGCCGGGCACAAAAAAGCCGCGCGAGCCCTTCGGGACTCGCGCGGCCATTTCATTCGTTGCGCTTACCTCACACCGCAACTGCGCCCACGTAGTTCTCGGCCATTGCCGTTGCGGCAGCGCGCGACGTGGTGACGTGTTCCAGCTCGGCAACCTGCAGGCGCTGCTCGAACGGCGTGGCGTCGTCGAGGCGGTGCATCATGCGCGTCATCCAGTACGAGAAATGCTCGGCGCGCCAGATGCGGCGCAGCGCCGTTTCGCTATAGCCATCGAGCAGATCGGTGCGGCCTTCCTTGTAGAACGCGACGAGCGCCGCGGTTAGCACGCGAACGTCCGCCACCGCGAGATTGAGACCCTTCGCACCGGTAGGCGGCACGATATGCGCCGCGTCTCCCGCGAGAAAGAGGCGGCCGTGCTGCATCGTGGTCGTAACGAAGCTGCGCATGCCCACGATGTTCTTCTGGAAGATCTTGCCTTCCACCACCTGGTGGCCTTCGAGCGAATCGACGCGAGCGTGCAACTCGGCCCAGATGCGATCGTCGGACCAGTTATCGACGTTGTCCTTCGGATCGCACTGGAAATACATGCGCTGCACGTTCGGCGAGCGCGTGCTGATGAGCGCGAAGCCGCGATCGTGCCGCGCGTAGATCAGCTCGTCGGACGTGGGCGGCGCCTCGACGAGAATGCCGAACCAGCCGAACGGGAACACGCGCTCGTAGTCCTGGCGCAACGCCGCCGGAATCGAGGCGCGCGACACGCCGTGGAAACCGTCGCAGCCGATCACATAGTCGCAGTGCAGCTCGTGCTCCTCGCCTTCGTGCGTGAAGCGGATTGACGGCGTGCTGGTTTCGACGCCGTGAATCGACGTGTTCGAGACGTTGAAGAAGAGCTTGCCGTCCGCGGCCACGCGCGCGGCCACGAGGTCCTTGAGCACTTCATGCTGTGCGTAGACGGTGATGGCTTTGCCCGTGAGGCCAGTGAGATCGATGCGGCGGCGCTTGCCTTCGAACGCAAGTTCGAAGCCGTGATGCACCGCGCCTTCGGCCTTCATGCGCGCGCCGACGCCCGCTTCGGTGAGCAGGTCCATCGTGCCTTGCTCGAGCACGCCGGCACGAATGGTCGATTCGATCTGCTCGCGGCCACGCAACTCGAGCACGACCGAGTCGATGCCACGCAAATGCAGAAGATGGGAAAGAAGCAGGCCCGCGGGCCCGGCGCCAATGATGCCAACCTGAGTGCGCATGAGATGTCTCCTTATGCGGCGTTGCTTGAATTGATTTTTGGCAAGTTTCGCCGCTGTGCCCGTTATCGCGCAACGCGATATGGAGAATATGGACTATCCCGATTTTGAATAATGCCGCGGTCGCCGGCCGTCTCGCGTACCCGTTGCGCGGAACGGAAATTGCTCATTGGCACGCTTCGCCTGCGCCCAGGTTCGTGCGCGGGCGCGCTCCTCGCCCATCAAAAACATCAAGGCCATGTCTTTCCCGTTCCGCTCCCGCACGCCCGAATCCGCCACGAAATCTCGCCCCATCCCGTTCGCCGCAACACTCGCCGCTGCGCTGTGCCTCGCATGGCCGCTCGCACAAACCGCCTATGCCGCCGACGCACAAGCCGACGCCGCGGCCTCCGCGAGCGCGCCAGCCAACGCGCAGGAATTACAAAAACCGGCGCAATCACCGAAGCCGGTTCGCTCGCCAGCGCAGCATGACGCCGCAAAAGAGAGCCAGCCCGCCACGCCCGCCGACCTCTACGGCCGCCTCTATCACGACGTGCAGCTCGCGCAGATCTTCCCCGACAGCAAGACGTTTGCCGACATGCTGCCCAACGAGCGCCCGAGCCAGATCACGGCCGCCTACGAGCGCTGGCGCCAGCAGCACGCGGGTCAGCACGACAATGCCGCGCGCAAGGCCGCGCTCACGCAGTTCGTGAACCAGTACTTCACGGCCCCGGCGCAAACCGAAGACCACTACGTTTCCGATCCAAACCAGGACGTCGTCGGCCACATCGACACGCTCTGGAACGTGCTGAGCCGCCGCCCCGACGCAAAGCCGAATCCGTATTCGTCGCTGCTGCCGCTGCCTTATGCCTACGTCGTGCCGGGCGGGCGCTTCAACGAAATCTATTACTGGGATTCGTACTTCATCATGCTCGGCCTGGAAGCGAGCGGCCGCCACGAACTCGCGCTCGACGAGCTGAACAACTTCGCCGCGCTGATCGACCGTTACGGCCACATCGCGAACGGCAATCGCACGTACTACCTGAGCCGCTCGCAGCCGCCGTTTTTCGCGCAGATGGTGAGCCTCGTCGCGGAGAAAGACGGCGACGCCGTGTACCTCCACTACCTGCCTCAACTGCGCAAGGAATACGACTACTGGATGGCCGGCGCGCAGACGCTCAAGCCCGGCCACGCCGCGCGCCACCTCGTGCGCCTGCCCGACGGCACGCTGCTTAACCGCTACTGGGACGCACGCAACCGCCCGCGCGACGAGTCGTATCGCGAGGACATCCTCACCGCGCGAGCCACGCCGCAGCGCGACGCTTCGGACCTCTGGCGCAACCTGCGAGCGGGCGCGGAAACGGGCTGGGACTACAGCTCGCGCTGGCTCGCAGACGGCCGCACGCTCTCGACCATCGACGTGACCTCGCTCGCGCCGGTCGACCTCAATTCGCTGATGGTGATCCTCGAACGCACGCTCGCGAAGGCCTACGGCCTGAAGGGCGACGCACGCGAGGCCGAACTGATGACGAAGCGCGCGCAACAACGCGCCGACGCCATCGACCGCGTGCTCTGGGACCCGCTACTGCATGCGTACAGCGACTACGACTTCGCGCACCACACGCTCACGCACCGGCTCACGGCGGCGACCGTCTACCCGCTCTACGCGGGCGTCGCGACGAAAGCCCAGGCGCAGGAAGTGGCCGCCGCGCTGCGCGCCGGACTGCTGCGCCCCGGCGGCCTCGCCACCACGCAGGTCGCGACCGGCCAGCAATGGGACGAGCCGAACGGCTGGGCGCCGCTGCAATATCTCGCGGTCATGGGGCTGCGCCGCTACGGCGAACAGGACCTGGCGCAGGAAATCGCCACGCGTTGGATCGCGACGAACCTCGCCTACTACTCCCGCACGCACAAGCTCGTCGAGAAGTACGACGTGAGCGCGTCGGCCACGAAGGCGTCTTCGGCGGGCGGCGGCGAATATCCGCTGCAGGACGGCTTTGGATGGACCAACGGCGTACTGCGCGTGCTGCTGCAGATGTATCCGCAGACGGGCGCCGCGCAAGCCGCACCGGCGGCGTCCGGCGCGGCTGCGGCCAGCGCGCCCTGAAGCGACGCCGCAAGCCCACCGCGGCGCACGCCATGCGCGCGCGGCGTACACTTTTTGCGCCACCGCAGCGCGATCGTCGTGCTGCAAAAGGAGCCACCCATGCGCAACGAAACGGCCTTTTTGTTCGACCTCGACGGCACGCTCGTCGACAGCGTTTATCAACATGTGCTCGCATGGAAGCAAGCACTCGACGCGGACGGCATCGAGCTTTCGGTGTGGCGCATTCACCGGCGCATCGGCATGAGCGGCGGGCTCTTCATGAACCAGTTGCTGCGCGAGACGCACGAGGCGCATGAGTCGATCGCGCCCGAGCGCATCGCGCGCTTGCAAAAACTACACGCCGACGCCTATCGCCGCCACGCCGACCAGGTACGCCCGCTGCCGGGCGCTCGCGCGCTGCTCGACACGCTCACCGCCGCACAGGTGCCCTGGGCAATCGCCACGAGCGGGCGGCTCGCCACGGCGTCCGTGAACTTGCAGGCGCTCGGCGTGGACCCATCCGTCTCGACGGTGGTCACGCGCGACGAAGTGCGTCACGCCAAGCCCGACCCGGATCTTTTCATCGCCGCGGCGCTGCGGTTGAACGTGCCGATCGAGCGCTGCCTCGTGGTGGGCGACAGCGTCTGGGACATGCTCGCGGCCCAGCGCTGCCGCGCGCTCGGCATCGGCCTGCAATCGGGAGGCTACGGCACCGAGGAACTGCAACGCGCGGGCGCTCTGCGTGTGTACGAAGATCCCGCCGACCTGCTCGACCACCTTGACGAAGTCTGCGCTCGCGACTGAGCGCTGATCGAGCCGCGGATCGGACTGATTGCGCGCGCGCCGCCGGACGCGGCGCGAAAATTGCGCATCGCTCATCTGTGCAGTGCAGCACCGCCGCTGCGCCGCCCCGCCTCTGGCGCACGTCATGTACTGCATGTCGCGCGCCATCGGCGTATGCTGACATAGGTCAATTCGACAACTCACCGGCTGGCTTTCGCCGCCTGCTGCGATGAACGACTCCGCCCATGCCCCCGGAACTCCCAGCGCGCCGCGCGTGACGGTGGTCGTCCTCACGCGCAATCATGTGCGTCAAATCATCGATACCGTCGCGCGCCTCACCGCCCTTCCCGAACACCCCGACGTCATCGTGGCCGACAACGGCTCCACCGATTCCACCGTCTCCCTGCTGGCGTCGCTATTTCCGCAAGTGCGCATCGTCCAGTCGCTGGGCGACCACGGCATGGCCGGCTTCAATCGCGCCGTGCTGCTCGCGCGCACCGACTATGTCGCGTGCTGCGACGACAGCACCTGGTTCGCGCCCGGCGCGCTCGTGCGCGCGGCGCAACTGCTCGACGCCCACGCACAGGTGGCCGTGCTCAACGCGCGCGTGGTGAGCGGCGACGAGCGCGAAATTCACCCCGCCTGCCTGATGCTCGCCGCCACGTCGCCTGGCGCGGAGAGCGAGGCCGGGCCGGCGCTCGCGAACTTCATGGCCGGCGCGTGCATTTTCCGCGCGGCCGTGTTCCGCGCGCTCGGCGGTTACGAGGAGCGGCTTTCACACGGCGGCGCCGAGGAGCTGGCCGCGCTCGACATGCTTTCGGCCGGCCACCAGATCATCTATTGCGAGCAGGCGATCGCGCATCGCGAACCGCTTTACCGCTGGTTCACGCGTGCGCAGCAATGCGCGCTCGCGCGCAACACCGCCTGGGTGGCCTGGATGCGCCTGCCCGCGCGCGATGCGATCGCGGCAACCGGCCGCGCGCTCGCCGTGTTCGCGCGCGAGCGCTCGCTCGGGCCGGCGGGCGTGGCGCTGCTGCGTGGCGCGTTCTGGACGTTGCGCGCACGCCGCGTGGTGCCGCCGCACGTCGTGCTGCTCACCCGCCAGGTGCGTCGCGCGGAACGCCACGTGCGCGCAGGCATTCCGGCAATGGCCGAAAAGTACGACCGCTCAGGGCAGCGCGCGTGGTAAGCTGCGGCGCCCGCTGCGCGCGGGCCGTCCATTCAAGAGGCCAGAGCCTGTCAATCTTGTGAACAGGCCCTATGACAGACCCGAGGACCATGACGACGCCCGACTCCGGCATCGCCCCGCAGACCGCCGCCGAAAGCCACAACGAGCGCCGCTTCGAAGCGCTCGTGGAGCCGATCGAGGCCTACGCGATCTTCCTGCTCGACCCGCACGGCTACATCGTGAGCTGGAATCGCGGCGCGGCCCGCATCAAAGGCTATGAGCCGCACGAGATCATCGGCCAGCATTTCTCGCGCTTTTACACCGACGAAGCCAACGCGCGCCGCTGGCCCGAACACGAACTGGAGCAGGCCGCGCTGCACGGACGCTTCAACGACGAAGGGTGGCGCGTGCGCAAGGACGGCTCGATGTTCTGGGCCAACGTCGTCATCACGGCGCTGCGCGATCGCGACGGCTCGCTCTCCGGCTTCGCAAAGGTCACGCGCGACCTCACCGCCGAACGCCGCCAGGTCGAGGCGCTGCGCCTTTCTGAAGAGCGCTTTCGCCTGCTCGTGGAAAGCGCGAGCGACTACGCGATGTTCATGCTTGATCCGCAGGGCCACGTGGTGAGCTGGAACTCCGGCGCGACCAACCTGAAGGGCTACCGCCCGGCCGAGATCGTCGGCCAGCATTTTTCCGTGTTCTATCCGCCCGACGAGCTCGCCACCGGTCAGCCCGAACGCGACCTGCGCCGCGCGAAGGAGTTGGGCCGGGTCGTGACCGAGGGCTGGCGCGTGCGCAAGGACGGTTCGATGTTCTGGGCCAACGTCACGCTCACCGCGGTGCACGACGGCCACGGCAAGCTCACGGGTTTCGCCAAGGTCACGCGCGACATGACCGAAAGCCGCCGCACCGATGAACTCGAGCATTCGAGCGAGCAGATGAAGCAATTTCTCGCCTTGCTCGCGCACGAACTGCGCAACCCGCTCGCGCCGGTGCGCAACGCCGTGGCCACGATGCGCCTCATGGATGCGCCGAGCCCTGACATCGAGCGCGCGCGCGACATGATCGACCGCCAGATCGTGCACCTCACGCGGCTCGTGGACGACCTGCTCGACGTCGGGCGCATCACCTCGGGCAAAATCGAGTTGCGCGAGGCGCAGCTCGATCTGCGCGAAGTGGTCGCGCACGCCATCGACGCGGCGCAGCCCTTCACCTCGGCCCGCGGCCAGCACGTGGACGTGCAGATGCCCGACGAGACGCTCACCATGACGGGCGATCACACGCGCCTCGTGCAGGTGCTGCAGAACCTGCTGCACAACGCCTCGAAGTTCTCGCCCGACGGCAGCCGCATCGTCGTGGACGTGCGTTCCGCCGCACGCGCCGTGCAGATCCAGGTGCGCGACGAAGGCCGCGGCCTGAGGCCCGGCACCTACGAATCGATCTTCGGCCTCTTCAGCCAGGACCGCTCGGTGCCGGGGCCTGCGGAAAACGGTCTCGGCATCGGCCTCATGCTGTGCCGCTCGCTCGTCGAGCTGCATGGCGGCACCATCTCGGCGAGGAGCGACGGACCGGGCAAAGGCAGCACGTTCACGATCCGCCTGCCGTTTGCGCGCGAGAGCGTGCATGCGGCGCAGCCGCCGCCGCTCGAGCCGGATCCGGCCGAGCTTGCCTCGCTGGCCGAAGCCGGCGTGCCGCCGCTACGCGTGCTCGTGGTCGACGACAACCGCGATTCGGCGGACAGCCTCGCCATGCTGCTCGAACTCAAAGGGCACGACGTACGCGTAGCCTACAGCGCCGCCCACGCGCGCGAGGAAGTGGACGGCTTCACGCCCGACGCCGCGCTCATCGACATCGCCATGCCCGAGATCGACGGCTATGCGACGCTGCGTACCCTGCGCGCGCTGCCGCCGCTCAAGCACACGCTGTTCGCCGCGATGACGGGCTTCGGCCAGGCCGCCGATGTCGAGCTCACGCGTGAAGCGGGCTTCGAGATGCATCTCGTGAAGCCCGTGGACGTCACCCTCTTCGACGAGGTGCTCGCGCTCGCGGCGGCAAGGCAAAGGCGCCGCGGAGCGTGACGTCGACTGATGGCGTCTTGAGGCGCCTTAGGGTGCTTCAAGGCGCGACCGGCACGAACGGCCGGTACTCGACCTCGGGCCCGCGCACGACAATGGCCGTCGATTCCGGCACTTCGGCCCATACATCGGGTGCATCGCCAAGCGGCTCCGAAACGAGCAGATATGCGTCGTCGCCGGCTGCAATGATGCGCGGGTCATCGGGATACAGTTCGCGCAGATGCCGGAACGCCGTGGTGTGAAAAAGCGAGCGCGAATTGCGCTCGCTCGAATAGCGCACGGCGACGATCTGCTCGCCGTCGCATGCGCACACCGTCATGTTGAGCGCCGGCTCGATGCCATGCTTTTTTGCGGTTTCTTCGACAAAACCCGCCATGCGTTCCAGCGCGAGAACGGGATCGACTTCGAGACCGAACGTCATCGCGAGATAGAACATCGTTTCCGAATCCGTCGACCCTTCGAGCGCATTGAAGCGGCCCGGATCGATCGCGACCAGCAGATCGCGCCGCATCAGCGGATAGCTGCGAATCAGGCCGTTGTGCGCGAAGATCCAGCGCCGGTGGCGAAACGGATGGCAGTTCGTTTCCTGCACCGGCGTATGCGTGGCCGCGCGAATGTGCGCAACGAACATGGGCGCACGCACCGCGCGCGCCAGTTCGCGCAGGTTGCGGTCGTTCCAGGCGGGATGCACGCTGCGGTAACGGTAGGGAATGTCGTGCGGGTCCTGATACCAGCCCATTCCGAAGCCGTCGCCATTCGTGGTGGTCGCGCCTTTGGTGGAATGCAGGCTTTGATCGATCAGCGAATGCCGTGCGTGAAACAGCACGGTTTCGAGTTGCACGGGGTTCCCGCTATAAGCGAGCCAGCGGCACATGATGGTCTCCTTCGCGTAAGGACGCTTGTGTACGCCGGCCCGTTTGAAAGCGCCGCTACTTCGCGGCGCGCAGGTCGGCGATCGGCGTGAGAAAGCCGGTCAGGCCAGTCAGTATGATCTGCACCCCGATGCACAGGAGCAGAAACGACGACACGCGCATGGCCACGCGCGTGCCCTCCACACCCAGGTACTGCGAAAGCCGCGCAGCGCGGCTGTACACGTAATAGATCACGAGCATGACGAGCGCGGAGATCACGAGCGACGCGAAGCTCGATAGCAGCCACGCCGAAAGCTTGTGCGTGCGGTTGGCATTCAGCGCAATGGCCGTGGCGATGGAGCCCGGGCCGGTGGTGAGCGGAATGGTCAGCGGAAAAAACGCCTTGCCGGAAGCCGAACTCGCGCTCATGGGCTTGACCGGATGATCGACCGCGGGCGGCTCCGGCTCGGGCGCGTTGAGCATCTGCCAGCCGGCCACGGCTACGGCGAGGCCCCCGCCGATACGCAGCGCTTCCATTGAAATGCCGAAGAAATGCAGGATGGGCGTGCCGACGAAAAACGCCCCGACCAGCACGAAGAACGCGTTGATCGCCACGCGTTTGGCGAGCAGGCGCCGCTCTTCGTCGGTAAGCGTTGTGGTGCGATCGAGAAAAACAAAAGCACCGCTCAAGGGATTGATGATGCTGATGAGTCCGGTGAAACCGAACAGGATGTCTGAAATCAGGCTCTCGATCATGGAGTCGATCCGTTAAGGGCATGCGCAAAAAGCGCGCCGGGCTGCGAGAAGTGTAGCCGGATCGGCGCTTGGCGTGCCTGAACGATGTCGCCCGACGCCCTAAAAAATGGCGCGTTGCACCAATATCCACGACAAGCCTTTTAGTATTTTTGGCAGCTTTACGGGGCGCGGTCACAAGCATAGAGTGGGTTGCCTCGCACCCCGACGCGACGTTTCTTTTCTTCTCATATGAAAGAGGAGTTGCCATGTCACTGCGGTTGCTCGCTGCCTTGCCCTTTATCGGCATCCTGTTAGGGGTGCCGTTCGTCAACCGTACCGAGCCGCTCGTGCTCGGCATGCCGCTCGTGCTCGCGTGGATCGTCATGTGGGTCGTGCTGGCCGCGGTGATCATGGGGATCGTCTACCGGCTCGACCCGGTCAACCGGCTTTCGGGCGAAGCAGATGCGGAGGTGCGGCCATGAGCGCCCTCATCATCATCGCGGCGATGACCTTCGTCGCGCTCTACCTCGGCATGCGCGCCCGCCGCGGGCACGACATGAATCTCGAGCAGTGGGCCGTGGGCGGCCGCAGCTTCGGCACCGCGTTCGTGTTCCTGCTGATGGCGGGCGAGATCTATACGACCTTCACGTTCCTCGGCGGCAGCGGCTTCGCCTATGGCAAGGGCGCGCCCGTCTACTACATTCTGGCTTACGGCACGCTTGCATATATCCTCTCGTACTGGATGCTGCCGCCCGTATGGCGCTTCGCCAAGCAGCACCGGCTCGTCTCCCAGCCGCACTTCTTCGCGCGCAAGTATCAGAGCCCCGCGCTGGGCGTGCTGGTGGCGTGCGTGGGCGTGCTCGCGCTCGTGCCGTATCTCGTCCTGCAGCTCAAGGGCCTCGGCATCATCGTGACGACGGCCTCGTATGGCGCGATCTCCTCCACGGCGGCGATCTGGATCGGCGCGGCCGTGGTCACGTGCTACGTGATCGTTTCGGGCGTGCGCGGCTGCGCGTGGAACTCGGTCGTGAAGGACACGATGATTCTCGCCATCGCCGTGTTCCTCGGCATTTACCTGCCGATTCACCACTATGGCAGCCTGAGCGAGATGTTCCGCGCCATCGACGCCGCCAAGCCCGGCTTCCTCACGTTCCCGGCGAAAGGCCAGAGCGTGACGTGGTTCCAGTCCACCGTGCTGCTCACGGCGCTGGGCTTCTTCATGTGGCCGCATACGTTCATGTCGGTCTACACCGCGAAAAACGAGCGCATCTTCCGCCGCAACGCGATGATCCTGCCGCTCTATCAGCTCATCTTGCTGTTCGTCTTCTTCTGCGGCTTCGCGGCCGTGCTCAAGGTACCGGGCCTCAAGGGCGGCGACATCGACCTCTCGCTCTTCCGTCTCGCGCTGCAAACGTTCGATCCGTGGTTCGTGGGCGTGATCGGCGCGGCGGGCGTGCTCACCGCACTCGTGCCGGGCTCGATGATCCTCACTACGGCTTCGACGCTGCTCGCCAACGACATCTATCGCGGCGGCCTCGCGAAGAGCGCGGACGACGCGCAAGTCGCGAAGCTCGCGCGCATTTTCGTGCCGGTGATCGCGCTCGTGGCGGTCGGCTTCACGCTCAACGGCGGTGAAACCATCGTCGCGCTGCTGCTGATGGGCTACAACTTCGTCACGCAGCTGTTTCCGGCGATGGTGTGCAGCCTCTCCGCGCGCAATCGCGTGACGAAGCAAGGCGCGTTCTGCGGTATCGTGGCGGGCGTGCTCGTGGTGATCGTCACGACACTCACACACGTAAGCGTGGCTCAGTTGATTCCGTTCGCGCCGGACTCGCTCAAGGACGTCAACATCGGCTTCCTTGCGCTGTTCGTGAACGTGATCGTGCTTGCGGTGGTGAGCACGGTGACGCAGCCGCGCACGCATGTGGATCATGAGCACGCGCGGGCGCATTGATTTGGCGTAACGCGGTAACCAGGCGGCCCAATCGGCGAGATCCGATTGGGCCGTTTTCCATTTACGCGGCCTTGCGCGCTTCGGCTATGCGCTGCGGCGCCTCGGGGCGCGCGTAGAGCCGTTCGAGATACGCCTGCAAACGCGGGAAGCCTTCCAACAGTTGCACTTCGTTGGCCCAGTCCATCAGATAAACGGTCACGCAGTCGGCGACAGAGAGCTTGTTGCCGACGATGAACTCGCGTCCTTCAAGGTGCTTTTCGAGCACCGCGGCCATGCTCCTGAAGTCCTCCCGCGCGAGTTCGATATCGGCGGGACTGCGCTTTTCCGGTGGATACAGGAACGAGTGCCGCGTGATTCTCCAGAGCGGCTGTTCCAGTTCGGTGACTGCGAACAGGGTCCAGCGATACGCCTGCGCGCGCTCGTCGAGATCCGTGGGCAACAACGCCTTCTCCGGATATTTATCCGCGAGATACAGCACGATTGCAGCCGATTCGGGAATCACGCGGTCGCCGTCGACCAGCACGGGCACCTTGCCTGCGGGATTGATGCGCAGGTATTCGGGCCGCTTGTGCTCGCCTTCGAGCAGATTGACCGAGATGAATTCGAAATCGGCGTCGACTTCCTTGAGGCCCCATAGCGCGCGCTGCGAACGCGTGCCGGCAAAACCGTAGAGTTTCATGACGCGCCTCCGTTCAGACACCGGGAATCGGCAGAACGGGCATCACTTCGACGGCCTCGCCCGGAAAAATCGAAAAGTGCGGGTGCCCTTCAAACAGCTTCGCGGCCTCTTCGTGCGATGCAGCACGGAAAACGGTATAGCCGGTTAGCGCGTTGGATGTATCTGCGATGCCATGCTCGCCAATCGATTTCGTCTTGCCGAGTGGGCCGCCCATATCGACGATCGATGCCTTGTGCTTTTCGACCCACGCGTGCCAGGCCGCAATGCCCTCCTTTTCCTTTGCGTGCCGATCGGCTTCGGAAAGCGCCGCCCAACCCTTCATGCGCGCGTTGTCTTTGGTACCGAGAAAAACAGCGAGAAACAGTTTCTGATCGCTCATGTGTCCTCCAACTGCTGTCTGGTTGCTGGTCTGAAAACGGGAGCGACGGGATGTCGCCCATCCGGCCTTGACAGCATAGGTTGATATCAACATAATTGCAACATGGCACGCGCAAAGAAATTCCCCTTCGAAACCACGCTATTGGTGCGCGATTGCTGCCTGTGTCTGCATATGCAGCGGGCGGCACGTAATCTCGCGCGCATTTTCGACGATGTACTGCGTCCGCTCGATCTCACGAACGGGCAGTTTTCGCTGCTGATGTCGCTGAACCGGCCGCAGCCGCCCGGCATGAAAGACGTGGCGTCGCTGCTGGCCATGGACCGCACCACGCTCACGGCCGCGCTCAAGCCGCTGGAGCGGCGCGGCCTCGTGATCATCGAGCAAGACCCGGAAGACAAGCGCAGCCGTTTGCTGAGCCTCACGGAAGAGGGGCATCAACTACTCAACGCGGCGTTTCCGCTGTGGCAGCAAACGCATGAGGAGATCGAAAAGGAGTTCGCCGAGGGCGAAGTGGACAAGCTGCGGGCGCACTTGCGCGCGCTTTCTTAGTCCTGGCGCTTCTGCGCCCCATACAGCGTCGAATCCGCAAACCCCTCCGCCGCGAGCACGCGCCCCACGAGAATGAGCGCGGTACGCTCGATATCGGTGGCCTGCACCTTCTGCGCGATATCCGCGAGCGTGCCCGTCACGCGTTCCTCGTCGGGCCAGCTCGCGCGATAGATCACCGCGACCGGGCAATCTTCGCCGTAGTGCGGCAGCAATTCCTCGACGATGCGCGCGATATGGCGTACGCCCAGGTGAATCGCGAGCGTCGCTTTGTGACGCGCGAGGTCGCCTAGCTGCTCGCCTTCGGGCATCGACGTTTTGGTGGCGTAGCGCGTGAGAATGAGCGTTTGCGAAATGCCGGGCAGCGTGAGTTCGCTGCCGAGCGCCGCCGCGCACGCAGCGGTCGCAGTCACACCGGGCACGACTTCATAAGGAATACCAAGCATACGCAGTCGGCGAATCTGCTCGCCGATTGCACCATAGAGCGACGGGTCACCCGAATGCACGCGCGCCACGTCGAAGCCCTGGGCATACGCGTCTTCGAGCAACGCGACGATCTCATCGAGCGTGAGCGGCGCCGTGTCCACGACCTTGTGCGCGCGGTGGCCCTCGAGCACGGCGGGGGGCACGAGCGAGCCCGCGTAGAGAATGACGGGGCAGCTGCGCACGAGGCGCTGGCCCTTCACGGTGATCAGTTCAGGATCGCCCGGACCCGCGCCGATGAAGAAAACGGTCATGCGTGGAAACTCCGCTTAATGTAGTCGTCGAGCGCGCCGATCGCCTCTTGCACCGAGGCGAATTCACGTTGCGCATCCGGCAGCGGCGGCCGCTGCATCATCACCACGGGCAAGCCCATTTCGCGCGCGACGGCGAGTTTCGCTTCAGTCGCCGCGCCGCCGCTGTTCTTGCTGACCACGACGTCGATACGCGCTTCGGTAAAGAGCGCGCGCTCGCCTTCGGATGTGAATGGCCCGCGCGCGTCGATCACGCGCGCACGGGCGTGGCCGGGATGCGCTTCGAGGCAACGGATCGTCCAATGCTGATGCTCCGGCACCTCGTTCAGATGCGCAAGCGGCTCGCGCCCGAGCGTGAAGAGCGGGCGCGAGAACGGCATGATCGCTTCGACTACGCCGCCCCAACCGCTCACCATGCGCCAGTCGTCGCCGGGCTGCGGCTGCCACGGCGCACGCCGCAGCGCCCAGTACTGCACCTGTGCCACTTCGCATGCACGCGCCGCGTTGGCGCTGATCTGTGCGGCATAGGGATGCGTAGCGTCGAAAACGAGCGCGATGTTTTCGTCGGCGAGAAAGCGCGCGAGCCCTTCTGCCCCGCCAAAGCCGCCCACACGCACCGCACAGGCGAGATCGGCGGGCACGCGGCCAAGGCCCGCGAGCGAGTACACGTGCTGCGGGCCGAGCGTGCGCGCGATCGACAGCGCATCGCCGGTGCCGCCGAGCAGCAGGATGCGCGTCGTCATGGCTTGACGGCCTCGTAAAGCGTGACGGGCAACGCCTGGCGCCAGGTATCGAAGCCGCCCAGCGGCTGCGCCTCGCCGATGCCGACGCGCGTGAGCGTGCCGCCATGCTGATCGCGCCATGCCACGAGTGTCGCTTCGCTCTGCAACGTCACCGCGTTCGCGACGAGCCGGCCGCCGCTCGCGAGCGCCGCCCAGCACGCGTCCAACACGCCGGGGACGGTCACGCCGCCGCCGATGAAGACCGCGTCGGGCGCGGCGAGCCCTGCGAGCGCGTCGGGCGCGCGGCCCGCAACGAGTTGCAAACCCGGCACGCCCAGCGCGGCGCGATTGTGCTCGATGAAGCGTTGACGCTCGGCGTTCGCCTCGATCGCGATCGCGCGGCAAGCGGCGTGCGAGCGCATCCATTCGATGCCGATCGAGCCGCTGCCCGCGCCCACGTCCCAGAGCAACGCGCCGGGCGTCGGCGCGAGACGCGCAAGCGTGAGCGCACGCACGTCGCGCTTCGTGATCTGGCCGTCGTGGCGGTAGGCGTCGTCGGGAAGGCCGGGCGTGAGCGTCCAGCCGCGCGCGGGCGTTTGCGTACCATCGCTTTCGCATTCGAACGCGACGAGATTGAGCGCCGCGGCTTCTTCGACATGCCACGCATCGGCGTGGCCTTCGATGCGGCGTTCGAGCGGGCCGCCCAGATGCTCGAACACGGCAAGACGCGTGGCGCCGAAGCCCGCTTCGGCGAGCAACGCTGCTAGCGCTGCGGGCGTGCGCCCATCCGCGCTCAACGCGATCACGCGTGAGCGCGCGTAGAGATGGCGGTGCAGCGCATCGAGCGGACGGCCGACGAGCGAGACCATCGCCGTATCCTGCAACGCCCACCCCTTGCGCGCCGCCGCGAGCGAGAGCGACGACGGCGCGGGCAGCACGCGCATTTCACCGGGCGCCACGCGGCGCGCGAGCGTCGCGCCCACGCCGAACAGCATGGGGTCGCCGCTCGCGAGCACGCAGACGGATTCATTCGACTCGCGGTACGCAAGCAGCGCCTCCACGCTGAACGGCTGCGGCCACGCCTCGCGCCGCGCACGCACGCGCGAGGGCAGCATCGCGAGATGGCGTTCGCCACCCGTCACGATGGCAGCGTCGAACAGCGCGCGCCGCGCGTCGCGCCCGAGCCCCGCGTAACCATCGTCGCCGATGCCCACCACCGTCAGCCATGCCTGCGTGCCCTGCATTCGCTCTCCCGCCGTTGCCTGTTTCGTTGCCGGTTTCTCTACACCGCCACGGGCCCGCAGCCCTGTTGTGGGGCGGAACGCGCGTGAAAACGGGCATAATACCGTGTCCGCCGGCGCCTTTAAGGCAACTTTGCATGAGACCGGAGTCAGCGCTGAAGCGCTAACTCCGGATTGCAATCAGGGAACACAGCAAGCTGTGGCCGCCCCCGCGACTGTGAGCAGCGAGACCGCATCCACCCGAGCCACTGGTTTTACCGGGAAGGCCGATGCGGTTCACGACCTGCGAGCCAGGAGACCTGCCGGCCGACTGTTCGCGCGAACCCATATCGGGCGGGGTGTACCGATATCGCTGCCGTTTCCCGCCTGCCGTGCGGGCAACGCGCCGCTCCAGCGTGATGCTTACCCGGTAATGCCTTGAAACACGAAACGAAGCCCGTCTCGCCCGCTGCCGCATTGGCCGTGCTCCGCCCCTCGGCGTGCCCGGGGCTCGTGCGCGTGGTCGCCGCGCGCGACGGCGGCCTGTGCCGCATCCGTCTGCCTGGCGGCGTGTTGAGCGCCGCGCGTGCGCGCGCCCTCGCCGACGCTGCGTTGACGCATGCGAGCGGCGTGCTCGAACTGACCAATCGCGCGAACGTGCAGATTCGCGGCGTGCGCACCGGCGAAGAAGCGGCATTGAGCGCCGCGCTGATCGACGCAGGCCTCGGCCCCGCCGGCATCGACGCCGCGAGCCCGGTCGAGCGAGCGTGCGCCGCCGACGAATTGCGCAACGTGATGCTGAGCCCGCTCGCGGGCCTCGACCCGAACGCCTCGTGCGACACGACGGAACTCGCCGCCGCGCTCATCGACATGATGCAGCGCGAGCCGCGTTTCGCGGCGCTCTCGCCCAAGTTCGCGCTGCAGCTCGACGGCGGTGAACGTGTGGCGATGCTCGAGCATCCGCACGACATCTGGCTCGCCGCGCTGCCTTATGGCGCAACTGTGCGCTTCGCGGTGGGCCTCGCAGGTTGCCCCACGGCGCAGCCAGTCGGCACGCTCGCGGCCGAAGACGTTTGCGCATCGATGCGCGCGCTGTTGCATGCGTTCCTCGATCTCGCGGGCGCGGACGCCACACGCATGCGCGACGTGCTGGCCGCTCACTCGCTCGATGCGCTGCTGCAGCGCGCGCAGCAGCGTGGTGAATTCGCGCTGATGCGTGACGACGCAGCGCTGAGCGTCTGGCGCCGCGCGGCGAGCCCCGCCGGCTTGCGCCTCGGCGCGCACGCGCTGCACGGCGACGGCAGCGGCTACGTGGGCGCACAGCCCGCGCTCGGCCGTATCGACGCGCCAACGCTGCGCGCGCTAGCCGCACTCGCGGAACACTCAGGCGACGCAACGCTGCGCGTGACACCGTGGCAGGGCGTGATGCTGCCCAACGTGCCCGCGCATGCCATGCCCGCCGCGCTAGAACGCCTGCACGCGCTCGGTCTCATCGTCTCGCGCGCCGACCCGCTCGCGCGCCTGATCGCGTGCACCGGCTCGACGGGATGCGCAAAAAGCCGCGCGGACACGAAAGCCGACGCACAGCGCCTCGCCGCCCTGCTGCCGCCCGACGTTGAAGCCCACCTGAGCGGCTGCGAGCGCTCCTGCGCGGCCGCGCATTGCGCGCCGTTCACGTTGCTCGCCAGCGCCCCGGACCACTACGACCTGTACCAGCGCGACGATACGCAAAGCGGCTTCGGCCAGCTCGTCGCGCGCAACCTGACGATCGAAGCCGCTGCACTTGCACTCGCGCAGCGGCCCCGGAGTACCCAAGATGTCTGATTACATTCGCGACGGCCAGGCGATCTATCGCGAGTCGTTCGCGACGATCCGCGCCGAAGCCGACCTCTCGCGCATTCCCGCCGACCTCGAAAAACTCGCCGTGCGCGTGATTCACGCATGCGGCATGGTCGACGTGGTCGCCGACCTCGCGTTTTCCACAGGCGCGGGCACGGCGGGCCGCAACGCGCTCGCGGTCGGCGCGACGATTCTCTGCGACGCGAAAATGGTCGCTTATGGCGTGACCCGCGCGCGCCTGCCCGCGAACAACGCCGTGATCTGCACGCTCGACGATCCCGCCGTCCCCGATCTCGCGCGCGAGATGGGCAACACGCGCTCGGCAGCCGCGCTCGAGCTGTGGCGGCCGCATCTCGCAGGCAGCGTCGTTGCGATCGGCAATGCGCCTACTGCCCTCTTTCATCTGCTCGACATGATTGCCGCCGGCGCCCCGCGCCCCGCACTCATCCTCGGCTTTCCCGTGGGCTTCGTCGGCGCGGCCGAGTCCAAGGCGCAACTCGCAGCAGAAAGTCACGGTGTGCCCTTCGTCGTCGTGCACGGCCGCCGCGGCGGCAGCGCGATGGCCGCCGCCGCTGTCAACGCACTCGCTTCGGAGACCGAATAAATGATCCGCAAAGGACGTCTGCATGGCATTGGCGTCGGCCCCGGCGACCCCGAACTGCTCACGCTCAAGGCGCTGCGCCTGCTCAAGGCCGCGCCCGTGGTCGCGTATTTCGTCGCGAAGGGCAAGAAAGGCAATGCGTTTGGCATCGTCGAAGCCCATCTCGAAGCGGAGCAGGAACGCCTGCCGCTCGTGTACCCCGTGACGACCGAAGCGCTCGAACCGCCGCTCTCGTACGAAGCGATCATCGCCGACTTCTACGACGGCGCGGCGCAAATGCTTTCGCGCCACCTCGACGCCGGACGCGACGTGGCCGTGATCTGCGAAGGCGATCCGTTCTTCTATGGCTCGTACATGTATCTGCACGACCGGCTCGCCGCGCACTACGAGGCCGAAGTCGTGCCGGGCGTGTGCTCGATGCTGGGCGGCGCGGCGGTGCTGGGCGTGCCGCTCGTCTACCGCAACCAGAGCCTCGCCGTCCTCTCGGGCGTGCTGCCCGAGGACGAATTGCGCCGGCGCCTGGCCGACGCGGACGCCGCCGTAATCATGAAACTGGGCCGCAATTTCGACAAGGTGCGCCGCGTGCTGGGCGAACTGGGTCTCGCGCATCGCGCGCTGTATGTCGAGCGCGCAACGATGGCGAACCAGCGCATCGTCCCGCTCGACGACGTCGATCCGATGGCTTCGCCCTACTTCTCGCTGCTCGTCGTGCCGGGGGTGAAATGGCAGTCGTGACGCCGCCCGCCATCGTCATTCTCGGGCCCGGCGCGCTCGCTACGGCGCGACGCGTGCAGGCGCTCTACCCAGACGCGCAGGTCCATGCGCTGCAGGGCCGCGTGGCAGGCGACGTCGCGTTCAGCGAGCTTGGCGCGCATTTGCGCGAATGCTATACGCGCGGCCTGCCCATCCTCGCGCTCTGCGCGGCGGGCATCGTGATCCGCTGCCTCGCGCCACTGCTTGCCAACAAGGGCGCGGAGCCGCCGGTACTCGCGCTCGCGGAGGACGGCAGCGCCATCGTGCCGCTGCTCGGCGGACTCACCGGCGTGAACGTCATGGCACGCGAAATCGGCGCGGCGCTCGCGGTTGCGCCCGCCATCACCACGAGCGGCGAATTGCGCTTCGGCACCTGCCTGCTCAATCCGCCCGCGGGCTATGCGCTCGCGAGCCTCGCGCAAGGCAAGCGCTTCGTCTCCGATCTGCTTGCAGGCGCAACGACACGCGTGGACGGCCAGGCACCGTGGCTGGAAAACGTCGATCTGCCGCGCGACGCCGCGGCGCGCCATGCCATCCGCGTGAGCGCGCAAGCCTGGGACGGCAGTCCCGACGACCTCGTGATTCATCCGCGTAGCATCGTCGCGGCCGTGAGCGCGCCGCAAGAGGCGCTTGCCGATAGCGTGCGCCACGCGCTCGATGCGCACGGCCTCGCGCCGCTCGCGCTCGCGGCGCTCGTCGCCCCTGCTGCGCACATGTGCGATGTATCGCTCGCGCAGGCGGCAACGCAACTCGGCGTTCCATTGCGCTTCGTCGATAGCGCGGAAAACACGCCGCAAGCCACGCTTGCCGCCCTCGACTTCGCGGCGGACGTCGAGCGCTACGCGCCGAACGAAAAAGGCGTCGCCCTTGCCTGCGCGGCCGCGCCGCTCGACCCGCTCGCGCTGGGCCGCGCGCGTGGCAAGCTCACGGTGCTGGGCCTCGGCCCCGGCCGCGCCGACCTGCTCACGCCCGCCGCGCGCGCCGCGCTCGACAGCGCCACCGATATCGTCGGCTATGCAACCTATGTCGATATGGCAGGCCCGTTTCGCGCGGACCAGCAGCGCCACGCCACCGACAACCGCGAAGAACTGCAGCGCGCCCGCCACGCGTTCGAGATGGCGAGCGAGGGCCGGCGCGTGGCCGTGGTCTCGTCGGGCGACCCCGGCGTATTCGCCATGGCGGCCGCCGTGCTCGAAGCCCTCGAAGGCTCGGATGACGCACGCTGGCATGCCGTCGAACTGGCGATCGTGCCAGGCGTTTCCGCCGCGCTCGCCACGGCGGCGCAAGTCGGCGCGCCGCTCGGCCACGACTTCTGCATGCTTTCGCTATCCGACAACCTGAAGCCGTGGGGGGTGATCGAAAAGCGCCTGCTGCACGCAGCGCAGGCCGATCTCGTGATGGCGTTCTACAACCCCATCTCTCGCGCGCGGCCCTGGCAGCTCGAGCGCGCGCTGGAAATCGTGCGCAGCGTGCGCGTGCCGCACACGCGCGTGGTGCTGGGCCGCGACGTGGGCCGCCCCGGCGAGACGCTGCGCGCCACGACCCTGGGCGAATTGCGTTCGGCGGACGTCGATATGCGCACGATGGTGATCGTTGGGTCGTCGGCCACGCGCGGGTTCGCTCGCGGTGACGGCAGCGAGTGGATTTACACGCCGCGCTGGTATCGCGAGGATGCCTAAAAGAAACGCACTCACGCCTTCAAGATAGGCAGCGCGTCGCGCGGGTCCGGTGGTGCACCCTCGAACTCGCGCGCTTTCACCTGATTGCGCCCCGCCTGCTTCGCGGCGTAAAGCTCCGCGTCGGCGGCGCGCAGCAGCGCCTGCGCGCCATCGCTCTTGTGCGGCACACAGGTGGCGCAGCCAATGCTCACGGTCAGCGTGCCATACTCGCTGTGCTCGTGCGCGATTCCTAGCGCCGCCACCTGCTGGCGCACCGCTTCCGCGATTTTCACGGCGCCGTCGGCCGGCGTGGCCGGCAGGACCGCGGCGAACTCTTCGCCGCCGTAGCGCGCAACCATGTCCGTAGCGCGGCGGCAGGCCTCGCGTATCGCGCGGGCCACAGCGGCAAGCACCTTATCGCCCTCCGCGTGTCCGTAGAAGTCGTTGAAGAGCTTGAACTTGTCGATGTCGATGAAGAGCACGGAGAGCGGTTCGCCCGCGCGTCTCGCGTGCTGCCATTCAGTTTCGATGCGCAAGTCGAGTGCGCGCCGGTTGAAGAGGCCCGTGAGCGCGTCGGTAACCGCAAGACGCTCGAATTCTTTTTGCGTGGCGAGCCGCGTGCGCATCGAATATGCAAGCAGCCACGACGAAGCCGCGATCAGCGCGCCAAAGATCAACGCCATCGGCGCGTAGATCCGCAGACGGTGGCGCCATGCGTCGAGCGCGCCGTCCACAGAAGGCGCGACCACCGCGATGAGCGTCGTGTGCGGAACGCGCTTGAACGTGTAGATGCGTTCGACCTCGTCCTCCTCGCCCGCGGCGATGAACGAGCCGGCACCGGCCTTCAGCATCGGCTGGACGTATTCCAGCTCGCCGATTTGCGCACCCACTTCGTAGTCCGAATAGGGACGGTGCGCGAGCATGGTCCCGTCGTTCAGCAGGATAAACGCGCTGCCCTTCGGGTCGACGTCGATCCGGTCGAACAGTTGCTGAAAATAAGCAAGCCGCAGCGTGAGCAGCACGACGCCGCCAAACGAGCCGTCGTACTCGGTCACGCGGCGTGACAGCGCAATCGAATATTGGCCTTCGCGCGTGCGCGAGCGAATCGGGTCCGAAATATACATGCCGACCGAGCGATCGCGCTGCACCGTGAAATAGTCGCGATCCGCGAGATTGACGCCGGGATACGCGCGGCCGTCCCGCGATTCGACGATATTGCCGCTCGCGTCGGCACAGAACGCGTCGTCGAGATACGCGCCGGTCGCCACGCGGCCGAACAGCATCTTGCGGCGGATGTCGGCCGGAAGCCCTTGCGTGCGCGGGTCGCGCGCGCTTTCGGCGGCATCGATCAGCAAAAGGTCGTAGATGCCGAAATTCGCCTCGAGGTCGTTCGACATCAGCGCAACGAGCGCGGCTGAATGGCGCTGCGTGCCGACGATGGCCTGGGTGCGCTGCTGCAACAGCCCCAACAGCACGATGGCGACGATGGCCGCGCCGACTAGCGAGCCCATCGTGCCGACAATGAACGGATGGCTGCCCACCCACTGCATGAGCGTCCGGTTCCATTGGCGGAGGATTCGCAAACATCGTGTCCAGAGCTTCATGAGGCGTTTCCTCTTGCTCCGCTCATTGGGTTGATACCGCTCGTACCGCGTGCCGGCCAATTACAGATTGCATTCAGGGGCATCATACTGCGGGTCGCGAAACGGCCTTCGAATCGCGGCACGCACTCAATTTCCCTGCCGCGGCGCCGTAAACCAGATGAACCCGCGAAGTGAATTCGCGACGCGAACCGCTCACTGCCCAGCCTGCGCCGATGACCAACCCGACCACCGAAGCTCAAGCCGAAGCCACCGACGCCGCAACCGATGCTGTAACCGAAGCCGCCCCGCTCACGCCGCAAGCCCTGCCGGTCGGCGAGCCGCTCGCCTGGCCTGTCGTCGATCGCGACGGCGCCTTGCTGCTCGATGCCGGCTCGGTGCTGATGGGCGAAGCGGAACGCGACTTTCTGTTCCTGCATTTCGCGCCGCATCGCGGCGACATGGAAAGGCTCGAGGTCACACCGGAAAGCGCAACGGCCGCGAATGCGGCTAGCATCGGCGTTACCGCCGCCACCACGCGTGACATGCACCTGACCATCGGCGCGCTGATGGGCCTGCGTCCGCAGATGGGCGCGAGCGGCGCGCCGATGCACCCGTGCCGCCTGATCGGTTTCGCGCCCAACGAGGCGCTCTTCGTGACGATGCCCTATGTCGATGGCCGCCCCATCGCCATCACGCCGGGCGAAAACGTGGAGATCGTCCCGATTGCGAGCCAGGCCGTCTATCGTTTCGTATGCACCGTGCATGCGCTCAACCAGTCGCCGCTCGACTATCTCGTGCTTTCGAAGCCCGCCAACATCCGCCGCCTGCGCGAACGCCGCTCGATTCGGGTGCGCGCGCAATTTCCCGTGCGCTACGGCATCGGCGAGGAAGGCGCGGGTTATGACGGCGTGGCGCTCGCACGCGGAATCAGCGCGCTCGGGCTTTCGGTGAGTGCCGCATGGGCGCTCGGCAAGGTTGGCGAGCGGCTGCGCGTGGCCTTCCAGCTGCGCTCGGGCGAGAACGCAACAACGATCGAAACCTGCGCGATCATCCGCAACGTGCAGGCGGAAACGGGCGACCCCGCGCACGCGACGCTCGGCCTCGAACTCGACCGCCTGACGCCCGCCGAGCAGATGGCGATGAAAGTCTACGTATTCGATCGTCAGGACGACGTGCTGTACTGGACCGGCAGCATGCGCTAACGCGCGTTCAGGCGATCAATGCCTGCGCGTTCAGGCACTCGCCGGCCCATGCCTGCGCGAGCGCCTCGCAGCGCCCCACGCGCAGCGCACCAAGTTCGCAATCGATCACCGTGACGTGATCGGCGTGGCGTGGCCGCGCGGGCCACTGCGTCGTGCGGCCGTCGCTGAACAGCCAGAGATGGCGGGTGCGCGCCGGATCGCGGCGCGCGGCAGTGTCGAGCACCTGTGCAGCCCGACCGATGCCCGCTTCGAGCGGCGTACCGCCGCCCCCGCCGATCGGCTCGATCCAGCGCTCGTTCCACCAGCGCGGCACCGCGGGCCCGAACCTCAGTTCGGCCCCGGCACCGCCGAAAGCAATCAGCGCCACTTCCACACGCTCTGCGCGGGCGCGATCGAACAGCGCGATCAGCAACCCCTTGGCGAGCGCGAGCTGGCCGCGCGCGAGCATCGAAGCCGAGCAGTCCAGCACGAAGCAATGGAGTGCGCCGGAACCCGTCTTGCGTTTGGCGAAGCGGAAATGTCGCGCCTGCAACGATCCGGCGCGTTTGGCCGCAAGCGTGGGCGGCCAGGCGATGCGCTCGCCGCGCTTCGCGATTTGTGCGAGACCGCGCCCCGGGCCTTCTCGCCGTCGAGCGCCGCCCTGTGCCGAGGCGGCGGCCTGTGCCCGACGGGTCAGCGTTTTTTTGCGGGCAGCGGGATCACGCCCTTCACGGCCTTCGCCGCGACGGGCTCGGGCGGCATCTCGCCCCAATCGGCATCCGATGATGTTTCGGTGTGCTTGTCTTCGTGCCTCGGCGCGGATGGGGGCGGCAGCGGCTCGCGGGAAGACGGCGCATCGGAGCGCTGCGGCATGGCGTGCCGCCTATGCGCGAGCACGCCATCGGCAACCTCATCGACGTGTTCCGGGCTCACCGCTTGCGCCCCTTCGAACGCGGCGAGTGCACGCGCCGCACGCAGCATCACGAGGTCGGCGCGCAAGCCGTCAACGGCGGCCTCGATGCAACGCTGCGCCGCGCGCTCGTGGACAGCATCGCTCCAGCCGAGCTTGTCGAGCGCTTCGCGGGCCGCCGCGATACGCTGGGCGAGCGCGCGCTGTTCGGTCTCGCGCACCGCACAAAACGCCTGCGGATCGGCGTCGAATGCAAGCCGCGCCTTGACGATGCGTTGCCGTTCAGCGACGTCATAAGGCGTGCCGAGTTCGACCATCAAGCCGAAGCGATCGAGCAATTGCGGACGCAACTCGCCTTCTTCGGGATTCATCGTGCCAACCAGCACGAAGTGCGCGTCGTGCGTGTGCGAAACCCCATCGCGCTCGATGGTGTTCACGCCGCTCGCTGCCGCGTCGAGCAGCACGTCGACGAGCGCATCGGGCAGCAGGTTCACTTCGTCCACGTAGAGCACGCCGCCATGCGCGCGCGCGAGCAGCCCTGGCGCGAAGCGCACCGCGCTCTCGCGCAACGCCGCTTCGAGGTCGAGCGTGCCGATCAGCTTGTCCTCGCTCGCACCGAGCGGCAGCGTGACGAACGCGCCTTCCGGCAAGAGCGCCGCGAGCGCACGCGCCGCCGTGGATTTCGCTGTGCCGCGCGGCCCGCTCACCAGCACGCCGCCTATCGCGGGATCAATGGCCGCGAGCAGCAGCGCGCGCTGTAGCGGCGCCTGGCCAACCAGCGCGGTAAAGGGAAACGCGGGACGCGAGGCCGCTGCGCTCATGGTCCTGATCCTTCCAGATGCTGCCCGGCTTCGAGCAGACGGTGTTCAAGTTGTGCGCGATGCTCGCCCGGCTCCTGCCAGAGCCCGCGCTGGATCGCTTCGAGCAAGCGCTCGCACACGGCATGCAGCGCGTGCGGATTGTGGCGCTGCATGAATTCGCGCGTGTCGTCGTCGTGCACGTAGGCGTTCGCGACGAGCGCGTACTGATGATCGCCCACCACGCGCGCGGTCGCGTCATAGCCGAACAGATAGTCCACGGTCGCCGCCATTTCCGCCGCGCCCTTGTACCCGTGGCGCTTCACGCCGTCGATCCACTTCGGGTTCACCACGCGCGAGCGGATCACGCGCGCAATCTCTTCGTGCAGCGGACGAATGCGCGGCGCAGCGGGGTTGCTGTGGTCCGCGTGATAGAGCGCGGGCTGCGCCTGCGAAAAATGCCGCGCCGCCGCGGCCATGCCGCCCTGGAACTGGTAGTAGTCGTTCGAGTCGAGCAGGTCGTGTTCGCGGTTGTCCTGGTTCTGCAGGACCACGTCGAGCGACGCGAGACGCGCGCGGAACGCCTCGCCCGCCTCGTCGCCCGCGCTCTTTTGTGCGTAGGCGTAGCCGCCCCACGCCTGGTACGCGTTCGCGAGATCGGCGTCGGTCTGCCACTGGCGATGGTCGATCATCGACTGCAAACCCGCACCGTAGGCGCCGGGGCGCGCGCTGAACACACGCCAGCCCGCGCGGCGGCGTGCCTCGTCGGCGGCCATGCCGTTCGCGACCAACGCGTCGCGCTCGCGCAGCACGCGTGCGCGCAGCGGGTTCTGGTGTTCCGGCTCGTCGAGATCGGCCACCGCCTGCACGGCGGCGTCGAACAGATGCATGACGTTGGGAAACGCGTCGCGGAAGAATCCCGATACGCGCATCGTCACGTCGATGCGCGGCCGGTCCAGCGCCTCGACCGGCATGATCTCGAAGTCGGTCACGCGCTGGCTGCCGGCGGCCCACTTCGGCCGCACGCCAATCAGCGCGAACGCCTGGGCGATGTCGTCGCCGCCGGTGCGCATCGTCGCCGTGCCCCAGACCGAAAGCCCCACAGCGCGCGGGTAGTCGCCGTGCTCTTGCAGATGACGCTCGATGAGTTGATGCGCCGATTTCATGCCGAGCGCCCACGCCGCTTGCGTCGGAATGGCGCGCGTATCGACGGAGTAGAAGTTGCGGCCCGTGGGCAGCACATCGGGGCGGCCGCGCGAGGGCGAACCACTCGGGCCTGGCGGCACGAAGCGGCCTTCTAAGCCACGGCGCAGTTGGCGCAACTCTTCGGGGCCGCAGGCGTCGAGACGGGGAAGCACGTCGTCGCGCAGGCGCGCGAGCGCCTGGGTCGCGTGGGGCAGCGACGCAGTATCCACATCGCTTCGTTGACCTGAGCAAATGTCTTCAATCAGCGTGGACGCGAGCATTTCCAGGCGTTCGCGCGTGTCGCCCGCATGACGCCATGGCGTATCGCTCACCGCTGCGAGCAGCGGTGGACGCGGACCCTGCCACGGCGCAGCCCAATCGACCGTGGCCGGATCGACGAGATGATCGATGCACAAGTCTCGCGCGAGCGCGTCGATGAGGCCCGCGTTCGCGCCCTGCCCGTCGCCGCACGCATAGCGCCCGAGCGCGAGCAGCGTGTCGCGCCGCTGCTGGCCTTGCGGCGATTCGCCGAACGTATGCAGGCCGTCGCGAATCTGCGCTTCCTTCAGTTCGCACAGGTAAGCGTCGGCGCGCGTGAGCAATTCGTCTTCGCCGGCCTGATCCTGCGGCGCGGAAACGCTCAATTCCTCGTGCAGCCGATGCTCGATGATGGTCGCGAGTATGGTCTTGCGCAGCAGCTTCGCGCGGCGCGGGTCCACCATCAATGCTTCGTAATACTCATCGACCTGACGCTCCAGGTCTTGCAGCGGCCCGTAGTTTTCGGCGCGCGTGAGCGGCGGCATCAGGTGGTCGATGATCACGGCCTGGGCGCGGCGTTTGGCCTGGCTCCCCTCGCCCGGATCGTTGACGATGAACGGGTACAGATGCGGCAGCGGCCCGAGCGCCATGTCGGGCCAGCAGGTGTCGGCGAGCGCCACGCTTTTTCCCGGCAGCCACTCCAGGTTGCCGTGCTTGCCCACGTGCGCGATGGCGTCGATGCCGAAGGTCTCGCGAAGCCAGAAGTAAAACGCGAGATACGCATGCGGCGGCACGAGTTCGGCGTCGTGGTAGTTCGCGTAGGTGTCGTCGCCGCGCGAGCGGGAAGGCTGGATGCCCACGAACACCTGGCCACAGCGCCAGCCCGCAATCATGAAGCGGCCGCGGCGCACCGTGGGGTCATCCTCCGGTACGCCCCAGCGCGCGATCAGCGCGTTTTGTGCCTCGGCGGGCAACTGCGAGAAGCGCGCGCGGTAGTCATCGAGGGAAAGACTCTGCCACGCGGGGCGCAGCGCGCGCGTGTCCGGATCGTTCGTCACGCCCTGCGTGAGGATGCGCATGAGCGCGTCGCCGTCTTCGGGAAGATCGGCCACGCGATAGCCTTCGTCACGCAGCATGCGCAGGATGCCGACCACCGAGGCCGGTGTGTCGAGCCCCACGCCGTTGCCGATACGCCCTTCGCTCATCGGATAGTTCGCGAGCACGAGCGCGAGTTTCTTCTCTTCGTTCGGCAGGCTGCGCAAGCGACACCACCGGCGCGCAAGTTCGGCGACGAACGCCACGCGCTCGACATCGGGCTGATAGCGCACGACATCGACCTGCGTCTCCTTGCAGTGGTACGCGAGGCCCTTGAAGCTGATCGCGCGCGTAATCACCCGGCCGTCCACTTCGGGCAGCGCGATATGCATGGCGATATCCCGCGAATTCAGGCCGTGATTGTCCTTCACCCAGTCTTCGCGATTGCCGCCGCTCAGGATCACCTGGAGCACAGGCGCGTCGCCGGCGAGCGCGATCGGTTCGGGGTCGTCCAGCGACGAAGCTGCAAATGCCGTGGTATTCAGCACAAGCGAGACATCGTGCTCGGCCGCCAGTTGATCGAGCACGTCGCGGCTCAAGGTGTCCTTGAGCGACGTGATCGCAAGCGGGAGCGGATTCATGCCGCGCGCCAGCAGCGCGGCGATGAGGGCATCGAAAGCGGCGGTGTTCGCTGCCTGCAAATGCGCCTTGTAAAACAGCAGTGCGACAACCGGCGCGCCGGGTTGCCAGCGCGCGCGCCATTCGTCGATGGTCGCGACGTCGCGCTGCGGGCAATAGAGCGCGGCGGCCGGCAGCGCAACGGGCGGCGCAGGCTCGCTACCCCAGTCGAATGCGCGCCACGCGAGCGCACGCAGGAACGATTCGGCGTTGGCTGCGCCGCCTTCGCGCAGATAGCGCCACAGCAAGCGGCAAAACTCGGGCTCGGCGCGGCTCTTGGCGATGAGATTGGGGTCTTCCTGCAAGTCGCCCGAAAACATCGCGAGCAGTTGCCCGCGGCGCTCGGCGAGCGAGACGACCTGCTCGATGCCATACGGCCAGTACGTTTCGCCGCCCAGATGATCGACCACCACCACGCGCGCGTGCTGCAAGACGTCTTCGACGTAGAAGTCCACCGACGCGGGCTGGCGCAGATACGTGACGTTCGCGAGCCGCACGCTCGGAAAACCTGCGGGCAGGCGCGGCACGACGCTCGCCAGCAGCGCGAGCGTCGTGTCTGCCGAACTGAGCACGACGATCTCGGCGGGCTGCTGGTCGATACGGATAACGCCCTGCGTGTCGTCGACGAAACCGCCCGGCGTAGTGCGCAGCAAATGCATGTGACGGCCTCGTCTAGCTCAGCGCGTTCACTTCGCGCCCGCGGTCTGCACGTTCGCCAATGCGGTATCGAAGGCCGCTTGCAGCGTCGCGCCGTCGAGGTCTTCGCCGATCAGCACGAAGCGGCTCGCCAGCGGCTGCGCCGCGCTTTCCTGCGCGTTCCAGCGGCGATCGAAATAGCTGTCGAAGCGGCGGCCCACGCCTTGAATCACGAGGCGCATGGGCGCGCCCGGCAACGCGGCAAAGCCCTTCACGCGATAGATCGTGTGCGCATCGACGAGTTGTTGCAGCGCCTCGATCACGGTCTCGCGCGAAGCGGCAGCGCCTGACACCACGACCGAATCGAACTCGTCATGGTGATGATCGGGATCGTCGGCGGAACCGTGATGGTCGTGCCGCAGATGAATGCTCTCCTCCGAGGCCGCCTCGAGCCCGAGCAGCGTATGCAGATCGAGCTTGCCGTGCTGCGCGCGCACGATCTTCACTTGCGACGGCAGCTCTTCGCGCAGTTCGGCGATGAGCGCTTCCTGGCCCGCAACGTCCAGCAGATCGGTCTTGTTGAGAATGACGAGGTCGGCGGCCGAAAGCTGGTCTTCGAACAGCTCGTGCAGCGGCGATTCGTGATCGAGATTCGGATCGGCGCGGCGCTGCGCGTCCACGGCCTGCGGATTTTCGGCGAACTGGCCGCTCGCGGCGGCGGGGCCGTCCACCACGGTCACGACCGCATCGACGGTGAACGCGTTGCGGATCGACGGCCAGTTGAAAGCCTGCACGAGCGGCTTGGGCAGCGCGAGACCCGAGGTTTCGATCAGCACGTGATCGACATCGCCGCGGCGTTCGAGCAGTTTCTCCATCACGGGGAAAAACTCTTCCTGCACGGTGCAGCAGAGGCAGCCGTTCGCGAGCTCGTAGAGCTGGCCTCCCGTTTCGTTGCCGTTCTCGTCGCAGCCGATACCGCAGCCACGCAGAATTTCGCCGTCGATGCCGAGTTCGCCGAATTCGTTGACGATGACCGCGACGCGCAGGCCGCCCGCGTGCTGAAGAATGTGACGCAGCAGCGTGGTTTTACCGCTGCCGAGAAAGCCCGTCACGATCGTGACCGGAATCTTGCGCATTTGCATGAAGTGCTCCTTCGGCGCCAGGCCGTATCGAGGGGCATAGTGCGTCGCGCTTGCCGTTCGTGCGGGTGTCGTGTTGCGCTCACACGTATCCATGGAGACGCTGTCACGCGCAACGATTCAACAACCTGCAGGGGACGAACGGCCAGAAACGCACCCAGGCCTCGCCCGGCTGACGCATGAAAATCACGGACCCGGCGCCGCATCCCCGCAGCGCGAATCCCACGTATCTGGCCGGTATCCGGACTGACGAAACACCGCTTCGCCTTCCCGCGCGAGCGGCCTTGCGGCCGGCTTGCACAGTGGCGTGAACTGCGTAAAGCATGGAAGCGGTTTGCGGCATTCGTGCGAACGCCGCGCTCGTTGTACCGTTGCGGGTGCAGTTCAGGTTGGCCATGCCCGAGGCGGGATGGCTCCCTGATTCCCGTTTAACTGCGCGCGCATTATGGATCGCGCGCGCGAGCACCAGAGTGCGTGCGAGTGTAGGCGCGGGGGGCCTGCGCGTCAAGGAAGGCGTGGGAAGCCGCAAAAGCGTGTGCTATCGTAGCGCGCATCCGGCGCCGGCCGGAACGCGACACGCTTTGCTCGTTTTGCCTCTGCGGTCACGCCTTCGATCGACGCTCTTGCCGTGAATCTTGCCGAAAAAAGCGCCTCGCGCGCAGCCTCATTCGAAGCCACGCTGGAACCCACGCAGCGCGTGCCGCCGCTTGCGCTCGGCATCGGCTGCCGGCGCGGCGTGACGCTCGATCAGGTCGAGGCCGCTGTGCGCGCTGCGCTCGGCGCATGGCCGCTCGACAGCGTAACGGCTGTGGCAACGATCGACGCCAAATCCGGCGAACCCGCATTGCAAGCGTTCTGCACAGCCCATGCGCTGCCGTTGCACACGTACACGCGCGAGCAACTCGCCGCGACGCCCACCATTGCGCCGCCCTCCGCCGCCGCGCAAGCGCAATTCGGCGTGGACGGCGTGTGCGAGCCCTGCGCGCGTCTTGCGGCGGGCGGCGCCCCGCTCGTGCGCGGCAAGCTGGCGCTCGACGGTGTGACAGTCGCAATCGCAGGCTTTCTGCCAAATCACGCAAACGCGGACGCGAAAGCGCCGCAACCAACCCAGTCCCGATGATGAAAACCGATCCCGAATCGCACCAACGCATGACGCAACGCCGCCGCGAGGGCCACGAGAAGAAGCAGGCCGCCGCGACGCATGAAAAGGGCCTGCTGATCGTCAACACCGGCAACGGCAAGGGCAAGAGCACGGCCGCGTTCGGCATGGCGGTGCGCATGCTCGGCCACGGCATGAAGCTCGGCGTCGTGCAGTTCATCAAGGGCGCGCTGCACACGGCCGAACGCGATTTTCTCGGCAGCGTTGCGCACTGCGATTTCGTGACGATGGGCGACGGCTACACCTGGAACACGCAGAATCGCGACGGCGACATCGCCACCGCCCGCAAGGGTTGGGACGAAGCGAAGCGCATGATCGAAAGCGGCGACTACGCCATGGTGATCCTCGACGAACTCAACACGGTGCTCAAATACGAGTACCTGCCGCTCGACGAAGTGCTCGGCGTGATTGCGTCGCGCGCGCCGCACGTGCACGTGGTCGTGACGGGCCGCCACGCGCCCGACGCCCTGATCGAAGCCGCCGACCTCGTCACCGAAATGCGCCTCGTGAAGCATCCGTATCGCGAGCAAGGCGTGAAGGCGCAAAAGGGCGTGGAGTTTTAAGCGCATGAGCGCAACGGTTGCCTGCCCCGCGCTCTTCATCAGCGCGCCCGCTTCGGGCCAGGGCAAGACCACGCTCACGGCCGGCCTCGCGCGCCTGCACCGGCGCGCGGGCCGACGCGTGCGCGTCTTCAAGACGGGGCCGGATTTTCTCGACCCCATGATCCTCGCACGCGCGAGCGGCGCGCCCGTACTCTCGCTCGACTTGTGGATGGTGGGTAAAGAAGCGTGCCGCGCCCTGCTCGCGCAGGCCGCGCGCGAAGCCGACCTGATCCTCATCGAAGGCGTGATGGGCCTGTTCGACGGCACGCCGAGCAGCGCCGATCTCGCGACTGAGTTTGGCGTGCCGGTGGCCGCCATCGTCAGCGCGAAGTCGATGGCGCAGACCTTCGGCGCGATCGCGTTTGGTCTCGCGCGTTTTCGGCCGGAAGTGCCGTTTCACGGCGTGCTGGCGAACCGCGTGGGCTCGCCGCGCCACGCGCAGATGCTGCAGGAGGCATTGCCCGCCGACGTGCGCTGGCTCGGGCACGTCCCGAGCGAGGCGGCGATGGAGTTGCCCGATCGCCATCTCGGCCTGCATCAGGCCGCGGAAATCGACGACCTCGACGCGCGCATCGAACGCGCCGCCGACGCGCTCGCGCAAACCGCGCTCGCCGAATTGCCGCCTGCGGTGGAATTCACCAATCCTTCGCATGACGAAGCGATTGAACGCGGGCTCGAAGGCCGTCATATCGCCATTGCGCGCGACGCCGCGTTCTCCTTTCTCTATCCGGCGAACATTGCGTTGCTCGAAACGCTGGGCGCGAGTGTGAGTTACTTCTCGCCGCTCGCAAACGAGCCCGCGCCCGCCAGCGCCGACGCGATCTTTCTGCCAGGCGGCTATCCCGAGCTGCACGCTTCGACGCTCGCGCAAAATAGGCAGAGCGCGAATTCGTTGCGCGCACATGTATCCGCGGGAAAGCCGCTCGTCGCCGAATGCGGGGGCATGCTCTATCTGCTCGATACACTGACCGACGTGGGAGGCACGCGCACGCCGATGCTCGGCCTGCTGCCCGGCGAGGCAGTCATGCAAAGGCGCTTCGCGGCGCTCGGCATGCAGCAGCTCGACGGCGCGCATGGCACGCTGCGCGGCCACACGTTTCACTATTCGCGCGTCACCACGCCGCTTGCGCCCGCGCTGACGGCGCGCCACGTACAAACTGGCGCGCCCGGCGAGGCGCTGTACCGGCACGGCTCGATCACGGCCACCTATATGCACGCTTACTGGCCCTCCAACCCGGCTTTCGCGGCCGCACTCTTCCATGGCACAGCCCTTTGACGAAGCCGAACGCGCGGCGGTCTACCGTGCGATTTACGAGCGCCGCGACATGCGGCACTTCGCGCCGGGCCCGATCGATCCCGCGACGCTCGCGCGCCTGCTCGACGCCGCGCATCACGCGCCGAGCGTGGGCTTCATGCAGCCGTGGCGGATTGTGCGCATCACGGACCATTCGTTGCGCGAGCAGCTGCACGCGACGGTCGAGCGCGAACGCGTCGCGACCGCCGACGCGCTGGGCAAACGCCGCGACGAGTTCATGAAGCTCAAGGTCGAAGGCATGCGCGATTGCGCCGAGGTGCTGGTGGTCGCCCTGATGGACCGGCGCGAGGCCCACGTCTTCGGCCGGCGCACGCTGCCTGAGATGGACCTCGCCTCGGTGGCGTGCGCGATCCAGAACATGTGGCTCGCGGCGCGCGCCGAAGGGCTCGGCATGGGCTGGGTGTCGATCTTCGACGTCGACGAGGTGCGCGCCCTGCTGGCCATGCCGCCCGGCGCCAAACCGGTGGCGATACTCTGCGTGGGTCAGGTCGACGCGTTCTACCCGCAACCGATGCTCGAAATGGAGAAGTGGGCCGAACGCAAGCCGCTTGGCGAATGCGTGTTCGAAAACCGCTGGCCGCAGGATGAGGCAGCCAGCGTGCCCGAAGCGGCGCCGGATACAGCACCCGGCACCTGACACCCGATCACGCTTCGGGCGCGTAGCAGACGGCCTCGACGTTGTTGCCGTCGGGATCGATCAGGAATGCTGCGTAATAGTCGGGGCTGTAGTCGGCACGCACGCCGGGTTCGCCATTGTCTTTCGCGCCTGCGCGCAGGCCCGCTTCATAGAACCCTTTGACGGCCGCGCGGTTCGCCGCCGCGAATGCCACATGCACGCCGCGTGGCGCCAGCGCGGCGTCGGCGGATACGGCGTGCAGCCAGAGTTTGGGCTCGCCCGGCTGGCCGAGCCCTGCGTAGGTGTCGTCGCTCATGCACACCACGACGCCTAGCGGCGCAAGCAGCGCCTCGTAAAAACGCACGCTGCGTGCGAGATCCTGCACGCGCAATCCAATGTGATCGAACATGAGCGACTCCCGTAATGTCTGCGCGCAACCGTTGCGCCAGATTCTGGAGTCAGCATAGCGCCATCGCGTTCGGCGCGGCCTGGGAAAAGTTGCCCTGAACTACTGCGGATTGACGGGCGAGACGGAGAGCACTTCCGGCATGCCCGGCGCTTGATCCGCCGTGCCGGCGTTGGCCGGACTCTTCAACTTGACGCGCCATTGCGGCGCGCCCGCGTACGGCAGCCGCGCCAGTGCGCCCGCCACGAGGTAGGGCACGGCCTCGCGGGCGTCGGCGTTGCGGTCGCGCTTCACGGCGCTTACTTTGTAGACCTCGTTACCATCGGGCAACGCGAAAAAACGCAGCGTCAGTGTATGCACGTAGGGCCGCCCGAACCACGGCAACGACAGCCCCTCGGCCGGCGCGCAGCCGGCGCCGCAGCCGCTGTCCACGACTTTCACCTCGGCGGGATGCGTGTCCCACGCCACCGAGACAAGAAAGCGCGCCGCCTCGGGCGCGCCTGCCTTGAAGCCGCGCTGCGCGAGACCGTCGCTCAGCAACGCCTGGTACGGGAGGATCTCGCCCGCATCGGCCTGGGCGGGCGTCGGCGCAAAACGGTAGGTCGCGGGTTGGCTTCCCGCAGCCGCAGCGGGCAGCGCGCCCGTGGCCGCGACGTCGGTCGTCACGCCCGCACATCCGGCGAGGGCGACGAGCATCGGCAGGAGACAGATCGACAGCAAGGTTTTCACGAAACACTCCATCGGGTTGCCGCCGGCATGCGGCCAGCGGCATTCGGGTTATTCATGCGCGGCTGGAACGGCCCGGCGCGACACTTCCCGTGCGGCTCAAACCGGCGCGTCGAATGCGGGCAGCGACATCGTCAGGACGGTGCCCTTGCCTGGTCCGCTTTGCAGCTGGACGTCGCCGCCGTGACGCGTCACGACTGTTTTCACGAACGCCATGCCGAGCCCCGCGCCGCTCACCTCGGGCCGCTGTTCCGCATGAAAGCGCTGGAACGGCTGGAAGAGCCTCGCCTGATCTTCGTGCGCGATGCCGTAGCCCTGATCGCGAATCGAGCAGACCACGCGCGGCGGCGTGTGGTTGTCCAGCGCGACGGTGCAGACGATGCGCGTATCCGCAGGACTGTACTTCACCGCGTTGTTCAGCACGTTCACGAGCGCGCGTGTCATGAGCGAGCGGTCGGCGTTGATCCAGCCCATCTGCTCGTCTTCGAACACGGTGTCGATCTGGATGCGCTTCGCGTGCGCCTGCGGCCAGACTTCGTCGCTCGCGTCGATCACCAGCTCCGCGAGGCTCGTGGGCTCGAGCGCATACACCTGCGACTCGGCGCGCGCGAGCTGCACGAAGTCGTCGGCGAGCTTGAGCGAGCGGCGCGCGTAGCGCTCGATCCGCTCCATCACGCCGCGCACGGGCTCGGAGCCGAGCGTGCCGCGCTCGCGCTCCGTCTCGACGAGCGCGACGATCGACGCCTGCGGCGAGCGCATGTCGTGCGATAGCAGGCGCAGTGCGTCCTCACGCTGGCGTTCGGCGTCGTGCAGCTCTGTCACGTCGACGAGACCCGCGATCCAGCCCACCGCCTGCCCCTGCGCGTTCGTGCAGCGCGCGTAGCGCAGCAGGTAGTCGCTGCCGTCGCGCGCGCGCACTTCCACGCCGCGCTCCATCAGCTCCGCGAACTCGTCGCGCGCCGGGTCGAGCGGCGCGGGCCAATGCGCGTGCGCGAACGCCATCGCGTCGGGCGCCGGGTCGATCGGCTTGACGAGCGCGAGGTCGCCGAACACGTCCTGCATCCGGCGCCCTTCCGCGGCGCTCACCTTCAGGCGCTCGAGATACGCACGCGAAGCATGATTCGCGATCAGCACGACTCCGCGCAGATCGGCCACGAGAAGCGGCTCCGGCACGGAATCGAGGCTGTCCCACACGAAGCGCCGCATGTCCTGCAGCCGCTGCGCAGCCTGCGCCATTAGCGCCATTTGCTGGGCGAGCGCGTCGCCGGCGAATTCGCGGCGCGGCGTGGGCGCTTCGGGCAGCAGGTAGGGTTCGTCGGCAAGCTGGCGCAGTTCCTTGCGCAGGTAAGCCATCGTCATTTCGAGGCGGCGCCAGCCCCACACCGGATAGACGATGAGCAGCGCGACGATCGCGGGCACGGGCGTGAGCCAGAGGCGCGCGTGCAGCATGCCTGCGCTAGCCCCGAGCGACGCGGCGATCAGGAACGCCAGCAGCAGCAGCGTGCGCAGCGGCGAGAGCACGAGGAAGCCCGCCAGCAGCACCACGAGCGGCACGAGCGAGGCAAGCACGAGCATGATCGGCGGCGCGGGCTGGATGGCGCTGCCGTTGAGCAGCGTGTCGAGCACGATGGCGTGGATGTACACGCCGGGCAGCGGCCCGAGGGTACCCGAGAGCGGCGTGGCGAAGCGGTCGTAGAGCCCCGAGGCCGTGACGCCGACGATCGCCACGCGCCCGCGCAACTGCTCGGGCGGCACGCGGCCATCGAGCACGTCGGCGAACGAGACCTTGTGGTAGGTCAGCGAATTCGCGCCGAACGGAATCAGGAAACGCGACTCGGTGCCGGGCGCCCCCGCATGCAGCACGTCATCGCGCTGCGCGGCGGCGGGCGTGCCATGCGCGAGCTTCACGGCGCCGTCGCGCACCGCGCGCCAGAGCGGCACCATCAACTGCGGCCAGCGCTGCTGGGCGTCGCCTTCGAAGAGCGCGACGCTGCGCACGATGCCGTCGCTATCGACTTCGAGGTTGATATGGCCCATGCCGGCGACCGCCTGCGCGAGCGGCGCGACCGGGCGCACGGCCTCGCGGTGACCGGTGTCGTCGGCGGGTGTGAGCAGGATGGGGAGGAACGCCGGGCGCGCGCGCAGCGCCTGCGCAAAGTGCGCGTCGTCGGGCGACGATTCGGTGAACAGCACATCGTAGACGACAGCCGCCGCGCCCGCTTTCGCGAGTTGATCGACGAGCCGCGCATGCAACTCGCGCGGCCAGGGCCAGCGCCCGAGCGCGGCGACGCTCGCATTGTCGATCTCCACGAGCACGATATCGGGCGACACCGGCAACGCGCGCGCGGAGAGCAGGCGGTCATAGACCAGATGGTCCGCGCCGCTCGTGAGCCGCCAGAGCACGCAGAGCACGACCACGGCCACGCCCGCGCAGCCCACTCCGGCCCATTCGAACAGGAAGCGTCGCCCGACGGAGCGACCGAGGCGTGCGGGCGGGCTCACGCTCATGCGGGGCTCCACCTCGTCCGGCCGAGTCACCAGTCGAGCCTGAACGACTGGACTGGGCTGGCCTTCTGGTAATAGTGGCCGTTGTCGAACTGCTCGGCGATCACCGTCCAGTAGTAGACGCCCTTCGGCAGATCACGCACGACCGCGTCGCCCGTCGTGATGTCGGTACGGTCGATGAGCGGCGCGCGCAGATCGGACGTCGTGCCGAGCACGAAGCGAAAGCGCGTGTTTTGCGCGTTGCGGTCGATAAACCAGCGGAACGCGAAGTCGCGCGAGCCTTCGATGGGGCCGGCGCTCGTGCCGAGCGCGACGCGCCGGCGCTCGAACGCATACGACGCCGGCATGCCTTCGAGACCGCGGGCGTCGATGGCTGAGATGCGTACGAAGTAGGTGCCGTCTTCGAGGTTGGCAAACGACACGCGCGGCTCGGCGCTGCGCGTGTCGCGAATCATGTCGAGCAGGCCCGCGTCGCGGCCGACCTGGACGCGCCAGGCGCTCGCACCCGCCGAGGGCGCGATTTCGAAGACGACATCTTCGTCGTCCTGCACTTTGGATGGATGCAGCAGTTCGGGCGCGTCGAGCAGCGTGACGGGCGCGCCCGCCGGCTGGCCCGCCAGCGTGAGATTGCCGTGGTGCGCGGCGACGAGTTGCTCCGAGGCGGAAAGCGGCGTGCCCGGCGCCGGTGGCTGTGCGTGAGCGCCGGGGCGCTTACGGCCCTGCGCGTCGGCGTCTACGCCCACTGCGCCGTCCAGCACTTCGACCGCCGTTGCGGCTCTATCGCCGTCGTAGCTCACGCGAAACTGCGTGCCACGCACGCCGGCCACGACGGAAGGCGAGCGGATCTGGAAGCGATCGTCCTTCTTCGTGGCATGCGTGACTTCGCTGCTCACCTCGCCGCGATGGAGATCGACGATGCGGTCGGTCGCGCCCGTGAGCGCCGTTTGACGCAGCGTGGCAAGGTCGAGCGAGGTATCGGGCGGCAGCGCGATATGCGAGCCATCGGCCAGTTCGAGCGTGGCGAAGCCGTTGTGGCCGGTCTGCACCCGGTCGCCTTCAACGAGGGTCGAGCCGACCGTGAGCGGCAGGAGCTGCCCGGAGCGGAACGCATGCTGCACGGGACCGTTCGCGGCGATCACCTTCGCGCTCAGGCCATCCTGGCGCAGCAGCGCGACCGGCACACGCAGCGTCGTGCCCGGCCGAAGGTGGTGCGGCTCGCTCACGTGATTGAGGCTCGCGAGCTTCTTCCAGTCGGCGGGATTGCGCAGGTAACGCGTGGCGATGTCGTAGAGCGAGTCGCCGGAGCGCGTGACGTAGGTGGTCATCTCGGGCGGCTGCGCCGGAGCGTGCGGAGCGTTCTCGCGCGCCTCGGCGCCGCGGGGAAGTGAAGAGAAAGCGATCGCGAAGGCAAAGAACGGCGCCGCAGAGGCGCGCACCGCACGCATGCCCCTCACGCGTTGTCCCCCTCGATACGCTCGAGCCGGTAACCGTAGCCGTAGATCGGCGTGAGGCGATAGCCGTTCTCGGGACGCAGGCCGAGCTTCGAGCGCAGCATGGAGACGTGCGTATCCATCGTGCGCGACGGAATGTCGTCGGACTGCTTCCAGATCACGTCGAGAATGTGCGCGCGCGACAGCGGACGGCTCAGATGCTGAAACAGCAGCAGCGCGAGATCGAACTCCTTCTGCGTGAGCGCGACGCTGCGGCCGCTCACCGAAGCCTGGCGCGACTTCAGGTCGAACTCGTACTCGCCGAAGGTTTCCTTGAGCGCGGGCGCGTGCAGCTGATACGCGCGGCGCAGCAGCGAGTTGACGCGGGCGCTCAGCACCGGCGCAGAGACGGGCTTGACGACGTAGTCGTCGGCGCCGGCGTTGAGCATTTGCGCGATGTCGACCTCGCGGCTGCGGCTCGTCATGAAGAGCACCGGCAGGCGCGTGGAGAGGCTCTGCCGCACCCAGTGCAGCACTTCGTCGCCCGCCATGTCGGGCACGTTCCAGTCGAGCACGAGCAGATCGAACGTCTGCCGCCGAAGCTGCCTGACGAGTTCGCCGCCCTTGGCGAACGCGTGGCAGGCGTGGCCCGCCGCGCTCAAGGCCTGGCAGACGAACTCCGTCTGCGCCGCATCGTCATCCAGTACCGCAATTCTCATAGCACCCCGCAACCAGGTTTGTTATTCATCGTCTCAGGATGGACTGCCTGCCGGCCGCACCGCGCTGCGGCCGGAAGCATCGTCTGGCGAGGTCTGGCTCGCGAACCGGCGCCGGGTCGCGGGCCAACCACTCTGGATCTGTCGGCACGCGGGACCCGCCGTGCGCCAAAGCCCGCAACTTTCGCCGCGTCTCGAAAAAAATAGGAGCGCGAGGCCGCGCTCGACTTCGGTGAACAGATCGCTCTCATGTTAATCACTCATGGTAGTCGAATTTACCTTCGTTCGAACCGGGTTTGGCCGCCTCGCCCGCGGGCGACGGCAATCCCGAGAGCAGCGCGGTCAGATGGGAGCGCACGTGCTCCCATGCCGCGTGCGCATAGTCGGGCTGCGCGGCCGCCCGCGACTGCGCCATGACGAACACACGTAGCACCGTAGACGAACACTGTGTCAGGCGCTCGGCCGCGACGAAGCGCGAAAGGTGCAGTGCTTCGCTGAGCCAGGGAAGTTCGGCCGCGCAAGAATCGGCGTAGGCCTCCATCGCGGCGCGCGCATGACGGTCGCGCGCGAGGTCGAGCTCGATGCGGTCGAACTCGCGGCCACCGTCGGGGCCGTCCACGCGCGAGCCCGGTGGAAAACGCATACGGCCGGATCGGAAAAACATGTAGCCCCCGTGAAGACAAGCAGGCAGAACGGCAGAAGTGAAGCGGCCAGGTGTTGATCCGCGGACGCAACAGCGTCGAGCCGCTCGCAATGCGCGAAGCGGCGAAAAGAATGCGTTCAGAAGTGCGGAAAAAATGTGGCGACGGCCGCGTGCTACGCACTGCGTGGTCTCCGGATTCCGCCCCCGGAGTCGGACCGCCAGCGCAGTCATCGTCGTACGCGGCGCGAGCCCCGCTGCCAGCGTCACCGCCCGACGCTGTCAGCGGGCCGCAGCCGCCTCCCTGCACGACGAGGCACGTGCCGCCATCGCCACGTCCACCTCAAAGCACTGGTTTTCCCAGCGTTATCCGGCGAACTCGGGTTCGCTCTGACTTCCTCTTGCTGACCACGTCGCCAAGTCCCCCGAGCGAGCCAGCCCCCGTAGCAGATATCCGTTGCCAGCGGCGCACGCGCGAAGCTCGCGTGGCGCTGGCGGCACGCGGCTGTGCTTGCACTTGCCGCGTCGACGTATTCTCACCTGGGCGCTACGAATTTACTGTCAGGGATTGTTAAATCTGTCAGGGCGGCCGATAAGCGGTAATAAACCAGGCGGATGGCATGCCTTGGGCGCTCGCTCCAGCGAGCCAGCGTAACGCGGCGCATAACCGTCAAGCGCCTTAATTGATTGGCAATCCTAATTCATGACCGGCAGACAGCAGCGGCGGGATGCTCGCCGTGGAGGTCCCGCCGCTGCAGAAAAGTGACGCTGTATGCGTTAGTGCTCGGGTTGCCGGTCGTTGCCCCGTTCGCCACCCTGGCTGGGAGCATGACCGCCCTGACCACCCTGAGGCGGCGGGGCCGGCCGCCCCTGCGGCTGCTGAGGTGCGGGCCCGGGCGGCCGCATGCCGCCCTGCGGCTGGGGTGCAGGCGGACGAGCGTAGCCCTGCGCGGGCGCGCCAGCTGGCGGCCGGCCGCCGAACTGCTGCTGCTCGGGCGGATGCCCCGCCTCGTGGGGACGCATTGTGCCCGGCTGCTCTACGTTGCCCGGCGCGCGAGGCGGTTCTGCATTGGCGGGCGGCCGTACCTGGCCCTGCGGCGGCATGTAGGCCGGCGCACGCGGCGCTTCAGGGTTGCCCGGCGGGCGTTGCGCCCCGGGCGGCGGTGCGCCGTGCATCGGCTCGTTGGGCGCCGGCGGGCGCTCGCCACCGCCAGGCTGCCGCACGGCGGGCGGACGACCCGGCGCACCATGCCATGCCGGCGCTGCCGGCGGGTGGCCGCGTTCAGGCGGCGGCACGTGCTCCCATCGCTGCTGTTCGCCGTACCACGGCCGGTCGCGATAGAAACTGCCCCAGTAAGCACCGAGCGAGAACGTCACGATCGGCAGGCCGAGCGCCGCGCCATAGTTGGTGAGCGGCACGTAGCTGCCCTGATACGGATAACTGAGATAACCGCCGTAAACCCAGCCACGCAGACCGGGCACCGAGACGTCACACCACGAATAGTCGCCCACGCAGCCCATCACGGTGACGGGCTGGCCAGGTCCCAGTTCGGCAACGACGGGATAGTCGCCTGAAGGCCCCGCGTACAGATCCACCGGTTCGCTCGTGTAGGCCGCGGTTTGCGCGCTGGCGTCGGACGACGCGAGCACAAGACCGGTCGCGAGGCACGCGCTGGCGAGCGCAGGTGCGAGCGCGCGCAGGCGCGTGTTGAGGCGCTTGGACATCGTTTCTCCCTGTTCCAGCTAATTTGTTTTTCCGCTGCGCAATTACCGTGCCCGGCCCTCGCTACGGCGCTGGCTGGGGAGTTATTCGTTTTCCTCGAAGTAATGCCCGAACTTGACCTGCTTGGTGCGGATATAACGTTCGTTCTCTTCGCGCATCGGGATCGCCAGCGCCACGCGCTCGATCACCGGGAGACCGTGCTGCCTGAGCGTGTCGAACTTCTTCGGATTGTTGCTCATGAGCTTCACCGAGGACACTTTCAGCAGGCGCAGGATCGCCGCCGCCGAATCGTATTCGCGCGCGTCATCGGGCAGACCGAGATCGAGGTTCGCCTCGACGGTGTCGCGGCCCTGCTGCTGCAACTGGTACGCGCGAATCTTGTTCGACAGGCCGATGCCCCGCCCTTCGTGGCCACGCAGATAGAGCAGCACGCCACGGCCTTCGGCCGCGATGTAGCGCAGCGCGAGGTCGAGCTGCTCGCCGCAGTCGCAGCGGTAGGAGCCGAACACATCACCGGTCAGGCACTCGGAGTGAAGGCGCGTCAGCGTGGGCTCGCCGCTGCCCACGTCGCCCATGACGAGCGCGAGATGCTCGGCGCCGCCGTCCTTCACCCGGTAGACATAGGACTCGAACGTGCCGTAGCGGGTCGGCAGCGTGGCGGTCGCGTCAAGCACGACGCATTCGTTGGCGTTGTCGCCGTCCGCACAGGACGACTCAGGAAGCGTAGGCATGATTCTCGAGCAAAAACTGGCAAAAACCGGCAAGGGGCCGGGTTGAGGTTCGGAACCGGAGTTTACCGCCATTTGCTCCGCCCCGCCGCGCAGCCCCGTAGGAGGCGCGCCGCATGCCCCCGGCATAAATGGTGCGACCCCGCGCATACCCCGACGACGCACGGCACGCCAGCCGCCTATACTGAAATGGCTTTCCAATGGCTTGACGGGCAATACACCCGGCTTGCCGCACCGCGCAATGACTGGACAACCAGAAGGACGAAGAGGGGTCGCCCTATGACAAGCGTTGCACAGGTACTCAAATCGAAGCCGGAACAGGTGGTGTACACGATCGAAGCCTCCGATTCCGTCTACAACGCAATCCGCCTGATGGCCGATAAGCAGATCGGCGCGCTGCTCGTGACCGACGGTCCGGCGATCGCCGGCATCGTCACGGAGCGTGACTACGCGCGCAAGGTCGTGCTGATGGACCGATCTTCGAAAACGACCGCCGTACGCGACATCATGAGCACGCACGTGCGCTTCGTCCAACCGGAGCAGACCACCTTCGACTGCATGGCGCTGATGACCGAGCGGCGCATGCGCCACCTGCCCGTCATGGACGGCGGCAAGCTCGTGGGGATGGTGTCGATCGGCGACCTGGTGAAGGAAATCATCGCCGAGCAGAAGTTCACGATCGAGCAGCTCGAGCACTACATCACCGGCGGGCCTGGCGCGACGTAAGGCGCCGGCCTCTCCAAACCGCCAGACGCGAAAAAACGCCCAATCCCGACGGGGTTGGGCGAAGCCACCTTTCGGCGGCGGAGGTTCCACGCATGAAAAATCGCGCGATGGTTTGCGCGGGCGGCGTGCGACAAAGGCGGAACGATGTCCGCCTTCGCCGGTATCGGTTGGGAGCTTTGCTGGGTGGGGGCACTGCCGAGCGCCCCGGCACCGGGCTGCGCGGGAACGGCCAGCCGATGACCGATCGATGTCGCTTGCGCCGGAGTCCGGGCGACTGCCGTTCGTGGCGTTCGCTTTCACCGGGCATTGGCGCCCTGCGACGGCGCGCCCCGCCCGGTTATTCGCTCAACTGCCCGCTCACTTCCCGGCTTAGTTGCCGAAGTACACCGACTGCGACGGGCGCACCGTGGCCGGCTGGCCCGACTGCGCCGAACCCGAAGTCGAGGGGCCATAGCCGCTCGTTTCGGCTGCCGGCGCTTGCGCCAGGCCTTGCTGCTGGCTCACGCGGGCTTCGGCAGCCTGGATGTCGCTCGGGTACGTGGCGTCGTTAGCGGTAGCCGGGTTGTAGCCGGCCTTCTCGAGCTGGATCAATTCGGACTTCACTTCGGCGCGCGTCACCGGGCCGTTGCCTTGCACCTGGGCAAACGAAAGGGCCGGAGCGGCGACGAGGGCGGCGACGAATGCAGCTTGAATCAGGGTACGGGACTTCATGATCATTACCTCCATCACTTGTTTTATGCCGGCGGCGGTGTCTGCTTGCACCGCCGAACCAGTGATTTCAGTTTATTGAGACAAGAGACCAGGGGAAACCCTTAATTTGGGAAAATACACTTTCAACCAAAGCAACAATGCCGCGCGCATGGGATGCCCCGCGAGCGCCTTGCAGCGCGGCACTTCCCGCGGATTCCGCCGAAGCGCTCGAGCCAGTCACACCGGGGCGACGCTGCCGTCCAGCAGCTTGCGCGGGCCGCTCACGAACCGGCTGCCCAGTTCGTAGAAACGCAGCGGCCGGTCCATCTCCCGCGAGAGCCCGATGCGCGTCGTCACGCCCACGGGCCGCTCGGGTTCGTCCACGCGGCCGATCCAGAGTCCGTGTCCGCGACACAGGTCCACGCCGTCAAAGGGCGCCGCAATGCCGAACGCCTGTGAGAGACGACCCGGCCCACGCGCGAGATCGCGCAGCGGGACACCGGGGCGCAGGGCCTCCATCGCGCCGATGCCTTCGAGCGGCTCCAGCGCGCGAAACAGGATGCCCGCGCCCACATCCACGGCTTCGCTCGACATGTTGAACATCCAGGCGCTACCGTAGGTCAGCCGCACATGGGCATGACCGCGCTCGAGGAACATCGCGGCGTTATAGGGACGACGTCCGATGTAGGCGTAGCTCGTGGAGTCGCCCACGGGATACGCTTCGACTTCGACGAGCCGCCCCACCATGCGCCCGCGCGCCATGTCGCGCACGATATATTTGCCGACCATGAAGCGCGCCAGCTCGGCGGTGTCGAGCGGCAGGTCGTCGCGGTGCAGTGGCAGGATCGTCATCGTCATCGAAGCGTTCTCGGGGTGGTCGGCGTGGGCATCGCGGTTTCGCGGTCCGGCAGAGTGTAGCGCCGCAGCGCCCAGCTACCGCTTACCCGCGTGCGGCCGGCCATTGCGCTAACATCGTCCGCATATCCGCGCGAACCGTTCGCGCTACCCAAGGAGCCGCACGATGAACGAACAAAGCGCGATTGAATTCCTCTCGACCGTGCGCAAGCCCCTGCTCACGCTGCACAAGGCGATTCTCGACCACGAGCGCAGGGACTACGAACGCGAGTTCGGACCGGTCACGCCGGCGGCCTTCCTGCAGGTGCTCATCAACGGCTCGGGGTTTCGCTGGCTCATGCCGCTCTCGACGGTGATCGCCAACGTCGACGAAACGCTCGACGCCAAGGACGCAACTCCCGACGATCGCATCGGTGCGGCGCAGGGTGTGGCCGCGCTCTTTTCCGGCGAGGAATCGGCGGAGTTCTACGAGCGATATCAGGCGTTGTTGCAGGCGAGCCCCGAAATCCTGCACTTGCACGGGACGGTGGCGCCGCTGCTCAACGCCCTTAAGAACTAGGCGCGATTCAGGCTCGCGGCGTCTTACGAGGCGTGGCCACGGTTCCCTCACCTACCGCGCCGCCGCGCTTGCCCTTTGCGGCGGAAAGACGCCGCCACAGCGTCGTCTTGCTGATGCCGAGCATCTCGCACGCACGGTCGCGATCGCCGTTGCAGGCGTCGAGCGCGGCACGGATTTCATCGGCTTCGGTGTTGAGGCTGCGCTCGCGCAAGGTGAGCGCGCCTTCACCTGCCGTCGCTGCGGCGCCACTCGCAGCGCGGCGCGACTCGAACACCTCCGGTGCGATGGAGCGCAGCACGTCCGGCGTCAGCACGTCCTCTTCCGAATCGGCCAGCTCCACCACCATCCGCTCGACCACGTTCTGCAGCTCGCGCACGTTGCCGGGCCATGCGTGCCGCGCGAGCGCGCCGCTGACCAGTGCGAGCGTGCGCGCCGCATCTTCGGGCGTGCGGATGCGCACGGCCACGCGCGGCTCGCGGCGCGAGGCCTGGAACAACAGCTCTGCCGCCAGCAGCGCGATATCGGCGCCGCGCTCGCGCAACGGCGGAATGGCGAGATTGAGAATATTGAGGCGATAGAAGAGATCCGCGCGAAACTCGCCCGCTTCGATCTGCTCGGTGAGTGCGCGGTGCGTGGCGGCAACCACACGCACGTCCACGCGCGTGGGCTCCGTGGCGCCGAGGCGCACCACCTCGCGCTCCTGCAGCACGCGCAGCAGGCGGCTCTGCAACGGCAGCGGCATCTCGCCGATTTCATCGAGAAACAGCGTGCCGCGGTGCGCGGCCTCGATGAGCCCCACCTTGCCGCCGCGCCGCGCCCCCGTGAATGCGCCCTCCTCGTAGCCGAACAGTTCGCTCTCCAGCAGCGCCTCGGGAAACGCGCCGCAATTCATGGCGACGAACGGAAAGTCGCGCCGCGGGCTTTCGCGATGAATGCCCTGCGCGATCATCTCCTTTCCGGTGCCGCTTTCGCCGCGGATCAGCACGGTGGCGTCCGACTTCGCATAGCGCCGCGCGAGCTGACGCACGCGCTCGATGCCAGGCGTCGCGCCGCTCAGGTCGTCCAGCCGGTAGCGCGCGACGAACTGCTGCGTGCGCTGACGCGAGCGCAGCGTGCGGTCGAGCCGTTCCACCGCGCGCGACTCCTGGAACGTGAGCACAGCGCCCGTCGTCACGCCGTTGTCGACGAGCGGACCGCGGTGCACGACATAGCTCACGCCGCGCACCGTCTCGAGCGATTCGCCGTCGGCCTCGGGCAGCGCGAACGCGATGTCGGGCGCGAGTGCCGCGAGCGACTGGCCCGCGGCCGCCGCCGGATCGATGCCGAGCACGGCGGCGAGGCGCTGATTGATGGCCTCCACGCGGCCGCGTGCGTCGAGCGCGACCACGCCATCGCGCAGATGTTGCAGCACGCTGTCGAGGCGCTGGCGGCGCTGCGTTTCGCGCCAGGTGGCTTGCACGAGATCCAGCGCATTGTCGAAAGCCGCGCGCACCGAAGGCCGCGAGTAGACGAAAAACGGCACGAGCCCGAGCCGGGCCGCGAGATCGTTGACGAGGCCCGGCCCCACGACCGCGCCCACGCCGCGGTCGCGCAGGTCGAGCACGCAGGCCTCGGCGTCCTGGACCGTGCGGTACTGGCCGAACACCACGTCGATGCCATAGGCGCTCGCAAAGCGCCTCACCTCCACGGGCGTCTCGCCGTAGGTGACGAGCGCGACGAGATCGGCCTCGCGCCGCGCGCGGGCGAGCGCCTGCATCACGTCGAAGCCGGTGGGCTGCACGAGCACCACGGGCAGGTCGATACGCGCTTTCAGATAGGTGCCGTTCGAGCCCGCCGCCACCACCACATCGGGCCGCTGGTTGGGCCCCGCAGCGGCGATTTCGGCCACCGCCTCCTCGAAGCCGCGCGGCACCACGCGCAGGTCCGCGAGTTCGTCGTATTCGCGGGCAATGTCGCGAAACAGATCGCGCAGGCGGCTGATGCCCATGGCCCACACACGCGGGCGCATGGCGGAGGAAGCGGGAGCGGGAAAGCGGTTCATGATGTCCAACGATACGGTCATGACGTCGAGGGCCGGAGCAGCCGAAAGCCGGCCGTCAGCCCGATGTCGCATTATCGCGCGCCGATTTCATTTTTGAAATCGTGATTTCACCATGGAAATCAGGGTCCGTAACCGGCACATGCGATTCCGGCGCAAAATCAACGCGTTAGTCTCGTTGCGCGGAGCTGGCACGCTATCTGCAATATGAGGCGGCGATTCAATTGGAGACATCCCGCATGAACAACAAAACCCCCGCAAGCGCCGGCGCGAAATTCCGCGCCGCCGTGGCCGCCGAACAACCGCTGCAAGTCGTCGGCGCCATCACCGCGTATGCGGCCAAGCTCGCACAGGCGACCGGCTTCAAGGCCGTCTATCTTTCGGGCGGCGGCGTGGCCGCCAACTCGCTCGGCGTACCGGACCTCGGCATCAGCACCATGGACGACGTGCTGATCGACGCCCGCCGCATCACCGACGCCGTGGACATTCCGCTGATGGTCGACATCGACACCGGCTGGGGCGGCGCATTCAATATCGCGCGCACGATCAAGTCGTTCATCAAGGCGGGCGTGGCAGCCGTCCACCTCGAGGACCAGGTGGGTCAGAAGCGCTGCGGCCATCGCCCGAACAAGGAAGTCGTGGGAACCGACGAGATGGTGGACCGCGTGAAGGCCGCCGTGGACGCGCGCACCGACGACGGCTTCGTCATCATGGCCCGCACCGACGCGGCCGCCGTGGAAGGCATCGACGCCGCGATCGAGCGCGCCGTGGCCTACGTGGAAGCGGGCGCGGACATGATCTTCCCCGAAGCGATGAAGTCGCTCGACGACTACCGCCGTTTCCGCGCCGCCGTGAAGGTGCCGATTCTCGCCAACCTCACGGAGTTCGGCTCGACGCCGTTCTTCACGACCGAAGAACTGAAAAGCGCGAACGTGGATATCGCGCTCTACTGCTGCGGCGCGTATCGTGCGATGAACGCCGCCGCGCTGAACTTCTACGAGACCGTCAAGCGCGACGGTACGCAAAAGGCCGCCGTCTCGACGATGCAGTCGCGCGAAGACCTCTACCGCTACCTCGGTTACCACGCTTACGAAGACAAGCTCGACGCGCTCTTTGCCGCGAAGAAGTAAATCCGCCCACTACATATAGTTCACAGATACCTGGAGAGAGGAAGACACCATGAGCGAAGCAGAAAACACCACGCCGGCCGCAGGCGGTTTCAAGCCGAAGAAGTCCGTTGCGCTTTCGGGCGTAGCAGCGGGCAACACGGCGCTGTGCACCGTGGGCCGCACCGGCAACGACCTGCACTATCGCGGCTATGACATTCTCGACCTCGCCACCGCGTGCGAATTCGAAGAAGTCGCGTACCTGCTCGTGCACGGCAAGCTGCCGAACACCGCCGAACTGGCCGGCTACAAGGCGAAGCTCAAGGCGCTGCGCGGCCTGCCCGCCAACGTGAAGACGGCCCTCGAAGCCGTGCCCGCCTCGGCGCACCCGATGGACGTGATGCGCACCGGCGTCTCGATTCTCGGCACCGTGCTGCCCGAGAAGGACGACCACAACCTGCCGGGCGCGCGCGATATCGCCGACCGCCTGATGGCCTCGCTCGGCTCGATGCTGCTGTACTGGTATCACTTTTCGCACAACGGCAAGCGCATCGAAGTCGAAACGGACGACGACTCGATCGGCGGCCACTTCCTGCACCTGCTGCACGGCCGCGCGCCGTCGAAGTCGTGGGTGGACGCGATGCACGTGTCGCTCAACCTGTACGCCGAGCACGAGTTCAACGCCTCGACGTTTACCGGCCGCGTGATCGCGGGCACGGGCTCGGACATCTACTCGGCCATCACGGGCGCGATCGGCGCGCTGCGCGGTCCGAAGCACGGCGGCGCGAATGAAGTCGCGTTCGAGATCCAGTCGCGCTACGAAAACGCCGACGACGCAGAAGCCGATATCCGCGCGCGCGTGGAGAAAAAGGAAGTCGTGATCGGCTTCGGCCACCCGGTGTACACGATCTCGGACCCGCGCAACAAGGTCATCAAGGAAATCGCGAAGAAGCTCTCGAAGGAGCAGTCGAACATGAAGCTGTTCGACATCGCCGAGCGCCTCGAATCGACGATGTGGGAAGTGAAGAAGATGTTCCCGAACCTCGACTGGTTCAGCGCCGTGTCGTATCACATGATGGGCGTGCCGACCGCCATGTTCACGCCGATCTTCGTGATCGCGCGCACGGCAGGCTGGAGCGCGCACATCATCGAGCAGCGCATCGACAACAAGATCATCCGCCCGAGCGCGAATTACACGGGTCCGGAGAATCTGAAGTTCACGCCGATCAGCAAGCGCTAATCGCCGGAGGCGATGCGTCGTAGCGTGACGACATCGCCTTCGATCCCGCGCACCGCCGCTTACAACACATTTGGTCCCCAAGCCGTGAATACCGCCTACCGCAAGTCCCTCCCGGGCACCCGGCTCGATTACTTCGACGCGCGCGAAGCCGTCGAGGCCATCCAGCCCGGCGCCTACGCCACGCTGCCGTACACCTCGCGCGTGCTCGCCGAAAACCTCGTGCGCCGCTGCGACTCGGCCACGCTCACCGCATCGCTTACGCAGCTCATCGAACGCAAGCGCGACCTCGACTTTCCGTGGTTCCCGGCGCGCGTGGTGTGCCACGACATCCTCGGGCAAACGGCGCTCGTCGATCTCGCCGGCCTGCGCGACGCCATTGCCGACCAGGGCGGCGATCCCGCCAAGGTGAATCCGGTCGTGCCGGTGCAGTTGATCGTCGACCACTCGCTCGCCGTGGAATGCGGCGGCTTCGATCCGGACGCGTTCAAGAAGAACCGCGCGATCGAAGACCGCCGTAACGAAGACCGCTTCGACTTCATCAACTGGACGAAGAAAGCGTTCAAGAACGTCGACGTGATCCCTCCGGGCAACGGCATCATGCACCAGATCAATCTGGAGAAAATGTCGCCCGTGATCCAGGCGCGCGACGGCGTGGCGTTCCCCGACACCTGCGTCGGCACCGACAGCCACACGCCGCACGTTGACGCGCTCGGCGTGATCGCCATCGGCGTGGGCGGCCTCGAAGCCGAGAACGTCATGCTCGGCCGCGCCTCGTGGATGCGCCTGCCCGATATCGTCGGCGTGGAGCTGACTGGCAAGCGCCAGCCCGGCATTACCGCGACCGACATCGTGCTCGCCCTCACCGAATTCCTGCGCAAGGAAAAGGTGGTGGGCGCGTATCTGGAGTTCCGTGGAGAAGGCGCATCGAGCCTCACGCTCGGCGACCGCGCCACGATCTCGAACATGGCGCCCGAGTATGGCGCCACGGCCGCGATGTTCTTCATCGACAACCAGACGCTCGACTATCTGCGCCTCACGGGCCGCGAGGAAGAGCAGGTCAAACTCGTCGAAACGTACGCGAAGACCGCCGGCCTGTGGGCCGATACGCTCGCCAACGCGCAGTACGAACGCACGCTGACGTTCGATCTTTCGAGCGTCGTGCGCAACATGGCCGGCCCGTCGAATCCTCACAAGCGTCTGCCCACGTCCGCTCTCGCCGAGCGCGGCATCGCGGGCAAGTGGGAAGAGACGCCGGGCCAGATGCCCGACGGCGCGGTCATCATCGCCGCCATCACGAGTTGCACGAACACGAGCAACCCGCGCAACGTGATCGCCGCCGCGCTGCTCGCACGCAACGCGAACGCACGCGGCCTCACGCGCAAGCCGTGGGTGAAAAGCTCGCTGGCTCCGGGCTCGAAGGCCGTGGAGCTTTACCTCGAAGAAGCCGACCTGCTGCCGGATCTGGAAAAACTGGGCTTCGGCATCGTCGCGTTTGCATGCACCACGTGTAACGGCATGTCGGGCGCGCTCGACCCGAAGATCCAGCAGGAAATCATCGATCGCGACCTGTACGCGACCGCCGTGCTCTCGGGCAACCGCAACTTCGACGGCCGCATTCACCCGTATGCAAAGCAGGCGTTCCTCGCCTCGCCGCCGCTCGTCGTGGCCTATGCGATTGCCGGCACGATCCGCTTCGACATCGAACAGGACTCGCTCGGCACGGACAATGACGGCAAGCCCGTGTACCTCAAGGACCTCTGGCCGACCGACGAAGAGATCGACGCCATCGTCGCGAAGAGCGTGAAACCCGAGCAGTTCCGCAAGGTGTACGAACCGATGTTCGCGGCCACCGCGGCTAGCGGCGAGACGACCGATCCGCTCTACGACTGGCGCGCGCAAAGCACCTACATCCGCCGCCCGCCGTACTGGGAAGGCGCGCTGGCAGGCGAGCGCACGCTCAAGGGCATGCGCCCGCTCGCGGTGCTCGGCGACAACATCACGACCGACCACCTCTCGCCCTCCAACGCAATCCTGCTGGACAGCGCAGCGGGCGAGTACCTCGCGAAAATGGGCCTGCCCGAAGAGGACTTCAACTCGTACGCCACGCACCGCGGCGACCACCTCACGGCGCAGCGCGCAACCTTCGCGAACCCCACGCTCATCAACGAGATGGCCGTGGTGGACGGCGCCGTGAAGAAGGGCTCGCTGGCGCGCGTCGAGCCGGAAGGCAAGGTCACGCGCATGTGGGAAGCCATCGAAACCTACATGGAACGCAAGCAGCCGCTCATCATCATCGCGGGTGCGGACTACGGCCAGGGTTCGTCGCGCGACTGGGCGGCCAAGGGCGTGCGTCTCGCGGGTGTGGAAGTGATCGTAGCGGAAGGCTTCGAGCGCATTCACCGCACGAACCTGATCGGCATGGGCGTGCTGCCGCTGGAGTTCAAGGCGGGCACGAACCGCACGACGCTCGGCATCGACGGCACGGAAACCTATGACGTGATCGGCGAGCGCACGCCGCGCGCCGACCTCACGCTCGTGATTCAGCGCCGCAACGGCGAGCGCGTGGAAGTGCCGGTCACCTGCCGACTCGATACGGCCGAGGAAGTGTCGATCTACGAAGCAGGCGGCGTGCTGCAGCGTTTCGCGCAGGACTTCCTCGAATCATCACAGGCAGCGGCATAAACGGGAAACGGGCGGCGCAGCGGTTACACGCGCGCCGCCCTTCGTTTCAGGACAACACATGGCACACGTACCTCAGATCAAGATCCCCGCCACTTACATTCGCGGCGGCACCAGCAAAGGCGTGTTCTTCCGCCTCCAGGATCTGCCCGCTTCGGCGCAGCAGCCGGGCGTTGCGCGCGACAAGCTGCTCATGCGCGTGATCGGCAGCCCCGACCCGTACGGCAAGCAGATCGACGGCATGGGCGGGGCGACGTCGAGCACGAGCAAGACCGTGATTCTGGCCAAAAGCAGCAAGCCCGACCACGACGTCGACTACCTGTTCGGCCAGGTCGCCATCGACAAGGCCTTCGTAGACTGGAGCGGCAACTGCGGCAATCTCTCCGCCGCCGTGGGTCCGTTCGCGATCAGCGGCGGCCTCGTCGACCCGAGCCGCGTGCCCGACAACGGCGTGGCGACCGTGCGCATCTGGCAAGCCAACATCGGCAAGACCATCATCGCGCACGTGCCGATGACGAACGGCCACGTCCAGGAGACGGGCGATTTCGAACTGGATGGCGTGACCTTCCCCGCCGCCGAAGTGCAGCTCGAATTCCTCGACCCGGCCGCCGAGGAAGAAGGCGCAGGCGGCTCGATGTTCCCCACTGGCAACCTCGTGGACGACCTCGAAGTGCCGGGCGTGGGCACGCTCAAGGCCACGATGATCAACGCGGGCATCCCGACGATCTTCGTGAACGCCGAGGCCATCGGCTACACGGGCACGGAATTGCAGGACGCGATCAACGGCGACGAGCAGGCGCTCAAGAAGTTCGAGACGATTCGCGCGCACGGTGCGCTGCGCATGGGACTCATCAAGAACCTCGACGAGATCGCCACGCGCCAGCACACGCCGAAAATCGCCTTCGTGGCGAAGCCCGCGGGCTATACGGCGTCGAGCGGCAAGCGGGTGGAAGCGGGCGACGTGGACCTGCTGGTGCGCGCCATGTCGATGGGCAAGCTCCATCACGCCATGATGGGCACGGCGGCCGTGGCGATCGGCACCGCGGCGGCCATTCCGGGCACGCTCGTGAATCTCGCGGCGGGCGGCGGCGAACGCAGCGCGGTGCGCTTCGGGCATCCTTCGGGCACGCTGCGCGTGGGCGCCGAGGCGCGTCAGGAAAACGGCGAATGGACGGTCACGAAGGCGATCATGAGCCGCAGCGCGCGCGTGCTGATGGAAGGCTGGGTGCGGGTGCCGGGCGACGCGTTCTAAGGAGCGGTTTTAAGAAGTACGCGGTTTGCAGTAGTGAAAAAACCGCCCTGACGCTGCGATGCGTCAGGGCGGTTTTGTTTTTCTCACCGAGCAGTTTGAACGCTGGAAACGCGACGCTCAGCCCTGCGGCGACGACGGCAAGTACGGCATCGGGTCCACCGGCTTCCCATCGCGGCGCACCTCGAACAGCACCGCCACGCGGTCGTTGTTCTCGCTGCCCATCTCGGCGATCTGCTGGCCCTGATGCACCGTGTCACCGGTCTTCACGAGCAGACGGCGGTTGTGCGAATAGGCCGTGAGGAAGTCCTTGTTGTGCTGGACGATGATCAGGCTGCCGTATTCGTTCAGGCCCGTGCCCGCGTACATGACCTTGCCGTCGGCTGCGGCGAGCACGGGGTCGCCGGCCTTGCCCGCGATCTCGATGCCGCGCGTCGTGCCCGGCGCGAACGGTTCGACCACACGGCCATGCGCCGGCCACACGAGTGCGACGCTGTTCGAATGGCGTGCCACTTCCGCGGCAACCTGGCGGTTTCCGGCTGCGTTCGGGTTGGCGTTCGCCGTCGCTCCGCCAGCTTGCGGCGCGGCCACCTGCACGGTGATCGTCTGCTTCGAAACCAGCTTGATCGACTGGCCTGCGCGCAGGTGACCGTTCGGCTTCAGGTGATTCCAGGCGGCCAGATCCTTGACCGACACACTGTGCTTTTGCGCGATGCGCTGAAGCGTGTCGCCGCGGCGCACGCGCACGTAGGTCGTTTTGGTGACGACGCGCGTGACGGGCGCACTCGCCGCCGGTTGTGCGCTGCTGGCATCGGCGCTCGCTGCATCGGAGGCCGGGGTAGCCGCTGCCGCCGTGTCGGGCTGCGGTTGCTCTTGCGGTTGCTGCGGGTTCATGTTGGCGCAGCCGCCCAGCAGGGCCGCCAGTCCCAACGCGGCCCAGAACCCCTTGAGACTGCGCTGACCAATACGATCGTCTTCAAACATAACTCTCTCTCCTGCGGTGCTTGCAGCCGTGCGATGCAGCGAGTGGATGCCCTGGACGGTCTGCTGCGTATGCCGCGCTCCCGTTCCTCATGGCGTGCCGGCTCGCTTGCGCCGGGCTGCTTCGATCTGCGTCTAAACCGACGGCATCTCGAACCATAAACATTCAACGCACGCGATCGCCGCATTAACGAACGAGCGTGCCATCTCAAATTCGCTCCGGCATTGTAAAGCGCAACTCCATGAAATCAGCCCAGGGAGAACACTTTGAAACAAATGTTAATTAGCCGAATTCTTGCCCATTGAAGCATCGACAAAGGGCCAGAAGAAACGGCTCGCCCCCCGGCCCAACCCCGCGTCAGAGCGGCATTCGCCGCGACAGCATGATCGTGCCCCTTCCCCTGCCTTATCGGCACAGGCCCCGGAAACTTGAACGGCGCGCTGGCGACGTCCAATGAAAGGTATTTGAAACTACGCTAATATCGGCGTCAACGTAAACCCGCATCCGGCGGGAACCCTCGCGTATTCTTCAGGTCTTTTTCCTGCGTTTATCGTGCGGCCGCCCTGGTGGCCGCTTCATGGTTCCCGGCGCGCCGCGAACCCCGCCCGAATTCCTGATTTCCTGATTTTCCAGCCAGGTACTTCCAGCATCTGCCCGCCCGGCCCGTTTCGCATCATCGGCTGCTTCATGCGCCCCACGCCGGCCCGGCCTGCTGCCACAACATGTCAAAACCATCCAACCGTCTAGTCGAACTCGATTTCTTCCGCGGCCTCGTCCTGCTCATTATCGTCGTCGATCACATTGGCGGCAGCATCGTCTCGCGCGTCACGCTGCACGCCTACGCGCTGTGCGACGCAGCCGAGGTCTTCGTCTTCCTCGGCGGCTTCGCCACGGCCACCGCCTGGGCCACGCTGTGCGTACGCCGCACCGAGGCTGCGGCGCGGCAGCGCTTCATCAAGCGCGCGTTCGAGATCTACCGCGCGTTCGTCGTGACGGCGCTCCTGATGCTGCTCGTCACCGCGATTCTCGTTGCGTGCAACGTGGATGCGCCCAACCTCGCCACGACCGATCTCGACGATCTCACGCTCGCGCCTGCCGCGGCATTGCGCGACATCGTGCTGTTGCGCCGCCAGCCGTATCTGGCCGGCGTGCTGCCGATGTACGCCTGCTTCGCCCTCGCCGCCCCGCTCGCGTTGCCGCTCGCGCGCACGCGGCCGTGGCTGCTGCTGGCCGTGAGCCTCGTGCTCTGGGGCGTCGCGCCGCACCTGGCGCCGTGGCTGCCGCACGTCGAAGACGTGCAATGGGACTTCAACCCGTTCGGCTGGCAGCTGATGTTCGTGCTCGGCGTGATCGCGCAGGCGCAACCCGTGTTCCAGCGCGTGAGCGCGCACCGTTTCGGCACGCTCGTGACCCTCGCCGCACTCGCCGTCGTGGCGGGCGCCGCGATCTATCGCCTGCAGCTCGGCAACGTCGCGCTCGACGGCGACTTCAAGCGCAACCTCGCATGGTTTCGCGTGCTCAACTTCCTTGGCATCGCGTGGCTTACGGCGCATGTCATCCGCCTCGGCTGGGCGAAGCGCCTGGCGCTTGCGCTGCCGTGGGTGGGCCTCGTCGGCCGCAAGGGGATGCTCTCGTTCGTGGCCGGCGCCGTGATTTCGCTCACCGTCGACTCGGTGCTCTACTGGTACACCGACGGCTATCTGAACGTGCCGCTCGGCCTGTGCGCAGACGCCGTCGCGATCACCGCGCTGCTGCTCGTCGCGCGTGCGTCCGACCCGCTCAAGCGGCTGCTGCCTTCGCGCGCCAAAGCTTCCGCCTGAAACGACGCGGCGCGCAGGCCATGAACCGCGCGCCGGCTCACCGATCACGGCTTCCGGCGCGCACGAGCGGCTGCTAGCATGATGACCCCGCGCCGCCGGCGCGCCACCGCCCTCGATGTCCCTGCCATGCGCAGACTTCTTCGCACCGCGCTGCTCCCGCTCGCTCTCTCTTGCGCGGCGTTCGTCACGCCCGCGGCGCCAGCCGCGGCGAGCACGGTCGTGGCCCGCACGTTCCACGCCGAGGCGCTCAACCGCGACTGGCCTTACGTGGTGTACCTGCCGAACGGCTATCGCGCCGACCAGCGCCGCTACCCGGTGCTCTATCTCCTGCATGGCAACAACGGCGAGCCCATGGACTGGGTCACGCAAGGCCAGCTCCAGACCACCGCCGACACGCTGATCGCCCGCCACGAAATCCCGCCCGTGGTGATCGTGATGCCGCAGGGCGGCACCGACTGGTACGTCGACCGCAAGGAGAGGATGGAGACGGCGTTCTTCCAGGATCTGCTGCCCGAGATCGAGGCGCACTTCGCGGTGGAGGACGCGCGCGACGGCCGCGCGATCGGCGGTGTCTCGATGGGCGGGTTCGGCGCGCTGCGCTACACGCTGGAGCACCCCGACATGTTCTGCGGCACGTTGCTGCTTTCCCCGGCGGTCTATGCGGGCGACCCGCCGCCCAGTTCGGCGGCGCGTCACGTGGGCGTGTTCGGTGATCATCAGTTCGATGCGCAGATCTGGCGCACACTCAACTATCCGGCGCTCTGGAAGCCGTATTTCGCGCAGCCCCGGCGCGTGCCGTTCTTCATCGCCGCCGGCGACGACGACCTCGTGATCCAGGCCGAGTCGTCGCTGCTCTACACGCGGCTGCGCGAGGCCGGCAATACGGCGGCGCTGCGCATCGTGGACGGCGGCCACGTGTGGCCTGTGTGGCGCGAGCTGCTGCCCGCCGCGCTCAAGTACACGCTCGCCTGCTTCCGTTGAGCGAGGCACGAGGCGCGCGGCGCGCCTCGCCGCGAACTAAGCGTTACTCCGCCCAGTTCACCCAAAGCACCATCAGCACGGTCATGAGCGCCGGGCCGATGAAGATGCCGATGAGCCCGAAGGTCGTCGCCCCGCCCAGAATGCCAAACAGCACGAGCAGAAACGGCAGACGCGTGGAGTTGCCGATCAGCACGGGCCGCACGAAATGCTCGGCGACGAACACCACCACGAATCCCCATACCGCGAGCGCAGCCGCCGCGATCAGCGAACCCTGGATGACGAGCCACAGCGCCGCGGCGCAGAACACAATGGGCGCGCAAAACGGCAGCATGGCCGCGATGGCTGTGACGGTGCCGAGCAGCGCTGCATGCGGCACGCCGGTCGCGATATAGGCGGCGGCCAGCAGCACGCCCTCGCCCAGCCCGACGACCACGAGGCCCGTGACCGTCGCGCGCACGGCGGCGGCCATGCGCTGCAGGAGCTGCGCGCCGTCGGCGCCGAAGGCGCGGCGCGCACCGCGCATCACCGTAGCCGAAAGACGCGGGCCCGCCCGCAAGATCACGAACAGCGTGACGAGCATGAAGCCGAACGTCATCGTGGCGTGGGCGGCGCGCGCACCGAAGTGGCGGCCGAACGAGGCGATGGTGTCGCCGTGCAGGCTCTTCATCGCCGGGGAAGCCTTGAGCGGCTGGGCGAGATTGGCCTGCCACCAGTCGCTCACCTGACGGCTGCCGACCGGCAGATGCGCAACGAAATCGGGCACCGGCACGCCGTTCTCCTGGGCGGCGTGCATCCAGAGGTAAAGCTCGTGGGCCTCGCCGCCGGCCTGAATGGCCGTGACGGCGATCGGCAGTACCACGAGCAGGCCGATCGCAGCAGTGAGCAGCGTGGCGATCAGCGTCTTGCGGCCCTTGAACGGGGCGCGGCGCTCGATCGCCTGATAGGTGGGCCACAGGACGATGGCAAAGACGCTCGCCCAGGCCACGGCGGGCACGAACTCGCGCACGATCCACAGCGCCAGCAGGACGAGCGTGGCGTACAGCACCGCGGAGGCGGCGCGCTGGATTTTCTGCTCGTTTGCGGAGTTCGGAGCAGGCGGACGATGAATCATGTAACCTCGTGAAAATTCAAAAACAGAAGCCCGGTTTCGTGGCTGCGCAGGTGCGGTGCCACCAGCCAGCGCGGTGCAGCAAATCAATCCAGCCGGGCCAGTCTTTCCTCAGATCCAGATCCGCCCCAGCCGTTCCGTCCCCACCCTGAAACGCCCTCCAGGCGCCCGTTTTCGCGCCGCTCGATGTCGCGCCACGTACAACAGTGCGTTGCACAAATTCGAGATGTCGACCCCAAATCAGCCGCAAACCCCCATTCCTTCGTGAATCGCAACGTGTCGCAGGCAGATTGTTGCTGATAATGGAATGGTGTTTCAACGGCGACAGAATGGCACTTGTCAGCGCGCAGGACTACATTCGCGGCACCACACTTACGGAGCCGACAATGAAGAAAAAAGCGTGCCTCTCGCTTGACGGAGCCAACGGTGAGCGTATCGAAATACTCGAGCAGACGGATACGGCGCTGGTGATCCGCTGGGTCGAACCCGGTCGCTGCCATTATGGCGAACAGCGCTGGCGCCGCCGCTCGGCGCACTCTTCGGGTACCTGCGCGGTGTCGCGCCGCAAGATCCGCCGCGGCGACGCCGTGTTCAAGCCGGCCGAACGTCCCGCGCCGCTGAACGCCTCCGTCATGATCGCAGCCGAAGTGTTCGGCGCCCTCATCGGCGCAGAACTGCCGAAATAAGCACAGCGACGTCGCCCAAGCAGCCTCAACGAGGCGCGAGCGAAATAGCCCGCGCGGCATGGCGCGGCGCAAAGCCCGCCGAGGCGGCGCGCAACGCCGCCACGCGCGCGAGCACATCGGCGTCGAAGGCCGCCGCCCGCGGGCCCGAGCGGTCCACGTGCAGGAGCAACTGCTCGCTCGCCGAGACGGGCGAGCCGCCCGCATCGTCGCTATCGCCCGCGAACATCTCCAGATACAGGCGCACGCGTTTCGCGTCGTGCTCGATCACCCGGACGTCGACGCGCACCCGCGCGCCCTCCTTGATCTCGTGGAGATAGTTCAGGTGCGCCTCCAGCGTGTACATCGACCGCCCGCGCGCCTCGCGCGCCGCCGCATCGAGCCCGATGGCATCGAGCAGCGCATCGGTCGCATAGCTGTAGATCAGCATGTAGAACGCGTCGCGCAGGTGGCCGTTGTAATCGACCCACTCTGCGCGCACCGTGTCGCGGTAGACCACGGGCGCCGTTTCGTTCGTCATCCAGTCTCCTCTCCCGTCTCCACATTCAGTGCCCGCGTGCAGGCGGGAGCAGTGTAACCGCAGACCCGCCCTGAGCGCCGCGACGCCGGCATGCTCCGGCGCGGCCACATGCGCGCTCGCGCCGCCGTGCACGCCGCCCGCCGCTGGGGTAAGGTTGAACGGTCGCGGCCCAGCCGCCGCCCTTCGAACGCCCTTCAACCGCCGCCTTCCGTGCGGCGCTTCGCGAGGCCCGGTCATGGCAGAAAACACGCCCCCGCTTCCGTTTCCCCCGCAGCAATTCTCGCTCGACGTGATGCTCGAGAAGTACGCCAAAGGCGACGAGCAGACCGCCGACGACATCTACCGCCGCGTCGCGCGCGGCGTCGCGCAGGTCGAGCCGCCTGCGCTGCGCGCCGAGGTCGAGGCGCGTTTCGTCGACAACCTGCGCAACGGCGCGCTGGGTGCGGGGCGGATCATGAGCGCGGCGGGCGCCGGCATCGAAGCCACGTTGATCAACTGCTTCGTGCAGCCGGTCGGCGACAGCATCCAGGGCGTGGACGACGAAGGCCGCCCCGGCATCTACGTCGCCCTGCTCCAGGCCGCCGAAACCATGCGGCGCGGCGGCGGCGTGGGCTACAACTTCTCGGCGATCCGGCCGCACGGCGCACACGTGAAGTCGACGGGATCGAGCGCATCAGGCCCGTGCAGCTACATCGACGTGTTCGACGCCTCGTGCCGCACCGTGGAAAGCGCGGGCGCACGGCGCGGCGCGCAAATGGCCGTGCTCGACTGCGATCACCCAGACCTGCCCGAATTCATCGAGGCCAAGCATTCGAAGGGGCGCTGGAACAACTTCAACGTCTCGGTCGCGGTGACCGACGAATTCATGCGCGCCGTGGAAAACGACGCGCCCTGGCAGCTCGTGCATCGCGCCGAGCCCTCGCCCGCGCTGCGCGCCTCGGGCGACCTGCAGCGCCGCGACGACGGCCTGTGGGTCTACGCCGAAACGCGCGCCCGCGCGCTGTGGGACGCGATCATGCGCTCGACCTACGACGTGGCCGAGCCGGGCGTGGTGTTCATCTCGCGCATGAACGAGGACAACAACCTGCGCGCGCTCGAATCCATCCGCGCGACCAACCCGTGCGGCGAGCAGCCGCTGCCCGCGTACGGCTGCTGCAACCTCGGACCGCTCGACCTCACCCGCTTCGTGACCGAGCCGTTCGCACAAGTGCGCGGCGGCAAGGCAAGTTTCGACTGGAATCAGCTCGCCGAACGCACGGGCACCCAGGTACGCTTTCTGGACAACGTGCTCGACGCCACGCTCTGGCCGCTCCCTGAGCAGCAGGCGGAGGCGGCGGCCAAGCGGCGTATCGGCGTGGGCTTCACGGGACTCGGCGACACGCTCGTGATGCTCGGCATCCGCTACAACTCGCCCGAAGGCTGCGAATTCGGCGCGCGCGTAGGACGCACGATGCGTGACGCCGCCTATCGCGCCTCCGTCGAGCTTGCGCGCGAGCGCGGCGCGTTTCCGCTGTTCGACGCGCGGACGTACCTCGAAGAAGGCACCTTCGCCTCGCGCCTGCCCGACGACCTCAAGTCCGAGATCCGTACGCACGGCATCCGCAACAGCCATCTGCTTTCCATCGCGCCCACGGGGACGGTGAGCCTCGCGTTCGCCGACAACGTCTCGAACGGCATCGAGCCCGCGTTCTCGTGGACCTATCAGCGAACGCGCCGCATGGCCGACGGCAGCCGCGAAACGTTCAACGTCGAAGACCACGCGTGGCGTATGTACCGCGAACTGGGCGGTGACGTGAGCGCATTGCCGGCGTACTTCGTGAGCGCGCTGGAAATGAGCGCACAGGAACACGTGGCGATGATGGCGGCCGTGCAGCCGTACGTCGACACGTCGATCTCGAAGACCGTCAACGTGCCCGCCGACTATCCGTTCGAAGACTTCGAAAACCTCTATCTCGACGCATGGCGACGCGGCCTCAAGGGACTCGCAACTTACCGGCCGAACGAGACGCTCGGTGCGGTGCTGCAAACGCTGCCCCCCGAAACGGCGGCAAGCACCGACGACGCGCTCGGCGACGCCCTGCTCGACCCGCTACGCGTGGCGATCGACCACCGGCCCAAGGGCGAGTTGCCCGCGGTAATCGAAAAGATCGAGTACATCACGCAGACGGGCAAGGTGTCGCTCTACGTGGCGGTGTCGTTTCTCGAAGTGACGGGCCATGTGGGCGGCGAAGCCGTGACGATCGAGCGGCCTATCGAATTCTTCATCCCCGTGGGCCAGCGCGACGAGCAGCAGCAATGGATCACGGCGACCATGCGTTCGCTCTCGCTCGCGGCGCGAGGCGGGTTCGTCGCGCGCAATCTGCAGGATTTGCGCAAGGTGTCGTGGGATCGCGGCCAGGTGCGCTACGGCGAGACGCAACGTCTGGACGGCCGGCGCATTCCGCTGTGGCACGACTCCGAGGTCGCGGCCATCGCCTACGCAATCCAGCAGATCCTGCATCGGCGCGGCTTTCTCGATGCCGAGGGGCGGCAAGTGCCGTCACGGCTGCTCGCGCAGCGACGCGCCGGTGCGTTGCCCGCGCAATTCACCGGCAACGCGCGGGCCGGTGCGGAACATCCCGGCGAACAGGTGCTGGACGGCGACAACGCGCTGCCCGCCGATACCCAGCACGCGTTTGCTCACGCGATGCTCGGCCGCAAGTGCGGATCGTGCGGGGCGAATGCAGTGATCCGCAAAGACGGATGCGACTTCTGCACGGCGTGCGGAGAGATCGGCACTTGCGGTTGAGGTCTGGCGCTCAACTCCGGGGCGGCATGGTGTCCGCCCTGCTTTCCTTTCGCCCGCCAAGATACCCCGCGAACCCTTGCGCCAGCGCATTCGCCTCACCACTGCGCCCGAGCCTTAGTACCTGCGATTCGTAAGGATTGCTAGCCAACGGGCGAAATACGACACGCCCGCCGCCCGTGGCTCCCAGCGCGGCGGGTACGAGCGCGACGCCCATGCCGAACTCCACCATCGTCACGACGGTTTGCCAGAGCCGCGCTTCGTGACGAATCTGCGGACTGAAACCGGCCTCCACGCAAGTCGCGATGATCTGGTCGTGATAGTGCGGCGACACCGAGCGCGGGAACAGGATGAACGGTTCGCGAGCAAGCGCGCCAAGTTCTATCCGACGCCTGCGCGCGAGCTTATGCCCTTCGGGCAGACAGCAGAGAAACGGCTCGGCAAACAGCACCTCCGATTGCACTTCGGCCGGAAAGCGCCCCCAATGCGCGAAGCCGAGATCGATCTGCAAGCGTTGCAGCGCCTGCACCTGCTCTGCCGTGTTCATTTCGCGCAGCACCACTTCCACGGCGGGATGATCGGCCTCGAAACCCCGCACCGCCTCCGGCAGCCCGCGATAGAGCATCGAATTGACGAAGCCGATGCGCAGCCGCCCCGCCAGCCCGTGCGCGGAGCGCGCCGCGATGCGCCGCACTTCGTCGGCCTGCTCCAGCAGCCGCCGCGCCTCTTCGAGCAGCACGTTGCCCGCGTTGGTCAGCGCGACGGCCTTGTTGGTGCGTTCGAGCAGTTGCACGCCTAGCTGTTCCTCGAACTTGCGGATGTCGAAGCTCAGCGCCGGCTGCGAAATGAAGAGCCGGCGCGCCGCGCGCCCGAAGTGCAGTTCTTCGGCTACCGCCACGAAATAGCGCAGTTGCTTGAGTTCCATGGCAGCCTCCTTCGGCGCTCCATCGATAGATGGCGCTTATCGTACATGACATCGGTTGTATTGGACCGTTATCGAAGCCGCGCCTAAGCTACGCCGAATCACAGAGCAAAACAGCATGGAGACAGCACACGATGAGCGATCGCCCCGCCTTCGCCACGCAGCCCGCACAGGTCAGCGGCTCGGCCAACATTCCCGATAGCCGTGGCATCAACTTCTATACGAGCGACCCCGGCTTCGCGCCCCTTTTACGCAGCTATCTCGGCGATGCCGCATTCGGCGCGATCGAAGCGCGCCTCATCGCGCTCGGTCAGCGCGCCTCCGATGAACTCGACGCGTTCGCGCTCGTCGCCGACAAGCATCCGCCTACGCTCGAACAACGCACGCGCAGCGGCGAAGCGATCCAGCGCATCGACAAGCATCCCGACTACGTGGCGCTCGAACGCGTCGCCTACGCGGAGCTTGGCCTCGCGGCCATGAGCCATCGCGAGAATGCGCCCGCACCGCTCGTCAAATACGCGCTCACCTATTTGTTCGTGCAGGCCGAGTTCGGCCTGTGCTGCCCGGTGAGCATGACCGACTCGCTCACGCGCACGCTGCGCCGCTTCGGCTCGCCCGAACTCGTTGCGCGCTACTTGCCGATGCTCGCCTCGCAGGACTTCGACACGCTCTACCAGGGCGCGATGTTCATGACCGAACAGGCAGCGGGCTCGGACGTGGCACGTATCGCCACACGCGCCACGCGTGAGCGCGATGCAAATGGCGAGGACGTATGGCGTCTTCATGGCGACAAGTGGTTCTGCTCGAACGCCGACGCCGATCTCGCGATGGTGCTGGCGCGCCCCGACGACGCGCCGCCCGGCATCAAGGGCCTCGCGCTTTTCCTGCTGCCGAAGACGCTCCCCGACGGCACGCGCAACGCCTATCGCATCGTGCGCCTGAAGGACAAGCTCGGCAGCCGCTCGATGGCGAGCGGTGAGATCGTGCTGGAAGGCGCGCAGGCGTACCTGATCGGCGAGGTGGGCCGCGGCTTTCATCAGATGGCGGACATGATCAACATGTCGCGACTGTCGAACGGCGTGCGCGCGGCGGGCCTCATGCGCCGCGCCGTGACCGAGGCGCTTCACGTGGCGCGCAACCGCGAGGCGTTCGGCCGCAAGCTCATCGAAATGCCGCTCATGCAGCGTCAATTGCTCAAGATGATCCTGCCCGCCGAACAGGCGCGCTCGATGTTCATGCGCATCGCCACGCTGCTCGCGCGTGCCGATGCCGGAGACGAACTCGCGGCGAAGTGCGTGCGCATTCTCACGCCGCTCATCAAGTTTCGCGCCTGCCGCGACGCGCGCCGCGTCACCGGCGACGCCATGGAAGTGCGCGGCGGCGTGGGCTATATCGAGGAGTGGAGCGACCCGCGGCTCGTGCGCGACGCGCATCTCGGCTCGATCTGGGAAGGCACGAGCAATATCGTCGCGCTCGACGTGGCGCGCGCGGCGAAGCGCGAAGGCGCGCTCGAAGCGCTGACCCAGCACGTGCATGCGGAGCTTGCGCAAAGCGGCCTGCCCGAAGCAAGTACCGCGCTGCTGCGCGACGTGTTCGACCGCGCGGGCGCGGCGCTCGTGAGCGTGGCCGAATGCGGCCGCGACGAGTCGGTGCGCCAGGCCGCGAGCGCGCTCTATCACGCCACGACAGCTGCCCTCATGGCCTGCGAAGCCGCGCAGATTTCGCACGACGCCCCGGATTACCGGCGCCTCGCGTTCGCGCACCTGCTCGTGCGCCACAAGCTGCTGCCGCGCGACCCGCTCGCGCTCGACGAACGCGACAAAAACGCCGCAACGCTGCGTGCGCTCGTGGACGAACGCGCGCTGACGCTCGAGCAAGCCGTGCAACTGATTCCGGCACACCGGGGCGGCGCGCGATGACTACAACAAAGGCATCCGAAGCAACTACGGTGAACGGCGCACTGCATGGACTGCGCGTGATCGATCTGAGCCGCGTGCTGGGCGGTCCGTACTGCACCCAGGCGCTCGCCGATCACGGCGCGGAAGTCATCAAGCTCGAACCGCCCGACGGCGACGAAACGCGCGGCTGGGGCCCACCCTTCGTCGGCGATACGGCGTCGTATTACGTTGGCGTGAACCGCAACAAGCAGGGCATCGCCGTCGATCTCTCGCGCGAAAAAGGTCGCGCGATCCTGTGGCAGTTGCTCGAAGGCGCGGACGTGCTGGTCGAAAACTTCAAGCCGGGAACGCTCGCGCGCTGGGGCATGGACTACGAGCGCGATCTGCGTCCTCGTTTTCCTCGCCTGATTCACTGCGCAATTTCGGGCTTCGGTCCGGACGGCCCGCTCGGCGGCCTGCCCGGCTACGACGCCGCGATTCAGGCGATGACGGGCCTGATGAGCGTGAACGGCGAGCACGACGGCCCCGCACTGCGCGTCGGCCTGCCGATCGTGGACATGGTCACGGGCCTGAACGCGCTCGCCGGCATTCTGCTCGCACTGGCCGAGCGCGAAAAGAGCGGCCTCGGGCAGTCGGTGGATATCGCGCTCTACGATTGCGGCGTGTCGCTCCTGCATCCGCATTTGCCGAACTATTTCGGCAATGGCCGCACGCCGCAGCGCAGCGGCAACGCGCACCCGAACATCGCGCCGTACGACAGCTACGCAACGGGAAGCGCACCTATCTTCCTGGCCGTGGGCAACGACCGCCAGTTCGCGAAGCTCTGCGCGCACCTGGGTGTGCCCGATCTCGCCGACGACCCGCGCTTCGCCGACAACCGCAGCCGCTGCGCGCATCGGCCGGAACTCAAGGCGGCGCTCGAAGCGCGGCTTACTGCGCACGACTGCGACCCGCTCGCGCGCGACCTGATTCGGGCCGGTGTGCCGTGCGGCCCGGTGCAGACCGTCGACACGGTGGCCGCGCATCCGCACACGCAGCACCGCCGCATGATCGTCGAGATGGATGGCTATCGCGGCACGGGTGCGCCCGTGAAGCTCTCGCGCACGCCGCCGACCTATCGCACGCGGCCGCCCGCGCTCGGCGCCGACACACGCGCCGTGATGGACGCGCTCGGCATCGACGCCGACACCCAGCAGCGGCTCTTCGAAGCCGGCATTCTCAAGGAGCCCGAAACGACGGTAAGCGCCTAGCGTTCCATCCCACCCCAACGGAATACAGACCGGCCCAAGCCGGCTCACCCCGATCAAGGAGACATGCATGACCCGCCCCGGCACCACCCCTGCGCGCCAGCCTGCCCGCGCTTCGCTCGCCGCCTTTGTCGGCACCACCATCGAGTGGTACGACTTCTACATCTACGCCACCGCTTCGGCGCTCATCTTCGGCAAGCTGTTCTTCCCTTCCCACGAGCCGTTCTACAGCACGCTCGCCTCGTTCGGCACCTTCGCCGTGGGCTTTTTCGCGCGCCCCTTCGGCGGGCTCGTGTTCGGGCATCTGGGTGACCGTATCGGCCGCAAGAAAGCGCTCGTCGCCACGCTGTCGATCATGGGTGTCGGCACCGTGGGTATCGGCTTCCTGCCGACCTATGCGAGCGCCGGCGCGCTCGCCCCGGCGCTCCTCGTGCTGCTGCGCGTGGCGCAAGGCATTGCGATCGGCGGCGAATGGGGCGGCGCGGTGCTCATGGCGGGCGAGCATGCGCCCAAGGAAAAGCGCACGTTTCTTGCCTCGTTTGCGCAACTCGGCAGCCCGGCCGGCCTGATTCTCGCGCTGCTGGCTTTTCGCAGCGTCGCGCATCTCGACAAGGATGCGCTCTTTGCATGGGGCTGGCGCTTGCCGTTCATCGCCAGCGCGGTGCTGCTCGTGGTGGGCCTGCTGATTCGATCGGGCGTGGGCGAGTCGCCGGAATTCGAAGCGATCAAGACGCAGCGCCGCACCGCCGCGATGCCGATCGTCGAAGTGCTGCGCGACTCGTGGCGCGCCGTGCTGCTGTGTCTCGGCGCGAATGTGATCGGCGTGGCGGGCGCGTGGTTCGTCAACACCTTCATGCTGAACTACACGACGCAAACGCTCGGACTCGACCGCGGGCTGATTCTGGATTGCCTGTTCGTCGTCGCGTTCATCCAGCTTTTTACGCAGCTTTTCTCCGGCTGGTTTGCCCAGCGTGTGGGCGCCGGGCGATTCCTCGTGCTGGCCGCCGCGTTGGCCATGATTTCGCCTTACCCGATGTTCGTGCTCGTCTCCACTGGTCGCCCGGTCGCCATCGTGGTTGGCATTGCAATTGCCGTGATGTGCATGTGCAGCTCGTACGCGGTCATGGCGGGTTTCATGACGAATGCGTTCCCGGTGCGCGTGCGCTACTCGGCTATTTCGATCTCCTACCAATGTTGCGCGGCGCTCGCGGGTGGCCTGACTCCGCTCGTCGGCACGCTGCTCGCGCATGACTATCCGGGTCAGTGGTGGCCGCTGGCGCTGTTCTACAGCGCGCTTGCGGGCATTTCGCTCGTGTGTATCGCGGTGCTGCAGCGCAAGCAGTCGTCGGCTGCACAAAGCGACGTGGGGCTCGCGCTGCAGGACTGACGCCCGCGCCTATCCGGCCGCCGTGATGGCCTCGATCAGCCTGTTCAGCGCAACGCGCCACGCTTCGCTGTTCGGGCCTTCGGTCAGCAGTGCGCCGACCACCTCCCGATGCAACGCATCACGTTGCGCGCCCGCAGGCAGTATGTCGCCGAAGCCCGCCAGCGACTGCGCGAGCGGCGCGCGGCCGCCCTCGCCTTCTTCGCGCGTCAGGGCGCGCAAGAGGTCCCACGCCGCTTCGGGCACCGCCGCGATCAAGAGCATGCGCTCTTCCCAGATCACGAAGCGGGCGAGCCGCGCCAGGAGGCTTTCCGTTCCGGCGCCGCTTTCGACGTTCGCGGTCGCGGCGAAGGCCGGCGTCGTGTCGAGCCATTCGATGAGACGTGTGCCTTCCATTGGCTTCGCGATGACATAGCCCTGCGCACCGTCCACGCCGAGAATGGCAAGCGCGCGCAGGAGGTCGAGCGTATCGACGCCTTCGGCAAGCACGCGCCTGCCGAGCGAATGGCCGAGGCGCGTCAACTGGTAGATCACTCGCAGCATACTGAGCGCATCGCCGCCGCTCACCTTCACCATCTCGCGGTCGAGCTTGATCCAGTCGAACGGCAATTCACGCAGGCGCGTGAGGCCGCTATGTCCCGCTCCGAGATCATCCTGCGCGAGCAGCACGCCCAGCTCACGGAACTTCGCGAGAATGGCGCGCTGCCCCTGGCTCAGCGACAGTGCTTCGTTTTCCAGAACTTCCAGCGTGAGCCGCGCAGCCGGGCACCGGTGCGCGGCCAGCGCGGTGCGGGTGGCTTCGAAATAGCGGATGTCGTTGAGTGCCGCCGGCGGCAAGTTGATCGAGACATCGAGGTCGCGGCCCCCGGCGTACCAGCGTTCGCGGTCGGCGAGCGCCTGCTCGATGCCGCGTGCGAACAGCGCGAGCAGATCGTCGGAGGAGAGCGCCGAGAGAAACACGTCGGGCACGAGCAGACGCTCGCCGTCGCGCAGTCGCGCCAGCGCTTCGACCTTGGTCGACTTGCCCGTTGCGAGGCTGAGCAGTGGCTGATAGTGCATTTCCAGCGCACCGGTGCGCACGAGCGCCGCCCAATGCTGGCGCACGCTCACCGGCACCGCGGCGCTCAGGCCGTCGTTGCCGGGGATGCGCGTCGCGGCGCAGCCGAGCAGCGTTTGCAGCAAATCGACGAAGGCCACCTGATCGGGCCCGACGAAGCCGCCCGGAAACGCGCTATACAGACTCAGCACGGCGAGCGGCGGCTGCCCGGGCGCGGCCAGCGGAATCGACACCGAAGAGCGCACGCCCTCGCGCGCCGCGAGATCGCGCCACGGCGCGACGAGCGGATCGGTCTGATAGTTGACGACGCGCTCGGGCTTGCCGCTGCGCCACGCGCGCCCGATGGCGCCCTGCCCTTGCGGATGATCGGCGCGCACGCTGATTTCCCGATCGTGCGCGGCAAGCACGTTGAGCATGCCGCCTTCCGTCTTGCCGCCCGCGCCGGCCTCGAAGTGAAAAATGCCCGCTTCGTCGGGACGTCCGATGGTGCAGGCGCTCACTTCGTCGTGCTCCGCCAGCGCGGCGATCACCTGGTCGATGAAATTCGTGTAACTGCCCGCCTCCCACACAAGACGCGTGATGCGCAACAGCGCTTCCTGCTGCGAGTCCTGTACGGCCTGATACGCCTTGAGTTGCCATGCAAGGTCGGCGGTCAGGCGGCGCGCGTAGAGCGAGAGTTGTTGCGTGCTCACCGTCCGGCCGACGTCGGCGTATATCAGCTCCTGAAGGATGCCGCGGCTGCGCACGAGTTCTTCCTTGTCGAGCCCGACAATGGCATGAATGCGGCCGATGCGCTGCGCCATGTCCTCGTGCTCGCGCGCGGTCAGGCCGAGACTGGCGAGGGCAAGGAGATTCTGGATCTGGCGCGCCTTGAGGTGCGCGAGTTCCGCACCCGAAAGCATTTCGAGGATGCGGCGGGATTTGGGCAGGCGGCCCAGCTCCTCGTAGAAGCGGTTCACCACATGGGCCGCGTGCTCGTGCAGTGCGCCAATCAGCGTTTTCATTTTTGAGCCTTCGATATCACCGCCCTGGCGTCACGGCCCGGATGTGCAAATGGGCAGGGTGGCGCGCCAGGTTCATGGCCGTTGTGGTCATTAGCGGCCGCTCGAACAGCGATTGTGGCTCGCACAGAAGGAATGATACGTCATACGATGCCGGCGTCCGCGCGCGGTGGCATACACAACGCGGCGCATGCGAGGCGCCAAAAGCCCCCGACGGCCGCCTTCAGAGCGGCGTGAGGAGTGTCTCGCCCGCGAAGTGCCGCGCCGCGTTTTGGGCGAAGTGGCGCACCGTGGCGGTGCGCACGTCGGGCGACGTGCCGGCCACGTGCGGCGTGAGCACAATGTTGTCTAACCCGATGAGCGCAGCGGGCGGCTGCGGCTCGCCCTCGTAGACGTCGAGCCCCGCGCCGCCCAGCGCCCCCGCCTTCAGCGCGAGGGCAAGCGCGGCCGTATCGACGACGCTGCCGCGCGACACATTGATGAGAAAGCCCTGCGGCCCCAGCGCCTCGATCACGGCGCGGTCGATCAGATGCTTCGTATGCGCGCCGCCCGGCGTCGCAATCACGAGAAAGTCGCTCCATTGCGCAAGCGCCATCACGCTTTCGAAGTAGCGCGCCTGAGCGCCTTCGCGCGGCTTGCGGTTGTGATAGCCGAGTTCCATGCGGAAGCCCGCCGCGCGCCGCGCGACCTTCTCGCCAATATGCCCATACCCGACAATGCCGAGCCGCCGCCCCGTGACGGTGGGGCGCATGGGTAGCGCGTCGCGCCAGACACCGGTGCGGCACGCAGCGTCGAACTGCGGCACGGCGCGCACGGCCGCGAGCAGCAGCGCGAGCGCGTGGTCGGCGACGCAGTCGGCATTGACGCCCGCGCCATTGCACAGTGCGATGCCACGCTCGCGTGCGTGGTCGAGCGCGATATTTTCGTAGCCCGCGCCTAGCGCGCCCGCCAGTTCGAGCGCGGGCATACGATCGATTTCGTCGGCGGTGAGGCCCGTCGTGCCGTTGGTGAGCACCACACGCACGTCCTTGCCGCGTTCCGCGACCGCTTTGGCACGCGCATCGGCATCGGGCGCGTAGATCACATCGAATTGTTCGCCAAACCCGGCGAGGTCTTCATCGGCAAGCAGTATCAGGACCAGCAGGCATGGCTTCATCGTCGTGTCACCCTTGCGTCATTGTTTCGATGTGCGAATCGAATGCCGATGCGCCCGCGCGTCAACTTCACACGGCCGTCACATAGCGCGGCGGCAGCACCTCGATGCGCGGCGCGGCCGCGGCCGCGGCGGCGTCGCGCGCCCGGCGCATCTGGTCGGCCGGGCTCATGCCAAAGAGGCGCTTGAATTCGCGGCTGAACTGCGACGCGCTTTCATAGCCCACGCGCGTGGCCGCCGCGCTCACGGTCAGGCCGTCGTGCGTGATCAGGAGCCGCGCATGATGCAGGCGCGTGGTCTTCACGTACTGCATCGGCGAAGTCGAGGTGACAGCCTTGAAGTGCGCATGAAAGACGGCAAGGCTCATGCCCGCTTCCGAAGCGAGCGTTTCGACGTCGAGGTCGCCGCGGTAGTCGGTGTGAATGCGCCGCAGCGCCTTCGCGATACGCCCGAAGTGGTGCTGATGCGTGAGCGCTGCGCGAATCGCGTCGCCCTGCTCGCCCATGAGCACGCGATAACAGATTTCGCGCACGATCGAAGGGCCGAGAATGCGCGCCTCATACGGCTGCGCGAGCGCTTCGAGCAAGCGCAGCACGGCGTTCGAGAGCGTGGCGTCGAGCGGCGTCGCGTAGATGCCCGAGGGCTCGGACACGGCGCGGCGCGGGTCGTCGAGCGCCATGAGCAGTTCGGCGACGGTCGTCAGATCGACGCGGATCGAAATGGCGAGAATCGGCTTCTCGGGGCTCGCCTCGGTCTCGCATTCGAACGGCATCGGCACCGAGAGGACCAGGTATTGCTGCGCGTCGTAGATGAACACCTGGTCGCCGAGGAAGCCGCGCTTGCGCCCCTGGCAGACGATGAAAATGCTCGGTTCGTACATGACCGGCTGGCGCGGATGGCTTTCGCTGCCGCGGTAGAGCCGCACGCCTTCGACCGCCGTGGCGTGCACGCCGTCGCGCTGCGTGATTTGCATGAGCAGGTCGACCGTGCGCGCCTGCGTGGCGGCCGCCGGCGCGATGGCCGCCGCGGCGAGGGTTTTGACGTAGCCCATATCGGTTGTGCCCCAAAAGATGAAGACAGGCAGAGGAACAGGCTTGCCAATCTATCACCGAACCCCTCGATGTGCTGCGCGCCAGGAGAATCAGGCAAGTCTTCGATAGCTTCAGGTATTCCCTGGGTGGGTCCCGATCCTTACGATGGGAACCCTGCCGCAACACCCATGTACTTGAGGAGAGCCAACACATGTACCCAACTTACGGATACGCCGCCCGCGACGCCGCCTCGCCGCTCGCCCCGTTCGAATTCCAGCGCCGCGACCTGCGCGAACTCGACGTCCGTATCGACGTGCTGTTCTGCGGCGTGTGCCACTCCGACCTGCACCAGGCGCGCGACGAATGGCGCAACACGATTTACCCGGTCGTGCCGGGCCACGAGATCGTCGGCCGCGTGGCCGAAGTCGGCAACGGCGTCACGAAGTACAAGGTGGGTGAACTCGTCGGCGTGGGCTGTCTCGTCGACTCCTGCCGCACCTGCCCGAGCTGCGCCGAAGGCCTCGAGCAGTATTGCGAGAACGGCTGGGTCGGCACCTATAACGGCGCCGACCGCGTGAGCGGCGACATCACCTACGGCGGCTACTCGACGCAGCTCGTGGTGGACGAAGCGTTCGTACTGCGCGTGCCGGAGAACCTCGATGCCGCCGCGGCCGCGCCGCTCCTGTGCGCGGGCATTACCACGTATTCGCCGCTGCGCACGTGGGGCGCGGGACCCGGCAAGAAGGTCGGCATCGTGGGTCTCGGCGGCCTCGGCCACATGGGCGTGAAGCTCGCGCATGCGATGGGCGCGCATGTGGTGCTGTTCACCACGTCGCCCTCGAAGATCGAAGACGGCAAGCGCCTTGGCGCGGACGAAGTGGTGATCTCGAAGGATCCGGAGCAGATGAAGGCGCACGCCAACAGCTTCGACCTGATCGTGAACACCGTGGCCGCGCAGCACGACCTCAACCCGTTCATCGAGCTGCTGCGCCGTGACGGCACGATGACGCTGGTGGGCGCGCCCGAGCACGATCACCCGTCGCCGCAAGTATTCAACCTGATCCTGAAGCGCCGCCGTCTGGCGGGCTCGCTGATCGGCGGCATTGCAGAAACCCAGGAAATGCTGGACTTCTGCGGCAAGCATGGCATTACGTCGGATATCGAAATGATCAAGATGCAGGACATCAACAACGCCTATGAGCGCATGCTCAAGAGCGATGTGAAGTACCGCTTCGTGATCGACCTCGATTCGCTGCGCAAGTAACGCGCACGCAGCGCGGCAAACAAGCGCCGCGCATCCAGACGTAACACCCTGCCCCGCCGGGCCATCCGTTCCGGATGGCCCGCCAGCCCTTCCCCTTCGAGGCCTCCTTTTTTGGCCTCCCGTAGTCGAGCCGGCGTCACATTCGCCGCCATCCAATCGTCATGGCTGTTTAACCGCTGAGCGTCGCTTTCCGCGAGACGCCGGCACCGCGAAGCGCATTCATCGCTACGCGGCTCACCCTTTTTCTGCAGCAGCGCGGATTTCGTTCAAGCCTCAAGCCCATTGTCAGGAGCTCGCCCGTGATCGACCGCATCCAGGCGATGCGCACGTTCGTGCGCATCGTCGACACCAATAGTTTCACCAAAGCCGCGCAGTCACTCGATATGCCGCGCGCCAGCGCTACTACGCTGATGCAAAACCTCGAATCGCTGCTGGGAACGCAATTGCTCGTGCGCACCACGCGGCGCCTTTCGCTCACGCCCGAAGGCGCCGCGTACTACGAACGCGCCTCGCAGATCCTCGCCGATATCGACGATGCCGAAGCGAGCGTGCGCCAGTCGCCCGGCGCGATTGGCGGGCGCTTGCGCGTGGAGATGCCCGGCCTCATCGCCAATGCGATCGTGCTGCCCGCGCTCGACGACTTCCACGCGCGCTATCCGCAGATCGACCTCGTGATCGGCGTGAGCCTGCGCAACGTCGATCTCGTCGGCGAGGGCGTGGATTGCAGCATCCAGCTCGGCGAGCTGCCCGACTCGGGACTCGCGGCGCGGCGCCTCGGCGTGCTGGAGCACGTGACCTGCGCAAGCCCCGCGTACCTCGAGCGGCACGGCGCGCCGCAAACGCTCGACGATCTCGCGCAGCATCCGGTCGTCAACTTCCTCTCGCCGCTCACGGGCCGCCCGTTCGAGTTCGACTTCGAGGTGGAGGGCAGTCCGACCAAGGTGAAGGTGGACGGGTTTGTGCACGTCTCCGACGAGTTCGCCTACCTGACCTGCGGTCTGCAGGGCTATGGGCTCATCCAGCCGCCGCTGCTCGCGGCGCAGCCGTACCTGGATAGCGGTGCGCTGCGGGAGGTGCTGCCGCAGTGGAAGCCGCTGCCTACGCCCGTTTCGGTGGCGTTTGTGAAGTCGCGCCAGTTGTCGCCGCGTGTGCGCGTGTTTGTCGACTGGCTGGCGGAGTTGTTTGAGGATGCTGGCGCGATCAATCGTGATCTTTCGCGGGTGCGGCAGTTGTTGGAGGGGCTGCAGTTGGCGTCGGTCTGAGCGTTTAAGTTTTTGCTTTGGCCTTTAGCTTTGGCCTTTACTTGTGTTCGCGTCGGTATGCAAGTGTTGCCCCTGTGCGGGGCGGCACCTACTTTCTTTGCGGCGGCAAAGAAAGTAGGCAAAGAAAGCCGCTCACACCGCCAGTGCCTGCCACCGTTCACATCTCGTCGTACATGGTGAATGGCTCCGGAGCGTCTGTCACCTCGCACCACCTAACTGAGTGACAAGGCAGTCATTCATCCCGCTGCTCGCTACGCGCGCTGCGGTCGGGTCTGCATGGGAAACCGGATGGTACGAACAAGCATTCGCGAAAACGCACGCGCACCAATGGTTTTCGGTTATGCCCTTCGGCGCGCGTAGCGCCGCCGGAAGGATGAGCGCCTTGTCACTACCGTTGAAGGTGCGGGGTGACAGACGCTCCGGAGCCATTCACCATGTATGGCCAGATGTGAACGGTGGCAGGCGCTAGCGGTGTGAGCGGCTTTCTTTTGCCTACTTTTCTTTGCCGCTGCAAAGAAAAGTAGGTGCCGCCCCGCACAGGGGCGACCCAGGCAGACCGCCGCGAAAACAAGGAAAGGCCAAAGCAGCCAGGAACCACAAAAAAACAAACCCACACGCCTTCAGCGCGGCCGCCTAATCGCCATACCCCGCCGCGCGTGAAACCGCGCAACCGTCTCATACGGCAACCAGACATCAGCCTGATACGGCGCAACCCCCGACGGATTGTGAAACCACACACCGCCGTCGCCACGTCCGTGCAGCAGGATCAAGTGGCCGCCCTGCCCGGGATTCTCCCGTTCGGGGTAGCGAATCTCGGGGCTCACAGAGACGATGGCAAGCGTATCGGCATCAACGCGCGCAGCACTCGCCGCAATGTCCTCGTCGATCATCACCTCCACGTGCACGCCGAACGCGGCTTCCACCCATCCGGCGAACGGCCGGTAAATCAACCCGTCCACGCCGCCATCTTCACGCACGCGATACACGCCGTGCTGTAACGCCTCTTCGAGCATCTGGGCGCGCGGCGCATGCGCGACGCCCCAATAGTCGAGCGCCGACTCGAGGCAGGTCAAGCCGCACAGGCGCTTGGCCCAGAAGCGATAGGCGTCGGCCTCGGTGAAGCCGCTCGCGCGCCAGTGCGGGTCCTCACACGGGTCGGCGCCGCGCTCGACGATGGGCGCCACCCAGTCGGCGCTGCCCCACTGGCTGTAATACGGCACGCCCTCATGCCGCCATGTCCCGCCGTTGCGCACGTCGTCCAAACGATACCCCTCGCACCTGTATGGTTGATCTTCCGCGCGCGAGCGCACGGCGCTCAAAATCGTGCATCTTCGCAGCCGCGCGCCGTCCCCGCAATGCCGCGAATACCGCAAGCCGCGCGTAATCCAGGCCGAATATACGCTTACATTCTCGTGATTCGGCGCCGCATTACATTTGGCTAAAATAACGCCGTCGTTTGGCATTTTATGCGTTTAGAATATCGTGCTCCCGTGCGCAGGCCGCGCGAGGTCAGGTCAGACCGGCCCCGCGGCGCCACGGCATGATGAATCAGAAACTGAATCCACGAATCCCTCCTTTGAGCAGTATGTCGAACGTTGCATACACAACCGACTCGGCCTCGGTGGCGGAGCGCGTACGCGAGCTGATGAGCCGTCACGGCATCGGCAAGCGTCAGCAAACGACCGAGCTGTGCCGGATTCTTGACCTGAGCTTTTCACAGGGGCACCGCAAGCTGCGCGGCAACAGCCCGTGGACGCTCGCGCAGATCAAGAAAGTGGCCGAAGCGTTCGGCGAACCCGCGGGCCAGCTGTTCGGCGCGCAGTTGCTCGACCCCGGCATGGTCGGGGCGAGCGCTCAGGAGGCGATGCTCTGTGTCAGCGCCGCCGAGCTGCCCTGCACCGCGTGGATCGGCGCACCCGTCGAGGCGGGCAGCCGCCCCGACTTCGTCGCGTACGAAAAGCAGGGCCAGTGGCGCGTGGTACGCCCGGACGGCGCGCTCTACCAGAACGCGCGCGAAGTCCACAAGATCGAGATCTACCCGCGCCGCGCCGAGTCCGACAAACCGCTCATCGCCGTCGTGGACGACGACCAGTCCTCCGCCGACAACCTGCGCGACTACCTCGAGCACAGCGGCTACACGGCGCTCGCGCTCTACGGCCTCACGGCATTCAACGAAGCGCTCGAAAACAACGTGTTCGACGGCGTGGTGATCGACTGGCTGTTCGGCAGCCTGACCGCCGCCGAGGCGATCCGCAGCGTGCGCGCCTCCGAGAACCCCGATGCGCCCATCTTCGTGCTCACCGGCGAACTGCTGACCGGCAAGGCCAGCGAGTCGGAGATCAGCCAGGTGGTGCGCCACTACAACGTGGCCTGCTACGAAAAGCCGGCGCGCATGGCGATTCTCGTCGCCGATCTTTCGAAGCGGCTCAACCGCGGCTAACGCCGCACATCGCCCACTAGCCCGCTCCCAGGTCTTTCAGGCCGCCGCGCGCGGCGCGCTCAGCGCGCGCTGCAACGCCGCGCGCAGCACTTCGTAATGCACCGGCTTCGTGAGCCGGTCGAAGAACGGCGCGCCCTCGCCGCCCGGGGTCTTGCCCGCATTGTCCGGTAGCGCCGCCAGCCCCGCCACGTCGGCGCTCACCGCAATCACGCGCGGCTGCCCGAGCACGTCCTGCGCGGCCCTGAGCCCCGCCACGAAGTCGTACCCGTCGCGGCCCGGCATGTGCAGGTCGAGCAGCACCACGTCGCAGGCTTCGTGCGCGAGCAGCGCGAGCGCGCTGTCGGCGTCACCGGCCGCGAGCGCGCGGTAGCCCATGTGCGCGACCATCTCGCAAAGCGAATCGCGCACGAGCGGGTTGTCGTCGACGACGAGCACCTGCGGCAGCGCCCGCGCGGGCTGCGCCGCTTCGGCCACGGCCGCGGGCGCCGGCGGCTCGACCGGCGTGACAGGAATGCGCACGGTGAAGGTCGTGCCTTTGCCCACGCGGCTTTGCGTCTCGATCGTCCCGCCGAACAATTCGACGAGGCCGCGCACGATCGCAAGCCCCATCCCCGCGCCCTCGTAGCGCCGCGAGCGCGACGTGTCGAGCTGTGTGAACTCCTTGAAGATGAGCGGAATCTGGTCCGCCGCCACGCCAGGCCCCGTGTCGCCGACGACGATCACGAGCGTGTCGCCGCCAGCCGGCCTCGCCGCGCCTTCCTCATCCTGCAATGGCCGCGCGACCCGCGCGGGCGCCTGCAGCCAGAATTCGAGCCGCACCTTGCCGCGCTCCGTGTAGCGGATCGCGTTCGTCACAAGGTTGCCGGCGATCTGGCGAATACGATGCGGGTCGGCCACCACGCGCCGCTGTGGTCCCACCCACGCATGCTCGAACACGAGCCCGCGCGCGCGCGCCGCCTGCTCGTTCTCGTCGACGATCGATTGCAGCAGCTCGCGCGGCTCGAACTCTTCCTGCCGCAATTCGAGCTTGCCCGCGCCGAGACGCGCGTAGTCGGTCAAGTCCTTCATCTGCGCTTCGAGCTGGCGCGCGGCGGTTTCGAGGCGCTGGATCACCTTGCGGTCGGCTTCCGAATGCGAGTTGAAGCCAAGCAGTTCGATCGACGAGACGATCGCGTGCAGCGGCGTGCGCAGTTCGTGGCTGATCATGCCGAGGAAGGCGTCCTTCGCCATGCTCGCCTCGCGCGCGGCCCGGCTCGCCTGGTGCTCCGCTTCGAGGGCCGCGTGCTGCTGGTGCAAGAGGCGCGTGCGCCGGTAGCCGTTCATCACGAGCAGCACGCCCGCCGCCGCCGAAAGCACGAGCAGCACGAGCCCGGACGCGAACAGCTCGCGGCGCTTGGCGATGAAATCGTGCCGGATCGCCTCGCGCTCGGTCACGTCGGCGAAACGCCGGTTCAGCGCGAGGTCGGTCACCTGGGTCCAGTGCAGGTCGAGCGCCATGAGCATCGGCACGGCGCGTTCGGGGTTGTCCGCGAGGGTGGCGATTTCGGCCTCGAATGGCGAGATCGTCGCGGCCAGAATGGCGAGATCGGCGTCCTGGCGTCGCTTGAGGCCGGGCGTCGAGTCGAGCGAGAGCGTCGAGCCCTTCATCACATTGAGCTTCGACTGCAGCACCTCGTAGCGCAGCCGCACCTTGTCGAGATCGCGGTCGATGCCGTCCGCGAACATCAGCAACTGGCTCTCGAAGCGCGCGTAGGCGATCTGAAGCTGCGCGGCGTCCCAGTAGAGGCCGTCGTAGTTGCCGGTGATGCGCTGCACGACCTGCGGATTGAGCAGGTTGGCATAGAGCAGATAGCCGACCGCCACCACGGGCGGCGCGAGCGCCGCCATCCAGATGATCGCCTGCAGCAGGCGTCGCAAGGGACGTTGTATCACCCGCTACTCACCGCTTGATCGTCATCGACTTGATCTGCCACGCGAACTTCGAGTCGCCCGCCGCGCCGTCCAGCTCGAGCGGATGCTGGTCGCGTGGATAGATCAGGAACAACGGGCCGAAATTGCTCACCTTCAGGCGCTGGCCGTTCATCTCGTAGGCGACCACCACGCCGTAGCGTGCGGCGTCGGCAACGGGCACGACGCAGGTGTAGTCGTCGAGCGTGTGGATCTCGATCTGGCTGCCGTAGGCGCCCACGGCCTTGAGCACGTCTGAAAGCAGCGGGCCCGTGAAAGTCGAGCGCGGCGTCCACGTCGTGGCCGTCGTGATCGAATGCGCGGGCAGCGCGAGCAGCTGCGCCTCGCTGAAGTGATACGCCGTGTGGGACGCGTTGTTGGTCACGCGCACCTCGCCATCCACGTCTAGCGAGAGCGAACCCGCAGAACCCTGCGCCTGCGCGGAGTGTGCAAAAAGCGGCGCCGCGCCCACGAGCGCGAACCCCGCCACGGCGGCCCAGCGCCGCCAGCCTGGCCATCCCATCCATTGCCACATCTTGCCCGAGCCCTTTCGCGCGATGATTCGCGTCGTTTTCGTGTGTCTTTGCGCGGCGCTGCGCCACATTTTTCGGCAATGCGCCACTTTTTCCTGCTGCTTTACCCTCGTTTTCCTGCTACCTCCGCCCGCCATGCCAGCAGGCGCCGGTGAGCATAGGCATAATATCGTCAAACATTGTGCTGACAATAGCCGTCTTTTTCTCGTACACCGCTATCGGAAACGCGCGTTGCGCATTTGTCGCGCAGTTGCCGATCACGGGCTTCGTCACCCATTTCAACCCATGGATAAACCTGTCGTTCCGCTCACCTACGAACAGCTCGATCACTGGGTCGAGTCGCTGCAACCGGCGCTGATCGCGGAGGAATTCGACCTCGTCGTCGGCATTTTGCGCGGCGGCGCGCCGCTCGCGCTGATGGTTTCGCACGCAACGGGAGCGGGTGTCGCATTCCTGCGCTACGACCGCACCACGCGCGAAGTGCGCTGGGACTCCACGTTGCCGCTGCCCGAACCGGGCTCGAAAGTGCTGCTCTGCGAGGACATCGCGGGGCGTGGCCATACGCTCGTGGACTGCATCGCATTTCTGACCGAGCACGGGCTCGTCGTGCGCACGCTCACCGGCGCCTATGACGACCTCAGCCGTTTGCGCCCCGATTATTCGATCGACGCGAGCGGCTATTTCGCGCTCTTCCCCTGGGAGCGCCAGGCCTACACCGACCGCTATCGCGCCGACTGGATCCGCGACACCGAAGGCGAAGGCACGCGCATGGCCGACGACCACGAGTACGCCGTCTACGCCATCGATCTCGACGGCGTCCTGCTCCCCGATATCCCGGTTGCGCGCTACGACGAAGACCTCGTCGCCGCGCTCGCCGAGCGCGATGAGCTGGTGCCGTTCGAGCGCCTGCCCGGCATCGACATGAAGCGCACCCGCGCGATCATCACGGGGCGTCCGGAGATCGACCGCGAGCGCACGCTCGCCTGGCTCGAACGCCACGGCTTCGGGCACCTCGAACTGATCATGCGCACGCCGGACCAGCACGACGACACGGCCGCGGCCGTGGCTGCGCACAAGGCCGCTGCGGCCATCCGCAGCGGCGTGACGCACTTCATCGAGAGCGATCCGGTGCAGGCCATCCTGATCGCCCAGAGCGCACCGCTCTTGCGCGTGATCTGGTGGAACGCCCAGGCGCGCACGGGCACGCTGATCGGCGCCTCGGCCTGGAGCTGAGCGAGACAGCGCTCAGACGCCGCCGCGCTGGCCCTCGATGAACCGCGCGGCGCGCGGCGACGCCACCACGATGAGCTTCATGGCCGCGCGCGTCGCGCCGACAAAGAGTTTGCGCGCGGCGCGCTCGTCGAATGACTCGAAGTCCACCTCGGTCAGGATCACGCACGGCGCGGACTGTCCCTTGAAGCGGTAGATCGAATCGAGCAGCACATCGCCCTCGCGATACTGCGGATTGCCGAACAGGTCGTATTGGCCCGTGAAGCTGCGCAGCCGGTGCGGGCCGAGCTGATCGAGCGTCGCGAAGAGCGAATGCTCGCGTCCGCGATAAGAAAGCACGACGATGTCCTGCTTGCGAAAGCCGAGCGAAAGCGCCTGCGTAATGGCGCGTTTCGTGGCCAGAACCACCCCGGGTTCCGCGCCGGGTCCGGTTTCGTGCTCATCCCAACTCGCCACCGTCACCTCGGAGCCGTCGAACGGACTCCCCGCCGCGAGCTGCGCGATGGCGGGCACGGTCGGTCCGGCCACGTCGCGCAGGAACGCGAGGATATCGCGCGGGCTGCGGTAGTTGGTGTTCTCGCGCAGCACGGTCCAGCCCGCCAGCGCGAGCGGCTCGCGCACGTACAGGTTCTGCAGCGGATCTTCGAGCCACCACCATGCTGCGCCCGGCCGCAGCAGACGCCCGAGCGCGCCGACCCACGGCTGCTGGAAATCCTGCCCTTCGTCGACGATCAGCACGTCGAACTGCCAGCGCTCGGAAATCGGCATTTCGCCGAAGCGCCGCACGAGGTCGTCGAATGCGCCGGGGCTCCCGAAGTCGGGCACGTGGCCGCCGTCACGCGCAACCCAGTCGCATAGCTGGTGATAGGTCGCCACCTTCGCCTCGGGCGGCGCGAGCTGCGCGATGTGATCCGCGAGCGGCCGGTTGAAACACACGTAGAGCGTGCGCGCGCCGCGCGCCACCGCGTCCTTCATGACCTGCACGGCCAGTTGCGTCTTGCCCGAGCCCGCCGTCCCGATCACGCGCAGCCGGAACGGATCGATTTCGAGCCGCCGCGCCCACGTGGCGAGGCCGCCCGCGAGCCGCGTGACGAGTGTGCCCGCCGCGCCCACCAGCGCGCTGGTGTCGGGCGTGAGCGAAAGTTCGTCGGCGAGAAAGTGATGGATCTTCGCGGCGCACGGCAGGCGCGGCTCGTCGGCGGGCATGGCTTCGAGCACGATGGCGGCGAGCTGCGCCTTGCGCGTGGCGTCGACAATGCGCGCCGGGTTCACGCCCGCGATGGCGGGCTCGCGCACCACGTGGTCGGGGCAGTAGAACAGCTCTTCGAGCACGTAGGTGCCCGCGCCGAACGACGCCGTAAAGCGCCGGTGCAGCCCTTCGACCGTGCGCGCCAGCGCGATCGCCACGTTGCGCTCGGTTTGCATGTACGCCTTGACGAGGCCGCCCGGCGTTTCGCGCAAGAAACCGGTTTTCTGCTCGACGATCATCACGCGCCCGGCCGGGCTGACGATCACGAAATCGGCCTCGCCGAAGACCGAAAAGCCTTCGGAGAGTCGCGTCCAGTGCACGCCGTGATAGACGGTGTAGCCGTTCGGCAAACCGCGCGCGAGCGCGGCGAGCGTTTCGCGCTCGCGCGCGGCGGCGCCGGTCGCTTCGAGATGCTGCCAGTCGTCGGGGACAATGCGGGCCATGGGCGGGTCTCGGGCGTGAGTTGGAGATCGAGGCGGGACGGCCGCGCGGGAAATCGAGAGAGCGGTGCCGCACGAATCGGGCGCGGCGGCGGAACTCCGGGCACCGCGCAGCGCCTATTCTACGAAATGCCTGGTTGCGCAAAAAAACCGCGCGAGAATCGTGTATCGTGGCGGCCTGCGCTTGACCCTTTTTCCCCTTGCAAGGAGTACGCGCCAGATGATCACGATCTGGGGACGCGCCAATTCGGTGAATGTCCAGAAAGTCCTGTGGTGTTGCGATGAACTCGTGCTGCCGTTCCAGCGCATCGACGCGGGCGGCTCGTTCGGCCATCTCAACGAGCCTTCCTATCTCGCCATGAATCCGAACGGCAAGGTGCCGACGATCACCGACGGCACGTTCGTGCTGTGGGAGTCGAACGCGATCCTGCGTTATCTGGCGATGGAGTACGGTCCCTCGAGCCTGCTCTACCCGACCGACCCGAAGGTGCGCGCCTCGATCGAGCGCTGGCTCGACTGGTCGATCGGCACGCTCGCGCCCATCGAGCGCCCTGTGTTTCTCGCGCTCGTACGCACGCCGCCCGAAAAGCGCGACACGGCGAAGCTCGCGGCAGACTTCGATCAGTTGACCCCGCTTTGGCGGCTGCTCGACCACCATCTGCAAGGCCGCTTCTTCATGGAAAACGAGCGCTTCTCGCTCGCCGACATCGTGCTCGGCGCGTACGCGCGGCGCTGGTTCGGACTCGAAGGCGTGGAACGTGAGCCGCTGCCGAATGTCGAGCGGTGGTATCAGCGCATCGCGCAGCGCCAGGGCTTCCGCAAGTACATCGATCTGCCGCTCACCTGAGCCGTCGCTCCATGGCGGCGCGGGCGGGCCGGCGGCGCGCCCCGTATAATCGCAAGCATGAAGACAGCAAAACCGTCCCCGGACGCCTTGGCCCTGCACAGCAACACGCAAGGCGAGGCGCACGACCACGCGCACGATCACGGCCACGCCCATTCGCATGACGTCGCCAAGGGCGCGTCGGTCGAGTCCGCACTCGCGATGGCCGAGGCCTATTGCCGCGAGCGCGGCGAAAAGCTCACGCCGATCCGCCGCAAGGTGCTGGAGTTGCTGCTCGCCTCGGGACGCGCGACCAAGGCGTATTCGCTGCTCGACGAAATGCGCCAGATCCATCCGGGTTCGGCGCCGCCCACGGTCTACCGGGCGCTCGACTTCCTGCTGTCGGCGGGGCTCATTCACCGCATCGAGTCGATCAACGCGTTCGCCGTTTGCCACGACCTCACGCAGTGTCAGCACGGCATTCTCGTGGTGTGCCAGCAGTGCGGCAACGTCACCGAGTTGCACGAGCCCAAGCTGCGCCAAGCGTTAGTTGCGCAGATCGAGGCCGCGGGCTACCGGCTCGCCGGCGACGGCATCGAACTCAAGGGTCTCTGCGCGCAATGCCAGGAGATTCAGGCTAGTTCGGCCGGCAAGGCCGTAAAGGCGGACGCCGCTGCCGCGCCCGAAGCCGCCGCGCAGTCCTCGTCCGTTAGCTAACTTTAGCCGCACGTCAGCGCAGGCAACGGATCAGCCGCGCCGCATGTCGCGGCGCTCCAGTCCATCAGCACCCGCCCGTTTCCGGCCTCGCTACGCGCGCGGCGTCACAGCGACTGGCGCGCGTCGATCGCGTCGCTCAGCAGCGTCACCAGTTCTTCCGGCCGGGCCGGCTTGGTCATGAAGTGCTGAAAGCCTTCGCCGATGCTGCGCAAACGCCAGCTTTCGTCGGTATGGCCCGTGAGCGCGACCGCGACGGTCGGTGCGTGATCGCCGCGAATTTCGTAGTCGCGCAAACGCTGGATCAGATAGAAGCCATCCATGGCCGGGAGGTCGAGATCGCAGACCACGGCATCGGGGTGCAGGCTCAGCGCCGCCTCGACGCCGGTTTCGGCGTCTTCGACCGCCACGACATGCGCACCCTCCGCCTCGAGGAGCGAAGTCAGTGACGCCCGGCTGTGCGGGTCGTCTTCGACGAGGACGATGGTCGTCCGGTCGAGCTTGTGTACTGCGTTCATTGTGTTTGCTTACATGCCTTTCTGTCTGTCAGGCCGAGTGCCGCAAGGCTACGAGCCCGGTATCACGCCGGGCGCACGGCAACGCGGGCCGTCCTGATAGAGCAATCTTAATGCCGTCCGGTTCCCGCGTGCTGTGAGTGCGCCCAGCCGCGCCGCGCACGATAGCCGCATCACAAGACAGCCCGATGACGGCCGCGCTCACGCCTTGCCGCCCTGTTTTGTGTCCTGCTCTGGATCCTGTCGCGAAGCGGCAAGGCCCTTGGCCTTACCGGTTTGCGCAAAGGCTTCGAGTGCACGCTGGCGCGCCAGTTCGTGCTCGACGACAGGTTCCGGATAATCTTTGCCGAGACGCACGCCCGCAGCTTCGAGCTGCTGCGCGCTGGCCTTCCACGGCTGGTGGACGAGCGCATCGGGCAGGTCTGCCAGCTCCGGCACCCAATGCCGCACGTAGGTGCCGCGCGGGTCGAACTTCTGACCCTGCAGCACCGGATTGAAGATGCGGAAATACGGCGCGGCATCCACGCCCGAGCCCGCCACCCACTGCCAGTTGGCCGGGTTGCTGGCCGGGTCGGCATCGACGAGCGTGTCCCAGAACCAGGATTCGCCCGCGCGCCAGTCGATCAGCAGATGCTTGCTCAGGAAAGAAGCCGCGACCATGCGCACGCGGTTGTGCATCCAGCCGGTGTGCCAAAGCTCGCGCATGCCGGCATCGACGAGCGGATAGCCGGTCAGCCCGCGCTGCCACGCTTTCAGACCGGCAGCGTCCTTGCGCCACGGCATGGCGTCGAAAGCGGGACGCAGGTTGCGCGTTGCCAGATCGGCGTAGTGAAAGCGTTGGTAATGGCAGAACTCCCGCCAGCCCAACTCGCTCGCGAACTTTTCGGCGCTCGCGGCGCGCCGCGCCGATCCCCGTCCGTGCGCGTGCTGCGCCGCCCTGAGCGCCGCCCAGACCTGGCGCGGCGAAATTGCGCCGACAGCGAGATACGGGGAGAGGCGGCTCGTGGCGGCGTCGCCGGGTTCGTCGCGCTCGCCGGCGTAGGCATCGAGGTCGGTGGCGAGGAACGCGCGCAGGCGCTCCAGCGCGGCTTCCTCGCCCGCCGGCCAGGCCTCGCGCAAGCCGCCCGACCAGTCGGGCGCGCGCGGCGCCAGGCCGAGCGCGTCGAGTTTCGATGCGCGCTGGGTAAGACGTGCTGGCAGCGATTGAAAAATCATCCGTTCGGGCTCGCCTTCCGGCGGCGGCGGATCGCCCACGCGCAGGCAGGCGCGCCAGTACGCGCTGAAGACCTGAAATGGCTCGCCGGACTGATTGAGCACCGTCCACGGCTCGTTGAGGAGCTGACCGCTGAAGCTCTCGACACTGACGCCGCGCTCGCGCAGCGAGGCTTTGAGGGCGCGATCGACCTCGCGTTGCGCCGCGCCGTAGCGGCGGTTCCAGTACACAGCTTGCGCGCCGGTTTCCGTGACGAGGGCGTCGAGCGTCGTCGCTTCGTCGCCCTGCAAGAGCAGCAGGCGGCCGCCGCGAGCGGCCAGCGCGGCTTCGAGCGCGCGCAGCGATTCATGACGCCACCAGCGCGCCGCGCCGCCCTCCGTGCGCTCGCCCGAGGCGTGCGGATCGTGGATCCAGACGCAGATCAGCGGGAGGCCGCTCGCTGCGGCCTGCGCGAGCGCGGGCTGGTCGGCAAGCCGGAGATCGTCGCGAAACCAGACGATGGCGGGGGCTCGATGCGCAGAAGCGCGGGAAGAAGCGGAAGAAGAAGGCAGACCGGACCTCGACCGGGAAACATTCGCGCGGCACAGCGCACGGGCCGTGCCGCAAAGGTCCCGGAGCGTACCACGTCGCACGCTGACGACTAATCCGTATCAATGCCCGTATCGGCGCGCGCGTCCACGCGCCGGGGCCCCACGCCCTCGGTGATGAGCGCGACCGCATGACGCACGATCGCGTCGACGCCGACGTGAGGCCGGTGCGCGTCGCCGCGCCACATCTGGCTGGTGGCGAGCGGCAGGAGCGTCAGGCCCATCAGCGACTGGAACAGCAGCGAAGGCTCCAGCGCCGCGTTGAGCCGGCCCTCGCGCTGCCAGCGCGCAATTGCCGTGTGGGCCTTTTCCTGGTGCTCGCGGCCGAGGCGCTCGAGCATGCGCTGGCGCAGCACGCCGCCCTCGCTGATGACGTCGCGCACCCACAGCGGCGGAAACCACGGATTGCGCTGCCCCAGCGCCACGAAGCGCTGCACGAGCGCAGTGAGCGCCGCCACGGGATCGTCGGGATGCTCCGCGAAGGTGTCGCCAAGCGCCTCGCGCAGCGGAATGAAACGCTCGTCGATCAGCACGTCGATCAGCTGATCGCGGGTCTTGAAGTAGTAGTGGACCATCGCCGGCGTCACGCCCGCCTCGCGGGCGATGGCGGCAAGCGACGTGTCGAGGATGCCCTGACGCGCGAACAGCACAAGTGCAGCGTCGATCAGACGCGCCCGCTGCTCCGCCCCGCCCACGCCGCCACTCGGCCGGCCGGGACGGCGCGCGGCGGCCCGGCCTGGCGTGCCGCTGGCGTTGTCGAGGGAAGGTTCTGGCGCGTTCATAGGTGTCTTATCCGGTAACAAAATGAATTTTGACCAACTGGAATAATTGTCCTAATATTAACCTCCGAATTAATTAATTTCAAGATAGACGGACACGATGAAACCCAGCACGAAACACCCTGTGCCCGCTACGGCGGGGGTTGGCGCTCACGCGAATGCAGCGGTGCTGGCGTCGGGCCCGGCTGCCGATACCGGCGGCCATCCGCCGATCCGGCTGCTGTTTCCGGCGCTCCTGCTCGTCATGCTGCTGGCCGCGCTCGACCAGACCATCGTCTCGACGGCGCTGCCCACCATCGTCGGCGAGCTGGGCGGGCTCGACCGGCTCTCGTGGGTCGTCACGGCCTACCTGCTCACCTCGACGATCGTCGTGCCGCTCTACGGCAAGTTCGGCGACCTGTTCGGGCGCAAGATCGTGCTGCAGGCCGCCATCGTGATCTTCCTGATCGGCTCGGCGCTTTGCGGCGTAGCCCAGAACATGGAGCAGCTCATCGCGCTCCGTGCCCTGCAGGGCATCGGCGGCGGCGGCCTGATGGTCGTGACGATGGCCGCCATCGGCGACGTGATTCCGCCCGCGCAGCGCGGCAAGTATCAGGGCATGTTCGGCGGCGTGTTCGGCATCGCCACGGTGATCGGGCCGCTGCTTGGCGGCTTTCTCGTCGAGCATCTGTCGTGGCGCTGGATTTTCTACATCAATCTGCCGCTCGGCGCGATCGCGCTCGTGGTGATCGGCGCGGTGTTCAAGCCGCGCGCCGCGCACGTGAAGCACGTGATCGACTACATGGGCGCGGGCTGGCTCGCCGCTGCCCTCACCTGCCTGATCCTTTTCACGAGCGAGGGCGGCTCGCTCCTGCCGTGGACGTCGCCCACGCTCTGGCTCACGCTGCTGCTCGGCATCGTCGCTGTCGCGGGCTTCATCCACGAGGAAAAGCACGCCGCCGAGCCCATCATCCCGCTCGAACTCTTTCGCCAGCGCACCTTCGTGCTCGCGAGCCTGATCGGCTTCATTGTGGGCGTGTCGCTGTTCGGCTCGGTCACGTTCCTGCCGCTCTATCTGCAGGTGGTGAAGGGCTCGACGCCCTCGCAGGCCGGCATGCAGATGCTGCCGATGATGGGCGGCGTGCTCGTGATGTCGATCATCACGGGCCGCATCATCAGCAAGATCGGCAAGTACCGCATATTCCCGATCGTGGGCACCGCGCTCGTGGCCGTGGCGATGATGCTGCTCGCGCGCCTGCAGATCGGCACGCCCATCCACCTCATGTATCTCTACATGGGTCTGCTCGGCTGTGGACTCGGCATGGTGATGCAGGTGCTGATCCTCGCCGTGCAGAACGCCGTGGAGTTTCGCCACATGGGCGTGGCCACGTCGGGCGCGACGCTGTTCCGCTCGATTGGCGGCTCAGTGGGCGTGGCCGCGTTCGGCGCGGTGTTCTCGCATGGGCTGAACGCACGGCTCGAAAAGGTGCTTACCGCCGACGTGCAACTGCCGCAGCCGCTCACGCCCGACGTGATCCACCATTTGCCGCCCACGCTGCACGCGCAGTATCTCGATGCGTTCGCCGGTGCACTGCACACGGTTTATCTCTCGGCGGCGGTCGTGGTGGTGCTCTCGTTCGCGCTGTCGTGGCTGCTGCGTGACGTGCCGCTGCGCAAGCAGCATTGAGCGCGTTTCCCTTGCTTTCCCTTCAAGCCAGCGCTTCCCCGCTGGCTTTTTTTCTGCCTCGCGAACCGGTGTCACTTCGGCCTGAAGGGGCTTGAAGGGGCCTGATCCGACCCGTTCGCACAGTTATTACATTTTCCACACAAGTAATTACAGTTAGCTAAAATCGCGGGCATCGCGCACCGGGACCCGGCGGCGCACGTTCCAACTCTCGCGACGGCTGCTTGACGGCCGCTCGCCAAAAAACACACAAACCAGGAGAAGACCCGCCCATGGACGTCCAGACCAACCAAGCCACGCTATCCGCGCAAGACACGAGGCGACGCGTATTCGCCATCGTCGGCGCCTCGTCGGGCAATCTCGTCGAGTGGTTCGACTTCTATATCTACTCGTTCTGCGCGCTGTATTTCGCACCCGCGTTCTTCCCGAGCGGCAACACCACCACGCAGTTGCTCAACACCGCCGGCGTGTTCGCCGCGGGCTTCCTCATGCGCCCCATCGGCGGCTGGCTGTTCGGCCGCATCGCCGACCGCCACGGCCGCCGCACCGCGATGATGATCTCGGTGCTCATGATGTGCGGCGGCTCGCTCGTGATCGCCATGCTGCCCACCTACGCACAGATCGGCGCGTTCGCCCCGTTCCTGCTGCTGGTCGCGCGACTCTTCCAGGGGCTTTCGGTCGGCGGTGAGTACGGCACGAGCGCGACCTATATGAGCGAGGTCGCGCTCAAGGGCCGGCGCGGCTTCTTCGCGTCGTTCCAGTACGTCACGCTGATCGGCGGCCAGCTCTGTGCGCTCCTCGTGCTCGTGATCCTGCAGCAAACGCTCTCGACCGAAGAACTGAAGGCCTGGGGCTGGCGCGTTCCGTTCGTGGTCGGCGCATTCGCCGCGCTGATCTCGCTCTATCTGCGCAAATCGCTCGATGAAACCTCGACGAGCGAGTCGCGCCACAAGCGCGACGCGGGCACGATTCGCGGCGTGTGGCAGCACAAGGGCGCGTTCTTGACCGTCGTGGGCTTCACGGCAGGCGGCTCGCTGATCTTCTACACGTTCACGACCTATATGCAGAAGTACCTCGTGAACACGGCCGGCATGCACGCGAAAACCGCGAGCAACGTCATGACCTGCGCGCTCTTCGTCTACATGCTGATGCAGCCGGTGTTCGGCGCGCTTTCCGACAAGATCGGCCGCCGCACGTCGATGATCCTGTTCGGCGCTTTCGCAGTCATCGGCACGGTGCCGCTCATGCATGCGCTCAAGGACGTGGCGAGCCCCGTGGCCGCATTCGCGCTGATCACGGTGGCGCTCGCGATCGTCAGCTTCTACACGTCGATCAGCGGCCTCATCAAGGCGGAGATGTTCCCGCCCGAAGTGCGTGCGATGGGCGTGGGCCTCTCGTACGCGGTAGCGAACGCGCTGTTTGGCGGCTCCGCCGAATACGTCGCGCTGTGGTTCAAGGCCGCCGGCAGCGAGTCCACGTTCTACTGGTACGTGACCGCGCTGTGCGCGATTTCGCTGATCGTCTCGTGGCGCATGCGCGATCCGTCGAAGGAAGGCTATCTGCGTCACGAACCGTGATGCTCGGGCGCAGCCGCTTCATGCCGGCTGCGCCACCCGCTCCATCGCACGCTGCAATGTTTCGTAGACCTTCGGACGATTGCACTGCGAAACATTGAAACGCAGGAAATCGCCCGCGCTGCGCGACACGCTGAACACGTTGCCCGGCGCGAGCACCACGCCTTCCGCCAGCGCCTCGCGCGCGATCTGCGCCGCGTCGAGTCCGTCCGGCAATTGCGCCCAGACGAATAGACCCGCCTGCGGCCGCGTCCATGCGGTCAGGCCCAGCGCCGAAAGCCGCCGCAGCGTTTCGCCCATGGCGTCGGCGAGCTTCGCGCGCAAGCCGTCCAGGTGCCGCCGATAGGTGCCGTCCACGAGCAGGCGGTGCACGAGTTCCGCCACCATCTCCCCGTTGCCGAACGAGACCGCGAGCTTGAGATCCACGAGCGGCTCGATCCAGTCGGCACGCGCCGCGATGAAACCGCAGCGCGCCGCCGCCGACATCGTCTTCGAGAAGCTGCCGATCGTCACGACGCGCGCGAGCCCGTCGAAAGCCGCGAGGCGCGGCGCGGGCTCGATCTCGAAGTCGGCGAAGATATCGTCCTCGACGATCAGGAGGTCGTGTTCCTCCGCGAGCTTGAGCAGGCGATGTGCAACGGCGGGCGCGAGCGTCGCGCCCGTGGGGTTGTGGACCGCCGAGTTCGTCACGTAAAGGCGCGGCCGCGATTCGGCCAGCGTGCGCTCGAACGCGGCAAGATCCGGGCCCGTCGGCGTGTACGGCACACCAACCACGCGCACGCGGTGCGCGCGCAGCAGGGCCTGGAAATTGAAGTAGCACGGGTCGTCCACGAGCACGGTGTCGCCCGGCTCCAGCAGGAAGCGGCACAGCAGGTCGAGCGCCTGGGTACCGCCGTCGGCCAGCAAGATCTGCTCGGGCGCAGCCTCCACGCCGTGCTGGCCGAGCCGCCATGCCAGCTGCTGGCGCAGCGCCGGCAGACCAAACGGCGACGCGTAATCGGTGAGCGGCGCGCGCGGGTCGCGTGCGAGGGCACGCAGCGCGCGCCGCACGGCGTCCTGCGGCAGCCACGAGGCGGGCAGCCAGCCGCAGCCGGGCCGCAGCGCGTCGGCCTCGGTCTGCAGCGACTGGCGCGTGAGCCAGAGCGGATCGATCTCGCGGTCGAGCTGCGGCCCGAGCGCGGCGAGCGCGAGCGGCGGTGCGTGACCGGCCACGAAAAATCCCGCGCCGCGCCGCGCGACGAGCACGCCTTCGGCGACGAGGCGCTCGTAGGCCTCCACTACCGTCGAATTCGACACGCCAAGCTGCTCGCTCATCGCCCGGATGGACGGCACGCGCGCGCCGGCGGCCAACGCCCGCGCGGCAATGCGCTCGCGCAGCGCCTGCATCACCTGCTCGACGCGCGTCATCGGCAGGGCTTGCGTCCTCGCTCTGTCTTTCATCTGTACTGCTCCGTGTTCAATACAGTTTGAACAAATTGTACTGATCTGTAGCTTACCTTCGCGCGGCGCGGCGCGCATCATCAGCGGATCGATCACCGAAGCTTCCCCTTGCCAAAGCTCATGCGCAAAACGCTCGACTCCACCACCGACGGCTGGCTCTGCGGTCTCGCAGGCGTCCTCATCTTCAGCGGATCGCTGCCCGCCACGCGGCTCGCCGTGCTCGGCTTCGCCCCCGTGTTCCTCACCAGCGTGCGTGCGACCATCGCGGGCATGCTCAGCGTGCTGCTGCTTCTTGTGCTGCGCGCCGCACGGCCCGCGCGCGCCGAGGTCTGGCCGCTCGTCATCGTCGCGCTTGGCGTGGTGGTGGGCTTTCCGCTCCTCACCGCGCTCGCGCTCCAGCACGTGAGTTCGGCGCACGCCATCGTGTTCGTCGGCTTGCTGCCGCTCGCCACGGCCGTGTTCGGCGTGTTGCGTGCGGGCGAGCGCCCGCAGCCGGCCTTCTGGATCTTTTCCGCGGCGGGGAGCGCCGCCGTGGTGGCATTCGCGCTGCGCCACGGCATCGACGCCTCGCCGCTCGGCGACGCGCTCATGCTCGGCGCGATCATCGTGTGCGGGCTCGGCTATGCGGAAGGCGCACGGCTCTCGCGGCGCCTGGGCGGCTGGCAGGTGATCTGCTGGGCGCTCGTGATCTCGCTGCCCGTGATGGCGCCGCTCGCATGGTGGCTGCGGCCCGCGTCGTTCGCCGCGGTGGGCGCGGCCTCGTGGTGGGGGCTCGCCTATGTGTCGCTTTTCAGCATGCTGATCGGCTTCGTGTTCTGGTATCGCGGGCTCGCGCTCGGCGGCATTGCGGGTGTTGGGCAGTTGCAGTTGCTGCAGCCGTTCTTCGGCTTCGTGCTCGCGGCGCTCCTGCTGCACGAGTCCGTGCCGCCGGCGATGATCGCCGTCACCGCCGTGGTGATCGCGTGCGTGGCAGGTGCGCGGCGTTTCGGGCGCGCGAGCGGCGCTTCCTCTGTCGCGAATCGCGCGGGCACGCAGCGCGTCTAGGTCAGGATTTTTGGCGCGCTTCAAAAGCGCGCCTGCGCGAGGCATAGTAAGGAACGCAAACCTCCTTCCCATTTGCCTTCGCGCCTCGATCCAACGATGAACCCACACTCCGACGCGCACGTGCGCGACGCCACTGCCGACGACTTCCCCACCATCGCGGCGATCTACGCGCACCACGTGCTGCACGGTACGGCGTCGTTCGAGGAGACGCCGCCCTCGCTCGACGAACTCCTGCGCCGCCACGCCGCCGTGCGCGAACACGGCCTGCCCTGGCTCGTCGCCGAGATCGACGGTCGCGTGGCCGGCTACTGCTACGCCACGCCCTACCGGCCGCGCCCCGCATACCGCTTTACGGTCGAAGACTCGATCTATATCGACGAGGCGTTTCGGGGCCGCGGACTCGGCCACACGCTGCTCAACGCGCTGATCGAGCGCTGCGAGGCAGGCCCATGGCGGCAGATGATCGCCGTGGTCGCCGACCCGCGCGGCGGCTCGCTCAAACTGCACGAGCGCCTGGGCTTCGCACTGACCGGCACGCTGTACGGCGTAGGCTTCAAGCACGGCGAGTGGCGCGACACCGCGCTCATGCAGCGCACGCTCGGGCCGGGCGCGGATACGCCGCCCAAGAGCTGACGCGCGGCGCTCAAACGCATTGCGGCACGCCACGCGTGTGCCGCAAGCGAAACGCCGCTCGTACAATACGTCCTTTCGCAACGGAGCCAGACCCAAGGCTCCGAAGACAAGGACTGATTCGCCATGCAACCCCTCCTCGAACATCTGCACCCGTCCAACTGGGGCTTCCTGTGGGACGCGCTCTCCGCGCTCGCGCTGCGCCTGTGCGCGGCCTTCGCGATCCTCTGGTTCGGCTGGTGGCTCTCCCGGCGCGTGGGCAACTGGATCAAGCGGCGAGGCGGCGGCATCGATCCCACGCTGCGCCCCATCGTGCGCGACACCGCCGTGTGGGGCGTGCGCCTCGTCGCCGTAATCGGCGCGCTTTCGCAAATCGGCATCCAGACCGCCAGCATCGTCGCGGTGCTCGGCGCGGCCGGTCTCGCCATCGGCCTCGCGCTGCAAGGCACGCTGCAGAACATTGCGGCCGGCATCATGCTGTTGCTGCTGCGGCCGTTCAAGGTGGGCGACTATATCGACGGCAGCGCCGGCGCGAGCGTTGCGGGCACCGTCGAGGAAGTGAACCTCTTCACCACGCGCCTCACGAAACCCGACGGCATCTGCGAATACGTGCCGAACAGCGCGCTGTGGAGCAATTCGATCCGCAACTACAGCCGCAATCCCACACGCCGGCTCGACCTCGAAGTGGAAGTGTCGGTGCGCGACGACGTGAACCGCGCCATCGACGCGCTGCGCACGCTCGCCGCCGCCGATCCGCGCGTACTGGCCTCGCCCGCGCCTCAAGTGATGGTGGCACGCTTCGACGACAGCACCGCCGTGCTCAACGTGCGCGTGTGGTCGAACATCGACACGTTCTGGGAGATGCGCTGGGAGCTTTCGCGCAAGGTGCGCCAGGCGCTCAATGACGCGCACTGCTCGCTGCCCCTGCGCACGCGCGAACTGCACATCGTGCAGACGCAACCGGGAGAACCCGAGCAACCGGCGCAATCGACTCAACAAGCGCAGCAATGAACGCGTACGCGCGCCGCCTGCGCGGCTACGCCAGAGGGCTCGTGCCGCACGGCTATCTGGCCTTGCTGCTGGTGATCGACGGCCTGCTGCTGGTGCGCCCGGTCGCCCAGAAGGCGCTCGAACACGCGCGCGGCAACTGGTTCGACGACTGGATCACGCTCATCAACGCGTTCGGCGTGCTCGCGCTGCCCCAGGCGCTCGTTGCAACCGGCCTCACGATGATGTCGTTCGGCATCGCGTTGCGCGCGCGCGTGGCATGGGTGCTTTCACTGGTGCTGCTCGCCGGCGCGACCAGCATCTGCCTGTGGGGCGACTATCGCAGCAACGCGCTCGCCGGCTTCTCGCTCGCGCTGGCCTGTGCGCTCATCTACTACTGGCGCCGCTTCGATCGCGCGAGCGTCGCCGTCGGCTCGTTGTTCGCATTCCTGAGCATTGGCTCGTTGATCGTCTATGCGGTGTTCGGCTCGCTGTATCTCGGCGAAGATTTCGACCCGCCTATCCGCAACCTCGTCACGGCGTTCTACTTCTCGATCGTGTCGATGTCCACGGTCGGCTACGGCGACATCGTGCCGCGCTCGGACACCGCGCGGCTCTTTACGGCCTCTATCATCGTGCTCGGCATCACCGTGTTCGCGACGTCGATCAGCGCTGTAATCGGGCCCGTGATCGGCGGCCATTTGAAACGCATCGTGAAGGGAGGCATTTCCAACGTGACCCGCAAGAACCACTATCTGATCGTCGGCGCGTCGCCGCTCGCGCATAGCGTGTACGCGGGGCTCCTCAAGCGCGGCTACGCGGCAACCGTGATCGTCGCGCCGAATACGCCGCACAATTATCCGCAGGAGGCCGATCTCATCATCGGCGATGCGAGCGACACCGCCACGCTGCACAACGCGGGCGCCGAAACCGCGCTCGCCGCGCTCGCGCTGCGCTCGGACGACGCCGAGAACGCCTTCGTGATTCTCGCGATCAAGGAGATCGCGCCGAAGGTGCGCACCGTGGCGCTCGTCAACGACAGCCGCAACCTGCAACGGCTGCGTCTCTTGCAGCCGGATATGGTGTTTTCACCGCAACTGCTCGCGGGCGAACTGCTCGCACGCACGCTCAACAACGAAACCATCGACAACACGCTGATCGAACAGTTGCTGTTCGGCAAAAGCGCAGGCGGCGCGGCGTAAGCATCTTGTCGACGCGTTCTATCAGTCCGGCGGCGGCAGACGCCGGAACAGCGTCGGATAGTCGATCACGAGCCCATCTTCGTCCACACGCAGGTTCGCCGTGAAGTCGCGAAAGATGCCCTCGTAGCGATACTCGCGGTCGCGCTCGATGCACACATAGGCCTGCTCGACAGGCTTGGGCTCCAGTTCGGGCGCGGCGATGTACACCACACGGATCGGCTGGCGCTCGCCGCGCGCAAGGCCCAGACGCCGGATCGGCAGCGTGTTCGTGTACGGCGTCGCGGCGATGTCGATGTCGATGCAGCCGTCGAGCGCTTCCAGTGCGCGCCCCTCGCCGTCGGTCCAGTGGCCCTTGCCGTCGCTCTGGAGCACGAGCGAGCCGCCGCCCATCACGCGAAACGCCGCCCAGCGCACCCGCCAGTGCGCATCGCACTCGATGGCGTAGCACAGGCCATAGGACTTGCCGTAGCGTTCGCCGATGACCACGCTTTCCGCGCGGATCGTGTCGCCTTTTTCGCCAAACTTCGGGGCGCAATGCGCATCGAACGCCAGATGCTCGATACCCTCGCCCGTCTCGGATGCCCAACGCACTTCACGCATCGTTCGCCTCCCACGCAGACTGTCTCTGGATAATCACGATAACCGCCGTGCCCATATCGTAACGCGGCGGCAAATAGCGACTATCAACACACGCGCATGCGCCAGGCGGTCTGCATCGCCTATGCTCCCATTCTGGCCGGCCGTGCGCCTCGCACCTGGGCCGCACTCGCCCGTACCCGCACACCACGCCTTCGCCATGTCCGCCCGATTTTCCGCCGCTTCCGGCGCCACTGCCGATACCGCCGCCGTTGGCGCGCTTTTGCGCAGCCTCGGCCAGATCGTGCTGCAAGCACACGCGGGAACGGGCGCGTGCCTGCTCGCGGCGCTCGCGCTCACCGACTGGCGGCTGGCTTTCGCCGCCCTGCTCGGCGCCGCTGCGGCCAACGTCTGCGCGGTCGTGGCGGGCCATGCAGAAACGGCGATCCGCGACGGCCTCGCAGGCTACAACGGCGCGCTCGCCGCGCTCGCGGCGTTCACCTTCGTCGGCGATGCGGGCACGGCGGCCGCGCTTGCGCTCATCGCGGGCGGCGCGAGCGCGTGGATCGCCGGGCCGCTGAACCGCCGCCTCGCCCGCGCCCGGCTCGGCCTGTATTCCGCGCCCTGCCTCATCGCGACCTGGATCTGGCTGCCGCTGCATCCCGGCAGCGCCCCCATCGCCAGCGCGATTGCCGCGGCGCCGCCGGCCCCGCACGGCGCACCGCTCGCCGCCGCCGCACACGCCGCCGCCGGCGTGCTGAGCGGCCTCGCGCAAACCACCTTTGCCTCGGGCGCGGCGGCGGGCCTATGCGTGCTCGCGGGCCTCGCCTGGTCGTCGCGGCGCGCAGCCGCCTACGCGCTCGGCGGTGCGGCGCTCGCGAGCGCGCTCGAACTCGCGTGCGGCGCAAGCCCGGACGCCTTCGGCGCGGGCCTCGCCGGCTTCAACGGCGCGCTTGCTGCGCTCGCGGTCTGCGCGCTCGGCACACGCGCCGCGATCTGTGCGACCATGCTCGCCGCAGCCCTGCATCTGGCCGCCGTACGCTGCGGACTGCCCGCGTTGACGGCGCCGTTCGTGCTGGCAAGCTGGAGCGTGCACGCGGCCGCGCGATGCCTGCGTCCTGCGTCATCCACGCCGTCTGAAGAGTCCATCGTCCGCTGAAGGAATCGCCATGTCTTTCGCCCATCGCCCGGCGAGCACCTGCGCCGAGACCGCGCCGCGCTCCGCCGCCGAGCAGCAACTACGCGTCGATCTCGCCGCCGCTTACCGCCTCATCGCACTCAACGGCTGGGACGACCTCATCTACACGCACGTCTCCGCCGCCATACCGGGCGAGGCGGGCCGCTTCCTCATCAATCCGTTCGGCCTCGCCTTCGACGAAGTGCGCGCCTCGAATCTCGTGAAGATCGACACCGAAGGCCGTATCGTCGGCGCAAGCGAGCATCCCGTGAATGCCACCGGCTTCGCGCTGCACGCGGCCGTCCATCTCGCGCGGCCCGACGCCGTGTGCGTGATGCATCTGCACAATACGGCGGGCATTGCGGTGTCGATCCAGCGCGACGGCCTCTTGCCCGCTTCGCAGCACGCATTGCGTTTTTACGGCCAGCTCGCCTGGCACGACTACGAAGGCCTCGCCTTCACGCCCGCCGAAGGCACGCGCCTCACGGCAAGTCTCGGCGCGCACCCGGCCATGCTGCTGCGCAATCACGGCACGCTCACCACCGGCCGCACGGTGGCCGAAGCCTATGTGCTGATGGCGACGCTCATCAAGGCCTGCGAAATCCAGCTGCAGGCGCAGGCCGGCGGCGTGCCGCTCGTCGTGCCGCCGCCCGGGGTCGCCGAACGCACGGCCGAGCAGTTGCGCGATGGCGGCGCGATCGAAGGCGTGCTCGAATGGCCGGCGCTGCTGCGTAAGCTCGATCGCATCGATTCGTCATACCGCGACTGATCGCGCCCATTCCATCGCTTCACTCACTTTTCAAGGAGACCCGCATGCCGACATTCCACATCGAAATGTTCGAAGGCCGCAGCGTCGAACAAAAACGCCAGCTCGCCGCCGCGTTGACCGAGACCACGTGCAAGGTGCTCGGCGTCGAGCCGCAATCCGTCGACATCATCTTTCACGACGTGAAGCCGGAAAACTGGGCGACGGCCGGCAAGCTGTGGAGCGATCCACGCTGACGCCATTTCCATCGTATTCCTGAGCTTTTCCGCCTGGCGTCGCACATACCGATCGTGCCGCCGGGCGCGCCTGATTTCTCCCCCGCACGATTCCCTACGCCGCACGCCGAGGCACATTGCCGCACCCCATGCGGCAGCGCGGTGTATTGACGCAGCGCGACACCCTTCGCCCGTCCCCTCTGCACAACGAGTGTTTAATCTAAATTGATCTGTATCAATGCGTTAGCGCATGTTTTCGTCTCATTGATATTGACGAGTGCGACACGCTGGCGCACGTCGCACCGCAGCAAAACTGCCGCCGTTCCCCTACGCTTACGTCCATCGCACGAGAAGCGCAGCGCCCCCACTGCCACACCGTGCGACGTTTCTTCCGCGCTTTCTCCGGTAAGCAAGCAACAGGCACGCACATGCACACGTCACTTTCCGCCTTCGACCTGGCCCGGCTGCAGTTCGCCTTCACCGTCTCGTTTCATATCGTCTTTCCGGCGCTCTCCATTGGCCTCGCGAGCTTCATCGCCGTGCTCGAAGCCTGCTGGCTTAAAACGCGCCAACCGTTCTACAAGGACCTCTGTCTCTTCTGGTCGAAGGTCTTCGCCGTGGCCTTCGGCATGGGCGTCGTGTCCGGCGTCGTCATGAGCTATGAGTTCGGCACCAACTGGTCGGGCTTTTCGTCGTTCGCGGGCCCCATCACCGGACCGCTGCTGATGTACGAGGTCATGACCGCGTTCTTTCTCGAAGCGGGCTTCCTCGGCATCATGCTGTTCGGCTGGAACCGCGTGAGCCCGCGCGCCCACTTCGGCGCGACGCTGATGGTCGCCATCGGCACGCTCATCTCCACGTTCTGGATCCTCGCCTCGAATAGCTGGATGCAGACGCCGCAAGGCTTCAAGATCGTCGATGGCCACGTCGTGCCGGTGGACTGGTTCAAGATCATCTTCAATCCGTCGTTCCCGTATCGTCTCGCGCACATGGCGATCGCCGCGTTCATCGTGGCCGCGCTCGTGGTGGCCGCGAGCGGCGCGTGGCATCTGCTCAAGGGGCGGCGCGACCCCGCCATCAAGAAGATGTTTTCGATGGCGCTCGGCCTGCTGCTCGTGCTCGCGCCGGTGCAAGCCTTCGTGGGCGATGCGCACGGCCTGAATACGCGCGAATATCAGCCCGCCAAGATCGCCGCGATCGAAGGCATCTGGGACACGGAACACGGCGGCACCGCGCTCAATCTGTTCGGCATTCCCGACATGAAGGCCGAAACGACGCGCTACGCCGTTTCCATTCCGCACCTGGGCAGCCTGATCCTCACGCATAGCTGGGACGGCGAGATCAAGGGACTCAAGTCCTTCCCCGCCGACGAGCGGCCCTATTCGCCGCTGCTGTTCTGGAGCTTCCGCGTTATGGTCGGCTTAGGCATCCTGATGATTGTGCTCGGCGTGACCGGCTGGGTGCTGCGCCGCCGCGGCACGCTCTACGATTCGCGCTGGTTCCAGCGCTTCGCGCTCGCCATGGGACCGACGGGCTTCATCACGCTGCTCGCGGGCTGGGTCACGACCGAAGCCGGCCGTCAGCCCTGGGTGGTCTACGGCGTGATGCGCACGGCGCAAGCGGTGTCGCCGCTCACGGCGCAACAGGTGGGCGTTTCGCTGATGGCCTTCGTGGCGGTGTACTTCCTCGTGTTCGGCACGGGCATTTACTACCTGCTCAAGCTTCTGCGCAAAGGTCCCGCACTGCCCGACCCGAAGCCGCATGCGCCTCACGAGCCACGTGAACCGCGCGTCGCCCACCCTGCGCTCGCTGTGAGTCAGACCGCACGCCGCCCCATGTCCGCCGCCGATCAGCTGATCGACGCCTGAGGCTCCCCGCATTCATCGTTACGAGGCTAGCAAGCAAATGGATGTCACCGTCATCTGGGCCGCGATCATCGCGCTCGGCGTTCTTCTCTACGTGGTACTGGACGGCTTCGATCTCGGCATCGGCATCGTGTTTCCGCTCTTTCCCGACGAGGATGAGCGCGATCTCATGATGAACACGGTCGCCCCCGTGTGGGACGGCAACGAGACCTGGCTCGTGCTCGGCGGCGCGGGGCTCTTCGCCGTATTCCCCGTGGTGTACTCGACCGTGCTTTCCGCGCTCTACCTGCCGCTCGTGTTCATGCTCGCGTGCCTGATCTTCCGCGGCGTCTCGTTCGAGATTCGCGCCAAGGCCAATCGCACGAAGCATTTGTGGGACCTCGCGTTCATTGGCGGCTCGACGGGCGCGGCATTCTTCCAGGGCATCGCGCTCGGCGCGTTCCTGCAAGGCATTCCGATGGACGGCGGCCAGTTCGCCGGCGACGCCTTCGGATGGCTCACGCCCTTCAGCCTGCTCTCCGGTTTCGGGCTCGTCGCGACCTACGCGTTGCTCGGCTCCTGCTGGCTCGTTGCGAAGACCGAGGGCGACCTGCAGCGCCGCCTGCACAAGCTCGTCTGGCCGCTCACGGTCATGCTGCTCGGCTTCATCGCGCTCGTGAGCCTGTGGACGCCGCTGCAGGACCCGGCCATCGCCGAACGCTGGTTCCGTTCGGGCCTCTTCTGGCGTCTCGCACCGGTGCCGCTGCTCGTGCTCGCCTGCGCCGCGTGGATGCGCTGGGCCGTGCATGCGCGCCATCACAAGACGCCCTTCATCGCAGCCATCGGGCTCGTGCTGCTCGGCTATGCGGGCCTGCTCGTGAGCCTGTGGCCGTACGCGATTCCGCAGGGCCTCACGCTGTGGGAAGCCGCCGCGCCGCGCGAGAGCCAGATGTTCACGCTCGCGGGCGCAGCGTTCATTCTGCCGATCATCCTCGCGTACACGATGCTCAGCTACTGGGTCTTTAGAGGCAAGGTGCGTCATGGCGACACCCATCACTACCACTAACACTGTGCGCCGCGCGCTGCCCGGCTGGCTCTGGTTCGTACTCCTCTGGTGTGGGGGCGTGGGCGCAGCCGTCTCGCTCGGGTTCGCGTTCAAGGTCTTCATGAACCTCACGCTGTTCGCCGTGAAGTGAGTTGCACGAGCGGAGTCGCACGAGCGCCCTCGATTTCACGGCGCCGCGTTAGACTGTAGGCTCTCTGTTACCCGTGCGAAAACCTCATGCAACAGATGACCTTCATGGAATGCGTCAAGCGCGCATGGGCGAGCGCCTGGCAGGCCGCCGTGCAAATGCCGGTTCTCCTTGCGGGGACGTTTGTGATCTACGCGGCGCTCGGCTGGTTCGGGCTCGCCGGGCGCCCCGTGCCGGCCGAAGGCGCGGCGCCTTCCGCCGGGCTCATTTTGCTCGGCAATCTCGCCTCGCTCCTGAATTCGCTTCTCTACCTCTGGTTCACGCTCAAGATCTCGCGCTTCGTGCTGCTAGGGGAGCGCAGCGCGCCGCTCATGCCGGCCGGCGCCAAGCCGTTCCTGCGTATTTTTGCGGTCGGCCTCATTCTGGCGGTCGCGCTCGGCGCATTCGCGCTGTTGCTGTGGGTCGTGCTGCGTCCTCAGTACCAGGGCGGCGCCGCGTTCCTCTTTCTGGTGGTCATTGCGATCTGGATGTTCGTGGCGGTGCGCCTCTCGCTGCTCTTTCCGGCGCTCGCCGTCGGCAGCAAGATCGCCTTCAGCGCCGCATGGCGCGACAGCCGCGGACACTTCTGGAGCCTTTTTGGTGTCACCTTCGTCGCCGCGCTGCCCATTGCGGTGTGCGGTCTGATCGTGCTGATCGGCATGGGTCTCGCGGGCGTCACGCCTGAAATCGTGCGGCAGCCGGGATGGCTCACCGCGCTCGCCATTGGTCAGAGCATCGGCAATATCGTGTTTGCGCTGCTCACCACCACGGCGCTCGCCTGGCTTTATCGGCGTTACGCGCAAGCCCTGACTTCGCCTTCCACGAGCTAATCTCGCGCTACCAGATGCCCGGCACGAAGCGATAACGCACGCGCGCCAGATACTCGCGGTAGCCGGGCAGATTCTCCGCCAGCGTTTGCTCTTCGCGCACCGCGCGATAGCCGATCCCCACGACCATCACAGGCACGCAAGCGAGCCCCCACCACGAACCGAGCATGAGCGGCGTGCCGACGAGAAAGAGCAGCGCGAAGCCATACATCGGGTGACGCACGTACGCGTACGGGCCGGTATCGCTGACCGTATGTCCGCGTTCGCTCTGAATCTTCACCACGGGCGCCGCAAAACGGTTCGCCGCGAAGACGGCGCGCGTCGCGTAAATATCGACGAAGATGAAGATGGCGCCGAGCACGCTGAGCCATAGCGGCACGCGCGACCAGCCCATGCGCACGGCGTCGATTCCCATCAGGCACAGCCATGCGCAAAAACCCACCGAAACGCACAGCATGAACACGCGGTCCCACGGCTGCTGCGTGCGCTGCGCGAACGGCGCGAGCCGCTCGACAAGGAGGCCCGGATCTTCGCGCCCGAGCCACAGGCCGATCCACACGCCGCACAACGCCCACTCGATGAGCCAGAGCCACGCCGCCGTCCACGCCAGCGTGCCCGCCGAAACGAACAACAGCACGCCCATCAATCCGAACCAGACCACGACTTGCACGAACAGCTTCGCCATTAGCGCTTTCGTCATTTTCAGCTCAGTCATGATGCCCTCCTTGCGCGGGGCCCAGCGTCGCGTCGTACGCTGACTCGCGTCTACTGTTGCGCGCTGTGCGACATCATGCGCGCATAGAGTGCGTCGGCGTCGATACGCTGCGCCGCTTCGCCGCGCGAGAGATCGATGCCAAAGCGCTCGCGCAGACACTGCGCGAGTTCCTCTCCATTGGCGAGCGTACGCTCCTCGCTCACCTGGCCTTGTGCGTCGCGCTCGGTAAAGCGCTCGTTGAACAGGATCGCGCGCCCGCCTTCGCGCGCGATGCACGCGATCAGGCTGAACGTAAAGAACGATTCGGGCGACGCCGACGTGTACCAGTTCGCCACTTCGTAATCGACCCACTCCGCCGGCGTCAATTCGAAGCGATAGAGATCGAACCACTTCTCGCCATCGTGCAATTGCAGCTTGCGCTCGTTCGCCGACAGAGTCACGAGCCGCGCCGGTTCGTGCGGTGTCGGCTGTTCCGCATCGGTCGAGAACGAGAGCGGCGCGCGCAGCGTCGCGGCACCGAAGCCCCCGTCGACGAGCCACGTGTCGCCCCCCGCCTCCACGCGCAGCAGCATATGTGTGCGCGGCGTGCGCGCGTCGGGTTCACGCCCGTACAGCACACGTGCGGCGAGCGGGGTCACCGTAAAGCCCAGTTGCATGAGCACATGCGCGAGCAAGGTGTTGTGCTCGAAGCAGTAGCCGCCGCGGCGCTGCGTCACGAGCTTCGCGACGATGTCCGGCAGCTTGATCGACACGTGCCGTCCCGCCAGCGGATCGAGATTCTCGAACGGAATGGCAAGCGGGTGCAGACGCTGCAGCTCGCGCAGCACGGCGAGGGTCGCTGCGCGCGGACCGTCGTAGCCGATGCGGGCGAAGTACGCGTCGAGATCGAGTTCGTAGCCTGGGGAAATGTCGGTCATGGAGCCAGCTTGTTTTGAAGTTTGAGCGGCGAAACGTGCGTTCACACACGTGATGATAAGCGACTTCATTCGCCTGACTAATTCATCCAAAACTAACTATCTGTAATGTGCAAACACGCGAACGACAGCACTTCGTAAGGATACTGCTGACGCGGCGTAAAACAGTTGAGAATCATTCTCGTTTTTGTTGACGCTCGCATTCGCTATTAGTACGATGGCGCCGTCTGGACATGTCGGGTATTCAGCGGCTTGCGAATAACAAACGCCAACGCGATCAATCAAGCAAACATTTCAATAAGTAAGGAATACGATGGAATTGACCCGAACCGTCCGCAGCCCTGCGCTGGCCTGCTCGCGCAGCGCAGCGCCCGGCCGCCCGGCGCGTCGGCGCACACCGGCGTTGCGCGCCATTGCCGTGCTTGCCGCGAGCGCGACTTTCGCGTGCGGAGCCGCACGCGCACAGAGCAATGCGAACCCCGACGCCGCCCCTGAAGCACCGGAAGCCGACCTCGCCATTCAGGCGCAGCCGTCGAACTTCTGGACCGGCTTCTGGTCGCGCCAGAACATGCTCGGCGACATGGGCGGCCTGCGGCCGTGGCTCGGCAAATACGGTGTGACCTTTCAGCTCACGGAGACGAGCGAATACCTCGCAAACCTGCGCGGCGGTCTCAAGACCGGCGGCGCGTATGACGGTCTCACGACGGCGACGGTTCAGGTCGACACGAGCAAGGCGCTCGGCATTCCGGGCGGCCTCTTCAATGTGAGCGCGCTGCAGATTCACGGCACCAACCTGAGCACGTCGAACCTCGGCACGCTGAACACGGCAAGCGGCATCGAAGCGACGCCCACCACGCGCCTGTGGGAGCTGTGGTATCAGCAATCGTTCTTCAACAAGCGCCTCGACGTGAAGATCGGTCAGCAGAGTCTCGACCAGGAATTCATCGTGAGCCAGTACGGGGCGCTCTTCATCAACACGATGTTCGGCTGGCCGGCGCTGCCTTCGTACGACATGCCGTCGGGCGGTCCCGCCTACCCGCTCGCCGGTCTCGGCGTGCGCGTGCGCGGGCAGATCACGCCTTCGTTAACGGCCCTCGCAGGCGTGTTCTCGGGCGACCCGCTCGGCAACGATCCGAGCAACCTTAGTGGTACGAACTTCAATCTGCACAACGGCACGTTGTGGATCGGCGAGCTGCAGTACGCCATCAACCAGCCGTCCGAAGGCGAACTGGTCAGTGCGGACAATCACGGCCTGCCCGGCACCTACAAGGTTGGCTTCTGGTACAACACCAACTCGTTCGCCGACCAGCGTTTCGACAACACGGGCCTTTCGCTCGCGAATCCGGCTTCGACCGGCATCCCGGCGCAGCACCAGGGCAACTATAGCTTCTATGCGGTGGCCGACCAGATGATCTGGCGTCCGGACCCGGACGAGCCGCGCAGCATCGGCGTGTTCGCGCGCGTGATGGGTGCCCCCGGCGACCGCAATCTCGTGAGCCTCGCGGCCAACCTGGGCATTGTGATGAAGGCGCCGTTCAAGGGCCGCGATAACGACAGCGTGGGCCTTGCCGCGACGTACATCAAGGTCGGCAACAACGTGCACAACCTCGACCTCGACCAGCAGATGTTCACCGGCGGTCCTTACGGCGTGCGCACGCAAGAAACCGCGCTCGAAGCCACCTATCAGTATCAGGTCACGCCGTGGTGGATTCTCCAGGCTGACGCGCAGTACACGTTCAACGCGGGCGCCGGCCAGAATCCGCAGGATCCGACCGCGCCGCTGCGCAATACGTTCGTGATTGGCGTGCGGACCAACATCACGTTCTAAGCCACGCAATCAATATCATGTCCAACACCAAGTCCTCGCGTTTTCCCGCCGGCGTGCGCGCCGGCCGCGCGAGGCACGGAGATTCAGTATGAAACACGCAACGCGCACGCTCCTGCAATGCACGGCCCACGCGGTCCGCTCCGCGCTCGCGCTTGCCGCCGCGGCGGCGCTCGCCGGCGCGCCGCTCGCGGCTCACGCCGACCCGCAAGGCCTCCTCGAGACCGTCAAGCATCACACCACGCTCATCAACACCGTGCCCGACAACGGCGACCAGAACCCGTACGCGATTTTCGTCGCGCCGGTCTCCTCCGGCACGGTGAAAGAAGGCGACGTGCTGGTCGACAACTTCAACAACGCGGCCAACCTGCAGGGCACCGGCAGCACGATCATCGACTATCACCCGGACACGAAGCAGATGTCGCTGTTCGCGACGATTCCGCGCGATCTCAAGGAATGTCCGGGCGGCGTCGGTCTTTCGACCGCGATGACGATGCTCAAGTCGGGCTGGGTCATCGTGGGTAGCACGCCGAGCAACGACGGCACGACCGGCACCAAGGGCGCGGGCTGCATGATCGTGCTCGACAGCAGTGGCAAGATTGCCAAGGTCATCAGCAGTCCCAACATCAACGACCCGTGGGGCAACATGGCAGTCGTCGACAACGGCGACCACGCCACGCTGTTCGTGAGCAACGCGGGCTTCGGCGTGGGCGGCGCGGACGGCGATCCGCCCGTGTTCAAGCAGGCCACGGTGCTGCGGCTCGACCTCGACATCCCGAGCGGCCAGGCGCCGGTCCTGAAGAGCGAAACCGTGGTCGCGAGCGGCTTCGGCGCGCAGGCGGACAAGGGCGTGTTCCTCGTCGGCCCGACCGGCCTCGCGCTTTCGGCGGACAACAAGCTGCTCTACGTGTCCGACGCAATCGGCAACCGCATCAACGTGATCGAAGACCCGCTCACGCGCGACACGAGCGCGGGCGTGGGCCGCCAGCTCACCGCCGACGGCCTGCTGCACCGTCCGCTCGCCATGATCACCACGCCGCAGGGCCACCTGCTCGTGACGAATGCCTTGAACGGCCAGGTCGTCGAGATCGACCCGGCTGCGGCAAAGCAGCTTTACGCGCGCTGGATCGATACCGACAAGGCGCAAACTCCTCCGGGCAACGGCGACCTTTTCGGCATCGCGCTGACCCCGGCAGGCGACGGCTTTTATTACGTGCAAGACGACGTAAACACTCTCGTGCTGGCTAAATAATCATGTCCTCCGACGATACCCCCAACCAACCATCGCGCCCCGCGCGTCGCGGCTTCCTGAAAGCCGGCGCCGCGCTCGGTGCGAGCCTCGGCGCGGGCGCGGCCACGAGCGGCCTCGCTCAGGCCGCCGAGGCAAAGCACCACGCGATGCCCGCCGACCCGATGCTCACCGTCGAGCCGTTCTACGGCGAGCACCAGGGCGGCATCGTGACGCCGCAGCAGGCGCACACGTATGTCGCGGCCTTCGACCTCACGACGACCTCGCGCGACGACGTCATCAACCTGCTGCGCAAGTGGACCGAGTCCGCGGCGCGCATGAGCCAGGCGCAGCCCGCTGCCGCGCTCGACTACACCGGCGACGACCACCCCGCGGCCGACTCCGGCGACGTGCTGGGCCTCGGCTCGGCGGGCCTCACGGTCACCTTTGGCTTCGGCCCCGGTCTCTTCACGTCGCAGGACAAGGATCGCTACGGTCTCGCGCACAAGCGCCCTGCCGCGCTCGTCGACCTGCCCCGCTTCAACGGCGACCAGCTGATTGCGCAGAAGACGGGCGGCGATCTGTTCGTGCAGGCGTGCGCCAACGACGCGCAAGTCGCTTTCCACGCGGTGCGCCAGCTCGCACGCCAGGGCTACGGCATCCTGACGATGCGCTGGGGCCAGGCGGGCTTTCTGTCGGGCCCGCGCGCGCAAACGCCGCGCAACCTGATGGGCTTCAAGGACGGCACGAACAACCCGCCGACCACGGACCCGAAGGCGATGAACCAGTTCGTCTGGGCCACCGCCGCCGACGCGCCCTGGATGCAGGGCGGCACCTATACCGTGGTGCGCCGCATCCGCATCACGCTGGAGCACTGGGACCAGATGGAACTGGGCTTCCAGGAGCAGGTGTTCGGCCGCCACAAGTACAGCGGCGCGCCTCTCGGCCAGAAGAAGGAGTTCGACAACGTCGATCTCGACGCGCAAGATAAGGACGGGAATCCGCAGATTCCCGAGAACTCGCACGTGCGTCTCTCGAACCGCGCATCGAACAACGGCGCGCAGATCCTGCGCCGCTCGTATTCGTACAACGACAGCACAGACTTTTATATCGAGCGCTGGCCGCCGTGGCGCCAGGAAACCGAATATGACGCGGGCCTCATCTTCATTGCCCACCAGGGCGACCCGCGTACGGGCTTCATTCCGATCAACGAAAAGCTCGCGAAGTTCGACATGATGAACCAGTTCACGACGCACGTGGGCAGCGCGATCTTCGCATGCCCGCCCGGTGCGAAAGCGGGCTCGTTCATCGGCGCGGAGCTGTTCAGCGCCTGAGATTCACAGATAACAACGGACAACGAAGCAATATGAAAATTTCCATGATGCGCACGCCGCTGCGCGCCGCCGCCCTCTCGCTCGCGCTTGCCGGCATGCTGCCGCTCGCCGCGCAAGCGGCCTCGATCACGCTCTACAACGCACAGCACGAGCAGGTCGTGAACCAGCTTGCGAAGGACTTCGAGCAGCAGACCGGCATCGACGTGAAGATCCGCAGCGGCGAAGGTCCGGCGCTCGCGGCGCAGCTCGTCGCCGAAGGCGAGAAGACGCCCGCGGACGTCTACTTCACGGAGAACTCGCCGGAACTGATGCTGCTGGAAGAAAAGGGCCTCCTCGCCCCGGTGCAGCAAGCGACGCTCGCGACCGTGCCCGCGCGCTTCAACTCGCCGCAAGGACAATGGGTGGGCGTGACCGCGCGCGAGAACGTGCTCGCGTACAACACGGCCAAGGTGCAACCCGCGCAATTGCCGAAATCGATTTTCGATCTCGCCAAACCCGAATGGAAGGGTAAGGTCGGCATCGCGCCGAGCGACGCCGACTTCCTGCCGCTCGTCGACGCCGTGCTCGCCGTGAAGGGCGAAGCCGCCACGCTCGAATGGCTCAAGGGTCTCAAGACCAACTCGCAGATCTTCGACGACGACGAAGGCGTGGTCGCTGCCGTGAATCGCGGCGCGGTCGCCACCGGTATCATCAACAATTACTACTGGGACCGCCTGCACGCGGAGATCGGCGACAAGAAGACGCAAAGCGCCGTCGCGCATTTCGCCGATGGCGACGTGGGCGCGCTCGTCAACGTTTCGGGTGCTGCCGTGATGAAGTCCGCGCACAATGTGGACGGAGCACAGAAGTTCCTCGCCTATCTCGTGAGCGAGCGCGCGCAGAAGCTGATGGCGCAGGACCACATCAGCTACGAGTACCCGCTGCGTCCCGGCGTGGCGAGCGATCCCATCAACAAGCCGTTCGACCAGCTGAAGCCGCCCGCGCTGACCATCCAGCAGCTCGGCGACGACAGCCAGGCGGGCAAGCTGCTGCGTCAGGCTGGCCTGCTGTAATCGGCATGGAGTACGAAGCAAGATCGTGAGCGAAGCAGTTACGACGGCGCAAGCCGTGCCAGAGTCTCATCAAGTCGATGTCGCGGGGGTCTCGCCCCTGCGCGCGCGGCGGCGTGCGCCGCGCGCGCTTTTCGCCGCCGCCGCGCTCGGCCCGCTGCTGGTGCTGCTGCCGCTCGCGCTGACGTTCTGGCGCGCGCTGTCCTTTGGTCTCGCCGACGCCGCCGAGCTGATCTTCCGGCCGCTGGTCGGCGAGTTGCTCGTCAACACGCTGTCGATTACTGTTTCGGCCACGCTCGCTTGCGCCGTGCTCGGCACCGCCGTGGCGTGGCTCGTCGAGCGAACCGACGTGCCGGGGCGGCGCGCCTGGGCGCTCCTCGCCGCCGCGCCGCTCGCCATGCCCGCGTTCGTCACGAGCTATGCGTGGGTCTCGCTGAGCCTCGATTTGCAGGACTTCCTCGGGGCGTTCATCGTCATCACGACGGCCTACTTCCCGCTCGTCTATCTGCCCGTGGCCGCCGCGCTGCGCGGCCTCGACCCCGCGCTCGAAGAATCGGCGCGCGCGCTCGGCTGCAACCGCTGGTCCGTTTTCGTGCGCGTCGTGCTGCCGCAATTGCGACCCGCGCTGTTCGGCTCGATGCTGCTCGTCGCGCTTGGCGTGCTCTCCGAATTCGGCGCATTCACGCTGCTGCGCTTTCGCACGTTCACCACCGAAATCTACGCGGAATACCGCACGAGCTTCGATGGCGGCGGCGCCTCGCTGCTGGCCTGCGTGCTGATCCTGCTCTGCCTCGTGTGCCTCGTGCTCGAGTTTCGCGTGCGCGGGCGCGCGCGCTACGAGCGCGTGGATCGCGGCGCGCGCCGCGCGAGCGTGCGCCATGCGCTCGGCCGCTGGCGCTGGCCTATGGCGGCGGGTTTCGTCGCGCTCAATGTGGCGACGCTCGGCGTGCCGCTCGCGATGATCGGCTACTGGCTCACGCAGCCCGGCGCGGCGGCAATCACGCCCGCCGATGTCTCGCCGGAGTTGCTGGTTTCGACCACATTCGCCTCGCTGCGCCTCGGCCTGACGGCTGCGTTTTTCACCACACTGCTCGCGCTGCCGCTCGCGTATTTGCTTGCGCGCTATCCCGGCCGCGCCGCCACGTTTCTCGAACGCACGGCTTTTATCGCGCAGGGCGTGCCCAGTCTCGTGATTGCGCTTGCCATCGTTTCCCTCGCGGTGCGCGCGCTCGAACCGCTCTATCAGGGCACCACGCTGCTGATTACCGCATATGCGATCCTCTGTCTGCCGCTGGCGCTCGTGAGCGTGCGCGCGGCGCTCCTGCAAGCACAGCAGCGCCTCGAAGATACGGCGCGCGCGCTCGGCCTGGGATGGTTCGCAACGTTGCGCCGCGTCGTGCTGCCGCTCGCGGGTCCCGGCCTCGGCGCGGCGGCCTCGATGGTGTTCATCTCGGTGGTCACCGAACTGAACGCCACGCTGCTGCTCGCGCCCATCGGCACGCACACGCTCGCCACGCAGGTCTGGACCGACACCTCGACGCTCGCCTTCGCGGCCGCCGCGCCGTATGCCGCGCTGCTCACCGCGCTTTCGCTCGCCGCTTCGGGCCTGCTGTTCGCGTTTGCGGGCCGCTCCGCGCTCGCGGGCCATGCAACGGTCAACATGCCGGTCGATACGATCGACACGCCGCCCGACGACGCCTGAGCCTCAGTTAGCCCCAAGTTAGCCCCATGAGCACACTTCGCATTTCCGGCCTGAAAAAGGCCTTCGACGGCCATCCGGTCCTGCACGGCATCGATCTTTCCGTGCGCTCGGGTTCGCTCGTCGCGCTGCTCGGGCCTTCGGGCAGCGGCAAGACCACGCTGCTGCGCGTGCTGTGCGGCTTCGAGCGCGCCGACGCCGGCACGATTGAGATCGACGGCCGCCGCGTCGCGGGCGACCGGCTGCATCTGCCGACCGAGCAACGCCATATCGGCTACGTGCCGCAAGAGGGTGCGCTCTTTCCGCACCTCACGGTTGCCGAGAACATCGTGTTCGGCCTGCCGCGTGCGCAGCGGCGCGCGCAGCATCGCGTGGCCGAATTGCTCGAACTCGTCGGTCTTCCGGAATCCTATGCATCGCGCGCGCCGCAACAACTCTCGGGTGGCCAGCAGCAGCGCGTGGCGCTCGCCCGTGCGCTCGCGCCCTCGCCCGGTCTCGTGATGCTCGACGAGCCGTTCTCGTCGCTCGACGCCGCGTTGCGCGTCGAAACGCGCGAAGCCGTGGCGCGCGCGCTTGCCGCTGCCGGCGCGACCGCCGTGCTCGTCACGCACGACCAGGCCGAGGCGCTCTCGCTCGGCCACGAGGTCGCCGTGCTGTGGCGCGGCAAGCTGCTGCAGAGCGGGCCGCCGCAAACGCTGTATCGCCGCCCGGCCACGCGCGAACTCGCGGCCTTCATCGGCGAGGCGGTGCTGCTGCCGGGAACGGTCGCCAACGGGCGGGCGCATTGCGTGCTCGGCGCGCTGCCGATCCAGCAAGACCAGCATGCGGCAGAAGGCGCCGTGGATGTGATGCTGCGCCCCGAGCAGATCGACGTGCTGCCAGAAACCGCCCAGCGCGACGGTGCGCTCGAAGCGGTGGTGCAGGCCATCACCTTCCAGGGTCAGGATGCCGCGCTCACGCTGCAACTGATCGATGCGCACGCAACGGTCCGTGCGCGCGTGCCCGGTTATCGCACGCCGCGCGAAGGCGAGCGCGTGCGGCTCGCGGTGGGCGGCGAAGTGAGCGTCTACCCGCGCTGACGCGGCACCGAAAGGTCCTGCACCATCTGCTGCGCGAGGTAGTCGCAAGTCGGCCGGTTCGACTTGACGCTGCGCGCCACCACGATTTCCAGCGGCTCGATCTTTGGCAAGCCCTGCGCCTCGCCGAGGATCGCGAAGCGCGCCGGCACGCTGCAACGCGTGAGCGCGACGATCGCAATGCCCGCCTCCACCGTCGCCGTCAAACCCATCAAACTCGCGCTGCTATAGGCGGCCCGGTAGCGGATGTGCGCGCCGTCGAGCGCCGCCACGGTATGCGCGCGCGCCACGCTGCCATGCTCGTAGAGCCCTACCGGCAGCGGCGACACGGCAAGCGGCGCGGGGTCGGTAGCGGACCCCACCCAGACCATCTCCTCGGCGCGCACGAACTCGCCGCGCATCTTGCGGTCACGCGTGACGAACGCGATGTCGATCTTGTTGTCCGCCAGCATCGGCCCGAGCGCGACGCTTTGCGCACAGACGATCTCGATCTCCACATGCGGATAAAGCGTCGAGAAGCGCCGCAACACCGGCGACAGCAGCGACGCCATATAGTCGTCGGGCGCGCCGAGCACCACGCGCCCCGTCACCTCGGGCCGCACCAGCGCCGCCCATGCCTCCTCCTGCAGATCGAGCGCTCGCCGCGCATATTCGAGCAGCGTGTTGCCCGGGCGCGTAAGCGCGAGATTGCGCGTGTCGCGCGTGAACAGTGTGGTGCCAAGCATCTGCTCGAGTCGCTTGATCTGCATGCTCACGGCCGCCTGCGATCGATGCACGGCCACGGCCCCCCTCGTGAAGCTGCCCGCGTCCGCGACGGCGGCGAAGGTGCGTAGCAAATCGATGTCGAATTCGGGGTTCATACGCTGGGTGGCCAGATCGCAGCCTATTCATAAGCTACGTTGATGGAATTCTTCAATTTAATTCGTTTGCCCGTGCCCCGCAACTGGCGAATACTTAGCCTGTCTCCAACCCCCTTTCAATCCCCCAGCTCCGGCCATGCAATCCGAACATCACGGCAACCGTCAGCAAGGCGTCCTCATGCTCGCGGGCGGCGGCCTCCTGATGGGCACGATCGGCGTGTTCGTCGAGGAGGCGCGCCTCGGCGCCCTCACGCTCGTGTTCTTCCGCTGCTTTTTCGGCATGCTCGCGCTCGCCGGGTACTGCGCGTACAAGGGCTGGCTCTCGCCGCGGCAGTTCACGCGCCGCACGCTCGCGCTCGCGGTGATTTCAGGCGTGCTGATGGTCACGCAGTGGGTGGCTTTCTTCGACGCGATCCATCGGACGAGCATCGCCGTTTCGACGGTCGTGTTCCATGTGCAGCCGTTCTGGGTCGTGCTGATGGGCGCGGCGATCTTTCACGAGCGGCTCGGCGCCGACCGGCTGGGCTGGATCGGCATTGCCTTCGTGGGGCTCGTGCTCGCTTCAGGCGTGCTCGCGGAAACCCATGTGGCCGATCGCACGAGCTACATGATCGGCATTGGCGAATCGCTGGGCGGCTCGGTGCTCTATGCGAGCGTCACGCTGATCGCCAAGAGCCTGCGCAACTTCCGCCCGCACCTGCTCACGCTGACGCAATGCGTGGTGGGCTCCGTGTGCCTGCCGCTCATCGCGCCGTTTTTCGCGCCGCTCGAACTCGCGCATATTTCCGCCACGCAATGGGGCTGGCTCGTAGGCATGGGGGTGCTGCACACGGGGCTTTCGTACGTGCTGATCTACGGCGCGCTGCCGATGTTGACGACACCCGTGATCGCCGTGCTGCTGTTCGTGTATCCGCTCACCGCGATCGCCGTCGATGCGATCGTCTACGGTCGCGCGCTGAGTGTGCCGCAGCTTGCGGGCATGGCGCTGATCGTCGCGGCGAGCCTCGGGGTCAATCTCGGCTGGCGCCTGTTGCCGCCGAGGCTCGTGAAGGCGCGGCGCTAACCAACGCGCCGCATATCGGGCTCAGGAAGGCAGCGTTTGACCCTTCGTTTCCGGCGCAAACGGAATAATCAGAAGCCCGAGAACGAAGGCCAGCGCCGTGAGCGCCACCGGCACGCCGAGCGTGTGCATGCGCAGCACTGCCGCGCCAAGCAGGAAGTTCACGCCCGCGCCCACGAAGCGGCCAAATGACGTGCAGAACGCGAACGCCGTAGCGCGCACACGCGTTTCGAACTGCTCAGGCAGCCAAAGGCTGAACAGCGCGAAGTTGCCGCCGAAGAAGCCCAGCACGAAGAGCAGCGCAATGAACGGCACGAGTCCGTTCTGCAGGTAGAACGCCCAGCCGAAGCTCGCCGCGATCGTCACGGCCATGCCCGCGAAATAAACGGCGAGCGTCCACTTGCGGCCGATGCGTTCGGCCATGGGCGGCAGTGCGAGGCAACCGAGGATCGTGCCGATCGAGAGGATGCCCGTGGCGATAGACGCCGTGCGGATCGCCTCGGCCTTATTGGCACCGGCCCGCGTCGCCAGCTGGATCACGGCCGACGGTTCATACACCGCGCCGGCCCACAACCCGATGATCGCGATGGTCAGCAACGCGCACGCCACCACGGTGCGCTTGCGGTACACGTCGCCAAAGATTTCACGCAGCGGACGGCCGCGGTGCACATGGCTCGCCTCCGACTTCTGCCACTTGGCCGGCTCCTCCACGCGCGTGAGCACGAGAATGGCCACCACCACCGGCACCGCGCCCGTGAGGAACATGGCGCGCCAGCCGAAGTGCACGCCGACCGTGTAATTGAGCGCGGCCGCAATGAAGAAGCCCGCGTAATAGCCGGTTTGCAGATAGCCCGCACCCATCTTGCGGCGGTCCTCGGGCCACGATTCGGCCACGTAGGTTCCTGCAAGCGCCCACTCCCCGCCGATACCCACGCCCGCGAGAAAGCGGTAGATGGCGAGCGACCACACGCTCTGCGCAGTGGCCGAAAGTCCCGTGAAGATCGCAAACATGAAGATGGTGCCGGCCAGCACGCGCGTGCGGCCGAAGCGGTCCGCGAGCGGCCCCCAGATGAACGACAGCCCCCAGCCCACGAGGAAGAGCGCGAACAGGATCGAGCCGGCAAGCCCGATGTTCGCCGCACTCGCCTCATAGCCCGAACGCGGCAACAGCTCCGTGAGCGCGGGCGTGAGCACGAGTGCGTAGATGAACGAGTCCATCCCGTCGAGCGTCCAGCCTGCCCAGGCGCCCCAGAAACCGGCGATCTGCGACCGGTTGAGCGGTGTCTTGGTGCGAGTTCGCCGCGCGGACTCGGTGATCGAATTCATGATGCTCCTCTCTCCATTGATGCCTCGCCAGCCCACGCAGCAAGATGCGCACGCACGCCGCGAAACGCGGAAATGCAGGCCGCGGCAGTGCCGGCCCTCTTCAGGAACTCCCTGTAAGCCCCCGTTCTTCTTACCCGTCTATAGTGAATCTGGTGTTTCTGTGTTGCGGGTTTTGGAGGCTTTCGCCCCGGTCGTTTTATATATAATATTTGATCTCATGAGCGACGCAACGAATGGTTTTCCCCTGGAAGGCGCGGCAGCGCCCCGCACCAGCACCTCGCGCATGATCGCCGACGCCCTGCGCAGCGCGATCGTCGAGGGCAAGCTCGCGCCTGATGCGCCATTGCGCCAGGACGCGATCGCGCGGCATTTTTCGGTCAGCGCCATCCCCGTGCGCGAGGCCCTGCGCCAGCTCGCGAGCGAAGGCTGGGCGAAGATCGAGGTAAACAAGGGCGCGAGCGTGGCCTCGCTCTCCGCCGACGAAGCGCGCGAGATCTACGAGATCCGCTCCGCGCTCGAAAGCCTCGCGCTCGGCCTCGCCATTCCGAATCACACGAGCGCCTCGCTGCGCGAAGTGACCGCGCTGGCCGCCGCCGCGAAGCGCGAGCGCGATCCGTCGCTCTATGTCGCGCGCAACGAGGCCTTTCACATGAGCCTCTATGCGCCCGCCGGCCGCCCGCAGTTGCTGGAGATGCTCACCGCGCTCCATCGCCGCGGCGAACGTTATCTGCGCCTGAAATTCGGCTTTCCCGAATACAAGGGCGAATCCGATAGTGAGCACACCGAAATTCTTGCCGCCGTGAAGCGCGGCGACGTGCCCACTGCGCAAAAACTCGTGGCCGAGCACCTGCTCGGCACGGGCGAACTCATCTACCGTTTCCTGACCGAGCGCGCCGCGCTGCCTGCAGTGGCAACCTCAGTGCCACCTTCGGCACAGACTGCCGCCGCAAAGCCGCGCGCCGCCTCTTCCCGTTCACGGAGCCGAACTGCCGATGAAGCCTCAAGCTGACACGCCAACCTCGCCTGACCTCGCGCCGCGCTCTTGGACCACGCGCCGCGACGAAAAGGCCCGCCGCCTCGCCGCCGTTTCGGGCTGGCTCGAAGACGGTGTCCTGCCCGCCTCGCGTATGACCGATGCGCTCGAACTGCTGATCCGCCCGGGCGACCGCGTCGCGCTCGAAGGCGACAACCAGAAGCAGGCCGACTTCCTCTCGCGCTCGCTGGCCAAGGCCGATCCGGCCAAGGTCAACAACGTTCATCTGCTGATTTCCAGCATCAGCCGCCCCGAGCATCTCACGCTGTTCGAGCGTGGCATTGCGCACCGCGTCGACTTCGCGTTCGCGGGGCCGCAGAGCCTGCGCGTCGCGCAGTTGCTCGAAGACGGCCAGCTCGAAGTGGGCGCGATCCATACCTATGTCGAACTGTACGCGCGCATGTTCGTCGACCTGATCCCCCAGGTCGCACTGCTGTGCGCCGAAAAAGCCGACCGTCACGGCAATCTCTACACCGGCCCGAATACCGAAGACACACCGACCATCGCCGAAGCGGCCGCGTTCAGCCAGGGCATCGTGATCGTTCAGGTAAACGAAATTGTCGATGAACTGCCACGCGTGGACATTCCTGGCTCGTGGGTCGACTTGGTCGTGCAGGCCGACCGGCCGTTCGCGGTCGAGCCGCTCTTTACGCGCGATCCGCGCCACATCGGCGACTTGCAGGTGCTCACCGCGATGATGGTCATCAAGGGCATTTACGCGCCCTATGGCATCGCCGCGCTCAATCACGGTATTGGCTTCGACACCGCCGCGATCGAATTGCTGCTCCCCACGTACGGTGAATCGCTGGGCCTGAAGGGCAAGATCTGCCGTAACTGGACGCTCAATCCGCACCCCACGCTGATTCCCGCCATCGAATCGGGCTGGGTGGAGAGCGTGCATTGCTTCGGCAGCGAAGTGGGCATGGAAGCCTATATCGCCGCGCGGCCCGATGTGTTCTTCACGGGCAGCGACGGCAGCCTGCGCTCGAATCGCGTGCTGTGCCAGCTCGCGGGGCAATATGCCGTGGACCTCTTCATCGGCTCGACGCTGCAGATCGACGCGGACGCGAATTCGTCCACCGTCACGCGCGGCCGGCTCGCGGGCTTCGGCGGCGCGCCGAACATGGGCCACGATCCACGCGGACGGCGCCATGCGAGCGAAGCCTGGCTCAAGCTGCTCAAGGACAACGGTCCCGTATCGCGCGGCCACAAGCTCGTGGTGCAACTGGCGGAAACCTGGAAGAAAGGCGGAGAACCGACTTTCGTCGACGAACTCGACGCCATCGCCGTGGGCCAGAAGAGCGGCATGCCCGTCGCGCCCGTGATGATCTACGGCGACGACGTGAGCCATGTCGTGACCGAAGAAGGCATTGCGCACCTGCATCGCGCAGAGGGCGTCGACGAACGCCGCGCCGCGCTCGCGGCCGTGGCGGGCGTGACGCCCATCGGCCTGCGCGCGCAGCAGCAGAAAACCGACGAACTGCGCCGCCGCGGCATCGTGCAGTTCCCCGAGGATCTCGGCATTTTGCGCGGCGAGGCCAAGCGCTCGCTGCTCGCGGCGCGCAGCATCGACGATCTGGTGACGTGGTCCGGCGGACTCTATGCGCCGCCCGCCCGTTTCCGTAGCTGGTAAGCGCGATGCGTACGCTTCCTTTTACGGCGCTTGCCGAGGGCTCCGCGGGTCTCGCGCGACGCGTTTCGTACGCTGGCGACTCGCGGCTGTCCTCCTCCGACGCGCAGCTCGCCCGCTTCGCCCGCGACGCGCTGATCGAAGAGGCGCGCCTCACGCCCAAGCCCGCGCTCGTGGACGCGCGCGGTAGTGGCGCGCACAGCGATCTCGATCTCGCGACGATGCTGCGTTCGGCGCACGCGCTAGAACCCACGTTCGAAGCACTCGCGCGCGCCTCGCGCGGGGCCGCGCCCGGCACGGCTTTGCGCACTGATCTCGCGCGCATCGGCCGCGCCGGCGAAGCCGCGATGATGCGCGCGACGCAGGGCAGCAACGCGCATCGCGGCGCGATCTGGATCGTCGGGTTGCTGGTGGCGGGCGCGGCGATCGTGCATACGCCGCAAAGCAGCGACAGCGAATGTGCCCACGCGGCGCACATCTGCGAAACGGCTGCGCAGATCGCGCGCTTCGACGACCTGCTCGCACAGCCCGCGCAAAGCAACGGAGAGCGCGTGCGTCAGCGCTACAACGTAGGCGGCGCGCGCAGTGAAGCGCAAGAAGGCTTTCCGCACGTCGTGCGCGTGGGTCTGCCCGCACTGCACGCCGCACGCGCGCAAGGGTACGAAGAAGCCCACGCGCGCGTGGACGCCCTGCTCGCGATCATGGCCTCGCTCGACGACACCTGCGTGCTGCATCGCGCGGGGCTCGCCGGGCGCGAGGCAGCTCGAACGGGCGCGCAGCGCGTGCGCGACGCGGGCGGCGTCGCCACGCAAGCCGGCCGCGCCGCGTTCGACGCGCTCGAACGCGCGCTGCTCGCACTCAACGCATCGCCGGGTGGCGCGGCTGATCTGCTCGCCGCGACGCTCTTCATCGACAGACTGGTTCAGCACCGCATGGGCGGGAGGACGGTTTCATGGAACAACTGACATTCGACTATCCGGCGCAACGCGCCGTGACGACACGCGCCCACGTGGGCGTGGTGGGCTCGGGCGATCTCGAAGTGCTGCTGCAGCCCGCGAGCGACATGCAGGCGCGCGTGGTCGTGCATACGAGCGTGGACGGCTATAGCCATATCTGGAAGAGCGTGCTCGACCGCTTCTTCACGCGTTACGACGGCGCGGCGCTCATCGAGATCAACGACTTCGGCGCCACACCCGGTGTGGTGGCGCTACGTCTCGCGGAAGCCGTGGAAGCCGCGCAGGAGGCGCAGTCATGAGCAGCACGAATCAACTGACGCCCGGCGCGCTGCTGCGCGAGAGCTTCATCGAATTGAGCGCGCGCGAACGCGCGGCCGCCGTGCTGGACGCGGGCACGTTCCGCGAACTGCTTGGGCCCTTCGACCGTATCGAATCGCCGTGGCTGCCGTTGCAGGGCATCGTCTGCCAGGCCGATGACGGCGCGGTGATCGCGCGCGGCACCATCGACGGGCAGCCCGCTGTCGTAGCCGCGATCGAATCGGCATTCCAGGGCGGCAGCATCGGCGAAGTGTCGGGCAGCAAGATCGCCGCCGCACTCGAACTGGCGCTCGCCGACTGCGAGCGCGGCAAAATCGTGCGGCCCGTCATCCTGTTCGAAACCGGTGGCGTGCGCTTGCAGGAGGCCAATCTCGGCCTTGCCGTGATTGCGGAGATCCAGTCGGCCATCGTCGCGTTGCGCGCGCATGTGCCCGTGGTCGGCGTGATCGCGGGCATGGTGGGTTGTTTTGGCGGCATGTCGCTCGCGGCGGCCCTCTGTTCGACGCTCGTGATGACGAAGCAAGGCCGCCTCGGCATGAATGGTCCGGAGGTGATCGAGCAGGAAGCCGGCATCGAGGAACTCGATTCGAGCGACCGCCGCCAGGTGTGGCAATTGATCGGCGGGGAGCAGCGCGCGCAGACCGGTTTCGCCGATGCGCTCGTCGAAGACGCGGTAGACGATGTGCGCGCCGCCGTGCGCACGGCGTTTGCGCAAGGCGCGCCGCGCACGCCGCGCTCGGCGGACGTGGATGCCACGCTCGCGAAACTCGCGCAGATCGATCCCGCCAGCGTCACCCCAGAAATGATGCGTGCGGTGTTCACCGCTTCGCCCCTGAACCTGCGCGGAGAAAACGCATGAACGACACGACGACGAGCCGCGGCTCACGCTGGCTGCGCGCCCTCGCGGGCGTGGAAACGCAAGGCGCGTGCGTGCAATACGCCGACGCGCCGCTCGACGACGAGACCGCGCGCTTCATCACCGTCGCGCCCGATCCCGCGAGCCGCTTTCCGCGCGCGCGCGACAACGTGGTGGGCCTCGAACAAGGCTGGCGTCTCGCGAAGGCCGTACGCGAAGCGATTGCCGAGGACGCCACGAGCGGCAAGCGCCGCCCCATCGTCGCGATCGTGGATGTGAAGAGCCAGGCATACGGCTATCGGGAGGAGATGCTCGGCATTCACCTCGCCTGCGCTTCGGCCGTGGACGCCTACGCGAGCGCGCGGCTCGCGGGGCATCCCGTAGTGGCGCTGATCGTCGGACCCGCCATGTCGGGCGCGTTTCTCGCGCACGGCTATCAGGCCAATCGCATCGTCGCGCTCGACGCGCCCGGCACGATGGTCCACGCCATGGGCAAGGAAGCGGCGGCGCGCGTCACGCGGCGCAGCGTCGAGGACCTCGACGAGCTTGGCGAAAAGATCGTGCCGATGTCGTATTCGATGACTTCGTTCGCGAAACTCGGTCTGCTCGACGAGTTGATCGAGGGCGTCGATGCGGACGCGCCGAGCGCAGCGCAGATCACACGCGTGCGCGATGTGCTCGCACAGAAGGTACGTGAAGCACGCGGCGACAAGAGCGGCCTCGCGCATCGTCTGCAAGGCGAGTCGGCGCAGCGTACGCGCGCGGCGTCGATCGAGGTGCGCAAGCGTCTGGCACAACAGTGGGACGCTAGCTGATGCGCGTGTGCGCCGCCCCGCCGTTCGCTGCTGACGCGCCGCGCGTGGACGACACGCGCTGGCGCGCGCACGACCTGCTTCGCATCGCGCGCCATACGCCGTCAGGCGACGAGCCGGATTGGGTACGCGGCGCGCTTGCCCGCGCGCCCTGGGTGGTCGTGCGGCGCACTTGCGCGGCGGCGGGCTTCGTGGCGGTAGGCGTGCGCGGCAGCGTACGTTCGGAGCGTTTCGGCACCTGGCTCAATACTGAGGATATCGAATCATCAACCAGTCCGGAGGATCTGCTCGGCGTTGAGCCGCTTCGCGCACGCCGCGCACTGCCCGCGTTCATCGCGCTCGCTACCCTGCGCTCAAGCGCCGCGCCGTTGCGCAGTTACGTTTGGGGCCCAACGGGCAGCGCCGGTTTCGAACTCGCCACGGGCGTTCCCACCCTCACCGCATCGAGCGATCTCGACATCATGATTCGCCTGCCGCAACGCATCTCACGCGCGGCGATCGAGGCGCTCGCGCAGACACTCGCGCAAGCCGCCAGCCGCTCCGGCACACGCATCGACGCGCAACTCGAAACGCCCGCAGGCGGCGTCGCGCTCGTCGAACTCGCTGCGCACAAGCCGCGCGTGCTGGCGCGCGCATCCAGCGGCGCGCAGCGCGTCGCCGATCCGTGGCAAGCAGCATGACGCTCGCCCTGCTCTTTCCCGGCCAGGGCGCGCAAAACGCAGGCTTCCTCCACAAGCTGCCGCAGCACGACGCCGTGCGGGCGACGCTCGACGAGGCGTCGGCGGCACTCGGCTTCGACGTCCTCACGCTCGATAGCGACGACGCCTTGCGCTCTACGGTTGCCGTTCAGATCGGCCTCACGGTCGCGGGCGTGGCCGTGGCGCGCGCGCTCGCGCACGAAGGACTCACGCCGCAATTCAGCGCAGGGCTTTCCGTGGGCGCCTATGCGGCCGCAGTAAGCTGCGAGGCCCTGGCGTTTGGCGACGCGCTGCGGATGGTGCGCAAACGCGCCGAGCTGATGGAAAACGCGTGGCCCTCGGGCTATGGCCTCTCGGCCATCGCGGGGCTGAGCGAGACGCAGGTGGAAGCGCTCGCGGATGCGCATGCACGCGACAGCGGCGAGCGAGTGTACGTGGCGAACGTCAACGCGCCGCGCCAAATCGTCGTAGCCGGCGCCGATGGCGCGCTCGAAGCCTTTGCAGCCCGCGCGCTCGAAGCGGGCGCGCGCAAGGCGCAACGGCTCGCAGTGGCCGTTCCTTCGCATTGCGAATTATTGGCCGATGCTGCCGATACGCTCACCGATTGGGCGCGCGACATACCGTTTCGTACGCCGCGCGGCGCCTATGTCGACAATCGCGGCGGCAGGCCGCTCTACAACGCCGACGCCATCCGCGCCGATCTCGCCACCAATATGCGCTACACGGTGCGCTGGTACGACGCGCTCACGGTCATGATCGAGTCGGGCGCGAGCGTGCTGGTCGAGGCGCCGCCCGGCCAGGTGCTCACGGACATCGCCCGCGAGCAGTATCCCGAGGTAAGCGCGCTCGCAGGCTCGGGTTTGCCGCTGGAGCGTCTCGTCGCGATCGTGCGGCGCCGGCTCGGCGAGGACGCCTGATCGCAGCGCAAATGCCGAATTCGGCGTTTATGCGCATAAATTCTTATTTGATTTTTAGCGCGAAGCCGCTCGCGCGTGCATGGCCGCCGCATCGAAAATCAGCGATTTAGTCGGCCTTGAACAATCCGCGAAGGCTTATGCGGCAAGGCTCTGAGGCCGAATTGGTGTTGTGGGAATTGCAGGGACCAGGCATATTGACGCTTGAATCCTGCAAATCCTGACGAGGTGCGGATGGGTCCGAAGACGCCTGTGACAGAAGGAGATTTCTTCCGGCAGCCGCTGCGTGAGCAGATCAATCTGAAACATCCGCTGGTGCGGCTGGCTGAACTGATCAACTGGGATCGGCTGGGCGTGGCAATGAGCGAGAGCTTCGTGTCGCGCAAGGGACGGCCGGCAACATCAC
>NZ_SMOD01000020.1 GCF_004353905.1 Paraburkholderia guartelaensis | reverse complement strand
CGCAAAGTGATCTACACGACCAACGCCATTGAAAGCGTGAACGCCCAGCTACGCAAGATCGTCAAGACGCGTGGGCACTTCCCCACGGACGAGGCCGCGACCAAACTGCTGTGGCTGGCCTTGCGCAATATCACGGCTGACTGGAGCCGTGCCGCACATGACTGGAAAGCCGCGATGAACCAGTTCGCGATCCTCTACGAGGATCGCTTCACCAGGAATCATTTGTAGAATGCAATTGATGACCTGCCAGACGGCAGGTTTTTATCTGCCTTGCACACAAAAATTCAGACACTTCCGATCGTTGCGGCCCTGATGTCTCCGACTTCCTCACTATTCCTTTCATCCGCAATTTTCAGTAGATCAACGTAGTTGGCCCGCACCTGCATCATTTTGATTCGGTCATCAACGAACCTCGTCTTGTTGTAAGCAGTGCAAAAATATCGGATACGCTATGCACAAGTTGATGCTCGATGACTTACGCTGGAACCGTACGCACAGTGTGCTTTCATTCAAGAGCGGATCTTCGGTTCGACGCACATCATAGATCTGTCTTGAGTCAAATAAAAATAAAAATGAAATTTAGATAAGCTAAATCGAGTATTTCGTACTCCGATTCTCTATAGAATGACCTAACCAATCATCCTTATATATTCGGCGTTGGGTAGCACGCTCTTCCACGAGGCCCGAACATGAAAGATGAGCAATTCTTCCGCGAACTCGGGGAGCGTATTGCCAGCGCGCGCAAAGCGCACGGTTTGACCCAGCACGAATTGGCCGAAGCACTCGGCATCGCCCAGCAGACGCTTGCTCACTATGAAGGCGGGCGCTCACGCGTTCCGGCGTCCATGTTGCCCATGCTAGCGGAGCTGTTGATGTCCACTGCCGATGAGTTGTTGGGCAAGCCGCTCGGCGTGCCGGCGGCCGGGTACAGATCAATGTCGCGCCTACAACGTCAGATCGCCGCGATCGAACAACTACCCAAGCCCAAACAGCAGTTCGTCTCACAAATGTTGGACACCGTGCTCGCACAGGCGCGGAAGTAGAAGGAGTCTCAATGCAGTAAACGAAGCGCGGGCCATGAGTGTTACTAGCACTCAAGGCCCGCTAACCAAAACCAACTCAACCAAGGAGTTGACCATGGCTGACGCCAATCTTAATGCATTGCACGCACATCCCGAGCGCCGCGTAACCATCCGGCAGTCTTGGCGGTACCGCAAGTCCAGCTCACGGGCAAGAAATGACCCGCCGCTTTACCCCTGGCTCAAGCTTTCTGGCCGATGGCTCGAAGTCGCAGGCTTTGAACCAGGCCAGCGCGTCCGAATCACGGTCGAAGACAAGAGGCTAGTGATCACGCCATACTGATCCGCCCGTCAGACCAAAGCCCGCACCAAACAAAGAAGGCCACGAACCACACGGTTCGTGGCCTTCACGCCTTCTGCAGCACCACCCCAAAATCTTTTTTGAAAGACTGGATCCACAAATCCACTTGGAGTAATCTGCCCCAACGACTTAGCAACCGCAATGGCATCCTCCCGCACCGCACAAAACGGATCAAGCGCACAAAAATGCCTGCCACCAGCGTCCGCAACACTGCCGGCCTAGCCTTAACCGCCGAAGAAGAGGCCTACCGCTTCCTTCTTGAAGCGATCATCGAAGGCCGCTACGCCGCAGGCCAGCGCATCGTCGCCGAGACGGTTGCAGAAGAGCTTTCAATGAGCCGCATGCCTATCCGCGCGGCACTAAAAAGACTTCAAACCGAAGGCCTGATCATCCAGCGCCCCAACCGCGGCGCCATCGTCCGCGGCCTGACCGTGGAAGAAGTCCAGGACATCTTCGACATGCGCATCGCGCTCGAATGCCTGGCCATGCGCGTCGCCGCGCCACGCTGCACCGAAGCGCATCTCATCAAGCTCCAACGCCTGCTGGAAGATATGGATGCCTGCGTAGGCGACACAGACACCTGGGTCCAACGCCACTGCGCGTTCCACGAATACCTGTGCGAAATTAGCGGCCGCACGCGCCTCTACCAGCAAATTCACTCGCTCTACACGCTGATCGAAGGCCCCATGCGTTTGTGGATCGAGCAAGCCACCTTCAGACGCAAACGCGCACGCGACGCCCACCAGAACCTCATCGACGCGCTGCGCACCCGCGACCCCGCGCAAGCCGAGCAGGCGCTGCGCGAGCACCTCGAATCAACCGTTCCCCAGATCATCAAGTTCCTCGAATCGCCCGCGTCACGAGCGTAACGCGTCGGCGTCCTAACTGTCGTCGTATCCTCACTCTCAGCCAGGAGCCTCTCGATGTCAGCAAATCAGTCCAAGCGTCTTCGTCTCGCCGCCTGCGCAGGCTTCGCGCTCCTCGCGCAGGTTGCCGGCGTTTCCGCGGCGCAGGCCGCCGATCTGGGGCTCGTGAAAGGTGGAACACTCACTTACTGTTCGAGCATGGACGCGCCGCCGCTCGCGTCCTACGACGAAAATCAACAGCCGCGCGGCTTCTCCGTCGACGTGGCGCATGACGTCGCGAAGCAGCTCGGCAATCTCAAGGTCGAGTGGAAGGTCATGTCGTTCAGCGGGCAGATTCCGGCGCTGCAGGCGAAGCAATGCGATCTCGTGATCGGCCAGCTCTTCGACAAGCCCGAGCGGCGCCAGATCATCGACATCGTCGACTATATGTATTCGAGCCAGTCAATCATGGTGCCGCGCGGCAACCCGCGCCACGTGCGCTCGCTCGATGACCTTTCTGGCATGAAGGTCGCGGTGCTCAACGGCACGACCATCAGCACGCTGCTCGACAAGGAGAACGAGAAGCTCAAGGCCGCGGGCAAGCCGCCCATGAATATCGTTGTCTATAGTTCGGATGCCGATGCATTTCAGGCCTTCCGAATAAATCAGGTCGACGCCTACGGCACCACGTCGGAAAGCGCCGCGCACTTCCAGCAGGTCTCGGGCGATATGTTCGATGAGGCGGTGCCCGGTTTCAATCGCATCGCAACCGGCATTGGCGCGCGCAAGGGTGAGCCGCTTTCGCCGGCCGTGGCGAAGGCCGTGGCCGATCTCGTGAAGAGCGATCGCTACGGCAAGATGCTCGCCACCTGGAAGCTCGAAAACGATCGCCTGTGAGCGCGGGGTGACGCCATGAATTTCAGTTGGGAAATCTTCCGGAAATTCCTGCTGGACCCAAGCCCGGCGTATCTGCACGGATTGTGGCTCACGTTCTCGATCAGCGCCTGTGCGATCGTGTTCGGCGCCACGCTCGGCCTGATCGTCGCGCTCATGCGGCTTTCGTCGAGTTTGCCCGTGCAGTATCTCGCGCGCGGCTACATCTGGGTCATGCGCGGCACGCCGTTGCTCATGCAGATCGTGTTCCTGTACACCGCGTTTGCCGCGGCGAACATCTTTCACTTTCACGATCTCGACTTCGGCATCATCTCGCTGCCCGGCAATATTCAGGCAGCCGTGCTTGCGCTCGGCATGAATTCGGCAGCCTATCAGGCGGAGATCATTCGCGCGGGACTGAGTTCGGTGGATCGTGGGCAGTATGAAGCGTCGCGCTCGCTTGGCATGACTTCGGTGCTGCTCATGCGCCGCGTCGTGCTGCCGCAAGCCTTCCGCGTGATCGTGCCGCCGCTCGGCAACGAGTTCAACGTGATGCTCAAGAACACCACGCTCGTGAGCGTGATCGGCGTGCCGGAACTGCTCCTAAGCACGCAGATGATCACCTCGGTGAACTTCCGCGTGTTCGAGCTGTATCTCGTGCTCGGCATCTACTTCCTCGCGCTCACCACGCTCTGGGGTTTCGTGCAGCGGCGGCTCGAAGCGCATTTCGGCCGCGGCGAGGCGAAGCCGGCTGCGAATACGCGTCTGTTCGGCGCGCAAACGATGAAACTGCTGCGGGGGCGTTGACATGAACGAAGCACGCGAAATCGTCATCGAGGCGTCGGACATTCACAAGTCGTTCGGCTCGACCAAGGTCCTCAACGGCATTTCGTTGAGCGTCGCGAAGGGGGAAGTGGTGGTGCTGATCGGCTCGTCGGGGTCGGGCAAGACCACGTTCATCCGCTGCCTCAATCTGCTCGAGTCGTACGACAGCGGGCGGGTGCGCGTGAACGGCCATTTGCTTGGGTTTGTCGAGCGCCCGAACGGCACGCTGGTGCGCGATTCCGCGCGCCAGCTCGCACGGCAGCGCCGCGATATCGGCATGGTGTTCCAGCGCTTCAATCTGTTTCCGCACATGACGGCGCTGGAGAACGTGATCGAGGCGCCCATCCACGTGCTGAAGATGCCGCGCGAAGAGGCGATCAAGCAGGCGAAGGCGCTGATCGCCCGCGTGGGTCTTGCAGATCGCGCCGACCACTATCCGTCGCAGCTTTCCGGCGGTCAGCAGCAGCGCATCGCCATCGCTCGCGCGCTTGCCATGCAGCCAAAGGTGCTGCTCTTCGACGAACCCACCAGCGCGCTCGATCCGGAAACCGTGGGCGAAGTGCTGCAGGTGATGAAGGAGCTTGCGGAAGACGGCATGACGATGGTCGTCGTCACGCACGAAATGGGCTTCGCTCGCGAGGTGGCCGATCGCGTGGTCGTGCTCGACCAGGGCGAGCTGATCGAAGAAGGGCCGCCCGAGCGCATTTTCACCGCGCCATCGCATCCGCGCACGCAGACGTTCTTGAAGCGCACGCTGCGAACTGCCATGCCTGCATCGGCGTAGGCATGAGCCGCAATGCTGCGTCACGTGAATTAACACATCATCAGGATACCAAAATAGGAGAACGCTTCGATGCGTAACTTCGAAACGCCGGGCCGCTCGCTCGTCATGGCTCGCAACGGCATGGCTGCGACTTCGCACCCGAGCGCCACGCTCGCCGCCGTCCAGATTCTCGCCGCCGGCGGCAACGCCATGGATGCCGCGATTGCCGCGTGCGCGGTGCAGTGCGTGGTCGAACCCGGCTCGACGGGCGTAGGCGGCGACTGTTTTGCGCTCTATTCGCGCGGCGGTACCGATGACGTGATCGCCTATGACGGTTCCGGCTGGGCCCCCGCGGCAGCGAGTGCCGAGCGTCTGCGCGCCATGGGCGTGGAAACCATCGCGCGTCATTCGCCGCATGCCGTCACGGTGCCGGGCGCGGTGGACGCATGGACCACGCTCCATCGCGATCACGGCCAGCTGCCGCTGCGCGACGTACTGGCTCCGGCAATCCGTTTCGCCGAAGAAGGCTACGCCGTTGCGCCGCGTACCGCGCACGACTGGGCGGCAGAAGTGGAAACGCTCTCGCGCGACGCCGTAGCGCGCACCACCATGCTCGTGGATGGCGCTGCGCCGCGCGCGGGCTCGACGCACCATCAACCGCGTCTCGCGAACACGCTGCGCGCCATCGCCGAATCGGGCCGGGACGCGTTCTACTGCGGCGCCATCGCGGCCGATCTCGTCGCGCAGCTTCAGGCGCACGGCGGACTGCACACGCTGGAAGACTTCGCCGAATTCCGCGGCGATTACGTCACGCCGATTCGCGCAAAATTCCGCGGCTACGACGTGATCGAATGCCCGCCGGCGGGGCAGGGCGTGATCGCGCTGCTGTTGCTGCGCCTGCTCGACAAATACGACGCTGAAGGCAGTCCGCTCGACCCCGACCGTCTGCATCGCGAGATCGAGGCGGCCAAGCTCGCCTACGCAGTACGCGACGCCGTGCTAGGGGACCCGCGCCATGGCCGCGTCGATTTCGAGCGCCTGCTGTCCGACGACTACGTGGACGGCCTGCGAAGCCGCATCGACCTCGAAGGCGTCCTGGACCCGGCTGCCGCGCTCACCCAGGTCGAGCACCGCGACACGGTCTACATCACCGTCGTCGATCGCGATCGCAACTGCGTGAGCTTCATCAATTCGTTGTTCTATCCATTTGGCAGCGGGCTGATGGGCAAGGAATCCGGTGTAATGCTGCACAACCGCGGCATGAGCTTCTCGGTCGAGCCAGGGCATCCCAACGCGATTGCGCCGCACAAGCGTCCGATGCACACCATCATTCCGGGGATGGTCGCGCGCGACGGCCGCGTGCAGATGAGTTTCGGCGTGATGGGCGGCCACTATCAGGCCATGGGGCACGCGCACTTCCTATCGAAGGTGCTGCATTACGGCCTCGACATGCAGGCCGCGATGGATCTGCCGCGCGTCTTTCCGCGCCCGGGCACGGGCACCGTGGAAATCGAATCGACCTTGCCCGCTAACGCGCGCGCGGTGCTCGCGGATCGCGGCTTCAAGCTCGTGCCTGCCGCCGGGCCGATTGGCGGTTCGCAGGCGATCCGCATCGACTGGGAGCGGGGCGTGTTGACCGGCGCGTCCGATCATCGCAAGGACGGCTGCGCGCTCGGGTATTGAAGCAGCACACAGTCGAAAAGAAAGGGGCGCGAGCGCCCCTTTTTCTTTACTGCTTGATTTCCGCTTCGACCAGCTTTGCGAGCAACGCCAGCGACTCCTGCCAGCCCAGATAACACGCTTCGACTGGAATGATCTCCGGTATGCCTTCCTGCACGACGGTCATTTCCGCGCCGAAAAACACGGCGCGCAGCTCGACCGTCGTCTGCATGGTGCCGGGCAGGTGCTGATCCTCGAACACACCGGTGTACCGCAAACGCTCGTTCGGCACGAGTTCGAGATATTCGCCGCCGAACGAATGACCGTGGCCCGCGGTGAAGTTCTTGAACGACATCCGGTAACGGCCGCCGACTTTCGCGTCGAGTTCATGAACTGTGCAGGTGAAGCCGTTGGGCGGCAGCCATTTCACGACTGCGCTCGCGTCGAGAAAGGCGCGGTAGATGCGCTCGGGCGGCGCGCGCAGCACACGATGCAGGCGGACGGTGTTCGATGCCATATCTCAGCTCCCAGAGTGGTGGATCGCCCTGCAATAGTAGGCCACCCGCCCGGGACCCATCGCCTAAACTTCCCAATACCGAATCAATACCGAACACCTGGCCGCATACCCATCGGCCGGATAGCCCGCAGCCGCTAACCCGCGGCACCCGGAGGTCACCATGAGCGCTCAACCGCTTGCGATGCATCAGGTCGACTACGAAGGCTTCGAGATTCATGTCAGCGCCACGCCAACCGACGAAGGCACGAACCGCTATACGTACACGGCCTACGTTTGCCATCCCGGCGCGAATCCCGCGAAGCCGGGCCACACAGTCGCGTATCACGCGGATGGCGACGAAACCTGGCGCAGCGAGCAGGACGCCACCGAAGAGGCGGTCCACGTGGGCCGCAGCATCATCGACGGCACGCACCCCGATCTTTCTGTGCTCTCGCTCGTCACCCACGGCTTCTAGGCCCAGCGGACGCGCCGCCTTCGCGCGCGGCCCGCGCTAATAAAGCGGGCCGCATGCATTGCGAGAGGGAAGGAGGAAAAAGGCCCGGACCGCAGTCCGGGCAAAGCCACCGGATTTCCGGCGGCGGAGGTTTTCGTGGGCGTGCCGCTTATTTCTGCCGCGCGCGTTGCACGCACGGCGCAGAAATGAACGGCGGGCCCGCTGTCTCCCAATCGGGAGAGCGGGCCCGCCTGGCGTTGCTCGCGTAGTGCGCCAGCACTACGTGTGAGCCGCGATTACTGGCCGAAGTAGGTCGGCTTGATGTTCGGTGCGCGGGTGCCGGCTTGGGCGCTGCCGTTCGTCGATGCGCCGTAGGCCGTGGCTTCTGCTGCGCCGTTTTGCTGGGCGACGCGCGCCTGGGCAGCCTGCAGGTCTTCCGGATAGTACGGGCTCGACAGATTCGGGCGGTAGCCGGCCTTTTCCAGCTGAACCAGTTCGGCGCGAACTTGAGCGCGCGTCACGGGTGCTTGCTCGGCTTGTGCGAACGACAGGGCCGGAGCGGCGAGGACGGTAACGGCGAGTGCAGCAGCAATCAGATTCTTCATGGTAACAACCTCCGAAAATTATGTTGTCGTTTCGTAACAATCATGTTGTTCGAACCGTTGATAGAACTTTATTGCAGTGCACTTCAAAGAAAAATACCGCTATCCAGCAAACATCATTACTGCAATTGCAATAATTCCGTCGATCTTCGGCGCTTCGACCGGGCTGGGTGCGGCCTGGTGAGGCAAAATAGGGCACCCGGGGCCGCGCGCAGCGACGGCCGCGTAGTCCGATCGCTTGCTGCGAAACCCATTTCGAAGTTCAAGGAGAAACGCGATGAAGAACTCTCTCGGCCGCCAGGCGCTGATCGCCGCCGCGCTCGCGGGTCTGGCGACAGCCGGCGCGGGCGTGGCTCACGCGGACGACACGGTGAATTGCTACGGCGTCGCCAAGGCCGGCCAGAACGATTGTTCGAGCAAGACCGGCGTGCACGACTGCGCGGGCCAGGCCAAGGTCGATCACGACAAGGGCGACTTCAAGACCATGCCGAAGGGCACATGCGAGAAGCTTGGCGGCACGCCGGAAAAATGAGCCTCACGGCTGAGGTGGCGCGCAACGCGGGGGGCGCAAGATGAGCGCGCCAGTCGCACTCAGTGGCGTGGGCATTGGCCTGCGTCACGCGCACTACGAGGCCTTCATGGCAGGGCCGCCTGCAGTCGACTGGATCGAGGTCCACAGCGAGAACTATTTCGGCGAAGGCGGTTACGACCTGCACGTGCTCGAAACCGTGCGCCGCGATTTGCCCGTGAGCCTGCACGGCGTGGGGCTCGGGCTCGGCTCGGCCACGCCGCTCGATACGGCGCATCTCGCGAGGCTCGCGCGGCTGGTGGCGCGCATCGATCCCGCTGTCGTCTCCGAGCATCTATGCTGGGGCGCGAGCGCGCAAGGCGCGCTGCACGATCTGCTGCCGATGCCGCTCACGCAAGCCTCGCTCGATCACCTGAGCGCGCGGGTTTCGCAGATGCAGGACGCGCTGCGCCGTACCGTGCTGATCGAAAATGTTTCGACCTACGTACGATTTCGCGGCGATACCTGGAGCGAGGCGGAATTCCTCGCCGCGCTCGCGCAGCGCACGGGCTGCGGCGTGCTGCTCGACGTGAACAATCTGTACGTGAATCAATGCAACCACGGTGAGGATGCACTGGCGGCCATGGCCGCACTGCCGCCGGAGATCGTCGGCGAGATCCATCTGGCGGGGCATCGCGCGACGCCCGCCGCTGTGATCGACGATCACGGTTCGCGCGTCGCGCCGGTGGTCTGGTCGCTGTATGAGGCTGCACTCGAGCGATTCGGCGCGACGCCCACGCTCATTGAGTGGGACACGGCGGTGCCGGCGCTCGAGGTGTTGCTCGACGAGGCGCGTCTCGCGCGCGAACACTGCGCGAAGCATGCGCGTCACACATCGGAGCTGCGCTCATGACTGTGCGCAACACGCTGGAAGCGGCGCAGCAAGCCTTCGCTGCCGCACTGGACGATCCCGGCGTCGATGCGTCGCTCGCCCGCGAGATGCTTCCCGCCGATGCCGCGCTGCTGCACGAGCGCATGGGCCTGTATCGCGGCAATGGGCGTGCGGCACGGCGGCTTGCACTCGCGAACGCGTATCCGGTGCTCGCGGCCCTGACCGGCGAGGCCTGGTTCGATGCACTCGCGCTAGCCTACGCGAGTGCGCATCCTTCTCGCGACGCCGATCTGAACCGCTTCGGCGCGAAGCTGCCCGAATTCATCGAGCGTTACGAGACCGACGCACGCTATGCGTATTTCGGCGATGTCGCGCGACTCGAATGGGCGCTGCACGCAGCCAGTTACGCAGCGAACGCCACGCCACTCGACGCGCAGCAATGGCAAGCGCTCGGCGCGGAGCGTCTTGCGCAATCGCGTCTCGCGGTGCATCCCGCCTGCGCTGCGCTCGCTCTACGCTTCGATGCCGTGGCGATCTGGCGGGCTCATCAGCTGGGCGGCGTATGGCCCGAGCGCGTGGATGTGCCGGCGTGGGCACTCGTGGTCCGGCCGCAATGGCGGCCCACCGCGCTCGTGCACACGCATGCCGCACACGCAGCCTTTGTCGCGCTGCGTGACGGCGCCACGCTCGACGACGCGCTTGCACAAGCCTTCGACATCGACCCGCTTTTCGACTTCGGCGGCCAGTGGCGAGCGTGGATCGAGGCGCGCGCAATCGTCGGCGTGCGCGACGACTGACCACGCAGCATGACAAGCGCATACGTAGTCGCGCGATAAAACAGAGGAATCCAAATTAACGCGGCGAACGCCACTCGAAACGCACTTTATTCAGGAGAATAGGGCGCAAAATCGAGCCGTGCCCCAAACGCGACCCTCGACCGGACTTGCCCGCATAGCCACGCCTCACGCGGCATGCGAGGATGAATGCATACGCACAGCATGCGCCCGCCGGCCGTTGTACACTCGCTTGCAACCCGGCGCGCGCGGCGTCGGGCATCGTCCACGGTCGGGCGCAAGCAGGCGCCCGGCAACCGGCGCCACTGCAAGGCCAGCCCCCGAAGGCCCGAGATGATGATCCGCCGACCGAACGCCGTGCTTGCCATCGGCATTGCGCTGGCCGCAGTACTGACGCTGATCGCCGCGTGGGTCATGGCGCAGATGCGGCACGATGCGCTCGCGAGCGCCCGCGCTTCCGCCTCCAATATGGCGCTGCTTTTCGAGCGCGACACGGCGCGCAATTTCGACGTCTACAACCTTTCGCTGCAAGCCGTCATCGACGCCATCGACGATCCGCGTCTCGCCTCGCTGCCCCCCGACATTCGCCAGAATGTGTTGTTCGACCGCTCGGCCACGGCGAAGAATCTGGGCGCGATCTTCGTTACCAACGCGGCGGGCGACGTGGTGTTCGATTCGCGCTCGGTGCCGCCGCGCTCGCTCAATGTGGCCGACCGCGACTATTTCATCGCGCAGCGCGACTCGCCGCACGTAGGCCTCTTTCTGAGCCACCCGTTCATTCCACGCGACGGGCCGGCCAACGCGACCATCGGATTGAGCCGCCGTCTCTCGAACCCTGACGGCTCGTTCGCGGGCGTGGTGGTCGGCACGATGCGGCTCGATTATTTCCGCCAATTGTTCAGCGGCGTGGACATCGGCACGGACGGCGCGCTGGCGCTCACGCTCGCCGACGGCACGCTGCTCATGCGCCGCCCGTACGTTCCCGAGCTGATCGGCAAAAGCGTTGCGGAATCCGCGCTCTTCCAGCGTTTCCAGCGATCGCAGGCTAACGGCTTCTTCTCGCTCGGCCCGGTGGACCGCGTGCGGCGCTGGTTTGCGCTGCGGCGCGTGGAGGGCTATCCGCTCGTGTTCAGTGTCGCTGTCGCGGCGGACGACATCTATCGCGAATGGCGCGTGCGCGCCTGGATCATCGGCACGCTCACGGCGGTGCTCGACATCTCGCTGATCGCGCTCGCGTTGATGTTCACGCGCCAGTTGCGCCAGCGTGGCGCGGTGGAGGCGGAGTTGCGCGTGCAGGCGGGCACCGACGCGCTCACGTCGCTCGCGAACCGGCGCGCCTTCGAGACCCGCGCGGACCACGAGTGGGCGCGCGCACGCCGCTCGGGCAGCCCGCTCGCGATCGTGCTGCTCGATGTGGACCGCTTCAAGCTCTACAACGACCGCTATGGCCACCTCGCCGGCGACGACGCGCTCGCGGCCGTCGCGCACGCACTCGGCGCACACGCACGCCGCGCGGCGGACTGTGCGGCGCGCTATGGCGGCGAAGAATTCGTGCTGGTGCTGCCCGACACGGGCGAGGCCCAGGCGCTCGCGTTGGCCGAGAAGGTGCGCGCCGCGATCGAGGCGCTGGCGCTGCCGCACGCCGACAGCCCGAACGGTGTGCTCACGGTGAGCGTGGGCGTGGCCTGCACGACCCAAAGCGCGTTTGCCGACTGGCGCGCGCTGACCGACGCCGCCGACGCCGCGCTCTACACGGCGAAGCGCTCGGGCCGCAACCGCGTGGCGGCATGGCTGCCCGCCACGACCGACGATGCGCCTGGCGCGGATCTCGAAGGCCGCTCCGGCTGACTGCCATCAAATTTTACCCGGATGATATTGCATCGCTAAATTTACCCGGGTAATATTCGCCCATCGTTGGATACCAGGACGGAGAAAACCATGACGATGGCGAACGGCTGTACGGCATTTGCGGGCAAACGCGTGATCGCGCGCGGCGCGCCGCTTCAGGTGGCGTTGGCGGTCAAGGCGGAACTCGAGCGCGAAGGGAACGAAAACGGGAACGAAAACGGCGCGACGGTGCTGGTCTTCGACGACCGCGACGCGCGCCCGGTCGAATTCGATCTGCGCGGCACGGAAAAGGACGTCGAGGCGCGCATCGTTGCGCAGCAAAGTAGCGAGCAGGATGCAGCCGCTCCGGACGGAATCGACGAAGCGGCACCGGAAGACGCCCCGCGCGGCCGCGGCCGCCCGAAGCTCGGCGTAGTGGCTCGCGAGGTGACGCTGTTGCCGCGCCACTGGGACTGGCTCGGCGCGCAGCCCGGCGGCGCCTCAGTGGTGCTGCGCCGTCTCGTGGATGCCGCCCGCCACGCGAGCGAGGCACGCGAACGCGTGCGCGCGGCCCAGGAAGCCGCGCACCGCTTCATGACTGCACTGGCCGGCAATCTGCCGAATTACGAGGAGGCGTTGCGCGCGCTGTACGCGGGCGAGCGTAGCCGCTTCGAAGCGGCGAATGCGCCCTGGCCGGAAGACGTGCGCGACTACGCGCGGGAACTGGCGCAATCCGCATTCGCCTGAACGCGCGCGTGGCTCATATTGCGCGGGCAAAAAAAACCGCTCGAGCGGGGGGCAGGAGCGGGGAAGTCGGAGAGTTTGCCACTTACAACCTCTGCATGGACTGCCATGAGGTCACGCAGCAAGGCAAGTCTATATTCGGTATCCTGCCCCGAATATAGGAGGAGTCTTAATCTCCATTCGGCACTGGCTCCGCAGATCGTCCCGACGACCGCCGGGAGTGTTTCGGATGCCCGACATCCGGCTTGCCACGCTGATTGCGGCTCCGTACACTCCCGCCTGACCTGCATCAAGGGCGGCCGTTGCATCGATGCGTGCGCGCCAACAATCAAAACCACAACCAGACCGCAAATCACGCCGACAAGAGGAACCCATGTCCGACTCCTATTTCCCCCGCTGGCGCGCGCAGACGGGTGACACCCGCAGCGTCGTGGCTCCCGACGAGCGCCTGCCCTGGCCGCAGATGTTCGCCATGGGCGTGCAGCACGTCGTCGCCATGTTCGGCTCGACCGTGCTCGCGCCGCTGCTCATGGGCTTCGATCCGAACCTGTGTATTTTCATGTCGGGTGTCGGCACGCTGCTGTTCTTCGTGGTGGTGGGCGGGCGCGTGCCGAGCTATCTCGGTTCGAGCTTCGCGTTCATCGGTCTCGTGATCGCTGTCACGGGCTACGGCGGGCAGGGACCCAATCCCAACATTCCGGTCGCGCTCGGCGGCATCATCGCGTGCGGCGTGGCTTATACGCTGATCGGCCTGCTCGTCTCGGCCATCGGCACCAAATGGATCGAAACGCTCATGCCGCCGGTGGTGACGGGTGCGATCGTCTGCGTGATCGGGCTGAATCTCGCGCCCATCGCGGTGAAGGGCGTGAGCGGCTCGATCTTCGACTCGTGGATGGCCATCGTCACCGTGCTCTGCGTGGGCGGCGTGGCCGTGTTCACGCGCGGCATGCTGCAGCGCCTGCTGATTCTCGTCGGCCTCCTGATCGCCTACGTGATCTACGCGATCGTCACGAACGGCATGGGCCTGGGCAAGCCGATCGACTTCTCGATCGTCGCGAACGCCGCCTGGTTCGGCATGCCGAAGTTCACCGCGCCGGTGTTCGACCCGCACGCCATGACGCTGCTCGTGCCGATCGCCGTGATTCTGGTGGCGGAGAACCTTGGCCACATCAAGGCGGTTTCCGCGATGACGGGCTACAACCTCGACCGCTATGTGGGCCGCGCGTTCATCGGCGACGGGCTCGCCACGATCGTCTCGGGCTTCGCGGGCGGCACGGGTGTCACGACCTACGCGGAAAACATCGGCGTGATGGCCGTGACGAAAATCTACTCGACGCTCGTGTTCGTGATCGCCGCGGTCATCGCGCTCGTGCTCGGCTTCTCGCCGAAGTTCGGCGCCGTCATTCAGACGATTCCGGGCCCGGTGCTCGGCGGCGTCTCGATCGTCGTGTTCGGTCTGATCGCTGTGACGGGCGCGCGTATCTGGGTCGTCAACAAGGTGGACTTCTCGGACAACCGCAATCTGATCGTCGCCGCAGTCACGCTTGTGCTCGGCGCGGGCGACTTCTCGCTCAAGCTCGGCGGCTTCGGGCTGGGCGGCATCGGCACCGCCACGTTTGGCGCGATCATCCTCTACGCTCTGCTGCGTCGCAAACCGGCGCAGGAAGCGGCGGTTTAAGGCTCACCGCCTTATCGCGACATGCGGCGCCGGTCCTCGGCGCCGCGTTTTCCCCTCTCCCGATTCACCGCATCTGCGCCTAAGCGCTCAGTTGCGATTGCGCCCGCGCGTCGTCATCGCCGTTTCCGAAAGATCGACTTCGCGCATCAGCTTCGCCAGCGTTTCGTCGTTGATCTGCATCTGGTTGCGCAGCTTGAGCAGCGTCGCGCGTTCGGCGCGCATGCCGGCGAGGCGCATTTCCATTTCCAGCGCGTCCGAGCGGCGCGCGTTCGCGCTGCGGTCGCGGTCGGCATCGAGCGAGGCGAGGCGGCGGCGGTAGGCGTCCATCACGCGCGCGGTCGTGTCGGCGGCGTAGGCGGCCTGCGATTCGTCGAGATCCTCGCTCACCTTTTCGTGCACCGCATCGACGGCGCGGATGCCCGCCTGCGCCGCCTGGATGCGCGCCGCGCGCTCCTCGGCTGCGTGCGGTCCCTGCGCGCCGCGCCGCACGCCGCGCAGCAACAGCGGCAGGCCCACGATCGCCACCAGCAGCGAGGCGAGGATCACGCCCGTCGCGATGAAAATGGCGCTGTCTCGCCCGGGCAGCGGGCTGCCGTTGGCGAGCGCCACGGGCAGCGAGAGCACGCCCGCGAGCGTCACCGCGCCCCGTACGCCCGCCACCGTGGTGATCGCCACGGTGCGCAGGCCCGGCACCGCGTTCGCGACGCCGTGACGCGCGGCGCCGCGGCTCGCCACCCAGCGCAGCAGCCACACCCAGCCGAAGCGCATGGCGTAGAGCGCCACGAGTACGGCGGCGATATAGCCGATGAGACGCAGCATCTGTACGTTGCTCGTGTGGTGCGCGTCGAGCAGCGCCTTGCCGAGAATGCCAGGGAACTGCAGGCCGAGCAGCGTGAACACCATGCCGTTGAAGACGAATTCGATCATCGACCAGGTGCTCGTGGCGCGCACGCGTGTCGACACCGGTCCTTTGTGCGCGACGCTCGTGAAGTTCATCGTCATGCCGGCGGAAACGGCAGCGAGCACGCCCGACACCTCGAGGTGCTCGGCGAACAGATACGCCGCGAACGGAATCAGCAAGGTGAGCACGACGCCGGGTGCGGGGTCGCCCTCTTCGGTCATGTTGAGAAAGCGCGCCGACACGAAGCTGAAGAGCCAGCCGATCGCCGCCCCGAGCGCCAGACCGCCCGCCGCGATCACGACGAAGCTGAGTGCCGCCGAGCGCAGCGAAAAGTAGCCGGTGAGCGCGGCCGCCACGGCGAACTTGAGCGCAACGAGACCCGAGGCGTCGTTCATCAGCGCTTCGCCTTCGAGGATGTGCATGAGCTGCGCGGGAATGCGGTCCTTGCCGGCGATGCCCGAGAGCGCGACGGCGTCGGTGGGCGAGAGCACGGCGGCGAGCGCGAACGCCACGGGCAGCGAGATCTGCGGCACGAGCCAGTGCACGAAATAGCCCACGGCGACGACCGTCAGCAGCACGAGGCCGAGCGCGAGCATGAGGATCGCGCGACGCTGCATGAAGAACTCGCGTTTGGGCATGCGCCAGCCGTCCGCGAACAGCAGCGGCGGAATGAACAGCGCCATGAAGATGTCGGGATCGAACGTGACGTGCGGATTCACGAGCGGAAACGTGAGCAGCGCGCCGATGCCGATCTGCACGAGCGGCAACGGCAGCTTGATTGGCACGGTGCGCGCGATGATGCCGGACACGGCAACAGCGAGCAGCAGAATGAGAACGGTGAAGAGAATGTCCATCGAAAAACGTAGCGGGGGCCAAACAGGGCCAAACAAGGCCAAACGGGACCAGGCGGGGAAGCGTTGAAGAGGGGACAGGTGCCTCTCTTCACGCGCGGTGCGGCACTGCGTTCTGGCGCGCATTAGAGAGGGCGCGCCGGTCGAGGGACAGTTTAGCCTGACACGTCTGTAAGCCGCCGCGAAGCGCGCAGGGCGAACGCGTGGCGAGCCCGATATTCGCCAAAAATGCGGCAATTTGTCCGCGTATATGCACCACCACCAAAGCAAAAGCGCGTGGAAAGGCGCACGATATCGGTGCGCCGTGCGATGTCTCGCGCGGTGCATGGCGTGCCCAATCGCAGCGCACGCGATGGGTGTAAACGCATTTCCTGATGCGTGCCAGATCGCGGTGCGAGCGAGCACGGACCTTGCTTGATCCCTCCTGTGACGCAATGAAAATCAGGCTACGGAGGACAAGCGCGGGCCGTGCAAAGGCTGTGCGGACTGCAGCGTCCTTCCTACGCGCTAGAGGATGGCATGATCACAGAGCAACAGGACAAAACAGCCGTGACCCCTCACGGCTTCGATCTCAGCGTCACTTCGGGGCTGCAGCGCTATAGCGCGCACCATGGCGACCTCACGCTCACGAGCGTGTTCCAGCCGGTGTTCAGCCTCTCGCACATGCGAGCGGTGGGCTACGAAGGGCTGCTGCGCGCGCACGACCCACTCGACCGCCCGGTTTCGCCGCTCGATGTATTCGGCGACGCCGCGCGCGTGGGCGAAGCGCTGCTGGTGGACCGGCTCGCCCAGGGGTTGCATCTGGAGAACTTCGCGCTGCTCGGGGCGGAGCGCGAATGGCTCTTTCTCAACGTGCATCCGGGTACGCTGATCGAGGCGTACCACTCGGCGGCGCTGCTCGCGAACCTGCGGCGGCTGAACATCGCGCCGCGGCGCATCGTGCTGGAGGTGCTGGAGGACGAGGCGACCGATCTCGACGCCCTCGCGCAGGCCGTCGCGACGTTTCGCGAGCGCGGCTTTCTCGTGGCGCTCGACGACTTCGGCGCGGGCAACGTCGATATTGGCCGCGTGTGGCAGCTCAATCCCGACATCGTGAAGCTCGACCGCATCATGCTCATGCACGCGCAGCATCGCGCCGACATGGCCGCAACGCTGCCCGCGCTCGTCGCGCTCCTGCACGACGCGGGCAAGCTCGTGCTGATCGAAGGCGTGGAGACGGAACACGAGGCGCAGCTCGCGCTCGCGTGCAACGCGGACTTCGTGCAGGGCTTCTACTTCGCACGGCCGGCGCCCGGACTCGCCGACGCCGCCCAGGCGCAAGGCGTGATCGCCGAGGCGACCGAGCGTTTTCGTCAGCAGACCGAAACGCGCGAGCGCGGCGAGACGAATCGCCTCGCGCCCTATCTGCGCGCGTTCGAGCGCGCGGCCGAACGGCTTTCGGCTGGCGAACCGATGGAGGAGGTGTGCTGGAACTTCCTCGCGCTCGCACACGCGGCGCGCTGCTATCTGCTCGATTCGAACGGCAGGCAGGCGGGCCGCAACGTGGTGCTGCGCGTCGACCGCGCTGAACGCGATGCGCGCTTTTTGCCGCTGGAAGATGCGCAAGGCGCGAGCTGGCTGCGCAGGCCGTATTTCCGCACGGCACTCGTCACGCCGGGGCGCGTGCACGTGACCGGACCGTATCTGTCGATCAACGAGGCGCTGCCGTGCCTGACGCTTTCGATGGCGGTGCAGGTGGGCGAACGCCTGTGCGTGCTGTGCGGTGACATCGACTGGTTCGAGTAGGCGTGCATCTGCGATCATGGCGTGTTCCTCACGACATGGCGCGCCAACATGCAACATGAACGGGTAGTGCTGGAGGTCATCGCGACCACCGTCGCCGATGCGCAAGCCGCCGAGCGCGGCGGCGCGGATCGTCTCGAACTCGTCACCGCAATGGGCGAGGGCGGCCTCACGCCGAGCATCGGCATGATCGAAGCCGTGTGCGCGGCGGTGGCGATTCCCGTGAACGTGATCGTGCGGCCGCACAGCCGCTCATTCATTTACGACTCGGACGATTACGCGGTGATGCTGCGCGACGTGCGCGCCGCGAAGCTGGCGGGCGCGCATGCGGTCGTCATCGGTATGCTCACGCCTTCGCATGAAGTGGATCGCGATGGACTGCAGCGCGCGATCGACGCCGCCGACGGCATGCCGCTCACGTTTCATCGGGCGTTCGACGAAGCGCGCGATCTGCAGGAAGCGTTCGACGTGCTGCTCGGTTTCGACGCCGTGACGAACGTCCTCACCTCGGGCGGCAAGCCTTCGGTGCTGGACGCGCAGGCGCAAATCGAAACGCTCGTGCAGCGCGCGGCGCACACGCATTGCACGGTGCTCGCGGGCGCGGGACTCACGCTCGACCGCGTGGCGCAATTCGTGAGCGCGACGCGCGTGCACGCAGTGCATTTTGGCTCGGGTGTGCGCGTCGACGGCAAGGGGCTCGCCCCCGTCGATGAAATCAAGGTGCGGCGCGCGCGGAACCTGCTCGACGCCTGAACAAAAAAAGTGCGCGCCATTCAGATGAACGGCGCGCGCTTGCCAGCTTCACTTCACGTTACTTCGCTACGACCACCGGAATGCCGCGCAACGCGCCCGCGCCCTTGAACGACGCGAGTGCTTCCTGTACCGCCGCGCTCGTCTTCACGTCGATGGCAAGGCGCGCCGCCAGTTCGCGCTCGCTGCGTTTCACCGCCGCGAGGTTCGCAAGCTTCACGTGCCCATAGCCGCGCACACGTTGATGCAGATTCGCGAGCTTGGCGATGTCGTCGGCGTTTTCAGCGGTGAGGCTTGCGAACGCACCGCGCAGCGTTGCCTCGTAGTCGCCGGCGAGTGCGCGCTCCATGCGGCGCTCCAGCGTCTTGCCGAACGGATCGAGCCACGTGCCGCGCACGCTGCGGCCCTTCTTCAGCAGCCCGAACGCACTCCACATCCACTGGCCGAACTGCATCTTGCGCGGGGGCTGGCCATTCTTTTCACGCGCGATGAGCGGCGGCGCGAGGTTGAACTTCACGGTGAAGTCGCTGCCTGCCGTGCCCTCGAACTGCGCTTCGAGCGCCGCGCGGAAAGCCGGATCGGCGTGCAGGCGCGCGACTTCGTATTCGTCCTTCACGGCGAGCAGCCGATAGAACGTGGTCGCGACGGCGCGTGCGAGCGTTTTCTCTGCGCTCTTGTCGGCGTTGCGTGCGGTATCGACCAGCGCGCGATAACGCTTCACGTAGCTCGCGCCGCCATATGCGAGCAGACGCGCTTCGCGGTCGGCGATCAATTCGTCGAGCGTTTGCGTAAGCTTGCGCGCCGTGGCTTTCGCGGCGGCCGCACGTTGCGTGTCGAGCGCTTCGAGCGCGGCAGGATCGGCGGCGGCCATGCGGCCGATGGAGAACGCGAACAGGTTTGCCTTCACGGCCACGTTGTTCAGCTCGATGGCGCGCGTGAGCGCCGCGAGCGAAACCGGCACGAGGCCGAGCTGCCACGCGAAGCCGAGCATCACGATGTTCGCGCCGATCGTGTCGCCGAGATAACGCTGCGCGAGCGCCTGGGCGTCGCATGCCGAGAGCGGATCTTGCGCTGATGTTGCGCCATTCGTCGCCGCATGCCGCATCTTCGCGAGCAGCGCATCGGCGTGCAGGTTCGCTTCGGGGTTCTGCACGAACGACGCGTTCGGAATCTCATGCGTGTTCACGACGATGCGCGTGCGGTCGTGCCGCACGGTTTGCAGCGCGTCGGCGCTCGCGCCCACCACCATGTCGCAGGCGAGCAGCAGGTCGGCCTGCTGCGTGTCGATGCGCACCTGGTTGAGCAGCGCGTCGGTCGCCGCGAAGCGCACGAAAGAGAGCACCGAGCCGCCCTTCTGCGCAAAGCCCATGAAGTCGAGCACCGAAGCGCTCTTGCCTTCCAGATGCGCGGCCATGCTGATGAGCGCGCCCACGGTCACGACACCGGTGCCGCCCACGCCTGTCACGAGGATGTCGTAGGGCGCGTTGTCGAGATGCGTGGCCGGAACAGGCAGCGCGTTCACGCGCGCGGCGAGCGCCTGCGGATCGAACGTCGCGCCCGCGGCCTTCTTGAGCTTGCCGCCCTCGATGGTCACGAAGCTCGGGCAGAAGCCGTTCACGCACGAATAGTCCTTGTTGCACGACGACTGGTCGATGCGACGCTTGCGGCCCAGCTCCGTTTCCACGGGTTCGACCGAAAGACAATTCGACTGCACGCCGCAATCGCCGCAGCCTTCGCACACTTCCTCGTTGATGAAGAGGCGCTTGTCCGGGTCGGGGAATTCACCCTTCTTGCGGCGGCGGCGCTTTTCGGCGGCGCAGGTCTGGTCGTAGATCAGCACGGTCACGCCCGGCGTTTCGCGCAGTTCGCGCTGGACCGTATCGAGTTCGCTGCGGTGATGGAACGTCGTGCCCTTCGGGAACAGGCCGTGATGGCCGTCGTACTTCTCGGTCTCGTCGCTCACCACCACGAAGCGCGAGACGCCTTCGGCTTCCACCTGGCGTGCGATCTGCGGCACGGAGATGCTGCCGTCCACGGGCTGGCCGCCCGTCATCGCCACGGCGTCGTTGTAGAGAATCTTGTAGGTGATGTTGGTCTTCGCCGCAACTGCCTGGCGAATCGCAAGGATGCCTGAGTGAAAGTAGGTGCCGTCACCGAGATTCTGGAACACGTGCGGCATCTTCGTGAACATCGAGTGTGCGGCCCAGTCCACGCCTTCGCCGCCCATCTGGATCAGGCCCGTGGTGTCGCGCTCCATCCACGAAGCCATGAAGTGGCAGCCGATGCCGGCCTGCGCGATCGAGCCTTCGGGTACCTTCGTCGACGTGTTGTGCGGGCAGCCCGAGCAGAAGTAGGGCGTGCGGCGCACGGCGTCGGCGGCATTCGAGAGGATTTGCGGCGCGACGAGATCGACCACGCGCTCGCGGCGGTCGAGCGCGGGGCGGTGCTTCGCGAGCCATGCGGCGAACACGGGCAGGATGCGCGAGGGACGCAGCTCGCCAAGCTCGGAGAGCAGCAGCGTGCCGTCCTCGGCATGCTTGCCGATCACCGTCGGGCGCGCGCCTTCCTTGCGGTTGTAGAGGTAGTCTTTGATCTGCTGCTCGATCACCGGGCCCTTCTCTTCGATCACGAGCACGTCGGTGAGGCCCGAGACGAATGCGTCGATACGCGACATCTCCAGCGGGAACGACAGGCCCACCTTGTAGATGCGCACGCCCGCGCGATCGAGGTCGTCGACGGTGAGATCGAGGCGGCGCAGCGTTTCCATCAGGTCCAGGTGCGCCTTGCCGCAGGTGACGATGCCCACGTTCGCATGCGGGCTCGGCGCGATCCACTTGTCGATGCTGTTCATGCGCGCGAAGTGGCGCACGGCGTCGAGCTTGGCGGCGAGGCGCTGCTCGATGGCGAGACTCGGCAGATCGGGCCAGCGGTTGTGCAGTCCGCCCGGCGGCGGGGTGAAACCTTCCGGTGCTTGCCAGTCGGTCTTGATGGCATCGAGATCGACGGTCGAGCCCGACTCCACCGTTTCCGAAATCGCCTTGTAGCCCACCCACGCGCCCGAGTAGCGCGATAGGGCCCAGCCATACAGGCCGAATTCGAGCATGTCCGCGATGTTCGACGGATTCACGACAGGCATGTGCCACGCCATCAACGCGAAGTCGCTCTGATGCGGCATGGACGACGACACGCAGCCGTGGTCGTCGCCGGCCACCACGAGCACGCCGCCATGCGGCGACGAGCCATAGGCGTTGCCGTGCTTGAGCGCGTCGCCGGCGCGATCGACGCCCGGACCCTTGCCGTACCACATCGCGAACACGCCTTCGACGGTGCGCTCCGGGTCCGCTTCCACGCGCTGCGTGCCGAGCACCGCGGTGCCGCCCAACTCCTCGTTGATGGCGGGCAAGAAGCGCACGTCGGCGGCTTCGAGCAGTTTCTTCGCCTTCCACGCCTGCTGATCGACCATGCCGAGCGGCGAGCCGCGATAGCCGCTGATGAAGCCCGCGGTGTTCAGGCCATTCGCGCGGTCGAGCGCGCGCTGCATGAGCGCGAGGCGGATCAGCGCCTGGGTGCCGGTCAGGAAGATGCGGCCGCGCGTGGCGGTGAGGTTGTCGGTGAGCTTGTAATCAGCGAGGGGCGGCGTATCAAGCGGCGAGGACGTATCGCCGAACGCGGGGCGCGCGGTCATTGGGGGAGTCTCCATTTCTATTGCATTCGCGTGGCTCTCCTGGAAGAGCGGCGAAAGAGACTCTATTTTTTCTCGCCAATGACGGAAATTTTTTGCTAACTCTCCGGCGCTGCCGCCTATTCGCGCGAGAGCCTGCCCGCGTCGGGCGAATTTGGAGAGAGATTTTCTCTGCCTCGGCGCGAGCCCGTTCGGATCGGCCTTCGGGCTAATCCGTCAGATTGTCCGGGGTGCGTAGGGCTTCGTCCGATCGAACGGCACGACATCGTGAAAGTGCGTGTAGTCCATCGTGCTCACGCCGTCCGCGTCGGTCATCAGGTCGACGTAGCGGTAGTCCCAGCGGATCTGGCGGTCCGACCAGCTAAAGCGCGCCTGCATGGTCTGCGCGGTCGATTCGTCGGAGCCCTCGATCACGACATGCAGCGTGCCGTGCTGCTCGGCCAGCATCTCGGGCGTGACGCCGTAGAGCGGGCTCGACTCGTCGATCACGTGCATGAGATTCCAGCCCAGCGTGAAGAGCGGATGCTGGTCGCGCACGAGCTTGAGGTCGTGGATACGTCGCGCGCGGAAGCCGTCCGACGATGTTTCGATGCGGATGAGCCGCAGCTTCGCGCCCGCTTCGGCGATCACGTTCTGGCGGGCGTTGGCGGCGCGGGCCATCAGCGTCATGCGGCCTTCGATGGGGTGCACCACCACCTGGCTCGCGAACATGATCTTGGCGCGCGGGCGCGAAAAGCGCGCGAACACGAGGCCGGTCGCCAACGCGATGCCCGACATGCCGACGAAGATCTCGAACGTGGCGACGATATGCGCGTAGAGCGTTTGCGGATGCATGTCGCCGTAGCCGACGGTGGCGAGCGTCTCCACGCTGAAGAAGAACGCACCGAGGAAGCCCTTCGGATACTGGTTGGCAATGGGCGCGGCGCCGAGCTGGTAGAGGCACGCGAACACGCCGTTCATCAGCAGGAAGAGGGCCGCGAGCGAGGCAAAGAACGTGGGCCAGCGCATGGTGAGCGCCGTGTGATAGAAGTCGCCCCAGGTTTGCGGCATCCCGTAGACGAGCACCTCGCGCGTGCCGATCATCAGCTTGCGCGGCGTGCCGCGCCTGGCCTTGCTCTTGGGCCCCGCGGGCGTTTCGGCCTTGCAGGCGTCCATGTCCACGCCGGGCGAAGCCTCGGTTGCCGATTCGGCTTGCTGGGCCGCTTCCTGGTTTGCGAAGCGTTCCGGCGTTTCGGACGTCATGATGGTCCCTGCGGATCTGAAGTAAGAAGAAGAGCGTAGCAACGCCGCAGGGGCAGGACAAGCGGGGACACGCCGACGGACGCCGGCAGGGCGCGGCGCACGGCTGGCGCGACGAGAGCAGTGGAGGAACCGCGTCGAACGAAAGGCTTACGGAAAGCCGTGCGGCTTCGGAATGCCCGCGCCGTGTTCGATATCGGCGATAGCCTGGCGGCGTGCGGCGTCCACGGCTAGCGTGGCCGCGTCGAAGCCCGCGTTGCCGCCGACCGTGACCCACGGCTGCACGGCCTTGTCGCGATGCGTGATCTGATACTCGGCGTCCCAGCGAGCGCCCTGCAGTTCGAGGGGATGCACGTGGATGGCGTAGACGCCGTATAGAAAGAGCTGTTCGGACATGGCTAACCTCCTGTCGACCAGAGTTAGCGCTTACTCTGGTCCCATGCAGAGCACCCCCGTCTCAATGCGCCGGCAGTCCACGAGCGGGCACTGGGCTCACCGCGGCGGCTTACAGTTCGAGCTCGCCGAGAATGCGATGTGCCAGCGCCTTGGCTTCTTCGAGAGCCTCTTCCGGCGTGCCCGATGCGGCTTCGACTTCATACACCGCGTTTTCGAGTTCCTCGCCGTCGTCGCGCGCCAGGGAGACCAGGCCCTGGTACTGGCCGGCGTTCATGGGCCGCACTGAGGCGACGGCCGTGTAGATCCCCTTGGTGTAGCTGACGTCTTCCATAACGTGCTCCTCGTGGAAGGAAACTCCCCTCGAAGGGCCGCGTGGATCGGGACGCGCAAGCGTCGCGCCTGACCCGCAGCAAGAGGGAGATTCCATGCTAGCACGTTGCCCGCGCGGCTGCGGGACACGGATATGACGGCGGCGCGGCGCTTTCGTGTCAGCGCCGCGCGGTGTCCAGGCGGTGCGCCAGACTGCGCGCCGCGTGCGCCTTCAGTCGGCGAGCAGCGCGACGACTTCGTCGAGCGTCGGCGAATGCGCGCCGGGCCGGCGGCACGCGGCCGCGCCCGCTGCGAGCGCGAAGGCGAGATGCTGGCGCCAGTTGCGCTGTGGCGCACTCATGAGGCTGAACAGCAGCCCGCCGATGGACGCGTCGCCGGCACCCACCGTATCGGCCACTTCGACGCGCGGCGGCGCGGCCTCGATCACCTCGTTGCCCACATAGAGCGTGGCCGCCTGCGCACCGCGCGTGACGAGCAGCGTGGCGGCAGGATTGAGCGCGCGCACGGCTTCGATGGCTTCGGCCTCGCTCTTGCCGGCGAACAGCATGCGCAGGTCTTCGTCGGAGACCTTGATGAGATCGGCGAGCGCGGCCATGCGGCGCAGGATCGGCTCGTAGCCGTGCGCCATGAGGTTGCGGTAGTTCGGATCGAAGCTGATCTTCACGCCGGCCGCGCGCAACTCGGCGGCGAGCGTGGCGAGCGTTTCGCCGAGCGGCTGGCGCACGAGGCTGATGCAGCCGAAGTGCGCCCACTTCGCGTGCGCGCGCCAGCCTTCGGGCAGCTTCGCGGGATCGAAGGCGAGGTCGGCGCTGTTATCGCCGATGAAGTAGTACGCGGGCGGATGCGTCTGATGCACGATCGCGAGCAGCGGTGCGCGCTCCACGCGCTGCATGAAGCGCATGTCGAGACCGGCGGCCACGCTCGCGTTCCAGAGCTCGTCCGAGAAGTTGTCGACGCCGAGCGCTCCCACGCTCGCCGTGGGCAGCCCGAGGCGCGCGACTGCGCGCGCGACGTTCCAGCCCGCGCCGCCAGGATGCGCGCGCCAGTGCGAGTCCATGCCCGGTGCGCCGGAGTGCGACGCGTGCGGCGTGCCTTCGGGCGCGGGGGTGCGCACGAGATCGGTGAGGATGTCGCCGGCCGAGATGAAGGCCGGGAAGCCGGACGAAAAGTCCGGGCCGGTGCTGCAGGTGCTCATCGTCGTGTTCCTCTGTTTAGTTCTGGCCGCTCGTGCCCGTCATGTCGTTCGCGCCACCAGCGGCGGCGGTCGCTTCCTCGCGGCCCACGACCGGCGCCATGCCGCGTCCGGGCAGCGCGTTCAGCGCTTCGTAGCACGCGCCCATCGTGTGATAGTCCGTCTTGCCGGCGGGGCTCTTCTCGTCACTGTACTTGCGGTTGTCGCAAGTGAGGATGCGGTACCACGCACCGTAACGATGATCGACGAAATTCGCCCAGCTGTAGCGCCAGATTTCGTCGTACCAGTCCCAGAAGCGCTCGTTGCCGGTGCGCTTGCCGAGCAGCGCCGCCGTGGCGAAGGTTTCCGCCTGCACCCAGAAGTACTTGTCGTGATCGCACACGGTGCCGTCCGGGCCGAAGCCGTAGTAGAGGCCGCCGTGATCGTTGTCCCAGGCGTGCGCCATGGCGGCGTCGAACAGTTCGATCGCGCGCGGCAGCAGCCAGGGCAGCGGCCGGTGACGTTCGAGCAGCAGGAGCAGCTTCGCCCACTCCGTTTGATGGCCCGGCTGGAAGCCCCACGGGCGGAAGATGTTCGAGCTGTCTTCCTCGTTGTAGTGCCAGTCCACCGACCAGTCTGCGTGATAGTGCTCCCACACGAGCCCTTGCGAGAGCTTCGCCTGGCGCAGCGTGATGTTCGAGGCGACGCGCTCGGCGCGGTCGAGATAGACGAGATGGCCCGTCGCCTCGTAGGCCGCGAGCAGCGCCTCGGTCGTGTGCATGTTGGCGTTCTGGCCGCGATAGCCCGAGACGATCCAGTCGGCGCTCGCCTCGTCGGCGTAGAGGCCCGCCGCGCCGTCCCAGAAGCGGTGTTCCATCAGATCGAAGGTCGCGCCGATCATCGGGCGCGCTTCCTCGATGCCGGCCATCGCCGCATGCGCGTAAGCGAGCAGCACGAACGCGAGGCCGTAGCAGTGGCGCGTGGCGTCGAGCACACGCTTCTTGCCGTCGCGCCAGTCGATCTCCCAGTCGTAGCCCTGCAGTTGCGGGTCCCAGTGGCCCTCGCGCAGGAACTGCAGGCCGTGGCGCGCGTATTCGAGGTGCTGCGGATCGCCGAACTCGCGATACGCCATCGCATAGTTGAAGACGTAGCGGCAGCTGCTCACGAGGTGCCGCGAGTGCGCGTTGTAGATCGAGCCGTCGTCGCGGAAGTAGTGGAAGAAGCCGCCCGAGGGATCGAGCACGTTCGGCGCGTAGAAGCGCAGCGTGTCCTGCACGTGGCCGAGCAGGAAGCCACGGTCGCGAAAGCTCGCGACGCCCGGTACGGCGACGGGTTGTGCGGTGGCGGAGGAGGCGGTGTCGGCGGTCATCGTCATGGCTTTCTCTTCTGGCTTGGACGTGGCTTCAGCGTGTTTTCAACGTGTGTTCAGCGTGTTTCAGCAGAGCGCATCAGGCGCTCTGTGGCGTGCTTGCCGCGTGACGGATGGCGTGCGCGGCGATGAGATTCGATGACGCCGCACCCAGGGTGCTCGCGCGCGCGACGAGCTGTACCGGCAGCCGGATTTCGCTTGCGACAGGCGTTTCTTCGAGCAGCAGCTCGACGCCGCGCCGTCCGAGTGCCTCCTTGTCGACGGCGATCGTCGAGAGCGGCGGCGTGGCGTGTGTGGCGCCCGCGATATCGTCGAAACCGATGATGGCGATGTCCTCGGGCACGCGCAGGCCATTGGCGAGGCACACGCGCATGGCCGCGAGCGCGGCGGCGTCGTTGTAGGCGAAGAGAGCGTCGGGCAGCGGGCGCGATGCGGCGCGCGCCGTGTCGATCAAACGCTGCATGGCGAGCGACGCGCCCGTGTCGGGATCGAGCCCGCCGTCTATCGTCGTTTCGAGCGACGGGTCGAACAGCAGGCCCGCTTCGAAGAACGCGCGCCGGTAGCCGAGCGCGCGCTGCGCGATGCTGTAGTGCGCGAGCGAGCCGCCGATGAACGCAATGCGCCGCCGTCCCAGCTCGAACAGATGCTGCATGGCGAGGGCGGCGCCTGCCGCGTTGTCGATGTTCACGGAGCGCAGTCCCGGCGCCCACAGATCGATCAGCACGAGCGGGCGTTGCAGCGCGACGAGCGCGGCGAGCATTTCCGGTTCGACGAAGCCCGCCACGGCGATGGCGTCGGGCGCGTGCAGGCGCAACTGCTGGGCGGTGTCGTCGGCGGGGCCGGCGGTGAGCAGCGCGGGCACGATGCCGTGTTCGCGGCAGGCGTCTTCCACGCCGTGCAGCACGTGCGAGAAGAACGGGCTAGCCGCGAAGTTGTTGTGCTGGCGGTGGAGCAGAAAGGTGAGCCGGCGAATGCGCGGACGCAGTTGCGCGCAGTCATAGCCGAGCGCACGCGCGACTTCGACGATGCGCTCGCGCGTGGCCTCGGACAGGCCCGGCTGATTTTTCAACGCGCGCGACACCGTGCCGATCGACACGTTGGCGGCTTGCGCGACGTCACGAATGGTTGTCCCCATGATTCCTGGCTGGCGGTGGCGCGGTGAGCGTTCCGGGTGTGGTCAGGTGTGCGGCGATTGTATAGTAAAAATCCGCTCGAAAAACGCGAATCTACGTCTCGAATTCCAGGTAAATACCAGTAAACAATGAAATAAACGCAAACATTCATGTTTAGTAAACTTAACTAAACGAGCGCGGGCACGACGGTTGCGGAGAAGCGGACGCCAACATTCGACTTTCGGAGGCATCATGCTCGGCACCCTGCTTCTGGTCATTCTGATCCTGCTGCTCATTGGCGCGTTCCCTGCGTGGCCGCATAGCCGCTCGTGGGGCTACGCGCCTTCGGGCACGCTCGGCATCGTCGTCGTCGTGGTGGTCGTGCTGGTCTTGATGGGCACGATCTAGCGACAGTGCAACAGCAAAGCAAAACGGGCCGGCGCGCGGCAGAAGCCGCGCGGCCGGCCCGTTCATGTTCTGGGCTGCCGCAGGGAAGGTTCAGGCCGTTACGACGCGCCAGCGGCTTCGCTTGATGTCGAGCCGAGCATGGGGATGAGGTTGGCGCTCGCGCTGCCGTCGATCATAACGAGCCCGCTCGCTTCCTGTTTCGCGCGGCGCTTGGCGAGGGCCGCGAGCGAGGCGATGGCATCGCTGCTGTGCTGCGCGCCCTCGCCAGGTGCCACGCGCACGCAGCCTATCGCCATCGTCACGAAGCTGAAGAAGGTGGCGTTGCCGTGGCGATCCTCGCCGTGGATGCCACCCGCGAGGCGGTCGCCGGGTGCGTAGAAGCGCTGCGCGCCCTCGTTGAACGCTTCGATCGCCTGGCGCGCGCGTTCGCGCCACGTCTCGCTCTGGAACAGGATCAGGAAGTCGTCGCCGCCCACGTGGCCGAGAAAGTCGCGCGTGGGGTCGCAGGCGTCGGCGAGCACGGTCGCCGCGAACTTCAGCACCTCGTCGCCTTGCCAATACCCGTACTGGTCGTTGAAGGGCTTGAACAGGTTCAGGTCGACGTAGCACGCGTGAAAGCCGGCGTCGTGCGAAAGCAGACGCTCGATATGCGAGCTGATGGGGATATTGCCCGGCAGGAAGGTGAGCGGATTCGCGTAGCGCGCAGCCTGGATGCGCACCTCCGTCACCGCGCGCACGAGGCTCTCGCCGGTGCCGAGTCCGGCGTAGCGGCCGTTATCGGTGATGACGAAGCCATCGGCGAGATAGCGCTGGTCGTCGCTAACGAGCAGCGTCGCCATCTGCTCGACCGTCATCGACTGCTCGATCAGCACCGGCTGCGCGTTGGCGAATTGCAGGCAGGCCTTCTTGCCGAACAGCTCCCGGTGATACGGCAGCGCATAGCGGTCCATGAACGCGCGCCGGTTGATGAGCGCGACGGGCGCTTCGTCTTCCACCACGGCCACCGCGTGAAGGTCGGGTTGACCGTTGAACAGTTCGAGCACGTCGTTGTTGGTCGCCTGGCGCGGCAGCGCGGGCGCGCGCACGAGCATCTTGCTGGCGGGCGCGCCGCCGCCCGCGGGCTGCGTGGCGGCGCTGCGCGTGGCCTCGGGGAACACGGCGATATGGCCCGCGCGAATCGCCTCGCGCGCTTCGCGTGCGAGCACGCGCAGCGGCTCCACGTTGGGGCGGCCGAAGAAAAAGCCCTGGCCGCAGTCGATGCCCATGTCGCGCAGCACGATCAGATCGGCGGCGTTCTCGATGCCTTCCGCTACGAGCCGTGTGCCGCTCGCCTGCGCGAAATGCTGCATGGCGCGCACGGCTTCGAACTTGAGCGCGTCGTGGGCGATGTCGTGGATGAAGAAGCGGTCGATCTTCACGACATCGGGCTGCAACTGCACCCAGAGGTTGAGGCTGGCGTTGGCCGTGCCGTAGTCATCGAGCGCGAACTGGGCGCCGGCCGCGCGCAGCGTCTCGACAACGGGCGAAAAATTGCGCAAGTCGTGGATGGCGCTCTGCTCGGTGAGCTCGATCACGACGCGCGTGGGGTCGATCGGGCCGTCGAAGAGGGCGAGCGCGGCGTCGCCGTCGGCGGTGAGCTGGCGCAGCGCGTCGGCGCTGAAATTGAGGAACAGCTTGCCGGGGCAGTCGAGCCTGGCGAACGTTTCGATGCAGGTACGGGCGGCCGCGCGTTCGAGCGAGGCGGTGCATTGTTCGTCGCCGGCGCGCGCGAAGAGGGCGGCGGGCGTTTCGAGCGGCGAGCCGGCCGGCCCCCGAATGAGGCCTTCGTAGCCGAGGATCGCGCCACCCTCGAAATCGACGATGGGCTGGAAGACGGCGCGCAGCTGGCGCTGGGCGATCAGCGCCCCGACGCCAGGCGTCGCGTGCAGGAGTGGCGCGGGAGCAGACATGGACAGGCCGGAACGGGCGAAGACGTTGAACTTAACGGCATATGATCGGATGAATTAAATGAAATTTTGGTGACAGTGCCGGCAAGCCCAATCTTTGGGCGTGTGGCAGATGCGCGCGGGACGCGGGGGAGGGAGTCTGGCGGGGGAGGCTGACACGCCGGGAGCGAGCCGCGGCGTTTGCTACAGCAGGGCGGCGATTTCTCGCCGCCCCGAATGACGGAGTGAACGACGCTTAGCGGCGCGCGGCGGTGGCGGTACGCTCGCTTGCGCCGGCGCGCGATTCGTCGCCCGCGCTGGCGGCGCGCTCGGCGCTCATGTCGCGGGCGCCCCAGCGCTGGGCGAGGGCTGCGCACACCATGAGCTGGATCTGGTGGAACAGCATCAGCGGCAGCACGACCGCGCCCACGGCGTTCGAAGCAAAGATGACCTTCGCCATCGGCACGCCGGCCGCGAGGCTCTTTTTCGAGCCGCAGAAAATGATGGTGATCTGGTCGGCACGCGAAAAGCCGAGCTTCTTGCTCGTGAACATCGTGATGCCCAGCGCGAGCGCGAGCAGCACGGCGTTCACCACGAGCAGGCCGCCGAGCGCGGTGAGCGGAATGTGATGCCAGAGACCTTCGTTCACGGCTTCGGAAAACGCGCCGAACACCACGAGCAGGATCGAGCCCTGATCGACGAACTTGAGCACGCCCTTGTTGCGCTCGATCCATCGGCCGATCACGGGGCGCAGCAACTGGCCCGCCACGAACGGCACGAGCAGTTGCAGCACGATGTTCCACACGGTGTGCCACGCCGAGCCGCCGCTCGCGCTCTGGTTCGTGACGATCAGGCTCACGAGCGCGGGCGTGACGAAGATGCCGATCAGGCTCGACGCCGAAGCGCTGCAGACGGCGGCGGGCACGTTGCCGCGCGCAATCGAGGTGAACGCGATGGACGACTGCACCGTGGAAGGCAGCGTGCAGAGGAACAGCACGCCCGCGTAGAGCGCCGGCGTGACGAGCGGCGAAAGCACGGGCTTGAGGGCCAGGCCCAGCGCCGGAAACAGCACGAAGGTGCTGAGCAGCACGACGATGTGCAGCCGCCAGTGCGTCGCACCGGCGACGATCGCCTCGCGCGAGAGCTTGGCGCCGTGCAGGAAGAACAACAGGCCGACGGCCACATTGGTCAGCCAGTTGAAACCGGTGGCGGCCTGGCCGTGTACCGGGAACAGGCTCGCAAGGATCACCGTGCCGACGAGGCAAAGGGTGAAGTTATCGGGCAGGAATTTCGGACGTGCCATCGGACAATCTCAAATGCGCGCCTGGGCGCCTGGCTGCGCGCAGATCGATGTGCGTGCAACGGTGAATCGGGACGTCTATTGTCGGCGCAAGGCGATTGAAAATGCAAATTCATTTGAAGCATCGATTAATGATGGTTACGCATGTATCGACGGCATCAATGCTGCCTTATGCCGGATTCCTCATTGACCTGCGAGCGGCATTCCCGGGCCGCAAAAGTCGTCAGGAGTCCGCGCATTCTTCAGATGTTCAGACGTGACTCAAGCATAAAACGAACCCTTCTTACATCTGCCCGGAGAGCCTTGCCAGGCGGCCTTCCCAGGGCTTGCCCGAAGCCGGAAAACCCAGCAGTAACATGGTGTTACAACCCTTCGGGCGGCATAACATCTTTTGGCTCGACACCCATACGGCACGCCCATAAATTACCGTCAAAGGGACGCCCGAACCGTTGTGGCGGCAATCGTTACGCACTCGCGCGGCGAGCGTCCCGGGACTGGCCCGCCATAGCCCGAGTGGGGGATGCCAGGCGCGAACGTCGGGCAGGTGAAACGTCAGAATGCAGGCAGGGTTGTCAAAACTGGGACAGTGGGTCTTGGGGGCCGGATTAGCGGCCTTCGTTGCGCTCGCCCATGCTCAGCCCGGTTTTCAAGGGCACGGGGGGGGCGGCGGCTTCGCGCGCGCGCCTTCCATGCCCACGATGCCCGCCATGCATTCGATGCCCGCGCCGCGCGGCGGCGGCGGCATGGCGTGGGGCGGCGGCTACCGCGGCGCCCCTGAACGTGGCCGTGGCCCCGCCGCTTACGCCGGTGCCCCTTCGCCCATGCGCGTGGCCGACCAGGGCGGCCGGTACGAGCGCGGCGGTAACCGTTCGCCGAACCAGTGGCAAGGTCAGGTCCAGCAGCAGGCCCCGCATCGCGACTACAGCTACGGCACGCCGTTCGGCGGCTACGGTGGCTATCGCGGCAATCCCATCACGCCCGTGAGCACGGAATCGCGTCAGGTGCCGCATCCGCCGGCCGACTCGCCGGTGCGCGCGGGCTCGATCCGCGAAGACGTCGCGCGCTACAACGAGGAGCGCGGCGGTACTTTCCGGCCGTTCCCGCGCAACGGCGGCGAGGTTCCGCGTCCGCCCATGCCTTCGCCTTACCGTAATTGAGCGCTGCCTCGCGGCCGCTTTCGCTTGCCTCCCCCCGCGATTTCTCCCGCTTTCTTCATTTGATTCGCCTCCGCAATTACCTCCGGATTCGCTTCAGGCATTGACCTGCTAGCGCGGCCAAAACACGTCCAAAACGAGATGCGATTGTCCACGCAGTGAAAACTGACGCGTGGATACCACACTTTTTTGGAAATCTCTCGTCATACAGAACCCTTTCGTCTCAAATCTCGCTTTCGTTTCGGCGGCGCGTCATTCGCAGCCCCGTGCGTGCGGGAGCGCCCCACTGGGCGCGGCCCGGCAGGCTGCGATTAACCGTGACGCAGCGCAGCGCAAAGCAGAGTCGACAGCGGCAAATCGGGTTCTATCGGCGGCAAACTAATCCGCCCGATATACCGGCAATAACACCGGTTATTTTTGACCATAAAAATGGTCCGCAAAGATGGATCCGCCCAGAACGGCCACGCCTGCGAACGACGAAAAAACAAAGCTTTGCGCGAGCGCCTTAGCCGCCCGACACCCTTTTTTGACAAAGACTGGAGAACCCATGAATACAACGGTCAGCCGCGCGCTGCGCACTACCCTGAAGGCGAGCGCGCTCGCCGCTGTTCTTGCCGCCGCGTCGTCGTCGGCGTTTGCGCAGTCGAGCGTCCAGCTCTACGGCCAAGTCGACGAGTGGGTCGGGGCGACGAAATTCCCGGGCGGCCAGACCGCCTGGAACGTGGGCGGCGGGGGCATGTCCACGTCGTACTGGGGCATGAAGGGATCGGAAGATCTGGGCGGCGGTTACAAGGCGATCTTCACACTGGAAAGCTTCTTTCGCGCGCAAAACGGTCAGTACGGCCGCTTCGCGGGTGACACGTTCTTCGCGCGCAATGCGTACGTCGGCCTCGAATCGCCGTACGGCACGGTGACGGCGGGGCGCCTGACGACGCAACTGTTCGTCTCGACGATTCTCTTCAACCCGTTCATCGATTCGTACACCTTCTCGCCGATGGTGTACCACGTGTACCTCGGCCTCTCGACGTTCCCGACCTACACGACCGACCAGGGCGTGGTGGGCGACTCGGGCTGGAACAACGCCGTGCAGTACTCGACGCCTAACTTCAACGGCCTCTCGGGTTCGGCCATGTACGCGTTCGGCAACCAGGCCGGCCAGAACGGCTCGAAGAAGTGGAGCGTGCAGGGCCTGTACTTCCACGGCCCGTTCGCGGCTACGGCTGTCTACCAGTACGTGAACTTCAACAACACGCCGGGTGACATCGGCAGCATCGTGAGCGGCGACACGACCATCATCGGCCTGAAGAGCCAGGGCGTGGCGCAGGTCGGCCTCTCGTACGACCTCAAGTACGTGAAGTTCTTCGGCCAGTACATGTACACGGCAAACTGGCAGCAGGTGGGCAGCTGGCACGTCAACACCGCCCAGGGCGGCGTGACGGTTCCGGCCGGCCCGGGCACGGTCATGGCGTCGTATGCGTACTCGCGCGACGGCGGCGGCCTGAACCAGACGCGCCAGACGGCGGCCATCGGCTACGACTACCCGCTCTCCAAGCGCACCGACATCTACGCCGCGTACATGTACGACCACTTCGACAACATGTCGAGCGGCCAGACCTACGGCGTGGGCATGCGCGCGAAGTTCTAAGCGGCGCAGCCTGTCAGTTCGAAGTTGGACGCGAAAACCCCCGCTGCATGCAGCGCGGGGTTTTTGCTTTCTGGGCAGCTTCATATCGGGCACGCCTGCGCGTTTCAACACCCGTATTTGATAAAACGAGGAAAATATCGTCGATTGATTCCCGTTTATTTATGTTCGAGTTGAAGGCCGCGCAATGGATACCCTCGTCAGCATGAAAGTGTTCCGCCAGGTGGTGGAGGCGGGCAGCTTCGTCGCGGCGGCCGAGCGGATGAACATGTCCGCCGCTATGGCGAGCAAGCATGTGATGCATCTGGAGCAGCAGCTCGGCGCGCGGCTCTTGAATCGCACCACGCGCCGCGTCGCGCCCACGGAGGCGGGGCGCGAGTACTACGAGCGCGTGGCCCAGGCGCTTACCGAACTCGACGAGGCCGGCCAGGCCGTGGGCGCGGCGAGTGTGGTGCCGCAGGGGCGCCTGCGCGTGTCGTCGCTCACGGCGTTCGGGCTGCGTCATGTGATGGGCGCGGTAGCCGACTACGCTGCCGGATTTCCCCAGGTGACCGTCGACATTACGCTGTCCGACCGCGTGGTCGAGCTGATCGACGAGGGCTTCGACGTGGCGATCCGCGCCGCGCCTTCGGGGCTCAAGTCTTCTTCGCTGATCGCGCGGCCGCTCGCCACCGCGCACATCGTGCTGTGCGCCTCGCCCGAATACCTGCGCCGCCACGGCGCGCCGAAGAGCGTGGCCGATCTCGCGCGGCACAACTTCGTTCAGTACGCGGGGGCTTCGGCCCAGGAACTCGCGCCGTTCGCGGAGGGCGCGGGCGGCATGAAGCCGAAGCCGGGCGGCAACCTCATCGTCAATCACCTGGAAGCGCTGCGCGTGGTGGTGCTGCAAGGCGGCGGGCTGTCGATGCTCGGCACCGAGGTGGTGGGCGACGATATCGCCGAAGGGCGCCTCGTGCCGCTGCTCGTCGACGCACTGCCGCCGCGTGAGCTGCCGATCTACGCCGTGTACGCGAGCCGACGCCATCTGTCGGCGAAGGTGCGCTCGTTCGTCGATTTCCTTGCCGCGCGTTTTTCGGAGCGCGAACTCTGGCCGGGCGTCGAGGCGATCCGCGCGGCTGCGGTCAATGCCGACGCCGCACGGACTGCGTCCGCCCGGAGCTGAAGCCGGGCGCGCCTCGCGCTCAGCGGCCCACGCCGAGCCGCGCCTTCGTCGCCTCGTACTCGTGCTTCAGGCGCGCCACGAGATCCGCCACGGAGGGCACGTCGTCCATCAGGCCCACCGCCTGGCCCGCACCCCACACGTCTTTCCAGGCCTTCGCCTTCGAGGTGCCCGCGCCGAAATCCATCTTCGATTTGTCCGATTCGGGCAGCGCATCCGGATCGAGTCCGGCGTTCACGATGCTCTCGCGGATGTAGTTGCCGTGCACGCCCGTGAAGAGGTTCGTGTAGACGATGTCCGCGGCCTTCGCTTCGAGAATGGCGTGCTTGTAGTCGTCCACGGCGTGCGCTTCTTTCGTCGCGATGAAGCGCGTGCCCATGTAGGCGAGGTCCGCGCCCATGGCCTGGGCGGCGAGGATCGAGCCGCCGTTGGCGATCGCGCCCGACAGCACGATCGGGCCGTCGAAGATGCGCCGCACTTCGCCCACGAGCGCGAACGGCGAGGTCGTACCCGCATGGCCGCCCGCGCCCGCGGCGACGAGGATCAGGCCGTCCACGCCCGCTTCGAGCGCCTTGGCGGCGTGGCGCAGGTTGATGATGTCGTGCAGCACGATGCCGCCGTAGCTGTGCACGGCGTCGAGCAGTTCGCGCGGCGGCGCGCGCAGGCTAGTGATGAAGATCGGCACGTGGTGCTCGACGCAGACGCGCACGTCGTGCTCGAGCCGCGCATTCGACTGATGCACGATCTGGTTGACGGCGATCGGCCCGATGACGGCCTCGGGGTTCGCGCTCTTGTACGCGGTGAGTTCCTCCCGGATCTGCGTGAGCCAGACGCCCAGTTCCTCGGCGGGCCGCGCGTTGAGCGCCGGAAACGAGCCGACGATGCCCGCCTTGCACTGCGCGAGCACCAGCTCCGGATAGCTGACGATGAACATCGGCGAGCCCACGACGGGCAGCGAGAGGTTTTGCAGGACGGCGGGCAGTGCCATGGGGAGGTCTCCTTGCGGCGCTTCGATTGATGGCGGGGGCGCGAAATCGGCCGTTCGATTATAGGCGTGGGGCCGATCGGGCATCCCGCGTGCGGATCCCTCGTGCGGTTTTCGAGGGAGTGTTCGGTTTCTACCGCTGCGGGTCCAAAAGCACATTTTCGAGTCGCACTCGCCTCATACAATGTCCGCAGACCAACAAACACAAGAGACTAGCCCCATGCCCTTCGACGGATTCCAGCCTTTCACCGTTCGCACTGCGGGCGGCGTAGACATCTGCGGCGTGAAGGGCGGCGACGGACCGCCGCTATTGCTGCTGCACGGCCATCCGCAGACGCACATGATCTGGCACCGGTGCGCCTCCTCGCTCGCGCAGCACTTCACCGTCATCGCGACGGATCTGCGCGGCTACGGCGCCTCCTCGAAACCGGCCAGCGACGACACGCACGCCGCCTATTCGAAACGCGCGATGGCGGCCGATCAGGTCGAAGTCATGCGCCACTTCGGCCACGAGCGTTTTCTCGTGTGCGCGCACGACCGCGGCGCGCGCGTCGCCCACCGCATGGCGCTCGACCACGCCGATGCCGTCGAGCGGCTCATGCTGCTCGACATCGCGCCCACGCTCGCCATGTACGAGCAGACCGACCGCGAGTTCGCCACGCTCTACTTCCACTGGTTCTTCCTGATCCAGCCTGAGCCGTTGCCGGAAACGCTGATCGAAGCGAACCCCGACGTCTATATCGAGCGTGTCATGGGCAGCCGTCACGCGGGTCTTGCTCCCTTCGCGCCGAAGGCGCTGGGCGCCTACCGCGCGGCGCTGCGCCAGCCGGGCGCCGTCCACGCGATGTGCGAGGACTACCGCGCCTCGGCAACCATCGACCTCGAGCACGACCGCGCCGATCTCGAGCGCGGCAACAAGGTGGCGTGCCCGCTGCGCGTGCTGTGGGGCGCGGAAGGCGTGATCGAGCGCTGCTTCGACCCGCTCGCCGAATGGCGCAAGGTGGCGCGCGACGTGAGCGGGCGCGCGCTACCGTGCGGCCACTACATTCCCGAGGAGGCGAGCGAGGCGCTGGTCGAGGAGATGCTGGCGTTCTTCGAGACCACGGAGCGCTGACGGGCCGTAGCTGTGGGCCGCCGCGCCCGGGGCTTCAGCGCAGCGGCGGCAGGCGGCGCGGCACCGGCGTGGACTTGACGATGGCCGTGCTGGTTTCGGCGCGCTCGGTGACTTTCGCGAGAATTTCATCGAGTTGCTCGATCGAATGCAGATACAGCCGCGCGATGAAGCAGTCGTCGCCCGTGACCTTGTCGCACTCGACGAATTCGGGAATGCGCCGCAGCACCTCTTCCACCAGGTGCAATTGTCCGGGCAGCGGCTTTACGCGCACGATGGCCTGTAGCGTGTAGCCCAGCGCGCGCGGATCGATCTGCACCGTATAGCCGCCAATCACGCCTTGCGCCTCGAGCCGGCGCAGCCGTTCGGACGTGCTCGGCGCCGAAAGCCCCACGTGCTTGGCCAGTTCGGCGACGCTCGCGCGCGCGTCCTCGGCCAGTGCCGCGAGCAGCATGCGGTCGATGTCGTCGAGCGGGGCCGCGGCGGGCGTCGGGGTCGGGCGTCGGTTCATGATTGCGTGGGTGCTCCGCCAGGTTGGCCTTTCAATCGAAGGCAAGGGTTGCCTCTCGCCTAAGTTTAGCCATGTATTCCTCGCCTTGCAGCCGATAAACTGGCTTGCAGATGCGAAGGGCCGCGCGCCCTTCGTCCGCTACAACGAGGATGCAAGCTCATGTCTTCCAACACCCCTGAAATTCGCCGCGGCGCCGCCGAGATGGTCGTCGCGATGCTGATGTCCGGCACCATCGGCTGGCTCGTGGTCGCCTCGCGCCAGGCCCCGATCAACATCGCCTTTTTGCGCTGCGTGCTGGGCGGCGCGACGCTCACGCTCGTGTGCGCCGCGCTCGGCCTGCTGCGCCGCAAGCACCTGCCGCTGCGCACGCTCGCGCTCGCCGTGCTGGGGGGCGCTGCCATCGTCGCGAACTGGGTGTTGCTGTTCGCCGCCTATTCGCGCGCTTCGATCTCCATGGCCACGGCCGTCTACAACACGCAGCCGTTCATGCTGGTCGGTCTCGGCGTGCTGATTTTGCGCGAGCGCGTGAGCGCTTCGACGCTCGCATGGCTGGCGGTGGCTTTCCTCGGCCTCGTGTGCGTGGTCGAGGTGCAACCCGCCGTGCTCGCGGTGCCAGGCGAGTATCTGCAGGGCGTGGCCTACGCGGCGGGCGCGGCGTTTCTCTACGCGATCTCGTCGATCATCACGCGGCATCTCAAGGGCACGCCGCCCCACCTGATCGCGCTCGTGCAGCTCGCGTTCGGTGCGCTCGCGCTCGCACCGTTCATCCACTACGGCACGCTGCCGGCCACCCCGGTGCACTGGGCGCAGCTCGTCACGCTCGGCATCGTGCACACGGGCATCATGTACGTGCTGCTCTACGGCGCGATCCAGAAGCTGCCCACGGCGATGACGGGCGCGCTCTCGTTCATCTACCCGGTGGTCGCGATCCTCGTCGACTGGTTCGCGTTCGGCCAGCGCCTCGCGTGGATCCAGGTGGTGGGCGCCGTGCTCATCCTCGTCGCGGCGGCGGGCGTGAACCTCGGCTGGCGGATCGTGCCGCAACGACGGCACGCGCGTTCGGCCTGAGGCATAGCGAGCGCACAGCGCCGACGGGGCGCTTCGGCGTGCGGGGGTTTGCGTGCGGGCAGCATAATGTCGCGATTCGAACCCGCGACTCCCTGCTCCTCATGACGCCTTTGCACGCCCCACGGGACGAAGCCGAACTCACGCGCGCCAAGCGCCAGGCGCTGGCGTTTCTGCTGGCTGCGGCGCTCGTCTTCGCCGGCACGGCACTCTTTTTTCCGCCAGGCGTCGTGACGGACGGCGTCAAGTCCGTGAGCGAAGCGGCAATGGTCGGCGGGCTCGCCGACTGGTTCGCGGTCGTCGCGCTGTTCCGGCGCGTTCCGATTCCATTCGTTTCGGCGCATACCGGCGTGATTCCGCGCAACAAGGAACGCATCGCCGACGAACTCGCCGCATTCGTGCGCGACAAGTTTCTCGACGTGGGTTCGCTCGTCGGGCTGATCCGGCGCCACGATCCGGTGGCGCGCCTTTCCAGCTGGCTCACCGCACCGCAAAATGCGCAGCGCCTGGGCGACTACGCGGTGCGCATGATGTCGGGCGTGCTCGGCCTCACCGACGACGCGCGCATCCAGGGCTTCATCCGCGACAGCCTGCACGCGGCGCTCGCGCGCGTCGACTTCTCGAAGTCGGCTGGCGCGATTCTCGACACGCTCACGCGGGACGGCCGCCACCAGGAGTTGCTCGACCAGATGCTCGAGCAGCTCGCCATTGTGTTGCGCGACGACGGCACGCGCGCCTTCGTCGCATCGGCCATCGTCGATTGGCTCAAGAGCGACTATCCGACGACCGAGAAGTTTTTGCCCAGTGAGTGGATCGGCGAGAGCGGCGCGCGCGTGGTGGAAAGCGCCGTGAACCGGCTGCTGTTGCAGGTGAGCGAGGATCGCGAACACCAGCTGCGCCAGAAGTTCGACGAGGTCGTGGAAAAGCTGATCGTGAAGCTGAAGAGCGATCCGGCGTTCCTGCGCAAGGGCGAGGAACTGAAGGCGAGCCTGAGCGAGGGCGGCGCGCTCAACGATTACACGCGCGCGCTGTGGGACAGCCTGCGTGCGTGGCTGCGCGACGATCTGGAGCGCGAAGACTCGGCGCTGCACGCGAAGGTCGCCGCAACGGGCCAGTGGCTAGGCGAGACGCTCGCCGCCGACGCCGACCTGCGCGCTTCACTCAGCGGCCATCTCGAAGACGCCGCGCGCGCCATGGCGCCTGACTTTGCGCGCTACCTTACGCACCACATTCGCGACACCGTGAAGAATTGGGACACGCGCGAGACCGCGCGGCTCATCGAATTGAAAATCGGCAAGGATCTGCAGAAAATCCGCGTGAACGGCACGGTGATCGGCGGCGCGATCGGGCTCGGACTTTACCTGTGTTCGCATCTGTTCGAACTTGTGCGGCTCAAGCTCGGGCACTGAGATTGATTCGGATTCCAGATAAACGCAGCGTGCGCTGATACGCCATGTCTGCGGGCGTAGGTCATCTGTAGGGAAATCACTGATGCTTCGGGAATTCTGGCGCGAGTATCATGCCCTCGACAGTTTGATCACGTCAGAGCTAATTCCAACGCTCGTCCGGAAAACGGACGAGCGTTTTTTTTGCGCCTTTCGAGCTGTTTGCCAGCAGCCCGGTTAGACCGCAGCCGCCGGCGCTTCGAGGCGTTCGCCGTTCATGACCAGTGCTCCGTTCTTCGCCAGTTCCCCAGCCAGTTCGCGCAGCAGCCCCGGCCACGCGCTGCGTGGGGCGAGTTGCTGCGCGGCGGCGCGCAGGGACGCGGCGCTTTCCAGCATCGCCAGTAGCGCGTCCAAGGTCATCGCGCGCACTTCCAGCAGCTTGAAGACGATCAGCACCTTGAGCGCGTTCTTCGCGTTGCGGGCCGGGTCGGCGCGCAGCCAGGCGAGGCGCGAGAACGCGCGCTCCAGCGCCGCGTCGACGTGCGTGAACGGCTTGCCGTGGCCCGGAATGACCACGCTGACTTCGAGCTTCGCGATGGCTTCCAGCACCGCGTGCTGCTCGGCGAATCCGCTTTCGCCTTCAAGCTCGGGAAAGATCACGCCGAAGCCATTCTCCCAAAGCGCATCGGCACTGATGAGCAGGCGCGGCTCGGCTGCGTAGAGCATCACGGAGTCGGGGTCGTGCCCAGGAGCGCCGATCACCTCCCATTCGAAGCCGCCCAGCGCGAGCCGTTCGCCCGCCGTGAGCGTGCCTGTGAACGCGAATCGGTCGCAGGTCTGCCCGGTGGCGAGAAAGCTCAAACGCGTTTCGTCCCAGTCGCGCACGACAGGCGCGCTGGCCGCGGGGATCAGCGTCGCGCAGGGCCATTGCGCCTGCAGCCGCGCGTTGCCGCCGCAATGGTCGGAGTGCAGGTGCGTGTTGACGATGAGGTCGAGTGCTCGCGGACCCAGCGCGTGGCGCACGAGCGCAAGCGTCTGTTCGGCGTGCGTGGCGTAGCCGGTATCGACGAGTGCGGCGCGCGCCTCGTCGACGAGCAGCACGTTGTTCGACGACAGCCAGCCGCGCTCGAACACGCGGATCGATTCGGGGAGTGCGGGCGCGGCGCTCATGCCGGTGCGTGCTCGGGCTTGGGCATGACGAGGATCGTCGCGCGCCCCACCACGAGCGTTTCGCCTTTCTGGTTCACGGCCTCGCCCGCGAGCTTCACGAGATCGCCGTTCAGGCTCGGCTTCCACCACGCTTCATCCACGCGCCACTCGAACGTGATCGTGTCGTTCGCGTGCGCGGCGCGCTTGAGCTTCATGTCGAATTCGAGCCCGAGCGGTTGCGCGTATTGGGAGTAGTGCGTGGCGAGCAGCGCCATGAAATGCGCGGTCGGTTGCGTGCCCGATGCGATCAGTCCGCCAAAGCGGCTTTGCGCCGCGTAGGCTTCGTCGTGGTGCAGCGGGTTCATGTCGTTCACGAGCAGTCCGAACGATTTCACCGATTCGGGCGTGAGCTGAAGCGTCGAACGGAACGTCTCGCCGACCGTGACGACGCGGGCGGGCGCGTTCATTGTTTTTCTCCTTGTGACGCGAAGCGCTTCGCGACCCATTCGGCGTGCCGCGTCTCGATCGCGTCCCAGACGGCGCGCTTCGCTGCGTTGTCGAGCGTGGACCAGTTCGCAATTTCGTCGATGGTGCGCAGGCAGCCCTCGCACAAGCCGCTGCGCTCATCCATGCGGCAGATGTTGATGCAAGGCGAGGGCGGCGGCGTGACGGTGTCGTGAATCGCGGTCATGCTCACGCGTCGCGCAGCGCGACGTCCACCACGGGCGCGCCGGTCAGCGTTTCCAGTTCCTGTGGCGAGAGGTTGAACACCGCATGTGGATGACCGGCGGCGGCCCACAGGCTTTCGAGCTCGAACAGATCGGCGTCGATCAGCGTGACGGGCGTCGTGGCGTGACCGATCGGGCACACGCCGCCAATCGCGTAGCCGGTCTTCTCGCGCACGAACTTCGCGTCGGCGCGGCCGATCTCACCCACGTGCGCGGCCACTTTCTTTTCGTCCACGCGGTTCGCGCCGCTCGCGATCACGAGCACGGGCGCGTCGTCTTCGCGTCGGCGGAACAGGATCGACTTGGCGATCTGCGCGACTTCGCAGCCAAGACCCGCGGCGGCTTCGGCGGAAGTCTTGCCGGTCTCGGGCAGCATCACGACCGGCTTGGCGTGGCCGCGCTCGCGCAGCATCAGGGCGACACGGCGCGCGGAGTCGGGCAGGGCGTCGAGGTTGTCGAGGGTTTCCGTCATGAGTTGATTTCCTTCGTACTGCGATTCGATGGGTCGCGTATCACGAGCAGGCGGCTTCGCTGCGGGCCTTCGCGAGCAGGGCCTTGCCCGCGCGCGAGACGTTCGCCCGGCCGATGGCGTTCGAAATGAAGTCGCCCGCCGCGACGACCTGGTTCAGGTCGACGCCGGTTTGAATGCCCAGGCCGTTCATGAGGTACAGCACGTCTTCGGTCGCGACGTTGCCCGTGGCGCCCTTCGCATACGGACAGCCGCCAAGGCCCGCGACCGAGGCGTGGAAAATGGCGATGCCTTCTTCGAGCGCCGCGTAGATGTTGGCGAGGGCCTGGCCGTAGGTGTCGTGGAAGTGGCCCGAAAGGCGCTCGCGCGGGAACACCTTCGTCACCGCTTCGAACACTTCGTGCACGCGCTTCGCCGTGCCCACGCCGATGGTGTCGGCAATGTCGATCTCGTCGCAGCCGAGCGCGGCGAAGCGCTCCACGACATCGACGACCGAAGCGACCGGCACTTCGCCCTGATACGGGCAACCGAGCGCACACGACACGCTGCCGCGAATGCGCACGCCGTGCTCCTTCGCGGCTTGCGCCACGGGCGCAAAGCGCTCGATGCTTTCCGCGATCGAGCAGTTGATGTTCTTCTGCGAGAACGCCTCGCTCGCCGCGCCGAAGATCACGATCTCGTCCGCGCGCGCGGCAAGCGCGCCTTCGAAGCCGCGCATATTCGGCGTGAGGACCGAGTAGATCGCGCCGCTGCGGCGCTCGATGCCGGCCATGACTTCGGCGCCGTCGGCCATCTGCGGAACCCATTTGGGCGAGACGAACGAGGCGGCCTCGATGTTCGGAAAGCCCGCGGCCGAGAGCCGGTTGATGAGTTCGATCTTCGTTGCGGTCGGAACGAATTCCTTCTCGTTCTGCAGGCCGTCTCGCGGGCCGACTTCGACGATTTTCACTGCGGTGGGTAATGCCATTGCCGTGTCTCCAACGATTTTTTGAAAATGCTTCGCGATGTGCCGATGCGACGTGCCGATGTTCAGTAGCCGCGCCCGACATGCACTACGCCGCTCACGGTTTCCCCGCGAGCCAGTGCGCCGATCTTGTCGGCGACTTGCGAGATCGCTTCGTCGCGCAACGTGAGCGCCGAACTGTGCGGCGTGATCGTGATGCGCGGCTCGCGCCAGAAGAGATGATCGGGCGGCAGCGGCTCTTCGCGGAACACGTCGAGTGTCGCCGCCGCGAGCGTGCCGCTTGTCAGCGCGTCGAGCAGGTCCTGTTCGTCCAGATGCGTGCCGCGCGCCACGTTCACGAAATACGCGCCGCGCGAGAGCTTGCCGAAGGTACGCGCATTGAGCACGCTTTCGGTGTCGGGCGTGGCGGGCAGCAGGTTCACGAGCAGCTTGACGCCGTCGAGGAAGGCGTCGAACTGCTCGCCGTGCAACTCGCCCGAATACGTTTCGATGCCCTCGATCGTCTTCATGCTGCGCGAAAAGCCGCGCACCGGCACGCCGAGCGAGGCGATCGCGTGCGCCACTTGCGCGCCCAGTACGCCGAGGCCCAGCACGCCCACGGTGAAGGTCTCGTGCGGATGCGGTGCAAGCACGTGCCATTCGCGGCGCGCCTGCGCGAGCGCGTATTCGTCGAAGCGGCGCAGGTAGCGCAGCACGGCATGCTGCACGTACTCGCTCATTTGCCGGCCCATGCCCGAGTCTTCGAGCCGCACGAGCATGGCGGTGCCGGGCAGCGTGCCCGGCCGCTCGCGTTCGTGGGCGAGGATCGCGTCGACGCCCGCGCCCAGATTGAAGATGGCGCGAAGCCCCGGCACGCCGAAGAGTTCGCGCGGCGGATGCCAGACGACCGCGTAGTCGGCGGGGTCGGTGTCGCCGGGCTGCCACTCGCGCAACTCGGCATCGGGCAGGGCGCGCGCGAGGCCGTGGAGCCACGTGGAGGCGTCGGTCTGCGGGAACCAGAAAATGATCTTCATGATGGGTGAACCTGTCCCTGGTAACGGCTGTGGGGCTCGAACCTACGCGCGCTGTTGCGCTGCACGCGGCCCGCAAGGGCCGCGAGAGCCGCGTGCACCGGCACCATTCTACTTTTTCAGGCCCGCGCCCGCCGGGCAAATCGCGGCGCGCCTGAGCGCAGCGCATCTCGCAGCGCACCACGCCGGCGTCGCCGAAAAGCTAAGCAAAAAAAATTGGTTCGGCACGCGCGGCTCGCAGGCCACAATCGATTCACGCCGTGTTCCAGCAAGGAAAAAATCATGCTTTCGTGCGCGCAAATGCGTTGGCCGCCCCGCCTCGTCACCGTGCCGGGCCTGCACGGCAGCGACGGCGCTCACTGGCAGAGCTGGCTCGAACGCCAGTTCGCGCGCTCGCTGCGCGCAGAGCAGGACGACTGGGACGCGCCCGATCTCGCGGTCTGGGGCGCGGGGCTCGCACGGCGGCTAGCGGGCGAGCGCGGGCCGTTCCTGCTGGCCGCGCACAGCTTCGGCTGCCTCGTGGCGGCGCATGCGCTGCAAACTGGCGTGCTGGGGGAAAGCGGCGCCGACATTGCCGGTGTGCTGTTCGTCGCGCCCGCGAGTCCCGAGAAGTTCCGCTTTGCCGGTGCGTTCGAGGCGCGGCAGCTTCCCGTGCCGTCGATCCTCATCGGCAGCGAAACCGATCCGTGGATGCCGCTCGAAGGCGCCCGCGCGCTCGCGCAGCAACTGGGCAGCACGTTCGTGAATCTCGGCGATGCGGGTCACATCAACACGGCCGCAGGCTTCGGGCCGTGGCCGCGCGCGAAGTATTTCGTCGATACGCTGGTCCATGGCGCAGCGCCGGGGCGCTTGCGCGACGAGGCATTCGACCAGGGCGGTCCGGCGTACGCTTGAGATCAGGCGAAGCGAAGCACAGCGCCGCGCATGCTGCGGCTCAGCGTTCCTTGCGCGCATGCGAAGCGCGCAGGATCGCAATCGTCGCGGGCTGGATCGCGTAGGCCGGCAGGACTTCGTAATGCAGCTCGTAGCGCCCCGCAAGACACACCCAACGATACACCTCGCGGGCGGGCGGTCCGTCGTAGCCGTCGAGTTGATCGCCGGGACGCTGGGCGCTTTCCTGGCCGAGGCGCTCGGCCTCGTCGAGCAGCGCGTTGACGGTGCGGTATGCGCTGGCGTCGTCGTGGTACTTGTTGACGCCCTTCCAGATGGCCCCAAGGTCCGCCATGGCCTTGTTGGCGAGAATGACCTTGGCGTTCATGCTGCGGCCGCCACAGGTTGTTCGCCTGTGCCGTTCGTGATGTTGTTGGCCCAGGCGCGCACCTGTTCGATGGTCGCGACGCGCCCCGCGCTCACATCGTCGAGCCCTTCCTGAAGCAGGCGGCGCTTTTCTGCCTCGCGCGCGAAATACTGGATCAACGCGTTCCTGACGATCCAGTTCTTCGGCCGGGCGATCGTGTCCGCGAGGGCGTCCAGTTCCTGCGCGAGCTCGAGGGGCAATTGCGCGGTCAGCGTTTGGGTTTCCCCAGCCATGGCGAACCTCCGCTAAAGGGTTGCACAGACCCGCAATGCTGAAGCAACTGGCGAGCCTGCTTTGCCCTCTGGCGAAAACGACTGTGGCCCGCGACTGAGGTCCGCTCAGCGCTTGAGCGCCGCCCGCAACAACCGTGCCGTATGGAGCGCGATCATCCCCTCTTCGTCGGTGCGGATCGCGAAAACGGGAACGCGGCTTTCGCGCGAGCTCACGCGTTCGTTGCCGTTACTGCTGCCGACCTCGTTGACTTGCGCGTCGAGCACAGTGCCGAAAACCGGCGCGAGCCGCTCGCACACCTGCGCGCGAACGGGTGCGGCATGCTCGCCGATGCCCGCCGTGAACACGAGCGCATCGAGCCCGCCCAGCACCACGGCGAGCTTGCCCACGTCCTGCGCGATGCGATACGTATAGAAGTCGATCGTGAGCTTCGCCCGGTCGCTGCCGCTCGCGAGCAGCTCGCGCATGTCGCTGCTCAGGCCCGAGAGGCCCTTCAGGCCCGACTCCTGATACAGCACCTTCTCGATGGCGTGGTAGTCCATGCCCTTCGCCATCATCCAGAGCACGGCGCCCGCGTCGAGCGCGCCGCAGCGCGTGCCCATGGGCAGGCCGTCGAGCGCGGTGAGGCCCATGGTGGTCTCGACGCTCTTGCCGTCCTTCATCGCGCACAGGCTCGCGCCGTTGCCCAGATGCGCGACGACGACGCGCCCGCGCGCAATGTCGGGCGCGACCTGATGCAGGTGCTTGGCGATGTACTCGTACGAGAGGCCGTGAAAGCCGTAGCGCCGCACGCCCTCGCCGTAATAGCTGTACGGCAGCGCGAAGAGCTGCGCCATGATGTCGTTGCCCGCGTGGAACGCGGTGTCGAAGCACGCCACCTGCGGCAGCTCGGGCGCGGCCTGGCGCACCGCGCGAATCGCGGCGAGATTGTGCGGCTGATGCAGGGGCGCGAGCGGCGTGAGCGCGTCCAGCTCCTGAATCACATCGTCGTCGATGAGCACGGCGTCGGCGTAGCGCGCGCCGCCGTGCACCACGCGGTGACCGATTGCGGCAGGCGGCGTGTCGCGCAGGCCCACGGCGAGCACGAGGCGCAAGAGGCGAAACGCGGCGTCGTGATCGGCGACCTGGGCAACGGGAAACTTCTCGTCGACGATCAGGCGCCCGTCGGCCATATGCGCGACGATGCGCGGCGCGACGCCGATGCCCTCGATCTGCCCGCCCGCGCCATGCAGCGCACGCGCACCGCCTTCCACGTGGTCGTCTTCGATCACGCGATACACCGAACACTTGATGCTCGACGAGCCCGCATTCACCACGAGCACGACATGGCCTTCCACGGCCGGCTGGGCTTGGACACTGCTCACAGGATCTCCGTTGCTTTGCGCGCGCGCCGCGCATGCGCGAGCAGTACGGCGATTGCGCAGCTGCCGATGCGCGAGCGCACGCTGTCGGCGCGGCTCGTGAGGATGATCGGCACGCGCGCGCCGAGGACGATGCCGGCCGCTTCCGCGCCGGCTAGGAAGGTGAGCTGCTTGGCGAGCATATTGCCCGCTTCGAGGTCGGGCACGAGCAGGATGTCGGGGTCGCCTGCAACGGGCGACGTAATGCCCTTGATGCGCGCGGCTTCGGCGCTGATCGCGTTGTCGAAGGCGAGCGGCCCATCGAGCAGGCCGCCCGTGATCTGGCCGCGGTCGGCCATTTTGCAGAGCGCGGCGGCGTCGATGGTGGAGGGCATCTTTTCGGACACCGTTTCCACCGCGCCGAGAATGGCGACCTTGGGCGTGCCGACGCCCAGCGACTGCACGAGGTCGATCGCGTTGCGCACGATGTCGGCCTTGTCGGCGAGCTTGGGGAAGATGTTGACGGCCGCATCGGTGATGAAAAGCGGCTTGTGGTACGAGGGCACGTCCATCGCGAACACGTGCGAGAGGCGCCGCTCGGTGCGCAGGCCATTGGCGCCGATCGCGACTTCGTGGAGCAGCTCGTCGCTGTGCAGGCTGCCCTTCATGAGCAGTTCGGCCTGGCCCTCGCGCACGGCGCGCACCGCGAATTCGGCGGAGGCGTGGCTGTGCGGTGCGTCGATGATGGTGATGCCATCGAGGCGCAGGTCGGCTTCCTCGGCCACCGCGCGGATCTTCGCCTCGGGGCCGACCAGGATCGGCACGATCAAGCCGAGGTTCGCGGCGTCGAGCGCCCCGGTGAGCGAGGACACGTCGCACGGATGCGCCACGGCGGTCGGCACGGGTGCAAGGCCGCCACAACGGGCGAGCAGAACCGAATACTTGTCGGGCGATGAAGTCATGGCGGTCTCCATAGGTCGTGCATTTGGACCATGCTGCGGCGCGCAAAGCGCTAACAGTGTAGACCAGCGCGAACGAGGCAGGCGGCCAGGTGTACGCGAGGCCTGCGCGGCATCTTGACGCGTCGCGGCAAGGCCCGACAGTCGCGCCTGTCATGCTTCGTTCACAGGGCGTTGCGATCATCGGGGAGGCCCCGAGGCCCGCAGCGAACCTTGACTTTCGCGGGTCCGCCGCCTAAGTTTTTAGATGCCGCAGTGCAACATGATCTGGCTCTTTTCACGTCGCGGCCGCGAGGCGCATGAAGCGCGCACGCGGCCGCGAATATCTTTTGCCGGCCCCGTTGCCCGCCGTGCCGCCTGTGTGAGCGCGGCAGAGCAGGGGCAGCGGCCAGGCCCCGCGCGCCATTCATCGTAGAGGCGCGCGTCCACGGCCCGCGCCGGCCTGGCGCTTGCTTGCCGCGAGGCGAGCAGGCGCTCCCTTAAAGGAGATTCGTCTCGTGGCAGTTCCCACCTCCTCGCCGCTCGTTTCGTCGCCGTTTTCGTTTCTGCCCACGCTCGCATCGGGCACGTCTTTCTGGCCCTTTGCGCCTTTCTGGCCCCTCGCGGGCGCAACCGACGAGGAGTCATCGCCCCAGACGCCGCTGACCGACGCGGCTTCCGCCGTGTCCTCGGCCGTGAACCGGGCAATCGAATCGGCGCAGGCCGCTCCTGTGGCTGCACAGCCGCTCTACGACTACCTCTACGACGCGTGGCAGCGCAGCGTGCTGTTCCTCGACGTGCTGCGCGAGCGCGGCAACCAGACTTACGTGCACGAGCAGGCGGGCATGCCACCGGTGCTCGCGTTCGACTACGAAGTGATCGTCGATGGCCGCGAACTCGACGATCCCTGCAACTACGCACTCCTGCGCATCAAGCCCGAAGAGGGCGTGCCGACCGACCCGCGCATGCGCCCCTTCGTCGTGATCGATCCGCGCGCGGGCCACGGTCCCGGCATTGCCGGCTTCAAGATGGACAGCGAAGTGGGCATCGCGCTGCGCAAGGGGCACCCGTGCTACTTCGTCACGTTCTTCCCGCTGCCCTGCGAAACGCAGACCATCCAGTCCGTCGCACAGGCTGAAGCCGTTTTCATTCAACGCGTGCGCGAGCTGCATCCCGACGCGGACGGCCTGCCGTTCATCATCGGCAATTGTCAGGGCGGCTGGGCCGCGGCGCTGCTCGCGGCCTCCGCGCCCGCGCTGGTCGGCCCGCTCATGCTCGCGGGCTCGCCGCTGTCGTACTGGGCCGGCGTGCGCGGCAAGAACCCCATGCGCTATTCGGGCGGCATGCTGGGCGGCTCGTGGATGTCCTCGCTCGCATCGGACCTGGGCGACGGCCGCTTCGACGGCGCGTATCTCGTGCAGAACTTCGAGTACCTCAATCCGGCCAACACGTACTGGGGCAAGCTCTACAACCTCTATTCGAGGGTCGATTCCGAGCGCGAGCGCTTCCTCGAATTCGAGCGCTGGTGGGGCGGCCATTTCCAGCTGAACCGCGCCGAGATCGACTGGATCGTGCAGAACCTCTTCGTGGGCAACCACCTCACGCGCAACGAGGTGTTCGCGAAGAACGCGCGCTCGCCGGTGGATCTGCGCAACATCCGCACGCCGATCATCGTGCTCGCCTCCTGGGGCGACAACATTACGCCGCCGCAGCAGGCGCTCAACTGGATTCCCGACCTCTACGCGAGCGTCGACGAGATCGTCGCCAACGAGCAGGTGATCGTGTACTGCCTGCACGACAAGGTGGGGCACCTCGGCATCTTCGTTTCGGCGAGCGTGGCCAATAAGGAGCACACCGAACTATTCTCGGCGCTCGACCTGATCGACGTGCTGCCGCCGGGCCTCTACGAAGCGAAGATCACCGACTCGACGCCGGAAGCAGGCCGCCTCGAAGCGCTCGAAGGGCGCTACGAGATCCGCTTCGAGCTGCGCACCATCGAAGACATCCTCGCGCTCGACGACGGCCGCGACGACGAGCAGCCTTTCGAGGTGGTGCGACGTCTCGCGGAGAACAACCAGCGCCTGTATGACCTGTTCGTCTCGCCGTTCGTGCGTGCGTCGAGCAATGCGTTCAGCGCGCATGCGCTGCGCGAGTCGCATCCGTCGCGCGTGGAGCGCAGTGTGATGAGCGACGCGAATCCTACGCTCGGCGTGCTGCCCGCCATGGCGGAAGCGGTGCGCGCGCATCGCAAACCGGCCGCGCCCGACAATCCGTTCACGCTGCTCGAAAAGCAGGCGTCGGCGACCATCGAGGCGACGCTGGACGCGTATCGCGACGCGCGCGACGCGTGGGTCGAGAGCACCTTCTACAACGTGTACACCGCGCCGTGGGTGCAGGCCTGTGTGGGCGTGGCGCCCAACCAGCCGCTCGAGCCCATCGCGCCGCCGCTCATGGCGCTGCGCAAGGAGCTTGCGCAGTACCGCCTGCGCGCGGCGCGCGCGCATCTCGCGAAGGGCACGCTCGTCGACGCGTTCATGCGCATCGCCGCTTACATCGTCGATGAAATGCATACCGTGCAGTACCGGCCGTTCCAGCGCATGCGCGAACTCGCGCGCGAGTATCTCGGCGATCGCCAGCCGAGCATCGCCGAGCTGAAGGAATCGGCGCGCCGCCAGGGCGCGATCGTGCAGCTCGATCCGCAGGCCGCGATCGACGCGTTGCCCGAGATCGTGCCCGACATGAAGACGCGCCGCGCGCTGCTCGCGGCCGTGTACCGCATCGCGACCGTGTCCGCGCCGCTCGAAGGCGAGCGTCGCGAGCGCTATCGCCACGTACAGCGCGCGCTGGGCGTCGAGCCGGGCAGCGAGAAGACGGGACTGCCGCCGCTCGATGGCGGCGGGTCGTCGTCGGAAGGCGGCGGAGTTTCGGGCGCCGGCGGCGGCACGGCTGGCGACGGCGGCTCGGAACAGGGCGTCAAGGCATCCTCCGCCGCCGAAGCCGCCGAAGCCGCCGAAGCCGCCGAAGCCGCACAAGCCGCGGAACCCGAAGCCCCGGCGGCTCCCGCGAAGTCCTCCCGCGCGAAGGCTGCCGCTGCGAGCGAGCACGCAGCGCCCGCAAAACCCATGCGTGCAGCGCGCGCCGGCGCGAAGGTGAAGAGCGCGGAACCGGCCGAAGCGAAGAAGGCGCCGGCTGCCGTCAAAACGGCGGCGCGCCGCTCGCGCGCGGCATCGACGCCCACCTCCACGCGGGCTGCGGGCACGACGGCCACGCGCCGCCGCGCGACGCGTAGCGCGAGCGAGTAAAGAAGCCCGTTCCCGTGTCACCCCCAGACGCGCCGCATCCCAACCGATGCGGCGCGTCGCTTTGAGGTCGACACATCGGCAGCCAGATCGGCAACTGCATCCGCGGCCATCACCGGCCGTCTTCCACTGCGAGGTCAGCCATGCATACTCCTCCCGAACGGCCGCTTGCCGGCATGCGCGCGCTCGTCACCGGTGTGGCGAACGCCGATTCGATCGCTTACGGCTGCGCCCGCGCGTTTGCCGATCTCGGTGCGCAACTCGCCATCACCTATCTCAACGACAAGGCCAAGCCCTACGTCGAGCCGCTCGCCAACGAACTGGGCGCGCAATTGCTGCTGCCGTTGAACGTCGAGGAAGACGGCCAGCTCGACGCCGTGTTCGATGCCGTGCGCGAAACGTGGGGATCGCTCGACATCGTGCTGCACTCCATCGCCTATGCGCCGAAAGAGGATCTGCAGGGCGGCCTGCTCGATTCGTCGGCGCAGGGCTTTGCGTATGCGATGGACGTGTCGTGCCACTCGTTCATCCGCATGGCGAAGCGCGCCGTGCCGCTGATGCCGCACGGCGGCACGCTCTTCGCAATGAGCTACGACGGCGCGAACCGCGTCGTGCCCAGTTACAACCTGATGGGCCCGGTGAAAGCCGCGCTCGAAGCGTCGTGCCGTTATCTCGCGTACGAACTGGGGCCGATCGGCATCCGCGTGCATGCGATCTCGCCTGGGCCGCTCAAGACGCGCGCGGCCTCGGGGCTGCCCGACTTCGACCGCATGCTCGCCGAGGCCGTGGAGCGCGCGCCGCTCGGCGAACTCGTCGACATCATGGACGTGGGCTACGCAACCGCGTATCTCGCCACGCGCTACGCCCGCCGCATGAGCGGCAACACCGTGTATATCGATGGCGGTGCGCACATCATGGCGTAACCGCATGGCGCAAATCGCGCTTAGCACGAATGCCGCAAAGCAAAGCTCGCATCGGTATAAGCAGTGCGCCCCGGCTCGCTAGAATCGAGCGTTCGGCCTGCTTACGAAAATCATTCAGGCAGGCCGAAACGCCTTTCAACGACAGACAGGGATCACCATGGCAGGGTTGGGACGCACGGCGCGCTGGCTTGGCGCGGGCATCATCGCATTGAGTGCAGCGGCGGCGCACGCAGAAACGTCGCTGCTGAACGTCTCCTACGACGTGACGCGCGAGCTGTACAAGGACATCAACGCGAGCTTCATCGCCGACTATCAGAAGAAGACCGGCGAGACCCTGTCGATCAAGCAGTCGCACGGCGCGTCGAGCGCGCAGGCGCTCTCGGTGCTGCAAGGCCTGCAAGCCGACGTCGTGACGATGAACCAGCCCAACGACATCGACCTGCTCGCGCAGCAGGGTCATCTCGTGCCCGCCAACTGGCGCACGCGCTTGCCGAACGCGAGCGCGCCCTACACGACGACGATGGTGTTCCTCGTGCGCAAGGGCAACCCCAAACACATCAAGGACTGGGACGATCTCGCCAAGCCTGGCGTGCAGGTCGTGATCGCCAATCCGAAGACTTCAGGCAATGGACGCTACGCGTATCTGGCCGCATGGGGCTACCGCAAGCAGCAGGGCGCGAGCGACGCGCAGGCGCTCGACTTCGAGCGCGCGCTCCTGAAGAACGTGCCGGTGCTGGACGCGGGCGGCCGGGGCGCGACGACGACCTTCACGCAGCGCGACATCGGCGACGTGCTCGTGACCTTCGAAAACGAAGTGGCGCTCATCGATACGGGCGTCGGTGCGAAGGACTTCGAAGCGGTCTATCCCTCGGTGAGCCTGCTGGCGGAACCGCCGGTGACGATCGTCGACAAGGTCGTGGACAAACGCGGCACGCGCAAGAGCGCGCAGGCGTATCTCGACTATCTGTATTCGCCCGCCGCGCAGGAGATCATCGCGCAGCATCATCTGCGTCCGCGCGATGCCGCGGTGCTCGCGAAGCACGCAAACGAGTTCAAGCCGATCAAGACCTTCACGGTCGAGCAGGTGTTCGGCAGCTGGCAAAACGCGCAGGCGACGCATTTCGCCGATGGCGGCACGTTCGATCAGATCGTCGCGGACCGCAAGTAATTCGGGCGGCACGCAACGACAGCGCGTAAAACAAAAGCGCCTCGCAATTTGCGAGGCGCTTTGCTTTTCAGGCTACGGGTTTAGTACCAGCCGCGACGGCCATGCCATTCGTTGCGGCCGTACCAGCGGTGGCCGTCCCAGTAGCGGTCGCCGTGCCAGCCGATCACGACAGCCGGCGCGTAGGCCACGCGCACGGGCGGCGCGACGTAGACCGGACGCGGCGCGACATAAACAGGCTGCGGCGCGACATACACGGGTGCGGGTGCAACATAAACCGGAGCGGGCACGCCGACGTTCAGGCCGACTACCACACCGGCCATCGCGGTTTGCGAGGCGGCCAGGACGAGCGCTCCAGCACCCAGCGCGGCAAAGAGTTTGGTTTTCATTTTGAGCCCCTTCGGTTGAAGATTCGATGGCTTCAATGTAGCCAGGCGCTCGCCGGCTTGAGTTACCAAACTGCAACAAACTGCGCGCGAATTTTACGGGCGGTAATGGGCGGAAAGGGCGCTCGCCCGCCTGTGGCGGGCTTCCCGCATGTTTGGCGCAGGCGGGCGTGTTTCAATTCGTGATCGTCGGGGCAGATCTGTAAACGCCGCGCCGGGCGCGAACGCCCGGCGCGGCGCCTGCCGTTACTGCACCGCGACGCTTGCGAAGTTCTGGCGTCCGAACGGGCTCACCTGATAACCGCTCACGTTCGTGCGCGTGATGGCGGCGGCGGTCGGGTAGCCAAGCGGAATCCACAGCGCCTGGTCGTGGATGATCTGCTGGGCGGCTTCATAGAGCTTCACGCGCTTGGCCTGGTCGGCGGTGGCCTTGCCGTCGGCGATCAGCTTGTCGAGCTGCGGATCGCAAAAGCGCGCGAAGTTGATCCCCGACTGCACCGCATTGCAGCTAAAGAGCGGCGAGAGATAGTTGTCGGGGTCGCCGTTGTCGCCGGCCCAGCCCATGAAGAGCGTGTCGTGCTGGCCTTGCTTCGCCTGCTTGATCAGCTCGCCCCACTCGATCACCTTGATCTCGGCCTTCACGCCGATCTTCGCGAAATCGGCCTGCAGAAGCTCCGCGCCCGCGCGCGGATTCGGGTTCAGCACGCTGCCGTTCGGACGCACCCAGATCGTCGTCGCGAAGCCGTTGGGGAAGCCCGCGTCGGCGAGCAGTTGCTTCGCCTTCGCCGGGTCATACGGATACGGCTGGATCGACTTGTCGTAGCCCCAGGTGATGGGCGGCCAGGGGTTCGTCGCGGGCGTGGCGGTGTTGTCGAAAATCGCCTTCAGGTACGTCGTGCGGTCGAACGCCATGTTCAGCGCCTGGCGCACCTTCTGGTTGTCGAGCGGCTTCTTTTGCGTGTTGAGCGCGACGAACGCCGTCATGAACGCGGGCGTTTCCGCCACCTTGAGCGACTTGTCGTCCTTCGCCGCGGCCACATCCTGGGGCTTGGGCGACAGCGCGATCTGGCATTCGCCGGCCTTCACCTTCTGTGCGCGCACGGCGGCGTCGGGCGTGATCGCGTAGATCAGGCGGTCCACCTTCGGCTTCGGCCCCCAGTAGGTCGGGTTCACGTCGTAGCGGATCACCGCGTCCTTCGTGTAGCTCTTGAGCACGAACGGGCCCGTGCCCACCGGCTTCGCGTTGAGGTCGACCTGCTTGCCGGCCTTGAGCAACTGGTCGGCGTACTCGGAGGAATAGATCGACGCGAAGCCCATCGTGAGGATCGAGAGGAACGTGGCGTTCGGCTCGTTGAGCTCGAACTTCACCGTGTTGTCGTCGACCTTCGTGACCGCCTTGACGAGCTTCACGAGGCCCATCGACTGCGCGTGCGGGAAGCCGCTCGCGCCAGCCACCTTGTGCCACGGACTGTTTGCATCGAGCATGCGGTCGAACGTGAAGACCACGTCGTCGGCGTTGAGCGTGCGCGTGGGCTTGAACCACTCGGTCGTCTGGAACGCCACGTTGGGCCGCAAATGGAACGTGTAGGTCAGGCCGTCGGCGCTCACGTCCCACTTGTCCGCGAGCGCGGGCACGACCTTCTTCTGCGCTTCGTCATACGCCACGAGCGAATTGAAGATGACGTCGGCGGACGCGTTGGTCGTGACGAGCGAGTTGAACTGCACGACGTCGAAGCCATCGGGGCTCGACTCGGTGCAGACCGTCAGCGGTTTGGCGAGCGCGGGCGTGGCCGCGAACGCGGCGCCAAGCGCGGCCGCGAGCACGAAAGCAGGCACGAGCGTGCGCGCGGAGGGCGAGGTGAAGCGCATGGGATCTCCGTGGTTCTTCGGTGGCGGGCGGCGCCCCGTTTTGTTCGATTCAGGAGAGGCGAGAAGGCTCGGAAGGGCGCCCGGACGAGCCAAGCTTATCGAAGGGAAATTGCCGAGACAACAATTTAATCGACATACCCATATGGCATGGGGGCGCCGTGCGGCAAGCCGAAGCGGCTCAGTGGCTCGCCGCGCGCGGCTTGCGCGGCGCCTTTTCGAACACGCGGTCGTAGACCCAGCGTGGCAACGCGCGCAGCATCGTGGCGGCCACGCGCATCGGCCAGGGGAACACCGCGAACGACGTGCCGCGCGCGATCGCTTGCGCGGTCTTCATGGCGAACTGGTCCGCGTCCATCAGGAAGGGCATGCGGTAGGGGTTCTTCGCCGTCATCGGCGTGCGGATGTAGCCTGGCGCGATGGTGACCACGGGCACGCCGAACGGCCGCATTTCGACGCGCAGCGCTTCGAGATAGGCGAGCGCCGCGGCCTTCGAGGCGCTGTAGGCGCCCGAGCCCGGCAGCCCGCGCACGCCGGCCACGCTCGCGATGCCCACGAGCGTGCCTCGCCTCGCCTGCGCCATCGCCGATGCGAACGGCTCGAAGGTGGCGACCATGCCGAAGTAATTGGTGTCCATCACGTCGCGGAACGTGGCGAGATCGCCTTCGCCCGTCAGCACGCCGCGGCTTACGCCCGCATTGGCGATCACGATGTCGGGCATGCCGTGCTGCGCGATGAAGTCGCGCGCGGCGGCGGCGAGCGCATCGGCGTCGCGCACGTCGGCGGGATAGATGGAGATGGGGTGATCGGGGTGGGACTGCCGGAAGCCGGCAAGGGCTTCGCCGCGGCGCGCGACGAGCCCGAGGACGGCGCCCTGCCGCGCGTATTCGGCGGCAAGCGCGGCGCCAATGCCGCTCGACGCGCCGGTGATGAAGACCTTCAGTGGCGCGTCTTGCATGGCGCTGTTCCTCACATCTTCTTCGCGCGGATCTGCGAGATGATGAAGTCCATCACCTGGGTCGTGCCCGGCAGCGCCTTGTCTTCCGGACCCTGGACCATGGCCGGGCCGGTTTCGTACTTGCCCTGGATGGCGATGGTCGGCACGCCGTCGATCTTGTACGCGTCGAGCAGGGCCTTGTCGCGCTGCAGCGCGCTCTGCGTCGAGAACGAGTTGTACGCTTCCATGTACTTCTTCGCATCCACGCCTTGCGTAGCGAGGAACTTCGCCTGGTCTTCCGGCGTGAGCAGGTAGTTCTTGTTCACGTGGATTTCGTGGAACACGACCGGCGTCAGCTTCTGGGCGAGGCCGAGTGCGTCGAGCGCGTAGTACATCTTCGAGTGCGGGATGAAATCATCGCGGAAAGCCACCGGCACGCGCTTGAACACGACATCCGGGCCCTGCTTCTTGATCCACGCTTCGAGATACGGGTCGAACGCATTGCAGTGCGGGCAGCCGTACCAGAAGAACTCGATCACTTCGATCTTGCCCGCGGGCACGTCGAGCGCCTGGGGCGACTTCAGGACCGTATAGTCCTTGCCGGCCACGGGAGCGTCGGCCGAGGCGTGGGCCACACCGGCGATCAGCGAAAGCGAAAGAAAAAGCGTACCGAGAAGTCGTTTCATGGCGTAGGAATCCACTGTTCTTGGACCGGCGGCGGCCGGTTGTCTGCCGCAAGACGCCGTCGGCGCGAATCGGGCGCGAAGCTGGCGCGTGCGGATGCTGCGAGGGTGTTGCCTGTTGATGGGCCCGCGCCGCGCGCCGCGGCCCGGCCTCACACGAATGCCGCTCTGCTGCGGCTTCGGTGGGCGGGCGCGCGGTGCGCGGCGCGGACTGCGATTACTGCTTCGTGAAGCGGATGACGGCGGTATCGATACCGGCATCGGACAGGCGCTGGCGCGTCGAGTTCATATCGTCGAACTTCGTGAACGGACCGATGCGCACGCGATAGTACGTCACACCGCCGGCGTCGCGCTGGGTGACCTTCGACTCGAACCCCTGGAACGCGAGGCGCGCACGCTGCTGCTCGGCGTCGCCCGACGTCTTGTACGCGCCCACCTGCAGGAAGTAGCCGGTGTTGGCGTCGCCCGGTGCTGGCGTGGCGCTGCCGGGCTTGGCGCCCGGGGGCGTCGGCACCGCGTTGGCGGGCTTCTGCTGCTGGTTGTTCGCGAGGATCTGTGCCGGGTTGCTCGTCGAGTTGCTGGCCGACTGCGGCTTCTTCGCGATCGCCGTCCCGCTCGTGACGTTTTCACCCGTCGACGGTTGCGGCGCGACGGCCACGCCGTTGTTATTGGCGGCGTTGCTGTTCGAGCCCGAGGGCGGCACTTCCACGATCTGCGGCTCTTCGAGCATGCCCGAGGACTGCGACTGGTTCGTGGTCTGGCCCGGCGCCGTGTTGGGCGGCGTGCTTTGCGCGGCCTGCGGCACCGGCTGGCCCGGCGACTTGCCCTGCAGCGCGCGGTTCGGGTCGACCTGCTCGTTGTTCTGGCTGACGTCGGAAGCGGCCGGCGGCGCGACCTTCGAGACAAACGGCGTGGGCGCGCGCGTGATGTACAACGCCACCACCACCGCGATCGCAAGGCCGACGATCAGGCCCAGCACGATGCCGAGAAAGGTTCCCCCGGACTGCTTCGACTGCTGTTTTGTAGTGCGGCGCGGTTTTGCCATCGTCTGAATCACCTGCAAACAAGAGAATCCTGGAATGGCCGTCCGCGCGAGGCGGCGGCCCCATACAAGTTGCTGCGCGCGGGTCTCGCGCGTCTCGTTACATGCGCTCCGGCGCGGACACGCCGATCACGGCCAGGCCGTTCGCGAGCACCCGGCGCGTGGCCGCGAGAAGGGCGACGCGGGCGTCGCGTTCGGCGGCGTCATCGACGAGAACGCGTTCGGCATTGTAGAACGAGTGAAACTCAGCGGCGAGTTCGCGCAGGTAGAACGCCACCGCGTGCGGCGCGAGTTCGCTCGCGGCATGCGTGAGCATGTCGGGGAATTCGCCGAGTTTCGCGATGAGCGCGAGCGCGCGCTCGCTGGAAAGCGGCGCGAGATCGACCTTGGGCAGCGCGGCCAGATCGCCGCCGAACTTGCCCTGCCAGTCGCCGAGAATCGACGAGATGCGCGCATGGGCGTACTGCACGTAGTACACCGGGTTTTCGTCGTTTTCCTTCAGCGCGAGGTCGATGTCGAACACGAATTCGGTGTCGGCCTTGCGCGAGATGAGGAAAAAGCGCACGGCGTCGCGGCCGCGGCGGATCGTCGCTTCGTCGAGCAGGTCGGGCGAGACTTCGCTGCCCGGGTTCGCACCGCCCGACCATTCGATCAGGTCGCGCACCGTCACGTAGCTGCCCGCGCGCTTGGAGATCTTCACCTCCTGACCGTCGCGCATCACCGTGACCATCTTGTGCAGCACGTAGTCGGGATAGCCCTTCGGAATGCCGATGCCGAGCGCCTGCAGGCCCGCGCGCACGCGCGCGATGGTGCCGTGGTGGTCGGAGCCCTGAATGTTGATGACCTTCGTGAAGCCGCGCTCCCACTTGGTGACGTGGTAGGCCACGTCGGGCAGGAAGTAGGTGTAGGTGCCGTCGGACTTGCGCATCACGCGGTCCTTGTCGTCGCCGTAGTCGGTGGTCTTGAGCCACAGCGCGCCTTCCTGCTCGTACGTCTGCCCCGAAGCGATCAGCGCCTCGACGGTCTTCTCGACGCGGCCTTCCGTGTACAGCGACGACTCGAGGTAGTAGCGGTCGAACTTCACGCCGAACGCCTGCAGGTCGAGATCCTGCTCGTGGCGCAGATAGGCCACGGCAAAGCGGCGGATCGCTTCGAGGTTCTCGGGATCCTTCTCGCCCGTGACGGGCTCGCCGTCCTTGGCCGCGACGGTTTCGCCCGCGAGGTAGTCGCGCGCGATGTCGGCGATGTATTCGCCGTTGTAGGCCGCCTCCGGCCATTCGGCGTCGCCGGGCTTGAAGCCGCGTGCGCGCGCCTGGGTGGAGACGGCGAGGTTGCCGATCTGCACGCCCGCGTCGTTGTAGTAGAACTCGCGGTGCACGTCATAGCCCTGCGAGGCGAGCACGTTCGAGATGGCGTCGCCGAGCGCGGCCTGGCGGCCGTGGCCTACGTGCAGCGGACCCGTGGGGTTGGCCGAGACGAACTCGACGAGCACGCGCTTGCCGGCTTCGCGCCGCGAGCGGCCGAATGCCTCGCCCTGCTCGAACACGGCGCCGATCACGGCGCGCTTCGCGTTCGCGGAGAGGCGCAGGTTGATGAAGCCGGGGCCGGCCACTTCGGCCGCCTCGACGAGGCCTGCGGCTTCGGGCTGGGCGAGCACGGCGTCGACGATCTGCTGGGCGAGCTGGCGCGGGTTCGCGCGCATGGGCTTGGCGAGCTGCATCGCGACGTTGCAGGCAACGTCGCCGTGGGCGGCGACCTTGGGGCGCTCGAGCGTGATCGCGGGCACGACGAATGCGGCTTCGCTCGCGCCTTCGGTGGCCTTCGCCACCTGGGCTACGGCTTGCGCGAGCAGGGTCTCCAGGGTGTGTTTCTGTGCGGGCAGCATGCTGGTTGCAAGTCCTGTGCGGGTAATGGGATGCGGGGCCGGGGCCTCCAGGGGCATGCATGGCCCCTGGCTTGCCGGCGCTGACCGCCTGATACGGGTGAGGGCGCGCCAGCCTCGCGGCGGGCCAATTGCCATGCGCCAATGCGCGGCGGGCCTCGTTGCGGCAGGCGGCGTGGCGGCGTGCCAGACGCCAGAACGTCCGGGCGCCGCGCCCTGCGGGTAATTCCGTCCTGACGGATTTTAGCAGGTGCTAATATGTGAAATGAGGTAGCGCGACATGGGTCGCCTTGGCCCGTCTGGCTTCGCAGGCCGGAACGTCACGCGCAGATCCAAAAAATCATAAAGGGAACAGACATGCTGGTTACTTTTAAATGTCACGCGGCGCCTGACGTCACGATGCTGGAGAACCTCGCACAGTACCTTCTCGGCATCATCGGCAAGCGGCTCGGCCCGCGCGGCGTGATCACCCACGACGAACTCGATACCGCCATCACCAAGCTCGAAGCGGCCATCGCCACGGACAAGAAAGAGCGCCACGAACAGGAAGGCCACTTTCACGAAGGTGAGGATGACCACGTGCATCACGAACTGCCGGTCGGCCTCGCGCAACGCGCCTTTCCTTTCCTCGATATGCTGCGCGCGGCGAAGAAGGAAGACAACGACGTTTTGTGGGGCATTTGAGGTCCGTGCTTGACGTCCTTCTGACGTGACTGGGCAGCGAGCGCGCGGTTGTGCTGTCTCCCTCGCGCGCAGCGCCTGGCCTGTGAGGGCCGCTCCGGCTGCCTCGCCCGATTCGATGTTCCAAAAGCAAAGAGCCCGCAATGTCGCGGGCTCTTTGCTTTTGTACACCGTCGGCGCACCTTACTGGCTGGCGGCCGCCGGCTCGGCAGCGGAAGCCTCCGACTTCATCGCCTTCTTTTTCTTCGGCTTCTTCACGTGCTTTTCGGTGGGCGCCGAATACGACGTCGCCGGGCTTGCCTGCTCCGGCGTGGCCGGCTGGGCGAACGACGGCTGCGCAAGCGCCGCGACGCCAAAGGCGGTCAACATCAACATCAGCTTCTTCATACGATTTCTCCGTCGAGGTTGCTTCGATTTTGCGTTTTAAGGATTTGCTGATGAGCGAGCCGGCGCGGCGTTGCCGCATGTGGCCGGGTGTCATGCAGGTGTTACCGGGTCTTGCCGGGCCATCTTACAAAGCCGAAAAATCGCGCGCGCGTAATCTTCACCTTGCCGGATGGCGTATGTCGGGCGGTGACAACAAGGGATAGCGCGATGAGAAAACGCGCGCCGCGCAGGGCGGCGCGCCGTACGGCTTAGAGCTGCGGCGCGAGCGCGCGGCGGGCGTCTTCGTCGGAGAGCGACATACGCTGCGCATAGTCGGCGAGCTGGTCCTGGCCGATCTTGCCCACCGAGAAATACGTGCTGTCCGGGTGCGCGAGATAGAAGCCCGAAACGCTGGCGGCCGGCAGCATGGCGAGCGATTCCGTCACGCTCATGCCGATTTCGCCCGCATGCAGGAAGTCGAACATGTCGCGCTTCACGAGGTGATCCGGGCAGGCCGGGTAGCCGGGAGCCGGGCGAATGCCTGCGTACTTTTCGGCGATCAGCGCGTCGTTGTCGAGCGTTTCGCTCGCCGCATAGCCCCACAGGTCGCGGCGCACGCGTGCGTGCAGCGCTTCGGCGAACGCTTCCGCGAAGCGGTCCGCGAGCGCCTTGAGCATGATCGCGCTGTAGTCGTCGTGGTCCTTCTCGAACTGCGCTTCCTTCACGTCCACGCCAATGCCGGCCGTCACCGCGAACATGCCGATGTAGTCGGCCACGCCCGAGTCCTTCGGCGCGATGAAGTCGGCAAGCGAGCGGTTCGGACGCATCACGCCGTCCACCACCGGACGCACCGACTGCTGGCGCAGGTTGCGCCACGTGAGCGCGACTTCGCTGCGCGAATCGTCGGTATAGATCTCGATGTCGTCGTCGTTCACCGTGTTCGCGGGCAGCAGCGCGATCACGCCGTTGGCCTGCAGCCAGCGGCCCTGAATCAGTCGCGAAAGCATCGACTTCGCGTCGGAAAACACGCGGCGCGCCGACTCGCCCACGATCTCGTCGTTGAGGATCTGCGGATAGGGACCGGCGAGATCCCACGTCTGGAAGAACGGACCCCAGTCGATGTAATTCGCGAGTTCGTTCAAGTCGAAGTTCTTGAACACACGGCGGCCGATGAACTTCGGCTTCACGGGCTGGAAATTCGCCCAGTCGATCTTCGTCTTGTTCGCGCGCGCTTCTTCGAGCGTGACGAGCGGCGTGGCCTTCCGGTTGGCGTGCTGGTCGCGAATGCGCTCGTAGTCGGCCTTGAGTTCGTCGAGGTACTTCGCCGCGCCTTCGTCCGACAGCAGGCTCGACGCCACGGATACCGAACGCGACGCGTCCGGCACGTACACGACCGGACCTTCGTAGTGCGGCGCGATCTTCACGGCCGTATGCACGCGCGAGGTGGTCGCGCCGCCGATCAGCAACGGAATCTTCTTGATGCGGAAGTAGTCGTCACGCTGCATTTCGCTCGCAACGTAAGCCATTTCCTCGAGCGACGGCGTAATCAGCCCCGAGAGGCCGACGATATCCGCGCCTTCGACCTTGGCCTTCGCGAGGATCTCGTTGCACGGGACCATCACGCCCATGTTGACCACTTCGAAGTTATTGCACTGGAGCACCACCGACACGATGTTCTTGCCGATGTCGTGCACGTCGCCCTTCACGGTCGCGATGACGATCTTGCCCTTCGCGCGCACGTCGGCGCCCGATTCGGCGAGCAGACGCTTTTCTTCCTCGATGAACGGGATGAGGTGCGCCACGGCCTGCTTCATGACGCGCGCCGACTTCACCACCTGCGGCAGGAACATCTTGCCCTGGCCGAACAGGTCGCCGACGATGTTCATGCCGTCCATGAGCGGGCCTTCGATCACGTTGATCGGGCGGCCGCCGCCGCCCATGATCTTCTCGCGCGCTTCTTCGGTGTCCTCGACAATGAAGTTCGTGATGCCGTGCACGAGTGCATGCGCAAGACGCTTTTCGACAGGCTGGTTGCGCCACTCGAGGTTCTCTTCCTTCTTCGCGGCGCCGGTCTTGAACTTGTCGGCGATTTCGAGCAGACGGTCGGTGCCGTCGGCGCGGCGGTTGAGCACCACGTCTTCCACGCGCTCGCGCAGCTCGGCGTCGAGGTCCGCGTACACGCCGAGCTGGCCCGCGTTCACGATGCCCATGTCCATGCCGGCCTGAATGGCGTGGTAGAGGAACACGGTGTGGATTGCCTCGCGCACCGGGTCGTTGCCGCGGAACGAGAACGACACGTTCGACACGCCGCCGCTGATCTTCGCGTAGGGCAGGTTCTGCTTGATCCAGCGCGTGGCGTTGATGAAGTCCACCGCGTAGTTGTTGTGCTCCTCGATGCCCGTGGCCACCGCGAAGATGTTCGGGTCGAAGATGATGTCCTCGGGCGGGAAGCCCACTTCGTTCACGAGGATGTCGTAGGAGCGCTTGCAGATCTCGGTCTTGCGCGCGAACGTGTCGGCCTGGCCCTGCTCGTCGAACGCCATCACCACGCTTGCCGCGCCATAGCGGCGAATCAGCTTCGCGTGATGCACGAACTGCTCCTTGCCTTCCTTGAGCGAGATCGAGTTGACGATGGCCTTGCCCTGCACGCACTGCAGACCCGCCTCGATCACGTCCCACTTCGACGAGTCGATCATGATCGGCACGCGCGCGATGTCGGGCTCGGAGGCGATGAGATTCATGAAGCGCACCATCGCCGCTTTCGAGTCGAGCATGGCTTCGTCCATGTTGACGTCGATGACCTGCGCGCCGTTTTCGACCTGCTGGCGCGCAACCGCGAGCGCCTCGTCGAACTGCCCGTTGAGAATCATCCGCGCGAATGCCTTCGAGCCGGTCACGTTGGTGCGTTCGCCCACGTTGATGAACAGCGTGCCTTCGGTCACGTTGAAGGGTTCGAGGCCGGAAAGGCGCAGGGTATGGTCAGTCATGGCGTGGGACCGGATCGTATGTTGTTGGAGCGGGACTCGGAAGCGGCGATCGAACTTGTCTTCAGGCAGCGTCGCGATACTGGCCGGGCCAGCGGCGCGGCTTGATCTCGGCGAGCGCTTTGGCAATGGCCGCGATGTGCTCGGGCGTCGTGCCGCAGCAGCCGCCCGCCACGTTCACGAGACCGGCGCTCGCGAATTCCTTGAGCAGTGCCGAAGTATCGGCGGGCGTTTCGTCGAAGCCCGTGTCGCTCATCGGATTGGGCAGGCCCGCGTTCGGATAGCACGAGACGTACGTGTCGCAGAGCTTCGCAAGCTCGGCGATGTACGGGCGCATGAGCGCCGCGCCGAGCGCGCAGTTCAGACCGAACGTGAGCGGCTTCGCGTGGCGCAGCGAATTCCAGAACGCTTCGACAGTCTGGCCCGAGAGAATGCGGCCCGAGGCGTCGGTGACGGTGCCCGAGATCATGATCGGCAGATTCTCGCCCGTGTCTTCGAAGAGCTGGTCGAGCGCAAACAGCGCGGCCTTGGCATTGAGCGTGTCGAAGATCGTCTCGACGAGGAAGAGGTCGCAGCCGCCGTCCATGAGCGCCTTCGCCTGCTCGTAGTACGCATTGCGCAGTTCTTCGAACGTCACGTTGCGCGCGCCCGGATCGTTCACGTCGGGCGAGATGCTCGCCGTTTTCGGCGTCGGCCCGATTGCGCCCGCGGCGAAGCGCGGCTTGTCCTGCGTCGAGTACTTTTCGCACGCGGCGCGCGCGAGCTTCGCCGACTCGACGTTCATCTCGATGGCGAGTTCGCCCATGCCGTAGTCGTCCTGGGCCACCGTGGTCGCGCCGAACGTGTTGGTCTCGATGATGTCCGCGCCCGCCGCGAGATACTGCTCGTGAATCTCGCTGATGATCTGCGGCTGCGTAAGCGAGAGCAGTTCGTTGTTGCCCTTGATATCGCGCGGGTAGTCTTTGAAGCGTTCACCGCGGTAGGCGGCTTCGTCGAGCTTGTAGCGCTGGATCATCGTGCCCATCGCGCCGTCGAGGATCACGATACGCGAGGCGAGCAGCGCGGGAAGCGCTGCGCCGCGCGTGTATTTGGCGTCCCCGGCGGGGCGCGAGGCAAGGGCTGCGGGCTGGTTCATGGATCGCGGGCGGGCGTGGTGCCGGTTGAACTGGGAAACCCCACATTGTAGCCGCTGCGGCATCGGGCCGCTGCGGGCGGCGTCGCGTGCCGGCAACCGCTGTGGCGCGTGCGGGACGGCCAAAAGAAAACCCCGCCAGGCAAGCCGGACGGGGTTTCGTGTGAAGGACGCTGCGCGTTGAGTGCCGCGGGGTGCGCTAGCGTCAGTGAAGCACGACGGGTTGCTGCATGAGGCTGTCAAACTGTCCGAGGAATTCGTCGACTTCGTCGAGCGACTGGTCTTCGTCCATCAGCTTTTGCACGTCTTCGCGAAAACGTGCCGCCATCGCGCCGTCGATGAAGATCTCGCGGCGCGCATTTTTGTCGACGATCTCGTAGCCGCCTGCGCGCATGGCGCTGTGGCCGTCCTGCGGTGGGAACTCGACGACGCAATAGTTGGGACTGTTGTAGATCATTTGCATGGCGACACTCCTTTTTCCTGTGCTCCCTGACCTTCTCGGTCAATACATGGAGCGTTCGTTCTGGAATTCAAGGGGTGGGTCCCGCATCACCTCTTATGTGGACTGCTCTCCCTTTTTTACTTCACTTCTCAACTGCGTCTGCTGCCACTGCCATGATGCTTTTACTTCGAACTACTTAGACCAACTGCTTGAGAAACGTTTCTAGCAAAGCGGTAAAACGGTGCGACTCCTCTACCGGGGCCAGATGCGCGGCATCGAGCACCACGAAATGCGACCCTTCTATCGCTCTTGCAAGGGCCTGCGTCACGGCCATCGGCGTGCCGCTGTCGTGGCGGCCCGCGACTGCGAGCGTCGGCACGCGCAGTTGCGCGAGCCTTTTGTGCACGTCGAAATCGCGTAGTGCTTCGCAGGCCATCGCATAGCCTTCTGAAGGGGTCCGTAATAAAACGTCACAAATCCGCTCGACGGTCGGCGCATGCGCGTGCCGGAAATCGGCGGTGAACCAGCGTGCCATCGTCGCGTCGACGAGTGCCCCGAGACCGTCTTCGCGGACCGTGGCGGCGCGTTCGTTCCATGCTTCGCGCGCTTCTATCGGCGTATGGCTAGCCGTGTCGCAAAGCGTGAGCGTCGTCACGCGTTCAGGGTAATCGAGCGCGAACTGCTGCGCGATCATGCCGCCCATCGACATGCCCACGAGATGCGCATGCTCGATGCCAGTTGCGTCGAAAAGCGCATCGAGGTCGGCAGCGAGATCTGGGAAGCCGAAGGGCTCGCTCGCGACGGCGCTTCCGCCGTGGCCGCGCACGTCATAGCGCAGCACGCTGTGGCGATGGCGGAAATGTCCGGCGAGCGTGTCCCACACGCGAAGGTCGCCGCCCAGTTGGTGAATGAACGCCAGCGCGGGCCCACCGCTCCTGTCGTCGAAGACATAGTGCGTATCGATGCCGTTGACAGTCACTTGCATGGGTTCCTCCTTCGCCTTCCAGGCTGGGAGTCAAGCCGTTTGCGAGGTACTGCATGCACGCGATGCTGGTGGAGCAATCCGCGCGCCTGGAGCGCGCGGACGATGCGCGATGCGATGTTCGTTAGCTTGTGTGTCGCGTCCCTGTTTGCTGCGCCGTTTATTGTGTCGCGCCGATTTTGTCCGTCGTTTGCAGCGTTGTTTCGGTTTGTTCGTGCTGGTCCGTTTGTTGGTCCGTTCGCTGGTCCGTCGTTTGCGCGCGGCGTCGTTCTGCCGTGTTTCGTCTGCTTGTTCTTTGGCCCTTCGTGATGCGCGCGATGCCTTGCGATCCTTGACGCATGGCTCGATTCCAGTATGCGCTATTTCGCGAATTTGTGTTGCGAAGCGGGCCGTTCGGTGCGAGCGGTGCGTGCGCTTGCGCGCTCAGGGATGCTCGGGCGCCGGGCCCGGCGAAGCTTGTGACGGTTGCGCGTCGTCAGTGGACGGTTGCGGCGGTGATACTGCCGGCGTTTCTGTCTGCAAATTGGCGGGTGGCGCCGGCTGCGCAGACGCTTGCGGTTGCGCTTGTGATGCAGCTGGCGCAGAAGCTGGCGCAGCTTCCTGCATTGCGGATTGTGCCGATGTTGTGTCGGATGCGGCGCTGGGCGTCGGGGCGGTCGGCGCCGCTGCGGAGTCGGGTGCCGGCGCGGGCGCATTCGATGCGGCCGGCACCGTGAGCGCGCCACGCCACACCAGCTCGAACTGGTTGCCATTGGGTTCGGTTTGCACGAGGCGCACGGGCAACCAGCCGAGCGACTGCGCGAGCCACACGTCGATGCGCCGCTTGTCGCCTTCGCGGCGCGGCAGACGCATGAAGTGGCGCGCGGTGACGTAGCCATGATCCGTGCTCACGGTTTCGTCGCCGATCGTGGTGATGGGCCAGGTCTCGCCGCTGTCGTTATCCGCGACATAGAACTCGCGCGTGACCCCCGGCTTGTACGCATCGGGGTCGCCGCGCACGAGGCTCGCGAGCTGCATCACCATGCTGAAGCGATCCTGCGCAGCATCGGGCAGCGCGAGCGAGTTGGGCGTGCGCGTGAAGACGATCTGCTTGTCGGTGCGGTTGAAGATCGTCACGTCCGAAGGACGATGGCCGCGCTTTTCGATGTACTGATCCGGCGCGAGGCCGAAGGCGTCCACGCGGCCCTTGCTCGTCCAGCTGAATTCGCCGACGAAGGGCAGGGGCACACGCACGACCATCTCGTAGCGTTGTCCATCGCTTGACCAGTGGATCGTGCCGGGCTGATTGCGTACGCCGTTATAGAACGTGTCGTACTGCAGTTCGCCCGATGGGGGCACCGAAAACTTCAGTCCATGCGAGGCCTGTGTCGCTTGCGCCGAAGGCTGCTTGCCGTTGCCCGGCGCCGTGCTTGCCGTCCCGCTGGCGCCGGCGGCGCTCGCGATGGCTTGCGATGCGGCTGCGGGTGCGGATGCCGCCTGCGTATCTGGCGGAGAAGCCGGCGCTTTGGGGTGCGGTTTGGGCGGCGTCACCGCGTGCAGCGTATGCGGCTCGGCGGGCTTCGGCGCCGGTTTGGGCGCGGCATGCGCGGGCGCCGCCGCGGGGCCTGCGGGCTTTGCCTCGCGCTCGATGCGCTCGGGCTTGAGGAGCGCCACTTGCACCGGCACGCGCACGTGCGCGACAGGCGGCGGCGCGCCATGATGCCGCTCGAACCATTCGGCCGCGAGCCAATGGAGCGCCGTCACCGCGACGAACACGCCGACCCAGCGCCACGCGCGCATGCGCTGCGGTGGGCGTGAGTCGGTGTCGAGGCGGCGGGCCTCGCGCGGGGCGGCTGGCGTGGACATCGGCGGTTCGTGGGTCGGTATCGGTCGTACGTTAATGTGACACAACCCGCCGGGTGCTTGCAGAAACGCAGACGCGCGCGAGCGGGGTCACATGGATGCCCGCCCTGGCATACAGCCCTCAGCGCGGCGTTGGACTGTACCCCAATTCGTACGACAGTTTCTCGGCGCACGCTCGCAGCGCGCTGTCCACGGCGCCGTTCCAGGCGATATCGAATGCGCCTTCGTGACCGAGCGCGATGAGCCCGAGCGCGAGTTCGCCGCTCGCGTCGAACACCGGCGTGCAGAACGCGTGGATGGTCGGCAGCAACATGCCTTCCACGCGGGCCGCACCGTGCTCGCGCACTTCCGCGAGCGCGCCTTCGAGCGCCTCTGCCGTACGCGGCGTGGAGCCGTACGAGTAGTGCTGCGCGCCCGCGAGTTCGCGCTCGATCATCGGGGCCGTCTTGCTGCGCGGCAGGTAGGCGGCGAACAGCAGGCCCGTGGCGGAGCTGAGCATCGGCATCACGTCGCCGAGCTTGAGCGACGCTTTCGCAGGGTGGCTCGACTCAAGCCAGTGCACGACGGTCGGCCCCTGGTTGCCCCACACGGCGATGCCCACGGTGATGTCGAGCGCGTCGCGCAATTCGGTGAGCGCGAGGCGCGCGAGCTTGACGCCGTCCACGCGCGCGAGGCGCGCGAGTCCAAGCTGCAGCGCGAAGCCGCCCAGTTCGTAGCGCCCCGAGAGCGGGTCCTGCGCGACCACGCCGAGGCGCATGAAGCTCACGAGATAGCGGTGCGCCTTCGCGGGGCTCATGCCGGCGCGCTGCGCGAGGTCGCGCAGCATCATCGCGCGCGGTTCGTTCGTGAGCACTTCGAGCAGGCGAAAACCTACTTCGATCGACTGGATGCCGGAGCGCAGTTTTTCTTCGCCGGCTTCGGCGCCTTCCGGGGCGTCAGCGGTGTCGAGGGTGTCGGCGAGATCTTCGGCGTTCGTGGCGTCTGTGGCGCTCGCGCGCGGCGAGGCGGATCGGACGGTTGGCGGCATGGATGCGTTGTGGTGTTCAAACGTACGGCGACTGGGGGCATACGGCTCGCCCGCTTGGGGCCCGCCGATTCACCATCGTAGAATACATTTCCCTTATCGTCACTCACGTCTGATTCCATGAAACTTGCCACGCTCAAGGACGGCACCCGCGACGGGCAGCTGATCGTCGTTTCCCGCGATCTGCGCAGCGCCGCCATCGCCGACGCGATCGCACCCACGCTGCAGCGCGTGCTCGACGACTGGCGCTTCTACGCGCCGCAGCTCGCCGAGTTGTACGACGCGCTCAACTACGGGCGCGCGCGCAACGCGTTCAGCTTCGACGCGCGCGATTGCATGGCGCCGCTGCCGCGTGCGTACCAATGGGCGGATGGCTCGTCGTACGTGAATCACGTCGAACTCGTGCGTCGCGCGCGCGGTGCCGAGATGCCCGCCGAATTCTGGACCGACCCGCTCATGTACCAGGGCGGCAGCGACGACTTCATCGGGCCTTGCGACGACATCGTGTGCGCGTCCGAGGCGTTCGGCATCGACTTCGAGGCCGAAGTCGCCGTCGTGACCGGCGACGTGCCGATGGGCGTGAGCCCGGACGAAGCGTTGCGGGCTGTGCGGCTCGTCACGCTCGTCAACGACGTCTCGCTGCGCAACCTCATTCCCGCGGAACTCGCGAAGGGCTTCGGCTTTTTCCAGAGCAAGCCGGCCAGCGCGTTCGCGCCGGTGATGGTCACACCCGATGAACTCGGCGAGCACTGGCGCGAAGGGCGCGTGCACCTGCCGCTCATCGTGCACTGGAACGGCAAGAAGATCGGCCAGCCCGATGCCGGCACGGACATGGTGTTCCACTTCGGCCAGCTGATCGCGCACGCTGCGAAAACGCGCAATCTGCGCGCGGGCGCCATCGTGGGTTCGGGCACGGTCTCGAACAAGGACGCGAAGCGCGGCTACTGCTGCATTGCCGAGAAGCGCTGCCTCGAAATGATCGAAAGCGGACAGGCGAGCACCGAGTTCATGAAGTTCGGCGACAGCGTGAAGATCGAGATGCTCGACGAAGCGGGCAAGTCGATTTTCGGCGCGATCGATCAGGCTGTGACGTCGCTCCACGGCGAGCAATGACACGCAAACGCTGAAGGGTTTCGCCGGATGCCGCGCGCCACGCGTGCGGCTACACTGGCGAACGCCCTTTTTCTTCGAGCGCATCGGGGAGACCAGTCAAGGTACGAGCCGTAGAAGCACGCAGCATCCAAACGTAAAACGAACGACAAGGAGACACCGTGAACGCTTCTCGCCCCAGCCGTCTTGCTGTATGCATCGCCTCGCTCTTCAGTATCTGTGCGCCCACGCTTGCGCTCGCGCAGGTCAAGATCGGCCTCGTGCTTTCGCTCACGGGCCCGGCCGCCTCGCTCGGCATTCCCGCACGCGACACCGCCGCGATGTTCCCCACCGAGATCGCGGGCCAGAAAGTCCAGTACGTCGTGCTCGACGACGCCTCCGACACGACCCAGGCCGTACAGGACACGAAGAAACTCATCGACGAACAGCATGTCGACGCGATCATCGGCTCGTCGATCACACCCAACTCGCTCGCGATGCTCGACGTGATCGCGCAAGGCGAGACGCCCACGATCTCGCTCGCATCGTCGGCGAAGATCATCGAGCCCGTCGACGACAAGCGCCACTGGATGTTCAAGACGCCGCAAACCGACGCGATGATGGCCGGTGCGATCCTGGAGCACGCAGCCGCGCACAACGTGAAGACGCTCGCCTATATCGGCCAGGCCGACGCGCTCGGCGAGACGTTTTATGCCGAGATCGCGAAGGCCGCGCAGCAGCACGACATCAAGCTGGTCGCGAACGAACGCTTCAATCGCACCGATCCGAGCGTGACGGGGCAGGTCCTGAAGATCGTCGCGGCGCATCCCGACGCGGTCGTGGTCGGCGCGGCCGGCACGCCCGCCGCGCTGCCGCCGAAGGCGCTCAAGGAGCGCGGCTACAAGGGCGTCATCTATCACAACCACGGCGTGGGCAACCGCGACTTCCTGCGCGTGTGCGGCGCCGACTGCAACGGCACCTTCCTGCCCGCAAGCCAGGTGCTCGTAGCCGCGCAACTGCCCGAGGACCAGCCCGGCCGGCGCCTCGCGCTCGACTATATTTCGCGTTACGAAGCCCGTAACGGCGCGGGCACCGTGTCGGCGTTCGGCGCGTACACGTGGGACGCGGGACTCCTGCTGCAGAACGCGATACCCGTCGCGCTCAAGTCGGCTGCGCCTGGCACGCCCGCATTTCGCCACGCGCTGCGCGACGCACTCGAAGCAACGCACGGGCTGCATGACACCAATGGCGTCGTCAACATGAGCGCCACCGATCACCTCGGCCTCGACGCGCGAGCGCGCGTGATGGTCGAGATCCGCGACGGCAAGTGGGTGTATCAGCCGCACTGATGAGCGGCACTGCCATCGCTTTCACGTAATCAGCAATCCGAAGCAAAGGAGGTCCGCGCATGAACGATCCTTTTTATGCCCACTATCAGGCTCTGCGCGTGCGCCGGCACGAACACGGCATCGTCGAGATCGTGATGAGCGGCGAGGGCGCGAACAAGAGCAGTCTGGCGACCGCCGACGCCAACATGCACCGTGAACTCGCCGAGATCTGGCGCGACGTGGACCGCGATCCCGACGCGCGCGTCGCCGTGATTCGCGGCGAGGGCAAGGGCTTTTCGGCGGGCGGCGACCTGCAGCTCGTCGAGGACATGGCTACGCATTTCGACGTGCGCGCACGCGTGTGGCGCGAGGCGCGCGACCTCGTCTACAACGTCATCAACTGCGGCAAGCCGATCGTCTCGGCGATGCACGGTCCGGCGGTGGGCGCGGGGCTCGTCGCGGGACTGCTGGCCGACATTTCCATCGCCACGAAAACGGCGCGCATCATCGATGGCCATACGCGCCTCGGCGTTGCGGCGGGCGACCACGCGGCGATCGTGTGGCCGCTGTTGTGCGGCATGGCGAAGGCGAAGTATTACCTGCTGCTGTGCGAGCCGGTGAGCGGCGAGGAGGCGGAACGCATCGGCCTCGTTTCGCTCGCCGTGGACGAGAACGACCTGCTGCCGAAGGCGTTCGAAGTGGCGAAGCGCCTCGCCAACGGTTCGCAAACCGCGGTGCGCTGGACCAAGTACGCGCTCAACAACTGGCTGCGCATGGCGGGGCCGACCTTCGACACGTCGCTTGCGCTCGAATTCATGGGCTTTGCGGGACCCGACGTGCGCGAGGGCGTGCAGTCGCTGCGCGAGCGGCGCGCGCCGGATTTTCCGGGCGGCGATCCATTCTGACGCATTTTGGTTCGTGCTTTCTGCCGATTTCTGCTTTTACGCGCGCTATCATCGAAGAGATCGTTTCGTGCCGCCCACGCGCGCGCATTTGACCACCTATCTATGCGAGGGAGTTCCGCATGACCGACTCAGCAGGCACCATGCCGCCGTTCCCGGGCTTTCCAGGCTTTCCGCCCGCCGAAATGCTCGACCAGATGTGGGGGATGATGCGCCTCACGCCGTTCGGCGGCGCGTTCCCGGGGGGCGAGCCGGGCGTGGCGCAAGCCTTTGGCCCGCCGCTTTCGATGATGACCGACATGATGACGCCGCTCACCAACATCGAGGAACTCGACAAGCGCATCACCGATCTGCGCGCCGTCGAGCAGTGGCTCAAGCTCAATCTCGGTATGTTGCAGTCCGCCATCCAGGCGCTCGAGGTACAGCGCGCCACGCTCACCACGCTGCGTGCGTTCGGCGCGTTCGCGCAGGCGCAGATGACCCCGACGCACGCCGAATCCGAAGCGCCGAGAACGGGTGCCGCGCGCGAGCGGGCCGCCGAGCCGGATGCCGCGAACGCAGGCACAGCACCCGAGGGCGCGGCATCCGCGCCGCCGGGCTTCGACGCGGGTTCGTGGTGGAATCTCGTGCAGGCGCAGTTCAACCAGCTCGCGCAATTCGCGATGGCGCAGCCCGCCGCCGCGGCGCAGGCCGCGCAAGCGGCTGCCGAAGCGGTGACCGAGGTGCAGGCGAAGACCGAAGCCGCCACGGCGAAACGCAGCAGTACCGCCAAGCGGAGCAGCAACACCGGCAACGGCAATGGCAACAGCGGCGGCGCGGGCCGCAGCGCGCCGCGCGGCGCGAAGAAGGCGCCAGCACAGCCGGAATAAGGCGCGCGGCGTCACGTCACGAAGAACCGTCCCGCGGGACGCAACAGAAAGGCAACAGCAGGGCAACCGCGGGACAAAAGCTGAACAACAACGGGGAGCGTCGGCATCATGCGGCTTGCGCTCGTGATGATGGGCGGCGGCGCGCGTGCGGCCTACCAGGCCGGCGCCTTGCGCGCGCTTGCGGAACTGGCCGGCCAGGCCGAGCCGGCGCGCCGTGCCATGCCCTTCACGGTGATCTGCGGCACCTCGGCTGGCGCGATCAATGCCACCTCGATCGCGAGTCACGCCGACCAGTTCGCGCACGGCGCGGCGCGCCTCGTCGACGTCTGGTCGAACATGCGTGCCAGCCAGATCTATCGCACCGACTGGCCCGGCGTCGCGGCTGCGGGCGCGCGCTGGCTCGCCGCGCTCGCGTTCGGCTGGGCCGTATCGAGCGTGGGCGCGCACGCCGCGCCACGCACCCTGTTCGACAGCACGCCGCTCGCGCGCATGCTCCCGCACGCGCTCAATTTCCATCGCATCGAACAGATGCTCGACGAGCGGCTACTCTACGCGCTCGCCGTCACGGCGCTCAGCTATTCGTCGGGGCGGCATGTCACGTTCTATCAGGCGTGCGAGCCGATTACCGCGTGGCGGCGCGCGCAGCGTACCGCGCGCATGGTCGCGCTCACGCCTGCCCATGTGCTCGCATCTGCTGCGATTCCATACGTGTTCCCGGCAGTGCGTCTCGAACTCGACGGACGTCACGAATATTTCGGCGACGGTTCGATCCGGCAGATCGCACCGCTCTCGCCGGCCATCCACTTCGGCGCGCAGCGCATCGTCGTGCTGGGCGCAGCGGCGCCCACGCCGGAGGTGCCCGCGGCGCGCCCCGACATCGACCGGTATCCGACGCTCGCGCAGATCGGCCAGCAGGTGCTCGCGAGCGTGTTCCTCGACTCGCTCGGCGCCGATATCGAGCGCATCGAGCACGTGAACCGCATGGTCCTGCAACTGCCGCACACGGTGGAGCCGGAAAGCGGCTGGCGTCATGTCGAAGTGCTCGCAATCGCGCCGAGCGAGCGTATCGAACTGATTGCCGCGCGCCACTTGCAGCAGTTGCCGCGCTCGGTGCGCATGCTGCTGGGGGCGATGGGCGGCAACCGCGCTTCGGGCGCGGCGTTCGCGAGTTATTTGCTGTTCGAGCGTGAATTCACGCGGGAATTGATCGAGCTGGGTTACCACGACACGCTCGCTCAAAGTGATGTTCTTTTGACTTGGCTCAAAGCTCCGACAGACGGCGCGATCATGGATTTCGGGGTGCGGCGGAACTGAAACATCGGCATGCTATTATTGTGTAAGGTTTTTCTGGTCATTTGTGGGAGTTGCGGGCGGCGTTGCGGCGCTTCGCCGCGCAGGTTCCGCGGCCTTGACGGGCGGGATGTCTGCCCATTGGAAAATCAGCCAGCAAGGTGTGGCAACAGGACGTCGAACGTGGGGTGCTAGAGTGCGGCATTGTGTCGCAGAGGCCCGCGGCGACGACTCGCACGCCTCGCGGGTATCGGTGGTGATCAGCGGTATCAGGCGGCCGGGTTCAAGGAACGGAGCAGCTACCCAGAATCCACGACGGCGCCTTCATTCCGGTTGGCTGGATTGTCGTGGGGCAACGCGTGTTGCGTTCGCCGGTCTGCGATTGCGTCCAGAGGGCCGGATACCGCGTAAAATTAAATGCTTTTTGCCTGCGCGGCCGCGTTGTATGCGGGCACGCGGCACGCTACGAATTCGTCATGCGCGCGTTATGCGCAGATCAGGGGCGGGACTATGAACACGATGCTTTATCCGGAACTTTACAAATCGCTCGAATCGGTCCGATGGGACATGGAAAAGGACATTCCCTGGGACAAGTTCGATGCGTCGCTCCTTACCGATGAGCAGGCCGCGACCATCAAGATGAACGCGATCACCGAATGGTCGGCGCTGCCGGCCACGGAAATGTTCCTGCGCGACAACCATCACGACAGCGACTTTTCGGCGTTCATGAGCGTGTGGTTCTTCGAGGAGCAAAAGCATTCGCTCGTGCTCATGGAATACCTGCGCCGTTTCAAGCCGGAAATGGTGCCGACCGAAGAAGAGCTGCACGCCGTGCGCTTCGAGTTCGATCCGGCGCCGCCGCTCGAAACGCTCATGCTGCACTTCTGCGGCGAAATCCGCCTGAACCACTGGTATCGCCGTGCCGCCGAATGGCACACGGAGCCGGTCATCAAGGCCATCTACGAAACGATTTCGCGCGACGAAGCGCGTCACGGCGGCGCTTATCTGCGTTACATGAAGAAGGCGCTCACCAATTTCGGCGACGTCGCGCGCGCGGCGTTCGCGAAGATCGGCGTGCTGATGGCTTCGGCGCGCCGCACCGAGAAGCCGCTGCATCCGACGAACCTGCACGTGAACCAGGCGCTGTTCCCGCGCGACACCGTGCAGTCGCGCCTGCCCGACCCGGAATGGCTCGAGCGTTGGCTCGACGAGCAGATCCGCTTCGACGACGGCTGGGAAAAGAAGGTGATCGAGCGCATTCTGCACAACCTCTCGATCCTGTTCGAGCGCACGTTCACCACGGCGCAGGAACTGAACCGCTATCGCAAGGAAGTGGTGCAGCGCCTGCAGGCCGAGCAAGGCACGCAACAGCCGGCCTGACGCGCCGGGACATCGCGCGTGCGCGCCTTTCGTGGCGCACCGCGACCGGGACGGCCCGAAGCGCTTCTCGCGTGACGGGCCGTTTTCATTGGCGCGCTCGTCGATGACTTGCTTGATTCGATCCGCGCCTATTTTTTATCCGAGCCTCATTCCATGCCCGCTACCTTCGAACGCAAGATCACGACCCGCGAGGCGCTCGCGCAACTGCGCACCTCGCTGCCCGGCCCCGTGGTGTTCACCAACGGCGTCTTCGACATCCTGCACCGCGGTCACGTCACCTATCTCGCCGATGCGAAGGCGCTGGGCGCCACGCTGATCGTCGGCGTGAATAGCGACGCTTCGGTGAAGATGCTCGGCAAGGGCGACGACCGCCCCATCAACAACGAGAACGACCGCATGGCGCTGCTGGCGGCGCTGGAGAGCGTGGACTGGGTCGTGCAGTTCGGTGAGCAGACGCCCGTCGAGCTGATCGGGGCCTTGCGCCCGGACATTCTCGTCAAGGGCGGCGACTACGACATGGACGCGCTGCCCGAGTCGGCGCTGGTGCGCGGCTGGGGCGGGCGGGCGCTCGCGATTGCCTTCGAGCACGACCGCTCCACGACGAAGCTGCTGCAGAAAGTGCGCGCGCAGGAAGGATCGAAGTAAGTTTCGACGTACGTCCGCAGCGTGCTGCGGACGATGCAAAACCGGCCGGAGGCAGGGCCGCCCATCGCTTGGGCGCGCCCGACCTCCGGCCGGTTGCGTTTTCAGTGTCGCTTACTGCGTGAGGGTCGACGCCTGCACCGACGGATCCGCCACCGGACCGCCGACGGTCGGGACGTCGGCTGATTCTGAGGGCCGGATCGCCTTCACCACGAGCCGCTCGGGGTGGATCTGCCGGTTCAGGTGCTGGGTTTCGCGCGTACCCGACGAGGGCGTCGGGCCGAACACGCCGCCAATGGCCGCAAAGGCCAGCCCGTTGGCGAGAATCAGAATGGCGATCAGCCAGCGCAGCATCGTGTGAAGCTCCTTCGAAATCGTTCGTTCAGTTTCAGGGCCAGATATGGGGCAGCGCGTGGGTCGCGCGTCTCAGGACTGCGCCGCGATGAGCGCGAGGCCCGACAGCACCAGTGCATCGTGTCGAGTATGCGGTACCTTGAGCGCCGCTGTCACTTCGGCCGCTGCGCCGCCGCTCACCACGAGCCGCACCGGCATTCTCCACGCATCCTGCAAATCGGCCCAGGCGCGCTCGATGAGCGCGGCCTGCGCGAGCGCACAGCCTGCCGAGATCGAGCTTCGCGTGTCGGTGGCGAAGGCAATGCCCGGGTGGGTAGCATTCGCCATGCCGCCGGCGACCACGGGCAGTTGCGCGGTGTGCTCGCCGAGCGAGCGCATCATCAGCGTGAAGCCCGGCGCGATCATGCCGCCCACGAACGTGCCGTCGGCGCGCAGCGCTTCGAGCGTGGTGGCCGTGCCGAATGTCGCAATCAGAAGCGGCTCGTCCGGATATGCGGCGTGTGCGCCGATCATGCCGGCCCAGCGGTCGCTGCCGAGCGCATCGGGCGTGGCATAGCTGTTCGTCACGCCGCACTGCTGCGCGCAGGCCCGCACGACGGTGCGCGAGAGCCCCGGCCAGTGCGCCTCCACCAGCGCGTCGAGGCGTTCACCGACCGCTGCGCCCGCGACGTTCGAAATCCACGCGCCAGTGGGGCGGGGCAGCGTCGCCCATTCTTCGCCACCGGCATCACGAGCGGCAGGCGTGGATTGCACGTCGTCGTCGCGCACATGATCCATCGTTCCCGCGTGCAGGCGCGACCCATCCTGCGCGACGAGCGCCCATTTGATCCGGCTGTTGCCTGCGTCGATCAGGAGGAAGGGGCCTCGGCTCATGCGCCGCTGTCCGCGAGCCGCAGCGACACGTCGCCGGCCGTAACGGTCTCGCGCCCGTTCGGCGTATCGAGGAGCAACTGGCCGCGCTCGTCCACGCCGGCCGCGGTGCCGCGCAGCAATTCCTTGCCCTGCTCGTAGATGGCGACCTCGCGGCCCGCGTATGCGTGGCACGCGTTCCAGCGCGCCTGGAAGGGCGCAAAGCCCGCCGCGCCGAAGCGTTGCAGCGCGGCTTCGAGCGCGTTGAGTTCGGCGGCGAGCGTATCGGTGAGGTTGGCGTTCGGCCACGCGCGCGAAAGCGCCGTGGGCGTCGTGCCGGGCACGACTGCCGCGCTGCCGCCGGCGGCGTTGAGCGCCTCGACCTTGGCGGCGAGCGCATCTTCGCCGCGCACGTTCGTGCCGATGCCGATCACGACCGCTGTGGCGTCGGCGGTGGTCCAGGCGGTCTCCACGAGGATTCCCACCAGCTTGTCGCCTTCGAGCAGCACGTCATTGGGCCACTTGAGCGCGATTTGTCCGGGCGCGGTCACGGGCAGCGTGCGCAGGCCGTCGACCAGCGCCGAGCCGATGGCGAGGCTCAATCCCGCAAGCCCTTCGATCGGGCGCGGCAGCACGCAGCCGATCGAGAACAGCAGCGCGTCACCGGGCTGGGCGACCCACGTACGGCCGCGGCGGCCCCGGCCGGCCGTCTGCAGATAGGCCACGCGCACGATCGGGCGCGCGAGCGCGTCGCGCTTTTGCGGCAGCGCCTTCAGGCGCGCCATGAGGTCGGCGTTGGTCGAGCCGGTTTCCTCGACGATCTCGATGGGCCAATCGTTCGCGGCCGGGCCGAACAGCGTGATCGCGCGGTTGCGGTCGATGCGCCAGTCGCCGGCGCTCGGAGTATCGGGGGTGGGGGGCGTCGCATTCATGTCTCATATTGTAGTGGCTGGGGCGCGGGTAGCAGCCCGCGACGCCGGCTTCGACCCGAAATGTGGGCAATCCACATCCCACCCACAGGCGGCCCACAGGTTATCCACGGAATCATCCACAGGGGCGAAGGTATTCGAAGGTGGCAATCGCACCGCCGATTTCCCCATAATTTGCTTAATCTTTAGGCAATTCACAGGCCGCCCACAGGCAGTCCACACGTTATCCAGAGAGTTGCCCACAGCTTGCGTCGTGTCTGAGCGCCGGCTGTGCGCTTTCGGACCGACGAAACGGGGCGCGTTCGCTACAATGTTTGCTCACCCCGTCCGTCGAGTGCTTACCCTTGAATCAAGACACGCCGCCCGGCCTTGAAGTCTCGGCCGGCACCCACGGAAAGACCGTGCGCCTGTCTGGCCAGTGGACAGCGCTCGCGCTCGCGCGCGACCGCGACCAGGGCGGCGCCGCGCGCCGTCTGCGCGCGCTCGCCGAAGAGCGCATCGGCGAATGGGACCTCTCGCGCGTGGAACGCATGGACCACGTGGGCGGCCAGGCGCTCTGGCGCGCCTGGGGCCACAAGATGCCGGCCGATCTCGTCGACCTCACGCAAACGCAGCGCGACATCTTCGAGCGCATCGCCCTGCTCGACTCCGTGCGCGAGCCGGCGGAGCGCGTCGTGCGCATCGATCCCGTCACGCAGCTCGGCCTCGCGATCTTCTCGTTCTTCGACCACCTGTACGGCGGCATCGCCATGTTCGGGCGCGTGATCCTCGATCTGCTGCTCGTGGTGCGCAAGCCCAAGGTCACGCCGTGGATCGAGATTTCGGCGAACATTTACAACGCCGGCGCGCGCGCGCTGCCCATCACGGCGCTCGTGGCGTTTCTGATCGGCATCGTGCTGTCGTACCTCTCGGCGCAGCAATTGCGCCTCTTCGGCGCGAACCAGTACATCGTCAATATCCTCGGCCTCGCGGTGATCCGCGAACTCGGGCCCGTGCTCTCGGCGATTCTCGTGGCGGGGCGCTCGGGCTCGGCCATCACCGCGCAGATCGGCGTGATGCGCGTGACCGAAGAACTCGACGCGATGCGCGTGATGGGCATCTCGCACGGCCTGCGCCTCATCCTGCCGCGGGTGATCGCGCTCGGCGTAGCGATGCCGCTGCTCGTGATCTGGACCGACATCATTGCGTTGCTAGGCGGCGCGATCGCGGCGAAGATCGTGCTGGGCATCGACATTTCGTGGTTCTTCCGCTCGCTGCCCAGCGTCGTGCCGATCGCCAACGTGTGGATCGGCCTCGGCAAAGGTGTGGCGTTCGGCATGCTGGTGGCGATCGTGGGCTGTCACTTCGGCTTTCGCATCAAGGCGAATTCTCAGAGCCTGGGCGAGGGCACGACTACGTCGGTCGTCACGTCGATCACGATTGTGATCCTCGCCGACGCCGTGTTCGCGATCCTGTTCCAGAACGTGGGGCTTTCATGAGCACGACTGGCACGACGGTTACGACGATCGAGACGAAAACGACCGGCACGATCACCACGCCGCTGCGGGAGGTCGCGCAGGATTTGCCGCTGCCGACGATCGGCGAGCCGGTGATCGAGGTGCACAACCTCTCGAAGCGCTACGGGCGCAACATCGTCCACCAGCATCTGAACCTCGAAGTTCGCCGCGGCGAGATCGTCACGCTGGTGGGCGGCTCGGGCTCGGGCAAGACCACGCTCGTGCGCCAGATCCTCGGGCTCGAGAAGCCGACCTCGGGCACGATCAAGATGTTCGGCGAAAACATTTCGACGATCGACGCCGAGCGCGCGCGCCTCATGCGCACGCGCACCGGCATGCTGTTCCAGCAAGGCGCGCTGTTCTCGTCGCTCACGGTGTTCGACAACATCGCCCAGCCCGTGCGCGAGCTCGGCAAGGTGCCGGCCGCCCTGCTGCGCGACATCGTGATGCTCAAGCTCGAAATGGTCGGGTTGCCGTGCAAGCACGCCTCGAAAATGCCTGCCGCGCTCTCGGGCGGCATGATCAAGCGCGTGGGCCTCGCGCGCGCGATTGTGCTGGAGCCGGAGCTGCTCTTTCTCGACGAGCCCACGGCCGGGCTCGACCCGCGCTCCTCCGACGAAGTGGTGGAGCTCATCAGCACGCTGCACCGGGCGTTGGGACTCACCGTCGTGCTCGTCACGCACGACCTCGACGCCATGGTCGCGCTCTCCACGCGCGTGGCGGTGCTGGCCGAGCGCAGGGTGCTCGTGGCGGCGCCCGTCGAAGAGGCGGCTAGTGTCGATCATCCGTTCATCCGCGAGTACTTTCTGGGCATGCGCGGTCGCCGCGCGCTCCAGGCGCTGCCGCCCGAGCGGCGCGCGAAGCTGCCGCCGGCGGCGCTCGCTCCCGCAGCCGTGGGGTACAAGCCGTGGTAGGGCCCGCGCACGCCGCTATCCGGCTCGATCGGCCTGACCGGCTCAACCGGCGCGCCGTGGCCGCCAAAGAAGGAAACTGACGATGGAAAACAAACCGCATGCGTTCTGGGCGGGCATGTTCACGATAGTGCTGCTCATCGTGATCGCGCTTGTCGTCATCTTCTTCAGCGCCGATCGGTCTGTGCGCGTGCCGTACGACCTCATTTCGCGCTCGAGCGTGACGGGCCTCTATCCGGACGCGGCGGTGCGTTTTCGCGGTATCGACGTGGGCAAGGTGCAGTCGATCAAGTTCGATACCCAGCATCCGGGCCAGATTCGCATTCGCATTCTCGTCGACCAGAAGGCGCCGATGACGCGCTCCACCTTCGGCTCGCTCGCGCTGCAGGGCGTGACGGGCATCGCGTTCGTGCAGCTCGACGACAACGGCGTGGACCTCTCGCCGCTGCATTCTTCGCCAGCGCGCGTGGCCGAGTTGCCGCTGCGCCCGGGCCTGCTCGACCAGCTCCAGCGCCGCGGCGACGCGCTCCTGCGCAAGCTCGACAACATTGCCGGCGACATCGACGAAATGCTCTCCGAGGACAACCGCAAGCAGGTGATGCAGGCCGTCAACAGCCTGCAGCAGGCCGCGAGCAGCGTGAACGTGCTCGCCGAGCAGCTCCAGCCCACCACGAAGCAGTTGCCGGGCGCAGTGACGGAACTGCAGCACACGCTGCAGTCGACCAACACGCTCATCACGAGCATGAACCGCCCGGACGGCCCGTTCCAGACCAACCTCAACAAGGCCGGCACGGCGGCGGCGCAGGCGGGCGCGGCGCTCACCTCGATCGACGCCTCGATCCAGGACCTGTCGGCGCGCGTGGGCTACGACACGCTGCCGCGCGTCGACTCGCTGACCGACGACGTGCGCTCGGCCATGCGCGCCGTGGACCGCGCGGCGGGCACCTTCAGCACGAGCCCGCGCAGTGTGCTGTTCGGCGGCGCGCCGCAGCCGGCGCCCGGGCCCGGCGAGCCGGGCTTTGCGTGGCCGTCCGCTGCGGGGACGAAGTAGGCCGCGCCGCTGCCTGACGGTCGTACGCGACACCATTCGATGCACTTTCGCGCGGCGCATGCGCCGCGCGCCAAAGAAGGAAACGCAATGTCACGCACATCACGCCTGCCACGATCGATGCAACGCGCCGCAGCGGCCGGCTCAGCCTGGCTGGCGGCGCTCGCGCTCGGTGCGCTCCTCGCCGCCTGCGCGAGCAATCCTGAAATCAACGAGGCTCGCTACGACCTTGGCCTGCAGTCGTCGCAGGAAGCGCCGGGCGCACAAGCCACCCCGGCGGTGCCCGGCGCGCCGGGCGCCAGGCCGCTCTTGAAGGTGCTGGCCGTGAGCGCGCCGCCGCCACTCGATAACGACGGCATCCTCTACCGGATGAATTTCGACTCGCAGCGCACGGCGCGCTACGCGAACAGCCGCTGGATGATGTCGCCCGCGCGCCTGCTCACGGAACGCCTGCGCACGTCGCTCGGCGCGCACGCAACGGTGCTCGCGGGCGGTGACGCCGTGCAGGCGCCGATGCTCAAGGTCGAACTGTACGAGTTCGAGCAGGTGTTCGAGAGCCCCACGCAAAGCGCGGGCGTGCTGGCTGCGCGCGCAACGCTCATGCAGGGCGGCAGGGTGCTGGCGCAGCGCTCGTTTGCGACGCGCGCGCCGGCGGCCACGCCGGACGCCGCGGGCGGCGTGCGCGCGCTGCAGGCGGCCAGCGACGATTTCGCGAATCAACTGGGCGCGTGGCTGAGCACGCAGTCGTTCGCGGGCACGCCTTGAGGGGCATAGAAAGGCGTCGCGCGATCGCAATGCGCGGCGTGGCATCGGGGGCAAGGGCGGGATAGCGGCATGATCGAAGCGGGACGGCTCAGGCTGCGCGCCCCGCACGGCGGGCGGCGCGGGATGGACGGCGACGAGGGTGGCCAGAGCGGTAGTCAAAGCGGAGGCCATGGCGCTGGTGACGAACGCGGTGCGATCGCCAGCGGCGACACGCCCGCATCCGCGCCATCATCACCATCGTCGTCCCCAGCCGGCGCACGCGAGCCGCTGCCGCGCCGGGCCTCGACGCTCTCGCGCCAATCGCTCGCGCTCTACACCGCGCTGATCGTCTACGGCTCGTGGTATCCGTTCTCCGGCTGGCGCTCGCTCGGCCTCAGTCCCTTCGCTTATCTCGGCGACCCATGGCCACGCTACTGGACGGTTTTCGACATCGTCACCAACGTGCTCGGCTACATGCCGTTCGGCGCGCTCGTCGTGCTCGCCGCGTGGCCGCGCTGGCGCGGCTGGCTCGCCGTGCTGCTCGCCGCCATTGCGGGCACGCTGCTCTCGGGCATCATGGAGGCCGTGCAGACCTGGCTGCCCACGCGCGTGGCATCTAATCTCGATCTCGCCTCGAATGCACTCGGCGCGTTGCTCGGCGCGCTCGTAGCGGCGCCCGCCACCGGCGCGCTGCTCGAGCGCGGCTTCCTGCGCCGTCTGCGCTTTCGCTGGTTCGAGCGCGACGCGGCCGTGCTGATGGTGCTGGCGGGGCTTTGGCCATTCGCGACGATGTACCCCACGCCGCGCCTCTTCGGCCTCGGCGAGTGGGCGCGCGCGCTCTGGCAGCGCCTCGACGGCTCGATGCAGGACGCCGTGCTCGCCTGGACGCCCGCCGCCTGGCATCTGCGCTCGCTGCCCGACATGCTCGCCGCGCGCCTGCCCGATAGCGGCTGGGAAGCGATCGTCACGACGCTGAACCTGTTTGGCGCGGCCGCGTTCGCGACGCTCCCCATGCGTTCGCGGGCGCCGCGCGCGCGGCTCGTCATCGCGCTGATCGCGGTGACGCTCGTCGTCAAGGTAGGCGCGACCTTTCTGCAGTCGCAAAGCGGGCTCATCTTCGACTGGGCGACGCCCGGGGCGCTCGCGGGCCTCGTGTGGGGCACGCTCCTCGCGTTTCTCGCCTTGCGTCTGCCGCACGCCGTGCGCGCAGCGGCGGCGACGCTCGCGCTCGCTGTGGCCCTCGTGTTCGTGAACGTGCTGCCCGTGAACCCGTATTTCGACGTCGTGCTCGCGGACTGGCGCCAGGGCCGCTACCTGCACTTCAACGGCCTCGCGCGCTGGCTCGCATGGACGTGGCCTTGGGCCGCGCTCGCGTGGACCGCGTTTTCGCTCGAACGCGCGTGGCTCGTGCGGCGCGCCGCAAAGCGCGCTCGGCACGACCGGTGAGGGCGCGGGCGCTCGCCTGAGCGTTCACGCCGCGCTCGTTATAATCGACCGAATCGCCGCGCAGCCACGCTCGCGCAACGCAATGTATTGCCGCCAAGGCGGGCCACGCGCTTTCAGCAAGCCTGCGCTCACTGCACGACACTCACCGGTGCCTCACGCCATGACCGATTCGTTCTACAAGTACCACGTCTTTTTCTGCCTGAACCAGCGCGACCCCGGCGCGGACCGCCCGAGCTGCGCGAATTGCAACGCGCAAGCCATGCAGGAGTACGCGAAAAAGCGCGTGAAGCAGTTGGGCCTCGCCGGTCCCGGCCAGGTGCGCATCAACAAGGCGGGGTGTCTCGACCGCTGCGAGGAGGGCCCGGCCGTCGTCGTGTATCCCGAAGGCACGTGGTACACGTACATCGACGAGAGCGACATCGACGAAATCGTCGTCTCGCATCTGCAGAACGGCCAGGTGGTCGAGCGCCTGAAGATCGATCGCTGATTGACCCCAATGCACGGCCCAAAAGTACCCGTAAGGACTGCCGCACGATGAACGCCCAGACACAAAAATTCCAGATCGACGGTCCCGTCGGCAAGATCGAATGCGCGCTCGACGTGCCCGAAGCCGGCACGACGCCGCGCGGCATCGCGCTCGTCGCGCATCCGCATCCGCTCTTCGGCGGCACGATGGACAACAAGGTCGCGCAGACGCTCGCGCGCACGCTCGTGCAGCTCGGCTACACGACCTATCGCTCGAACTTTCGCGGCGTGGGCGAAACGGCGGGCACGCACGACAACGGCATCGGCGAACAGGACGATCTGCTCGAACTCATCGCCTACATGCGCGCGCAACCGGGCCAGGCCGACGTGCCGCTCGTGCTCGCGGGCTTTTCGTTCGGCACGTTCGTGCTTTCGCACGTCGCGAAGCGCTATCTCGAAGAGGGCGGTGCGATCGAGCGCATGGTGTTCGTCGGGACGGCTGCGAGCCGTTGGGAGGTCGCGCCCGTGCGTGACGACACGCTCGTGATCCACGGCGAACTCGACGACACTGTGCCCATTCTCTCAGTGTACGAATGGGCGCGTCCGCAGGAATTGCCGATCGTCGTGATTCCGGGGGCAGAACATTTCCTGCACCGCAAGCTGCATATCCTCAAGCGCATCATCGTCGAAGCCTGGCGTTGAAGCGTCGGCCCCGCAGTTGACCCCGCAGTTGGCCCCACAGTTTCGGGGCCCGATGCAAGCCGTTCGTCACCTCGCGTATGTCGGCAGAAATGCGTGAAAAATGCACGACAGGTATGCGCAAACGTGTGACTTAGCGAAAATTCGCCACGACGTGACGCGTATAATGTTCGCCAATTTTGTGCTTGCTGCGCCGCGATCGGCGCATGCACGGCACCGGCATTCCGGCTTTCTCCGACCGTGCGCCGCATGGCGCGCTACGTTCATCCCGTCCCAATTCAGCCCGACCTGAACCTATGCGTTTTCTCTCCTCCGGCCAACCGTCTTCTTTCGTTTCTTCCTCCATCGTTCGCAATGTCACGCTCGCAGCGCTCTTGCCCGCCACGCTTCTGGCGAGCGCGAGCGCATTTGCCCGGACACCCGCACATAGCGCGGGCGTGAAAGTGCAGGCGCAGCCGCAAACAGAGGTGGCTGTCGGCACCCCCGCAGACAACGTGCTCGGCGGGCTGCCACCTCCCGGCGTGAATGCACGCTCGTGGGTGCTCGTCGACGCCACCGCGAATCAGGTGCTCGCCTCCGGCAATGCCGATGAGCGCGTCGAGCCCGCGTCGCTCACCAAGCTCATGACCGCGTACCTCGTGTTCGAGGCGCTGCAGAGCAAGAAGATCACGATGGATCAGATCGTCACGCCGAGCGAAGCCGTGCGCCGCGTGAAGAACGACGAGTCGCGCATGTTCATCGAAGCGAACAAGCCGGTCTCGGTGCATGACCTCGTGTACGGCATGATCATTCAGTCGGGCAACGACGCGGCCATCGCGCTTGCCGAACTGGTGGGCGGCAGCGAAGCGAACTTCGTCAACATGATGAACGCCGAAGCACAGAAGCTCGGCATGACGCACACGCACTTCGCCGACGTGAACGGTATGCCCGACCCGAATCACTACACGTCGGCCGGCGACCTCGCCACGCTCTCCGCGCGCCTGATCCGCGACTATCCCGAGTACTACGACATCTTCTCGGTCAAGGAATTCAAGTACAACAACATCAAGCAGCCGAACCGCAACCGCCTGCTGTGGATCGACCCGACGGTCGACGGCCTGAAGACCGGCCACACGCAAGCTGCCGGCTACTGCCTGATCGCGTCGGCCAAGCGTCCGCTCGCGGGCGGCGGCAATCGCCGTCTCGTCTCGGTGATGATGGGCGAGGAGAAGGAACACGACCGCGTGCAGGACAGCCTGAAGATGTTGAACTACGGCTATAGCGCGTACGACACGACGCGCATCTATCAGGCGAACCAGGCCGTGGCGACGCCGCGCGTCTACAAGGGCACGCTCGACGCCGTGAAGGTCGGCGTCCAGAAGGATCAGTACGTCACGCTGCCCAAGGGTGCCGCCGACAAGGCCAAACCGCAGGTCGAACTCAGCAGCCCGCTGATTGCGCCGCTGGCGGTTGGCCAGAAGGTCGGCACTGCGAAGTTCGTGGGCGCGGACGGCAAGGTGCTCGCGCAGGTTCCGCTCGTCGCGCTCGAAGCCGTGCCGCAGGCCGGTGTCGTCGGCCGCGTGTGGGATTCGCTCATGCTCATGGTCAACAAGAAGAAGTCATGACGTCCGCTTCAGCGACGCAGGCGGCCGAGCCGCTCGTCTGGCTCAACGGTGAAATCACGCCGCTTTCCGAAGCACGCATTCCGGTGCTCGATCGCGGCTTCATCTTCGGCGACGGCATTTACGAAGTCGTGCCCGTCTATGCGCTCGCCGATGATGAAGGCACGGTGCGTGTGCCGTTTCGCATCGCGCAGCATCTCGCGCGGCTCAAGCGCTCGCTCGAGAAGGTCGGCATTGCGAATCCGTTCGACGAAGCGGGCTGGCGCGCGCTGGTTGCGCGTCTGATCGAGGCGAACGAAGCCGCGGGCGCGCTTGCGCACGATGCGCACGCCAACTTCTACGTGCAGGTGACGCGCGGCGTGGCGCCGCGCGGCCACGCCTTCCCGGCGGTGGCCACGCCCACCGTGTTCGCGATGGTCAACCCGCTCAAGCTGCCGGGCGTTGCACAGCGCGAGCAGGGCGTGCGCTGTGTGACGGCTGAGGACAAGCGCTGGCTCAATTGCGACATCAAGTCGACCTCGCTGCTCGGCAATGTGCTGATGGCGCAACACGCGGCCGAAAACGACGCGTTCGAAACGATCCAGCTGCGCGACGGCTGGCTCACGGAAGCGTCGTCGTCGAACGTGTGGGTCGTGAAGGGCGGCGCGCTCTTTGCGCCGCCGCGCAGCAACCGCATTCTCGAAGGCATTCGCTATGGCCTGATCGAGGAACTGGCCAAGGAATGCGGCGTGCGCTTCGAAGCGCGCGAGATCGCCGAAGCGGAGCTGCGCGAGGCCGACGAAATTCTCGTGACCTCGGCAACGAAGGAAGTGCTGGCGGTCGTCGCGCTCGACGGCAAGCCGGTAGGCGGCGGCAAGCCGGGCCCGGTCTATGCGGCGTTCCACGCGGCGTATCAGCGCGCGAAGCAACGCGAGACGCAAGCCGTGCGGGCATCGGCCGCCGAGCTACAGGTAGTGGAGAAATGAACGTGACACAACAGGCAAACAACCCCGAAGCGAAAGAATCGCTGATCGAATTCCCCTGCGACTTCCCCATCAAGGTGATGGGCAAGACGCATCCGGAATTCCAGGACACCATCGTGACCGTGCTGCGCGAATTCGACGGCGGCTTCGACGCCACGACCATCGAGACGCGTCCGTCGAGCGGCGGCAACTACACGGGCCTCACCGTGACGGTGCGCGCCACGAGCCAGGCGCATCTCGACGATATCTATCGCGCCCTCACCGGGCATCCGATGGTGAAGATCGTGCTGTAAGCGAGCAGAAGGCGTTCGAGCAAAAAGGGCCGCAATGTGCGGCCCTTTTTGCATCTGGCGTCCAGGTGGACGTCAGGGCATGTCGCCGATGCGCGCACGTTGCGCCGCGGCGGCGGCCGTCATCAGCGGACCCGCTTCGCAAGCGTCCTCGTAGAGCCGCCGAAAGCGCGCGACCTCGTCGAACACCCAGTCGCGGAATGCCTGAACGCGCTCGGTCTGCATGCGTTGCGGCGGGCAGATGAAGTAGTAGCGCCACGGGCTCGGGCCGTCGATGTCCTTGAAAAGGCGCACGAGGCGCCCGAGCGTGATCTCGTGCATGGCGAGCGAGCGGCGCACGAGCGCGATGCCCTGGCCGTCCATGGCCGCCTGCAGCAGGTTCGACGAATCCTGGTAGAGCACGCCGCGCTTCGGTTCCGGCAGGTCCTGGAGGCCTGCGGCGTCGAACCATGGCCGCCAGAGTTCGTCGTCCGAGCGCAGCAGCGGCAGCTTCGCGAGTTCGCGCGGGTCGGTGGGCAGATTGCCGCCGTTGAAATCGGGCGAGCAGGCGGGAAAGAAGATTTCGTCGAGCAGCAGTTCGGCGTGCAGCCCCGGATAGTGCCCGTAGCCGAAGCGGATGGCGACATCGACGTCGTCGCGCGCGAAGTCGGTGAGCGAATTCGTCGATTGCAGCTCGACGTCCCACTGCGGATGCGCCTCGATGAAGCGGCCGATGCGCGGCGTCACCCAGCGCGCCGCGAACGACGACAGCATCGATACCACGAGCCGCCGGTCGCGGTCGCCGGCGCGGATCTCCTGGGTGGCGTGCGCGAGCTGGTTGAGCGCTTCGCGCACCTGGCCGGCGTAGCGGCGGCCGGTGTCGGTCACACGCACGCGTTTGCCGTCGCGGGCGAAGAGCGCCACGCCCAGCTCCGCTTCGAGCGCGCGGATCTGGTGGCTCACGGCGCCGTGCGTGACGAAGAGTTCGTCGGCGGCGCGCGAGAAGCTTTCGTGGCGGGCGGCGGCTTCGAAGGCCTTGAGCGCATTCAGCGCAGGTAGCTGGCGCAGATCCATATCGTATTTTTTCTCACATAGCCGTGAAAATTGATCGTTTTGCTCGATCCCTTATGGTGTCTACGATTGTAGCTATCGGAGCAGGTCATTCGGAGTCGAAAATGAGAGAAATTTCTTCGGATATCACGTTTGAAGTGGCGGCCGACCAAACGGCTTCAGTGCGCGTCGCGCGCAGCACGCGGCTGACCGTGAAGTGCGGCACCGTATGGGTCACGCGCAGCGACGACACCGCTGACTACTGGCTCGAACCCGGCCACACGATGCGGCTGCGGCGCGGCGAGCGCCTGTGGATCGGCGCGGAAGGCGGCGCAGCTGCGTGGGTGGGGTTCGCGGCGCCGGCGCGCCTGAGTGAGCGCGTGGTCGACCTGGCCGCACGCGCCGCGCAGCGCGCAGGCGTTCACATCGGCGACGGCTGGCGCACGGTTTGACCTGACGGCCAGCCATTCGACAACGGCGGCGATGGGAGGCAACCCATCGCCGCCGTTATCCGCAGCATGCCCGGCGCGCTCGTCCCGAATTCGGTAAACTCCCGGAATCATGTGCGCCACCCCGGTTTCACCCTCGCAAATTCCTTCCGACCCCGGCGCAGCCGCGGTCGCGTCCCAAACGGCAAATTCGCCCATGGTCGTGCGCTGGCGCGGCAACGAGGCTTATCAGACGAGCTTCGACGCCATGCGCGAGTTCACGGCCGCCCGTGACGCCAATACGCCGGACGAAATCTGGCTCGTCGAGCATCCGCCCGTTTTCACGCTCGGCCAGGCCGGCAAGCCCGAGCATTTGCTTGTGGCGAACAGCGGCATCCCGCTCGTGCAGATCGATCGCGGCGGGCAGATCACGTATCACGGGCCGGGCCAGGTGGTGGCCTACCTGCTGCTCGACCTGCGGCGCCGCAAGCTGATGGTGCGCGAACTCGTCACCCTCATCGAGGACGCCGTGATCGAAACACTGGCGGCGTATAATCTCGCGGGCGAGCGCAAGGCCGGCGCGCCCGGCATTTACGTGCCAGAAGGCGCCAGCGGCGCGAGCGCCGCGCACGCGGGCGCGAAAGTCGCCGCCCTCGGGCTGAAGATCCGTAACGGCTGCAGCTATCACGGCGTGAGCCTGAACGTGTCGATGGATCTGAACCCATTTCTGGCGATCAATCCGTGTGGATACGCTGGTCTCGAAACCGTCGATATGGCCACGCTCGGCGTTCAGGCGGACTGGCGCGGCGTAGCCGGCACGCTGGCGGCGCGGCTCGAGTCGAATCTCGCGGCGCACGCAGCAACACTTCCGAAGGTAGCCGAAGCGGCTGCCACAGACCCTTCAGCCGAAGCGGCCGGGATGAACCCGGCCGCAGAGGCGGCTGAAAAGGAAGCGGCCGCTTACGCGGCCGCGATGGACCCGGCCGAAGCGGCCATATCAGGCGGGCAACCGCCGCAACCGCAGGCTGACGTCGCACCGGCGGCCTGACTGGATCGAAAGCATGACTGACGTAACCGCGAACCCCGCCGCAAACTCCGCTGGCACGAGCGCCGACGCCGTTGCCTACGACGCCACCGCAAAACAGAAGGCGCAGGCCAAGACCTCGCGCATTCCGATCAAGGTCATTCCCATCGAGAAGCTCAAGAAGCCCGAGTGGATCCGCGTGAAGGCGGCCACGGGCAACTCGCGCTTCTACGAAATCAAGAACATCCTGCGCGAGCACAACCTGCACACGGTGTGCGAGGAAGCGAGCTGCCCGAACATCGGCGAATGCTTCGGCAAGGGCACCGCGACGTTCATGATCATGGGCGACAAGTGCACGCGCCGCTGCCCGTTCTGCGACGTGGGCCACGGCCGCCCCGATCCGCTCGATCCGGACGAACCGGCAAACCTCGCGCGCACCATCGGTGCGCTCAAGCTCAAGTACGTCGTGATCACGAGCGTGGACCGCGACGATCTGCGTGACGGCGGCGCCGGCCACTTCGTGGAATGCATCCGCCAGGTGCGCGAACACTCGCCCGAAACGCGTATCGAGATTCTCACGCCGGACTTCCGCGGCCGTCTGGATCGCGCGCTGCAGATCCTCAACGCCGCGCCGCCGGATGTGATGAACCACAACCTCGAAACGGTGCCGCGCCTCTACAAGGAAGCGCGCCCGGGTTCAGACTACGCGCACTCGCTCAAGCTGCTGAAGGACTTCAAGGCGCTGCATCCCGAAGTCGCGACGAAGTCGGGCCTGATGGTGGGCCTCGGTGAAACCGAAGAGGAAATTCTTCAGGTGATGCGCGACCTGCGCGCGCACGACGTCGACATGCTGACGATCGGCCAGTACCTCCAGCCTTCGGAGCACCACCTGCCGGTGCGTTCGTACGTGCATCCCGACACGTTCAAGATGTACGAGGAAGAGGCGTACAAGATGGGCTTCACGCACGCGGCCGTTGGCGCGATGGTGCGTTCGAGCTATCACGCCGATGTGCAGGCGCATGGGGCAGGGGTGGTTTAAACATCCCCCGCATCTCGCAAGCACGCAGTCGAAAAGCCCGCTAAAAAGCGGGCTTTTTGCTTTTTTGCGTCGCGCCGCGCTCGAACAGCGCGATGCACGCATCGATTCCAGCGCCATCCTCCTCAACGCGAAATGCAATGCTCCAGCAGCGTCATTAGCTAACGCGGATAAGTTAGAACCGGCCGCCGCCAGACTCCCTATAGTCGGAACCTTCATTCACTCGAACGTCGTTCCGCCGGAGTCCCCCGATGAACCCTCGCGCTATCCCTGCATTCGCACGCCGCCCGCACATCGCCGCTGTTGCATTCGCCGCCGCCTGCCTCGCCAGCGCGTTCGGCGCGCCGCGCGCGCACGCCGAAACGCGCGAGGTCGTGATCGCGTATCAGGACATGGTGGTGCCGTGGCGCTACGCGCAGGCAACGGGCGAAGTCGAGAAGGAAACGGGCTACAAGGTCACCTACCGCAAGCTCGCGAGCGGCGCCGATGTGATCCGCGCACTCGCCTCGGGCTCGGTGCAGCTCGGTGAGGCCGGTTCGAGCCCGATTGCGGCGGGCCTCTCGCAGGGCGTGGATCTCTCGCTCTTCTGGATTCTCGACAACATCAACGACGCCGAAGCGCTCGTCGCGCGCGACGGTTCGGGCGTGACGAGCATCGCGGGCCTGAAGGGCAAGACGATCGGCGTGCCGTATGTCTCGACCTCGCACTTTCACGCGCTCGTCGCGCTGCAGAACGCGGGCGTGAATCCCGCAGATGTGAAGATCGTCAACCTGCGTCCGCCCGAGGTCGCGGCCGCCTGGCAGCGCGGCAACATCGACGCGACCTACATCTGGGACCCCGTGCTCGCGCAGGTGAAGAAGAACGGCAAGGTGCTGATTACGTCGGGCCAGGTGGCGAAGGCCACGGGCAAGGCGACCTTCGACGGCTTCGTGGTCGACCGCAAGTTCGCGAAGGACAACGGCGATTTCGTCGCGAAGTTCGTCAAGGTGCTGGCCGCCGCGGACGCCGATTACAGCGCGCATCGCACGGCATGGAACGCGGCCTCGCCGCAGGTGCAGGCGGTGGCGAAGGAGTCGGGGGCGAATGCCGCCGAAGTGCCCGCGAGCCTCGCGCTCTACGCGTTCCCGACGCCCGCCGAGCAGGCCACGAAGACATGGCTGGGCGGCGGCGCGCAGTCCGGGGCGGCGCAGTCGCTGCTCGCCACGGCCGCCTTCCTCAAGGAGCAGGGCACGATCCAGAACGTGCTGCCCGACTACTCGGTAGGCGTCGATCCGCAGTACGTGCAGCGCGCCGCTGCGCATTGAACGCAAGGAGCAACCCATGAGCGCGCTCGCGATCCGCGATCTCACCGTCATCTACGAAGGCGCGCGGCGTGACGCTGCGCCGAACGTCGCGCTCGCGAACGTGAACCTCGACGTGGCGAGCGGCGAGTTCGTCGTGGCGCTCGGCGCTTCGGGCTGTGGCAAGACCACGCTGCTCAACTGCATCGCGGGCTTCATCGAGCCGGCGCTTGGCGAGGTGCGCGTGAACGGTGCGCGCGTGGAGGGGCCGGGCGCGGAGCGCGGCGTGGTATTCCAGAAGCACGCGCTCCTGCCGTGGCTCGACGTGCTCGATAACGTCGCGCTCGGCTTGCGCTTTCGGCGCGTGCCGAAGGCGCAGCGCGAGCGCATCGCGCGCGAGAATCTCGCGCTCGTGGGCCTGGAAGCGCAGGCACGTGAGCGCGTGTATGCGCTCTCGGGCGGCATGCAGCAGCGCGTGGGCATTGCGCGCGCGCTCGCAAGCGATCCGCAGATCCTGCTGATGGACGAGCCGATGGGCGCCCTCGACGCCATGACGCGCGAGCAGGTCCAAACGCTCGTGCTCGAGGTCTGGGCGCGCACGCAGAAGACGGTGTTCTTCATCACGCACAGCGTGGAGGAGGCACTCTTTCTGGCGACGCGCATCGTCGTCATGACGCCGGGGCCGGGCCGCATCGAGCGCGAGTACGAGGTGCCGTTCGCGCGCCAGTATCTCGCCACGCGTGACGCGCGCGCCGTGAAGTCGTCGCCGGAATTCATCGCGTGGCGCGAGCGGCTGGTGGATTTGCTGCACGCGGACGCGGGCGCACACGCACACGAGGAGGCGGTATGAGCGTGCCGCACGAGTCGTTGAGAGAGGTCACGCTGAAGGCGCGGGGCGTCACTGCACCCGCTGCGCGCGAGGCGCAAACGGCGCGCTCGACAGTCTGGCGCATGCCCGGCGAAGGCCCCACCGCTGCGCTGAGCGCGGCCTCGGTGGCGGCGCTCGCGCTTCTCTGGTGGCTCGCCACCCATCTGCACTGGCTGCCGCCGCTCTTCCTGCCGACCCCCGAAGCCGTCTGGCAAGCCTTCACCGACGCGCTGCACGGCCGCATCCAGGGCGGCCTGCCGCTCTCCGAGCATCTGTTCTGGAGCGCGCTGCGCGTGTTCGGCGCGTTCCTGCTGGCGGTGGTGACGGCCGTGCCCGTCGGCATTCTGATGGGCGTGTCGCGCATCGCGCGCGGCCTGCTCGATCCGCCGCTCGAGTTCTACCGGCCGCTGCCGCCGCTCGCCTATCTGCCGCTCGTGGTGATCTGGTTCGGCATCGACGAAACGGCCAAGATCGTCGTGATCTGGCTCGCCTGTTTCGCACCCATCGCCATGGCCGCGCGCGCCGGCGCGAAGAGCGCGAGCGTCGAGCAGATCCGCGCGGCGGCGTCGCTGGGCGGCAGCCTCGCGCAGATCGTGCGCTTCGTCGTGCTGCCCGCCGCACTGCCCGAGATCCTGACGGGCCTGCGTATCGCCATCGGCTTTGGCTGGACCACGCTCGTGGCTGCCGAGATGGTCGCCGCGACGGCGGGTCTCGGGCAGATGGTGCTCAACGCGTCGAGCTTCCTGCGCACCGACGTCGTGGTGATGGGCATCGTGCTGATCGGGCTGATTGCCTGGGGCTTTGATCTGGGCATGCGTGCGCTCGAGAAGCGGCTCGTGCCGTGGAAGGGACGGGGCTGAGGCCGCGCGGGCTCCCCGCAGCGCTCCGTAGTTACCCGTAGTTTCCCGCTGTCTTCATTACGGAAACCCGGACGGCCCCGAGCCGGGTTTCTGGAAATCCATAAGTTCGGCCGTCTGGGGCAAAGAAAAATCCTTATAAATCAAAGGCGCGAGCGATTGCGCTAGCTGGCACTGACCTTGCAAATAGAAAGCCGCGGCCACCCCCGGCCGCGACAAAAAAAGAATCAAGGAGACAGCCGATGTCCGATCCCATCTTCCGGTTTCGCTGATCCCCAGTTTCGACCTGTCGCGGCCCGAACTCGCTTCGTTCGGCCATTGGCTTAACTCATTTGCAGGAACCATCGTGAAGAAACCTCTCCACAAAGTCCTCTACGTCCAGGTGATCGTGGCGATCGTCATCGGCGTGATCCTCGGTCATTACTGGCCTGCGATCGGCATCGACATGAAGCCGTTCGGCGACGCCTTCATCAAGCTCATCAAGATGGTGATCGGGCCGATCATCTTCTGTACCGTCGTGACCGGCATCGCCGGCATGGAGGACATGAAGAAGGTGGGCCGCGTGGGCGGCAAGGCGCTGCTCTACTTCGAGATCGTCTCGACCTTCGCGCTCGTGCTCGGCCTCATCGCCACGCACGTGCTGAAGCCGGGTGCGGGCTTCAACGTCGACGTCCATTCGCTCGACGCCAAGGCCGTGGCCAGCTTCGCCGAAAAGGCGCATGGCCAGAGCAGCGTCGACTTCCTGATGCACATCATTCCGGACACGATCACCTCGGCGTTCGCGCAGGGTGAAATCCTGCAGATCCTGCTGATCGCGCTGCTGTTCGGCGCCGTGCTCACGCAACTGGGCGAGCGCGGCCGCGTGGTGACCGAGTTCATCGACAGCATCTCGGGCGTGCTGTTCGGCGTCGTGAAGATCGTCACGAAGCTCGCACCGATCGGCGCGTTCGGCGCGATGGCGTTCACCATCGGCAAGTACGGCGTGGGCTCGCTGATCCCGATGCTCAAGCTCATCGGCACGTTCTACCTCACGTCGATCGTGTTCGTGCTCGTCGTGCTCGGCGCGATCGCGCGCTTCACGGGCTTCTCGATCATCCGCTTCGTTTCCTACATCAAGGAAGAGCTGCTGATCGTGCTCGGCACCAGCTCGTCGGAATCGGCGCTGCCGCAACTGATGCAGAAGCTCGAGCGCCTTGGCTGCTCGCGCTCGGTGGTGGGCCTCGTCGTGCCGACCGGCTACTCGTTCAACCTCGACGGCACCAACATCTACATGACGATGGCGGTGCTCTTCATCGCCCAGGCGACCAACACCGACCTCACGTGGACGCAGCAGCTCACGCTGCTCGCGGTGACGATGCTCACCTCGAAGGGCGCGAGCGGCGTGACCGGCGCAGGCTTCATCACGCTGGCGGCCACACTCGCCGTGGTGCCGACCATTCCGCTCTCGGGCATGGTGCTGATCCTCGGCATCGACCGCTTCATGAGCGAGTGCCGCGCGCTGACCAACATCGTCGGCAACGGCGTGGCGACGGTCGTGGTCTCGGCATGGGAGAAGGAGCTCGACCGCAACAAGCTGCGCGCCGTGCTCTCCGGCGAGGTCGAAGAAATGAAGGAAAGCGCAGGCGCGTAAGCCGCGCTGGGCGGGCGCGCGCAAGCCGTCAGGCGCGCCGCCCGCCGATATTTGTTCTCTCGATGTTTCGCGGCCATAGCCGCTGGGCGGCGTGAGCGTTTCCCCTGCGTGAGCGCCGCCCGTTTTTGTTTTTCCCGTCTGACTTCGCCGCAGTTTGGCTGAGTGCACCCGCAGCGCACAGTCCAACCCGGACGCCCCGGCGCGGCCGTGTGCCACAATCTCCCTCATCCCCCTTGACCGTCTGGAAGCCGCTCACGTGACGCGCCGCCTCATCATCCTCTTCGCGCTCGCAGCCGGCCTCGTTGCGGTCTGCGCGCTGACGTGGGCGCTCACGTGGCAGGCCGGCATCGACGCGCTGCGCCGCAATGCCGCCGTGCGCGGCGACCGCACCGCGGCTTCGCTCAAGAGCACGCTCGAGCGCTACGACTCGCTGCCCTATATCGTCGGCGAGCATCCGCTCGTGCAGGACGTGCTGGTCGATCCGAGACCCGAGTGGGTGGCCGCCGCGAACCGCTATCTCGAAGACGTGAACCGCCACGCGCGCGCCACGACGACCTACATCATCCGTGCCGACGGCATGAGCATCGCGGCCAGCAACTGGCGCGACCCCGATAGCTTCGTGGGCGTGGATTACCGCTTCCGGCCGTATTTCATCGACGCGATGAACGGCGGCGTGGGGCGCTTCTTCGGCATCGGCACGATCTCGCACGATCCGGGCTATTACGTGTCGCAGCCCGTGCGGCGCGACGGCAAGATCGTCGGCGTGGCCGTGGTGAAGCTCAATCTCGAATGGTTTCCTGGCACCGATGCCTCGGAGCCGCTGCTCGTCACCGACGACAACGGCGTGATCTTTCTCTCCTCGGTGCCCGCGTGGAAGTACCGCACGGTGCGCCCGCTGCCGCCGGCCGTGGTGGCCTCGATCGACGCCACGCGCCAGTACGCGAGCGAGCCGATCGCGCCGCTGCCGGCGAGCGTCGAGCGCGTGTTGCCGGGCGACGCCGACATCGTGCGCATGGGCGCGGGCATCCGCGCGCCGCGCTACCTGGAAACGCGCCGCTCGCTTGGGGAGCCCGATTGGCATCTCGTCACCATGTCGTCGATCGGCCCCGTGCTCGAAGCCTCGCGCAACGCGACCATCATGACGGGCTTCGGCTACGTTTCGCTGTGCCTGTTCGGCTTCTACTGGCGCATGCGGCGCGCACGCGTGAGGGAAGTGATGCGCAGCCGCGCGATGCTGCAAAAGGCCTACGCGATGCTCAACGAACGCGTGGCCGAGCGCACCGCCGATCTCTCGCAGGCGAACGAGCGCCTGCAGCGCGAGGTGGCGGAGCGCACGCGCGCAGAGGCGGAACTGCGCGCCACCCAGGACGAGTTGATCCAGGCGAGCAAGCTCGCCGCGCTCGGCCAGATGGCGGCGGGCATCACGCACGAGCTGAACCAGCCGCTCGCGGCGCTGCGCAGCTTCTCGGACAACACGCGTGTGTTTCTGGAGCGCGGCCAGTACGCGGCGGCCACCGAAAACCTGGAGGCGATCGGCTCGCTCACCGAGCGCATGGGCAAGATCGTCAATCAGCTCAAGCTGTTCGTCGGCCGTGCGCGGCCGAGAGGCGCACGCGCACCCGTTGCCCGCGCACTGCGCAATTCGCTCGCGCTGCTCGGCAAGCGGCTCGACGGCGTGCGCGTGGATCTCACGTTGACGGAAGACGGCGCGCCGCCTGTGCCGCTCGATGTTGACGCCGAATACCCGGACCTGAGTGCGCAGAGCGACGACCTGCGGCTCGAACAGGTGCTCATCAACGTGCTCGGCAATGCGCTCGACGCCGTGGCGGGCCAGCCGTCGCCGCGCATTGCGATCGACGTGCAGGCGAGCGCCGCGACGCTCGCCATCGCGGTGAGCGACAATGGGCCGGGCATTCCCGACGATGTGCTGCCGCGCCTCTTCGAGCCGTTTTTCACGACGAAGGAAATGGGGCAGGGGCTTGGCCTTGGCCTCGCGATTTCCTCGTCGATCGCACGCGACTGCGGCGGCTCGCTCACGGCGAGCAACGTGCCGCAAGGCGGCGCGCGCTTCGTGCTGACGTTGCGCCGCGCGCGTGCGGATGCCGAGAGCGCGGCGCGTGCCGCCGGGTTGTGATGCCGGGTTGTGACGCTGAGTCGTGAGACTGGCTTTTGAATCAGGATGACGAACGAACATGGTGAACGCATGGTGAACACCACGCCCGGCCGGGTGCTCTACGTAGAGGATGACGAACTCGTGCGCCGCGCGGGCGTGCAAAGCCTGCAGCTCGCGGGCTTCGACGCCGCCGGTTTCGCCAATGCGGAAGGCGCACTGCCGCTCGTCGATGCCGACTTCGCGGGCGTCGTGGTGAGCGATATCCGCCTGCCCGGCATGAGCGGGCTCGATCTGCTCGCGCAATGCCACGAGCGTGCGCCCGAGGTGCCGATCATCCTCGTGACGGGACATGGCGATATCTCGATGGCCGTGCAGGCCATGCGCGACGGCGCGTACGACTTCATCGAAAAGCCGTTCGCCTCCGAGCGCCTCATCGAAACGGTGCGGCGCGCGCTGGAGCGGCGCCTGCTCGTGCTCGAAAACCTCGCGTTGCGCCGCGAACTGGCGGGGCAAAACGCGCTCGCGCCGCGCATCATCGGCAAGAGTCCGGCGATCGAACAGGTGCGCAAGCTCATCGCGAACGTCGCGCCGACGGACGCCTCGGTGCTCATCAACGGGGACACCGGCGCGGGCAAGGAGCTGATCGCGCGCAGCCTGCACGAGCTTTCGCCGCGCCATGACAAACCGTTTGTTGCCGTGAATTGCGGCGCGCTGCCCGAACCGATGTTCGAGTCGGAGATGTTCGGCTACGAGGCGGGCGCGTTCACAGGCGCGGCCAAGCGCCGGATCGGCAAGCTCGAGCACGCTAGCGGCGGCACGCTCTTTCTCGACGAGATCGAGAGCATGCCGCTCTCGCTGCAGGTGAAGCTGCTGCGCGTGCTGCAGGACGGCGTGCTGGAGCGCCTCGGCTCGAACCAGCCGGTGCGCGCCGACTTGCGCGTGGTAGCGGCGGCCAAGGGCGACATGAGCGAGCACGTCGCGGCGGGGACCTTCCGGCGCGACCTGCTGTATCGGCTGAATGTCGTGACGATCGCGTTGCCGCCGCTCGCCGAGCGTCGCGAGGACATCGTGCCGCTTTTCGAACACTTCCTGCTCGACGCGGCAGTGCGCTACCAGCGTCCCGCGCCGCTCCTCACCGAGCGCGACCGTATGCGGCTCGCGCAGCGCGACTGGCCGGGCAACGTGCGCGAGCTGCGCAATGCGGCGGACCGCCGGGTGCTCGGGATTCCCGACGATCTTTCGGCAGTCGCGGCGACCGGCGAGGATGACGCGTTGCCGCTCAAGGAACGCGTGGAGCAGTACGAGCGCGCGCTGATTGCCGACGCGCTGCAGCAAAGCAACGGCGCGGTCGCCCAGGCCGCCGAGCGGCTGCAGATGGCGAAAGCCACGCTGTACGAGAAGATTCGCCGCTATGGGCTGGTGGCGCGCGGCGAGGCGTGAAGAGGCATCAAGCGCTATCGATAGACGTAAAAAAAGCAGCGGGTTTTCCGCTGCTTTTTTATTGGCTACGCGAATCGCGTATCAGGTCGCCAGCGCCTTCTGCAGCAACTGGTCGAGTTCGGCGAATTGCGGCTCGCCGACGTAGCGCTTGAGGATCTTGCCGTCGCGCCCGATCACGAAGGTGGTGGGCGTGAGCTGGACATTGCCGAACTGCCTGGCCGCCGAGCCGTCGTCCATCGCCACCTTGAACGGCAGCTGGCGCGTTTGCGCGTAGTTGGCCACGTACATCGGCGCGTCGTAGTTCATTGCCACCGCGACGAACTCGAGACCTTCGCCCTTGAAGCGGTTATAGGTCTGGACCATCTTCGGCATTTCCGCCATGCAGGTGGTGCAGCTCGTCGCCCAGAAGTTGACGAGGTAGACCTTGCCCTTGAGGTCGTTCGTGGAGACCTTCTGGCCCGACAGGAGCGTGAAGGTGGCGTCGGGCACGCGCTGCTGGCTGCCGAAGAAAGCGAAGTAGCCGGCGACGGCGATCGCAACGACAACCAGCGCCGCGCCAATGCGCATGAGCGCGCCGGAACGCTTGTTCGAAGAATTCGGGGATGCAGCGGTCATGAGCCTTGCCTCGTGCGCCAAAGGACGCGGGTGTTGAGCAGAAATATTGTAGCGCCGAATTTCCCGGCATAGCGGTTGCGAGACAACATCCGGGTATGCGTCGACGGATAATGTCGCGCACCTTTCACTTCCGTGACGAACCGCGCCCCATGGTCCTGGACATCCTTCGCCGTGCCCGACTCCCATTGAACATGCCGATGCGCGCCTCCGTTCCTGCCCGCGTGGCGGCGCTTGGCATACTCGCCGCCGCGTTCTCGCTGGCCGCCTGCTCACCCACTTACGACTGGCGCACGATTTCGAACGACGCGAGCGGCTACGCGATCGATCTGCCCGCCAAGCCCGACAAGGACGAGCGCCGCATCGACGTGAACGGCACGCCGATGCGCATGCGCGTGCAGACGGCCGAAGTCTCCGGCGACGTGTTCGTGGTCGGCACGCTCGATCTGCCCGACGCACAGCCCGCGACGCAGCAAAAGGCGCTCGAGTTCCTGCGCGCAGGCCTCGCCCGCAACGTGGGCGCGCCTGCCGAGGCGCACGCGGTGGCGGTGCCGCTTGCAACGGGCGGCTCGGTCGAGGGCGTGGAGATGCGCATGGCCGGAAAGGCGGGCGCCAACGGCGAAAAACGAACGATCCACGCGCGTCTCGTCGCAAAGGGCGCGCGCGCCTACCAGGTGGCGATCGTCGGGCGCAACGAGCCGCCGGTCGAGCAGGTCGACCAGTTCTTCGAGTCTTTCAAGCTGTACTGAGTTTTGGGACTCCGCAGTACGCCTCTCGCCGCCATGTTTCGCTCACGCAGCGGCGGGCGTTTGCGCGGCGAAGTGAAGGTTGCGCTGCAGGTAAACACGCTAATTATCGGATTTGATTGAGGGTTTACCGGTTACCCACAGGAGCTGTGGGTAACTTTGTGGAAAACATCGCCCCGTTGGCTGGAAAGGGCCGTCCTGTGGGCTTTCTGTTAGTTTCGGCCGCTTTTATGTAAATCCAGAAAATTAGAAGAATCAACAAGTTATAAAAATGGCCACGGCGTAATGCGAACCATGCACGGAACGGGGGCCAGCACGACGAAATGTGCATAAGTCAAGTCTTGACTTCAGCTTATTGGCGCTATTCACATTCCCCGCAGCGCAAAGTGGCGGCGTTTTCCCGCGAAACCGGCGCTGTGCCTGGCTATCGCTCGGCGAACACGCGCCGGTACTGCACGGCCTCCGCCACGTGTGCGGCGTCGGGCATCGCGGCACCCGCGAGATCGGCGATCGTGCGCGCGACCTTGAGCACCCGGTGACGTCGCCGATTCGGCCCATATAGCTCGGGCATGTGTGAGAGCGTGGCTACATCGGTTTCAGCATCAGGAATCCGAAAGATGTTGCTTTCGCCTATGGCCTCGCGGCTGAACGCTGGCGCTTCGTCGAAACGCGCTACGCGCTCCCTATGCGCGCGTGCCGTGCCGCATGCCATGGCGAACGCGCCGCGCATTGGCCGCACGGCGCCGGTGAGCGAAAGCTCGCCTGCGAACTCCCGGTGCGCGAGCGCCGCAACCGGAAGCTGCCCGCTCGCCGCGAGAATGCCGAGCGCGATTGGCAAGTCGAAGCGGCCGGATTCCTTGGGCAAATCGGCGGGTGCGAGGTTGACGGTAATGCGCCGCACCGGGAAATCGAAGCCGCAGTTCGAGAGCGCGGCGCGCACGCGCTCGCGGCTTTCGCGCACTTCGAGATCGGGCAGCCCGACGATGGAAAACGACGGCAGTCCGTTGGCGAGATGGACTTCTACGGTGACTTCGGGCGCGCGGCCAGCAGCCGGCGCGCGGCTGCGCACCACGGCAAGCGACATGGGATTCTCCGGAAGGCTCGCATGCGGGAAGTGGCGCGCGTGGTACCAGGCTTCGGACTGAGCTTCGTACCTGCTTCGCGCGCCATGCATGCGCCAGGCTGGTGAGGCGTATGCCCCTTTACGGTTCCATTGCGATCACGCTACGGATCGCTTGCGGCGGTGCGGCCGTGGTGCTGCACTCAATTGCGCACAGGAGTGCGCAAAGAAATGATCAGGATGACTGGCTAGTCACCGGCAGCTTCTGCTCGAGCTCGGCCACGCGGCGCTCGAGTTCTTCGAGGCGCTGGCGCGTGCGCACGAGCACCTGCGTTTGCGCGTCGAATTCCTCGCGCGTGACGAGGTCCAGCTTCGAAAAGCCTTGCGACAACATTGCGCGAACATTGCGTTCGACATCGCGCGCCGGCGAGTTCTTGAGCAGATCGCTCACGCGCGACTGCAGATCATTGAATACGTCGTTAGGTTGCTTCATTCGATTCCCCTTCGCTGCACAAAAAATGTGCAAGTTTTGTTTCGCCTGTGCCCCGCGACGGATCGTGATCGATCTTGGTGCGAACTCGCAGGGCCACGGCCAGGTGTGCGCGCATCTGGTGCGCACCGCGGGCCAGTGTGCTTCGCGCTGTGGCGTGGCGGACCACTCGCAGCCGCTACGCGGCTCCCAGCGCGGCAGCGATGCCTGAGAACACTGTAGCAACGTTCCCCCCGCCACGCCACCGCGCGCACGCCACGCTGGCCGTTCGGCCAGGGCCTTGCGCGCCGCGCCCCTCAAGGCGCGGACCGGCATTGTCCACGGCTTTGGGCGCGCCTGCATCGAAGTCCGTCACGCAGGATTTCGGCACGTGGTGCAGCAAATTGGCACGGGTGTTGCTAATACTGCCCCGCGCACCGAACGACGGTTGGCTCACGGTGTGCCAGCGACGCGGCGAGGCATCACGCGCCGTTCGCCAGGCGCCCGTTGCAGAAGCAGACAAAGGAATGAAGCAAACCACAGCGAGGACTACATGAAACTCATTACAGCAATCATCAAGCCGTTCAAGCTCGATGAGGCGCGCGAAGCCCTTTCGGCGATCGGCGTTTCGGGGATCACGGTGACGGAGGTGAAAGGCTTCGGTCGCCAGAAGGGGCACACCGAGCTGTACCGCGGCGCGGAGTATGTCGTCGACTTCCTGCCGAAGGTGAAGATCGAAGCGGCCGTGGCCGACGACATCGTCGAGCAGGCCATCGAAGCAGTCGAACGCGCGGCCCGCACGGGCAAGATCGGCGACGGCAAGATTTTCGTCACCCCGATCGAACAAGTGATCCGCATCCGCACCGGCGAGACCGGCGCCGACGCGCTGTAAAGCCTAAAGAGACCGAGACAAGAGGAAAGAGGAAACCGAGATGCGCAAACTTTTGATGTCCCTGATGATGGCCGGCTCGCTGCTGGCCGGCGGGGTCGGCGCCGCGCTGGCGGACGACGCATCCGCACCCGCCGCGGCCTCCGCGCCGGCAACCGCCGCTTCGGCGCCCGATGCTTCCGCAGCCGCTCCGGCTTCGGCGCCCGCGGCCGACGCGGCTTCGGCCCCGGCAGCAGCAGCCAGCGCCCCGGCCGCCGCCGCAAGCGCCCCGGCCGACGCATCGGCTGCCGCCGCAGCCGCCGCGCCCGCCGCACCGACCGCGCCGTTCTCCGTCGATTCGTCGAAGATCAACTCGGGCGACACCGCGTGGATGCTGACCTCCACCGCGCTCGTGCTGTTCATGACGATCCCGGGCCTCGCGCTGTTCTACGGCGGCATGGTCCGCAAGAAGAACGTGCTCTCGACGCTCATGCAGAGCTTCGCGATCACCTGCGTCGTCACGGTGATCTGGACGGTGGTCGGCTACTCGATCGCGTTCACGCCGGGCGGCTCGTTCATCGGCGGCTTCTCGCGCATCTTCCTTGAGGGCATGAACTACATCAAGGGCGACAAGGCGACGACGCTCACCGTGAGCCACCTCGCGCCGACCATCCCCGAGACCGTGTACTTCGTCTATCAGATGACGTTCGCGATCATCACGCCGGCGCTCATCACCGGTGCGTTTGCCGACCGCATGAAGTTCTCGGCGATGCTCGTGTTCATGTCGCTGTGGTCGATCATCGTCTACTCGCCGATCGCGCACATGGTGTGGGAGCCGACGGGCTGGCTCGCCAGCGCCGGCATCCTCGACTTCGCGGGCGGCACGGTCGTGCACATCAACGCCGGTATCGCGGGCCTCGTGTGCTGTATCGTCCTCGGCAAGCGTGTGGGTTACGGCCGCGAAGTGATGGCGCCGCACAACCTCGTTCTTACGCTGATGGGCGCGGCCATGCTGTGGGTGGGCTGGTTCGGCTTCAACGCGGGTTCGGCAGTCGCGGCCGACGGCCGTGCCGGTTTCGCGATGCTCACGACGCAAGTCGCCACTGCCTGCGCCGCGCTCGGCTGGATGTTCGCTGAGTGGATCGCCAAGGGCAAGCCGTCGGTGCTCGGCATCGCTTCGGGCGCCGTGGCGGGTCTCGTGGCCGTGACGCCGGCATCGGGCTTCGTCGGCGTGCTGGGCGCGATCGTGATCGGCGTGGTGGCGGGCGTGGTCTGCTTCTGGTCGGCGACGTGGCTCAAGCACAAGTTCAACTATGACGACTCGCTCGACGCGTTCGGCGTGCACGGCATCGGCGGCATCATCGGCGCGCTGCTGACCGGCGTGTTCGCGGTGAAGGACATCGGCGGCGCGGATGGCAGCGTCATCCTGCAAGCCAAGGGCGTGCTCACGACCCTCATCTACAGCGGCGTGGTGAGCTTCGTCCTGCTGAAGGTGATCGACATGGTGATGGGCCTGCGCGTTTCGGAAGAAGAAGAGCGCGAAGGTCTCGACGTGGTTCTGCATGGCGAGCGCGTGGAATAAACGCGCCGCGTTAGATGGTTTGATCTAGCAGGGCAGTCAGCAGCGACCTGGGCCCGCCTTTTCGGCGGGCCCTTTTCTTTTTGGGCGCTGCGGCGCCGGGTGTGGGCTTTGCTCCCGCGGGAGGGGGAATAAGCGCCGCGCCCGCGCGTTCGCATAGTGCCCCTTCAATCCGTGTGCCCAATTGCGCCGGGCGGCGCGGGCGGTCCAGAATGGATATCCGGCGTGAATATCCGCGCGCGCGAAACGCTCGATTGACCCTACCGCGCCCAGGGATTTCATGACGGGGATTCATGAGGGCAATCCCGTCTTGCAACTGGCGCAATCGTCCCCAGATAAACGACCGGTTTCCCTACAATCAAAGCATTTCGTCCGCGAGTCACCCCTTATGGTCCCGCATCTGGTTACGGCGTTGAATGGCCCGCTCCTCGAACTGGAGCAGCGCATCCTCGACGCGACGCCGGCCATCGAGCGCTGGTTCCGCCTCGAATGGCAGGAGCACACGCCGCCGTTCTACGCCTCGGTCGACCTGCGCAACGCCGGCTTCAAGCTCGCGCCCGTCGACACCAACCTTTTTCCCGGCGCCTTCCACTGCCTGCCGCAGGAAGTGCTGCCGCTCGCCGTGCAGGCGGCCATGGCCGCCATCGAAAAGATCTGCCCGGACGCCAAGAACCTGCTGGTGATTCCGGAGATGCACACGCGCAACGCGTTCTATCTGGAGAATGTCGCACGGCTCGCCACGATCATGCGCCAGGCGGGCCTGAACGTGCGTTTCGGCACGCTCGACGACACGATCGCCGGGCCGGTCACGATCTCGCTCGCGGACGGCCAGAAGATCGTGCTCGAACCGCTCGAGCGCTCGCAGCGGCGCCTGGGCCTGAAGAACTTCGACCCGTGCTCGATCCTGCTGAACAACGATCTTTCGGCCGGCATTCCGCCCGTGCTCGAAAACCTGCACGAGCAGTACGTGCTGCCGCCGCTGCACGCGGCCTGGGCGGTGCGCCGCAAGTCCACGCACTTCTCCTGCTATGACGACGTGGCGAAGAAGTTCGCGAAGATGGTGGGCGTGGACCCGTGGATGATCAATCCGTACTTCGCACACGTGGAAGGCGTGGACTTCGAGGCGCGCACGGGCGAGGAGCAGCTCGCGACCGCCATCGACGCCGTCCTCAAGAAGATCGCGAAGAAGTACCGCGAGTACGGCATCACCGAAAAGCCCTATGTCGTCATCAAGTCCGATGCCGGCACGGACGGCCGCGGTGTGATGACGGTGCACGACGCTTCGGAGGTCGCCGCACTCACGAAGCGCGAACGTGCGAAGATGTCGGCCACGAAGGACGGGCTCGAAGTGCACGACGTGATCGTGCAGGAAGGCGTCTACACGTTCGAGCATATCGGCGACGAAGTGGCCGAGCCGGTCGTGTACATGATCGACCGCTATGTGGTGGGCGGCTTCTACCGCGCGCACGGCAGCCGCGAGCGCGACCAGAACCTGAACGCGCCGGGCATGCACTTCGTGCCGCTCGGCTTCGAGCATACGGCGCTGCCAGACACGCGCGCGAAAGCGGGTGCGGCGCCGCCGAACCGCTTTTACATGTACGGCGTGGTGGCGCGGCTCGGGTTGCTGGCGGCCTCGGTCGAGCTGGAGAAGACCGACCCCGAGGCGATCCAGGTCTGATCCGGCCGTCATCCTTCACACAATCGAACGCAGCGCCCGCCACCGTGCGGGCGTTGCCGTCATGAAAGCAGGCACCACACCCGGTGCCACGCAGCGACAAGACAGGGACTAGGCAGAGACGATATGGACATTCTCTTCATCGCCGATCCGCTCGAGCGGTTCAAGATCTACAAGGACTCGACCTACGCGATGATGGCCGAGGCCGCGAAGCGCGGCCACAGGCTCTTCGCGTGCGAGCCTCAGCATCTCGCATGGGTGAACGGCCAGGTGGAGGCCGACGTGAGGAGCTTCACGATCATCGGCGATACGGCGGACCTGCATCGCGAAACGTGGTTCGAAGCCACGCCCGATTCGCGCGCGCTCACCGGCTTTGACGCCGTCATCATGCGCAAGGACCCGCCGTTCGACATGGAGTACGTCACGTCGACGTGGCTGCTGGAAATCGCCGAGCGCGCGGGCGCGAAGATTTTCAACAAGCCGCAGTCGATTCGCGATCACTCGGAAAAGCTCGCCATCGGCGAATTCCCGCAGTTCGTCGCGCCGACACTCGTCACGCGCAGCGCGGCGCGCCTGCGCAAGTTCCACGAAGAGCACCAGGACGTGATCCTCAAGCCGCTCGACGGCATGGGCGGCATGGGCGTGTTCCGCGTGAAGGCGGACGGCATGAACCTCGGCTCGATCATCGAGATGCTGAGTCACGACGGGGCGCGCAGCGTGATGGCGCAGAAGTTCATCCCCGAAATCAAGGCCGGCGACAAGCGCATTCTGCTGATCGGCGGCGAGCCGGTGCCGTTTTCCCTCGCGCGTATTCCTCAGGGCAATGAAGTGCGCGGCAATCTGGCGGCGGGTGGACTCGGCGTCGCGCAGCCGCTTACCGCACGCGACATGGAGATTGCGAAAGCGCTCGGCCCGACGCTCGCGGCACGCGGCCTGCTGCTCGTAGGGCTCGACGCGATCGGCGACTGGCTTACCGAGGTCAATGTCACGAGCCCGACGTGTTTCCGCGAAATCATGGAGCAAACGGGTTTCGACGTGGCCGCCATGTTCATCGACGCGCTGGAGCGCGCGGCGGCCTGAATCTGGCCCGAGTTCGGCTTCGAAGCGGGGAACGGACGCATTTGAATCCCGCACCTGGTGCGCGGACTTGAAAGCCTCGCGTATGGCTGCATTTGCCGGATGTGGGCGCCTTGCAGGGCAGGCGCCCCATCGAGACCCTGGCTGGCCGGCACTTTCGGACCACGAAAGGTCGAGCGAGCACGCGGAGCCTGTGAATGGCGCGCGACAACTGTCGCCGCTGTGAGCAAAACCGCCTCGCGTGCGCGAAAATGACCCTGCTACAATGCCGCGAGCTCGCGTTCCGGGCTGGCAAGCGGGCGTCGACAAGACGCTTTGGCTGCCGCGCGGCGCGTGTTCCGACCCTGCGAGCTCACGGCTGGCTGCGGGGTTGGCGCTGCAGGACGCGATCTACGGGGTCGTCCGAGCATCAACCGGAGCCGTTTTTTGCAGTCAAGCTGACATGGCAGGGATTCTGATCATTGCGCACGCACCGCTCGCCACCGCGCTACGCGAGTGCATCGCGCATATCTATGGCGGTTGTCCGGCGCGCATCGGCGCGCTCGACGTGCTCCCCGACAGCGACCCGGCTGAAGTGGTCGCCAAGGCGAATTCGGAAATCGAGCGCCTGCGCGAAGACAACGGCGCGCTCGTGCTGACCGACATGTTCGGCGCCACGCCTTCGAACATCGCGGCGCGGCTCGCCACGGTGCCCGAGGTGCGCGTGCTGGCCGGCGTGAATCTGCCGATGCTGGTGCGGGCCGTGTGCTACCGTGCAACGCCGCTCGACACGCTCGTCGAAAAGGCGCTGGCCGGCGCGAGCAAGGGCGTCCAGACCATCGGACCGACCATGCCGCCCGTTGCGCCCGCGAGCGAATGCGGCTGCCCGCCCACGCCCTGCACCGAAGCCGCTGCCGACACGACAAAGCAAGCCGCGAATCCGGTAGCCGGTCAGAGCGCAAGTCAGCCAGCCACAGCGACCCGAGGTGCGGCTTGCACCGGCGGCGTTGCGGCGGGCGTGTTCCGGCCGGCTGGCAGCACCTGAACCGGCCGCGCGCCACCGAAAGCCAGAAACAAGGCACACCGAAAGTACCCAGTCTCACTTCCACACACTGCGTCCGGATCGACCTATGCTGCAACAAGAAACGACCATCGTGAACAAACTCGGCCTGCACGCGCGGGCGTCGGCGAAGCTGACGCAACTCGCAGGCAACTATCAGGCGGAAATCTGGATGAGCCGCAACGGCCGCCGCATCAACGCCAAGAGCATCATGGGGGTCATGATGCTGGCGGCAGGCATCGGCAGCACGGTGATGATCGAAACCGAAGGCCCGGACGAGGCCGACGCCATGAGCGCGCTGCTCAAGCTGATCGCCGATAAGTTCGGCGAAGGCCAGTAATACGCGCGTGGTCATTGCGCCTTGCTCGGAACGCCGCGGTTTGCCGCGGCGTTTTTGTTTGTGGGCGGCGACTGCTGCACAAGGCCGCAGTTATGCGCGGACAGGTGCGCATGGCCACATTCCGCCGCGCTGGAATTTATAATCATCGCCGGGGTCTGAGAGAGCGCATTGCAGCGGTTTGCCGCAGCATCAAATAACCAGAGGAGGTGCGCGTGCCGTTCACGCTGCATGGAATTCCCGTATCACGCGGTATAGCCATCGGGCGAGCGTATCTGATCGCCCCGGCTGCACTCGACGTCGACCATTACCTCATCGAGCACGCGCAGATCGAAGACGAAATCGAACGTTTTCGCGCGGCGCTCCAGGCCGTGGAGCATGAGCTCGACGCGCTGCGCGCCGACCTCGCCGCCGACGCCCCTTCTGAAATGGGCGCATTTATCGGCGTTCACCTCATGATCCTGAACGACGTGATGCTCGTTCAGGAAACCATTGATCTCATCCGCACGCGCCGCTTCAATGTGGAGTGGGCGCTTACCGAACAGCTCGAACGCCTTTCGCGTCACTTCGACGACGTGGAGGACGAGTACCTGCGCGAGCGCAAGGCCGATATCGAGCAGGTCGTGGAGCGCGTGCTGAAGTCGCTCGCGGGCGCCATGCCCCCTTCGCTGCACGGCGGCTGCGACGAGATGATCGTCGTCGCACACGACATCGCGCCTGCCGACATGCTGCAGTTCAAGGGGCAAACCTTCCAGGGCTTCGTCACCGATCTGGGCGGGCGCACCTCGCACACGGCCATCGTCGCGCGCAGCCTCGGTATTCCGGCGGCGGTGGGCGTGCAGCAGGCGAGCGCGCTGATCCGTCAGGACGATCTCATCATCGTCGACGGCGACCATGGCGTCGTAATCGTCGATCCCGCGCCCATCGTGCTCGAGGAGTACACCTACCGGCAAAGCGAGATGGCGCTCGAGCGGCGCAAGCTGCAGCGCCTGAAGTTCTCGCCGACGCAAACGCTGTGCGGCGCGAAGATCCAGCTCTACGCGAACATCGAGTTGCCCGACGACGCACAGGCCGCACTCGACTCGGGCGCGACGGGCGTGGGCCTCTTTCGCACCGAGTTCCTGTTCATGAACCACAAGAACCACTTGCCGGAGGAGGACGAGCAGTTCGCCGCCTACCGCCGCGCGGTGGAGCTCATGAACGGGCTGCCGGTGACGATCCGCACGATCGACGTCGGCGCGGACAAGCCGCTCGACGCCATGAATGCCGGCGACGGTTACGAGACGGCCGCAAATCCGGCGCTCGGTCTGCGCGCGATCCGCTGGAGCCTGTCCGAGCCGCAGATGTTCCTCACGCAGCTGCGGGCGATCCTGCGCGCCTCGGCGTTCGGTTCGGTCAAGATTCTGATTCCGATGCTCGCGCACGCGCAGCAGATCGACCAGACGCTCGACCTGATCCGCGAGGCGAAGCGTCAGCTCGACGACGCCGGGCTCGCCTACGATCCCAACATCCAGATTGGCGCGATGATCGAGATTCCGGCGGCGGCGCTCGCGTTGCCGATGTTCCTGCGCCGCCTCGACTTCCTCTCGATCGGCACCAACGATCTGATCCAGTACGCGCTCGCCATCGACCGGGCCGACAATGCGGTGGCCGACCTGTACGATCCGCTGCATCCGGCCGTGCTGCAGCTGATCGCGCATACGCTGCGCGAGGCGAAGCGCGCGGGCGTGCCGGTTTCGGTGTGCGGAGAGATGGCGGGCGACCCGTCGTTCACGCGCTTGCTGCTTGGCATGGGCCTCACCGAGTTTTCGATGCACCCGAGCCAGTTGCTCGTGGTGAAGCAGGAGATCTTGCGCTCGCAGCTCAAGACGCTGGAAAAACCGGTGGCGGAGGTGCTGGCCGCATACGAACCCGAAGAATTGCAGGCCGCGCTGCAGCGTGTGGCGCAGGCCTGAACGTCCACATACACGCACGCGAAATAAAAAAAGCCCCGGCATGTCCGGGGCTTTTTTCTGTGTTGGCTCACGCGGGCTTCAGGCGTGCCGATGACGCTCGCCGCACACCGGGCAATCCGGCTGCCGCGCCACGCGCATCGTGTTCCACTCCATGCGCAGCGAGTCGAGCATCATGAGCCGCCCGACGAGCGTCTCGCCGATACCGCCGATCACGCGCAGCGCCTCGGCAGCCTGCATCGCACCAATGATGCCGACCGTGGGCGCGAACACGCCCATCGTCGAGCACGCCACTTCCTCGAATGGCTGATCTTCGGGAAACACGCAGGCGTAGCAGGGCGACGCGTCGTCGCGGAAGTCGAACGTGCTGATCTGCCCGTCGAAACGCAACGCCGCGCCCGAGACGAGCGGCACACCGTGCTTCACGCACGCGCGGTTGATGGCGTGGCGCGTGGCGAAGTTGTCGGTGCAGTCGAGCACGACCGTCGCGCCCGGCACCTGCGCGTCGAGCCACGCATCGTCGATGCGTGCTTGCAGCGCGTTCACCTTTACCTCGGGATTCAGGCGCGCGATGGCGTCGCGGCCCGACTCGACCTTCGCGTGGCCGACCGACGCCGTCTCGTGCATGATCTGCCGCTGCAGGTTGGTGAGGTCGACGGTGTCGTTGTCGACGAGCGTAAGCGTGCCCACGCCCGAGGCCGCGAGATACATCGCCGCCGGCGACCCCAGGCCGCCCGCGCCCACGACGATCGCATGCGCGTCGATAAAGCGCTGCTGCGCCTCGATGCCGATCTCGTCGACGAGGATATGGCGGGAATAGCGAAGGAGTTGGTCGTCGTTCATCGCGATGCGCTTGTTCGATGGCGCTGCGATGGACCTCGAGAGCCTGGATGGCCCTGAATAGGGGAGCGCGCGCCGGGGAAAGACAGTGCCGTTATTGTAACGACGCCAGCGGCTGGATGAGGGGCGGCCTCGCGACCGGCGCACGAGGCGCACGGGTCGCGAGGCGGTACGGCGTGTTACTTCGCCGGTGCCGGAGCGGAGGCCGGCGCGGCAGCGGAGCCCGGAGCCGGCGCCATGATGAGCGCGCCCGGCTTCACGGCGATCGGCGCGGAAGCCGAGGTCGGCGGCTTCTGCTGGGCGAGGCGGCGCTCCATCGGCGACTTCGATTCGGCCACCGGCTTGCCCTGGAGCTTGTTCAGCGCCTGCTGGAGCATGAAGTCGTCGGTGGAGCCGAACTCGACCGGCTTGCGCTCGCGATCCTTCTGGCGCTGCTCCGGCGTCTTCTTGTCGTTCTGCTCTTCGAGCTGACGCAGCATGTCCATGCGCTCCTGCTCGCGCACTTCCTGCTCCTTCTTCTCGTCCGGATCCTGCGTGTTGGCGAGGTGGTTCTGGTAGTCCACTTCGCGCGTGACGAGTGCGTCGTCCGGATCGCCGTCGGCGTACTGGTCGACCGCGATATCAGGACGGATGCCCTTGTTCTGGATCGAGCGGCCGCTCGGCGTGTAGTAGTACGCCGTGGTCAGACGCAGTGCCGTGTCGGCCGTCATCGGGCGCACGGTCTGCACCGAGCCCTTGCCGAACGTCGTCTTGCCGACGATGAGCGCACGCTTGGAGTCTTGCAGCGCGCCAGCGACGATTTCCGAAGCCGACGCCGAGTAGGCGTTGGTCAGCACGACCATCGGCACGGTCTTGAACTCGGCTGCCTCGCCCTTGAGCGGGTCGCCGTCGAACGACGGCAGGCGGTAGTTCTCGTAGGTGTCGCGGTAGACCTGCTTCGAGTCCGGGATCTGGCCGTTCGTCGAGACGACGACCGAATCCGGCGGCAGGAACGCGCCCGCCACGCCCACGGCGCTTTGCAGCAGACCGCCGCCGTTGTTGCGCAGGTCGAGGATGATGCCCTTGAGGTTCGGCTCCTGGCGCGCGATATCTTGCAGCTTCTGGGCGAGGTCGGGGACCGTGCGCTCCTGGAAGCTCGTGATGCGGATATACGCGTAGCCCGGCTGCAGGATCTTCGACTTCACGCTCTGCACCTTGATGATGGCGCGCGTGATGGTGAGCGGGAAGGTGCGGTCGTCGGTCTTGCGGAAGATCGTGAGCGTGACCTTGGTGCCCGGGTCGCCGCGCATCTGCTTGACCGCCTGGTCGAGCGTCATGCCGCGCACCGGTTTGTCGTTGATGCGCGTGATGAGGTCGCCCGGACGGATGCCGGCGCGGTACGCGGGCGTGTCTTCGATCGGCGAGATCACCTTGATCAGGCCGTCTTCCGACGAGATTTCGATGCCGAGGCCCGCGAAGCGACCCTTGGTCTGCTCCTGAAGCTCCTGGTAATCGGTCTTGTCGAGATATGACGAGTGCGGGTCGAGGCTCGACACCATGCCCTTGATGGCGGCGGTGAGGAGCTTCTTGTCGTCTACCGGCACGACATACTCATGCTTGATTTGACCAAAAACTTCGGCGAAGAGCCTCAGCTGGTCGAGCGGCAGCGGTTCTACGACCGTCTGCTGGGTTTGCTGCGCCTCGGCGGAAATCTGCAGGGTGGCAAATACGCCGGTCGCGAGGCCAGCGGCGATCAGGCCGATGTTTTTCAGGTTCTTTCGCATAGAGTATGTTGCGTGCGGTCGAAAAGGCGCGTGGCAGCGTCTATTGGAAAAGCGACGGACAAGTATAACTGCACACCCGCCGTGGCTGTGTATATGGCGCGTACGATGGGACTAAGACAGTGCTGCAGCCGCCAGGTTCGCAAACCGTGTGCCGTAATTTTGCTTGTGGCGCGGGGCTGGCAGAGCGCTGGCAATCCTGCCAGGCAGGCCCAATAAAACGCAGAAAAGGGGAATGTGCAACGAATTTTCAGCGCGGCCAGAGTGCCGGGGCGAAGCCGCTCGGCGCCCGCGTGACGGGAAGGCGCGGCCCGCGGACAGGCCGCCGGCCCGACGGACCGGCGGCTGCCTGAATCAACAAGGCACGGCCGGGATGCGGCCGATGAGGGGAGGCACTAAGCCTCAGCCCGCCTTCTTGCCCTGGTTCGCAACGGCGGCTTGCGCCTTCGCGATGGCTTCGGCGTCGCCCAGATAGTAGTGCGTGATGGGCTTGAGGTTCTCGTCCAGCTCATAGACGAGCGGCACGCCGTTCGGGATGTTCAGGCCGACGATGTCGTCATCCGAGATGTTGTCGAGGTACTTCACGAGCGCGCGGATCGAATTGCCGTGCGCGGCGATCACCACCTTCTTGCCCGCCTTGATGGCCGGCGCGATCGACTCGTTCCAGATCGGCAGCACGCGCGCGACGGTGTCCTTCAGGCACTCGGTGAGCGGCAATTGCTCGCGCGGCACCTTGGCGTAGCGCGGGTCGTTGTATGCCGTGCGCGAATCGGTCGGCTCGAGCGCCGGCGGCGGCGTGTCGTAGCTGCGACGCCAGACCAGCACTTGCTCGTCGCCGAACTTCTCGGCCGTTTCAGCCTTGTTCAGGCCCGAAAGCGCGCCGTAGTGCCGCTCGTTCAGACGCCACGAGTGGACGACGGGCAGGTACATCTGGTCCATCTGGTCCTGCACGTGCCAGAGCGTGCGGATCGCGCGCTTGAGCACCGAGGTGTAGGCGATGTCGAACGTGTAGCCGGACTCCTTGAGCAGCTGGCCTGCCTGCTGCGCTTCGCGGTTGCCCTGCTCGGTGAGGTCGACGTCCACCCAGCCGGTGAAGCGGTTTTCCTTGTTCCACGTCGATTCGCCGTGGCGGATGAGTACGAGTTTGTACATGAGGATGCCGGTCGGTAGTGAAGGAAGCGGTAATCGGGGACGGGAGGCTCAACGCGGCAGCAACGCCATGGCGGCGGTCCAGTCCGGCGGGATGCACGCCCGGGCTGGGGGGCGGTAACCCTGCGACAAACGGTTATTTTATAATGAGCGGATTGTCCGAATCCGATTTCGCACGATTTCTCCGACTTTCCCTTTTTCCGGCGGACCCTCCGTGACGTTCTTCACCAATTACATCAACCTTGTACTCATCGCGATCGTCCTCATCTCAGGAGGGTTGCTCCTGTGGCCGACGCTCAAACGCGGCGGCCGCGGCGGCGTTTCCACCGCCGAGGCGACGCAGCTCATCAACCGCCGCAACGCGGTGGTGGTCGACCTGCGTCCCGCGGGTGAATTCGCAAAAGGCCATCTGCCCTCGGCGCGCCAGGTTGAATTCGGCGAACTCGAGACGAAGATCGGCCAGCTCGTGAAGAACAAGAGCAACCCGGTGTTGCTGGTCTGCCAGACGGGCCAGCAGTCGCACAAGGCGCTGCGCCTCGTGAAGGACGCCGGTTTTGCCGAAGTCCACGTGCTGGACGGCGGCGTGAACGCCTGGCAGCAGGCCGGAATGCCGGTCGTGAAACAAGGAGGTTCGAAGTGAGCAAAGTGGTCATGTACAGCACCCAGGTGTGCCCGTATTGCCAGATGGCCGAGCGTCTTTTAAAGTCGCGCGGCGTCGAGCATATCGAGAAAGTGCTGATCGACCGGGACCCGGCGCGGCGCGAAGAGATGATGACGCGCACCGGCCGGCGTACCGTGCCGCAGGTTTTCATCGGCGAGACGCACGTGGGCGGTTACGATGACCTCTCCGCCCTCGACCGTGCGGGCGGCTTGACGCCGCTGCTCGAAGCCGCCTGAGGTTACAGGCGCTTCAAAGCCTGATTTGCAGTCCGATAGCCGTGCGGCCTCGGTCCGCAGGCGGGCTGCGCAGCGTGACGGACCGACGCAGGGTTTCGGCCCGCGCGAGCCAGTGAGGCTTGCGCGGGCCTGTTGCCGTTCATTGCCGTAGCGCGGCGCATTTTCGCGACTTTGAGAGGTCGCGATCGTGCCGCCGCAATCCATTCAATCAGGGAAGCCATACACCATGTCTGACGAGAACAACCAGCCGTTCTTCAACATCCAGCGCATTTACCTCAAGGACATGTCGCTCGAGCAGCCGAATTCGCCGGCCATCTTCCTTGAGCAGGACATGCCTTCGGTCGAAGTAGAAGTCGACGTCAAGGCCGAGCGCCTTGCTGATACGGTGTTCGAGATCATCGTCACCGGCACCGTCACGGCCAAGGTCAAGGACAAGGTTGCGTTCCTGATCGAAGCCAAGCAAGCCGGCATTTTCGACATCCGCAACATCCCGGCCGAACAGGTCGATCCGCTCGTTGGCATCGCATGCCCGACCATCCTGTTCCCGTACCTGCGCTCGAACATCGCCGACGCGATCACGCGCGCGGGCTTCCCGCCGATCCACCTGGCCGAAATCAACTTCCAGGCGCTCTACGAGCAACGCCTGCAGCAACTCGCCCAGCAAGACGGCGCAAGCAGCGCGACGCACTAAAGCGTAAGTTGATCGTTTCCACGAACTACCGGTGCGGAGTATCGGAATGAACATCGCCGTTCTCGGCGCCGGAGCGTGGGGCACCGCGCTGGCGGGGCATCTCGCCCAGGCGCATCACACGCTGTTGTGGGCGCGCGATGGCGCGCTCGTCGACACCTTGCGCAAGACGCACGAAAACGCCCGCTACCTCGCGGGCGTCGCGCTGCCCAAGACTCTCGAATACGAAACGGATCTCGCCGCCGCGCTCGACCACGCGTCGGGCGAGGCGGATCTCGTCGTGCTCGCCACGCCCGTTGCGGGCCTGCGCGGCATGCTCTGCACACTGCGCGACATGGGGCGCGTGCCCGCCCACTTCGTCTGGCTCTGCAAGGGCTTCGAAGCGCAAACGCAGTTGATGCCGCATCAGGTCGTGGCGGCCGAGCTGCCGGGCCACGCGAGCAACGGCGTGCTTTCAGGGCCGAGCTTCGCACGCGAAGTCGGCGAGGGCCTGCCCGTCGCGTTGACGGTCGCGAGCGCCTCCGCCGCTTGCCGCGAGCGCACGCTCGCCGCGTTCCATCACCGCGCGATGCGCATCTATACCGGCGACGACGTGGTCGGCGTGGAGGTGGGCGGCGCGGTCAAGAACGTGCTCGCGATCGCGACCGGCATCGCGGATGGCCTGGGCCTCGGCCTGAACGCACGCGCGGCGCTCATCACGCGCGGCCTCGCTGAAATGACGCGCCTTGGCGTGACGCTCGGTGGGCGCGCCGAGACCTTCACGGGACTGACCGGCCTCGGCGACCTCATTCTCACCGCCACGGGCGACCTCTCGCGCAACCGCACCGTGGGCAAGCAGCTCGCGAGCGGGCGCACACTCGACGACATCCTCGGCGCACTCGGCCATGTGGCCGAAGGCGTGCGCTGCGCGCAGGCCGTGCTGGCGCTCGCGCGCGCGCATGGCATCGACATGCCGATCACCCAGGCGGTATGTGCCGTGCTGTTCGACGGTGTTACGCCGCGCGACGCCGTGAGCGCGCTGCTCCGGCGCGACGCGAAAGCGGAGTAGGGCGCTTCGGTCCTGCTGCGCGTTGCATGAAGCCCGCTCGCTCTAAGTGAGAGCGAAGTGAGTGCTAAAGCGCCAACTCCGGATCGCCAGGAGGACCGTATGCTGACCATCGGAAACTGCCGTATTGAAGCGCAGGCCGTCGACATCACCACGTTGAAGGTCGACGCGATCGTCAACGCCGCGAACGAATCGCTGCTCGGCGGCGGCGGCGTGGACGGCGCGATTCATCGCGCCGCCGGGCCGGATCTGCTGCGCGAATGCGAGACGCTGAACGGCTGCCCGACCGGCGACGCCAAAATCACCGGCGGCTATCGCCTTCCCGCAAAACACGTCATCCATACCGTGGGCCCCGTCTGGTACGGCGGCGGCCGTGACGAAGCGCATCTGCTCGCTTCCTGCTACCGGCGCTCGCTCGAGTGCGCGCGCGAGGCAGGCGTGACGAGCATCGCGTTTCCAGCAATCAGTTGCGGCGTCTACCGTTTTCCTGCCGACGACGCCGTGACAATCGCCGCCGCGACCGTGATCGACGAGCTGTCCAAATATCCGACGCTCGAGCACGTGATCTTCGCGTGCTTCGACAATGCGATGCTCACGCGCTATGAGCGTGAGCTGGCGGCGCGCGGCAAGTCGTAGGGCAACGCGGTACAACGCACCCGCCTCATTCGCCGCCTTCGAACCCCGCCTGACGCCACGCTTCGAACACCACGACCGCAACCGTGTTCGAGAGATTCAGGCTGCGATTGCCGGGCCGCATCGGCAGGCGCACGCGCTGCGGCGTGTCGAACCGCTCGAGCACAGCGTCGGGCAGGCCGCGCGTTTCCGCACCGAACACGAACCAGTCGCCCGGCTGGAACGCATGCGCATGAAAGCGGCCCGATCCGCGCGTCGTGAACGCGAACATCCGCGAGGGGTCCGGTGCTTCTTTGGCGATGAAGGCATCCCAGTCGGCGTGCACGTGCATCTGCGCGTACTCGTGGTAATCGAGGCCCGCGCGGCGCAGTTTTGCGTCGTCGAGGGGAAAGCCGAGCGGTTCGATCAGATGAAGCCGTGCACCCGTGTTCGCGCACAGGCGGATCACGTTGCCGGTGTTCGGCGGGATTTCGGGTTCGACGAGAACGACGTTGAACATGACGATGAAACTCTCTCGATGTCTTGAATAGTGTGAGGCCGATCAGTCCTTCGGCGTGCGCAGCGCGACGAAATTGGTCACGCGCCGTGCGCCGGCGGCCTTGAGCGTATGCGCGAGCGCGTCGAGCGTGGCGCCCGAGGTCATCACATCGTCGACTACGCCCACATGCTGGCCGCTGAGCGGCCGCGTGAGTACGAACGCGCGGGCGACGTTGCGGCGGCGCGTGTCGCGATCGAGCTTCGATTGCGGCGCCGTATGCAGGACGCGTCGTACGAGCGTGGCGTCTGCGTGCGTGCCCAAGCGGCGCGCGAGCGGCCGCGCGATCTGCCAGGCCTGGTTGTAGCCGCGCTCGATCAGGCGTTCGCGCGAGAGCGGCACCGGCACGACGATCTCGGGCATACCGTGCTCATCGCACATATCTTGTGCGGCCAGCGCGAGGCGTCGAGCAAATTCCTCGCCGAGCGCCAGGCGCGCGCGAAACTTCAGGCCCCGCGCGAGCAGGTCGAGCGGCGCGCGATAGTCGGCGAGCGCGAGCGTGGCGTCGAATGCGGGCGGCGCGTCGGTGCAGGCCTCGCAGCGGTAGCGTGCGCCCCCCGCTGCACCGCGCCTGTGCGCGAGCGGCATCGCGCAAACCGTGCAGCGCAGGCGCGGCTCGTTCCAGTACGCCGCGTCGCAGCACACACAGAGCGAGGCTCGCGACAAATTGCCGCATAATGGGCACAGATTGGGCAGCACGAAGTGCGCAAGCTGTGACGGCAGCCCCCGTGCTTTTCGACAAACGCGCGCAACGCCCGCAAGACGAGTGCGGATCGAAGCGGGCGGTGTGAGACGCGTTGCATTGCGTGTCTCACGTGAAGAAGGGCGCGGTGGCATCGAAGGACGGCCCGGGCAGCGGGCTCGCGTGACTGAAAGGAAAGGAGTGAGCGAGTATACTTCGCAGACTTCGCCAATACGACCGACATGTCCCCGTCTCCCGCAAGAACTGGCCGTCCGGACTATGACACCCGGCACCTGCGGCGCATCTTCGATCGCCGTGCGGCGACTTTCGATGACGTTGCCTTCCTGCCGCGTGAAATCGCGCAACGCATGCGCGAGCGCCTCGAGTACATCAAGGTGAATCCCGCGGCCGTGCTCGACATCGCGTGCGGCCAGGGCGACGACCTGCCCAGCTTGCGCGAGCGTTTTCCCGAAGCGCCCGTGTTCGGCACCGATCTCTCCTTCGCCATGCTGCGCCGCGCCCGCGAGCACGACGCCCCCGACACGAGCTGGCGGCGTTTTCTACCCGCATCGGTTGGCCGCGCGCTCGGTTCGCGCGGTCCGCGTGTTGCGCAGGCCGACTTTGCCGAACTGCCGTTCGCGCACGACGCGTTCGAACTGCTGTGGTCGAATCTCGCATTGCATTGGCATCCGCGCCCCGATCTCGTGTTCGGCGAGTGGCAGCGCGTGCTCAAGGTCAATGGCCTGCTCATGTTCAGCACGCTCGGGCCCGACACGCTCAAGGAGCTGCGCGGCGCGTTCGCCGAAGTCGAAGCCGCTCACGGCGTGCCGACGCGCGCTCACGTAATCGATTTCGTCGACATGCACGATCTCGGTGACATGCTCGTCGAGAACGGTTTCGAAATTCCGGTGATGGACCAGGAAACGCTCACCATCACCTACAAGACGCCGGAGAAGCTGCTCGCCGATGTGCGCCGCTGGGGCGCGTATCCGTTCGAGCGCAACGGCGACGGTGACAACGGCGGCACGCATGGCGCGCGGCGCCTGCACCGTGCGCTCGTGGCCGCGCTCGAAGCGCGCCGCCAAACGGACGGACCGCACGCGGGCACGATCCCGCTGACCTTCGAGATCATCTACGGCCACGCGTGGAAGGCCGTGCCGCGCACGACCGCCGAAGGCCATGGCATCGTGCGCATCGAGGACATCGGCCGAGGTCCTGCAAGGAATCGGTAACGTGGTAAGGGGGCTTTCGTTATGCCTGAAATTAGCGCCGGAAAAGCCCTGGGGAAATGCTTGAAAAATCGCTGCAATGCCCGTCTGACATGGGTTTGCGGGCGATTGAGCCTTGCTTGTGAGGGCTGGGGATCGCGCCTATAATGCGTCAGTTTGCTGCACGGAAGGGTCCCCAAAATCCATTGTGGCAAGTCCAGATGTTCCCGTAGTTGTGCGAGGCGCGACGCGGCGATAGTCTGGCGAGGTTGCAAGTGGGGGAAGCGAGCGATGCAGGCGTCTGATCTGCTGGCGAGTCCGGAACCGGTCCTGAAAGACTGGACCATGAAGCGCAACTGTTCGGTTTCGCCCAGGCAATTCGTGTTCTTCTATGTTTCGCTGGCGCTGGTTTCCATCGCGATCGCCGTTCTGTTGTTGATCCACGGCGCCTGGCTGGTTTTGCCGTTTACCGGTATCGATCTGTTGGTAGTAGGCGGCGCTTTTGTCATCTATGCGCGCCATGCTGTCGATTACGAACGTATCAGGCTTTATCCGAACCGGCTGGTGATCGAACAGATGAGCGCCGACGCGCTCACGCAGTTCGAATTCAATCCCCGCTGGGTCCGGGTCGAGCCGGGCGCGACCCCACGCGACCCGGTGCGTCTCGTGTCCCGCGGTCAGGCGGTCGCTGTCGGGTTGCATCTGCCGCAATATCGGCGTGCGCAGTTCGCGCGGGAACTGCGTGCCTGGCTTGCGCGCGCGGTTTGATGCGCGGCGCGTGAGTTTGCCGGTTGGCGGTATGAGCGTCCCAGGGGGCGCCCTGGTTGCAAAACCTTCCTGCGGGGTCGAGGGTTTGAATGGAAATTATGGGTAAGGAAGCTATGAAAACAATCAAGCGAGCCCTCCAGGGCGTGCTGGCGTGCAGCGGATTCCTCGTCGCCGGCGCGGCACTCGCAGTCGGAGACAGCCCAGGCGGCCCTGCGGTGAACGAGATCAATTTCCAGCCGCCCGTCACGCGCATCGCCGAAGAGCTTTACAGCCTCCATATGATGATGCTGCTCTTGTGCGCCGTGATTTTCGTCGGCGTGTTCGGCGTCATGTTCTATTCGATCTACGCGCACCGTAAATCGAAGGGCCACAAGGCCGCGCACTTCCATGAGAGCACCACGGTCGAAATCATCTGGACGGTGGTGCCGTTCATCATCGTCGTGCTGATGGCGCTGCCCGCCACCAAGGCCGTCGTCGCGATGAAGGACACGTCCAACGCCGACCTCACCGTGAAGGTCACGGGCTACCAGTGGAAATGGGGCTACGACTACGTGAAGGGGCCGGGCGAGGGCATCAACTTCCTCTCCACGCTCAGCACGCCGCGTTCCGAGGTGAACAACCGCGTGCCGATCACCGATACGTACCTGCAGGAAGTCGACAATCCGCTCGTCGTGCCGGTCAACAAGAAGATCCGCATCATCACCACGGCCAACGACGTCGTGCACTCGTGGTACGTGCCCGCGTTCGGCGTGAAGCAGGATGCGATTCCGGGCTTCGTGCGCGACACGTGGTTCAAGGCCGAGAAGGTCGGCACCTATCGCGGCTTCTGTACCGAACTGTGCGGCAAGGAACACGCGTTCATGCCGGTCGTCGTGGAAGTGCTCTCCGACGAGGACTACGCGAAGTGGGTCGATACGCAAAAGGCGAAGATGGCCGCCGCCAACGACGACCCGAACAAGACGTACACGCTGGCCGAGCTCAAGGAGCGCGGCGAGAAGGTCTATAACTCGAACTGCGCGGTGTGCCACCAGCCCACCGGCAAGGGCGCGGGCGCGTTCCCGGCGCTCGACGGCAGCAAGGTGGTTCAGGGTCCGCTCGCCGGGCACGTGAGCATCGTCCTGCACGGCAAGAACGCCATGCCTTCGTGGGCGCCTACGCTCAACGACGTCGAGATCGCTTCGGTCATCACGTTCGAGCGCAACTCGTGGGGCAACCACACCGGCGACATTCTGCAGCCGCGTCAGGTGGCCGACGCGCGTAACGGCAAGATGCCCGAGGGCGGCGGCACGACGGCGGCAGCGGGCGAGGGCGGCGCGAGTGGCGCGGCCGCGGCGAGCGGCGCGGAAGAAGCGAGCGGTGCCGCCGAAGCGAGCGGTGCCGCCGAAGCGAGCGCGGCAAGCGGTGCAGCCCCCGCAAGCGGCGCCGATCAGGCGTCGGGCGCAGCGGCGCCGAGCGCGGCCGCGTTGCCGGCGAGCGTCTACTTCGAAGTGGGCAAGAGCACGCTGCCCGCCGACGCGAAGGACGCCATCCAGGCGGCAGCCGACTACGCGAAGGCGCATCCGGACGCGAAGTTCACGCTGTCGGGCTACACCGATTCGAGCGGCAACGCCAGCACGAACGCCGACCTCGCCAAGCGCCGCGCGCAAGCGGTGCGCGACGCGATGAAGGCGGCGGGCATCGCCGAAGACCACATCATTCTGAAGAAGCCGGAAACGATCACGGGCGGCGCGAACGCGAAGGAAGCGCGTCGGGTGGAGATCAGCGCGGCGGCCTGAGCGGGTCCGCGCCATAAGAACAAGCAGCAAGAGACGCAAAAGCAATTCGCTTCAGCATTTCAATTGCATGGGGCTGGAGTCAGGCGTCAACGCGCCAACTCCGGACCGACAGGAGATAAGACATGTCTAGCATCGGACACGATGTAGCTGGCGGGCACGGTCACGTGCACGGCGACCACGCGCACGCCACGCCCCACGGCTGGCGCCGCTGGCTGCTCGCGACGAATCACAAGGACATCGGAACGCTGTATCTGCTCTTCTCGTTCGTGATGTTCCTCTCGGGCGGCGTCATGGCGCTCGCCATTCGTGCGGAGCTGTTCGAGCCGGGCATGCAGATCATGCGCCCCGAGTTCTTCAACCAGCTCACCACGATGCACGGTCTCATCATGGTGTTCGGCGCGATCATGCCGGCGTTCGTGGGCTTCGCGAACTGGATGATTCCGCTGCAGATCGGCGCCTCGGACATGGCGTTCGCGCGCATGAACAACTTCAGCTTCTGGCTGCTGCCCGCCGCCGGGTGCCTGCTGGTCGGCTCGTTCTTCTCGCCGGGCGGCGCGACCGCCGCGGGCTGGACGCTCTACGCGCCGCTTTCCACGCAGATGGGCCCGGGCATGGACTTCGCGATCTTCGCGCTGCACATGATGGGCGCCTCGTCGATCATGGGCGGTATCAACATCGTCGTGACGATCCTGAACCTGCGCGCGCCCGGCATGACGCTCATGAAGATGCCGATGTTCGTGTGGACGTGGCTCATCACCGCCTACCTGCTGATCGCCGTGATGCCGGTGCTCGCGGGCGCCATCACGATGCTCCTGTTCGACCGCCACTTCGGCACGAGTTTCTTCAACGCGGCGGGCGGCGGCGACCCGGTGATGTACCAGCACATCTTCTGGTTCTTCGGGCACCCCGAGGTCTACATCATGATCTTGCCGGCGTTCGGGATCGTTTCGCAGGTGATTCCGGCGTTCTCGCGCAAGCCGCTGTTCGGCTATAGCTCGATGGTGTACGCCACGGCGTCGATCGCGATTCTCTCGTTCATGGTCTGGGCGCACCACATGTTCGCGACTGGCATGCCGGTCACGGGCCAGCTCTTCTTCATGTACGCGACGATGCTGATCGCCGTGCCGACGGGCGTGAAAGTGTTCAACTGGGTCGCCACGATGTGGCGCGGCTCGCTCTCGTTCGAAACGCCGATGCTGTGGGCCGTGGGCTTCCTGATCGTGTTCACGTTCGGCGGTCTTTCGGGCCTGATGCTCGCCATGGCGCCGCTCGACATCCAGTATCACGGCACATACTTCGTGGTGGCGCACTTCCACTACGTGCTTGTGGCGGGGTCATTATTCGCGTTGTTCTCAGGGTGGTACTACTGGGCGCCAAAATGGACCGGCTGGATGTACAACGAGACGCGCGGCAAGATCCACTTCTGGTGCTCGCTCATTTTCTTCAACCTCGCGTTCTTGCCGATGCACTTCGTCGGCCTGGCCGGCATGCCGCGACGCTATGCCGACTATCCGGCCCAGTTCACCGACTGGAACCAGGTGATCACGATCGGCGCCTTCGGCTTCGGGCTTTCTCAGGTGTACTTCCTGTTCTTCGTCGCGCTGCCCGCGTATCGCGGCGGCGGCGAGCTGGAAAAGGCCGGCGACAAGCCGTGGGACGGTGCAACGGGCCTTGAGTGGACCGTGCCGAGCCCGGCGCCGTTCCACACGTTCGAGAATCCGCCGACGGTCGAGTAAGCCGTTGAGTGTATGGCGTCCGGCTGTGCGCAGCCGGACGCGAACGAAGCACGCGGTCTTCACGCAGTCTTCATCGGAGCACGTACGAGAGGCGATTCACGATGCAAGGAGAAGCCGCGGCCAGCCGCGCTGAACGCATGACCCGGGATCCACAAAAAAGACGCACGCCTGAGCAGATCCGCGCAGGCAATCTACGGCTCGGCCTGATTTTGCTGGCCGTCGTAGTCGGTTTCTTTGTGGCGGCCGTCGTCAAGCAGGTGTATTTCCCCGGCCACTGACGCGAAGGCGTTTGCCGGAAGATCGTTCGAGGAAGTTCGATGTCCACGCAAGCTGGAAATGATCGCGCATTCAACCGGTCGATGCTCATCAAGCTCGTCGTGGTGGCGCTGCTGATGTTCGGTTTCGGTTTTGCGCTGGTGCCGATGTATCGCGCGATCTGCCAGGTCACGGGCATCAACAACCTGGTGCAGCGCGACGCCACGGAGCGCGAGGCGCGCAACACGCAGGTGGACATGACGCGCACGATCTCGGTCGAGTTCGACGCGAATGCACGCGGGCTGCTCGGCTTCAAGCCGGAGCAGACGAGCCTCGACGTCCATCCGGGCGAAGTCATGACGGTGATGTACGACATTTCGAACAACGAAGGACGCACGATCGACGCGCAGGCCATTCCAAGCTACGCGCCGAAGCAGGCGACGGAGTACTTCCGCAAGATCGAATGCTTCTGCTTCACGCAGCAGGTCCTGAAGGCGAACGAGATGAAGCGCATGCCGGTGGTGTTCGTGATCGACCCGAAGCTGCCGAAGGACGTGAAGACGATCACGCTGTCGTACACGTTCTTCGAGCTGAACAAGCCGGCTGTGCCGCCGCCGCCGAAACAATCGGCGGGCGCGTGAGGCTTCAGCGCCGAAGTCAACGATGCCAGGAGGCGAAAGGCGCATGAGCGACGAACGTGGCGGAGCGGGGCCGGCGAAGAAGAAAGGCGGCATCCTGCAGTTGATCAAAGCGGTGGCGTGGTCCTTTCTTGGCGTGCGCAAGCGCGCAGACCTCGAAGACGACGCCGCGAACCTGCACCCCGTGCAGTTGATCATCGCGGGCATCATCGGCGCAGTGCTGTTCATCGTCGTGCTGCTGTTGATCGTGCACGCGGTGGTGGGATGAGCAAGTGCGCGCAACGCTGCGCGCTAAGCAGTGAATAACGAGGACACACTCGGACAAATGCAGCCGGCGATGTCCGGTGCAACTGGAAACTGGAGAAACAGGCATGAGCGGCCAAAACGATAGCCCGTACTACTTCGTACCGCACCCGTCGCGGCATCCGATCAGCGCGTCCATTGGGCTTGTGGTCATGCTCGGGTCGCTCGCCTCGTGGATCAACGGCGAGTCGTGGGGGCCGATCGGCGTGCTCGTCGGCCTGCTGTGGCTCCTGTTCACGCTGTGGCACTGGTTCGGCGACGCCATCGCCGAATCCGAAGGCGGCATGTACGGCAAGCGCGTCGACGTGTCGTACCGCTGGAGCATGAGCTGGTTCATCTTCTCCGAAGTGATGTTCTTCGGCGCGTTCTTCGGTGCGCTCTTCTATGCGCGCGCGATCGCCCTGCATCAGCTCGGCAGCCTCGACTACAAGCTGATCTGGCCGGACTTCTCGGCGGTGTGGCCGAATAACGGACCCGCGGCGCTGGTCTCGCACTTCCGCTCGATGACGCCGTGGCCCGTGCCGACCATCAACACGGCGCTGCTGCTCTCCTCCGGCGCGACGCTCACCGTTTCGCACCACGCGCTGCGCGACAACCATCGCTCGAAGGCCATCGCCTGGCTCGCCGCGACGATCGTGCTGGGCGTGTGCTTCCTCTTCCTGCAGGCGTTCGAATACATTCACGCGTACAACGAACTGAACCTCACGCTCGCTTCGGGCATCTACGGTTCGACATTCTTCCTGCTCACGGGCTTCCACGGTTTCCACGTGTTCCTGGGCGGCACGATGCTGACCGTCGTGATGATCCGGCTCATTCGCGGCCACTTCACCGCGGAGCATCACTTCGCATTCGAAGGCGCGGCGTGGTACTGGCACTTCGTCGACGTGGTGTGGCTCGGCCTCTACGTCGTCGTGTACTGGCTGTGATGTACGGCGCGCCGCGCGCGTCGCGGCGCGGGACACGGGAATGAAACAAGGCGCCGCCCGACCTCGTCGGCGCGGCGCCTTGTGTTTTCCGGAATGGGGTTTGCGCTGCTGTGTTCAGCGATGGTCAGCAGCGCTCAGCGACCATAAGGAATCCCGGTGGACTGGATCCAGCCCATCCAGTGCGCGAACAGGATGAATAGAAAAAGCGAGATGGAAAGGCCCACGCGCGTGGCGAGCGACCAGACCATCCGCTTGGTGCGGCCCCGGTCGTGCATCATGAAGTAGAGCGCGGAGATCATGCTCGCGATGATCAGCGCGAACGCAACGGGGACGAGTATGTGCATGAAGTTCACGGAATTTGGCATGCCTGAAAACGTCTGTCTCATTATCGCACCACGCTGTGTGGCGCGGGGTTCGATCACCGATATCTCTCGCATCGGACGTGCCCAATGAAAATCCGGCTCGTCCCCACGTTGCTCATCCTGATCGTGATGGCCGTGACGATCCGGCTCGGGTTCTGGCAGCGCGACCGCGCGCATCAGAAGGAGGCGCTGCAGGCGCAAATCACGCAGTACGAATCGTCGGTGCCGCAACCGGTGGGCGCCACCCCGCTCGCACTGAGGGACATCGAGTTCCATCGCGTACGCGCGACGGGCACCTTCCTGCCCGAGCGCGTGGTGTATCTCGACAATCGTCCGTATAACGACCAGCCGGGTTTTTATGTCGTGATGCCGCTTAAACTCGAAGGCGGCGGCTACGTGCTGGTCAATCGTGGGTGGTTGCCGCGCAATATCGCGGACCGCACCGCGATCGCGCCCTATGTCACGCCGCCTGGGCCGGTCGTCGTCGAAGGCATTGCGCGCGCGGACGCCTCGCGTGCGTTCGAACTCGGTGCGGGCGGCTCTGCAGCGCATCAGAAGATACGGCAGAATCTCGGCGTCGCTTCCTACGCAGCGGAAACCGGGTTGCCGCTGCAACCGTTCGTGATCCAGCAAACCGGCTTCGTGCCGGCCTTCAAGGACGGGCTCGTGCGCGACTGGCCGGTGCCGGATACTGATGTCGAGCGCAACTACGGCTACATGCTCCAGTGGTGGGGCATGGCGCTCGCGGCGCTCGGTTTCGGTCTGTTTGCAGCCCGTAAAGCTGCAAAAAGCGCTGCGACAAAAGCGCGCACCGAAGGCGAAGCCGGGCGGCACGCCGAAGAGCTCGAAGGGCAAGACGCAGGCAGCGCGAAGGACGCCTGATGATCCGTCGGACGACTCAATTCGATCCCGACATGATCCGGACAATGGCGCTGCGCATGCAGCACATGGACAACTGAAAGCGACAGAAGCGAGGTTCCACGAGAGTGTCGACGCAATCCCCCCATTCCGCACAGGTCGCACAGCCGGCCGCCACGCCCGCGCAGCAGAACGCGAAGCGGCGTGGCCGCTGGACGCTGTTCATCATCATGCTCATTTGCGGCGCGCCGATCGCGATTTCGTACTTCACGTACTACGTGATCAAGCCGAAGGGCGGCACGACGAGCTATGGCGAGCTCATCGAGCCGCAGCGGCCCATTCCCGGCGCGCTCATGGTGACGGGCGACGACGGTCATGAAGTGCCGCTCGCCTCGCTCAAGGGCCGCTGGCTGATGATCTCGGTGAATGGCGGCGACTGCGACGAAGCCTGCGCGACGAAGCTCTATTTCATGCGCCAGGTGCGCGCAACGCAGGGCCAGGAGCGCGAGCGCATCGTCACGGTCTGGCTGCGCACCGACGACGCGAGCGTCTCCGCGAAAGTGAAGGGCGCCTACGCGGACACGCGCGTGCTGCGCGCCGATCCGGTCGCCGTCGCCGCGTGGCTGCCGGCTACGCAGACGACGAAAGACACCGACCACATCTATCTGGTCGATCCGAACGGCAACCTGATGATGCGATTCCCGGCGCATGCCGATCCGTCGAAAATCAAACAAGACGTCACTAAACTGCTCAAGTGGTCCCGCATCGGTTAAGGTGCGCAGCGCGAGTCTGACAGAGAAGAGTAAGAGAGATGTTTATCCTGGAGCTGGGCCTGATTGGCCTGTGCATCGCGTTGCTGCCGCTCTCGTGGGTCTGGGTGAAGGCCGACGACAACAAGTTTCGCAAGCTCGTGTGGCTCACGACGTTCATGACGCTCGACCTCGTGATGTTCGGCGGCTTTACGCGTCTGACCGACTCGGGCCTCGGCTGTCCTGACTGGCCGGGTTGCTACGGCACCTCGTCGCCGTTCATCGCGCATGTGCAGATTGCCGCAGCGCATCTCGCCATGCCGAGCGGCCCCGTGAGCATGACGAAGGCATGGATCGAGATGATCCACCGCTATTTCGCCATGGCTATCGGTGTCCTGATCATTGCGCAGATGGCGATTGCCTGGCGCGCGCGCATCAAGCGCCTGCCGCTGCACGTGTCGCCGTGGTGGCCCACCGCGCTGCTCGGACTGATCCTCGTGCAGGGCGTATTCGGCGCGTGGACGGTGACCATGAAGCTGCAACCCATCATCGTCACGACGCATCTCCTGCTCGGCCTCACGCTGCTCGGCTCGCTTGCGTGGCTTGCCGCGCGCATGACGCCGTTGCCCGAGTACGAACCCGACGCCGCGCGCTGGCGTGTGGCCGCGCTGGCGGCGCTCGTGCTGCTCGTTTTGCAGATCGCGCTGGGCGGCTGGGTGAGCACGAACTACGCGGTGCTCGCCTGCACTGACTTCCCGACCTGCAACGGCGCTTGGATTCCGCCGATGGATTTCCATCACGGCTTCCACCTGTGGCGCGCGCTCGGCATGGACGGCAACGGCGACGTGATCACGCAAGACGCGCTCGTCGCGATCCACTGGACGCACCGCACGTTCGCGTTCGTCGTTATCGCTTATCTGGTATGGTTCGCCCTCAAGTTGCGACGCTATGTCTCGCTGCGACGCCCGGCAAATTGGATCATGATCGTCATCTTTATCCAATTTCTGACAGGGCTATCCAACATCGTGCTGCAGTGGCCGCTGCCCATAGCAGTGGCACACAACGGTGGCGCGGCGATCCTGCTGCTTTTGGTCGTCGTGCTAAACTTTCGAATTGCTTGTAGCCGCCCCGGCCGCGCCGTTCTCCCTGCGCGCGACACCGCTGCGGTGTGATCCCGCCCTATGGAAAGTACAACCCTATCCCAGACGCCCGGTAGCCGGATTTCCCAATATCTCGCGCTCACCAAGCCGCGCGTCACGCAGCTTGCCGTGTTTTGCGCCGTCATCGGCATGTTCCTCGCCGTGCCGGGCATGGTGCCCTGGAAGCAGCTGATCGGCGGCACCGTCGGCATCTGGCTCACGGCCGGCGCGGCCTTCGCGATCAACTGTCTGGTCGAGCAAAAGGTGGATGCGCGCATGCGTCGCACCGCCTGGCGTCCTTCGGCGCGCGGCGAGATCACGAGCACGCAAATCCTGATCTTCTCGGCGGTGATCGGCGGCCTCGGCATGTGGGTGCTGTACACGTTCACCAATCCGCTCACCATGTGGCTCACGGTCGCGACCTTCATCGGCTACGCGATCATCTACACGCTGCTGCTCAAGCCGGCCACGCCGCAGAACATCGTGATCGGCGGCGCCTCGGGCGCCATGCCGCCGGCGCTCGGCTGGGCCGCGGTGACGGGCCACGTGCCCGGCGACGCCTGGATTCTCGTGCTCATCATTTTCGTGTGGACGCCGCCGCACTTCTGGGCCCTCGCGCTCTACCGCCGCAAGGACTACGAAAACGCCGGCCTGCCGATGCTGCCCAACACGCACGGCGAGAAGTACACGCGTCTGCATATCCTGCTCTATACCGTGATCCTGTTCGCGGTCACGCTGATGCCGTACATCTCGGGCATGAGCGGCGTGATGTACCTGGCTTCGGCCGTGCTGCTCGGCGCCGTGTTCCTCGCTTACGCGTGGAAGATCTACGTCGAGTATTCCGACGCACTGGCGCGCAAGACTTTCCGCTATTCGATCGTCTACCTCTCGTTGCTGTTCGTGGCGCTGCTCGTCGACCATTACGTGCATGCGCTCATCGCGGCGTAACGACATGGCCCACCGCACGCTTGCGCGCTTCGTGCGCGCCACGGTCGTCGCGCTTGCTGCTGCAGGCGCGCTCGGCGGCACGCTGGTTCTCGAGGGCTGCGGCCAGCAGCCGCCCTCGTTCTCGAACCTCGACATCACCGGCAATACCCAGTTCGGCAAGGACTTCGCGCTGCCCGATACCAGCGGCAAGACGCGCACGCTCGCCGACTTCAAGGACAAGGTGGTCGTGCTGTTCTTCGGCTACACGCACTGTCCGGATGTTTGCCCGACCACGATGGCCGAGCTTTCGCAGGCGCTCCAGCAACTGGGGCCCGATGCGGCGAAGCGCGTGCAAGTGCTGTTCGTCACCGTCGATCCCGAGCGCGACACGCCGCAGATCCTGGGCCAGTACACGGCCGCGTTCAATCCGACCTTCATTGGGCTGCGTCCGGCCAACGACGACCAGCTCAAGCAGGTGGCGAAGGATTTCCGCGTGTACTACGCGAAGGTGCCGGGCAATACGCCCGATAGCTACACGATGGACCACACCGCCGCGAGCTACGTGTTCGACACGACCGGCAAGCTGCGCCTCTTCGCGCGCGACGGGCAGGGCGTCACGCCCTGGCTGCACGATCTGAAGATCCTCCTCGGCTCGAATCCCGACTAAGGGAATACCGGCGTGCTCGCCTCGAGAGGCGAGCACTCGCCGCGCGCTTCAGGGCCGCGCAGGCATACCAGTATGCGAATTCATTATTTCCCGCTACCGGTTCCATATGAGACGATTTATATCGTCCGGCAGACGGCGCACAACGCCGCGGAACCGGAGCAATACCAAAACCACGCAGGTACATCATCTCCATGCAGCGCAGAAATCTGATTAAAGCACTCCTCGCCGGCATTGCCGCCACCACGCTCGCAGCCAGCTTCGGCGCCCGCGCCGACGACCAGGTCATCAAGGTCGGCACCGTTTCGGGTCCGGACGCGCAAGTCTGGGCTGTCGTCCAGAAGGTCGCCAAGCGCGAAGGTCTGAACGTCAAGGTCATCGAATTCAACGATTACGTGCAGCCGAACGCCGCGCTCGACGCCGGCGACCTCGACGCCAACAGCTTCCAGACCGGCCCGTATCTCGACAGCCAGATCAAGCAGCGCGGCTATAAGCTCGTGAACGCAGGTCTCACGTACATCTCGCCCATCGGCGTGTACTCGAAGAAGCTCAAATCGCTGAACGATCTGCCGCAAGGCGCGAAGGTCGCAGTGCCGAATGACCCGTCGAACGAAAACCGCGCGCTGCTGCTCCTGCAAAACAAGGGCCTCATCAAGCTGCGCGCTGGCGCGGGCACGAACGGCAACAACGCGACGCCGCTCGACGTCGCCGAAAACCCGAAGAAGATCAAGCTCGTCGAACTCGACGCCGCGCAGCTTCCGCGCGCGCTCGGCGACGTGGACGCCGCCGTGATCAACACGAACTACGCGCTCGCAGCCGGCCTGCAGCCGACCAAGGACGCCATCGCAATCGAGGACATCCACAGCCCGTACGCGAACCTGATCGCCGTTCGCACCCAGGACAAGGACAAGCCGTGGGTGAAGAAGCTGGTTGCCGCCTACCAGTCGGAAGACGTGCGCCAGTTCATCAAGAACGAGTTCAAGGGCTCGATGGTTCCGTCGTTCTAAGGGACATTCGAGTAGCGGTCGCCTGCGTCTAATCGACGCGGGAGCCCAGCAGGACCCGAACGCCGTGGCAATCGCCACGGCGTTTTTTATTGCGCGTGGCCATTCCTGCCGAAGTCACATCCTGGTCCTACGGCGGTACTACAGTGGACTATGTCAGATAACCTGTGGATGCCACTCTGGTCCCATTCCGGAGCCCACAGATACCACGCCAGGGTAAATCCTGATGCCAAATTGCTCTTGCTTGAAGCCTTGTGTGTTCGTGCAATATATTGATTTATAAAGATATTTTTTGAAGTTTCGCGACAGGCCGGCATCTGTTGACTGGTCTTATTGTGGTTATATAATGGGCTCGCTTTCGCACCGGACCAATCTGCACAATCGGCACTGCCACGCAGCATGCCCGTCCGGCCCCCCACGATCGTCCAACCGCTGGCGCCAAGTCCATGGAAACCCGTTGGTCTGCCCTGATGCCCGATGCGCGCAATGTGACGCCGCTCTATCTGCAGCTGGCGCGCAACCTTGCCACGGCCATTCACTGTGGCGTGTGGTCGGCCGGCGAGGCGCTGCCCTCGGAGCGCACGCTGTCGGACGCCATCGGCGTGTCGCGCATCACCGCGCGCAAGGCGATCGAGCTGCTCGTGGAGCAGGGGCTGATCCGGCGCGCGCGCGGCGCGGGCAGTTTCATCACGCCGCGCGTGGAAGATCCGCTTTCGCGCCTCACCGGCTTCACGAAGAAAATGGAGCAGCGCGGCTTCACGCCCGACTCGGTGTGGCTCGCGCGCGAGGTCCGGCCCGCGCACCGCGAGGAGATCGTGCAGCTCGGTCTGTCGCCCGGCGCCTCGGTCGCGAGCCTGCGCCGCTTGCGCCGCGCCGACGGCACCGTGATGGCTGTCGAGCATTCGGCGCTGCCCGTGTCGATCGTGCCGGACCCGGAAGCCATCGAGGGCTCGTTGTATGCGTATCTGGAGCAGCGCCGCGTGCCCGTGGTACGCGCCCTGCAGCACTTTCGCGCGGTCAACGCGACGGGCGAGATCGCCGCGCTGATGGGCGTCGAGCCGCGCGCGGCGCTGCTCGTCATCACGCGTGTGGGCTTTTCCGCCGATCAGCGCGCCATCGAACTGACCGACACCTATTGCCGCGACGGCTATTACGACTTCGTTGCGGAGCTGCGCCAATGAGCGCCGCCCGCGGGAACGCAACGCCGCCGCAATCTCTCTCATGCACGTCACCGAAACGTCCTTCCGCGCTTTGATGCGCCTCATCGGAAAACTCTCATGCTGAGCGGAAACATACTCACCCCTGAAGGCTGGATCCACGGCACGCTGTCGTTCGAGAACGGACGCATCACCGCGATCACGGGCGAGGCCACCGATCCGGCGAAGAACGACGCGCCCTACATCCTGCCGGGCTTCATCGACCTGCACGTGCACGGCGGCGGCGGCGCCGACGTCATGGAAGCCGGCGACGCGATCGAAACCATCGCGCGCACCCACGCCCGCTACGGCACCACGAGCCTGCTCGCCACGACCATGACCGCCCCGCGCGAGGAGCTGATGAACGTGGTCGCGGGCCTCGGCAACGTCACGCGCAACCGCACGGCGGGCGGCGCGCGCGTACTGGGCGTGCACCTCGAAGGCCCGTACATCAATCCGGGCAAGCTCGGCGCGCAGCCCGACGCCGCGGTTTCGGCCGTGCTCGACGAGGTGCTCAAGTACCTCTCGATCGCGCCGATTCGCGTGGTGACCGTGGCGCCCGAGATCGCGGGCCATATCGAGATCATCGGCGAGATGGCGGCGCGCGGCGTGCGCGTGCAGATCGGCCACTCGCTCGCGACCTATGACGACGCCGTGGCGGCGCTCAAGCATGGCGCCTGCGGCTTCACGCACCTCTTCAACGCGATGTCGCCGCTGCATCATCGCAATCCGGGCGTGGTCGGCGCGGCGCTCGCACATGCCGAGTACGCGGAGATCATTCCGGACCTGCTGCACGTGCATCCCGGCGCGATCCGCGCTGCGCTGCGCGCCATTCCGCGTCTTTATGTGGTGACCGACAGCACCTCGGCCACCGGCATGCCCGACGGCGAATACCGCCTTGGCAGCCAGCACGTGACGAAGTGTCTTGGCGGCGTGCGTCTTGCCGACGGCACGCTCGCGGGCAGCACCCTCACCATGGACCAGGCGCTGCGCAACCTCGTTTCGATCGGCCTGCCGATCGCGGACGTGTCCGCGCGTCTGTCGCGCTATGCCGCCGACTACCTCGGCATCGAAGACCGTGGCCGCCTCGTGCGCGGCGCATGGGCCGATGTCAATGTGTTCGATCGCGAACTGGCGCTCACCGCGACCTATGTCGAAGGAGAATCGATTGTCGAATATGCTTAAAGAAGCGCTGGCCTCGGCCAGCGTCGTCGCCGCGCAGCTCGCGGACACCTCGCGTGTCGAGGCGCTCGCCCGCGCGCTGGAGGCCGAACCGCGCCACGTCGCGCTCACCGTCGCGCGCGGCAGTTCGGACCACGCGGCGAGCTATTTCGCTGCGCTCACCATGAGCCGCATCGGCATACCGGTGGCCACGCTGCCGATGTCGATCGCGACGCTCCAGCAGGCGCCCTTACGTGTGCGCGGCCAGTTTGCCCTTGCTTTCTCCCAATCGGGTAGGAGTCCTGATCTCGTCGCGACGATGAAGGCGCTGCACGAAGCCGGCGCGTTGACGGCGGCGATGGTCAACGTCGCGGGCTCGCCGCTCGCCGAGGCCGCCGGTACGGAGCTGCCGCTCCTCGCCGGTCCCGAGCTGAGTGTGGCGGCCACCAAGAGCTATATCGCGATGCTCGCGATGTCGGCGCAGCTCGTCGGTTTCTGGCAGCGCGACGTCGCGTTCCTCGACGCCGTGCGCGCGCTGCCCGATGCGCTCGATCGCGCGGGCACGCTCGACTGGTCGAAGGCCATCGAAGAATTGCGCGACGTGAAACAGATGATTGTGATCGGCCGCGGTCCGGGCCTCGCCGTTGCGCAGGAGGCCGCGCTCAAGCTCAAGGAAACCTCGGGCATTCAGGCCGAAGCGTTTTCGAGCGCCGAAGTGCGCCACGGCCCGATGGAGCTGATCGACCGCGATTACCCGCTGCTCGTCTTCGCACCGCGCGGGCCGGAGCAGGCGGGTCTGATCGAGTTCGCCCGCGACATGGAAAAGCGCGGTGCGCGCGTGCTGCTCGCGGCGCCCGCCGACGTGGCCGGCGCTGCGCTGCCGCTCGAAACGGCTGCCGATGCGGCACTCGATCCCATCGCGGCGATTTTGTCGTTCTACGTGATGGCGGCGGGCCTTGCCGCCGCGCGCGGCCGCAATCCTGACGAGCCGCGTTACCTGAACAAAGTCACCGAAACACACTAGATTGGAAAGCGAATGGAACGCATCGAGGAGTCTCGCCTGATGGATCCGCATACTCGCGTCGAGGGGCATATCGTATTGGTCTCTCCGCTTACCGGGCCGGTCGTGCCGCTCGCGTCGGTGCCCGATCCGGTGTTTTCGGAAGGGTTGTTCGGCGACGGCATTGGCATCGATCCGCTCGCCGGCCGCGTCGTCGCGCCTTGCGACGGCATCGTCGTGCATCTCGCACGCACCGGCCACGCGGTCACGCTGCAATCGGCCGAAGGCGCACAGGTGCTCGTGCACGTCGGCATCGACACCGTCGAGCTGAACGGCAAGGGCTTCACGCCGAAGGTCGCGCAGGGCGCGCAGGTGCGGCTCGGCGACACATTGATCGAGTTCGATCTCGACGTGGTGGCGTGCAATGCGCCGAGCCTCGTTTCGGTCGTCGCGATCGCCAATTCGGACGCATTCGAAGTGATCGAGCGCGCAGGCGCGGGTCAGGTCGAAGCGGGCAAGTCCGCGCTGCTCGTGCTGCGCGTGCGTGACGGCGCGGAGATCGCCGCCGCCCATGAATTGATTGCGAACGAAGTGCGCCGCAGCGTCACGCTCACGCATGCGGGCGGCCTCCATGCGCGGCCCGCGGCGCGCGCGCGCGAAGCGGTGCGCGGCATCGACGCGCGTGTCGAGGTCCGCTTTGGCGAACGCAAGTCCGCCATCGAGAGCGTCGTCGGCCTGCTCGCCCTCGGCGCGGGCGAGGGCGCGACCATCGAACTCGTCGGCATCGGCAAGGAGGCGCAGCGCGCCGTGGACGCCGTTGCGGGCGAACTCCTGCGCGAAGCGCCCGGCGAGGGCGGTGAAGCGCCGGCTCGGCAGCAGTCGCCTGCGCCCGTGATGCAGGAGGCCGCGGCCGCCGTGGCGTCGTCTGCCGAGCCGGGCGTGCTCGCGGGCGTGTGCGCGGCGCCGGGCGTCGCGGTGGGCAAGCTCGTGCGCTGGGACGAAGCCGAACTCACGCCACCCGAACTCGCGAGCGGCACCTCGGCCGCGGAAAGCCGCGCGCTCGACAAGGCAATCGCCGCGGTGGACGCCGAGCTGAACCAGAGCGTGCGCACGGCTTCGCAGCGCGGCGCGATTGGCGAGGCGGGCATCTTCACGATGCACCGCGTGCTGCTCGAAGACCCGACGCTCGTCGACGCCGCACGCGACGCGATCAGCCTTGGCAAGAGCGCGGGCTACGCGTGGCGCGAGGCGATCCGCGCGCAGATCGCGGTGCTCGGCAAGGTGGACGATCCGCTGCTCGCGGAACGCGCAGCCGACCTGCGCGACCTCGAAAAGCGCGTGCTGCGCGCACTCGGTCTGTCGAACGCGGCCGCGCGTGCGTTGCCCGACGAAGCCGTGCTCGCCGCCGACGAATTCACGCCTTCCGATCTCGCCTCGCTCGACCGCAAGCGCGTGATGGCGCTCGTGATGGCGCGCGGCGGTGCGACCTCGCACGCTTCGATCATCGCGCGCCAGGCCGGCATTCCCGCGCTCGTCGCGCTCGGCGACGCGCTGCATGCGGTGCCCGAGGGCACCGAAGTCGTCATCGATGCGAGTGCCGGCCGCTTTGCGTACACGCCGAGCGCGCTCGACATCGAACGCGCGCGCAGCGAAAAGCAGCGCCAGGCTGGCGTGCGCGAAGCGAACCGCCGCACGTCGCACGAGGCCGCAGCCACGCGCGACGGCCACGCGGTGGAAGTCGCCGCGAACATTGCGACGCTGGAAGACGCCAACACGGCGGTGGATAACGGCGCCGACGCCGTGGGCCTGCTGCGCACGGAGCTGCTCTTCATCCATCGCCAGGCCGCGCCGACGGTGGAGGAACATCTTCAGAGCTACCAGGCCATCACGGACGCACTCGCGGGCCGCACGGCGATCATCCGCACGCTCGACGTGGGCGCGGACAAGGAAGTCGACTATCTCACGCTGCCGCCCGAGCCGAATCCGGCGCTGGGTCTGCGCGGCATCCGCCTCGCGCAGGTGCGGCCCGATCTGCTGGACGACCAGCTGCGTGGACTCGTCGCCGTGAAGCCGGCGGGCAAGGTGCGCATCCTGCTGCCGATGGTGACCGACGTGGGCGAACTCGTGCGCCTGCGCGAGCGCATCGACACATTCGCACGCGAAGCGGGCCGCACGGAGCCGATCGAAGTGGGCGTGATGATCGAGGTGCCCTCGGCAGCGCTGCTCGCGGACCAGCTTGCGCGCCACGCAGATTTCCTCTCGATCGGCACCAACGACCTTACGCAGTACACGCTCGCGATGGACCGTTGCCAGCCTGACCTCGCGGCGCAAGCCGACGGGCTGCACCCGGCCGTGCTGCGTCTCGTGGCAGCGACGGTCGAGGGCGCGAACAAGCACGGCAAGTGGGTCGGCGTGTGCGGCGCGCTGGCGGGCGATCCGCTCGCGGTGCCGCTGCTCGTCGGCCTCGGTGTGACGGAGCTTTCCGTCGATCCGGTTTCGGTGCCGTCGATCAAGGCGCGTGTGCGCAAGCTCGACTACAGCGACTGCCGCCAGCGCGCGCAGAACGCACTCGCACTCGAATCGGCGCAAGCCGTACGTGCGGCAAGCCGCGAAAGCTGGCCGCACGATTGATGCTTTCTGTTTTACCCACCCGAAGCAATCCTTAGAAACACGCCGGCGTGCGCAGCGATCGCGCGCCGGCTTCTCTCACCCACAAACGTCAAGCAAGAGATAGAGACTGGAGGCAGTTCAATGGATGGCAATCCGTTTCTCAAGATACAAAGCCTCGGCCGCGCGCTGATGCTTCCCATCGCAGTGCTGCCGGTCGCCGGCATCCTGCTTCGCTTCGGCCAGGCCGACATGCTCAACATCAAGATCATCGCCGACGCGGGCGGCGCGATCTTCGATAACCTGCCGTTGCTGTTCGCGATCGGCATTGCAGTGGGCTTTGCGAAAGACAACAACGGCGTCGCCGGCCTCGCGGGTGCGCTGGGCTATCTCGTCCAGACCGCCGTGATGAAGGACATCAACGACAAGCTCAACATGGGCGTGCTGTCGGGCGTGGTGGCCGGTGTCGTCGCGGGCATGCTGTACAACCGCTTCAAGGACATCAAGCTGCCCGAGTTCCTCGCGTTCTTCGGCGGCAAACGCTTCGTGCCGATCGTCACGGGGCTCACGTGTCTGGTGCTCGGTATCGTGTTCGGCTACATCTGGGGACCGGTGCAGGGCGTGATCGACACCGCCGGCCACTGGCTTACGACGGCTGGCGCGATCGGCACCTTCGTGTACGGCTTGCTCAACCGGCTCTTGCTCGTCACGGGTCTGCACCACATCCTCAACTCGCTCGTGTGGTTCGTGTTCGGTTCGTTCACGCCGGCAGCCGGCGGCGCGGCCGTCACGGGCGACCTGCACCGCTTCTTCGCGGGCGACCCCACGGCGGGCAGCTTCATGGCCGGCTTCTTCCCGGTGATGATGTTCGGCCTGCCGGCAGCGTGTCTCGCGATGCTGCACGAAGCACCGAAGGACAAGCGCGCGATGGTGGGCGGCCTGCTGTTTTCGATGGCGCTCACCTCGTTCCTCACGGGCGTGACCGAGCCGATCGAGTTCACGTTCATGTTCCTCGCGCCTGTGCTCTACGCGATCCACGCGGTGCTCACGGGGCTGTCGCTCGCAATCTGCTCGCTGCTCGGCATCAAGCTCGGCTTCACGTTCTCGGCGGGCGCGATCGACTACGTGCTGAACTACGGGCTCTCCACGCACGGCTGGTATGCGATTCCGCTCGGCGTGGTCTATGCGGTCGTGTACTACGGGCTGTTCCGCTTCTTCATCCGCCGCTTCAATCTGCCCACGCCGGGCCGTGAAGCCTCGGCGGGCGATACGGCAATCGCATCGTCGATGTCGGGCGTTGCGGTGGCTGCTGGCGGCGCGGCAACAGCCGCATCGCTCTCGCGTGCTGCGCGTTACATCGATGCGCTGGGCGGCGCGGCCAACCTCAAGGTGGTCGACGCCTGCACGACGCGTCTGCGTCTCACGGTGGCCGATCCGGCGCATGTTTCCGAGCCGGCGTTGAAGGCGATCGGCGCGCGCGGTGTGCTCAAGCGCGGCGGCGAAAGCGTGCAGGTCGTCATCGGGCCGGAGGCGGACATGATCGCCGATGAGATCCGCGGCGAGATCGCACGCGGCGGTGCGGCGGCCGTCAAGGCGGCTGCGCAGCCTGCGGGTCAGGCCGTTCAGGCTGCCCAGGCGAACGCGAGCGCGGATATCGCGCAAGGCCCGCTCGATCCGAATCCGTCGCGCTGGCTCGCGGTGTTCGGCGGCGTTGCCAACATCGTTTCGCTCGACGCGGTGGCGACTACGCGCCTGCGCGTGATCGTGCGCGACCCGGCGGCCGTGGATCGCGAGAAGCTCGGCGCGCTCGACGTCGTGTGGACTTCGGTCGATACGCTGCACATCGTGGTCGGCGACGCCGCGCCGCGCTATGCACGCGAACTGGCGCTCCAGCCGGCGTAATCGATTCGCTGTATGCCTGTGAAAAACGCCGCGGCACCTGCCGCGGCGTTTTTGTTTCCAGCGCCGCTCAGTCGCCTGGGCGCTCAGTACAGCGTATGGTGGTTGTCCTGTATCGCGCTGGCGGTGATCTTGCCGCGCATCACGCGATAGACCCACGCGGTGTAGGCGAGCACGATCGGCAGAAAAATGATGACGGCCACCAGCATGATCTCGAGCGTCATCTTGCTCGATGTTGCGTCCCAGACGGTGAGGCTCGAACGCGGGTCGAGCGACGAGGGCATGATGAACGGGAACATCGAAAAGCCCGCAGTCAGAATCACGCCGACGATCTGCAACGCCGTGCTCAGGAACGCGAGCCGCTCGAAGCGCGAACTTGCGAGTGCGAACGCGAGCACGCCGCCCAGCACGCCCACGGCAGGGGCGAGCGCCATCCACGGATAGAGTCCGTAGTTCGCGAGCCAGAGCCCGGGCCCCGAATCGACGCTCTTCAGGAGCGGATTGGCCACTGTGTCCAAAGGCGCCGGCGACGTGATCGTATAGCCGCCGATGAGCGTCGCCACGAGCGCCCCCGCCACGAGAAACAACACGATCGTGAGCGCCGAGAAAAGCCGCAGCGCCTTCGAGGCGCGCATGGCGACGACGCCATCGGTCTTCCTCTTCAGGAACGCCGCGCCGTGAGCGGTGAGCATGCAAAGACTCACCAGTCCGCAGACCAGCGCGAACGGATTGAGGAGTGCGAAGAAGCTGCCGTGATACGTCACGCGCAGGTCCGTGTCATACGCGAACGGTACGCCCTGGAGCAGATTGCCGAACGCCACGCCGAACACGAGCGCGGGCACGAAGCCGCCGATGAAAAGACCGCAGTCCCAGCCCTGACGCCATCTCACATCGACGCGCTTGCCGCGATAGTCGAAGCCCACGGGACGAAAAAACAGCGAGAACAGCACGAGCAGCATGGCGAAGTAGAAGCCCGAGAACGACGCCGCATAGGCGAGCGGCCACGCGGCGAACATCGCGCCGCCCGCGGTGATGAACCAGACCTGGTTGCCTTCCCAAGTCGCGCCGACCGCGTTGATGACGATGCGGCGCTCCTCGTCGGTCTTGCCGATGAAGGGCAGCAGCACGGCCGCGCCCATGTCGAAGCCGTCGGTGAGCGCAAAGCCGATCAGCAGCACGCCGATCAGCACCCACCAGATCAACTTGAGCGTTGCGTAGTCCATGGCGTGTTTCCTCGCGTCTTTCGGTGTCTTGCAGCGATCACGAGACCTTGCCGCTGGTGGCCAGCGCGGCCGTCTGCTCGTGGAAGTAGCGACCGGTATGCAGCGACGAAGGCCCGAGGCGCGCGTACTTGAACATCAGCGTGATCTCGATGATGAAGAGCAGCGTGTAGAAGATCACGAAGCCCGCGATGCTCAGCATCACGTCGCCGGGTGCGAGGCTCGAAGCCGAAAGACGCGTGGGCAGCACTTCCGCGATGGTCCACGGCTGGCGGCCGGTTTCCGCGACGACCCAGCCGAACTCGGCGGCGAGCCACGGCAGCGGGATCGCCACCAGCGCCCAGCCGAGGAACCAGCGGCGGCTGTCCTTGAGCAGCGAGCGCTGCGCGCAGAACCAGAAGGCGAGTACGAAGGTCACGAGAAAGAGGATGCCGAGACCCACCATCACGCGGAACGACCAGAACACCGGCGCGACGGCCGGAATCGCCGTTCGCGACGCGGCCCTGATCTGCTCGGACGTCGCGTCGACCACGTTCGGCGTGAACCGCTTCAAGAGCAGGCCGTAGCCGAGATCGGCCTTGTGCGCCTCGAACACGTCGCGCGTTTCGGTGTCGGCGGTGCCTTCCTTCATCTTTTGCAGCGCGGCGTAGGCGAGCATGCCATTGCGGATGCGCACCTCGGCGCGGCCCATCAGGTCTTTCAGGCCGATCACGGGCGTGTCGATCGAGCGCGTGGCGATGATACCCATCAGCCAGGGAATGCGGATCGCGTAGTCGGTGCGCTCTTCCTTCTGGTTAGGCAGGCCGAATAGCGTGAACGGCGCGGGGGCGGGCGCGGTTTCCCATTCGGCCTCGATGGCGGCGAGCTTGACCTGCTGCACCACGCCGTCGGTGTAGCCCGATTCGTCGCCGAGGATCAGCACGCATAGCGTGGACGCAAGGCCGAAGCCCGCGGCGATCGCGTACGAGCGCAGCGCGAACTCGACGTCGCGCCGGCGCAGCAGGTACCACGACGAAATGCCGAGCACGAACATCGACGCCGTCACGTAGCCGGCCGAAACCGTGTGCACGAACTTCACCTGCGCGACGGGGTTGAAGATTACCGCGAACAGGCTGGTGAGTTCCATGCGCATGGTTTCGTAGTTGAACGACGCGCCCACGGGGTTCTGCATCCAGCCGTTGGCAATGAGAATCCACAGTGCCGAGAGGTTCGAGCCGAGCGCGACGAGAAACGTGGTGAAGAGGTGCGCGCCTTTCGACAGGCGATTCCAGCCGAAGAAAAACACTCCCACAAAGGTCGATTCGAGGAAGAACGCCGCGAGCCCTTCCACGGCGAGCGGCACGCCGAAAATGTCGCCCACGTAGTGCGAGTAGTACGACCAGTTGGTGCCGAACTGGAACTCCATCGTGAGGCCGGTGGTGACGCCCATCGCGAAGTTGATGGCGAAGAGCTTGCCCCAGAACTGCGTCATGTCCTTATAGATCTCCTTGCCGGTCATCACATAGACGGACTCCATGATGACGAGCAGCCACGAGAGGCCGAGCGTGAGGGGCACGAACAGGAAGTGGTAGAGCGCGGTGATGGCGAACTGAAGACGCGAGAGTTCGACCGATTCAATCGTGGGCATGACGGTCTCCTCGCGGGGGCGGCATGGTCTGGGATTGGGACGCTGACGGCTTGAGCGCCGTAGACTCGGGCACGGCCAGGATGGCCTGCGCGACAGCGGCAGGCGGCATGTTCATGTCTTCTGCCTGCGGGTGATTGAAGAACGCGTATTTGAGCGCCACCAGGAGGACGAGCTTGACGGCGAGAACGAGGGCAATATCGCGCGCGAAGGTGGGGCCGCGCATCCACTGGAGGATGCGCGTGCGCAGCAACGACGATGTGCGCTGGCGTTGACCGGATGCCGGGATCATGGCGACAGGTGCCCTCGAACGCGGTACGAGGCCAGACCGCGGCGCGGACTCTGGCTCACCACCTCGAAATCATCTTAGGGTGGAATCAGCGAGGCCGGTGCGAAGGTGCGCAGCTTGCGGGGCGCGCAAAAGAAAAAACCCCGTTCGCAGGAACGGGGTTTTCGGTGTGCCGTTGAGACCTGGCGGCGACGCTTACGCGTAGTCGGCGAGCGCGGTGCGCATCTTCTTCATGGCGCTCGCCTCGATCTGGCGAATGCGCTCGGCCGAAACGCCGAACTCGTCGGCCAGTTCGTGCAGGGTCGAGCCGCCCGAACCGTCGTCGTCCACATTGAGCCAGCGCGCCTCGATGATGCGGCGGCTGCGTGCGTCGAGCGCTTCCAGGGCGCTCGCAATGCCGTCCGACTGCAGGCGGTCGCGCGAACGTGCGGCGAGCACGGCGCTCGGCTCGCTGTGCGAGTCGGCGAGCCAGGCGATCGGGGCGAACGACTCTTCGCCGTCTTCGGTCTGGCCTTCGAGCGCGATGTCGGCGCCCGAGAGGCGCGTTTCCATCTCCACGACCTCTTCGCGCTTCACGTTCAGTTCCTGCGCGAGGCCGTCGATTTCTTCCGGCGTGAACGACTGCAGGCCCTGCTTGTGGCTGCGCAGGTTGAAGAACAGCTTGCGCTGCGCCTTGGTCGTGGCGACCTTCACCATGCGCCAGTTGCGCAGGATGTATTCGTGGATCTCAGCCTTGATCCAGTGCATGGCGTACGACACGAGGCGCACGTTCTGCTCGGGGTCGAAGCGCTTCACGGCCTTCATCAGGCCGATGTTGCCTTCCTGGATCAGGTCGGCGTGCGGCAGGCCGTAGCCGAGATAATTACGCGCGATCGACACCACGAGGCGCAGGTGCGAAAGCACCAGGCGGCGCGCGCCTTCAAGATTGTTCTGCTCGCGAAACTCGGTCGCGAACTGACGCTCTTCTTGCGGCGTCAGCATCGGGATCCGGTTCACGGCCTGAATATAGGCGTCGATGTTGCCCAGCTGGCCGGGCAACAGGGAAGCATTCGCGAGCGCCAATGAGCCCCCGGCCTTGGCCGACGACGGGCTCAGCGTACTCGGAAGGGTCATGGTCATTGCGTTGCTCACGTAGCGAACTCCTCAGGAATCTTGCAAAAGTCAGACACCGACTCCACGGTGGATGTTAGCACTCTGAATCCCCGAGTGCTAATACTTGGAGTCTGTAGGGGCTTCAAGGTTCCTTGATTCCTATCGAAATGGTTGTATCGATAGATTACACTAAACGCCGGCAGTCAAGCAGGGCGGGGCCTGGCGCCCGGCGCAGGCCCGCGCAGGGGGCAGGCCGAAGGAACACTCTAGAACGGGACAGCAGTCCGGCGCGAAGGGCACGGGAAATAAGGGGTGGACTCAGCGACGCTCGAAGGGCCGCGCAGCGCCAGGACCTTGCCACAGAATCTGAGAAATAGACATCGGACAAGGCGGAAAGTGCTGCGCTGCGACATCCGGGCGCGGCCGCGGGGATGTCGCTACTGCCAGGCGCAGTTTTCACCGGGCGCGTGGCCTATGCACCATACATGGAGGCGATGTCTTTGATCGCAAGTATCCTTGCGCCAAAACCTGGTATAAATTTCAGCCAGACGTATGCAGAAAATCTTCGGCGGAGATCTGCGCTCAGGCGCGGGCCAACGCGCAAGGGGCTCGAGCGATGGCGGCAAAATTAATCGATGCGATTCGCGGACTTGAGCGCGAGCGCTTTCGCGCGATGGTCGACGGCGACGGCACGTCGCTGGACCAGTTGCTGTCCGATCACGCGACCTTCGTCCACACCAACGGCAAACGCGAGACCAAGCAGCAGTTCATCGAGGCGATCACAGCGGGCCGCCGACGCTACCGCCAGATCGAGATCCAGTCGCAGGACGTGCTGCACGCGGGCAACGAGGCCTGCGTGGTCTCCGGCCGCGTGCTCATCGAGATGGAAGCGAACAACGGTGCGCTGCTCTTTCCTATTGCCTATACGGCGATCCAGACGCAGGAAGGGGGACACTGGCGTCTGCTCGCATGGCAGGCGACGCGTTGCGCGATCGAGTGATGACCGGTAAGTCCACTCGCTGAAACGCTGCTTAGGCGCTTCAGGCGCACGCCGGCGGCCCGTTTTGCCGCCGGCGCTCAACAATGCCGCCGATTTCCCTGCTGAAACTCAAACTGCTTCGCGCTTTGCGCGCGATACGCGCGCAAAGCGTCAGGCCGCCGCGCGCCGATCCACATGCGGCCAGACCGCGCGATTCACCGCGCTGACCACTGCCGCGACGCACGCATGGACCGCGTCCTCGCCCACGCCCACGCCGTGGCGCAGTGGCTGGCCGCCTACGCGTGCGCCGACGAACACTGCTGTGCCGCCCTGCGACGTGCGCTCGGTCTCGAATGACGTGATTTCAATGTGCTCGCCGGCCATTGCCGCGATGGCGGCGGCGACGGCTTGCGCATGCGCTTCGTCGATGCTCGCGCCAGCCGGCATCGCCACTTCACGGCCTTCCCAGCGCACACGACCCGAACCGGCGTTGACAGCCGGCCCGCGCGTTTCGAAGTACTCACGCGCGAAGAGTGCGCAGACCGCATCGCCCGTGATCTCTTCACCCGACGTATCGGCGACGGTCTGCACGGCGTGGCTGAACTCGATCTGCACGCGGCGCGGCGGCGTGAAACCCATGCCGCGCTCGAGCAGATAGGTCGCGCCACCCTTGCCCGACTGGCTGTTCACGCGGATCACGGCGTCATAGCTGCGGCCGAGATCGGCGGGATCGATCGGGAGATAGGGCACTTCCCAGACGGCGTCGGGCTGCTGCTGCGCGAACCCCTTGCGGATCGCGTCCTGGTGCGAGCCCGAGAACGCCGTGAACACGAGGTCGCCCGCGTACGGATGGCGCGGATGCACGGGCAGCTGGTTGCAGCGCTCGACGACGCGGCGCACGGCGTCGATGTCCGAGAAGTCGAGGCCCGGGTCGATGCCCTGGGTGTAGAGGTTCATCGCGAGCGTGACGAGATCGACGTTGCCGGTGCGCTCGCCGTTGCCGAAGAGGCAGCCTTCGATACGGTCCGCACCCGCGAGCAGCGCCATTTCGGCGGCGGCCACTGCCGTGCCGCGGTCGTTATGCGGATGCACCGAAAGCACGATGCTGTCGCGGTACGCGAGATTGCGGTCCATCCACTCGATCTGGTCGGCGTAGACGTTGGGCATCGCCGCTTCGACGGTCGCCGGAAGATTCACGATCATCTTGTGATCGCGCGTCGGGCGCCACGTCTGGGCCACTGCGTCGCAGACTTCGCGCGCGAAGGTCAGCTCGGTCATGCTGAAGGTTTCGGGCGAATACTGGTAAATCCAGTGCGTTTGCGGGTTCTTGTCGGCGTGTTCGCGGATGATGCGCGTGCCTTCGACCGCGAGCGCTTTCACTTCATCCTTCGACTGGCCGAACACGATCTTGCGGAACGACGGGCAGATCGCGTTGTAAAGGTGGACGATTGCGCGCGGCACGCCTTCGAGCGCTTCGAACGTGCGTGCGATCAATTCTTCGCGCGACTGCACGAGCACTTCGATCGTCACGTCGTCGGGAATGCGCTTTTCGTCGATCAGCTTGCGCACGAAATCGAAGTCGGTCTGCGAAGCGGACGGAAAGCCGACTTCGATTTCCTTGAAGCCAATCGCGACGAGCATCTCGAAGAATTCGGTCTTCTGCTCGATGCTCATCGGCTCGATCAGCGACTGGTTGCCGTCGCGCAGATCGGTGCTCATCCAGATCGGTGCGTGCTCGACAGTGCGCGTCGGCCATTTGCGGCCGTTCAAGCGGATGGCGGGGAAGGGGCGGTACTTCTCGGCGGGATTACGCAACATGACGAGCCTCGTTCTTCATGGTGTCGTTTGCGATGGCGGTCGGCAGCGGGCGGTTGGCGGGCTGGCGACGGAGCACGATGCGCGAAACTTCACGCGTACGGGCGGCAACCTCGGACGCGAAGAAGACGGCCACGGTGACGGCGGTAACCGGCGCGGCGAAAGCGGACGTGAACGATGCCCATGCAACGTGCATTTTGACCTCGCGACTCGTCCGAACGGTAAGCGGACGAATGCAGACGACAGGTTGTAGAGATACTGCGGATTTGGGGTACTGCGAAAACTGCTTTGGGAGGACCGCGGTGACCGGAGGAGGTGGTCGTTGCGGCGCTACACCAGCGTTAGGCTAGGCGTAGCGATAGGGCCGATAGTCGGCCGAGGGTAATTCGGAGGGTGTTCGGGTAGGAACGCATTCGTCCAATGTAAATCAGGGCGGACGCGCGTGTCAACAGCGAATTTGCAGAATAGCCGCGTGAAGATGCCTGAAGATGGCAGACGAAGCACGCCGATTCGCTTGTGGCGGGGCGCGCGGGTTGCCCGCCCCGCACGGTTTTCAGCGGATTGGGCGACGTGGTTCCTGGTCGATCGTCAGCGCTTTGCGATGCGCTTGATCGTCTCGATCTGGCGCGTGATCGCCTCGGGCACCGGCGCTTCGCCGCGCAACACGGCGTCGATCCAGGCGGCTGTAGTCGGTGCGTCGCGGCCTTCGGGGAGATCGATTTCGGGCGCGCCAGGCGACGAGCGCTCCGGTTCGACCAGCGTTTCGCAGATGCCGTCGTGCAGCCAGTCGACCTGCACCTGGCGGCGGGTGTCGGCGACGGCTTCTCCCTCGGTGCCGCGCGCGAGCAGCGCGCCGCCCACCGCCGCTTCCGGATGCGCCGCGAAGAGGGCGCTCAGGCTTTCGCGGTACGGCGGGTGCGTGTAGTTCACGAGACGCAGGCCCGGCTCCGCGAACGGCTGCAGCAGCTTCACGAGCGTATGCGTGGAGTTGCGCACGCCCATGCGCCGGCGCATCGAGAGCAGGCGCGCGAGTTTGGGCGCGAGTGTTTCGATCGACGAAAACGCTACGCGGCTCGACGCCAGTTGCGCCTCGATTTCGGCGTGATCGCGTGCTTCGGGACGATTCAGCGCCGCGAAGATTTCCGCGCTCGTCACGCGGCCCGGATCGGTGACGACGCCGTGCACGAGCGTCGGCACGCCTTCGCGCGCGAGCAGCAAAGCGAGCAGCGGCACGAGATTCGGCTGCTTGCGCGCGCCGTTGTAGCTTGGGATCGACACAGGCCGATAGTCTCCTCGCGGCACCGCGAGCGGAGTGAACGAGGCGTGCGCAGCGGAGAGCATGGCGGCCAGCTCATCCGCGGTTTCGCCCTTGAGGCGGTAGGCGAGCAGCACCGCGCCGAGTTCCAGCTCGGGCACGCGGCCGTCGAGCATGGCGGCGTAGAGGGCGTGCGTATCTTCGGACGAGAGCGAGCGGGCGCCGTGCGGTCCGCGGCCGATCTCCTTGATGAAGCGGGCGCACGGAAAGATGTCGGTGGAGTCGGCGGTGGTCATGGGCGAGCGCGATTCGTTCGACGGCGTGCGGCGGGCCGCCGTCATATTGAAATGGGGATGCGAGAAGTATCGCACGAGCACGCCGTGCCTCGCCGGGCACGCCCGCGCCCACCTGGGCGACCCGCTTGAAGACTCCGCCGCGCATGCGCACCGTCGCGCGTTACACTCGCGATTGTTCTGACGGCGCAAGCCGTGCGATAGACAGGCCCCCGTGCCTCGCGCACGCCCCATTACAAAGACGGAGAACTCCATGACGTACGTATTCGAACCGGCGGCGCTCGCCTCGGTGCCGGTGGCAGGCACCGACACGCGTTTCCCGGTGCGGCGCATCTATTGCGTTGGCCGCAACTACGAAGCGCATGCGCGCGAGATGGGCCACGATCCGAACCGTGAACCGCCGTTCTTCTTCTCCAAACCCGCCGACGCCGTGCTCTACGTTGCGCCCGGCTCGACCGCCGAATTTCCGTACCCTGCGCAATCGCAGAACGTGCACTTCGAAATGGAACTCGTCGCGGCCATCGGCAAGGGCGGCAAGGACATTCCGGTCGCGAGCGCGCTCGACCACGTGTTTGGCTACGCGCTCGGCCTCGATATGACGCGCCGCGACTTGCAGGGCGAGGCGAAGAAGCTCGGTCGTCCGTGGGATACGGCCAAGGGCTTCGACCACTCGGCGCCCATTGGCCCGATCCATCCGGTTTCCAGGATCGGTCAGCTCGCGAAAGGCGAAATCTGGCTCGCGGTCAACGGCGAGGAGAAGCAGCGCTCCGACATCTCGCAGATGATCTGGCCGGTTGCCGACACGATTGCGTTCCTTTCGACGCTGTTCGAGCTGAAGGCCGGCGACCTGATCTATACGGGCACGCCCGAAGGCGTGGGCGCCGTGGTCAAGGGCGATCTGATGACGGGCGGTGTGGCAGGCATCGGCGAATTCGCCGTGCGGGTCGTCTGAGCGGCGCAGACCGCATCACGATTCAAGAGGAGCAAGAGAGGAGCATGAAGCTTTACAGCTATTTCCGCAGTTCGGCATCGTATCGAGTGCGCATTGCGCTGAATCTGAAGAACCTGCCGTACGAGTACGTGCCGGTTCACCTCGTGCGCGACGGCGGCGAGCAGCTCAAGCCGGCCTACCGCCAGGTGAATCCCGACGCGATCGTACCGTCGTTCGTCGACGACGAGGGGCACACGCTTCAGCAGTCGCTCGCGATCATCGAGTATCTGGAAGAGACGCATCCCGAGCCGCCGCTGCTGCCGAAGTCGCCGATCGATCGCGCTCACGTGCGCTCGCTCGCGCTGCAGGTGGCGTGCGAGATTCATCCGGTGGACAACCTGCGCGTGCTCAAGTACCTCAAGCACACCGTGGGCGCGGACGACGCGACGAAAGACGCGTGGTATCGCCACTGGATCGAGGCGGGCTTCGCGACGCTCGAACAGCGGCTCGCCAGCGATCCGCGCACCGGCAAGCTCGCTTTCGGCGATACGCCGAGCGTCGCCGATCTTTGCATCGTGCCGCAGGTCTACAACGCGAACCGCTTCAAGATCGACACGACGCGTTACCCGACCATTCAGCGCATCAACGACTACGCGCTCACGCTCGACGCGTTCGCGCGCGCCGCGCCGGGTGTGCAGCCGGATACGGAGTGAGCGTCTGACCGGCTTACGCTGGCCGCACCAATGAAAAAGGGCGTCGTTCGTGAGAACGACGCCCTTCGTACATCTAAAGCCGGGTAATTACGCGCTATCAGCTGCCAAGCAGCGCGTCGGCGAACTCTTCGGCCACGAACGGCTGCAGGTCTTCGACCTTTTCGCCCACGCCGATGAAATACACGGGGATCGGGCGTTGCCGCGCGATCGCCGCGAGAATGCCGCCCTTGGCGGTGCCGTCGAGCTTCGTGACGATGAGGCCGGTGAGGCCGAGCGCGTCGTCGAAGGCCTTGACCTGCGCGAGCGCGTTCTGGCCCGTGTTCGCGTCGATCACCAGCAGCACCTCGTGCGGTGCGCCGTCGAACGCCTTGCCGATCACGCGCTTGACCTTCTTCAGCTCGTCCATCAGGTGCAATTGCGTGGGCAGGCGGCCCGCGGTGTCGGCCATCACCACGTCGATGCGGCGCGCGCGCGCGGCGCTCACGGCGTCGAAGATCACCGCGGCCGGGTCGCCGCTTTCCTGTTGCACGACCGTCACGTTGTTACGCTGGCCCCAGATGGCGAGCTGTTCGCGCGCGGCGGCGCGGAACGTGTCGCCGGCGGCGAGCAGCACGCTCTGGTCGAAGCTTTGCAGATGTTTGGCGAGCTTGCCGATGCTCGTGGTCTTGCCCGCGCCGTTCACGCCCGCGATCATCATCACGAGCGGCTGCGCGCGGCCGAGCATGAGGGACTTTTCGAGCGGCTTGAGCAGGCCGATGAGCAGCTCGCGCAGGGCATTCTTCACCTGCTGCGCGTCGGTCAGGCGCTCGGCGCGTACCTTCTGGCGCAGCGTTTCGAGCAGATACTCGGTCGCATCGACGCCCGCATCCGACATCAGCAGCGCCGTTTCGAGCTCTTCGTAGAGATCGTCGTCGATCTTCGCGTTGACGAAGATGCTCTGGATATTCGAGCCGGTTTTCGAGAGCCCCGACCTCAGGCGCTTGAGCCACGATTGTTTGGCTTCGGGCTCGAGCGCGGGCGGCGGGACGATTTCGACGGCTTCCGGTTCGTCGTTGTCGTCGGCGGCTGGCTGCGGCTCGGCCGGAGCGGTCATTGCCGGTGGAACGGACGGTGCGGGCGACTCAGGTGACGCTTGGCGCTCCGCGCTGGCGGGCGCGTCAATGGCCTCGTCCGGCGCCTCGAGGGTGGCTTCGTCCTGCACGTTTTCGGCCGGCGCGTTCTCGGCATCCTTCGAGCCGCGGAATCGTTTGAAGAAACTGAACATGGTCTGGGGTGGGTCAGGCGCGCTGCGGGTCGGACCGAGGGGCGGTCAGCGACGGCATGGGAAGAGGTAACGCGCGGAAAACACGGCATTTTATCAGGCGCGTTACCTGGAGTCGCTGCGGCATCGCCGTGGGGTCCCGCCGTAGAGCGTTGCGGCGCGCACAAGGCACCTGCGCGCCCCTGTGGTAACGTGCGCGCATTGGAGGGCGCGATGCGAAAGCGTCGAACCTCACAGTCGAGTTCCGCCGGCAAATTACCTGCCAGCGGTCAAATGCACGCAGCCGTACGATCCAACGCATGACCCGTTCCTCATCTTCACGTGGCCAAGGCGGCCGCTCCAGCCAGTCCGATCCGCGCTCACGTGGCGGCGGTGGCGCGCACACAGTCCGCATCATCGGCGGCGACTGGAAGCGCACGCCGCTGCCGGTGCTCGACCTCGATGGTCTGCGCCCGACCCCCGATCGCGTGCGCGAAACGGTCTTCAACTGGCTTGGCCAGCGCCTCGACGGCCTGCGTTGCCTCGACCTTTTCGCGGGCAGTGGCGGCCTCGGCTTCGAGGCGGCCTCGCGCGGCGCCGCACGTGTCGTGATGGTGGAGCGCAGCGCGCGCGCTGCCGCGCAGCTGCGCTCGAACCAGGCGCGCCTTGGCGCCCGCATGATCGAAATCGCAGAAGCCGACGCACTGCGCCTCGCGGCCAATCTCGCGCCAGGCTCGTTCGATGTGGTGTTCCTCGATCCGCCGTTTGGCGACACCGCGCTGCTCGAGCGCTCGCTCGAACTCGCCGCGCCGCTCGTCGCCCCGGACGGCTGGCTTTACGTGGAGTCGGGTGAGCAGATCGATCCGGCTGCGCGGCCCGCATTGGCGGGCTGGAGCGTGGTGCGCGAGGGCCGGGCGGGTGCGGTTCACTATCATTTGCTGCAGCGCGAAAATGAGGAATAATGCGCGTTCGATAAGAAGCGGCGGGCGGCTTGGCCGTCACGCACGCACGTGTGCATGCATCGCCACGGCACTGCATTGCGCCCCATTTCTGTTGAGAGGAGAAGCCTCATGGTAGTCGCCGTGTACCCCGGTACCTTCGATCCGCTCACGCGCGGTCACGAAGATCTCGTGCGGCGCGCGTCGAGCATTTTCGACACGCTGGTAGTCGGCGTTGCGGACAGCCGCAACAAGAAGCCTTTCTTCTCGCTCGACGAGCGGCTCGAGATTGCCCACGAGGTGCTCGGCCACTATCCGAACGTGCAGGTCATGAGCTTCAAGGGGCTCCTGAAGGACTTCGTGCGCACCAACAACGCACGCGTGATCGTGCGCGGCCTGCGCGCGGTATCGGACTTCGAGTACGAATTTCAGATGGCGGGCATGAACCGCTACCTGCTGCCCGACGTCGAGACGATGTTCATGACGCCTTCGGACCAGTATCAGTTCATTTCGGGCACGATCGTGCGCGAAATCGCCCAGTTGGGCGGCGATGTGAGCAAGTTCGTGTTTCCGTCCGTGGAAAAGCGCTTGCAGGACAAGGTGGCCTCGATGGGCGGCCCGGTTTAGAAGGCGTGAACGCCCCGATGGGCAGTTCAAACTCCTCCACTTGTGGGCGGCTAAATTCCCCCAGGCAGGACGAGCGGATTATGCGTCGGATTCCTCAGTGACGGCAAGCCTGGCAGCGGCTTCACGGAGACGATAGCTCTTGCCTTCAAACTCGAGGAGTTTGGAGCGATGCAGCAGACGGTCAAGGATCGTCGAAGCCATGGTGCTGTCGCGAAGGTAGCGCCCCCAGTCCTGGACGACGCGGTTGGACGTGACGAGGATGCTGCGGCGTTGCTTGTAGCGTTGATGGACGAGGGTCTGCAGCAGTT
>NZ_SMOD01000002.1 GCF_004353905.1 Paraburkholderia guartelaensis | reverse complement strand
GCTGACGGGGTGGGTATCGCTGCCTTTCGTTTATGTCGCCGGGTTCGTCGCGGTCATCGGCTTTGACAAGATGTTCAGCGTGTTCATGCGCGGCGTGCGCCAACGGTTGATTCCCGCTGAGGACTTCGGCAAGACCGTCGGTCTGATCGCACTACTCAACAATCTCACTCAACCGCTCGCGGGCCTGCTGGTTGGGCTCTGTGCAACGCGCCAGGGAACGGGGGCCGTCATTCTCGCGCTGACATTGTGGATGGCCTTGATCGGAATCGCGCTGGCGGCACTGGCGACATTCGGCGGCAGGCGTGCGGCGTGGATGGCAAATATCGAGGAAGCCTGAATTCACCCCGAATTCTCACCCAGCCGCACGCCGTCAACTCACTGCCCGAACCCCGTCAACCCGATCAGACTCCCCGCGCCAAGCAGCCACAGCGGATGAATCTTCGTGCGAAACGCGAGCACGGCGCACACGCCGGTAATCGCCCAGGCGATCCACGAAGGATCGGAGGCCCTCGCGATCAGCACGGCGCTCGCGGCCACTAGGCCCGCCGTCACCGGCACGAGCCCCTTCTGTGCGATACGCCGCCACGGGCGGTCCTTGAAGCGATCCCACGCATGCAGCGCGGCGATCGTGACGAGCGACGACGGCCCGAACTTCGCAATCGACGTGACCAGCATGCCTGCCCAGCCGGCCACGTGCCAGCCCACCAGCGTCACGACCATCATGTTCGGGCCCGGGGCGGCCTGGGCAAGCGCGAATAGCGCGCTGAACTCGCTCGCGGGCATCCAGTGGTGGACTTCGACGACCTGACGCTGCATCTCGGGCAGGATCGTGTTGCCGCCGCCGAATGCGAGCAGCGAAAGCTGGCCGAAGATCGCGGCGAGCGCAACGAGTGTGGCGGTCATCGCGAGCCTCCTTCCGTGCGCGCCGCGCGGGCCGCGAGCGCGATGCCGACTGGCGTGAGCACGAGCATGGTGGGCAAAAGTGGCGTGCGCAGCACGGCAATGGCCACGAAGCCGAGCGCGGCGACGACGGCCGCGGCGGGATCGCGCCGCAGCGGCAGCACGATTTTCAGGGCCATCGAGACGAGCAGGCCGGCGGCCGCCGCGGCGAGCCCCACGAACAGATGCCGCACGTGCGGGTCGTTTTGCGTGCGCTCATAGAGCACGCCAAGCGCGATCACGACGAGCGACGGACCCGCGATCAAACCGAGGATGCCTGCGAGCGCGCCGCGCCACCCCTGAAAGCGCATGCCGAGCGCAACCGAGAGATTGATGACGTTGCCGCCCGGCAAGAACTGGCAGAGGCCGAGCAGGTCGGTGAACTCGCTGGAGGTGAGCCAGCGGCGCTGCTCGACGATGGTGCGGCGCGCCAACGGCAGTGCGCCGCCAAACGACGTGAAGCCGAGACCGAGAAAGCCGAGAAACAGATCGCGCACCGTAGGCGTGTGCAGGCCGTCGTCCGTGCCATGTCCGGCAGCGGCGGGCGATGAGATGAGTTGTTTCATGAATGGAAGGGACCCCTGAGGCAAGCTCCGAGATTAAGCCCATTCGCGCGCGCGGCAAAACGATTTCTATGGTGCGCTCTTGTGATCTACACTCACAAGCATGCCACGCTCACTTCCTCCCTTTCCCGCGCTGCGCGCGTTCGAAGCCGCTGCGCGGCACAACAGCTTCTCCGCCGCGGCGGGCGAACTCAATGTGACTCACGGTGCCATCAGCAGGCAGGTGGCCGCGCTCGAGGCGTGGGTCGGCGTGCAGGTGTTTCATCGGCATGGCAAGCGGGTCGCGCTGACCGAAGACGGGCGGCGCTACCTCGCCGCCGTGCAATCGGCATTCGATGACATCGCGCGCGCAACCAACCAGTTGCGCGACACGGGCGTGGTGCACGTGCTGCGCGTGAATGCGCTGCCTACCTTCGCGATGAAATGGCTGCTGCCGCGGCTCTCGCAGTTTCAGCGTCTCGCGCCGAACGTCGAGCTGCGCCTGTCCACCTCGAACGCGCCGGTCGAGACGCTCGAAGGCTTCGACGTGGCCGTGCGGCGCGGTCCGGCCCACTGGCCCGACTGCGAGGCCGGTCATTTTCTCGACGAGATGGAATTGCCGGTGTGCAGTCCGGCGCTGCTCAAGCGCGCGCCGATTCATCAGGCGAGCGATCTGGCGCGCCACGTGCTGCTGCATTCGGACACGCGGCCCGACGCATGGCGCACCTGGCTCGCGACTGCAGGCGTGAAAGCCAAATGCCGCAAGAAGCAGTCGTTCGACCACTTCTATCTGGCCTTGCAGGCCGCCGTGGATGGTCTGGGCGTTGCGCTCGGCCCGCTGCCGCTGCTCGACGACGAACTCGCGTCGGGGCGTCTCGTCACCCCGCTCGCGGGGCCGCATCTCGACGCGCGCGGTTACTGGTGGGTCGCGCGCCGCGAGGTGGCGCAAGCACCGCTCGTCGTGCAGTTTTGCCGCTGGCTGGAGGAGCAGGCGAGCGCGCGGACGCCGGCTGGCGCATCCGGCGTGCCCGCAAGCGCGGAGAAAGCATGAGGGGCGTGATGCGCTGAGGCGCGAGCGGTGCGCAGGCCTACGGAAACGTTATCCGCAGGCCATCCACACACCGCGCCGCAAGCGGTGCATCAGAGATAGAACATCCGGTCTTCGTCGGAGTCGCGGTCGCGGCGCGCCGGGTGCTCCTTGCCGGTATCTTCGGCTGTGTCCGCATCTTCGTAGAACTTGAGAACGGCTTCGAGCACCTGGTCCGGGTCGTCGATCACCTGCATCAAGTCCATATCTTCGGGATTGATGAGGCCCATGGGCACGAGCGCCGAGCGGAACCAGTCGAGCAGGCCCTTCCAGAATGCGGCGCCCACCAGAATGATGGGCACGTGACGCGACTTTTTCGTCTGGATGAGCGTGAGCACTTCGGCCAGTTCGTCGAGCGTGCCGAAGCCGCCGGGCATGACGATCACTGCGTCCGAGTTCTTCACGAACGTGACCTTGCGCGTGAAGAAATGGCGGAAACGCAGCGAGATGTCCTGCCACTGGTTGCCCGACTGCTCGTGCGGCAACTCGATGTTCAGGCCCACGGAAGGCGACTTGCCCGCATGCGCGCCCTGGTTCGCGGCTTCCATGATGCCGGGGCCGCCGCCGGAGATCACGGCGAAGCCCGCGTCGGACACCTTGCGCGCGATGGTGGTGGCGAGCTGGTAGTACTCCGACTCCGGTTTCAGGCGGGCGGAACCGTAGATGCTGACCGCTGGCCGGATCTCGGACAGGTACTCGGTCGCCTCGATAAACTCTGCCATAATCGTGAACATCTGCCACGATGCGCGCGCCTTCTTGGCCGTCGCGCGCTCTTGATCTGCGAGTGAACGCAGACTCGGAATCACTTTTCTCTTGTCCATAATGCCTGAAGAACTACGCGTGGATACAAAGCTAAAGCTACAAAACGGGCTGGAAGGTAAGACCCTGCTGCTGGTCGACGGTTCTAGCTATCTCTATCGGGCCTTCCATGCGATGCCGGATCTGCGCGGTCCTGACGGCGAACCCACAGGCGCGCTGTACGGCATCATCAACATGCTGCGTCGCATGCGCAAGGACGTTACGGCAGAGTATAGCGCGTGCGTGTTCGATGCAAAGGGCAAGACGTTCCGCGACGACTGGTACCCCGAGTACAAGGCCAACCGGCCTTCCATGCCGGAGCCGCTCGCTGCACAAATCGAGCCCATTCACACGGCAGTGCGCGCGCTCGGCTGGCCGCTCCTGATGATCGAAGGCGTGGAGGCCGACGACGTGATCGGCACGCTCGCGCATCAGGCTGAGAAGCTCGGCATGAAGGTCATCGTTTCCACGGGCGATAAGGACCTCGCGCAGCTCGTGACGGACCACGTCACGCTCATCAATACGATGACAAATGAAACGCTCGATCGCGAAGGCGTGATCGCGAAGTTCGGCGTGCCGCCGGAGCGCATCATCGATTATCTCTCGCTCATCGGCGACACCGTCGACAACGTGCCGGGCGTGAACAAGTGCGGCCCGAAGACGGCGGTGAAGTGGCTCACGCAATACGATTCGCTCGACGGCGTGATCGCGCATGCGGATGAAATCAAGGGCGCTGTGGGCGGCTATCTGCGCGACGCGCTCGACTTCCTGCCGATGGCGAGAAAGCTCGTCACGGTGGAGACGGCTTGTGATCTCACGCCGCATCTCGAGTCGATCGAAGCAACGCTCTCCACGCGGCCCGAAGCGCGCGAAGAACTGCGCGATATCTTCGCGCGTCACGGCTTCAAGACCTGGCTGCGCGAAGTCACCGAAGCGAGTCAGCAGAGCGAGACGGTGCCCGCCGCAACCAAAGGCGACGCGCCCGAAAAAGACGCGATCGTGCAGCCCGCGCTGTTCGTCGATGCCCCGCGCCATTACGAAACGATCCAGACGTGGCCGCAGTTCGACACGTGGCTCAAAAAGATCGAAGCCGCTGAAATCACGGCGTTCGACACCGAGACCACGGCGCTCGATCCGATGGTCGCGAAGCTCGTCGGCATGTCGTTCTCGACGGAGCCTGGCGTGGCCGCCTATTTGCCGCTCGCGCATCGCGGCCCGGACGTGCCCGATCAACTGCCGCTGGACGAAGTGCTCGCGCGCCTGAAGCCCTGGCTCGAAAGCGAGAAGCACAAGAAAGTCGGCCAGCACATGAAGTACGACGAGCAGGTGCTCGCGAACTACGGTATCGAGCTGAACGGCGTGGAGCATGACACGCTGCTCGAATCGTATGTGCTCGAATCGCATCGCAGCCACGACATGGACAGCCTCGCGCTGCGCCATCTCGGCATCAAGACGATCAAGTACGAAGAGGTGGCGGGCAAGGGCGCGCAGCAGATCGGCTTCGACGAAGTCTCGCTCGAAAAGGCCGCCGAATACGCTGCCGAAGACGCCGATATCACGCTGCAGCTGCATCGCGCGCTCTATCCGCAGATCGCTCCGGAGAAGGGCCTCGATTACGTGTATCGCAACATCGAATTGCCCACCTCGCGCGTGCTGCGCAAGATGGAGCGCAACGGTGTGCTGATCGACACCGAAAGGCTCGACAAGCAGAGCGCGGAAATTGCCGTGCGGCTCATCGCGCTCGAAGAGGAGGCGTATGCGCTCGCGGGCGGCGAATTCAATCTGGGCTCGCCCAAGCAGATCGGCCAGATCTTCTTCGAGAAGCTGCAACTGCCGGTCGTGAAGAAAACGCCGAGCGGCGCGCCTTCTACAGACGAAGAAGTGCTGCAAAAGCTCGCCGAAGATTACCCGCTGCCCAAGATCCTGCTCGAGCATCGCGGTCTTGCCAAGCTCAAGTCCACGTACACCGACAAGTTGCCGCGCATGGTGAATGCGCAAACGGGCCGCGTGCACACGAACTACGCGCAGGCCGTGGCGGTCACGGGCCGTCTTGCGTCGAACGATCCGAATCTGCAGAACATTCCTGTGCGCACGGGCGAAGGCCGGCGCATTCGCGAGGCGTTCATCGCGCCGCCTGGGCACAAGATCGTTTCCGCCGACTACTCGCAGATCGAACTGCGCATCATGGCGCATATTTCGGGCGACGAGTCGTTGCTCGCGGCGTTCGCGCGCGGCGACGACATTCACCGCGCCACGGCTTCCGAGGTGTTCAGCGTCACGCCGCTCGAAGTGAGCGCGGACCAGCGGCGCATCGCGAAGGTCATCAATTTCGGCCTGATTTACGGCATGAGCGCGTTCGGGCTCGCATCGAATCTCGGCATTACGCGCGATGCGGCGAAGCTTTATATCGACCGCTATTTCGCACGCTATCCGGGCGTGGCGCGCTATATGGACGAAACGCGCATGGACGCGAAGTCGCGCGGCTATGTGGAGACCGTATTCGGCCGCCGCCTGTGGCTGCCCGAGATCAACGGCGGCAACGGCCCGCGCCGCCAGGCCGCCGAGCGCGCCGCCATCAACGCGCCCATGCAAGGCACGGCCGCCGACCTCATCAAGCTTTCCATGGTCGCGGTGCAGAAGTGGCTCGACGAACGCAAGATCGGCACGAAGATGGTCATGCAGGTGCACGATGAACTCGTGCTCGAAGTGCCGGGCGACGAACTCGCCGAAGTGCGCAAGCGCTTGCCCGAGCTGATGTGCTCGGTGGCGCAGCTCAAGGTGCCGCTCGTCGCCGAAGTGGGCGTGGGCGAGAACTGGGAAGAGGCGCATTGATGACGCGTTAAGGTGCTTAGTGAAGCTCTACTAAGTACATACTGAATGCGCTGTACTGCAGCAAAGCCTTAACCAGGACGTAACTGCACGCGCGCGATAAGGCAAGCCTCGCGTGCGTGATGTCGCGAATGCGCGCCGCAAGGGTTGCCGCCGCGCGCTCCGTCAGCCGACAATGATTTGATTGAAGGCCGGTGCCTCGCACGTGATGTTGTCGATGCATCGGCCTTTCTATCGCCTTTCGACATGCACGGAGAGTCTATGCATCGCTTTATCGTTGTGGGAGGAGGCGCAGGCGGGCTGGAACTGGCAACACGGCTCGGCGATCGTTACGGCGAAGCGCGCGCGAAGCGGGGCAAGCCGCAAGCGGCATCGATCACGCTGGTCGACCGCAATCCAACCCATATCTGGAAACCGCTCCTGCACGAAGTCGCGGCGGGCAGCATGGACCCATTCACGCATCAGCTCGAATATCCGGCGCAGGCGCGCTGGCACGGCTTCGAGTTCCAGCAGGGCGAGCTGACCGGGCTCGACCGCGCGGCGAAGCGCATCACGCTCGGGCGCGTGCTCGACGAAGACGGCGCGGAAATGCTGCCCGAGCGCGTGCTCGAATACGACACGCTCGTGCTCGCGATCGGCAGCACGACGCACTTTTTCGGCGTGCCGGGCGCGGCCGAGAATTCTATCGCGCTCGACACCGTCGAGCAGGCCGAGCGTTTTCGCAAGCGCCTGATCGCAGCGTGCATGCGCGCCGAACATCAGGCGCCCGAAAAAGTCGCGGTGGAGGTGACGGCGGACGACCTCGCTCCGGCCATGAACGCCGGCGCCGAGCCGCGCGTGCAGGTGGCGATCATCGGCGCAGGCGCGACGGGCGTCGAGCTTTCCGCCGAACTGCGCAACACCGCGCAGGTGCTGTCGGCCTATGGACTGCATAAGCTCGACCCGCGCCACGACGTGGGCATCGTGCTGATCGAGGCCGGCCCGCGCATCCTGCCCGCGTTGCCCGAGCGCGTTTCTTCGGCGACGGGCGAGCTGCTGAACAAGCTCGGCGTGAAGCTGCTGACGAGCGAACGCGTGATCGAAGTGGCGCCTGGCGTCGTGCGCACCGCGAGCGGCAAGAACCTGCGCGCGGACCTCACGGTCTGGGCCGCGGGCATCACCGCGCCGGCTGTGCTCTCGCGGCTCGACGGCCTCACCGTCAACAAGCTCGGTCAGCTGATCGTGCGCCGTACGCTGCAAACGGAACTCGACGACAACATTTTCGCGCTCGGCGACTGCGCGGCCTGCGAATGGCCGGGTCACGAGCGCGGAGTGCCGCCGCGCGCGCAGGCCGCGCACCAGCAGGCCACGTTCCTCTTCAAGTCGCTTGGCAATCTGCTCGCCGGCAAACCGCTGGAGGAGTTCACCTATCGCGACTTCGGCTCGCTGGTGTCGCTCGGCCACTTCAGCGCGGTCGGCAATCTGATGGGCGGGCTGATCGGCGGGAATATGTTGATCGAAGGGTTGTTTGCCCGTTTCATGTACATGTCGCTGTACCGCCTGCACATCGCGGCGCTGCACGGCTACGCGCGCATGGTGCTGGATACCTTCGCGCACTGGCTGCGCCGCACGACGTTGCCGCGCGTGAAGCTGCATTAAGCGGCTGCACTGCGCGGCCGCATCGAGCAGCGCTTGCGTCCGGGGCGCGGCGCTATTCTGCCTGTTTCCGCTGTTTGATCTTCAAGGAGCGCTGCATGCTGAAACCCGAAGTCGATAGCCTCGTCCCGCACGTGCCGTTCGATCGGCGCACCTTCATCAAGGCGGCACTCGGCAGCGGATTCGCCGCTGCCGTGCTGCCCGTCTCCGCGCAAACCATCCACACCGACAGCGAAGGTCTCGAAGCCGGCGAGATCGGCTTCCAGTCGAGTGGGACGCTCATCCCGGCCTATCGCGCGCAGCCGCGCGGCAAGACGCACTTGCCCGTGATCATCGTAATTCACGAGATTTTCGGCGTGCACGAGCATATCGCCGATGTGTGCCGCCGCTTTGCGAAGCTCGGCTATCTGGCCATCGCGCCGGACTTCTTCGTGCGTCAGGGCGATGCGTCCGTGTATCCGACGATTCAGCAGATCAACGAGAACATCGCGAGCAAGGTGCCCGATGCCCAGGTGATCGGCGATATCGACGCGGCCGTTGCCTGGGCGGGGGAGCATGGCGGCGACACGAAGCGCGTGGGCGTCAACGGCTTTTGCTGGGGCGGGCGCTATGCGTGGCTCTATGCGGAGCACAACCCGCACATCAAGGCGGCGGTGGTGTGGTATGGGCGCGTGGCAGGCCCGCACACGACGAACACGCCGAGCAATCCGCTCGATCTCGCGAATAGCTTGCAGGTGCCGGTCCTCGCCATGTACGGCTTGCAGGATCAGAGCATTCCGCAGGACACGCTCGAGCAGATGAAGGCCGCCATCGCGCAGGGTCCGCAGGGTGGGCGCAGCTCGCAAATCGTCGTGTACAACGATGCGGGCCACGCGTTCTTCGCGGACTACCGGCCGAGCTATCGCAAGGCCGATGCGGAAGACGGCTGGAAGCGCGCGATTGCCTGGTTCAAGGAGCACGGCGTGATGTGACGCCGTGCCCGGATCTGCGGTTCCGGCTTAGGGGTTGGGGCCAGTCGCGACCGGCCGTGACGCGTCGGCGCTCCATTCGCTCCACGAACCGGGGTAGAGCGCCGCGCCGTGCAGGCCGGCAATCTCCATCGCGAGCGCATTGTGGCAGGCGGTCACGCCCGAGCCGCATTGCAGGACCACGTGTTCGGGCGTGATGCCCGGCAGCACCGCCGTAAAATCCTCGCGCAGCGCATGCGCCGACTTGAAGCGGCCATCCGGCGTGAGATTGTCCTGATAAAACCGATTGCGCGCGCCAGGAATATGGCCGCCCACCGGGTCGATCGTTTCGTTCTCGCCGCGATAGCGGTCGGCGGCGCGCGCGTCGACGACCGTGAGTTCGTGCGTGGCGAGATTGCGGACGATGGCCTGCGCGTCCACCGTCACCTGGAGCGGTGCGCTCGCCTTGAAGGTGCCGCGCGCGGGCGTGGGCACATCGCGCACGAGCGGGAAGCCCGCGGCTTCCCACGCCTTGAGGCCGCCGTCGAGCACGGCCACCGAGTCGTGGCCGAGCCAGCGCAGGAGCCACCACAGGCGAGCGGCGTAGGCGCCGCCTTGCGCGTCGTAGGCCACGACCTGCTGGCCTTCGTTCAGCCCGCGCAGCAGGAGCGTGGCGACGAGCGCCGAGCGGTCGGGCAGCGGATGGCGGCCGTTCTTGCCGGTTTTCGGGCCCGAGAGGTCACGGTCCAGATGCAGGTATTGGGCACCGGGCAGATGGCCGAGCGCATAGGCGTTCTCGCCCGCGGCGGGATCGGCGAGATCGAAGCGGCAGTCGAAAACCAGCACGCTGCCCGGCGCGGCGGTCAGGCGTTCGTGCAGATTGGCGGCCGAGATCAGCGTGGTGTAGTGCGTGTGGGGCATGACGGCTCCTTGAATCGTGCAAGGCCGCCATCTCTCGCTATGCGACGGCCCGGTGCCGTCAGTCTAAACAAAAAGACGGGCCTAAGCCCGTCTTTCCGTGATGCGTGCGAGTTGCCGAGGCTCGCGCCTGGGCACGCGTCAGATCGGTCCCAGCTCGCGGCGCAGAAACTCGTGGAAGTGCTGCATGCCGTCTTCCATCGGGCTCTGATACGGGCCGACCTCGGAAACGCCGCGCTCGAAGAGCGCACGGCGGCCGGCGTCCATGCGCTCGGCGATCTCGTCGTCTTCGACGGCGGTTTCCATATAGGCAGCGCGCTCGGCCTCGACGAACTCGCGCTCGAAGAGCGTGATTTCCTCGGGGTAATAGAACTCGACGATGTTCTTCGTCTTCTGCGTGCCTTCGGGGATCAGCCACGAGACCACGAGGACGTGCGGATACCACTCGATCATGAGATTCGGGTAGTACACCATCCAGATCGCGCCGAACTCCGGCGGCTCGCCGTTACGGAAGCGCAGGACCTCGTCGTGCCACTTGCGGTACGTCGGGCTGCCCGGTTTGCCGAGGTGCTTGTGCACGCCGACCGTCTGCACGCTATACCACTCGCCGAACTCCCACTGGAGGTCGTCGCACGAGACGAAGTTGCCGAGGCCCGGGTGGAACGGCACGACGTGATAGTCTTCCAGATAGACCTCGATGAAGGTCTTCCAGTTGTAGTTGCACTCGTGCACCTCGACGTGATCGAACATGTAGTCCGTGAAGTCGAGGTGTTTCGCCGGCCCGAGGCGTGCGAGATCGCGCGCGACGTCGCGGCCCGCGGATTCGAACAGCAGCCCGTTCCACTTCTGGAGCGGCGAGCTGTTCAGATTCAGACACGGCTTGTCCGCGAAGTGCGGTGCGCCGAGCAATTCGCCCTTGAGGTCATAGGTCCAGCGATGCAGCGGACATACAATGTTGTCTGCCGTGCCGCGACCGTTTAGCATGATGGCCTGGCGATGCCGGCACACGTTCGAGAGCAGTTCGATTTCGTTGCTCTTGTTGCGAACGAGCACGCGGCCTTCTTTTTCGCCGGGCAGCGCAAAATAGTTTCCCGCCTCGGGCACCATGAGTTCGTGCCCGACGTAGCGAGGACCCTTCTGGAAAAGCGTGTCGATTTCGCGCTTGAGTAGCGCTTCGTCAAAATAAGCGGTGACTGGCAGCTGGCTGTGGATAGACTTCAGCTGCAATGCATTGCTCAGATTGGACATTCCCACTCCCGATGAAGACGTGAAAGCAGTGAACAACCCAACCATCGAAGATTCGATTTAGGGAGCCGGCGATTATACCCGGTTACCCCGTCATGGGGTAGCTAAGTGACTGATTTTTGCCAAAATTACACCGGAAAGACGGCAGGAATTCAGGAAATATGAGACAAATGCACGGGGAATCGGGCCTTCTGGAACCGATTTGTACTGGCCCCGAGCGTGTGGTCGGGTAGGCACACAAGCCGGGGAGCGGGTCGAAATGGACCTTTTGCCGTAGAATGTCCGCCTTGTTTCATTCTGGCGACGACTCATGGCGAAATCCGCAACGAAAGACCGCGCTGGCGCGGGCGAAAGCGCAGCCGGACTGGCCGAGGGCGAGGCCCTGCCCGAGAGCTACGAGGCGGCGCTGGCGGAACTCGACGGGCTCGTTGCACGCATGGAAGGCGGGAGCCTGAGCCTGGAAGAATCGCTTGCGGCATACCGCCGCGGTGCGGCGCTCGTGCGTTTCTGCCAGCAGCAGCTCGAAAAGGTTGAACAACAGGTGCGCGTGCTCGACGGCGAGACGTTGCGGCCCGTGCCCCTCAATACGACAGACTCCGCAGCGGGCGGAGACGACGATCTATGACATTTGACCAATGGACCCGGCAGGTACTCGACCGGGTCGAAAGCGCGCTCGATCACTATTTGCCGGCTGCCGACGTGCTGCCGGCGCCGCTGCATGACGCCATGCGTTATGCCGTGATGGGCGGCGGCAAGCGGGTGCGCCCGCTCCTGTGCCACGCGGCGGGCGAACTCACGAATGCCACGCCGGAAGCGCTCGACGCGGCGGCCTGCGCGCTCGAAATGATCCACGTCTACTCGCTCGTGCACGACGACATGCCGTGTATGGATGACGACGATATGCGTCGCGGCAAACCCACCGTACACGTCAAATATGACGAACCGACGGCGCTGCTGGTGGGCGATGCGCTGCAGTCGCAAGCCTTCGTCACGCTGACGGCGGATGTGCTCAGTACCCAGCGCCAGGCGTCGCTCGTGCGCGAACTCGCGCTGGCGAGCGGCTCGGTCGGCATGGCCGGCGGCCAGGCCATCGACCTCGCGAGCGTGGGCCATTCGCTCACCCGCGAGCAGCTCGAAACCATGCACCGCCTGAAGACCGGCGCGCTCCTGCGCGCCGCGGTCCGCATGGGCGCGCTGGCGGGCGAAACGCCTTCGGCGGAAAGCCTCGCGGCGCTCGACAAGTACGCGGCGGCCGTGGGCCTCGCTTTCCAGGTGGTGGACGACATTCTCGACGTCACCGCTGACTCGGCAACGCTCGGCAAGACCGCGGGCAAAGACGCGAAGGACGGCAAGCCGACCTACGTGTCGATTATCGGTCTTGATGCCTCGCGGGCGCTCGCGCAGCAGTTGCGCGCCGACGCGCACGCGGCGCTCGAACCGTTCGGCGCGCGCGCTCAGCGCCTCGCCGAACTCGCTGACCTGGTGGTGAACCGGGTGAGCTGACCGCGCAACCCGCCCACGCGCATGAAAGGGAAGTAATGCGCAGAAAAAGTGCGGGAGCGCCAGTTTTCCTACAATGGAACGACGATGTACGACTTGCTGAAAACCATTGACGACCCGGCGGATTTGCGCCGCCTTGATCGCCGCCAGCTGCAACCGCTTGCCGACGAGCTGCGAGCCTTTGTTCTCGAGAGCGTCTCGCAAACGGGCGGCCACCTGTCGTCCAACCTCGGTACGGTCGAACTGACGATCGCGCTGCACTACGTGTTCGACACGCCGCGCGACCGCATCGTCTGGGACGTGGGCCATCAGACCTATCCGCACAAGATCCTGACGGGCCGCCGCGACCAGATGTCGACGCTGCGTCAACTCGGCGGCATTTCGGGCTTCCCGAAACGCGACGAGTCGCCGTACGACACGTTCGGCACCGCGCACTCGAGCACGTCGATTTCGGCGGCACTCGGCATGGCCGTCGCGAGCAAGCTCAAGGGCGACAACGCCATGGGCATCGCCGTGATCGGCGACGGCGCGATGACGGCCGGCATGGCCTTCGAGGCGCTGAACAACGGCGGCGTCGAAGACGACGTGCCGCTGCTCGTCATCCTCAACGACAACGACATGTCGATTTCGCCGCCGGTGGGCGCGCTCAATCGCCATCTCGCGCGCCTCATGTCGGGCCGCTTCTACGCCGCCGCACGCGCGGGCGTGGAGCGCGTGCTGCGTCATGCGCCGCCGGTGCTCGACCTCGCGCGCAAGCTCGAAGAGCACGCGAAGGGCATGATCGTGCCGGCTACGCTGTTCGAGGAATTCGGCTTCAACTACATCGGGCCGATCGACGGTCACGATCTGGATTCGTTGATCCCGACGCTGCAGAACATCAAGGAACTGCGCGGCCCGCAATTCCTGCACGTCGTGACGAAGAAAGGCCAGGGCTACAAGCTCGCCGAAGCCGACCCGGTCCTGTATCACGGTCCCGGCAAGTTCAACCCGGCCGAAGGCATCAAGCCGTCGACTACGCCCGCCAAGAAGACCTACACGCAGGTGTTCGGCGAATGGCTGTGCGACGCGGCTGAACTCGATTCGCGCGTGATCGGTATTACGCCGGCCATGCGCGAAGGCTCGGGCCTCGTGGAGTTCGAAAAGCGCTTCCCGGATCGCTACTACGACGTCGGCATCGCCGAGCAGCACGCAGTCACGTTTGCGGGCGGCATCGCGGCAGAAGGCTTGAAGCCCGTGGTCGCGATCTATTCGACGTTCCTGCAGCGCGCGTATGACCAGCTGATTCATGACGTGGCGCTGCAGAACCTGCCAGTTGTGTTCGCAATCGACCGCGCGGGTCTCGTCGGCGCGGACGGTGCGACGCACGCGGGCGCGTACGATCTCGCGTTCATGCGCTGCATTCCGAACATGATGATCATGGCGGCGTCGGACGAAAACGAGTGCCGCCAGATGCTCTACACGGCGCTCCAGCAGGATTGCCCGACGGCCGTGCGCTACCCGCGCGGTGCGGGCACGGGCGTCGCGACCGTCAAGCAGATGGCCGCGCTGCCGGTGGGCAAGGGCGAAGTCCGCCGCGAGAGCAAGGCGCCGGCCGGCAGCCGTATCGCGATCCTCGCGTTCGGCACGATGGTTGCGCCGTCGCTCAAGGCCGCCGAGGAACTGGACGCCACCGTGGCGAACATGCGCTTCGTGAAGCCGCTCGACGCGGACCTCGTGAAGCAGCTCGCCGAAACGCACGACTACCTCGTGACGGTCGAGGAAGGCTGCATCATGGGCGGTGCCGGTTCGGCCTGCGTGGAAGCCCTCCTTGAAAGTGGGGTTATCAAGCCCGTACTACAATTGGGCCTCCCCGACCGCTTCATCGACCACGGCGATCCGGCAAAGCTGCTGGCAGGCTGTGGGCTCGACGCAGCAGGGATCGCGAAGTCCATCCGCGAACGCTTTCTCGACAATGCGGCGAACGTGTCCGGCAAGTCGGTGATGCGCGTCGCGTGAGGTCGATTGAGGCCGCCATAGGTTAGTTGGCGCCTCGCGACAACCCACTTCACATTTGAACTGGCGGGCGGGTTTCGTGCCCGGTGACCGCCAGCAAACGCCGGCTCATGCCGGCGTTTGCCATTTGCGCGCCGCGTACGGCGCGGCTTGAGGATAAGAACATGAATCAGATGAACCCGGCCTTCGTGATGCCGGACGTCCAGAGCTCCGTTGATACCCGTCAGATCGTGATCCAGCGCGTAGGCGTGAAGGCCGTGCGCCATCCGCTCACGGTGAAGACGGGCGCGGGCGACGTCCAGCCGAGCGTCGGCATGTGGAATCTCGACGTTCATCTGCCGGCCGACCAGAAGGGCACGCACATGTCGCGCTTCGTCGCGCTGCTCGAAGAGAACAAGGCGCCGCTTACGCCCGCCACGTTCCGCGCGATGCTGGCCGCGATGCTCGCGAAGCTCGAATCGCAGGCGGGCCGTATCGAAGTGACGTTCCCGTACTTCGTGAAGAAAGTGGCGCCGGTGTCGGGCGTCGAAAGTCTGCTGGACTACGAAGTGACGCTCGCGGGCGATGTGCGCAACGGGCAAACGCGCCTCTTCCTCAAGGTGCTCGTGCCGGTGACGAGCCTGTGCCCGTGCTCGAAGAAGATCTCGCAATACGGCGCGCACAACCAGCGCTCGCACGTGACGATGAACGTCGAGTTCGAAGGCGATCTGCCGGTGGAAGACCTCATTCGCATCGCCGAACAAGAGGCGTCGTGCGAGCTGTGGGGCTTGCTCAAGCGTCCGGACGAGAAGTTCGTGACGGAGCGCGCATATGAGAACCCCAAGTTCGTCGAAGACCTCGTGCGCGACGTGGCCGTGCGACTGAACGCCGATGCGCGCGTGATCGCCTATACGCTCGAAGCGGAAAACTTCGAGTCGATCCACAATCACAGCGCCTACGCCGTGATCGAGCACGACAAGCGCACGGCGTAATGCCGGCCGCCTGATTGCGCCGTCAACAAAAAAAGCCGCCCTTGGGCGGCTTTTTTACTTCTGCGGCAGCAAACGCATTACTGCTGCGCGAGCGACGTCAGATCCCAGCGCGGCTTCACCGTGAACGCGTAGTCGTGCGTGGCCTGCTCGGGCCAGCGCGCAAGGCGCAGCGCACCCGCGAGCGCGATCATCGCGCCGTTGTCGGTGCACAGCGACAGGTCCGGGTAATGCACCTCGAAGCCGCGCTTTTGCGCCGCCGCCGAAAGCGTCTCGCGCAACTGCTTGTTCGCGCCCACGCCGCCCGCCACCACGAGGCGCTTCATCTTCGTGCGCTTGAGCGCGGCGAGTGATTTCGCGGCCAGCACTTCGACGGCTGCGTCGACGAAACCGCGCGCGATGTCGGCCTTGCCCTGCTCGCAGATGTTCGTGCCGAGCTTCTTCACTTGCGTGAGCACGGCCGTTTTGAGGCCGCTGAAGCTGAAGTCGAGATCGCCCGAATGCAGCATCGGACGCGGCAGTTCGACCGCGCCGGGCGTGCCGAACTCGGCGAGGCGCGAGACTTCCGGGCCGCCCGGATAGCCGAGGCCAAGCAGCTTGGCCGTTTTGTCGAAGGCTTCGCCGGCGGCGTCGTCGAGCGTCTCGCCGAGGGTTTCGTACACACCTACGTCTGTCACGCGCATGAGTTGCGTATGGCCGCCCGACACGAGCAGCGCGACGAACGGAAACGGCGGCGGCTCATCGACCAGCAGCGGCGAAAGCAGGTGCCCTTCGAGGTGGTGAATCCCCACGGTCGGCCGATTCCAGGCCATGGCGAGCGCATTGGCGATGCTCGCGCCCACGAGCAGCGCGCCCGCGAGGCCGGGGCCTTGCGTGAAGGCGATGGCGTCGATGTCGCTTTTCGCGGCGCCGCTCTTCGCGAGCACTTCTTCGAGCAGTGGCAGCGCGCGGCGGATATGGTCGCGCGAGGCGAGCTCCGGCACGACGCCGCCGTACTCGCGGTGCATGGCGATCTGCGAGTGCAGCGCGTGCGCGAGCAGGCCGCGCTCGCTGTCGTAGAGCGCGAGGCCGGTTTCGTCGCAGGAGCTTTCGATGCCGAGAACGAGCATGGTGTGGGGCAGGGCAACGGTATTGCGCGGCACGAGCCGCCAAAAACCGTCGCTAAATCAAGAATTAACAGAACATAAAAGTATAGCAGCGCGCGTCGAAGCCGGTTGGGGGCGGCAAGCGGCGCCCCTCGCGGACAAGCCCCGCCGCCGCGCAGGTAGAATGCGCGCCATGGAATCTTTCGACATCGCCGTGATCGGCGCAGGGGCGGCCGGCATGATGTGCGCGGCGGTGGCGGGCCAGCAGGGCCGCCGTGTGGCGCTGATCGACCACGCGCCGCGCCTCGCGGAAAAAATCCGCATCTCGGGCGGCGGGCGCTGCAACTTCACGAACCTGCAGGCAAGCCCGGCCAACTATCTCTCGAACAACCCGCATTTCTGCCGTTCGGCATTGGCGCGCTACACGCCGCGCGACTTCCTCGCGCTGCTGCGCCAGCATCGCGTGACCTGGCACGAAAAGCACAAGGGCCAGCTTTTCTGCGACCAGTCGAGCGAGGCGATCATCGACGTCCTGCGCGCCGAGTGCGACGCGGGCCAGGTGGCGTGGCGCCGCCCGCTGCCGGTGGAAGCGGTGAGCCACGCCGATGGCGCGGGCTTCACGCTCGGCACGCCGCAGGGCGAGATACGCGCGAAAGCGCTCGTGATCGCGACGGGCGGCCTGTCGATCCCGAAGATCGGCGCAACCGACTTCGCCTATCGCGTGGCGAAGCAGTTCGGCCACAAACTCATCGACACGCGCCCGGCGCTCGTGCCGCTCACGTTCGCGCAGGACGAGTGGGCGCCCTATGTGCCGCTCGCGGGCGTATCGCTCGAAGTCCACGTGGCGACGGGCGAGCGCAAGACCGGCGGGGCGTTCGACGAAGACCTGCTCTTCACGCATCGCGGCCTTTCCGGTCCCGGCGTCCTGCAGATTTCGAGCTTCTGGCAGCCGGGCCAGCCGATCCGCGTGAACCTGCTGCCCGAGCACGATCCTGCGGCGGCATTGATCGAAGCCAAGGGCGCGACGAAACGCCAGATCGGCAACCTGCTCGCCGAATGGGTGCCGGCGCGCCTCGCGCATGTTTGGCTGGAGGCGCATCAGGTGAAGGCCGACGCGCGTATCGCCGATCTACCCGATAAAACGCTGCGCAAGATCGGCGAAGGGCTCGCGCAATGGACGCTCACGCCTACGGGCACCGAAGGCTACAAGAAGGCCGAAGTCACGCGCGGCGGCGTGGACACACGCGAGCTTTCCTCGGCGACGATGATGAGCCAGCGCGTGCCGGGACTCTATTTCATAGGCGAAGCCGTGGACGTGACGGGCTGGCTTGGCGGCTACAACTTCCAGTGGGCGTGGGCCTCGGGCGTCGCGGCCGGGGAGGCCGCCGCCGAATATTCACTGGGCGCAGGCTGATTTCCTGATCGATACGGACTGCCGAATCTCTCGCGGTTGACCCCTGTCATTGTTCACTGGGCGTCTGAGGTTCACGCTTGAATGCCTGACCACGAGGAAAAGGTACGTAACGTGAATCGAGAGGAACAGCAGCACACCCGGGCACCAAGCGGGCCACTGCGGCGAATCATGATTGCCGTGGACGATTCGAAGGCATCGACGCAGGCACTGCGTTTTGCGTCGCGCGTGGTGCCGCGCGACGCCCAGGTGCGTATCGTGTGCGCAATCGAGCAGCCCCGCGCGTGGAATGCGGGCGGCGCTTACACCGCGGGCGACGCGTGGATAACCGACGCGCTCAGCGCGGCGCGCGAAGAATATCTCCACGCCGCCGAGCGCACGCTCGAGCAGGCGATGTCGGCGTTCAACGGACAAGCTGCCCTGGTCGAAGGGCAGGTGGTCGGCCTCTCCGCCGAGGCCGGCGCCGTCGTGCCGGCGCTTGCCGATGCGGCGCGTGACTGGGAAGCCGACATGCTGGTGGTCGGCACGCGGCACCAGGGGCGCATGAAGCGCTGGGTCGACGGATCGGTTTCGGGCGCGCTTGCGGTTTGCGCGCCCTGTCCGCTGCTGGTCGTGCCCGTGGAGTACGAAGAAGCGAACGGTTACGCGCCGCTCGCCCGCATCCTGCTGGCGACGGACGGCAGTCCGGCTTCGGCGCAGGCAATTGACGCGGCGCTGCGGCTGGCCGAACCGCAAACCACATTGCGCGCGGTTTATGTCGTGGACCGCAGCAGCGTGGCCGGCGACCCGGTGCCGGGCTCGGTGCTGGAGGATGCGCTCGCCGACCTTGGGCGCAAGGCGCTGGCCGGCGCGCACGAGCAGCTCGACCCGTCTGGCCGCGCGTATGAAACCGCCCTCGTGGCGACCGGGCGCATGCGCGACGACATTGCCCACACCGTTTTGCGCGACGCGCAGGACTGCCAGGCCGATCTCGTCGTGCTTGGCACGCAGGGCCGGCGGGGCGTCACGCGCTGGCTGCTCGGCAGCGTCGCCCAGCGCGCCATCGAGGTCACGCATGTGCCGTTGCTGCTCGTTGGGCCGGGCGCTGCCTGATGCCGCTCAGCCCCGCCAGGGAAGGCTCCGGGCGCGCTCGACCGTGCTGCCGGAATTGGGGTTTCCCCCCAAACCGCCGCACGATGCGCAAATCCGGAACTGCTATACTCAACTTTCTTTACCCCCGATCCGTTATTGGAAAATGACGACCATCCGCGTAAAAGAAAACGAACCCTTTGAAGTCGCCATGCGCCGCTTCAAGCGCACGATCGAGAAGAACGGTCTCTTGACCGAACTTCGCGCGCGCGAGTTCTACGAGAAGCCTACGGCTGAACGCAAGCGCAAGAAGGCGGCGGCTGTGAAACGCCACTTCAAGCGTCTGCGCAGCCAGATGTTGCCGAAGAAGCTGTACTGATTCCGGCGTCGCCGTGACGCGCGGCCGCGCAGTTCCAGCGTGGATCTCGCGTAAATGTCGTGGCGACGTGGGCAGCCGGTCCGCGGCCTCTGGTTACCTGGTGCACCGCGGCCGCGGCTGTCCTCTGGTGTGGTCGCAACCATGTCGAATTTGCGCCAACCCGCCTGGAAGCGTTTCCAGGCGGGTTTTTGTATTCCAGCAACCCCAACGTATTTCAGGTGAGTGATGAGTCTCAAAGACCAGATCAACGACGACATGAAAGCCGCGATGCGCGCGCGCGAAACCGAGCGCCTCGCCACGATTCGTCTGCTGCTCGCCGCTATCAAGCAACGTGAAGTCGACGAACGCGTGACGCTCGACGACGCCGGCATCACGGCCGTCATCGACAAGATGATCAAGCAGCGCAAGGACTCGATCAGCCAGTTCGAGGCCGCGGGCCGCACCGATCTCGTCGAGAAGGAAGCCGCCGAGCTGACCGTCCTGGCTGCCTACATGCCCGCGCAGCTCTCGGACGCCGAGATCGCCGCCGAAGTGCAGGCTGCCGTTGCCCAGGTGGGCGCAGCCGGCCCGCAGGACATGGGCAAGGTGATGGGCGTGCTCAAGCCGAAGCTCGCCGGGCGCGCCGACATGACGGCCGTTTCCGGGCTCGTCAAAGCCGCGCTCTCGAAGTAAGCGCACCCGGCTCGCACGCGGCGCCGGCCCGGCCAAGGGCGACGCTGCGAGGCCCGTACGTCACGCGTATGTCACGCGAATGTTACGTATAGGGCCGCGCGAGCCCCGGCTGCCCAAGCGCGCTCGCTTCGATGATTCCGCATTCGTTCCTGCAAGACCTGCTGAACCGCGTCGATATCGTCGACGTGGTGGGTCGTTACGTGCAGCTCAAGAAGGGCGGCGCGAACTTCATGGGCTTGTGTCCGTTCCACAACGAGAAGAGCCCGTCGTTCACGGTTAGTCCAACCAAGCAGTTTTATCACTGCTTCGGCTGCGGCGCGCACGGCACCGCCATCGGCTTCCTCATGGAGCACGCGGGACTGACGTTCCCTGAAGCCGTCGAGCAACTCGCCCAGTCGGTCGGCCTGACCGTGCCGCAAGAGCCTTCGCCCATGCGTGGCGGCGGTGGGGCTGGCGCTGCGGGCGGCTATGCGCCGGCGGCCTCGAAGGCCGTCACCACCGCGCTTTCCGACGTCATGCAGACTGCCTGCGACTACTACCGCAAGCAGCTGCGCAGCGCGACCAACGCCATCCAGTACCTCAAGAAGCGCGGCCTCACGGGCGAAATCGCCGCGCGCTTCGGTCTCGGCTACGCGCCCGATGGATGGCAGAACCTCGAATCTGCGTTTACCAATTATCGCGACGATTCGCTGGTCGAGGCGGGCCTCGTGATCGTCAGCGAAAAGCAGGACGCGCAAGGCCAGTCGCGCCGCTATGACCGTTTCCGCGACCGCGTGATGTTCCCGATCCGCAACGTGAAGGGTCAGGTCATCGGCTTTGGCGGCCGCGTGCTGGACGGCGGCGAGCCCAAGTATTTGAATTCCCCGGAAACGCCGCTATTTAACAAGGGCAGCGAACTGTACGGGTTGTTCGAGGCTCGCCTCGCGATCCGGGAACAGCGCTATGTTCTGGTGGTCGAGGGGTATATGGATGTCGTCGCGCTCGCGCAGCTGGGTTTCCAGAACGCCGTGGCGACGCTTGGCACCGCTTGCACGCCGATCCACGTGCAGAAGCTCATGCGTCAGACCGATACGGTGATTTTCAGCTTCGACGGCGACTCGGCGGGCCGTCGCGCCGCGCGCCGTGCGCTCGACGCGTGCCTGCCGCACGCGGCCGACAACCGCACGATCCGCTTTCTGTTCCTGCCCCAGGAGCACGATCCGGACAGCTACGTGCGGGAATTCGGCACCGAGGCGTTCTCGGAGCAGGTCGAGCGGGCCATGCCGTTGTCCCAGTTCATGCTCAACGAGGTGCTGGCGGACAAGGAACTGGACCAGCCGGAAGGGCGCGCGCGGGCGCTGTTCGACGCGAAGCCGCTCCTGCAGCAGCTGCCGGCGAACGCCCTGCGGGCGCAGATCATGCACATGTTCGCGGACCGCCTGGACGTGCCGTTCGAGGAAGTGGCCGCGCTGTGCGAAGTCGACGCGCGCATTGCCCAGGCGGCGCGCCAGGCGCCCGCACGCAAGGACCGGCACCTCGTGACCGGTATCGAGCGCAAGGCGCTGCGCAACCTCGTGATGCACCCGCGCATCGTGCTGCAACTGGAGGAAGAGGCTGAAAAGGCGCTGATCGGACTGACGCGCCACGGCGAGCTGTTCGAAGAAGTGACCACTCACGCCCGGGCACTGGGCGACTCGGCGGAATTTCAGCTCCTTTCGGACTTGCTGAGAAATGGGGCCAATGCTCCAACCTTCGAGGAGATTTTTCGCGAAATTCTGGACTATGATGAAAACGTTCGGGATTTGCTGATGAAAAATCCGGAAGATGGCGCTGCGGTGGAGGAGCGCCGCGAGCAGGAGCGGCTCGTGAGCGAAGAATTGACGGCGGCAATCCTGAAAATGCGGTACGACGCCTGTTGCGATCGCCTGGACGCGCTTTCGCGGCAGTCGCGACATACGCCTGAGGAACTTGCCGAATTGATGTCACTGAATCAGACGCGGGCTGACATGAAACGTCAGCTCGGTTTGTAAGGGAAGGACCGCACGGGGGATTATTGCCCTGCGTGCTAAAATAACAGGTTTTCAGCGGTTTGTTTTTGTTTTTTCCGGGTGGGCATAATGGGTTGGGGTAATCCGTGAATGTCCAGTTTTCCAGCAAGGGGCGGAATGGCAATGGCAAAGACTACAGGCGGAAAAAAGGCAACAGGCAAGGGCTCGACGGAGCCGACCAGCAAGGTCGCAAAGGCCACAGTTGCCAGTTCTTCCGCCCGTTCGTCGGGCAGTGAGTCCACCAACCGTTCTGAACCGGCTACCCGGAAGAGGTCGATGACTGTTTCGGCTGCGCGAGCAGCGCCTGTACGTGCGGCGAAAGCCGCTACGCAGCCGGCAACGAAGCGGTCCGGTTCGAGAAGTGCAAGGGAAGTGCCTGCCGTCGAGGACGATGCGGCAGAGCGCGAGGCTCAAGCATCCACGGTTCAAGAGGCTGTTGTCCAGCAGCCGCGAGTCGAGACACTAGCCGGTACGGCGAACTCCATGACGAAAAAGCTGAATGAAGTACCCGTCGATGACGACGCAAACCAGAGCGAAGACAGCACCCCCGCTGCGGGCAAGGTCGAAAAGACCACCCGTGCGCGCGACCGGCGAGCGAAGGAGAAGGCGCTGCTGAAAGACGCGTTCGCGTCGTCGCAGCCCGGCACCGTCGAGGAGCTCGAGGAGCGCCGCACGAAGCTGCGTGCGCTCATCAAGCTCGGCAAGGAGCGCGGCTTCCTCACCTATGCGGAAATCAACGATCACCTCCCGGACAACTTCACGGAAACCGAGGCGATCGAAGGCATCATCAGCACGTTCAACGACATGGGCGTGGCCGTCTACGAGCAGGCCCCCGACGCCGAAACGCTGCTGCTCAACGACAACGCGCCCAACGCTTCTTCGGACGACGAAGTGGAAGAGGAAGCGGAAGTTGCGCTCTCCACCGTCGACTCCGAATTTGGCCGCACGACCGACCCGGTGCGTATGTACATGCGCGAAATGGGCACGGTCGAGCTCCTCACGCGCGAAGGCGAAATCGAAATCGCCAAGCGTATTGAAGACGGCCTCAAGCACATGGTCATGGCGATCTCCGCCTGCCCGACCACCATTGCCGACATCCTCGCCATGGCCGAGCGCGTGGCGAACGACGAGATTCGCGTGGACGAACTCGTCGACGGCCTGATCGATCCCAACGCTGAAGACACCGACGGCTTCAACGCCAAGGAAGCGGAAGAGATCGAAAACGAGGACGAAGACGAAGAGGCGGAAGAGGAAGAAGAAGAGGAGGAGGAAGAGGACGACGGCGCGGCGCAGGCGACGGCCAACGCGGCGCAGCTCGAAGCCCTCAAGCGTGCCTCGCTCGAAAAGTTCGCCCTCATCAGCGAATGGTTCGACAAGATGCGCCGCGCGTTCGAGAAGGAAGGCTACAAGTCCAAGTCTTACCTCAAGGCGCAGGAAACGATCCAGAACGAGCTGATGTCGATCCGCTTCACGGCGCGTACGGTCGAGCGCCTGTGCGACACGCTGCGTGCCCAGGTGGACGAAGTGCGTCAGGTCGAACGCCAGATTCTTCACACGGTCGTGGACAAGTGCGGTATGCCACGCTCGGAGTTCATCGCGCGTTTCCCGGGTAATGAAACCGACCTCGAATGGTCGGAGAAGATTGTCGGGGAGAGCCATTCGTACAGCAGCATCCTTTCGCGCAACATTCCGGCGATCCGCGAACAGCAGCAGCGCCTGCTCGACCTGCAGGCGCGCGTTGTGCTTCCGCTGAAGGACCTGAAGGAAACCAACCGCCAGATGGCGGCCGGCGAACTCAAGGCGCGCCAGGCGAAGCGCGAGATGACCGAGGCGAACCTGCGTCTCGTGATCTCGATTGCGAAGAAGTACACGAACCGTGGCCTGCAGTTCCTCGACCTGATCCAGGAAGGCAACATCGGCCTGATGAAGGCGGTGGACAAGTTCGAATATCGTCGCGGCTACAAGTTCTCGACCTACGCGACGTGGTGGATCCGTCAGGCCATCACACGCTCGATCGCGGACCAGGCGCGCACGATCCGCATTCCGGTTCACATGATCGAAACGATCAACAAGATGAACCGCATTTCGCGGCAGATCCTGCAGGAAACCGGTCTCGAGCCGGATCCGGCAACGCTCGCCGAGAAGATGGAAATGCCGGAGGACAAGATCCGCAAGATCATGAAGATCGCGAAGGAGCCGATCTCCATGGAAACGCCGATCGGCGACGACGACGATTCGCATCTGGGCGACTTCATCGAGGACAACAACACCGTGGCGCCCGCCGACGCTGCGTTGCACGCGTCGATGCGCGATGTCGTGAAGGACGTGCTCGACTCGCTCACGCCGCGCGAGGCGAAGGTGCTGCGCATGCGCTTCGGTATCGAGATGAGTACCGATCACACGCTCGAAGAAGTGGGCAAGCAGTTCGACGTGACGCGTGAACGTATTCGCCAGATCGAAGCGAAGGCGCTGCGCAAGCTGCGCCACCCGAGCCGTTCGGACAAGCTCAAGTCGTTCCTAGAAGGGAATTGAGCTTGGTTAGATTTAATGCACGGAAGTCACGTGCAAGATGGCCAGGCCGACCAGCTTTCGTGTAGTATGTCGGCCTGTCGTCGAAAAGCCCGGCCTTTGGGTAGACCGGGCTTTTTTGTTGATACGTCATCGTTGTTTCGTTTGTCGCTACGCTTCGTAGCTTCGTGGGCCGGACGCCGTGTTGGTTGCAGGCAGCGGACTCATAATCCGCCTCCGAAAGGACGTCGTGGGTTCGAACCCCACCCGGCCCACCAAGGGTTTCAGCGATTTTGAAGCCTTGAGTTTTTTCCGCAAAATTCCATTTTGCGCCGCCGCATTCAGCGCGTCGGACCCATCTTTTCCCCGCGCCTTTTCCTCAGGTAGTGCTCAGTCATCGTCAGCGATTTATGGCCAAGTCGTCGCTGCGCCTGGCGGATGCCGTCCGAGGAATCAGCCTTGTCCGTGCCCGCCTTCGCGCGCAGGTCGCGGAACTGAAAATCGCCAACCGGAACGCCCGCTCGTGCACGCGCGACGCAGACGCGCTTCTGCAGGGCGCCTAGCGTCATGTGCTCGCCGTTCTCTTTGATGACGAGCGCAATACTCACCTCCTTGAGCTCAACCTTCCGCGCGCGAATGTGGTCGATGACAGCCTGTAGTTCGCCCACCACCTCGATGCGCAGCCTCTGCCCGGTCTTGCCTTGGCCGATGGCTATGAAGCAATCGCGTACGTCCCTTTCGTCGCAGCTGAGCGTGTCGTGTGGCCGCTGACGGGTCACGTAGGCCATATCCATTGCATCGCGCGTCGGCTGATCGGCGCAGGCATACACGCGCTGGAACACATCATCCTCGACATAAACGTCGCGCCTGCTCTCCGAATTCTTGCGCACGCCCGCGCACGGGTTCGGCGCGGCGACGGATGGTAGTGAGCTCGCACAACTCCTCCGGCATTGTGAACGGCGATCCGGCTATTGGTTTCCCTCCTTCTGGTTCCCGTCTGTGCGAGTGCGGTTACCTTCGGCGCACAGAGCACCATTAAGTTTTCGCTTCATACGCCGATATGAGTCGGGATGAATAAGACAATCCCCCACACGCAAGCCAAATCCATCCTTGACACTGCAACGCGGCTTTTTGCCCTCATAGTGGAAGCAAGACAAATCGACCCAGGCTCGCACGAAGGGATCGAGCTCTACAGCGAGATCGTATACGGAGCGCTTTGGCGCGCCGCGCCTAGTGCAGCCATGGAATCGTTGTACAACCGTTTGCCCAAGCTCGATGTCGGGCAGTGAAAGCGAACTGCGGGTGTGCGATTGTGCGCAGGACGTTCGTGCTCTGAGTCATTGCGTACCATCCTGCGCATCGGCGCTGCCTGCACGATCGATGCGCTCGATTTCGTCGATGATCAGCGCGCCGGCCTTCAGGAGGTCGTGACGCGATGTGGTCGGCTTGAACCACTTGGGAGACCAAGGCTATGTGTAAGGGCACGAGGTGTGATAGCCGACCGCGCTTTCCGCATACACGATGGCGGCGAGCGTGTTTTCACAATCGTCGCGCTGATCATCATGGATCAGCGTCCAGCCTTCTTCGCTAACCTACAGATAGCATAGCGTCAGAAATTGAAGGCTTCGCCGTGAAGCTTCCTGACCTCGGCGTTGTTGAACTTCCATATGAAGGCGTCGACCCAGAAGTGGGTTAGGTTGACGCCGAGGAAGGCTCCGAACACAACGCGAAGCCACACGTTATCCCATTGCTGCCAGCCCGTTTTGATGGTCACGAAAGCGGCGGCTGTGAGGAGCGCCATCACGCCAATGGTGAGTGCGGCGCCGAACCAGATTTTCTTGTCTGCCTTGCGATTGCTCAATGAGAGCGACGATATGACAATTAGATGGTACTGGAGGGAGTGAGCGCCAGCCGCGATAATCCCCCAAGGCTTGTTCCAGAGAAACGTGAACGGCACGAAGTAGAAGAGCAGTGCGATCGCAGCGACGATAACGAGTGGGTCCTGATTGGTCAAGAACTTCGATTTCCAGATCTGGAAGATGCAGTATGCAGCGAACGCTGCCGCGCAGAAAAGTGCCACGTCATAAAGCCTTTCCTGACCGACCCAGTTGGCTACTGCAGGGAAAGACATGCACAACGGTATAGCGAAGAAGATCCACGCGCGGCAAAGCGGATTCATCAGCGGCAAGACATTGCGGCCGCGTGCTCGCCCGATCAGCGACAAGACTCCCCAGTTCTGTTTTGAGTGATGCCAGATGTTCACGAAGCCCATTGCGCACAGGTACCCGACGCCGATCGCTTTGATGGGCTGAGCAATGGCAACGATGGACGTGCACATAATGAGCGCGGGCACGACGTAGAAACGCATAGGGTATTTGGCGAAATAGGCGCGCCATTTCGGGCTCGCCAGATATGCCAGATTCATCCAGACGTGCGACCCGGCCGAGAAGCTGATGATCGTAAAAACAAAGGCCAGTGGGTACACTTGCCCGTTCGTCATGCCGAAATTCAGCAGGCAGACGATAGACGGAAGAAGTGAGGCGCCGATCAGCGCGAACAGGAACCGCGAGCCATAGGAGCTAGCGGTGCTTGTAATTGATGGGGTCATACCAGAGGCCTTACAAAGATGTAACTGCGCACGGCAACGGGGTCAAGAAGGATAGCACGATGGGTCCCCAGATTGACCTGCGTCAGCACTGACTGGAGCCTGCACCGATTGAGCTGGCTTAGCACTAGGCGACGGTGACCGCGCGTGTCGATCTCCCCAAGAGCAAGTTTCTCAGATAGTCCAAAAGCGGCCGCTCAACGAACAATCGAGTGCACACCCCAACACCAAGCGATAGGACGATCAGCGCGATTTGCATCGTAACGGGGTGACCTTTGGGGTCTATGCCGTGCCGCAAAAGGCGATCTGAAACGAAGTTGATGGTTGTGATGTGGGTCACATAAATCGCGTAGCTTGCGTCACCGCCCAGTTCGATCACCTTTTCACGCATCCAACTGGCGCTATCGAACGCGAGCATTCCCGCAACTATCAAGGCGCATGGTAGGCCAAGCTGCAGTGGTCGGGCAAGGTGGGCGCGAGAAGCCTGCTCGGTGATCAAGAGGACGTCGTCCTGATAGCTCCAGGCGAATATCGCGCCGATGGCAATCATCGCGATCCCTGCAAACGTCGACGGGCGCCATCCGCAGACGATGAGAGGGGCAATCGCCAGTCCCATACAGAATTCAAGGCATACCGCGGTCGAGAAGAATGCGCCATCCGTTCCAGGGACTGGAATCCTGAACAGGCCAATGAGAGTAAAGATCACGAGCGTGGCGGTCCACGCATGCTTGCGGGACGCCACCAATATGGCACCTGCAACGCAGTAAAACAGCATCTCGTACGTCAGGGTCCAGGCAGGAAAATAGATCGCATGCCAATCAGTGCCGAATTTCGGCCACAGCAGAAGCGAACGAGCAAGTTCTTCTGTCGTCGGGAGCTCCCCCCATGTTGAATAGACAAAAAGCACGGATGCCGCCGTGGCGATCCAATAGAGAGGAAGCACGCGGATCATTCGCTTGACCGCGAAGTTGTAGGGTGCTTCCTCTCGCAGCAGCGACATCCCGATCACGATGCCGCTGATCACAAAAAAGACATCGACCCCGGCCGCTCCAACCATCACGCGCTTGTTCCCGAAACCGGTCGTCACATGGTGCACTACGACCGCCATCGCGGCGAAAAAACGCATGAAATGGACGGAATTTAGCTTTTCGCTCGCTCTCATCGCTCGGGCCGAAATCAGGCAGGAAAGGAGGTCGCTATCTTACCGCGCTTTCTTGTCAGTACCGGTAAGTCGCCATGAGCACGTGCGTCGACTCCCGGATCGGATTGTAGGGGGGGGCCGTCGCGTTCCCCTGATTGCGGAACTATGCGTATTAGATACCGAAGTTGCGGTAGGTCCTGCTAGCGCCGACGGTCCAGCCGAGCGCCCATACCGGTTCCCACTTCACGTGAATGGCGATCGGTTGCGCATTTGCGTTAGCGTACCGCCACGTCTTCCGACCACGTTGAGCGGTGAATATGGGGCCCGGCGTCGCCGCCGAACGTGATGCCATTTCACGTATGGTGCGGCTCGAGCGTGAGCGCAAAGCCCATATCGTGCCAGCATCCCATGAAGTCGGAGAGGCTTTTGCAAGGGCCGCTGCAAGGATCTGCTGAATTGACACCGACCAGGTCAGGGTCAATCCATTGATCGCTGGTCATGTTGGTTTTCGCGCTCGGGACTTTGGCATCTCCCCTCCTGATACCAGAGACTGTTCGGTCCATGCTGGTAAGCGCTGCCGCCGATGCCGGCCTCGAACTGGAACCAGCTCTGCTGCGCGTGTGCGGATGCCGCTGTGCACCCGAGAGGCATCGCTACGGCTGCTGCTCTCCACCGAGCGGCGGGGGGCGTTCAAATCGATCATCGCTCCGATCTGGCGCATGCGCTGCAGGACGCGCTCGATCGTGGCGTCGTCCAACTCCAGTCGAGCTGTGGCGAAGGACACCATGTGCGGACTCATGTCCCGAGGCTTCTCGCCTCCGGTGTAGTTCTGCCATTGTCGGCCACTCGATACCCCCGAGCAGGGTGGCCATTTTGGAGGCTGACAGGCCCAGCTCGCCCTGCAGTCTGTCGCGAGGAAGAGGTCTAGCCGTCTTGACGAAGGTATGGTGATGATTACCATCCCTTTCTCCGGGGCGCGGCGATCGTCTGCAGGCGCCGTGCTTGCGGCAACAAGGTAACCCACACAACTCACACATTTCCCTTCCAGCACGTTGGCATTTGCCTTGCGCTTGCTGATAATCACCCCCTCAAACAACTACGGGGTGTGTGATGAAAAAAATATGGAACATGGTGGGGCTTCTCTTCTTCTTTCTGGTCACGTCTGCTTTGCTCGCCGTCACGGACGAAATCATTCGCGAGCATACGGATTCATTTGGGGCAAAGATCGTCTTCTACGCCGCATTGATTGCGGCAACGGGAATGCTTTGGGACGTCACAAAAGGCGTTCTGACTGATGAACTTTCGGTCGACGTTGGCCGATTGGTTGCGATGGTCGTATTTGGCCTCGGATCCATAGCCTTCATGAGGGCCGGACATCCGATTGTCTTTGGGATCTGCGCGTTTGCCTGCGGGTGTGCTGGGATGTCCGTGCTTCGGGAAATTGAAAAGGCGCGAGCGGCTGCCGGGAAGACAAAGGCACAGACCGCGCAAAAGAAATTGATTGAAGAAATCGACGCGGTGATTTCCGAGGCCATGCAGAATGAAGCAGAAGGACAAGCGCAACGGAAACCTGCATCAACGGTGCCGACCAATGCGAAAAAGAGAACCGCTTCGTCCTCGCAATCGACGGGTCTTGAACGTATGTATTGACCACGCCAAATGACCTTGTGATGCTCAGGTTAGGAATTGCTAAGGGGTTAAATCGCAACCCAAGCAGTCGCAGGCCGCCCTCGGGCGGCTTCTTTCATTTCCAGGCGCCGTCGTAGCGGTCGCTTTCTACGGGGATCTCGTCGAGCCAAGAACCGATCGACAAGCGCGCCTCGGACCACCAATGGCGCGCGGATATGGAGTCGCGCATGACGAACTTCGAGCAGTCCATGGCGGACGACAAGGCGGAGCTTGCCGACGACCCCGCTGCACCGCTGCGCGTCGAGTCGAACACGATGGAACTCGTGAGCTGATGAAGATGGCGAAGAGTGGCATCAGCTTTTTTCGCGGCGACGGGGTGCGCGCAGCGCAAGATCGTGATCTGTTGCGGGCCGTTCAATACGATCGCCGCGGCGCTGTGGGCCGTGGCTCATGGAAAGTGGCCGGGGGATTCGTGATTCTGACTCGTCTAAACGCCGAACATCGTCGCGACGAGAGCGTGCGCAAGATGCCCTACAAGGACACGACGGGCAAGTTGACGGTTGGCGTCGAGCGCAATCTGACTGGCTTCGTCGCTGCCGACCGGGTGGAGTCTTCAGCTCTCCGCCGCGCAGATCGCGCAATTGCTGGCGACTGGCCTCATCGACACGGTGAAGCAGTTCGACGCGAGCGTCAGCCGGTGGCGGTCGCTTAGCGAAGTGCGTCGACGCGTCATCTCATAATCCGCCTCCGAAAGGACGTCGTGGGTCGAACCGCACCCGGCCCACCAAGGGTTTCAGCGATCGCCGGATGCAGATTCTCTCAGTCTGCAAATCCCTAACCGTTCCAGAACTCCCTTCCCTCTGGTCGGCCAGACTTTTTCCCCTTCGGTTTTTGTTTCTTGCCTCGTTGCCAAGTCCCAGCAGACGTCGCAACTGCTCGCCAAAGCTATCAACGCAGTCGATCCGGTGGTTCAGATGTTGCGTCCCCGGCTTGTCGAACTGCGCGACGCGACGGGAGAAACCATCGTGCTCGGCAAGATCGATGGCACGCAGGTCATCTCTCTCGACGTGGTCGAATCGGAGAAGGCCAGCGAGGCGGACTGAGCGGCAGCGCTGTGATGCTGACCAGCTGGTCGAAGTACCCGAAGAACCGGCGTTGCACCTCCGCACTAACCGTGCGTGTCGACCCACGCCTTTGCCCAGGCGATTCCCGCGTCCTGCGCTTCCTCCTCCGAATCGAACAGATCGAGGACTCCGGAAGTGCAGATGAGCTTGTTACCCTGGATGATGGTCCCGCCCCCTGCGTAGCGCTCCGGCGTTAGCAGTTCCGCCTGCTGCGCGATGGCGTGGCCCCACAAGTCATAGCCTTTGTATGTCTCTCGTTCCATCTTTCTGGTGCCCGAAGACGGGAGCAATTGCCTATCTCACTCTCATCTTAACTTCTCTCATCGACGAGGGCGTACCGGCAGGCGCCGTGCGCTTTTGAATCGCCGGCCTGGCAAGGCTTTCGACGTGTCGGCGTTGTTTAAGCCCGATTTAAGTGACGCTACGTACTCTTCGAAAGAATCCTTGAGTGGACAACGACTCGAGGCATCCACAGACGCAAAGAGGTTGAGATGGTGTACTTGATTACCGACCTGAAGATGGTCGAAAGCTACGGCCGCATCAAGGCTGACAGCGGCAAGGATGCGCTGGAAGCGTTTGCGCTCAGCAACGGCTTCGTCAACCTGATGGAGTTCGCCTCCGCACGACCCACGTTCGTCAACGACTTGATGGCTGTTCAACTGCAATAAGGAATACTGACGTGGCCATGACTTTGGGGCAGGCCCTGGTGCACGCTGAGCAGCTGGAAGTCCACGGTGTGATTTCCAAAACGGCGCAGGCACTCATCCGGCTGAAGCAGGAGTACCGCGAGGTAGTCGGCGCGGAAAAATACGAGCAGATTATCGAGGAAGCGGGCCTCGCGCATCCGGACACTCGGTGACCGCGGTGCCCCTGGTTCCTACTTATGTGACTCGAGCATGTCGAGGTTGGCTTGCGCGGTTTCCTCGGGATGCATCGAGCAGTAAGCGTCGAACAGGGTCGAGCATAGTTGTGCGAGGGCAGCGAGATTCGCAGCCTGGCCCGCATGTTCAACTTCCCCTGCGTTGAGTATGTCGTCAACGACGGGGGCGAGACGGCGCAGTCGCCGGAAAGTCTCCGCATCGATTTCCATTGCACTTCTCGTGTCCAGACGATAGGGGCACTCGGCAAACTCTTACACTAACACTTCATCGACGCGCCCGCAGAAGGCGACTTCGACAGAAGCGAAACATCAAGCGCTGATACTACCCTTTGCGGTGATCTTGGTGCGTTGCACAATCGGGACGAATGGCGCTCAGATTTAGCCACGTCGTCGACGTCAGGCTGAAGCGCAGGGCCTCCAGATATGACCCGATAACGGGTGCAAAATCGCATTCATGCACCCCGGGTAGTTTATGGTGCGCTGCACAGAAACAATGGCTTTTCAGCAATCGACAAAGGGAATACCCTTAGATAATTCCCCTATCGGAGGCTTGTGGTTGTGTCGACTCTTCTCGAGCAGGACGGGCTTGTAGCGACCTGGCGTCGGATGCACTCCAGCTCTGATTCTGGGGTGTGGGAATGTTGTGAACTCAATGCTCGCGGTGAAACGGTGCCGCATCCTCAACCGTCTGCAAGGCGCCAAATCGTTCTGACCGACGTCTACTGCCAGATTGCCGAGCAGATTGGTCACGTGGCGGCGATGTCGGTTGCCGTGGCGACACCGTCATTTGGCATCCGCGTACCTGACGTCGTCTGGATGCCGCCTGAAAAGTGGGAAGGGTTTGACCGGGACGATCCCGTTCCGTTTGTGCCGGATTTGTGCGTCGAGGTGCTCCTCGACCGCAAGTTTGCGTACGACATCGGCGCGCGGATCAGGGCGTACCTCGAGGGCGGCGCCCAGGAGGTCATCGTTGTCGGCCAGCGCGGCGAGCTGCAATTCTGTGGCGCAAATGGACTGCGGCAAACTTCGCAGTTCGGCATAACGCTCGCACTCGAGCGGATGTACTTCGAAGCGTTCGCTCCGTCTTCGCATTAGTCAAAAGGTGAGCGTCGGTCGACGCTCACAACTCCACCAGCAGTCCTGACTAGTCCAGCGCGAAATCCGCCGGTGCCTCCGGCTCCTTCGCATAGCGGAACACGTTCAAGTCATCGTGCTCGATAGCGGGCTGTCTGCCTGAAATCAGGTCGGCGAGGAGCTGCGCCGAACCGCAGGACATGGTCCACCCAAGCGTGCCATGGCCCGTGTTCAGGAAGAGATTGGCCACGGCGGTGCGGCCGACAATGGGTGTGCCGTCCGGCGTCATCGGCCGCAGGCCGGTCCAGAATGTCGCCTTCGATGTGTCGCCGCCGCCCGGAAACAGGTCGTTCACGCACATTTCGAGCGTCTCGCGCCGAGCCTCGCGCAGGCGTTTATCAAACCCGACAATTTCGGCCATGCCGCCCACGCGAATTCGCTTATCGAAGCGCGTGATGGCGATCTTGTAGGTCTCGTCGAGGACGGTCGAAACCGGCGCGCGCGCCTCGTCCACGATAGGCGCCGTGATGGAATATCCCTTGAGCGGGTAGACCGGAATCTTGACGAGGCCAGACAGGAAGCTCGTCGAATAGGAGCCAAACGCGACAACGAACGCGTCGGCGTGGATGAGCCTGGTTCCGTGACGCACGCCAACGACCTTGCAGTCTTCGACGACGAGCGTATCGACGGTCGTGTTGTAGCGGAACGTCACGCCTGCCTCCACGGCGAGAGCGGCGAGCCGGGTCGTGAACAGTTGGCAGTCGCCTGTCTCGTCGCCAGGCAAACGCAGGCCGCCGGTCAATTTATGCGAGGTCGCAGCGAGGGCCGGCTCAACCCGCGAGAGTTCGTTTGCCGTGAGCAACTCGTAGGGCACGTTCGCATCTTTCAGGACGGCGATGTCCTTTGCCGCGCCGTCGAACTGCTGCTGCGTGCGGAAAACTTGTAGCGTCCCGCCGGTTCGTCCTTCGTACTGGATACCCGTTTCAGCGCGCAGCGCCTTCAGGCAATCGCGACTGTATTCCGCGAGCCGCACCATACGGTTCTTGTTGATGGCGTAGCGCTCCGCGGTGCAGTTCTGCAGCATCTGCCACATCCACTGAAGCTGGAACTGCTTGTCCGCGTCGTCCGGGCGGATGGCGAGCGGGGCATGCTTCTGGAACATCCACTTAACGGCTTTGAGCGGAATGCCTGGTGCGGCCCACGGCGCTGCGTATCCCGGAGAAATTTGCCCGGCGTTTGCGAAGCTCGTCTCGAGCGCGGGACCTTGCTCGCGGTCGATGACAGTGACTTCATGGCCGGCGCGCGCCAGATAGAACGCGCTCGTCACGCCGACGACCCCGCTACCCAATACAAGGACTCGCATACCCGTCGTCTCCCCAGCCAGGAGGCCGCAAATTCTTGATAGACGCTGCCGATATCAAGTCCGGCAGTCGATGAATGAATGCTAGCGACATGCGCGCAGTTTTCAATAATGTTTCGTTGGTTATTTCTGGTTGAAATAGCCATGCCGGTTGGAGGAGCCGGATGTTTTCAAACCGGCTTCAACGCTGAAGAATTGTTTGCGAAACACGAGAACAGTATTGGAAGTAATCGGGACAAATTCTTCGATGTGTGCATATACACTTTAGTCCATCGATGTCGCGACGAAGTAAGCAAGCTCTGCGGCTTCGCTCCTGTCACCTCGGACACGAGGTGATCGATACGCCTTCCAATCTTTCTTCGGGTAAATCATGTCCAAGCTTTTTTCTGAAGTCAAAGTCGGCCCTTACACGTTCTCGCACCGTGTCGTTCTTGCACCGCTCACCCGTATGCGTGCCGAAAGCGGTGCGATTCCCGGCCCGCTCATGGCGGAGTATTACGCGCAACGCGCGTCGGCCGGCGGGTTTCTGATCGGCGAGGCCACCATCGCTGCGCCGAACGGCAATGGCTATCTCGGTGCGCCTGGCCTGTACGACGATAGTCAGATTGCCGGCTGGAAGCGCGTGACCGATGCAGTCCACGCGAAGGGCGCGAAGATTTTCCTTCAGCTGTACCACGCCGGGCGCCAGTCGAACTCGGAGCTGCAACCCGACGGCGGGCGGCCCGTGGGTCCCTCGGAAGTGCCTCACGGCGGCCTCGCATATACGGACGCCGGCTGGGTCCCGAATACGCCGAATCGCGCACTGGAGACGCATGAAATTGCGGGTATCGTCGAAAGCTTTCGCGCTGCGGCTGCACGCGGCGTCGCGGCAGGCTTCGATGGCGTGGAACTGCATGCCGCAAACGGTTATCTGTTCGACCAGTTCCTGCAGGACGGTAGCAACAAGCGCACGGACATCTACGGCGGTACGTTCGAAAACCGCGCCCGCCTGTTGATGGAAGCCACACGTGCCGTTATTGCAGTGTGGGGAAGCGACAAGGTTGCCGTGCGCCTTGGGCCGAGCGGGTCGTGGGGCGATATGTCGGATAGCGATCCTGTCGGCCTGTTCACGTATGTTGCACAAGAACTCGCGAAGCTGAATCTCGCGTACCTGCACCTCATCGAGCCCCGCATTCTCGGCAACGTCGAGAACGAAAGCGCCAACCCGGATCCGGTTGCAGCTCAGCTCATTCGCAAGCACTATGCGGGCACCATCATCGCAGCCGGCGGTTTCGACGGTGAAAAGGCCGAATCTATCCTGCAGGCCGGCGATGCAGATCTGGTTGCATTCGGTCGCCACTTCATTGCGAATCCCGACCTTCCGGAGCGGCTGCGTCGCAAGCTGTCGCTCAACTCGTACGACCGTCCGACTTTCTTCGGCGGCACGCACATCGGATATACGGACTACCCGTTCTATCAACCCGAGGAGCAAGCGCTGGCCTGAACCGGTCGCCTTGTGGTCTCGGCAGGGAGGCCACCCAATTGGGCGAACTCGGCGCGATATTGGGCTCGCTTCGGGCAATTGGTTTGTCCCGCCGACGTCTACACTGTCTTTCATGGAGCGAGTCGTTGGCTCCATCCCAGGATTCCCCTCCTGCGGTCGAGTTGGACCATACCGTGTACCAGTTGCAGAACAGCAGTCCGGCAGCAGCAGTAGTCGTATGTGGCAGATTCAATCGGTTATTGTCGAAGCACCACGCTGTTGAATCAATGAGGAGTGCAGGGCAACTCGTAGTCGAAGTGCAGAGCAGGACGCAGTTGAATCACGCAGTTGAAGTGCGGAGCATTACGTAGTTGAAGAGCAGGGCATCACGCAGTTGAAGTGTGAAGCAACACGTAGTCGAAGTGCGCAGCAACACGCAGTGGAAGTACCGCGTCATCCAGGCATTATGCGATTGCAGTTCCAGGCCGCTTACATCGAAACGGATGTAGGCGGCCGCCGTTCGTCGGCCGGGGTCTCGTGTACCGAGTGGGTGTTTCCAGCTGAACATTGATTCGCTTCGCCATTAGCGCTACCTTTACGTCTATCCTGGTCGTCGAGTTCCGGTCAACGAGGGGAGAATCGTTTCGTGAAGAGAGCGTGGGTTTTCCCTTGCGTCGTCGCCTTGAGCGCGATCCTTGGCGGTTGCGGCAAGGAGAGTTCGCGAAACGCCACCGAGGCGTCGGGCGCATCCGCGAGCCAGGCACCAGGTCAGGCCGCAAGCGGTACACCCGCGGCATCAGGCGCGCAAGTTGCGGGCACGCTGGGTTCCGTCACCATGGCGCAGTTGCCCGGCGAAGCGGCCGAGACAATGCGGCTGATCAAAGCGGGCGGCCCCTTTCCCTTTGCGGACGACGGCGTCTTGTTCCGCAACACTGCGCAATTGCTGCCGAAGCATCCGCGCGGCTACTACCACACGTACACGGTTCGCACCCCGGGCACGACGGATCGCGGGCAGCGCCGGATCGTATGTGGTGGACCGCGCAAGCAGCCCAGCGAGTGCTATTACACCGAGGACTACTACGTCAGTTTCAAGCGCATTGCCGGGTAAGGGCAGGCTCTGATCCTCGTAGCGGTTGATCGATCTATCCCAAGGCGTGACTGCTGACCACAGCGGATCGTTGAGACCCGTTGCGGCCATTCGCTTTCGCCTGGTGTCATGCCCCGTCGCGACTTTACGAAACACTCAAGACGTCGGCGCTTTTATTCAATAGTCTAAGTATTTACCCTAGTGTCGAATACTAACTTCGTCGCTGCAGCAAATGCTGCGGCCAACCTAAAGTTAGAAGGGTAAAAAAATGAACTTGTCGATCAAAGCCGCTTTCGTCACCGCCGTCGTGCTGGTTCCCGCTCTCGCATTCGCGCAGTCGAGCGAGCCTCTTACGCGCGAGCAGGTTCGCGCTCAACTCGTACAACTCGAAAGGGCCGGCTACAATCCGCTCGCCGATTGCGTGGGTGAATGCCCGGAAGGCCTGCGCCATGCCGAGGCGCGCGTCGCGCAACAACAGGCCAACGCGAGCGCGAGTTACGGTCCGGCCTTGAATGGTACGGTCCAGTCCGGCAAATGAGCGGGGTATCGCGCTCACCGCAGCATTACCACAGCCTCACCGCCACGCCTTAACCCCACGCGCAAATATCCGGAAATATTCGTCAACGCGCTGGCGATGATGCAGCGGAAAAAATTCGGCACCCTAAATAATTATGCGATGCATTCCACACTCGGCGGCGAGAGTTCTCATTACGAACGTACGTGCGACGACGCGATTGAAGCGCACGTACAGGCGCGACCTTTAACCGTTCGCTCAAGCGCGACGCTTTTTTTTTCAATAGACCTGTAGCGGCGCGCTGGCAAAATTTCGTTGCGTTACAAAGAAACCTAAAAGCGTGGCCCACACCGGGGCAGTGACTGATTTCAGTTAGCTGCCAAGGCGAATCGAGGCCCAATACAAGGAGACAGCAACGATCATGAAGTACACGACCGCTATATGTGCTTGCGCGGCGCTGTTGAGCATTGCGCCGACGTGGGCACAAGCTGAAGACGAGAGCGCGGCCGAGGGTCAGTCCATGGGTGCCAGTTCGGTCACCATGTACGGGTTGATCGATCAGGGGGTGGAGTACGTCAACAACGTGGCCCAAGGTAAGCACGCGACCACTCACACCGTTCGCACGGGGGATGGAACGGCAACTTCCTACTTCGGGATTCACGGTATCGAAGATATCGGCGGAGGCACGAAGGCCATATTCGATTTGCAGGGCGGCTTCCAGCCGAACAACGGAACTTCCCGGCAGGGCGGTCGCTTGTTCGGGCGCCAATCGTATGTGGGTCTCGACGGGCCGTACGGTCGTCTGACGTTCGGTCGTCAGTACACGATGCGTTTCTTTGCCACTTCGTTCATCAATCCGTTCGGCACCGGTGCGCAAGGCCTGACCACGCTGGATAACGGCATCGCCAATGCGCGTGCCGACAATTCCGTGAGCTACCGCTTCTTCCTCGGCAGTCTGGAAGGCGGTGTGAACTACAGCTTCGGCCGCGATGCCGTTGCCGGTAATAGCAGTGCCGCTTCGAATTGCCCGGGCGAAACGACGCCTTCGAACGAATGCCGCGAATACTCGGCAATGCTCAAGTACGATGCGCACACCTGGGGCGTGGCAACTTCCTATGAGCGCAATTACGGGGGCACCTCCGCGACATGGGGCGGTCTCACGTCGCCGAAACTCACGGACAGCCGCTTCACGTTGGGCGGTTACTTCAAGATCAAGGACGCCAAGTTCGGCGTGGGCTGGATCCGGCGCGACGACGAAGGTATCGCGACACCCAAGAGCAACCTGTTCTGGGTGACCGGCACCGTGCCCGTGACGCCCTTCATTTATGTCGACGGCATGGTGGCAGACCTCAAATACGATCATTCGCCCAACAGCGCGCTGGTGTTCGTCTTGCGCGGCGAATATTTCCTGTCGAAGCGGACCTTTCTCTACCTGACGGCCGAGCATATTCATAACGACGGCAACCTCGCGCTCGCGGCGACGACCATTACCCCGGTGCCCACGCCCCCGGTTGGCGGCTCGCAGATCTCCGTTATCGCCGGTATCCGGCACACGTTCTGATGTAGAGCACGGCCCACGCAGAGCAGTTGCATCAACTGAACCCCAAGGTCCGGATCGTCGTTCCGGTCTTTGGGGCTTTTTTTATGGGGGAAGCCAGAAATCAGGCGTGCAGCTTCGCCGCGGCATGGGCGGCCGACATGTCGGCCACGGCGTCGAACGGCTGCTTCTGCTGCAGGATACCGAGGCCGATGTACATGTCCTGCAGATAGCCGATGTCGTCGCCTGTTAGAGAAAGGTCTTTCGAGTAGGGCCGCTGCGTTTCGTTGAACGTCCAGATCGCCTGGGCCGACGCCTTGTCGAATTTCTTTTGCGCGTGCTTGCGCGCTTCGAAGAGGGCATCGCGCGAGGCCGGTGACATCAGGAATTCGTAGAGTGCGCCGTAGGCCGCCATCACGGCGACCATGCCTTCATGCTTGTCGCGGATCGCGGAGTTCGAAGCATAGGCTGTCTGGAAGATGCATTGAGGTAGCGCTTGCCACATGTTGGCGTCGTTGAGCACCACGAGCCCGTCGCGATCGTTCAAGTGCGAAATGCTCGAGCAGCAGGCGTCGACTTCGCCCTTTACGACGGCCTCATGGCACTCGTCGTTGCTGCCTTTGTCGACGAAATTGACCTGCGTAGCGTCGATCCCTTTTTCTTTCATGAGCTGCAGCATCAGCAAATGCAACAAGCCGCGAGCCGGGCCGACAGCAACCGTCTTGCCCTTCAGGTCGGCGAGCGTATGGATGCTCTCGGGTCTCGCGAAAACCGTCAGTGCGCATTTCTTCATGCCTGCGCCGACGATCTTGACGTTCGCGCCTCGTGCGATGCGCGACAACACCAGGTTGTAGCCGGAAACCATGCAGAGGTCCCCGCTGCCGGCTGCGATGGTATTGAAGGGCCCCGTTGCGCCGGCGATCTCAACGATCAGCGCATTCACGCCGAATTGCCGGAAATAGCCCAACTCGTCCATCAACGCATTGAGCGTGGCGTTCTCGAGCCCAGGGTTACTGACGATCCGGAGTTGCGAGGAAGCGCCGCGCGCGATATAGGGCGCGGCGAGTCCGGCGGCAGCGATGCTCAGGCCGAAAACGGCCGCGCTGCGCAAGAAGCCGCGTCGAGCGAGGGTTTGCGTCATCAGGTGTCTCCCTATGCCGGTTGATCGGGCTAGTCGTTGTGACGGATTCGACAGTCGCCGCAGGCGCGGCAAAAGACAGGGAATGCCGTATGCGCAATGACGCGCAGCGTGATCCTGCCTGCGAACCCGACTGCGCGGCAATTGAGTAAAATGGCCACAGGCTTAACCAGATCGTAAAACGGGGAGAGGTACGCGACGTGTCGGCGCTTGACTGGTACTTGCAGATCAACCTGAAGGCACGGCATTTGCACCTTCTCGCGGCAATTGATACCTACCGCAACCTCACACAGGTGGCAGATGTTACCCATGTGACGGTGCCTGCCGTCTCGAAGGCCCTCGCCGAACTCGAACGGGGGCTCGGACTCACGCTGTTTTCCCGCACCGCGCAAGGCCTCGTGCCCACGCCCTACGGCGATTGCCTGATTCGCCACGCGCGGTCAATGCTGACCATCCTCAATCAGGCGCGCGACGAGTTAAAGGCCCTGAGTTCCGGCACCGAGGGCAAGGTGCATATCGGCATGCTGCCGGCCTCCGCTTCCGTGTTGTTGCCGCAGGCGCTTGGGCTGTTGAAGCAACGCTCGCCTGGCACCAATGTGGTGGTGATAGAAGGCACGACGGCCTCGCTGCTGCCCGAACTCTGGCAGGGCAAGCTCGATCTGGTCGTGGGCCGTCTCCCGGCTCCGGATACGCTCGGCAGCTTTGAGGAGAAGGAACTTCTCGAAGACCCCGTGACGCTCGTGACGGGGCGCCACCATCCGTTGGCGCGCAAGAAGCACCTCAAGTGGGAGGACCTGCATCCGTATCCGTGGATCTTGCCGCCGCCTGGCTCGATATTGCGTGACCCGCTCGAGCGCGCGCTCGAAGTGCATGGCGTGCCGCTCACGAGCAACTACATCGAAACGCTGTCGATTCACGTCGTGCGCGCGCATCTGCAGGTCTCCGATTTCATCGCGGTGATGGCCGACACGCCCGCCAACGACCCCACCCAGCCGCTCCATACGCTGCCGTTGAGCCTGCCGCGGCTGCTGCGCCCGTCAGGCGTGCTGTGGAACCGCAATCGGGGCCTCACGCCGAGCGCGCAACTCATGGTGTCGTGCCTCGAAGAGGCCGCACAGCATCTCGACGCGAAGAGCCACGCCGAGCAGTAAGCGTCTTCCGAACGATCGTGCCCTCCGCCTGCAATTCCATGCGGGCGCCCCAGCGTTAACCCCTTGTGAGCCTTAACCATTTGCTCAAACCTCGGGCAAATTTTCTCAATTCATTCCCTGTCGACGGGCTGGCAGAATTTCACTGCGTTCACTCGATAGTTGAACGCAGACGTCGCGATTCACGCTACGGGACTGCAACGGTCTCAGGCTTGCCACGACGGCGCCTCGCGAAACATGACCGGAGACAGGGACGACCATGAAGTTCACGACCGCAATACGCGCTTGCGCGGCGCTCATTTGTATTGCCGCGATGGCGATTGCCGGACCCGCTTATGGTCAATCGGTCGAAGACTTCTACCACGGCAAGATCCTGACGATCGTCGTGAGCGCCGACGCCGGCACGCCGACCGACATCATCGCGCGCCAGTTCGCGCGCTTCTTCGTGAACTACATTCCCGGCAAGCCCCGCGCGGTCGTGATGAACGTGGTCGGCGCAGGCGGGATGGTTGCGGCCGCATCGCTTCAGACCCGCCAGCCGAATGACGGTACCGTGATCGGCTTCCTGCAGCGTAATAACCTCTACATTCCGCTGCTCGATCCGCGACAGAACCGCTTCGATCCGCGCAAGGTGCGATGGCTCGGCAGTCTCAACAAGGTCCAGTACTGCATCGTTTCCATGACGCGCTCCGGCGTCACCACGGCGGACGATCTCACGAAGAAGAAGATGTATATCGGCGCGACGGGCTTCGCGAACGAGGACAGGACACTGCCCGCGCTGCTCGACGAGTACCTCGGCGCGAAGATGAGCATCGTGCCTGGCTACACGGGGCGCGGCGAAGTGTATCTCGCGATGCAACGCGGTGAAGTCGACGGCTGGGCCTCGACGATCGACGGCCTGCAGCAGGGCGAGCCCGTACGCATGCTCGCCAACGGCAAGATGAAGGTGTTGCTGCATCTTGGCTGGAACAGTCCGGCGCCCTTCGCCAACGTTCCCAACCTGAGCACCTACATCACCAATCCCGACGTGAAGGCGCTGTTCAACCTGTTCCTGCTGCCGTTCGATGCGGGACGGCCGATCGCGGTGCCGCAGGGCGTGCCCGAGGATCGTCTGAACGCGCTGCGTGCGGCCTTCGCGAAGACGATCGCGGATCCCGAGTTCATCGCGGCCATGAAACGTTCAGGTTACCCAATCGATCCGATCGACGGCAGCGCGGTTGAACAGATCGTCAGCAAGCTGTACGCGACGCCCGAACCGCAGATCGAGAGCGCACGCAAGCTCATTTTCAGTTCGCACTGAACGCACCGAACATTGAATGTCATGAACCTGCTGCGGGTGAGTGACAGTCGTTCACCGAGAGGTTAAATCGCATGACACCCGAAATCATCGACATTCATCCCCATATCATCTCGACGGATACGGTTCGTTATCCTGTCGCGCCACAACACGGGCATCGCTCGAAGTGGTCTGCGACGCGTCCCGTCACGTTCGAGCAGCTGGTCGCCGAGATGGACGAGGCCGGCGTTGCGAAGGCGGCTATCGTGCATTCGTCGACGACTTACGGCCACAACAACTCGTATGTGGCCGATAGCGTGGCGCAAGATCCGAAGCGTTTTACGGGTGTCTATTCATTCGACGTGATGGCGCCCGATGCACTGAAGACCTTCGATCACTGGCTGGCCAACGGCATGGGCGGCATTCGTCTCTTTACCGGCGGCGCGACGCATCAGACCGACGGCAGCTGGCTCGTCGATCCTGCGACCTTCCCGATCTGGGAACGCTGCGCCGAAATCGGCATGACCATGGTGGTGCAGACCACGCCGGAGGGCTTGTCGATGGTGGCCGAACTGGCTACGCGTTTTCCGACGGTGAGGATCGCGCTCGATCACTGCGGCAGACCCGATCTCGAAGACGGCCCTCCCTATGCGCGCTGCGCGGCGCTGTTCGATCTGGCGAAGTACGACAACGTGTACCTGAAGGTCACGCCGAAAACGTTCGATCTCGCGCAGGCAGCGCCTGGCGGAGCAGAAGCGTTTTTCCCGCAACTGGTGAAGGTATTCGGCGCGGATCACCTGGCCTTTGGCTCGAACTATCCGGCCTCCGCAGGGCCGCTGAAGAATCTGATCGAGCAAGGCAACGCGTGTTTCGCGGCGCTGAGCGAGGAGGAGCGCGCATGGGTTTGGGGCCGCACGGCGAAGGTGCTGTATCCGTCGCTTGCGGACTGAACGCGTAACGAGGTCGACGACTCCGGCCATTTCATCAGGATGACGCATGGAATTTTTCAACGACGCAACGGTAATGGCAGCAGGCCATGCGCTGTCGACGCTTCTGCAATTCAACCGTCTGATCTTCCTCGTATTCGGAGTCATGGTCGGGCTGGCGATCGGATTGCTGCCGGGCATCGGAGGGCTGACAGGCTTTGCATTGCTCGTGCCGTTCACCTACACAATGGACCCGTATGCGGCGTTCGCCATGCTGCTCGGCATGGCGTCGGTCATTACGACTTCGGACGTGATTCCCGCCGTGCTCTTCGGCGTGCCGGGCCATGCGGCTTCCCAGGCGACCGTGCTGGATGGGTTGCCTATGACGAAGCGCGGTGAAGCGTCGCGCGCGTTGAGCGCCTGCTATACGTCCTCGTTGATGGGCGGGTTGATCGGCGCCATCATCCTGGCCATTTCGTTGCCCCTGGTGCGCCCGTTCGTTCTCTCGATCGGCACGCCCGAAATGCTGGGGCTCACGATATTCGGCGTGTCGATGGTGTCGGCGCTCTCGGGCAACGCGCCGCTCAGGGGCGTGGTCGCGGCGTGCTTCGGCATTCTCGTCGGCATGATCGGCACCAATGTCGAGACCGGCCAAATGCGCTGGACAGGCGATCTCCTTTACCTGCAGGACGGCATTCCGCTGGTGCCGATCATTCTCGGCATCTTCGCGCTGCCCGAGTTGTGCGAACTCGCCATCCGCCGTACCGCGATCGCCGACAACATTCAATTCAGCTCGCGCCAGGGCATGCGGCAGGGCGTAACCGACAGTCTGCGCAACTGGTTCCTGGTCCTGCGTTGCGGCGGCCTTGGCGCGATTCTCGGGGTCGTGCCGGGCATCACGGGTGCGGTGACGGACTGGATTGCCTACGGTCACGCGCTGCAGACCTCGAAGGGTGCGAAGGAATCCTTCACAACGGGCGACGTGCGCGGCGTGATCGCACCCGAAGCGGCGAACAATGCACGCGAAGGCGGCAGTCTCGTGCCGATGCTTTCCTTCGGCGTACCGGGCGGCGCCGCACAGGCCATCCTGCTTGGGGCGATGATGGTGCACGGGTTCATCCCTGGCCCCGACATGCTGACCAAGCATCTGGACTTTACCTATTCGATGGTGTGGTCCATCGCGCTTGCCAATATCTTCGGCGCGGGTCTGTGCTTTCTGCTCAGCGGGCAATTCGCGAAGATTTCGACGCTGCGCTACACGCTGATCCTCCCGGTCATCATGCCGATCATCTACGTCGGCGCATTCCAGGGTTCGCGCAGCTGGGGCGATCTATTCGTTTTGCTGATCGCCGGGGTGGTCGGCTGGACCATGAAGCGCTTGCGATGGGCGCGGCCGCCGCTGATCCTGGGTCTCGTGCTCGGCACGCTGATGGAGCGCTACATGACGATCTCCTTCGTGCGCTACGGCACGGAATGGCTCACGCGTCCGGTTGTCATGGTGCTGCTCACGCTCGCGGCGCTAGTCTTCTTCAAGCCGCTGTTCAACGCGCTGCGCAGCGGCGGGCTTGCGCGCATGCGGCCGAGCGGGAAGATCGTGCTGAAGCTCGAAGACCTGGTTTACGTGTTCTTCATCGGCATCGGGGTCTACATGCTGGTGACGGCGCAGGGCTGGCTGCTGATGGCGAGAATCGGGCCGACGGTCATCGCGAGCATTCTCGTCATCGCCGGCACGCTCAGTCTCGCCTACAAGGTGTTCGTCATTCCGGCGCAGGCTGGCGCGGCGAAGGCCGGCGGCGGCATCCACATGGACGTGTCGAGCGACCACGGCGAAAAGCTCTCGAACAAGGTGACGCTGATCCGGGCCGCCCGGTTCTTCGGCTGGTTCGTGGCGTTCCTCGTGTGCATGTCCCTGATCGGCATGATCCCCACGGTGCCGATCATGATCATGGCCTTCATGCGCGTGGAAGGCGGCGAGTCCTGGAAACTCAGCCTGATTCTCGCGGCGTGCGTGACGGCGCTCATCTACGGCGTGTTCGACCAGATCATCCATATCCCCTGGCCGAGCAGCCTCTTTTAAGGCAGCGATCGAGACGATGCGAGAAGGCACCGTGCACAAGTGTCACTTCCGGTTTCTTTGGCGCACGCGCGACAACGAGATTCGCTGGGTTTGTCGCGCCTGCGGTGTGCTGCTGGTTCGCGGAAGACTCTACGAGCCATTGTGAGCATTACTGAGCGTTAGTGATCGGCATGCCGCGAATTCATATTGAACATGGGAAGGAAATGGAATGACGAAGAACCGGCTTGAACGTATCGATCCGGACAAGGCCTCGGACGATCAGAAGAAAGTCATTGCGCGGCTGGGCGAAGGGCGGGGGCGTATCCCCACACCGTTCAACATCTGGCTGCACAACCCGAACCTCGCTGGCGGGATGGAGATCATCGGCACACACGTCGATCGTTCGCCCGTGCTCAGCGAGGCAGAAAGCGAAGTGGCGATTCTGTCGACCGCCGTCTTCTGGAATGCGCCCTATGTGATCGCCAATCATCGCCGGCATGCGTTGAAGGCTGGCGTACCCGAGCCGGTGGTCGCGGCGATTCTGGAGAAGCGCCGGCCCGAGGCAGGCGACGATCGCTTTGGCCTCGTCTGCGATGCAGTCTGCGACATCCTGGCGGGCGGCGCGATCGACGCCACGCGTTTCGACCGTTACGACGCCGGACTCGGCCGTCCGGTGATTGCGGAGCTGCTGGTCACGGTGGGTTACTTCACCTCGATTTCGCTTGGCATGACGCTGCACGCGCTCGAGCCCAAGGACTGACCTGAAGGATCCGGCGGCGGACGCATTGAGCGGTTTTCCGCCGCCCTGGAATGTTGCTTTAACGAGCTGGTGAAACCGCGGAGGTACACGACGTGTCCGCTCTCGACTGGTACCTGCAGATCAACCTGAAGGCGCGGCACCTGCGCCTGCTCGTGACGATCGACACATACCGCAACCTGACCCAGGTGGCCGACGTCACTCACGTGACCGTGCCTGCCGTCTCGAAGTCACTGGCCGAACTCGAACGGGGTCTCGGCCTCACGCTGTTTGCACGAACGGCGCAGGGACTCGTGCCCACGCAGTACGGCGATTGCCTGATTCGCCACGCGCGCGAAATGCTGACCATCCTGAACCAGGCCCGCGACGAATTGAAGGCGCTGAGTTCGGGTACCGAAGGCAAGATCCATATCGGCATGCTGCCCGCCTCGGCCTCGGTGTTGCTGCCGCAGGCGCTGAGCCTGCTGAAGCAGCGCTCGCCGGGCACCAACGTGATGGTGACGGAAGGTACGACAGCGTTACTGCTGCCCGAACTCTGGCAAGGCCATCTCGACCTCGTGGTGGGCCGCCTGCCGCCACCCGATACGCTCGGCAGCTTCGAAGAAAAGGAACTGATCGAGGAGCCCGTGACGCTGATGACGGGCCGCCACCACCCGCTGGCCCGCAGGAAGTCGCTAACGTGGTCGGACCTGCGTCCCTTTCCCTGGATACTGCCGCCGCTCGGCTCGATACTGCGCGACCCCCTCGAGCGCGTGCTCGAAGCGCATGACGTGCCGCTGACCAACAACTACATCGAAACGCTCTCGATTCACGTTGCGCGCGCGCATCTGCAGATTTCGGATTTCATTGCGGTGATGGCAGGCACGCCCGGTGGCGACACGGCCCAGCCGCTTCATACGCTTCCGTTAAGCCTGCCTCGCCTGCTGCGGCCTGCGGGCGTGCTGTGGAATCGCAATCGCGGCCTGACGCCTAGTGCGCAACTCATGGTGTCGTGCCTCGAGGAGGCCGCTGAGCGGCTCAGAACGGGGGCTGGGACCGCTGCACGAGCGATGATGCAGCCGGCCAAGCCCGGCCGGCCACAGTTGCCCACTGAGACGCATTGAGACGCACTGAGCGGCCTGATAAGCCGCCCTTAGCCATTCGCTCAACATAACCGAAGCCTCAATCTCGAAGCCGGGCGTCGAGGCGCATTCACCCCTTCGATCCAGGCCCGTCGCGGCATCCAGCCATTGCGTTCGCCCGGGCCTTTACCGAATGGTTAAGTCACCCGCAGGTTAATTCAATAGACGGAAAACCGGTGCGGAAAGATCATCTAGCCAACGAGATCACCTGAGCAGCCACGCAGCTTTCCCTCAGTGGGCATGCAACCGCGACGCGAAGCAGGTTGAATCGATTGTCCAGGTCCAAGGAGACTAAATTGACCAAGAAAGTCCACCTCAAGCTCGCGATCGCCGAGCATCCGCACACCGCTGCCATCCGTGACGGCTCCATTCCGATCGAAGGCGTCGACGCCGAATTCATCACGGTGCACCCGCAAATCGGCGCGTTCCGCCGCATGGTCCGCGATGTCGAATTCGATGTGTGCGAACTGGCGCCGACGACGTACATCATCGCGCGCGCCTATGGTGCGCCTTTCGTTGCGCTGCCGATCTTCGTGGTCCGCCGCTTCCATCATTCCGGCCTGCTGGTGCGTCCGGATGCCGGCATCAAGACGCCGAAGGACCTCGAAGGCAAGAAGGTCGGCGTGCGCGCCTATTCGGTGACGACCGGTGCATGGACGCGTCAGGTGCTGATGGACGAGTTTGGTCTCGATTCGTCGAAGGTGACGTGGGTGGTCGACGACGAAGAGCACGTCACGCAGCTCAAGCTGCCGCCGAACGTGATTCACGCTCCGGCCGGCACGTCGCTCGCCGAAATGATGGCCAAGGGCGAACTCGTTGCGGGCTTTCACGGCAACGCAGGTATCGGCCGCACCGGCGACCCGACGGGCGGCTGGAAGGAAGTCGAAGCGAATTACCCGGACCTGTTCCCGAACGCCGACGAACTCGAAGCCGAGTACTACGCCCGCACCGGCGTCTACCCGATGCACGGCACCATCGTCGTGAAGGATTCGGTGCTGGCCGAGCATCCGTGGGTGGCCAAATCGATCTACGACGCTTTCGACAAGGCGAAGAAGGACTGGCTCGCGAAGCTCGACGCGGGTGAGCTGACCGACAAGAAGAACAAGAAGTACGTAGAACTGCAGAAGATCGTTGGCCGCGACCCGCTGCCCTATGGCATCGAGGAAAACCGCAAGACCATCGAAGCGCTCGAAGCGACCGCGTTCAAGCAGGGTCTCACGCCGCGCCGCATGAGCATGAACGAACTGTTCGTCGATCCCCGCGCCTGAATGCTGCGCTGAACTCCGCACGGAAGAAAAAATGATCATCGATTGTCACGGTCACTTCACGACCGTTCCTGCCTCGTTCCGCGACTGGCGCGCCAAACAGATCGCCGCCGCCAACGATCCGGCCAACGCGCCGCCGCTATCGGGCGCACACGTCAGCGATGACGAGATCCGCGAAGGCGTCGGCAACGGTCAGCTGCGCCTGCAGAAAGAGCGCGGCGGCGACCTCACGCTGTTCTCGCCGATCGCGGGCCTGATGAGCCACCACCTCGGCAACGAACGCACGAGCCTCGAATGGGCCGAGGTCTCGAACAACCTCGTGCGCCGCGTGTGCGATATCTACCCCGATAACTTCGTGCCCGTCTGCCAGTTGCCGCAGTCGCCGCTCGCGCCGCCGAAGAACTCGGTTGCCGAACTGCGCCGCTGCGTCGAGGAAATGGGCTTCGTCGGCTGCAACCTGAATCCAGACCCGAGCGGCGGCTACTGGACCGGCAAGCCGATGACGGACCGCGAGTGGTATCCGCTCTACGAAGCGCTGTGCGATCTCGACGTGCCGGCCATGATCCACGTCGCCGCTTCGTGCAACGCGTGCCATCACGGCACCGGCGCGCATTACCTGAACGCCGATACGTCCGTCTTCATGCAGCTGCTGCAAGGCAACGTGTTCAAGGACTTCCCGACGCTGCGCCTGGTGATTCCGCACGGCGGCGGCGCGGTGCCTTACCACTGGGGCCGTTACCGCGGCATGTCGCTCGAGATGATGGACCGTCCGCTCGAAGGACTGCTGAACAATATCTTCTTCGACACCTGCGTGTATCACCACCCCGGCGTGGAGCTGCTCACCAAGGTCGTGCCGACGAGCAACGTGCTGTTCGGCTCGGAAATGATCGGCGCCGTGCGCGGCCGCGATCCGGACACCGGCGAGTACTTCGACGACACGAAGCGCTACGTCGACGCCTGCACGGCGCTGAGCGACGCCGACCGTCACGCGATCTTCGAAGGCAACGCACGCCGCGTGTATCCGCGCCTCGACGCGCATCTCAAGGCCAAAGGTCTGTAACGAAGCCGATAGCTGAACGGACATCATGAACTTCATCGACATTCATCCGCACATCATCTCGGACGATGAGAAGCGTTATCCGCCCGCGCCGCTGTTCGGCAAGCGCTCGGACTGGTCGCAGGAGCGCCCGAACACCGTCGAGGCGCTGATCAAGGCGATGGACGAAGCCGGCGTTTCCAAAGCGGCTGTCGTGCATTCGTCGACGACCTACGGTTTCGACAACAGCTACGTCGTGGACGGCTGCAACCAGTACAAGGACCGGCTCGTGGCCGTGGGCTCCGTGGACATGCTGGCCGACGACGTGCCTGCCGTGATCAAGGGCTGGGCCGACAAGGGTCTTGCCGGCCTGCGCATCTTCACGGGCGGCTCGACCAAGGACTTCGATCCGAGCGAGCTGGACAATCCGAAGTCCTTCAAGGCATGGGAAATGCTCGCGGAACTGCAGTTGCCGATGTGCATCCAGACGGGGCCGATCGGTCTGCCCCAGGTGCGCATGCTGGCGGAGAAGTTTCCGCGCGTGAACATCATTCTCGACCACCTTGGCCGCCCCGACGTGCTCGACGGCGCGCCGTACGCGAATGCTGCGAGCCTCTTCGCGCTGGCCGATCTGCCGAACCTCTACATGAAGCTCACGCCGCGCATTTTCGGCGACGTGAAGAAGGAAAAAGCCAGCGCGGAGACGTTCTTCCCGCGCGTGGTCGAAGCCTTCGGCGCGCAGCGTATGGCATGGGGCTCGAATTTTCCGACTTCGCCCGGCACGCTCGCAGACATTCTTGCGACGGCTGAAGAAGGGCTCGCCTGCCTCGGTGCGGAAGACCGCGCCTGGATTTTCGGCAAGACCGCACAGAAGCTGTACCCGGCTCTAGCCTGATCGAACATTGCCAACCGCGCGTGCGCCAGCGACTGCCGCGGCGCACGCGTAGCGAGAAAGAGAGACTCACATGTCCACCAATCGTCTGAACAGCATCATCCGCGCGTTCGAGTCGGGCAAGGCCGCGCACGCCGCCTTCGCCAAGCTCGACAAGCAGACCGCCATCGAAATGAGCGATTCGCCCTATGACGGGCTCGTCTTCGAGATGGAGCACAACCCCTACGACGTGGCTGCGCTCGGCGACGCGCTGCAGTACATGCTCAGCCGCAAGCAGATCGCCGAGTCCGCATCGGTGGCGCCGAAGGTCACGCCGATCGCGCGTATCCCCGCGAACGGCGTGGAGATGAACCAGAGCTTCGCCAAGCAGGTGCTCGATCGCGGCGCCTACGGCGTGATCTGGCCGCACGTGGCGACGGTCGAGCAGGCCTATAACGCGGTGGCGTCCTGCCGCTATGCGCGACCGAAGAATGCCCCGCTGTACGAGCCGAAGGGTGTGCGCGGCGACGGCCCGGCCAACGCGGCGCGCTACTGGGGCCTCAGCATGGCTGACTACTACAAGAAGGCCGACGTGTGGCCGCTCGTGCCCGAAGGCGAGATTCTCGTGGGCCTGATGTGCGAGAGCACGCAGGCGATCGAGAACCTCGACGACATTCTCGCGAACGTGCCCGGCATCGGCTTCATCCTCATCGGTGAAGGCGACCTCAGCCAGGAACTGGGCTTTCCACGCCAGTACGAGCACCCCGAAGTCATCGATGCCATGCGCCAGATCGTTGAGACCTGCAAGAAGCACAACGTGATCGTGGGCCACCCGCACGTCACGGCCAAGAATCATCGGCGCCTCTCCGAGGAGGGCTACCGCTTCCTGATGTCGGCGCCGCAGCGCACGTACGGCGTGGTCGGTCTCGCTCGCGATATGGCAGGCTACTGATGAACGGCGCCGAAAGTCTCGTCGCGACCCTGGTTGATCAGGATGTCGATATTTGCTTTGCGAACCCCGGCACCTCGGAGATGCATTTCCTGGCTGCCCTCGGCAACAATCCAGGCATGCGCAGTGTGCTGTGTCTGTTCGAGGGCGTGGCCACGGGTGCCGCCGATGGCTGGTACCGGATGAAGGACAAGCCGGCCTCGACGCTGCTGCACCTGGGTCCCGGTCTTGCGAACGGCCTTGCGAACATCCACAACGCGAAGCGCGCGTCGTCGGGCATGGTCAATGTCGTCGGCGAGCATTCGGTGTCGCATCTCAAGTATGACCCACCGCTTACCTCGGATATCGAGGGCCTCGCGCGGCCGCTGAGCCACTGGGTGCGCCGCGCCGAATCGGCGGACACCATCGCGTGGGACACGGCGCAAGCCGTGGCCAAGGCCAGCGAGCATCCGGGGCAGATCGCCACGCTGATCCTGCCGGGCGACACCTCGTGGCAGCGCACGGAAGCGGAGCCGGTACTGCCGCCTGCGGCCGTGACCCGTCGCAAGACGCCGAGCGCCGCGCGTATCGAACACGTCGCGCGGGTGTTGCGCTCCGGCGAGCCGACGCTGTTCATTCTCGCCAACAAGGCGACGCGCGGCGCGGCGCTCGAAAAAGCCGGCCGTGTGGCCGCGGCCACCGGCGCGCGGCTGGGCTCGCAGTTCTTCACCGCACGCATCGAGCGCGGTGCGGGCCGCGTGCCCATTGCGCGCATTCCGTACGCGGTGCCGCAGGCGATGGCGTTTCTCAAGGACTTCAAGCACATCGTCACGGTCGAGACCACCGAGCCGGTGGCCTTCTTCGCTTACCCGGACAAGCCGAGCCTGCTCAAGGCCGAGGGCACGCTGGTGCACGCGCTCGTCGAGGCCGACGAGGACAGCGAACTCGCTTTCGACATGCTGCTGCAGGCACTAGGCGCTACCGATGCGACAGCGCTCGTGCAGCCGCGTATCGAAACCCCGGTGCCGACGGGCGCGCTCAATCCCACGAGCATCGCTCATGCGCTGGCAGCTGCGTTGCCCGAGCACTGCATCGTCGTCGATGAATCGCTCACCACGGGCCGTGAATCGATGAGCCTGACCATGGGCGCGCGGCCGCACGATCTCATCAACAACATGGGCGGCTCGATCGGTTATTCGACGCCGGTGGCGACCGGCGCGGCGCTCGCATGCCCGGACCGGCGTGTGTTCTGCATGGTCGGCGACGGCAGCGCAATGTACACGATCCAGTCGCTGTGGACTCAGGCGCGCGAAGGGCTGAATGTCACGACGATCATCTTCGCCAACAACAGCTACGCGATTCTCAAGGCCGAATACGCCAACATGGGCGCGGGCACGCCGGGCGAACGCGCGCTCTCCATGATCGACATCGACAAGCCGCGTATCGACTGGCTCGCGATGGCGAAGAGCATGGGCGTGCCGGGCAAGGCAGTCGAGACTGCCGAGGACTTCTACAAGGCGATGGTCGATTCGACCCGCGAGCCGGGTCCGTGCCTCATCGAGGTCCGGCTGTAATTCGGCTTTTGTTCGGCATTAACAGGCGATTTCAAGAAACAAGCATAAGGAGAGGCATTCATGACAACGACGCTGACTGGCGTGCCGACGTTGCGCACCAATCTGGCCGAATACGCAGTGACGAAGGCAATGCGCGATGGGCGTGTGGCGTCGGATCTCGTGACGCTGGACTTCTGCGGGCCGACCCCGGCGCACAACGGCTTCAAGGCCATGGTGCGCGAGAACAAGTTCGACGCGGGCGAGCTCGCAATCGTCACGTTCCTGCAGGCCAAGGCCTATGGCAAGCCGTACGTCCTGCTGCCGGCGCCGATTTCGGGGCGCTTCCAGCATCACTGCGCGGGCTACAACATCGACTTCGGTCATCTGGATCCGAAGGACATCGAAGGAAAGAAAGTCGGCGTGCGTACCTACACGCAAACGACTGCACTCTGGATTCGCGGCATCCTGCGCCATGAATACGGCGTGGATCTCGACAAGGTGACCTGGATGACGCTGGGCGACGGGCACCTGGCCGAGTACAGCGATCCGCAAAACTGCCAGCGTCTGCCGGCCGGATCGTCGATTCCGGAGATGATGCTCAAGGGCGAACTGGCGGCCGCGCTGCTCGGCGAAGACATGCCGAAGGACGAGCGTGTGCGCACGCTGGTGCCGGACGCGCATGCCGCCGCGAAGGACTGGTTCTCGCGCACGGGCGTCGTGCCGATCAACCACATGTTCGTGGTGCATGAGAATCTGTCGAAGGAGCGCCCGGATATCGTTCGCGAGATGTATCGCATGGTTGTGGAAAGCCGCTCGCTTGCTGAAGGCGTGCCGGCCATCTTCCCGCCGATCGGGCTGGAGGCGAACCGCAAGGGGCTGCAGCTGGCGGTGGATTGGGCGCTCGACCAGAAAATCATCCCGCGCCGTCTCTCGGTCGACGAGTTGTTCGACGACGTGACAGGCAGCCTGGGCTGAGCCGGAAAATCATCGGAGACGATTGGTGGAGATCACAGCACGAAAAGTGGCGCGGCCGGAGAATCGCTGGGGCATTCTTGTGCTGCTTGCACTCGGACTGATGATCTCCTTCGTAGACCGAACGAGCATGTCGGGGGCGCTCGCGGACCGTCATTTCGTGCACGAATTCGCGCTGACGCACATCGAGCGCGGCTGGCTCGGCTCCGCCATGTTTTGGTCCTACGGGCTCTTGCAGATGCCCATGGGCTGGGTGGTCGATCGCTATGGCGTGAAATGGCCCTATACGCTCTGCTTCCGGCTGTGGTGTCTCGCGGCGGCGGCAACGGGCGTCGTGACCACGTTGTACGCGCTGATCCTCGTGCGCCTCTTGATCGGCGTTGCCGAAGCGGTGGTGGTTCCTGCCACCTATCGCTATCTCGCCAATAACTTCGACGAGGCGCACAAGGGCACCGCGCTCGGCATCTATTCGATTGGCGGCAAGATGGGTCCGGCGCTCGGTGCGCCAATCGCGGCTTGGCTTATCGCCATCAGTTCGTGGAAGACGATGTTCGTCGTGACAGGGCTTGCCGGCCTGGTGTGGCTGGTGCCGTGGCAATGGATGCTCAACAACGATTTCCCGTCGAAAGCCGAGCTTGCCGTGGCGAAGCGCCGGGCGGCATCGGTGCCGCTCGGCAATCTGCTGTCGAGCCCGGTGGTGTGGGGCGGCTTGATCACCAACTTCTGCTACAGCTATTTCGTGTTTTATTGCATGACATGGATGCCGGCGTATCTGGTCGAGCAGCGCGGGCTCTCGCTGCGGCAGTCGGGCCTGTATACGTTCTTCAGCTTTGCAGGCATCGCAGTCGTGGCAGCGTTGGCGGGTTGGGCAGCGGACCGGTTGATCGCGCGAGGCCATGATGCGGTTGTGGTACGCAAATCGTTTATCGTGGCCGGCTTCATCAGCGGTACGACGGTTTTGATGGGTGCGTATTCGCGCTCGCCACAAATGGCGTTGTTCTGGAATATCGTTTCTCTTTCACTGCTGGGCCTCGTGACCGCGAACAACCTCGCGCTCGTCAAGCTCACCTTGATTCCCAAACAGGCGGTAGGCCTGAATACGGGCCTGCAGCAAGTGGCCACCAGTCTTGCGGGCGGCGTGTCCGCCAGTCTCTCCGGCTGGCTGCTTCATATCGGGCGCAGTTACACGCTGCCCATCCTGGCTATTTTCGTGTTCCTCATTCTGGGCGCCACGAGCACCGTGGTGTTGCTCCAGCGGAAATGGGCGCCGAAGGTCAACGAGAGCGAGTGTGAAGCGCCGCATCCCGATACGGGTCAATGCCACACGGATTCGTGAGGATGGGCCTTCCGTAGCCCCTGCTTTATGCCAGAAGAAGCTTTTAAAAATCACCTGCACGTGAAACACGTGCAAGGCTGGAAGTCCTTATGAGCCACGCTAACGAAACGTCCTCGCCGGCACTGGAGGCGTCCACCGCCTTGACGCCCTTGCTGCGGCACGCATCGCTCACGCGCTTCCTGATTGCGCGCGTCGGTTCCATCACCGCCCAGCAGATGCTCATGCTCGCGATCAGCTGGCATATGTACGACCTCACATCGAGTGCGTGGTATCTCGGGCTCGTCGGACTCTTTCAATTCATTCCCGGGCTCGCGACTACGCTGGTCGCGGGGCATTGCGCCGATCGCATGCATCGCGGCCAACTGGTCGCAATCTGCCTCGCCGCCCAGGCGGCCATCGGCACTTTGCTCGCCGTGTCTTCCATGACGCATGCAGTGACTCGCGACCTGCTGCTGGGTCTCTCGCTCGTGCTCGGCGCCATCCGGCCGTTTCAGATGTCGGGTCAACAGGCACTGTTGCCGATGCTCGTTCCGCAGAGCCTGCTGGCAAGGTCGATGGCGCTCAGCACCGTCGTCCAGCAGGTGTGTGTCATAGCGGGGCCGGCGTTGGGCGGCTTGCTGTTCGCAACCGGCGTGAACGCGCTGTATTTCACCTGCGCAGCGCTCTTTTGCGTGAGCGCCGCAATGTATGCCCTGATACGTTACGACCACGTGGCGCCGCCGCGCGAGCCCGTGACGGCCGAGACCGTGCTTGCCGGTTTGCGCTTCGTCTGGAGCCATCCGCTTTTGCTCGGCGGTATTTCGCTCGATCTCTTCGGCGTGTTGTTTGGCGGCGCCACGGCGCTCCTGCCGGTCTACGCGAAAGAGATTCTGCACGTCGGGCCGCAAGGTCTGGGCTTGCTGCGCTGCGCGCCTGCGGTGGGCGCGCTCTGTGTCGGGCTCATGCTGTCGCGGCGCGCCATCGGCAGCGGGGTGGGCCGGAAACTGCTGTTAGCGGTCGCGGTGTACGGCGCCGCGATTGCCGCGTTTGGAATTTCCCGCTCGTTTCCTGTCTCGCTGCTTCTGCTGGCGATATCGGGCGGCGCAGACACAATCAGCGTGATCGTTCGCCAGACGCTCATTCAGCTGGAAACCCCGAATCGCATGCGTGGACGCGTCGCGGCCGTGAACACGCTTTTTATTGGCGCAAGCAACCAACTCGGCGAATTCGAATCCGGTCTGACGGCTACGGCATTTGGTGCGGTTGGCTCAGTTGTGCTCGGCGGATGCGCAACGATTCTCGTCAGCGCGGCCTGGAGTCAATTGTTAAAGCCGCTGGCCACGCGCGAAACGCTGCATTGACAGCGCCGCGCACACCATACGTTAACGCTTCGGTTAAACCCCCAACGATTAACTTCAATGGACGAGACGCAGCCAGCCATCGATGATGACACTACCGTCCTGACTTCCCCGGTTGAGGAAAGCCAGATCGGGTCGTTTGGTGTTGGCGCTCGAACGAACTTGCTGCGAAAAAGCTTTGTGGATTTGCCGACACGTCCGCGAAGCGCGGAGACGCTTATGAGCGGTCAGCGCACATCCCTTCGCGCTCTGGTCAATGACTGGTTTGGAAATCGGGAAAATCTCAGCGTTACGCGACCCTGTCGCTCGACGAAGATGCCATGGCGGGCCGTACAGGTCGAAGTCGCACGTTCGTCCGGAACGTATGCGATTGTCTTCTTCCGGCACCATGACGGCTCATGGTGCGTCTATCCACCTCCCATCGTTCGGCCCGCAGTTAACTGGTTATTCAACTAGCCGCCGCGCGGGCGCAATGGCGAAGAACAATGACACACAACGCGTACCAGGAAATCGACATGACTATGAATGGTGACATGCTTATCGGCTTCGCTTCGGTGCGAGGCACCGAGGGCGAGCAGCGGGCATTCAATCCGGCTAGCAACTCGGAAATCGCAGACCCGGTGTTCGGGATGGGTGGCTCTGCGGAGGTCGAGCGCGCGGCGTCGCTCGCAGCCGCTGCTTTCGACGTTTATCGAAATGCGCCGCTCGCAAAACGTGCCGCTTTTCTCGAAGCCATTGCGGAGAATATCCTCGCGCTCGGGGACGAACTGATCGAACGCGCGCAGGCCGAGACGGGGCTGCCTGCGCAGCGCCTGCAAGGCGAGCGGGCACGCACGGTCGGACAGTTGCGCCTGTTTGCCAAAGTCGTGCGGGACGGCCACTTTCTCGCCGCCACGATCGATCATGCGCAGCCCGCACGCGAGCCGCTGCCGCGTGCGGATCTTCGCCTTGCAAAGGTGCCATTGGGTCCCGTCGCGGTGTTCGGCGCGAGCAACTTTCCGCTCGCGTTCTCCGTTGCGGGGGGCGACACGGCATCCGCACTGGCCGCGGGCGCACCCGTCATCGTGAAGGCGCACAGCGCGCACCTGGGCACGTCGAAGCTCGTAGGCAGCGCCATCCAGAAGGCTGTCAAGGAACAGGGCCTGCCCGAGGGCACGTTCTCGCTGCTGTTCGGCGCCGGTCGCAAACTGGGTGAAGCGCTGGTCTCCCATCCGGCGATCAAGGCGGTCGGCTTCACGGGCTCGCGGCAGGGTGGGCTCGCGCTGATGCGGCTTGCGAAAGCGCGTCCGGAGCCGATTCCCGTGTATGCGGAGATGAGCAGCATTAACCCGGTCTTTCTGTTCCCACACGCGCTTGCGAACCGGGCCGAGGCGATTGGCAAGGCGTTCGCCGACTCTCTGACGATGGGCGCCGGCCAGTTCTGCACGAACCCGGGCCTCGTGCTTGCCGTTGAAGGTCCGGACCTTGACCGCTTCATCAAGGCGGCGGGAGCGGCGCTGGCGTCGAAGCCGGCCCAGACGATGTTGACGCCCGGCATCTTCGATGCCTACTGCAACGGTAAGCAAAGCACGGGCGCGGTTTCGGGTGTGACGAAGGTGGCTGAAGGCGAGCCCGCGGGTGAACGCCCGAATGCCGCACAGGCAGCGCTCTATGTGACCGATGCGGCGCGCCTGCTTGCCTCGCCGGAACTGGAGGCCGAGATGTTTGGTCCCGCCTCCGTTGTGATTCGTGCGCGAGATTTCGGTGAACTGCTCGAAGTTGCCGAGCATATCGAAGGACAACTGACCGTCACGCTGCAAGTCGACGCGGCTGATCTGGTCGATGCGAAGCGCCTCTTGCCCGCGCTCGAACGCAAGGCCGGACGCATTCTGGCGAATGGCTTTCCGACGGGCGTAGAGGTTTGCCATGCGATGGTTCACGGCGGCCCCTATCCGTCGACCTCGAATTCGATGTTTACGTCGGTGGGGGCGGCAGCGATCGACCGCTTCCTGCGTCCTGTCTGTTATCAGGACTTGCCGGATAGCTTGCTTCCCGAAGCACTGCAGGCAGCCAATCCGTTAGCTGTCTGGCGTCTGGTCGATGGTGCGCCCGTTGCTCCCGTGTAAAAGACGGACACGGCGACTGCCGTTTGCGAAGTAGCGCAAAGCCGTCAAGCCGGCTTGTGAAAGGGCGATGCGACTGAATAGCGGCATCGCCCTTTCTTTGCGCCGTTTCAATGCGCAGCAGGTTCGCCGAATGCGCAACTCACCTGGAAAATTTCTCGCAGATTTCGTTCACCGCGCTGCAAACGCGCGCTATGTCGGCTTCGGTCATCTGCGTGAAGAGCGGCAGCGTGACCGTGCTTGCGCCGAAGCGCTCCGCGTGCGGGAACATGCCCGCCTTGAAACCTCGCTCGCGGTAGAGCGTGAAAAGATGAATGGCCGGGTAGTGCGCGCCCGAGCCGATGCCGCGCTCCTTGAGTTCGCCCATGAAACCGGCGCGGTCGATGGCGAGCTTGTCGAGCGGCAGCGTGATCTGGAACATGTGCCAGTTGCTGTTGGCGAAATCGGCGAGCGGCAGGCCCATGCCGAGCTTCACAGCCGTGCTGCCCTCGAGGCGTGCGAAATACGCTCGCGCGAGTGCGCGCCGCTGCGCCGTGAAGCGCTCGATGTGCTTGAGCTGCCCGAGCCCGACGCGCGCCGCCACATCCGTGAGGTTGTACTTGCCGCCAAGCACGTCGCAGTCCATACCATCGAAGCCCGTGCGCGTAATGCCTTGCAGGCGGTACTTCTGCGCGAGCACGGCTTCGGCTTCGTCATTGAGGACGAGCGCGCCGCCTTCGATCGACGTGAGGTTCTTGTTGGCGTGGAAGCTGAACGAGACGATATCGCCGATCGCGCCGATGCGCTTGCCGTTCCAGGTCGAGCCGAACGCCTGTGCGGCGTCCTCGATTACGCGCAGCTTGTGCTCGCGGGCGATCGCGTAGAGCCGGTCCATGTCGACGGGCAGGCCCGAGAGAAAGACCGGGATGATGGCTTTGGTCTTCGGCGTGATGGCGGCTTCGAGTTTGTCGAGGTCGATGTTGCGCGTGACGGGATCGATGTCGGCGAACACCGGCGTCGCTCCCACCTCGTAGATCACGTTGCTGGTGGAAACCCACGAGGCGGGCGTGGTGATGACTTCGTCGCCGGGACCCACGCCGGCAAGGCGCAAACCGATTTCGAGCGTCGCCGTGCCCGAGTTGAAGGTGCGCACGGGACGGCCGCCGCAGTATTCGGAGAGCGCCGCTTCGAACGCCTGGTTCTGCGGGCCGGTCGTGATCCAGCCCGAGCGCAGCACGTCGACGACGCCCTGGATGGTTTCCTCGTCGATTTCGGAACGCACGAATGGCAGGAATGGAAGGGGCGACTGCGAAGATGACTGGCTCATGAATGCTTGACTCGTTGTACTGAAAAATGAAATGAGGCGCGCGACGGTTTGCGAATGAATGTCCCGGCGATTCGCGCTTTCGTCCAAAGGCATGACCGCAATTGTCCGTTACTCTCGGCAGTGGAGACAATCCCCTTAGAAAAAGGGGTTTTTACAAGGTGATACATGAAACTTGTCCATCAACTTCCGCTGGCGCTGGGCGCCGCGTTGCTGGTCGCTTCGGGGGCGGGGCTATTCGGCGTGTTGCAGATGAACCGTGCCGCACACACCTATGAGCGGCTCGTTTCGGTCGACGATGCACAAGCTCGCGAGGTCGGCGACGCGCTGGTCGCATTCAAGAACCAGGTGCAAAACGGCAAGGATATTTGGGTGCGAGGCAAGGATCCCCAGCAATTTAAAAAGTACTGGGGAGCATTCCAGAAATACGAGGACACGGCGCAGACCATAACGGAAAAGCTGGCGCAAGAACTGCCGCCCGGTGACGCGCACGAGAAGATCGAGCGCTTCAACGCGTTGCATAAGCAGATGGGGGCGGCGTTTCGCGCGGCGCTCGGAAAGTTCGAAGCTTCAGGCTTCGATATCGCCGTCGGCGATCGGGCGATTGACGGAATCGACCGCGATTCCGCCATTACGTTGCGCGAATCGGGTGAGGCAATCGTCGCGCAGACTACCGTTGCCGTAGCGCTTGCAAAAGCGAGGCAGCGGCGCGCCGTGATTGCGAGCGTGAGCGTCATGGCCGTCATCGTGCTTGCGGGTGTCGTGGCTGCGTTGAAATTCTCGCGCGCGATCACGCGCAAGCTGGGTGGCGAGCCCGACGACGCGCGCGAGGCCGCCCGCCAGATCGCGAGGGGCAACCTCAACGTCGACTTGCATCTGCGCGACGGCGATACCGACAGCCTCATGGCCGCCATGCACGCGATGACGGTGGCGCTCGCGGGTATCGTCGAGCAGGTGCGCACGAGCAGCGACGCCATTGCGACCGGATCGGCGCAAATCGCGTCAGGCAACGCGTATTTGAGCCAGCGTACCGAGGAACAGGCGAGCGCGCTGCAGGAAACCGCGGCGTCGATGGAGCAGCTGAGTGCCACCGTAAAGCAGAACGCCGCGAATGCGCTCGAGGCCAGTGAGCTTGCGACCGGCGCAACGTCGATTGCGGTCGAGGGCGGGAACGTTGTTGGCTCCGTGATCGAGACGATGAAGGGCATCAACGAGGGCTCGCGCAAGATCGGCGAGATTATCGGCATCATCAACGACATCGCGGCGCAGACCAATATTCTCGCTTTGAACGCGGCAGTGGAAGCCGCGCGCGCGGGCGAGCAGGGCCGGGGCTTTGCCGTCGTCGCGACTGAGGTGCGGTCGCTCGCGAAACGCAGCGCGCAGGCCGCCCACGAAATTCGCGGATTGATCACGTCGAGCGTGGAGCGTGTCGATCAAGGCAGCGCACTCGTTGACGAGGCGGGCACGACGATGACGCAGGTCGTCGGAGCAATTCAGCGCCTGAGCGTGCTGGTCGCCGAGATCAGCAACGCGAGTGCGGAGCAGAGTACCGGCGTCGGGCAAGTCGGCGAAGCCGTCACCCAGATGGATCAAACGACCCAGCAAAATGCGGCGCTTGTCGAAGAGAGCGCGGCCGCAGCCGAGAGCCTCAAACAACAGGCTGCAAATCTTGTCGACTGCGTCGCGCAATTCAGGCTTTGAGCGCACTGCGCGCAGGTTCAGAACTTGTGCGTGAGGCCAATGATGATGCCGCGCGCGGTGGCGCCCGGCGTCACCTCGATACCGGAATACTCCGTGCCGTTGAGCGTATAAGCTGCCTCGTTGCGGTTATCGATGAGCCCCGCCGCCGCGTAGATCAGCGAAGACTTCGACAGGAAATATTCGTAGGAGAGGCCGAATTGCTGGGCGTTGTTGCCTTTGCCCGTGCGGTCATGCAGATATCCGTACATCACGGCGATCTCGTTGGCGGGATTGAACAGATACGACGCCGCAGCCGAGTACGTCGCCTCATTCTGGCTATGATCGGATTGGGTTTCCGTGTGATAGACGAGATAGAAGCGAGCCGCGTCCACCCTCAGTGACGTGGCCGCTGTAAAGACCTTCTGCACTGAGGTTCCTGCCGCGTTGTCCTGCTGGTCGTAGCCTGCTGCGAGATGCCACGGACCATTGATGTATTTGACTACGGCGTTATACGCCTGGATGCCGTTGGTCGGTTTGGTCGTCGAGTCGCGCATGGACACGAGGAACTGCGCGGTGAGACCGTGCCAGCTCGGCGTGAAGTAGGTGATGGCGTTGCTGGCGCGCACGGATACGTCGTCGAAATCGTTGAGCGGCGAGGCAATCGACTTCGCGGCCAGCGGGTCGAGTTCGCCGTCGAGATACAGATATTGCGGTTTCTTTTGCCGCCCAAAGCGCAATTCGCCAAAGTTCCCCGACATGCCGACCCACGCAAGGCGATTGAACGCGTCGGCGGAGTTCTGTGCGGCGCCATTGACCGCCGAGAATCCTTGTTCGAGCTGGAAATTGACGTGAATGCCGCCGCCAATGTCCTCGTGGCCGATCAAGCCGTAGACGGTCGCGAACATGCCGCCTGACGACGCGCGGATCACGTGATTCGCACCATCGTTTTGATATTCGATGCCGTTGTCGACAATACCGTAAAGCGTGACTGAGGATTGCGCATGCACTGCCTGAAAAGCGCACGACGAAACGACTGCTGCCGCTGCGAGAAGAGTCTTGTTCATTTATCTCCGGATTTTCTATATCTATTATTTCGGCGATCGATCTCCATTTAATGAAGTTAGTACGCCGAATAGTGCTACTGCGAGATAAATGATAGAAAATCGGAGGAATCGCGTCCCTGTAATAAATGATGATTCTCTGGTATTTTTATCTGAAGAATCTCTGCCTGCGGGATTTGATGAGGATGAGGCGTCGACGAATGGCGACGCAACGTTGCGGCGCCATTTGCGACATGTTGTGTTATTTCACGAACGCAATGCTGGTGGGGTCGGGGACATTGGACGACTGGCCGCTGGCGGAAACCTTACCCGTCACGTGATCGATGCGAAATACGCTCACATTGCCGCTGCGCTGGTTGGCAACGAACAGCCATTTGCCCGACGGGTCGATCGAAAAGCCCCACGGTTTCTCGCCGCCCGAGGGCGTGCGCTGCACTTCGGCGAGCTTCCCTGTGGAGGCATTCACGCGATAAACGACCAGTTCATTTTCGCCGCGGTCTTCGACATAAATAAATCGCCCGTCCTTGCTGAGCGCCATCTCGGCCCCGCTCTTTGCGCCTGCGAACCCTTCGCTGCTCAGCGGCAGCGATTGGACGAGCGAGAGTTGGGCATTTGACGCGTCCCAGCGCAACACCATGAGTTCCGCGCTGATCTCGTTGAGGACGTACGCATATTTCCCTGTGGCGCCGAATGCAAGGCGCCGCGGGCCGCTCCCGGGGGGCGCGACGAACGCACGCGGTGAGGCGCCGTCCAGTTGCGTCAAGGCGCGGGTCTTGCGGTCGAAGCCGTAGATGAACACACGATCGGAACCGAGGTCCGGCACGAAGGCGTAGCGGCCCGACGGGTCGAGCGTCACGCCGTGTGCGTGCGCGCTGGTCTGACGCGGGCTCGGGCCGGAGCCGGTCTCTTCGATCGTCGATTCGAGCGTCCCGAGGCTGCCGTCGCGATTGACCGCAACGCTCGATACGGAACCGCTGTTGTAGTTCGCGCCGAGCAACGTGGAGGACGGGGTATCGAAGCGCAAGAACGTGGTGCCGCGGCCGCCCGTGCGTACGTCGTTGATGGGGGCGAGCGAGCCGGTGCTGCGATCGACCTTGTATGCCGTGATGCTGCCTTCCTTGTCGCGGTCGTCGTCGACTGCGTACAGGATCGGCAATACGGGATGCGCGGCGACCCACGTGGATTTGAGCCCCTGCGCGACAGGACCGATGGCGCTCAGTTCGCCGGTCGCGACGTCAAAGCGCAAGGCACTGATTTGCTGATGCAGCGTGCCCACGTAGACATATTCGGTGTCAGCGTTCGCCGGCAAGGTTGCGGCCATCGCTTGCGCCGAGAGTGCGCATGCGACAAGGCCAACCAGGGTTGCGTAGCGCGCCATGCGCGCCGGTTTCACGAGTTTCGCCATATTCGATTTGACCGGACTACGAGTGAAAATGAACCATTGCCGCCTCAATGCAACAGAAGGGCAGCAAACCGGAAAACGAGAAAAGGGTATTCCCAGCACCTGGGCAGGTCCCTGCACAAAATCCGGATTCGCTGGCACTTTTCCGTTGAACCAGGGAAGATACTGGTGGGAGATGCGCGGAGCGAAGTGTGCGTGGAAGGAACGGAAAGGAATCGATGCGCGCGCCGCGCGAGGCCAGGCACCTGGCGCCAGCTCGCTTTCGGCGGCGAGACGTTGAAACTATCGCCGCGCGTCGCTGCGAAACTGGCTTGGCGCCTGCCCGACTTCCCTGCGAAAGAAGCGCGTGAAATACGCGGCGTCCGCGAAGCCCAGCCAGAACGCGATTTGCTCCACCGACATGTCGCCGAAAATGAGTTCACGTTTCGCTTCGGTAATAATGCGCGCGTGAATCATTTTAGTCGGGCTTTTTTCCGCGGCGGAGGCGCATGCGGCGCGCAACTGGACGAGCGATACCGCAAGCATCGAAGCGTATTCCTGGAGCGGCAGATTGCTGCGGTAGTGCTCGTCAATCAGCTTGCGGAACCGCTCTACAAGGCGCACATCGTGGCGCGGCACGCTGTCGTTGACCGTCTGCTCGAGGCGCGTTTCGCGAATCAGCGTCAATAGCAGCATCGTCAACAAGGCTTCGGTTCCGGTGACCTGGCCCACCGCATCGGACTCCACTTCCTGCTTCAGCCGCTGAATCAGGGTGTAGAACTCGCCGGCGGCGTCGGCGCTATGCGCGAACGGAATCATGCGCGGCGACGACCAGAGCCCGATGAACTCGTGAAGCTTCGCGTTGACCTGCGTGAGATAGGACACTTCGATCGTGACGACCCACCGGTCGACATCGATTTCATAGTCGAGACCGTGGATACATTCGGTGGGCACCAGCAGTGCGCAGGGTCCTTCGAACGGCACGCTGCGGCCTTCCAGATTCATGACGCCGCGGCCGTTGCGCACGAAGATCAGTTGCCCGTATGCCGGATGTGCGTGGGGCTCGGTGCGCCAGCGCCCGCGCTCGGTCACGTGGCCGACGTGCACAAACCAGTTTTCCTCTTCGGGCTGCTCGACGTAAAGCCGAACCTTGGGAACCGCGGTAAGACGGCTTTCACCGGCCGTTTTGCGCGGGGGCTTGCTGATCATTGCACCGTGTGCCATGCGGTCTCCTGGACGGCCGCTCATGCGGGGCCGCCATTGCGATTGGAATTTCGCCTGAACGCTGTACCTTCAGGCCGGGCACGCGTGCGCCTCTGAAAGAGGGGCGGCGAATATCGTCATATTTTTTCATGGATCGGCGGCAAGGCGAATTGCGATATACCCCGAGACCGGCGCCGGAACTTTTTGGGGCCGGTCCCACCATTTCGTCAGAATGTATGCACCATGCCAAGAATGACGCCGCGCGTATTCGAACCCGGCGCCACCGTGACCCCGCCGTATGCGGTGCCGTTGAGCGTGAAACTCGCCTGATTGCGGTTGTTGATGAAACCGGCCGACGCGTACAGTGTCGTGCGCTTCGACAGATAGTGCTCGTAGGTCATGCCGATCTGCTGGGCATTGTTGCCTTTGCCGGTGCGGTCGTGCGCGTAGCCGTACATCAGCGCGAGTTGGTCCGCCGGGCTGAAGTTCCAGGAACCGGAAGCTTCATACACGTCACGCTTGATGCTGTTGTCGGTCTGATGCTCCGTGTGATACGCGAGATAGAAGCGCGCCGGGCCGACGCCGACCGATGCCCCTGCGTTGAACACCTTCAGCGTTGACGTGCCGGTGGCGTTGTCCGCCTGCTCGTAACCCGCCGCGATTCTGAACGGTCCGTTCTCGTAGCGCGCGGCCGCGTTGTAGAACTGCAGGCCGTTGCTCGGCTTGGTCGTGGCATCGCGCATCGCGACCATGAACTGCGCACTCAACCCATAGACCGTCGGCGTGAAGTACGAGATCGCGTTGTTGACGCGGATGGTCAGCGAGTTGAAGTTGAGCATCGGCGAGCCCATGCTCATCACAGCGACCGGATCGAGTTCCCGGTTCAGGAAAATATACTGCGGCGTATTTTGCAGGCCAAAGCGCACTTCACCGAAGCCGCCCGAAAGTCCCACCCACGCCTGCCGGTTGAAGGCTTCCGCGGAATTGGCGGCGGCGCCGGTCATCGCGGAAAAACCCTGCTCCAGCTGGAAATTGACGTGCAGCCCGCCGCCGATATCCTCGCTGCCTTTCAAACCATAACGGCTCGCAAACAGTCCGCCCGAGGTGGCGCGCACGACGGCGCCGTTGCCACCGTTCTGATATTCGACGGCGTTGTCGATCACGCCGTAGAGCGTGACGGACGACTGCGCATGAGCGATATTAAGAAGGCAGGCCGACGCAACGCCGGATGCCATGACCAACACTTTCTTCATTCTTGTCTCCAACGTTACTTATAGTTATTGCAATCATTTACCCGTGGGTGCGGGGGCATTCATCTCCATTCTTCTTGGTAATTCGTAAACCTAAATAATCGATTAGAAGGCCGCCGCTTCTAGCCGGCCCGTGGGTCGTCAACCCACAGGCGCTTCAGTACCCCGCCATTTCGCGCGCCGCGCCAACCACGCCGTAGCTGCGCGTGGGCGCCGACATGAGGAAGCGGTACCCTTCCTGAATGAGCCGCTGGTGGTTCTTCGCCGTGACGTGCGGATTGCCGACCACGACGTTGTGCTTGTGGCAGGTCTCGACGATCCGGCGCATGGCGTCGAGCACTTCCGGGTGTTCGTACTGTCGCGGAAAGCCTAGTTCCTGGCTGAGGTCGCCTTCGCCAATCAGGATGAAGCCGATGCCAGGCACATTGGCGAGGATGTCGTCGAGGTTCTCGATTGCCTGCGTGCTTTCGCACATAAGGCCCACGAGAATCTCGCCTTGCGGGGCGAGCGGCCATACGTCGGCCTTCTCGTAGTATTCCTGCATCGACAGCCCCCAGTAGCGCGCTGCATTGGCCGGGCCGTCGCCACGCACGCCCTTGGGCTCGTAGAGCGGTGCATGTTTCGGGCGCGCGTAGCGGCACGAGGCGACCGCGTTATAAGCCTGCTCGACGGTGGCGATATGGGGCCACACGACGCCGTACGCGCCGCGATCGAGCACCTGCTTCGCGAAGGCCTGATTCATCTCCGCGCCGTTGGCGGGAATACGGGCGATGGGCGTGACGCGCGGTGCCACCGAGCCCGACTCGGCGATCTGCTTGCGGTTGAGCATGTACTGCATGGCGTCGCCGAGCGCAGCGACGTCATACGGGTTGTGCTCCATTTCGAACACGATGCCGTCGTAGGGCGCGTCGCTCATCTCGATGGCGGTCTGCTTGTCGAGCTTGGAGAATGCAGCGAACGCGGGCTTGCCGGATTCGAACGCACGAATGATGCCGTTCAGGCGGGTGTTGCTCATCGGTATGTCTCTCATCCACGGAAGTGAAAAGGGCGGTGCGTTTGGCTCACTCGTCCGCTTTCCAGTACATGAAGCCCATGCCTTCGCCGGTGCCGGCAGGCGTGCGCCAGCAGGGGACGTAATCGACCAGCGTCATCTCGGCGCCGGTTTCCTGCACCGCCTTCATCACGCTCACGTAGAGCTTGATTTCGGAAGTGCCGGACTGATACGAGCGGTCGTCCACGGCGGCCAGGCCGTCGTAGTCGTAGGTCGCGAGCATCTTCATGATGCGGTGGTCGAACTCCTCGTCGTTCACGAAGTGCGAGAGTCCGCCCGAGGCGAAAATGCCGACGCGCACGTCTTCGGGCCAGGCCGTGATCGCATCGCGCAGCACGCGGCCGAACTCGATGCAGCGCGACATCGAGGGCTGCGTCGGCGGGTAGAAGCAGTTCATGATGATCGGCACGTGCGGCGGCGGATTGTCGTCCATGATCTGGTGATAGACGAAGCTATACGCGTGCGGCACGACCGGGTACTCGGGGAGCGGCTTCATCCACACGTTGTCGGGCCATGCGAACAGATCGGCGAGATCGAAGCCGTTCGCCTGGAAGTGGTTGATCAGGTACGCGGCCAGTTCCGGGTGGCAATCGTGCGTGACATGGTGGTCGGGCGCGTAGACGGATCGCTGCGGCGGACCGTTATGGACTTCCTCGCCGCTGAAGATCGCGATGGAAGGTGAGAAGTCCGTAAAGATCTCCTTCTGGTCCTTGCCGAGAATGATCGCCACGTCGATCTTTGCGTCGCGATACGCGGCCGCCATCTTGTCGAGCGCGGCGCGGCAGCGCGCGGCGCGTGCCGTGCGTTCTTCGAGCGTGAGGAACGGCGCGAACGCGGCCTCTCGGTGGGCTTCAAGTTCGGGGTAGGTCCACGTCCGGTTGCGGAACCACAATTCCGGATTGTTGCGGTCGCGCTCGCCGTTCTTCAACCAGTCTTCCGGCGCCTGGCCGAGCATGCCGCTGTGCGGCACCGCCATCCCGAATACGATTTTCGCCATGTATGTTGTTTCCAGTTTTTCAGTCGGTCGCCACGGAAAAGGCCGTTGGCATTATTTGGGTGGCAGGCGCTCGCAGGCGGGCGCCGCCGTTGCTTTGCTTTGGACTACGATGATTCGATTTCCGTGGGGATCACGCCTCGCGCAGTTCGCGCTGCGGCTCGCTGACCTTCGGCGCCCAGTCAGGGCGATAGAGGATCGCCGTAGCTGCCGCGCCCACGAGCAGGAACACGAAAATCACCATCATCGGCAGGTCGTAGCTTCCGCCCACATGCAGCAGCCACCCCGAGAGGCTTGCGGCAACACCGCCTGCGAGGCTGGTCGCGACCTGCTGCACGCCGGTCACGAGACCCACGGTCTGCTTGGGGATCAGGGTGAGCCGCGACAGCACGAGATTGTTCGCGGTGGTCAGGCCGAGCAGCGAAAGCGAAAGTACGTTCCAGAAGAGGGCGGTTTCGAGCGTGTTCGCATAGGCGCCCAGCAGAACCGTGCAGCCGCCAAAGAAGCCCGCGATGATGAACGCCTTGCGCACGAAGATCGCATTGCCGCCGCGCGCGATGATGCGGTCCGCCGCCCAGCCCGCAATGGCCGCGACGATCGCGATGCCGGCGAAGCTGAAGAACGTGAAGATGCCCGATTTGCCGATCGACAGACCGCGCTGCTCGACAAGGTAGGCGGGCATCCACGTCATGCAGTAAAACGTGAAGTAGCCGTAGCAGAAATTCGTGATCATGCCGCCCCACACCATCGGGCTCGACAGGATGCTGCCGAAGCTGACCGTGCGGGCGCTGCGATTGGCCTCGCGCACGGAGTCGCGAGAGGGCAGGTCGTTGCGCACGAGGAGCAGCCAGGGCACGAGCCAGAGCAGCCCGACGAGGCCGGTGGCGATGAACATCGCCTTCCACGAATAGTTGACGATGAACCATGCGGCGACCGGCGCGCCGATTGCCGGGCCGAACTTGTTGCCCATTGCGAGAATGCCCACGGCGAGGCCGCTCTGGCTTTCGTGAAAGTTGTTGCGAATCCAGCGGTAGCTGGCCGGGATCACGATTGCTTCGGCAATACCGACGAGCAGTCGCATGACGACGAGGGCCGCAAGCGTCGTGACGGCGCCCATCAGCGCAGTGGCCGCACACCACAGCGCAAAGCAGATCGCATAGGGCCATTTCACGCCGTAGCGGTCCGAGACCCAGCCCATTGGCACCTGAAAGAGCCCATACGACCAGAAGAATGCGGAGTTGATCCAGCCGCGGTCGACGTTGGTCAGCGAAAAGTGCCGAATGAAGTGGCTATCCGCGAGAACGCTGGAAATGCTGGTGCGGTCGATAAAGGACGTCAACACGCCGATCGCGAGCAGGGCAAGCACGCCCCAGTTGCTCACGACGCTCGATCGTTCTGTTTTGCTCGTCTCCATCTGCTTTTTTCATACCTCAATCGATTCTGTTTCATGGCCGGGCAGCATGCAGGATGCGTGCCGCCCGGCCGCAATGGCCGCCGGTTGAAGGCGCCGGCTCAGAGCAGAGCCGGATACAGCTTGTGTGCCGTCTTGCCGAAAATCCACGCGCGGTCCGCAGCGTTCAGGCATTGCAGCCCTGCCTGCGCCGTCGCGAGAATGTCCTGTAGCGTACCCGGCGAAGTGGGGAAATTCGACCCCCACGCCATACGCTGCGCGCCGAAAGCATCGACCACGCGCGGGAAAAACGTCTCGGCGCTCGCGCGTTCTTTCTTCACGTCGCCGAAAATGCGCGGCGTGAGCTTCAGGAAAATGTTCTCGTACTGCGCGAGGTCGAAGAGGCTTTGCGCCTTCGCGTACGGCGCGCCGTCGGTCACATCGGGGCGGCCGAGATGGTCGAGGATGATGGGCACGCCCGGGAAGCGCTTTGCGAGCGCGGTGACCTGCGGCAGTCCAACCGGACCCGTCTGAATGCACATCGGCAGCCCGAGGTCCGCGCACAGTTCCCACGCGGGAAACGCGCGTGGATCGTCCAGCTCGCTCGGGTCGAATTCCTTCGTACTGCCACCGGTAAAGAGGCGCAGCCCTTCGAGGCCGCGCTCGACCCATTCGCGAATGCGCTGCGGCGCGTCGGGCTGCAGCACGTCCACGGAGCCCACGGCCACGAGACGATCCGCATAGCGCGCGCAACTGTCGGCCACGTAGCTGTTGTCGAACCCGTAGGTGGTCGACGAATGCACCACAGCGGCCTTGCCGACGCCGGCTTCGTCCATCGCGGCGATCAACGTTTCGACGGTAGTGGGGCGCTCCTGCGACCAGTCCGAGCGCTTGCCGAAGAGAGGCGCGGGCGGATAGCGGTCTTCGTTGTCGGAAATGATGTGCGGGTGAATGTCAACGATTGAGGATGGCATGGGTGTCCCGATTGTTTTTTGATTACCTGCAGGGGGAGCGAAAATCATTTGCCGCGCGCCTTTAGCCGTGCATCGAGTCGCGGATAGACGCGCCGGGCGTTCCCTTCGAAGATCTTGAAGCGGTCCTCGTCGGTGAGCGCCGGGCAGGCATCGAGATAGCGCTTCGTGTCGTCGAAGTAGTGGCCCGTGCAGGGGTCCTTGCCGCGCACGGCGCCGATCATCTCCGAGCCGAACAGCACATTGCTCGACGGAATCACCTTCGTGAGCAGTTCTACGCCCGGCTGGTGATACACGCACGAATCGAAGAAGATATTGTTCAGCAGTCCTTCGAGCGGGCGGTCGCGCATTTCGAGCGACATGCCGCGGTAGCGGCCCCAGTGGTAGGGCACCGCGCCGCCGCCGTGCGGAATCACGAGGCGCAGCGTGGGGAAGTCGCGGAAAAGATCCGACTGCAGAATCTGCATGAACACCGAGGTGTCCGCATTCAGATAGTGCGCCCCGGTGCCGTGAAAGCATGGGTTGCACGAAGCGGCCACGTGGATCATGGCGGGCACGTCGAGTTCGCAGAGCGCCTCGTAGAGCGGATACCACTCGCGGTCCGTCACCGGCTTGCCGGTCCAGTAGCCGCCGCTCGGGTCCGGGTTCAGGTTGCAGCCGACAAAGCCCATTTGCTCGACGCAGCGGCGCAGCTCGGCCACGCTGTTGGCGGGCGCCACGCCCGGCGACTGGGGCAACTGGCAGACCGGCGCGAAGTTGTCCGGAAACATCTCGGTCACGCGGTACACGAGATCGTTGGAGATTTCGGCCCACTCGCGGCTCGTGCGCTCATTGCCGAGGTGGTGGCTCATGAGACCGGCGATCGGCGAGAACAGCGTGAGATCGCTGCCGCGTTCGCGCTGGAGCTTGAGCTGGCCGTTGCCGATCGCTTCGCGGATCTGGTCGTCGCTGACCCACGCGCCGGCGCGCGAAGGCGCGTTCGCCGGGTCGTTGGCAAACTCGACCTGGGTGGCGCGCCAGTTCCTGAACGAGGCGGGAACCGTCGTGAAGTGGCCGTGGCAATCGATGATCATGGTGTCTTCCTGCGGATCAGCGGGCCAAGGGGTCGACGAACAGCTCGCTCATGGACATGCGGCGCGGCGTGAGCCCCTGCTTGAACGCGGTCGCTTCGAGCGCTTCGATGGTCTTGCGGTTTTCCTCGATGCCGTAGGGCAGCGGGTCGTGGCCGACGATCTTGCGCAGTTCCAGATACTTTTTGTCCCCGGCGCTTACGGCCTCGCCTGCGTCGAGGCGCGCGAGCCATTCCTGCTTGGCTTGCGCGAAGGCGTCGTAGAGCGACTTCGCGATCCACGGATGCTCGGCGAGCACCGAGTCCTTCACGACGATGGTGCCGTGCATCGGGTAGATGCCGGTGCGCGCGTAATACTCCTTCTCGAGTTCGGCGGCGTGGGGCAGCAGGTCGGGGTAGTCGGCCTCGACTTCCTTCCAGCCGCCAGTGGGCGCGCCCGTGCGGCCGATGCCTGCCGCTGCCGCGAAGCCCGCCGCGAGTTCGCCGCTTGCCATCATGTCGGCAAGTGAGCTGCCAGCCGGCGCGTGCACGACATTCGAAGGCAGCTCGAGTTGCGTGACGTGCTCCTCGTCGTCCACGACCCACGTGACTTTGGACGAATCGAGCCCGAACTCGTCGATCAGGACCTGGCGCGTCCAGACGCCCGTAGTAACGGAGTAGGCGCGCACGCCGACCTTGCGGCCTTCGAGGTCCTTCGGGTGCTTGATGCCGGCTTCGGGGCGCACGAGCAGGCCGCCGTGGTGGAACCGGCGCGTGACGAAGATCGGCAGGCCGACGAAGGGCGCGCCGTAGGCGCGAGCGATGATATAGGTGGTCGGGGCCAGTTCGCAGACGTCGAACTCGACGTCGCGCACCATGCGGCGGAATGCGCCGATCTGCGGCTGGACTGTGACGAATTCGGCATCCACGCCTTCGATGGGGATCGATCCGTTGCGAATTGCCGAGGTATGCGGGTGTTCACCGACCGCAAGTTTGAGCCGCACTTTCTGAGCCAACATCCTTCTCCCTGAAATTTGCTGCCGGGGGCCTGGATAGGGGCCGACGCCGGACGGATCACTTCGATGGAGAGAGAATATTTGACCTGGGTACGCGCGTCCCTATACAAAAGGGAGATTCGATGGCACTTTTTGAAGCTCGATGGGGGGAGGCAGGCGGGGCATTAGCGTTTTCCCGCAGGCCACGCCGAGCGTCCCCGCTGGCCCATTATTTGGTCTTTTCGCAAGCTCCTGGGTGTGCTTGCGCCGGGGACGTCCGAAGCGTCATGATGCGGGCGCCTCGGAAATTAATCGGATAACTAACTATTAAGGTGTAAAACCGTACACCGCATCGCGGGAACCAAACCGAATCGCCCCCGTTTATTTCACCAGCATTTCAGCGCCGTTCCCCTTAAAATTGCATGATCCTGCTGTACCGGAGCACTACCATGGAACGAAAGAAAGCTGAACACATCCTGCTCGAAGCCGACGAAATCGCCGGCCTGGTTCTCAACGGCTTCGACATGACGATGGAAACCGACGCCGGGCGGGCGCTCTACGATCGTACGTTTAATGCCTATATCCACAACGAAATCGGCGACTTGCCTGTTGGGGAGTTGTACGACGCCTTGAACGGCTCGCCCGAAGCCTTTTCCGCAACCACGCCGCAGTAAGCCGGCGCCCCGCCAGATAACCACGAACGAGCCACGCTGCGAAACCGCAAGAAGTCGCAGTATGGCCTCATCTTGTCGTTACACGTTCACTTCACGTCGAACGAGTAATGTCCGGTCGTGCGATGCCCATCGGCGGCAACCGCGACCCACACCACCGAATACTTTCCGGGCGTCAACGCGTTCAGCGCAACCGACATGCGCTTGTTGTTGCCCGCATCGACCTTGGCTTTCTCGCGGATGACCGATTTGCCTTGCGCGTCGGTCACGTCGATGGAGCTGAAGGCGGGCTCGAGACCATCGTCGAAGTCGATCACGACCGCGTTGAGCGTGGCCGGCGCGGTCGATCCAGCGGGCGGTTCCTGATGCGTCGGATAAGCGTGCGCCCACGCGAGGTGGGCGGCGAGTAGCGCGATCGAGGCGACAGCCGTGCGCAATGTAGCGAGTTTCATGGCGATATTCCTGTGTGAATGTGCGGGCTTACTGGAACAGCGGCTTGCCGATCGTGCGCGGCGCGACATCGTCGAAGAAGATGTGCACCTGCGCGAGGATGCCGACGTGCGAGCCGCTCGCCCGGTTGATCGGGATCTGCGCTTCGATGCCGAGCTGGCCGTAGCGGTTCATCCAGATGAAGCCCGGGTTGACGGTCCCGGTCGTTTGTCCCTGGCTGCGCGAGAGGGGCACTTCGACTAGCGGGATGAGGTTGGAAAACGGCTGCGGCAAGCCGAGGTCGTGTACGTGCTGCTGCAGGTAGGGCAGGCTGTACTGGAACGTGAACCCATAGTCGAACGAGTTCGGCTGGCCACCGCCGGTTGTGAACGACGGTCCCGCTTCGCCCGTGATGGCGATGGGTCGCAGCCATGCGATCGAGTCGGGCAGATCGCCCATGCCCTTGCCGGCGAAGACCGTGGGCGAGATCGTCGAGAAGTTGGCGGCGATCGCGCGACTGCCTGTGCCGCCGAGTTCGGCGTTCACGCCGACCGAGGTCATGAATTCATGCGCGTCGTTCACGTAGAGCAGGTACTTGAGCCCCACGCCGAAGTTGTCGAAGCCGCGCGCGGTGGGGTTGTTCTGCATGACGTAGCTGCCGTCCACGGAGAAGGCGAGCCGCGGCGTGATGAGCTTGTCGTACTCGAAGCTGTAGGTGTTGATGCTTTGGTCGCCGGCGTCGCCCGGCACGCGCTGGTGCCCGAATTCGAGGTTGGCTTCGTCGCCTACGCCGGGGTCGTCGACGGAAAGCGTGGAGGGGAAAACGCGGTCGCCCGCGATGGCGTGTGGATGGGCCACGCACGGTCCGAGCAGCAGCGCGCAGCCGATGAGCCGACTCAGCGCGCGAAGGTGTGCGGGTACGCCCAGCGCCATGCGGCTGGACGGCGATTGGTCAGACATGGGTTGTCCTGTCGAGGAACGAGGCACGCGTGCGAGCCACGGCGGCGCGCGTGCAGGCCCGGCGACACGCTGGGCGTATCGGCCGGGATTGGCATGGTCGATCGAGTCAGGACAGGGGTGGGGCGCGCGCGTGGATGTGGCTCGCGGGCGCAGCGAGGCGAACGCTTTCGAACTGCGCCGCGATGCGCGCCTGCACGAGCTGGCCGACGACGAACAGCGCAACGGGCACGCCGGACACGACGGGCAGGTGCGCGAAGAAGCTGCAATAGCCGCAGTCCTGCATGTCGCCGGGCGTTGCGTTCGTGGCGTGCGTGCTAGTTGCGCCGCTCGTGCCGTGAACGTGGCGCTCCATCGAAGGCATGCCGCAGGGCGCGCGTTCCACCGTGCCGGGCGTCATCTGCATGGCCTGGGCGGCAAGCAGGTGCGAAACCACGGGCGCGAGCGTCGCCATGAGGAGCGCAAGCGTCCCCAATAGACTGCCCAGCCTGAGATGGAATCGGCGCACGGCGCGGAGCGGAAAGTGGCGAAAATATTGGGGGGATTATGCCACGCAAGCGGCAAACCCCGCCGCGCCGCCTACGGCGGCGCCGGCCGTCAAAGCGTCGCGGCCGCGCAGGTTGCGTGCGAGGCCGCGATCAAGCCCGCGCGAGGCGGGCGTGAGGCACGCGTGAAGCAATCAGCCGCGCAGGCCGACCGTGTGACGCAATTCCTGGTAGCTGCGCAAGCCCGCGACGCCAAGCTCGCGGCCGATACCGCTCAGGCCGAAGCCGCCCCAGCACACTTGCGGAAAGATCAGTTGCGGAGTGTTGACCCAGACGAGCCCGGCGCGCAGCTGCGCCTTGTAGCGTCGCGCGGCCTTTTCGTCGCTCGTCACGACTGTGGCCACCAGTCCGTAACGCGTATCGTTGGCAAGGGCGATTGCTTCGTCATCCGAACGGAATGATTTCACGCAGGCGACCGGCCCGAAGATTTCGTCGGTCCACAGTACGTTGTCCGCCGCGGGTTCCGCAACGACGACTGCCGCCATGAAGAAGCCGTCGCCGCATGCGGGATCGAGCTGGCCCGCGAACGCGATCTGCGCGCCCGCTTCGACGCCTTGCGCCACGAGGGAGGCCACGCGCGCGTGTTGCGCCGCGCTGATGAGCGGCCCCATCGCTGCGTCCGCACCCTGAGGCGGCGCGACCACGACGGCTCGCACCGCTGTCTCGAACGCGGCCATGAACTTGCGATACACGTTGTCGTGCACGAGGATGCGCGCGGTGGCCGAGCACATCTGCCCGGCGTTGGTGAAAGCACCGCCCACCGCGAGCGAGACGGCCTGCACGACGTCGGCGTCTTCGCGCACGATCAGCGCGGACTTGCCGCCCAGTTCGAGCGTAAGGCGCTTCATGTCCTGCGCGGCGGCCTGCATGACCTTGCGGCCCGACGCCGTGCTGCCGGTAAATGAGATCTTGTCGACGAGCGGATGCGTCGTCAGCCATGCGCCGACCTCGCCGCCGCCGTTGACCACGTTCACGACACCGTCGGGCACGCCCGCTTCGCTCACGATTTCGGTGAGCATGTGCTCGGTGGGCGAGGTGAGTTCCGAAGGCTTGATGACGACCGTGCAGCCCGCAGCCAACGCGGGTGCGAGTTTCCAGGCCGTCGTGACCATCGGGAAATTCCACGGCACGATCAGCGCCGCGACGCCGACGGGTTCGTGCACGCGTTCGGCCAGCAGCGCGTCGTCCGGTACCGCGACCGGCTCGGCGGCGAACACCGACGCGTCTTCGCACAAGCCAGCGTAGTAGTTGAACGTCGCGATGGCGTCGCTCACGTCGAGGTCCGCTTCGAACGGTGGCTTGCCGCTCACCTGCATCTGCATGGCAGCGAGGCGTGCGCGGTCGGCTTCCAGCAATTCGGCGATCTTGCGCAGCAGCTTGCCGCGCGCGGCGGGTGTGGTATGCCGCCACGCGATGAGCGCATCGTGCGCGGCGTGCACGGCGCGATCGACCATCTCGGCCGTCGCGTGCTCCTGCCAGCCGATCGTTTCGCCCGTGGCCGCGTTGCAGATGCGCGAGCACACTTCTCTCTCTGCGGCGCAAAAGGTTGCGCCCGCAATCGTGGCCGCGGGCAGCACAAAGGCCTCACCGTCGATCTGGCGTTCGGTATTGGTAGCCATGATGATTCTCCTCGCGTCCTAGCGGTAAGCCACGCCGGGCATGATGCAAAGCATTTCGAAGGCGAGATTCGCGCCCACGAGCGCGGTCGTGCCGGCCTGGTCATACGGCGGCGAGACTTCGACGAGATCGGCGCCCACCACGTTGAGCCCCTTCATGCCGCGCACGATTTCGAGGCCCTGATGCACGGTGAGCCCGCCCACCTCGGGCGTGCCGGTGCCGGGTGCGAAGGCGGGGTCGAGCCCGTCGATATCGAAGCTCAGGTACACGGGCGTGTCGCCCACGCGTGCGCGCACTTCTTCCATGAGCGGCGCGAGCGAGCGGTTCCAGCAGGCCTCGGCTTGGACGACGGTGAAACCCTGCTTGCGGCACCAGTCGAAATCTTCTGCGTGATAGCCGGTGCCGCGCAGGCCGATTTGCGTGACCTTGTCGCATTGCAGGAGGCCATCTTCGACGGCGCGGCGAAACGGCGTGCCATGCGCGATCTTTTCGCCGAACATGGTGTCGTTCACGTCGGCGTGAGCGTCGATGTGGACGACGGCGACCTTGCCGTATTTCTTGTGCAGTGCGCGCAGGATCGGCCATGCGATCGTGTGGTCGCCGCCGAGCGTGATGGGGCGGCAGCCTGTTTCGACGATGCGATCGTAGGCGGCTTCGATCAGACGAATCGAATCCTTCAGGTCATACGGGTTCGTTGCGACGTCGCCGATATCGGCCACCTGCAGCGAATCGAACGGCGCCGCGCGCGTGGCCATGTTGTACGGCCGCAGCAGCACCGATTCCGAACGGATCTGGCGCGGCCCGAAGCGCGTGCCGGAGCGATTCGAGGTACCGATGTCGAGCGGCACACCGACGAAGCAGACGTCGAGGCCCTCGGTGGTCTCGGCCTGCGGCAGGCGCATCATGGTGGCGATGCCGCCGAATCGCGGCATCTCGTTGCCGCCCTGCGGCTGGTTGAACTGGCGTTCCATGCGGGGTTGTCTCCGATCGTTAGAGTCAAATCGATCGGGCGATGGTAGGGGAGATCCCGCGCAGCCAAATATTGAAGTTGAGATGTTTACATCGACGAGAATCGATGTATGTGGGTCTTTAATAGACTCAACAGCGTGACTAAACCGCGGCGTGGCCCCAGGCGATCAGCTCGCGCTTGGTGCGCACGCCCAGTTTCGCGAAGGCGCGTTTCACGTACGACTCGGCGGTGGCCACCTGCACGCCGAGGATCTGCGCGGCTTCGGGCACGGTCTTGCCCGTGATGAGGTGCGCGCAGGTTTCGTATTCGCGTTTGGAAAGGCGCACGTTGTCGGCCGCAATGCGTGCGTCGAACTGCGCGAGCGGATGCATGAACGGAGCCGCATGGGCAATGCGCCGGGCCGCGCTCGTGGAGGCGTGCAATTCGAGCAGCGGAAACAGAAACTCGCTCACACTGCGAAAACGGTTCATTTCAACGAGCGTAAACGGCGGTTCGCGCAACCCGCGTTCGAGCGCGATGGAGTCCTGCGCGTGGCGGGTGCCGCGTGCGAGCACGCATTCGTGGGCGATGCGCGCCTCGTCAAAGAGCCGCTGGCGGAATTCGCCCGGCGGTATCGCGCCGATGTCGCGCACCACCAGCATCGTGCCGAGCTTGCCGCGAATGCCCGCGAACAGCGGATCGCTTTCGTAGAAACGGTCGTAATACAGGGTCATCACGTCCGAGATCTCGCCCGAATCCATTCCGACCCCGCCACTGCCGATCCATTCGCAACGAAAGCCCGTGGGCATCGTGTTGTCCGCACGCGAGCGTTCGATATGCACGACGTTGACGGGCACGACCTCGTTGAGCAGCAGCGTGAGACGCGGCACGAAATCGGGCGTGCCGACGGCCTCGATCACGTTGCCGAGGGTCTTGAAAGAGAGCGGAAAGTTCGCTTGATCGCGGTTGAGCGGGGGGGCGTTGAGCAGCATGGTGCGCCCATTCGTAATGGCTGATTCATTATAGCCGAGGGCTATCGGCCGCCAAAAATGCCCAAATCGGGCAGCAAAACACCGCTTGCCCCCCCTGAGGGGGGGCATACCGCAACCGCGCCAGTCGGTAACTTTGGCGTCACTCAATCAATCAACCGGAAGCGACGCAAATGAGCAAACTGATTCAGGACATCGTGCCGCTGGGCGCTGGCATCGGCGAATTCACCAAGCTGGAATATGGCATGGACGAAAGCGACTGGCGCGCGACCGTCGGCAAGAACAATAACTATGTGATCGGCTGGTGGGAAGGCAAGGTCGGGGCGGTGGATTTCCCGGCCACGACCGCCGACGAAGCGGTATGGCTCGTGGAAGGCAAGATCGCACTGACCGATGCGAATGGCGGCCGCAAGGAATTCACGGCGGGCCAGGGCTATCTCCTGCCCGCCGGCTTTGCAGGCCGCTGGGAAACCCTCGAAGACGCGAAGAAGTTCTACGTCGTGCTCGAACAGGGCTAAGGACTATAGCGAGCCGCTTCCCACAGGAGGCGGCTTTGTTTCTCCCGTTCCGCGCAGTGAAGCCAATGATGAGTACCCCTGCAGAAGTTGAAGTCGAATCGCGCCCGGGCGTCACGCTCAGCGTGCAAGAGGCGCTTTCGCGCACACGGTTCTTTCCGTACTGGCTCGACAACCCCGCCGAGCCGCCGACCGAGCCCAAGCTCACCGCCGACGTCGAGGCCGACCTGCTGATCGTCGGCGGCGGCTTCACGGGGCTCTGGGCGGCCGTGCAGGCCAGGGAGCAGATGCCCCATCTGAACGTCGTGCTGATCGAGGCGGGCAAGGTCGCGCACGGCGCGTCGGGCCGCGCGGGCGGCATCATCTCGACTTCGGTGATGCATGGACTGCCCAATGCCGTACGGGTATTCCCCAACGATATTGCGCAGCTCGAAGAATTCGGCCATCACAATCTCGACGGCTTCGAGGAAACGCTCAAGCGCTACAACATCGACGCCGACATCGAATGGAACGGCGAAATGACCGTGGCGGTCGATCCCGAGCATATCGAGCATTTGCGCGGCGATTACGAGCTGCACCAACGCTACGGGCACGACGTCGTGCTGCTCGATGCCGAAGCGACGCGCGAGCAACTCGATTCGCCGTTGTTCGCCGGTGCGCTGTGGTCGCGCAATCGCAGCGGCATCGTGCATCCGGCCAAGCTCGCGTGGGGCCTCAAGCGCGCGGCGCTTTCGCTCGGCGTGAAGCTCTACGAGCACACGCCGCTCATCGATGTCATCGACGAAGGCCAGACTGTTTACGTGAAGACGCCCGAAGGCAGCGTGCGCGCGCCGCGCGTGGTGTTCGGCAGCGGTACGGCGAAGGTCGGCATTCCCGATATCAATCGGCGTGTGCTGCAGGTGCGCGACCACGTGCTCGCAACCGAACCGCTCACCGAAGAACAGCTTGCGCGTATCGGCTGGAAGAATCGCCAGGGCATTTACGACACGCGCACGCAGCTCAATTACTTCCGTCTCACGAAGAACAACAACATCATCTTCGGCGGACTCGTGAGCTATCACTTCGACGGCGATCCGAATCCCCCGCAGGACCAGAAGGCCGAGACCTACTATCGGCTCGCGCAGGCGTTTTACCGCACCTTCCCGCAGCTTGCCGACGTGCGCTTCTCGCACGCGTGGGGCGGCCCGATCGACTACTGCTCGCGCGGTTCCGTGTTCGCGAAGCGCTATCTGAACGACAAGGCCGTTTTCGTGGCGGGTTACACGGGCTTTGGCGTGGCGGCGAGCCGCTTCGGCGCGTTCATGGGCCTGAATATCCTGTTCGACCGCAACAGCCCCGAGCGCACGCTCGATATCGCCAACCAGAGTCCGACCTATATCCCACCGGAGCCGGTGCGCTGGCTGGCCGCCAAGGTCACGTTCCACGCATTCGACGGCGCCGATGCCGAAGGCGGCTGGAAGCGCGCGTGGATCAAGGGTATCAAGGCGATGGGCTTTCCGATGTGAAGGATTAGCGGCATGTTCTCCAATACCTCCGATCTCGACCTGCGGCTCATCCGCGTGTTTCTCGCCGTGGTGGATGCGCGCGGCATCACCGCGGCCGAAGCGACGCTAGGCGTGCGGCAGTCCACCATCAGCACGCAGCTCTCGGCGCTCGAGGCGCGCGTGGGCTTCAAGCTCTGCGAGCGCGGGCGCGGCGGCTTTCGTCTCACTTCGAAGGGCGAGCGCTTCGTGCCCTCGGCGCGCGCGCTCGTTGCGGCGACCACCGAGTTCGTCGCACGCGTGCGCGATATCGACCGGAAACTCGTTGGCACGCTCGGCATTGGCCTGATTGGCCAGGCTTCGCACGTCGAGAACGCGCGGCTCGCGGAAGCGATAGGCACATTCCGCCAACGCGATCAGGCCGTGCGCTTCACGATGAAGGTCGCGGCGCCCCAAGAACTCGAAGAAAGCCTCGTCAACAACCACATCGACATTGCGATCGGCTACTTCTGGCATCGCGTGGCGGGCCTCGATTACACCGAGCTGTTCAGCGAGCGCCAGGTGCTGTGCTGCGGGCGCGGCCATGCGCTTTTCCATGGTGCGCCGCACGTCAACGTGGATGACCTGCGCGAGCACGACTGGGTCTGGCGCAGCTATCCGATACCGGAGGAGCTTGCCGGTATCGGCGACCGGCAGGTGACGGCGATTGCCGACAGCATCGACGCCGCCACGGTCCTGATCCTGTCGGGCAGCCATATCGGCTATTTGCCCGCGCATCACGCCGAGCCGTTCGAGCAGCGCGGCCTCATCCGGGCGCTCGGGCGCACCACGTTCGGCTTCGACGTGCCGATGCATCTGGCCGTCAAGCGCAGCGCTGCGGAAAAGCCCATCGTGCGCGCGTTCTGCGACGATCTGCTCAGCGTCTATGGGCAGCATGCCGCCGTGCCCGAATCGCTCGTTGAATGAAAGAAGCGCTGCGCGCCATACATTGGCTGCGCAAGATGTAAACGTATGGAATGCAGAATAATTAGCCCGCTGTGATCGATTAAAGTGGGCGAGAGACGTTGATAGTGCGTTGACCGGTTGTTTGCAAAAGCAGCCAGATCAGCGCGGCAAGGAGTGAGACAATGAGCAATAACAGCATTACCCAGATCGAAACATTCGGTTTCGAACGCATTCCCGATGCATCGCGCTACGCGCGGCCCATCGATCTGTTCCGGCTGCTGTTCGGCGGCTGCAATACCTTCTCCACCTCGGTGCTGGGCAGCTTTCCGGTGCTGGTCGGCCTTTCGTTCAAGGCCGGCGTGTGGTCCATCGTGCTTGGCGTGCTTGCCGGTACCTGCATTCTCGCGCCCATGAGCCTGTTCGGGCCGCGCAACGGCACGAGCGATCCCGTTTCGTCGGGCGCGCACTTCGGCATCCACGGTCGGATCGTGGGCTCGTTCCTCGCACTGCTCACGTCGATCGCGTTCTTCGCACTCGCGGTCTGGAGTTCGGGCGATGCGCTCGTGGGCGGCGCGCACGACATGGTCGGCGTGCCGGTCAACGCCTGGACACTCAGCTCGGCTTACATGGTGTTCGCCGTGCTCGTGGTGGTGGTGTGCATCTACGGCTTTCGCTTCATGCTGTGGGTGAACAAGATTGCCGTGTGGGCGGCGAGCCTCATGTTCGTGGTGGGCGCCTTCGCGTTCGCGGGCGCGTTCGATCCCGCCTATGCCGGCACGCTGTATGAGGGCGGCGCGGGATTCTGGGTGGCCTTCGTGAGCGCGGTGCTCGTCGCGCTGAGCAACCCGGTGTCGTTCGCCTCGACGCTCGGCGACTGGGCGCGCTACATTCCGCAGCACACGCCGCGCCACCGCGTGATGGGCGCCGTATTCGCCGCGCAGATCGCCACCTTCGTGCCATTCTTCTTCGGCCTCGTCACGGCCACGCTCATCGCAACGAAGGCGCCAAGCTATATCGCCTCGAACGATTATGTGGGTGGACTGCTGGCTGTGTCGCCGCGCTGGTTCCTGCTGCCTACGTGCCTCATTGCGATTATCGGCGGCATGTCCACCGGCACGACCGCGCTCTACGGCACCGGCCTCGATATGTCGAGCATGTTCCCGAGACTTCTGAACCGCGTGCGCGCGACCATGCTGATCGGCACGCTGGCCATCGGTTTCATCTTCGTCGGCCGCTTCGCGTTCAATCTCGTGGAAAGCGTCTCGACGTTCTCCACGCTGATCTGCACGTTCAGCTGTCCGTGGATGGCGATCATGGTGATCGGCTTCATTACGCGCCGGGGTCACTATCTCGCCGACGACCTCCAGATCTTCAATCGCGGCGGCCGCGGCGGCCACTACTGGTTCACGCACGGCTGGAATCTGCGCGCGATGGGCGCGTGGCTGCCGGCGGCGTTCCTCGGTCTTTCGTTCGTGAATCTGCCGGGGCAATTCATCGGTCCGCTTGGCTCGCTGGCGGGTGGCCTCGATCTGAGCGTGCCGGTTTCGCTGGCGGTGGGCGGCATCATCTACGTCGTACTGCTGACGATGTTCCCAGAGTCGAATGCCGTGTATGGCCGGGAAGGGCGCCGCTTCGTACGTGGCTCGCGCGGGCCGGCACTTGAACCGGTACATGCTCAACGTATGCGCGAGGAGCACACGGCTGGCGCGGTGCATGAACTGCAGCGCAGCCCGGAGTACGCCGAGTAAGTCTGTCAGCACGGGTCGCCTCCCCGGAGGCCGCTGCGCGCAGACCGGGTAAGATCACGGCTTTTGCGCACCGCGTAAGGAGGCGATCTTGCTTCGTTCACTCGTAAGGGGCTGTGCCGGTGCCCTGCTGTTCGCCATCGCGCTCAACAGCCCTGCCTTTGCCGCCGAATCCGCCACCGGCAGCGACGCACAAATCCGCGAAGCCGCGCTCGCGTTCATGCGCGAGAACGGCATCCCCGGTCTCGCGATTGGCGTTGTCGTGAACGGCGCGGAGCGCTTCTACAACTTCGGCGTCGCATCGAAGGAAACGGGTGAGCCGGTCACGAACGAAACGCTCTTCGAACTCGGCTCGATGAGCAAGACGTTCGCCGCCACCCTCGCCGGGTGGGCGCAGGTGAATGGCAAGCTCTCGCTCGATGCGCCGGTGAGCGCCTATGTGCCCGAGATGCACGACACGCCGTTCGGCGCGCTCACGCTCATCAATCTCGGCACGCACACGGGCGGCGGCTTCCCGCTGCAGGTGCCCGACGAAGTCACGAACGACGCGCAGCTGATGGCATGGCTCAAGGCATGGCGGCCGCGTTATCCGGCAGGCACGCAGCGCACCTACGCGAACCCGAGCATCGGCATGTTCGCGCGCATCACGGCGCAGCAGCTCGGCATGAGCTACCCGGACGCGGTGGAGAAACTGCTCTTTCCGAAGCTCGGGCTCGCGCACACGTTCATTCGCGTGCCGCCCTCGGAGCGCGCGGCCTATGCGCAGGGCTACAACTGCAAGGACGCGCCGGTGCGCCTGAATCCCGGCGTGCTCGCCGACGAAGCCTATGGCGTGAAATCGGATACGCGTGACATGCTGCGCTTTCTCGAAGCGAACATGGGCCAGGTCGAAGTGGAGCCGGAGATGCAGCGCGCGCTGGAGGCCACACATGTGGGTTATTTCCGCGCAGGTCCGTTCATTCAGGACCTCGTCTGGGAGCAGTATGCGCAGCCGGTGAGTCTGAACGATCTCGTGAAAGGCAACGCGAACGTCATGGTGCTGGAGGACAACCCGGCCACGGCGTTGATCCCGCCGCTGCCGCCGCAGCCCGATGCGTTGCGCGACAAGACGGGCGCGACCAACGGTTTTGGCGGCTATCTGGCCTTCGAGCCTTCCCGCAAGACGGCCATCGTCATTCTCGCCAACCGCAACCACCCCACCGAGTCGCGCGTGCGGTTCGCCTATCGTATGCTGGAACTGGTGCAGGGCGCGTCTGCGCCTTAGGCCGAATCGCTCGTCGCGCGGGCGGTTCGGCTCGCGGGCGCATTCGTTTTGGCCGCCGGGCTGTCGTGCACGGGCAGCCCGCTCACCGCGGCGGTGAGCCCGCGCCCACCGGGGTTGTTGCGCAGTGTGAACGTGAGACCATGACGCTGCGCGATGCGCGCCACAATCGAAAGACCGAGTCCGCTACCCGTGCCCTGCGCATGATCGCCGCGAAAGAAGCGGTCCAGCACGCGTTCGAGATCGTCTTCGGGAATGCCGGGCCCGTTATCGATGACTTCGAAGCCGAGCGTGTCCTGCGAACGCGTGAGCACGAGATCGATCTTGCCACCTGCCGGCGTGTAGCGGATCGCGTTGTCGAGCAGGTTGTTCAGCAAGGTGTTCAGGCCGTGCGCGTCGGCGTTCACGTTGCAGATGCACTCGGGCGTCACGGGCGGCCGCGACTCCAGGCCGAGGTCGATGCCTTTCTCCTCCGCGAGCAGCGAGAAGTCGCCGATGGCCTGCTCGCCCAGCCGCCGCAGGCTCACGACAGTGGCGGGCGTGCTCGCTTGCGCATCTTCGCGCGCAAGCGTGAGCAATTGCTGCACGAGGCGGATCGTGCGGTTCAGGCGCGTTTGCATGCGCTCGAGCGTGCGCGGCTCGCCGTTGAGTGTGCCGTCGTGCAGCGCCGCCTGCCATTGCAGCTTGAGCGCGGCGAGCGGCGAGCGCAGCTCGTGCGCCGCGTCGGCGATGAAGGTGCGCTGTGCCTGCGAGGCCGTATTCAGGCGATCCAGCAGATCGTTGAGCGCGACGACGAGCGGGCGAAGTTCGACGGGCACCGAACCATCGAGGCGCAACGGCTCCAGCTCGTGCGCCGAGCGTGAAGCGAGCAGCGCCGACAACGCGCCTACTGGCGCGAGCCCGCGCGTTACCACGAACAGCAGGAGCACAATGGCCACCGGCACGAGCAGTGCGAGCGGCCACAACGTATGAAGCGCGAGGTGCAGCGCCAGTCCATCGCGCACAGAGATAGGCTGCGCCACCTGAACGAAGCGCTCCGGTTGCGCGATGCCGTACACGCGCCAATGCACCTCGTCGTGCTCGATCGTCCGAAAGCCCGTGGACTGGCGCGGCAGCACGGGTGTTTCCTGCGAGCGGTAAACCAGTTTGCCGTCGTGGTCCCAGATCTGGATGAGAATGCGGTCGTCGGCGATTTCGTCGAAGCCTGGGCCGGACTGCTCGACCTCGCGTGCCGTCGCGACGTTCGCGGGTATGGATTGCGCCACGGCATGCAGCTCGTAATCGAACAGCTCGCCCGCTTCTTCGCGCGCGCTGTGAAAAATGCCGAAGCCCGCCACCAACGACGCGGCCGCGAAACCGCAGATGAGCCAGCCCAGCAGGCGGCGGCGGATGGAGTTCATTCCGATCTCTTGAGCCGGTAGCCCACGCCGCGCACGGTCACGATCTGGTCGGTGCCGATCTTGCGGCGCAAGCTATGCACATGCACCTCGATCGCGTTGCTGCCGACTTCCTCGCCCCAGCCGTACATGCGCTCTTCGAGTTCGGCCTTGGTGAACACGCGCGCGGGCTGCTCGATGAGCACGCGCAGCAGCGCGAATTCGCGCGGCACGAGCGCGACGCTTTCGCCGTCTTTCGTCACCTCGTGCGCGGCGGGATCGAGCGCGAGGCCGCTGTGCGTGTAAACGGGCTGCTTCTGGCCCGTGCGGCGGCGGAGCATGGCGCGCGTGCGGGCGGCCAGTTCGTCGAGATCGAAGGGCTTGATCAGGTAGTCGTCGGCGCCGGCGTCGAGCCCGGCGATGCGGTCCGTTACCGAGTCGCGTGCGGTCAGGATCAGCACGGCCGCTTCGCCGCCTTTGCGGCGGTAGCCGTTGAGCACCTCGATCCCGTCCTTCTTCGGCAGCCCGAGGTCGAGCAGCACGAGGTCGTACACGTCGTTGTCGAGCGAAAGCTCCGCCTCGCGCCCGTCGCGCGCCCAGTCGACGGCATGACCCTCGCGGCGCATCGAGTCGAGCACCGTTTCGGCAATCATTTCGTCGTCTTCCACCAGCAACAGGCGCATCGCTCGCTCCCCCAATTTCCAGCCTTACATTGTCGCTCATCCCGGCTTAACCGGTGCTTAAGCGGCACGCTGAGGGGGCGTCTGACCAATCAGTCGAGGAGTTTCAGCACATCGTCGTAAAGCGCGCGCGGCACCGTCACGCCGTCACGTTCGCTGCGCTCGCGCGCCTCGAAACGGCGCTGCGACGGCAAGCGCGCGCCCTGGGCGGTGATGGCGGCGAACAGCCGCTCGGCGCGCGCTTGACCGGCTTCGTAGCCGTCGCCGCCAAAGCGCCGGGGATCGATGGCGATGACGAGCTCGCCATGGCAAGGGCTTGCGCCCGCGCCTCCGTCGAAGGCCTGCGACTCCATGCTCGTAAGGTCGCCGATCAGCGCGCCCGCAAGCAGCTCGATCATGGCCGCGAGCGCCGAGCCCTTGTGGCCGCCGAACGTCTGCATCGCGCCGTCCAGCGCCGCGCGGGCGTCGGTGGTGGGCTGGCCTTCGCTGTCGAGCGCCCAATGCGGCGGAATGGGCTTGCCTTCGCGCGCGTGCAGTTCGATGTCGCCGCGCGCAATCGCGCTCGTGGCGAAGTCGAACACGAACGGCAGGCCGCCTTCGCGCGGCCACGCGAACGCAAGCGGATTCGTGCCGAACACGCCGCGGGTGCCGCCCGCCGGCGCGACCCAGCTATGGCTCGGGTTCATGGCGATGCCCACGAGCCCTTGCGCCGCGATGGCTTCGACCTCGGGCCACAGCGCCGAAAAATGAAAGCAGTGGTTGATGGCCATCGCCGCGATGCCCTGGCTGCGCGCTTTCTGCGCGAGCACGGGCAGGCCGGTTTCGAAGGCGAGCAGCGAAAAGCCATACTGCGCGTCCACGGCCAGCACGCCGGGCGCGATATCGCGCAGCGTGGGCTCGGCGCGCGCATCGACCTTGCCGCTCTTGAGCGAGCGTGCGCAGACGAGCAGGCGATAGATGCCATGCGAATGGCATTCGTCGCGCTGGCCTTGTGTGATGACGCGCGCAATCGCATCGGCGTGCGCCTCGGACATGCCGTGCCGCAGCAGCACATTGCGCGAGAGCGTGAAGACTTCGTCGAGCGTGAGGACGATGGTGGCGGACATGGCATCCCGTGTAGAAAAGCAAACCGGGCCAACGTGGCCCGGTTTCGGTGATTCGAATGAAGATTGGGAGAGAGGCGCGTCTGGTTCGTGACGCTTACAGTCTTACAGACCGACGTCCGGCAGGGCGGGGCGCGTGGCGAGCGCCTTCTCGACCACGGCCTTCACATGCGCGAGCGCTTCGCCTTCGAGCGGCAGGCGCGGCGGGCGCGTGACCGCGCTGCCGCGGCCCACCAGTTCCTCGCACAGCTTGATGCACTGCACGAGGTCGGGGCGCGCGTCGAGGTGCAGCAGCGGCATGAACCAGCGGTAGAGCGCGAGCGCTTCGTCAAAGCGCTTTTGCTTCGCGAGACGGAAGAGCGTTTCGCCTTCCTTCGGGAACACGTTCGACATGCCCGATACCCAGCCCTGTGCGCCCACGGCCACGCTTTCGACCACCACGTCGTCGAGGCCCGCGAACAGCACGAAGCGGTCACCCACGGCGTTGCGCAGATCGATGAAGCGGCGCGTATCGCCCGACGAATCCTTGAAGCAGACGATATTTTCGCAATCCTGAAGAGCGATCAGGATGTCGGGCGTCACATCGTTCTTGTAGATCGGCGGATTGTTGTAGACCATCACCGGCACGTCGGTGCTGGAAGCCACGGCGCGGAAATGCGCGGCCGTTTCGTGCGGCTTCGAGGAATACACGAGCGCCGGCATGACCATCACGCCGTCCACGCCCACGCGCGCCGCTTCTTTCACGGTCTGGCGCGCGAACTCCGTGGTGAATTCGGCGATGCCCGCGATCACCGGCACCTTGCCGCCTGCCGCGTCGCGCGCGGCTTCGATCACCGCAATCTTTTCATGCGTCGCGAGCGAGGTGTTCTCGCCGACGGTGCCGCACACCACGAGGCCCGACACGCCGTCCTTGACGAGATTGCTCACCACCCGGTGCGTGGCGTCGATATCGACCGAGAAGTCCGCCTTGAATTGCGTGCTGACGGCGGGAAACACCCCGCTCCACTGGATAGCGCTCACTGTGACTCACTCCTTGAATGCGTAGCGGCTCGCGCCGGTACCTGTTGAATATGAGTGAAGTATCGCTGTCCAGATCGTTTGACGCTTGAGGCCTTTCGCGCCTCAAAAAGACGAAATCTGCATAGTCCGCTGCTTTCTTAAAGCAGTCCAGGGACAACCCTGGCCGCGAGGCTCAAGCGCCGGGCGTCTGCGCGCTTTCGGGCGTTTGCAGCAACGCGCGATACTGGCTTGGCGTGACGCCCACCGTGGCCTTGAATTGCCGCGTGAAAGCGCTGTGATCGTTATAGCCGCACTGCGTGGCGATGTCGGTGATGCTCAGGTCGCTCGCGAGCAGCACCGAGGCCGCATCCAGACGCGTTTTCAGCAGCATCTGGCGGGGCGTGAGGTGGAAGATCTTGTGGAAGTAGCGCTCGATCTGCGCCACCGACATGTTGATGAGCTTCGCCAGGTGCGCGAGCTTGAGCGGTTGCGCATAGTTGTCCTGGATGTACTTCGCGGCGACCGCAAGCCGCTGGTAAGCGGGGTGCGTGCCTTCGGCGGCCTGCAGATCGCGCGAAATGCCCGCCACGCCCAGCACGCGGCCGCGCGCGTCGTGCAGCGGGACTTTCGAGGTGAGACACCAGCCCGGCTGCCGCCCCGGATACAGATGCAGTTCGAGCTGGTCGATGAGACTGCTGTCGAGCCGCACCACGGCCTGGTCCTGCGCGGTGTAACTGTGGCCGAAGCGCGAGGGAAAGACTTGCTCGGCGGTCTTGCCGAGCAGCGCGCGCTTTTCCTTGAAGCCGCAGCGCGCGGCGAGCGTGGTGTTCGCGATCACGTAGCGCGCCTCGTGATCCTTCACGAAGAACACCACGTCGGGCATCGCGTCGAACAGCGGTTCCAGCATGGTGAAATGCGCGACCATCTGCGCAAACGTGGCGTTTTCGAGGGCGGCGGGCAGGACCAGTTCGGGCATCGCGGGGCGCTTGGGGCGGGATCGGCGGAAGTCACCATTGTGCCGATTTGCGCACGCTCGCGCATCTGCAACAAAAAACGCGTGTGGCGCTATTCCGTCACTTCTGCGTGCAGCAAGGTGTCGATGCGCGCGGGCGAGAACGGCGGACGCTGGCCGTTTTGCGGCCAGCCGAAGCAGAACGCCGCCGCGTCGCCGCAAATCTTGCCCTGGCACGGGCCCATGCCGCAGCGCGTCTGCAGCTTGGCGTCGCGCCACGACGCATGGCGCGCGACGTCGCGATACGTGACATCCTCGCAACGGCAGAACACGGTGTCGGGCTGCGGAAGCGCCCGCAATGCGGGTGCGAGTTCGAACGCCGCGTGCAGGCGCATGGCGAAACGGCGGTAACGCTCGCGTTCGATGAATAGTCGCCGGGCGTTCGCGCGGTCGCCGAGCGCGGCGTACGCGGCGATGCGTCCTTCCACCGCCGCGAGTTCCATGCCGCCCACGCCCGTGCATTCGCCGGCCGCGGATACGGCTTCGGCGGAGGTCTGCTGCCATTCGTTCACGGCGATGGCGGGAGAACCCGCATGGGTTTCGAGGCGGCAACCCAGCGCCGCGCCGAGGCCCGTATTCGGCACGAGGCCATAGGCGCAAGCGATCCGGTCACAATCGACCAGCACTTCGCCGTTGCCGCGCCGTACACGCGCTTGCGTCACGCGCGTCGTGCCGATGGATTCGGTGACGTACGCATCGCACCAGTAAGGCGTGGCGCGCAAATCGAAGCGCATGCGCAGCGCCTGTGCGAGCTTCGCCGGCGTATGGACGAGGCCTGCCGCGAAGCGGCGCACCGCTTGCGGCGGCGCCTGCTCGACGATTGCGGCAATCGTCGCGCCATGCTGGCGCGCGGTGACGGCGGCGGCCCAGAGCAACGGCCCGCTGCCCGCGACGACGATCCGTTCGCCCCGCACGGGCATCCCGCCTTTGATGAGCGCCTGCAAGCCGCCCGCGCCTGTGACGCCCGGCAAGGTCCAGCCGGGATAGGGCAGGAAGCGCTCGCGCGCGCCCGAGGCGACGATGAGCTTGCCGTAAGCGAGCGTGAGCGCCCGCTCTGGGCCTTGCGCGAGCAGTTGCCGCCCGGGCAGCGCTTGCACAATGCGGGTTCCGCTTAGCAACGTGACGTTGGTGCGCGCCGCGAGGGCGTCGAGCACGGCACGCGCGGGGCCGGTGGCGCGATGACCGGGACCCTGACGCCAGATCTGGCCGCCAGGCAGCGCATTGTCATCGACGATGCCTACGCTCGCGCCCGCTTCTGCGGCGATGCGCGCGGCGTTCAATCCGGCCGGTCCGGCGCCAATGATCAGGATATCGAACTTCATGGCGCTGCATTCCCGGTGACGACGTTCATGCCCGCGACGCAAATCGTCTGACAGGCAAGCCGATGCGGCACGCCGTCAATGGTGACACGGCATTCCTGGCAGATGCCCATGCCGCACAACGGCCCGCGCAGCGCGCCGCTCACCGAACGCCGCGTGACGGGCGCCGCGTGTTCTGCATGCGCGGCGATGGCGATGGCTGCGGCAACCGAGCTGCCCGGCGCGACGCCCACTTTGCGCCCGTCGATCGTCAACGTCGTATTCGATTCAGGCATGCACGGCCCCCTGGTCAGCGAAGCGCGCGGGGAGATAGGGCGTTGCGTCGATGTCGGCGGCGCGTCCGAGCATTTGCGCGGCAATCAGTTTCGCGGTGCCGAGCGCCGTGGTGACGCCGAGGCCCTCGTGTCCGGTGGCGAGCCACGTGGACGGATGGCGGTCGTCATCGGCGAACGAGGCAGCCGGGCCGATCAGCGGCATGCCGTCGCTCGATGCCGGACGAAAGCCCGTCCATGCACGAATCGCGTTGAGCGTGGGCAGTTGCGGCAGATATTCGGCGGCGCGGCGCAGCATGCGCGCGAGGATCGCCGGCTCGACGGCGGGGTCGGTGCTGTCGAACTGGCGCGACGAGCCGATCAGCAATTGCCCGGTCGGCCGCGGTTGCACGTTGAACGCCACCGAGGTGCCGCTAGCGTTGTGCGCGCTCTTGATGTAGCCGAGTTCGAGTATCTGATGACGAATCGTGCCGGGATAGCGATCGGTAATGAGCAGATGTCCCTTCTTCGGCTGTAGCGGCAGGCGCGGTAGCAACTCGAGCGCCTGGAGGCCGTTCGCGATCAACACTGCGCCCGCGCCGATGATTTCGCCATCGGCGAGATGCACGCCCGCGCGGTCGATATGCACGACCTGGGTTTGCGTGCGGCAGGTCATGCGGCCGCCGACCGGTTGTTCGAGCAGCCATGCCGCTACGGCAGGCGCATAGACCACGGCGTCGTTGTCGACGATCATGCCGCCTGCGAGGCCCTTGCGCAGACCCGGCTCCGCTTCGCGCAACTGGCGCGCGTCGAGCAGCGAGCACGCCACGCCTTGACGTTGCAGCGCCTGCTGACGCGTTTGCGCGAGCGCCAGTTCTTCTTCGTCGGCGGCGACCCAGAGCGTGCCGCAGCGCAAGAATGCATGGCGCTCGTCGAGACGCGGCGCCAGCGCGTGCCACAGTGCCAGCGACCACGCGCTCAGCGCGAATTCGGCGGGCGTGTCGTCCATCACGACGAGGTGGCCCATGCCGGCGGCCGTCACGCCGCCGCCTATGCCGGCTCGCTCGATGACGAGCACGTTCAGGCCCTGCGCCGCGAGTTCATGCGCGCATGCTGCGCCCACGATGCCCGCGCCGATCACGACGACATCGTATTGACTGCTCGAAACTTGCATCACGCGGGAATGCCCCACGCGAACGGATCGTCGTCGGCGAAAATCAGTTTGGACTCCGCGCTAATATGCGCGCTGCCGCGTATGCTCGGGCGCACATGGCCTGCGGGGAGATCGGGCGTGGTTTCATAGCAGGCTTCGAACACGCTGCCGATGATGCTTTCCTGACGCCACCGCGCGCCGGGTGCGAGCGTGCCGTCCGCGGCGAGGCACGCGACCTTCGCACTCGTGCCGGTGCCGCACGGTGAGCGGTCGTAGGCCTTGCCGGGACACAGCACGAAATTGCGGCTGTCGATGCCCGCGACGTCCGAGTGCGCGAACAGTTCGATATGGTCGATCAGCGCGCCGTCCGCGCCGGTAATGCCGTTCGCTTCGAGCGCCTGGCGCATGGCCCACGTGGCTTCGGTGAGCGCTTCGACGTTGCTCGCTTCGAGCGTCAGGTTGTGATCGGCGACGAGGAAGAACCAGTTGCCGCCCCAGGCGATGTCGCCGTGCACGCGGCCGTAGCCGGGCACGTCGAGCGGCACCGCCTGACGATAGCGATACGCGGGCACGTTGCGCACAGTGACGCTGCCGTCGGCATGCAGTTCGGCTTCGACGTTGCCGACCGGCGTTTCGATGCGATGCACGCCGGGCGCGATGCGCCCAAGATGCGCGAGCGATGCGATGAGGCCGATGGTGCCGTGCCCGCACATGCCGAGAAAGCCGACGTTGTTGAAGAAGATCACACCGGCGGAGCAGGACGGATCATGCGGCTCGCATAGCAGTGCGCCGACCATCACGTCCGAGCCACGCGGCTCGTTGACGACGCCCGCGCGCACGCGGTCGAAGTCGCGACGGAATACGGCGAGGCGTTCGGCGAGCGGGCCGCGGCCCAGCTCGGGGCCGCCGGCGATCACGAGGCGCGTGGGCTCGCCGCCCGTGTGGGAGTCGATAACGGTCAGGGTTTTCATGGCGACAATCGTAGGTCGCGCCATTTTGGCCGTCTTGCTCGAACGACCCATGCGCGGTGACGATTTCGGCATAGTGCGCCGGGCGTGAATGCGCGGCGGTGAGGGGGAACCCTTGCGCGTGCTTTCGTTAGTCTTTCACGAGCGCCAGCTGCTCCAGTTGGCGCACCACTTCGGCGCGCAGGCGCGGCGGCATGTTCTGGTAGCCGAGCAGGTCGGAGATCCACAGGCCGTCCGCCGCGAGCCGGCAGATCATGAGGCGGGCTGCGGCTTCGAGCGGCAGCGGGTCGGGGCGCGTCCACTTGCGCATAGGCGCGGCGTAGCGCTCGCGAATCGCGGGATCGGTCATCATCGCGGCCACCAGCACGCGCAGCACGTTGGTGCTGGCGGCGGGGCTCGTTTCGTCGATCGTGGTGTGCAGGTAGGCGCGCGCGGCGGCGCCGTGTTTCGGCGCGCCTTGCGCCACGCCTTCGTCGATGCGCGTGTGCATCTGCTGCTCGAAGCGCGTTAGCGTCTGCTCGAACAGGGCATCGAGCAAGCCCTGCTTGTTGGCGAAGTGATATTGCAGCGCGCCCTTGGTCACGCCCGCGCGTTCGGCCACGGCATCGAGCGTCACGGCGGGCACGCCTTGATCGGTGGCGATATCGGAAGCCGCTTGCAACAACTGCGCGCGCACCTGGGCCGGGGCTTTCTTGCGGCGCGTGCCGGCGGCAGGCGCCGTGTCCTTGCGTGGGGAAAGGGACTTCGAGGCCGGGGAGGCCGGTGGAGCCGCTGCGTCAGCCGCCTTCGCGCTGCGCCTTGTCGCGCGCGCGGGCGCCTTGACGGAGGAGTCTTTCATGGCGGCGATCATACCATTGCAGGCGTCGCTGCTAAACATTCCGTACGGATGGTATGATCCGCCGATGAAAAATTCCAACCCGCCTTTTACTGCCTCCGCAGCCGCCGTGGCGGCGCTCGACGCCTCGATCGTTCGCGGCCGCGAGGCGCTCGTGCGAGAGCAGGATGCCGACGGAAGCTGGTGCTTCGAGCTCGAATCGGACGCCACGATCACCGCCGAATACATCCTCATGATGCATTTCATGGGCAAGATCGACGTGGTGCGTCAGGAAAAGATGGCGCGCTATCTGCGCGCCATTCAGCGTTTGCAAACGCACGGCGCATGGGATCTTTACGTGGATGGCGCGCCCGATGTCTCGTGCAGCGTAAAGGCGTACTTCGCGTTGAAGGCGGCAGGGGATTCGGAGAACGCGCTGCACATGATGCGTGCGCGGGACACCATTCTGAAGCTCGGCGGCGCGGCGAAGTCCAACGTGTTCACGCGCATTCTGCTCGCCACCTTCGGTCAGGTGCCGTGGCGCGCCACGCCGTTCATGCCGATCGAATTCGTACTGTTCCCGAAGTGGGTGCCGATTTCGCTGTACAAGGTCGCCTACTGGGCGCGCACGACCATGGTGCCGCTGCTCGCGCTCTGTTCGCTGAAGGCGCGCGCGGCCAATCCGCATGACGTATCGATTGCCGAACTGTTCGTGAAGCCCCCCGAAGAGGAACGCGAATACTTTGCGCGCGGCAAGGGCATTCGCCGGTTCTTTCTCGCGGCTGACCGGGCGCTGCGCCATATCGAGCCGCTGCTGCCGCGCGCGCTGCGCCAGCGCGCCATGAAGTACGCCGAGGCGTGGTGTGCCGAGCGCATGAACGGCGAAGACGGCATGGGCGGCATTTTTCCGCCTATCGTCTACAGCTACCAGATGATGCAGGTGCTTGGGTATCCTGAAGATCATCCGTTGCGCCGCGACTGCGAGAATGCGCTGGAAAAGCTGCTCGTCGAGCGCCCGGACGGCAGCGTGTATTGCCAGCCATGTCTCTCGCCGGTTTGGGACACGGCGTGGAGCACGATGGCGCTCGAGCAGGCGCGCACGGTGGTGCCCGCCGATCCGGCGTCGGCCGCAATCAGCGACCAGGAATTGCAGCGGCGCATTACGCGCGCGTACGACTGGCTCGCCGAGCGTCAGGTGGACGACGTGCGCGGCGACTGGATCGAGAACGCGCAGCCCGACACGCCGGTTGGCGGCTGGGCGTTTCAGTACGAGAACCCGTACTACCCCGACATCGACGATACGGCCGTGGTCGCCGCCATGCTCCATCGGCGCGGCCTTGGGGAGGCGCGCAAAACGGGCGTGGACCCGTATGCGGCACGCGTCACACGCGCGCTCGACTGGATGCGCGGCCTGCAATCGCGCAACGGCGGCTTCGGAGCCTTCGACGCCGATTGCGACCGCCTCTATCTGAACGCGATCCCCTTCGCGGATCACGGCGCCTTGCTCGACCCGCCCACCGAAGACGTTTCGGGCCGCGTGCTCCTGTGCTTCGGCGTGACGGGCCGCGAGGAGGACAAGGCAGCGCTCGCGCGCGCCATCGAGTATGTGAAGGCCACGCAGCAAGCCGACGGCAGCTGGTGGGGCCGCTGGGGCACCAACTATATCTACGGCACGTGGAGCGTGCTGGCGGGTCTTGCGCTCGCGGGCGAGGACCCGAAGCAGCCGTACATCGCACGCGCGCTGGCGTGGCTGCGTGCACGCCAGCACGCCGATGGCGGCTGGGGCGAAACCAACGACAGCTATATCGACCCGCGCCTTGCGGGCACCAATGGCGGCGAAAGCGCGTCGAACTTCACCGCGTGGGCGCTGCTCGCGCAAATGGCGTTCGGCGATTGGGAATCCGAGTCGGTGCGGCGCGGCGTGGCGTATCTGCTATCCGTGCAGCAGGAAGACGGGTTCTGGTGGCATCGCTCGCATAATGCGCCGGGATTCCCACGTATTTACTACCTCAAGTATCACGGGTACACGGCCTATTTCCCGCTGTGGGCGCTGTCGCGCTATCGGCGGCTGGCGGGCGGTACGGTTGTGGCGCGGGAAGTGGAAGAAGCCGCGCTCGCAGACTGAATTCGAAGCGGGGCGCAAGCGCCCCGCGTGGTTCGCTTAGCGCGACTTCGCCAGCGTAATCGTTTCGAACAACTCATAATTCCCGGTCGGCGTCTGATCCGCACCGGGCGCGTGATAGTAGTTCATCGTGATCGTCGTCTTGCCGCCGTGCGTGCCGGGATCGACGTCGAACACCGCAATGCCATAGCCCGTGCCCGTATCGCGCTGCGCCGACCAGATCGCGTCTTCGAGCGCATCCGCCGTGGGGCGCGCGAAGGTGCCCGCGGTCGTGCCCGGCACCGGGTGGTTGGGCTTCGTGAACACCTGTGCCTGCGGATTGCCGTTGCCGGCGTCCACGCCATACACGTCGAGCGGCGCGCTCGTGCCGCCGCCGCCCAGGATCAGGTGGATCGTGCCGTGGCTCGTGTCGAAGGTGTTGGCCGTGCCCTGAGCGTGCGTGACGGGGCGCGGTTGAAGCGTGTCGACGCTCGCGCCGGTCTTCGCATCGACGCCCGCGTGATGATTGCAACCGCGCACCGGGTAGCTGCGCTCGTAGTCGTGATCGTGGCCGCACACCACGAGGTCCACGCCATAGCGGTCGAAGAGGGGCAGCCACGCTTCGCGAATGCCCTTGTCCGAGCCATTGCCCGTCTTCGACGAGCTGAGCGCGTCCTGGTGCATCTGCACCACGATCCAGTCGATATCGTCGTCCTCTCTTGCCTGCTTCAGGGTCTGCTCGAGCCAGCGCGTCTGCACGCCGTTGCTGTAGCCGCGCACGTAGAACGACGTGCCCGGTTGGATCGGTGCGTTGCCCGTGCTCGCGGCCGGCACGAGCGGCGAGGGGCCGGCCACGAACGCGGCGGCGTCCTGATAGACCACGTCGTCGGCGTCGAGCGAGACGAACAGCACGTTGCTCACGCGGAAGCTGTACCAGCGGCCCGAAAACTGCGTGCCGTTATGGGGCAGCGTATAGCGCGTGAGATACGAATTCAGACCCTGCGGACCGTTGTTGAACTCGATCTCGTGATTGCCGGGGCAAGGCATCCACGGCCGATTCGCCGACGAAGTCTGATTGTTGTTGCCGAAGTCGCGCCACACATCGGTCTGGTGCGCGGGATTCAGGTTCGCGTAGCAGAGATCGCCATTGAGCAGATGAAAGAGCGGCTGGAAGCGCTCGACGGCTTCCACGGCAAAGCGGCTTTGCGGCGACGACAGCACCCAGCCCGTGTTCGGCGTGGCGAGGTCGCCGTAGCTCGTGAAGCGGAACTTTGCGCGCCCGCGCGGCGCCGTGGTGAAGCTCGACGAAAACGGACTGCTTGCGTGGCTATCGTTATCGGCGGTGACTTCGTAGCGGTAGGTCGTGGCCGGGTCCAGCCCGCGCAGCCGCGCGTGATACGTGAAAACGACGACGCCGGTAAGCCCGTCGGTATAGGTGCGCTGAACGGCGTGCACCGTCTCGCGCTTGCCGCGATCGGCGCTGTAGATCACGCGCGGATTCGTGGAGGAGGCGAGCGATGCCCACGAAACGACGACTTCGCGTGTCGGGTCTTCGCCCCAGGTGAGGTGGATCTGCTCGGGCGTGCCGTCCGGCGTGGCGGTGTCGGCTTTCGCGCTGCCCGCAAAAGCGCTGGCCGCGCTCGCGAAGCCGGACGCGCCGGCAAGCTTGAGGAAGCCGCGGCGCGAGACACTGGCGCCGCTTTCGGTGGATGCATTCTCGGGGATGTCTTTTTTCGTCATGTCGTCTCGCCTCGGGAGCAGAGCGCGAAACCTGCGCTAGCGGACTTGCATGACTGACGCGCGCGGGCGCAAGCATCGCAGGTTGAGTGTCTGCGCAACGATGGCTCGCTAGCATGACCTGGCGATGACATTGCCCTTATTTTACGCAGCACGACGGGCCGCGCTTGCGTCGCGCGGCCCGATCTCACCCGTTAAGCATGAGCTTAGAACTTCAGGCGCATGCCTGCTGCGACGACCGCCTGCGTATTGCTGGACGAAGCCGCGAGGTTGTAGATCGACGCATTGCCGAGCACCGGGATGCCTTGCGCACCGGAAACGCGCTGGTAGACGCCTTCCAGATACACGTCGGTGCGGCGGCTCAGCGCGTAGTCGGCCTGCAGCATGAACTGGTTCCAGTGCGGCGACGCATTGCCTTCGGCGCGGCTGACCGAACCGTCCGTATAGGTATAGGCGCCGCCGAGGCTCAGTTGCGGCGTGAGCGCGTAACGTCCGTTCACTTCGAAGTTATTGAACGTCAGGTAGTCGGCGTCGAACGCATTGAGCGAGCCGCCCTGGGCGATTTGCGTGGGCTCGGCGACCATCGTGCGCGTGAACACAAGGCCCACCTTTGCCGGCCCGATCGTATAGCTGCCGCCCGCGCCGAGCGTGCGTGTGCGTGCCGCCACGAACATCGGATCGTTGTCGGTGCCGCTGCCGGCGCTCAACGCGCCGTTTGTGGTCGAGCCGGGCTCGTTGCCCTGGAAGTACGCGACGGCCAGGTTGATCGGGCCGCCGTTCCACGAAGCGCCCATCGTGTAGGCGTTATTGTTCGAGAAGCCACCGCCCTGGTTGCTGAACGCGTAGGCGCCTTCCACCTGGAAGCCCGCGTAGGTCGCGCTGCGGAACTTGACGGCGTTGTTCATGCGCACGTCGTTGTTGAGATTGTCGTTGTCGAACGGATGCATCGCGATGTTGCCGCCGAAGCCGGAGCCCGTGGCCGACATCGGCGCGATCATGTCCACGAGCGCATCGTACTGGCGCCCGAGCGTGAGCGTGCCGTACTGGTCGCTGGAGAGGCCCAGCCACGCTTGCCGGCCGAACATATAGCCGCCGTTGGAGCCCTTGCCGTTGACGACCGAGAAGCCGTTCTCGAGGTCGAAGATCGCCTTGAGCCCGCCGCCCAGGTCTTCCGTGCCGCGCAAGCCCCAGCGGCTCGTGCTCACGTTGCCGGACTGCATACCCCACGTCGTGCCATGACCCGTGGACGACTTCTGATTGCTGACGTAGTCGAGGCCCGCATCGACCGTGCCGTAGAGCGTAACGCTGCTTTGTGCGTGAGCGCTCGTGCAGGCGGCGGCCGCCGCGAGCGCGAGGATATTCAACAACGCTTTTTTCATTTCGATTCCGTAGAGAAGGAGAATTCTTCGTGTGTGGCGGAACCGGAAATTTAGGGGAGGGCGATTACGCAAACGTGTCGAAAATGGCCCCTAAAATGAAACTTCGTTTAGGTTCTTGATATGTTCTGTTCATCGCAAAGCCGGTCCCGGATCATGGTTGATAAATCAACCATAATTCGACGGATCGGCGTGGTGGACGTCCGCTCGAATCCGGGCGTCAAGGCGCCGCGAGTTTGACGTCAGAGGATTTGACGACGGCAACGACCTTCGCGCCGGCTTTCAGTCCGAGCTGGTCCAGAATTCGGGTTTCGATGACGGACGTGAAGATCCCCGCCGCCGTGGCGACATCGACCTCCGAATGCTCGGCGCCTCTGATGATCGCGACGATTCGACCGGGAAACTGGTTGCGAACGCGGGTTGGGGGAATATCCATGATTCGCAAACGTATGGGCCAGGGCAAAGGGCTGGACCATACCGCGCGGCGCGGTTCCCGGGGAATCAGGGTTTCCCGCAGCCTGGCGGAATAATCGAAACTATCGGATTTCGTGATGGCTGGTATCCGGAATGCAAAGTTGAGTAGTCAATCACATAGGCCTACCATTTCTAGCGCATAGTCGGCGTGCCGAGGCGGTTCCCGGACGCCCGTCAGTCGTACATGGAGGCCTCTAGTGGACCACGGCGCCCGAACTCAAGACGAAAAGCTGGAAATCAAGACCACGACCTGCTACATGTGCGCGTGCCGTTGCGGCATTCGCGTGCATCTGCGTGAAGGGGAAGTCCGTTATATCGACGGCAACCCGGAACACCCGCTGAACCAGGGGGTGATCTGCGCGAAAGGTTCGTCGGGGATCATGAAGCAGTATTCCCCGGCGCGCCTCACGCAGCCGCTCATGCGCAAGCACGGTGCCCAGCGCGGTGAAGCGCAGTTCGAACCCGTTTCGTGGGACGTGGCGCTCGAAACGCTCGAGAAACGCCTCGCCCATCTGCGGGCAACCGACCCCAAAAAGTTCGCGCTCTTTACCGGCCGCGACCAGATGCAGGCGCTCACCGGCCTCTTCGCCAAGCAGTTCGGGACCCCCAACTATGCCGCCCACGGCGGTTTTTGCTCCGCGAACATGGCCGCGGGCATGATCTACACGATGGGCGGTTCGTTCTGGGAGTTCGGCGGCCCGGACCTCGACCGTGCGAAGCTCTTCATCATGATCGGCACGGCGGAGGATCACCACTCCAATCCGCTCAAGATCGCCATTTCGAAGTTCAAGCGCGCGGGCGGCCGCTTCATCGCGATCAACCCGATCCGCACCGGCTACGCGGCCATTGCCGACGAATGGGTGCCCATTCGTCCCGGCACGGACGGTGCGCTCTTCATGGCGCTGATCCACGAGTTGATCGAGGCCGACGCGTACGACCACGAATTCGTCAAGCGCTTCACCAATGCCGGCGAACTGCTGGACATGCGCACGGAGAGCGACACGTTCGGCCTGTTCGTGAAGGATGCCACGCTTCCCGAGAGCAATCCCCTGTTCCCGCAAAACCATCTGTGGTGGGACGAGAACACGGGCGCTGCCGTGCAGCATCACACGCCTGGCGCGCAGCCCGCGCTGGACGGCCGTTATGTGCTGGACGACGGCACGCCCGTCACGCCGTCGTTTGCACTGTTGCGTGAGCGTGTGAAGGAAACGACGCCCGAATGGGCTGAGGAAATCACAGGGATTTCCGCTGAGACGATCCGCCGTCTCGCGCGTGAGATGGCGCAAACCGCGCGCGACCACAAGATCACGCTGCCGATTCAGTGGACGGACGCCTGGGGCATGAAGCACGAAAGCGTGACGGGCAACCCGATCGCTTTTCACGCCATGCGGGGGCTGGCCGCGCATTCGAACGGCTTTCAGTCGATCCGCGCGCTCGCCGTGCTGATGTCGCTGCTCGGCACGATCGACCGGCCTGGCGGTTTCCGTCACAAGTCGCCGTATCCGCGCGCGGTGCCGCCATCGGCCAAGCCGCCAAGCAGTCCGAACGATGTCAAGCCGAATACGCCACTGCCGTCCGGTCCGCTCGGCTGGCCCGCGGCGCCGGGCGACCTCTTCATCGACGAAGCGGGCGAGCCGGTGCGCATCGACAAGGCCTTTTCATGGGAATACCCGCTGGCCGTGCATGGCCTCATGCACAACGTCATTACGAACGCATGGCGAGGCGACCCGTACCCCATCGACACCTTGTTGATCTTCATGGCCAACATGGCGTGGAACTCGTCGATGAACACGAGCGAGGTCCGCAAGATGCTGACCGACCGCGGACCGGACGGCGAGTACAAGATTCCGTTCCTCGTGGTGTGCGACGCGTTCCAGTCGGAGATGACGGCGTTCGCCGATCTGATCCTGCCCGATACGACCTACCTGGAACGGCACGACGCGATGTCCATGCTCGACCGGCCGATTTCGGAGTTCGACGGTCCCGTGGATTCCGTGCGGGTGCCGGTGCTCGAGCGCACCGGCGAGTGCCGTCCGTTCCAGGAAGTGCTCGTCGAGCTGGGTAGCCGCCTGAAGCTGCCGGCCTTCACGACGGCCGAAGGCAAGCGCAAGTTCAAGGATTATCCGGACTTCATCGTCAACTTCCAGACCGCGCCGGATTCCGGCGTCGGCTTCCTGATTGGCTGGCGCGGCAAGGACGGCGACAAGGCGCTCGTGGGCGAGCCCAATCCGAACCAGTGGGAGCAATACGCGAAGCACAACTGCGTGTTTCATTACACGCTGCCCGAAGAGCTTCAGTACATGCGCGGCGTAAATGGGCCATACCTGCAGTTCGCCGTGGAGAAAGGGTTCCGTAAATTTGGTGAGCCGATCCTGATCCAGCTGTATTCGGATGTCATGCAGAAGTTTCGCCTCGCCGCGCAGGGCAAGACGGATGCGCGCCAGCCGCCCGAGCATTTGCGCGCACGCGTCGAACGCTATTTCGACCCGCTGCCTTTCTGGTATGCGCCGCTGGAACTCGCGGCAACCGATCTCGAACGCTTCCCCTTGGCGGCAGTGACGCAGCGCCCGATGGCAATGTATCACTCGTGGGATTCGCAAAACGCGTGGCTGCGCCAGATTCACGGCGAAAACTACCTGTATGTGAATCCGCGTATGGCGCAGGAAAACGGCATCGAAGACGGCGGCTGGATCTACGTCGAGTCGCAGTGGGGCAAGGTGCGCTGTATGGCGCGTTATAGCGAGGCCGTCGAACCGGGCACCGTCTGGACCTGGAACGCTATCGGCAAGGCCGCTGGCGCATGGAATCTCGGACCGGACGCCAACGAATCGCAACGCGGTTTCCTGCTCAATCACCTGATTACCGAAGAGTTGCCTTTCGGCGACGGCAGGCGCGTGTCGAACTCTGATCCCGTGACGGGGCAGGCCGCGTGGTACGACGTGCGCGTGCGCGTGTATCCGGCCGAGGCCGACGCCGACCACACGCTGCCGCAGTTCGCGCCGATGCACCCGTTGCCGGGTTCGACCGGCACGGTTGGGCGGATTCAGGCGTATTTCGCGGGCGGCGGCAAGTTCGCTGCGCGTCTGCGCAATGTTGTGACACGCAAGTAAGGAGGACCCCGAAATGACGCAAATGGCGTTGGTGATCGACCTGAACGTCTGTGTGGGGTGCCACGCGTGCGTGACGAGTTGCAAGGAATGGAATACCTCGGGGCAAGCGGGGAGCCTTTCGGACGTGCGCCCGTACGACGCCGATCCGTCCGGCACGTTCTTCAACCGCGTGCAGACCTACGAGGCCGGCGAGTTTCCGAATTCGGACACCATTCACTTTCCGAAGTCGTGTCTGCACTGCGAAGACCCGCCGTGCGTGCCCGTGTGCCCCACCGGCGCGAGCTTCAAGCGCAAGGAAGACGGGCTCGTTCTCGTCGACTACGACAAGTGCATTGGCTGCAAGTATTGCTCGTGGGCCTGCCCCTATGGCGCGCGCGAACTCGACGAAGAGCGCAAGGAGATGACCAAGTGCACGCTGTGCGCGGATCGCATCTACAACGAGGCGCTGCCCGAGCGTGACCGCAAACCCGCTTGCGTGCTCGCATGCCCGACATCGGCGCGCATTTTCGGCGACATTCACGACCCCGAGTCGGACGCGTCGAAGGCCATTCAGGCGCGTGGCGGCTATCAGTTGATGCCGGAGTGGGGCACGAAGCCGTCGAACCACTATCTGCCGCGCGTGAAGACCGAAGGCAGTTGTGGCAGCGGTTCGTGTGGCTGCAGCGGCGGCGCATCGGCGGCGTCGCCAGCGAGCATGCTCGAGGCCGGCGAGCCCATCAACCTCGCGAGCCTCGCGATCCGGCGCGGCACACCGGCTGTGTCGCGCGACAAGCGGCTCGATGATCGACTGGATTCGGGCAAGCTCAATCTGGCCGCCTTCGCCACGCGAGTGAAGTCGCTATTCACGCGCGCGCACACGGTCGCGACCAAGGAGATTTGAATGAGACCCGCATTTTCTGTTGTTTTCCTGACCACGCTTTCAGGTGCGGGGCAAGGTCTGTTGATCGCGCTGTTTGGCGTCGAGTGGCTTGCGAGGCTGCATCCCGAATGGACCGCGTGGCAACAGGTGACGCCGCAGTTCTACGTTTGCGGTGCCGCGCTCGCACTCGCGCTCGGCGTTCTGGGCCTCGTCGCTTCGTTCTTTCATCTCGGGCATCCGGAGCGCGCCTGGCGTGCCATCGCCATGTGGCGCACCTCATGGCTCTCGCGCGAATGTCTCGCACTGCCCGTGTTTCTCGCCACGACGTTCCTCTACGGTGTCGCGCACTGGATGCATGCGTCGTGGTCGCTCGCCATCGGTGCGGTCGCGGTGCTTGCGAGCGCCGGTCTGTTTGTCTGCACGGCCATGATCTATGCGTGCCTGCGCTTCCTTCAGGAGTGGGCTACGCCACTCACGCTGGTGAACTTCGTGCTGCTCGGCTGCGCTTCGGGCTTCACGATCGCAACGGCAAGCGCTGCGTGGCTTGCGCCCGGCATCGCGCGGGGCCTCGGGTTCGCGGCAGGTGTGCTGATTGTGGCCGCCTGCGTGAGCCGCGTCGCCGCACTCGCGCGCAATCAACGTCTGCATCCGCGCTCGACGTTGCAAAGTGCCACAGGTATTCAGTCCGGGAAAATCAGGCAGATTTCACGCGGCTTTACGGCTAGCGCCTTTAATTTGCACGAGTTCTTTCATGGCCAGTCCGACGCCGTGATGCAATGGGTCAAGTGGGGCTTTCTCGCGGGCGCATTCGTCGTGCCGCTGGCGCTGCTCGCCATGGCGCTGCCTACGCTCTCCGCAACGCTGCTCGTCGCGGCGTGCGTCGTTCAGTATGCGGGTCTCGTCGGGGAGCGCTGGTTCTTTTTCGCGCAGGCGCGTCATCCGCAGAACCTGTACTACCAGCGCGCGGCATGATGGGGCCTGGGGCACGGCCGGTGCCCCAGGCTTGCTTCGCGCCGCGGTCAATCGACGATCTTCTTCGTGACCACGAGTGCGATCACGAGGAACACCACGCACAGCACCACAAAGATAAAGAACAGGATCTTCGCAATTGCGGCCGCGCCGGCCGCAATACCCGTGAAGCCAAACAGGGCCGCGATCACGGCGATCACCGCAAAGAACAGCGCCATTTTTAGCATGATCGGTTTCCTCCTCGCGTGAAGGCGCCGCCACAAGGGCCGCGCTGCTTGATGGACTGACGGCGCACCTGCTCAGCAATCGATGTGCCCAGCAGGGGCTCCCACCGGGCGAGAAATGAAAAGTGGCCCGGTGTGCGGAGGCACACGCCGGGCCAAAAACGGCGCCGCACCGGGGAGCGCGGCGCTGTCGAGGGTCGAAAACGAACGGAACGTTCGTGAGAATGTCTGCGCCTGGCGCTTACAGGTAGGACGTTCCGTCGATGTAGGCCTTGCGCCAGCGAACGATCTTCACGCTCTCGAACAGCCCCACATGCGTGAACGGATCCTGCGCGATAAAGTGTTCGGCTTCCTCACGGGTCTCGAGGTCGACGATATAGATACCGCCGCCTGCGCTGCTGCCGTCGTCGTTGAGCTTCGCGCCGCAGGCAAGCAACAGCGCCTTGTTGCGCGCGAGAAATTCCAGATGTACGTCGCGCTCGCGTGCCCGTACCTCGGCGTGGCCGGGCTTGTCGAACGTTTCGATGAGAAAAGGCATGTCGCGTTCCTCTTAGTTGGGCACGATGGCCGACGGATGCTGGGCGAGCGGCGTCACGCTGATCTTCAGGAACGGGAAGAGCGGCAGTGCGGTCAGCAGCGTATGGAGTTCGTCGTTCGATTCGACATCGAATACGCTGTAATTCGCGTATTCGCCGGCCACGCGCCACAGGTGGCGCCACTTGCCTTCTCGTTGCAGCTTCTGCGAAAACGCTTTTTCCTCGGCCTTCAGCGCGTCGGCGAAGGCGGCGTCGGTGCCGTGCGGAATCTGCACCTGCATGTGCACGAGAAACAGCATGAATAGTCTCCGGTGAGGATGGTGTTCAGAAAGGGGCGCCTATAAGAGGGAGCCAATCAGCCCCAGGCAAGAATCGCAATCGAATAGACGATGCCGATCCAGAACATCATGATGACCGTGTAGCCCATGATGTCCTTGAGCTTGAGCTTCGAAAGCGCGAGGGCGGGCAAGATCCAGAACGGCTGCACGAGGTCGTTCCATGCGTTGCCGAGCATCACGGCCGTCGAGGTATGGCCCACGGAGGCACCGATGGTCTTCGCCGCTTCGATCATGAACGGTCCCTGGATGACCCAGTGGCCGCCGCCCGAAGGCGCGAAGAAGTTGATGACGAACGAACTGATCAAGCCCCAGAACGGCAGCGTGCCCGGCGTCGCGATCTTCACGAACGCTTCGGAAAACGTATTGACGAGACCCGAAGACGCCATGATCGCCATGATGCCCGCGTAGAACGGGTACTGCAGAATGATGCCGCTGATCGTGCGAATGCCTTCGTTGAGCTTCTCCACATAGCGGATTGGCGTGCCGAGCAGCAGGATGCCGAGGAACAGAATGAAGAAGTTGATGAGGTTCAGGTCGATCGAGCCGCCCTGTACGAAGTGCAGCGCGACATAGCCCATGCCGATCAGGCCGATCACGTAGCTCAGAAGACGGCTGTTGTTCAGACGGTTGGCGAGCGTGTTGCTTTCGTCGAGATCCACGCCGAGCGCGGCGGCCTTCTGCTGCTTTTCTTCCTGGGCGCGGTCGATTTCCTTGATCGGCTGACCGGGCTTCGGATGCAGCCAGGCGTTCAGGAGCGGCAGCGTGATGATGGTCACGAGGCTCGTGATGAGCATGGTGGGCGAGAAAATCGTTTCGGAGAGCGGAATGACGCCCATCTGCGCTTCGAGCGGATGCCCCTTCGTAGAGATCAGCACGGGAATGCTGGCCGAAAGCCCGAGGCCGTAGAGCGTAAAGCCGCTATACGCCGAAGCGATGATGAGCGGGTAGTGCACGCCTTTCACACGCAGCGCGAGCTTGCGTGCAACGATACCGCCCACCACGAGGCCGAATCCCCAGTTCAGATAGCTGCCGATGCCGCCCACCAGCGTCGCGACGATGATCGCCATGCGCGGATCGTTCACGCGCGCCACCACGCGGTTCAGAAAGCGGTCGGTGAGCGGCGCGGTTGCCAGCACGTAGCCCATCGCGAGAATCACCGCCATTTGCGTGGTGAACGCGAGCAGCGCCCAGAAGCCCTTGCCCCAACTCGTGGTGAGCGCTGTGACGGCTTGCCCTTGCACGATCACGGCAAGGGCCATCGTCAGCAGGGTGAGGCCGATCGCGAACACGAACGGGTCGGGCAAATACCGGCGCATCAGCTCGGTAAAGAAAGCGGTGACTTTCTGCATGGAAGTGTCTCTATCTGAATCGTAATAGTTGTCGGGTCTCTTCGGCTCTCGGCGCGCGTTCGACGCGCTTATGAGTCGTCGTGGCTTTGGGTCTTGCGATGGCGGGCGAGATGCATGAGCTGGCGGTCGCGCCAGCCCACGCGCTCGTCCCATTGATCGAGCGGCAGCGCCGCGCGTCTCGCCGCCTCGACCTGGGCGACGAGTTCGGGCGTCCACGGGTCGTGCTGGCCACGCTCGGCGCCCATGCGTGCGTACGAAGGACCCATCTTCTGCGCATGCGAGGCGATGCCGCCGCGCGTGTTCAGATCGACGGTCTCGAACGGGCCGATCACCGACCAGCGCGGGCCGAGGCCTTCGCGCATCACGGTGTCGATGTCTTCCACCGACGCCACGCCGTCACGCACGAGGCAATACGCCTCGCGCAGCACGGCGCCTTGCAGGCGGTTGAAGATGAAGCCTTCCACTTCGTGCTTCACGCGCACGGGCTTCATGCCCGCTTCGGTGTAGAGCGCAATCGCGCGCGTGGCCGCCGCTTCGGACGTGAAGGGTGCGGGCACGACCTCGATCACGGGCACGAGGTAGGGCGGGTTGCCGGGATGGGCGACGAGGCACCGCGCGCGACCGGGCAGCGTATCGTCGACGAATTTCGAAGCCGCGAGAAACGACGAAGCGCTCGCGAGAATCGCTTCGGGCGGCGCGGCGCGGTCGAGCTGCGCGAAGATCTCGCGCTTGAGTTCGGCGCGCTCCGGTGCGCATTCCTGCACCAGATCGGCTTGCGCCACAGCGGCTTCGAGCGTGTCGACGATCGCGACGCGTGCGGCGATGTCCTTCGCGCTTTCGTCGAGCAGCGCGTATTGCGCGAGATCGTTCAGGCGCAGCGCAATCTCTTCGGGCGCGGCAGCGCGGCGTGCAGCGTCGGGATCGTAGAGGCGCACGCGCCAGCCGGCCCGCGCAAAGCAGATCGCGAACGCCACGCCGATGCTGCCCGCGCCGACGATGCCGGCGCGGCGCGGTTCGCATGCTTGCGCAGGCGTTTCGAGGGCCGCCATCGTCAGACTCCCGCGACGCCAACGGTCATGCCGCCGCACACGTAGAGCACCTGGCCGGTCACGAAGCCGCTGCGCGCGTCGAGCAGATACGAGGCCGCGTGCGCGACGTCTTCGGGCGTGCCTACGCGCTTGACGGGCACAGCGTTGATGATCGCTTCGGTGCGCGGCGCGCCCGGCGGGTTGGCGCGGTCGAACAGTTCGGTACGGATCGGGCCCGGGCCGATTGCATTCGCGGTCACGCCGAATGCGCCGAGTTCGAGCGCCCAAACGCGCGTCATGCCGATCAAGGCGGCCTTGGTGGCCGAATAGGCCGTGCGCAGCTCTTTACCAAGCGCGGCGCGTGACGACATGTTGACGATGCGTCCGAAGCCCGCTGCCTTCATGCCGGGCAAGAGCGCCTGCATGCACTGCTGCGCGCAGCGCACGTTGAGGGCCCATGCGCGTTCGAGTTCTTCGAGCGACTGGTGTTCGGCATCGTTTGGCACGACCACGCCCACGTTGTTGATGAGGCGCGTGATCGGGCCGCCTTCCAGCGCGCGGGAGAGCGCGGCTGCCGTTGCCTTTGTGTCAGAGAGATCGGCGATGATCCCGTCGCCCACGCGGTCGATGACGACGGCCTCGTAACCGTCGGCCTCGCAGCGCGCGGCGCACGCGGCGCCGATGCCGGCGGCGCCGCCGGTAATCAGGACTCTTTCTTTAGCCATGTTTTTCAGGAATGCGGATAAAACAAAGGATAGCGAAGCAGTTCGTCAAACCGTGGCGACCGGCGTGACGGGCGAGCCCATGGCCCCAGGCAGTCGTAGCGGCGGGGCGGTGAGCATGAAGCGCGAGCGCTGGTGCTCGCGCAGCCACTGGGCGAGATCGCGCAAATACCAAAGCTCGCCCAGCGGCAGGCCGAGCTTGAAGAGGCAGTGGTGATGCAGCGGCATGAGCGGGTGATCGCCAGGTGCCGCGGGCTCGCGCGCGGGGTAACGCTCAACAGCGTAGTTGTCGGCGGCGAGCGCTGCGATGCCCGAATCGGTGATCCATTGCAGCAGGCGCTCATCGCGCCCGTCGAGTGCGCTGCAGTGGCTCGACAAAGCGGCTTCGTCGGGCTGGCGGTTCATTTCGAGCACCATCTCCGCGAAACCGGTGCGCAGCACGAGCATGTCGCCGCGCTCGACTTCCACGCCGTCGGCCTCGATCACGCGCATCAGGTCGTCGTAGCCCACGGTGCGAAACTCACGGCCAAAATGCGCGGCGAAATCGATCAGCACGCCGCGGCCTTGCATGCCCTTCACCGCGAGATGCTCGATACCGAGCACATCGGCATGGCTATGCTCGCCGCCGCACGCGTGAGGCGCGAAGTTGTCTTCCGCGCGATATTCCATCGGGCCGACCACGTCCACGTTTGCGCGATAGCCGTTGTAGTACACGCTCTCGGCCATGCCGTCGCCGTTGGCGTCGAAGCGCGCGCCAACGTGCGCGAGCGAATCCCACTGCGTGGAGTATTGAAGCGAGAGCAGCACCTGGTCGTCGCTCACCACGTCGGTCGCGCCCGCTTCGTTCCGCGCGAACGGGAAGTTCACATAGGGCAGGCCGTCGCGGAAGGTAGGGCGTAGCACCGGCGGATGGCGGCGCACGTTGAGCTTGCTGTCGCCGGGAAAGTCGAGCGGCAGCGAGAGCGTGAACGTGAGACCCGCGCGAATTTCCTGCGCGCCCTTGAGCACCTGCTCCGCGCCGATGAGATTGGGGCGCCCCAATTGATCGTCGGGACCGAAGTCGCCCCAGTTTGAGCCTTCCGGCCGGCTCTTCCAACGCATGCTTAACCCTCCACTTCAGGAATTCCGCGCTTCACGCATCGCTGCAGTCAGTGCCCGAGGCGTTTGACGTGCCTCAGGCGGCGAGGAGTGTCGGCGGGATTTGCGCGTACACCTCGAGCAGCGCCTTCACGGCGTTCTGCTCGTTCTTGAGAAGACGCGCCTTGGGCGCGCCGATGACGAGCGCAAACGCCTCGCCATGAATCAGGAAACCGCGTGCGAGGCCGGCTACGTCCTCCACGCTCTCGCCCGTCGAGCGATGCCAGCCGTCCGTCACGCCCTGCTCGACGTCGCGCTCGAACGCGCCGCGTTCGATCACCGCGCCATTGGCCGAGTGCAACTGCGGCTCGCAACTGTCGAGCAGTTTGCGGCGCGCGGCCGGGGCGAGCGCGCCGAGCAGCGCCTTGCCCGCGGCGCTCGCAATGGTCATGAAGCCGCCCGGCTCGTCGCTGTAGCGGATCTTCTGGCGCGACTCCATCACGTCGAGATAGACCACGCGGTTGCCCGCAAGCGTGGCGAGCGCAGCGGTTTCGCCCGTCGCGTCGCGCAACGCGGAAAGCAGCGGCTGGAACATCAGCGTGAGCGGGTCCTCGCTGCAGATGTCGCGCGCCACGTGCAAGAGACGCTGCGTGGGGTAGTAGCCCGCCTTGACGCCCGGCGCGTACAGATAGCCTTTGGCCACCATCGTCTGCAACAGCGCGTGGCAGCTCGACAGCGGGATCTCGGTTCGACGCGCAATCTCGCTGTAGATCATCGGTTGCCGGACTTCGGCAAAGAGGTTGATCACGTCGAAGACGCGCACTGCAGTTTTCACATCCATGAGAGCATTATCGGCATACCGATAACCAGCTGACAATACGATTACGGGTAAACACCTAAATCGACGCAATCACGGCCCACGCGGGCGGCGAGCGAACTGAGGGTTATCCCTTGGTTGACGCTAATGAACGACCGTTTCATAGTCCGCACCTTCCGGCATTTGTTCGATAAATGAAAGGTAGTTCGTAAGGCGAACGTTATCGCAAGCCACTTTCGCATCGGAAATGCCCGGGAAATGGCGCGTTCCGTTTTGGAAACCGCCGCTCGAAATCGAAATCTGGAGACGTCTCTTGGCCGCAACCTCCCTCGACACCCAGCACCGCCAGGCTCGCAAGGCGGGCATCGCTTCGTTCGTCGGCACGACGATCGAGTGGTACGACTTCTACGCGTACAGCACGGCGGCCGCGCTCGTGCTCGGCAAGCTCTTTTTCCCATCGACGAATGCGCTGATCGGCACGCTGGCCGCCTTCGCCTCGTTCTGGGTCGGCTTTCTCGCGCGCCCGATTGGCGGCATCGTGTTCGGCCATCTCGGCGACAAGGTGGGACGCAAGAAAACGCTGATCGTCACGCTCATGCTGATGGGCGGCTGCACCACGCTCATGGGCCTGTTGCCCACGTATAACCAGGTGGGCGTGCTCGCGCCGGTGCTGCTGATCCTGCTGCGTCTCACCCAGGGCATCGCCATGGGCGGCGAGTGGGGCGGCGCGGTCGTGCTTTCCTCGGAACATGCGCCCAAGGGCAAGGAGATTTTCTATTCGGCGTTCGCGCAGCAGGGCTCGCCCGCGGGCAATCTGCTCGCTACCGTCGCGTTTCTCGTGATTTCCATGCTGCCCGATCACCAGTTCATGACCTGGGGCTGGCGTGTGCCGTTCCTGTTGTCGGCGGTGCTGGTGGGCGTGGGGCTCTTCATTCGCATGAGCGTGGACGAGTCCCCGGCCATGAAGGAGTTGCAGGCGAAGAACAAGGTGGCGAAGCTGCCGATCGCCGAAGTGCTGCGCCATCACAAGGGCCTGGTGGCGATGGGCGTGGGCGCTTGCGTGATCGCGCTCTCGGCCACTTACTTCAAGACCACGTTTGCGCTTTCGTGGGCCGTGACTTCGATCGGCTTCGACCGCACGCAGTTCCTGAGCGTCATCACGTTCGCGATTGTCGTGCAGTTGATCGTGCAACCGTTCGGCGCAGTGCTCGCCACGAAGCTGGATCTCAAGAAAGCGATCATCTATATGCTCGTGCCCGAGATCGTTGCGTTGCCGCTGATGTTCTCGATGATCGCCACCGGCTCGACCAAACTCGCGATGATCGGCATGGCGCTCGCCTCGATTCCGCATTCGCTCTACTACGCGGCCATGGCGGGCATGCTGGCGAAGGCTTTCCCCGCGCAGGTGCGCTACACCGGCATTTCGCTCGCTTATCAGATTTGCGGCATGGTGTTCGCAGGGACGACGCCGATTCTCGGCCAGTACCTCTTGAGCGCCACCGGCAGCATTCTTTCCGTGGTCGCGCTGGGCGTGGTGCATGTGCTCATCACGCTGGTTTGCGCGCTGATGCTGGTCGCGCGCATGCAGAGCGAGGGCACGCTGGAGACGCAGCGCGCGGTGACGGCGCGGGTTTGATTCGCTAAATACCGATGATGCATGGCCGACGGGGCGCGGGCGATTGAGTCCGTGGCCCGTTTGCGTTTAGCCCCGACCGCTTAACCCCGCGCCTTCTCCGCCTCCTGGTACAGCTCGCGCAGCGACTGCCCGAAGGTGGCGTCGACATCGCGCAGCACGCCCGCGCGCGTGAACATCGCAACCGGCGGCAGCGTCCAGTCGAGCGTGTACGGCACGACCGCCACGCCCGCGAAGTGCACGAGTTCCTCGGCAATATCGGCGGGCACGATCGACACGGCGTTCTCGTTCGTGCTGATCATCTCGCCGATCAGCCGCGACGTGTAGCTCTCCACGATAGGCACGGGCGGCGCCACGCCCGCGTGCAGGAAGAGGTCGGAAATCTGCTCGCGGATGGGCGTGTGCGGCGCGCCCAGGATCCAGTCCAGTTCAACCAGCTTTTCCCAGTCGAGCTTGCCGCGCGCGAGCCGCGCCGCGAGCCGGCGGCTGGCGATGAGCCGCGGCTTTTGCTGATGCAGCACCTCGAAGCGCAACTGCGAGACATCGACAGCTGAAGACGCGCGCCCGATCACGATATCGAGCGTATGGTCGCGAAGCTGCGGCAGGAGCGCGTCGCTCGTGCCTTCGTGAATCGTCATGGTGACGCGTTGCGGCAGCCGCGACTGCGTGAGGCGAATGGCAGCGGCGAGCGTGCGCCCCGAGATGAACGGAATCACGCCCACGTGCACGCGCGTGGCGTGGCCGGCCACCACGGCTTCGATGTCGCGCGCGAGGTGGTCGAGGTCGTGCAGCATGGCCTGGGCACGCGCGAGCACCACGTTGCCGAGCGCCGTGGGCGTCATGCCGCGCGGCGTACGGTCGAAGAGCGGCGCGCCGAACATGCTCTCCATTTCAGCCAGCGCGTTGGTGACGGCGGGCTGGCTCGTCGCCATGTGTTCCGCCACGCGCGTGAGCGAGCCGTGCTGGCGGATCTGCAGGAGCAGGACCAGATGGCGCATTTTCAGGCGCGTATTCAACCGCCTCGTCACGTCGTCAATGCTGAAAGACACGATTCCCCAGGGTATTACAAAAAAATGATGGCCCCATACTAAATCAAAATGGCCACGTTATGAGGGCTCTCTAGAATCGCTTCATTCGAACACGCCGGGCCGCGCCAGCCTTGATCCACGCAGGTTGACGCGAGCCGGGCCCTTCCATATCGAGTGAGGAACATGAACAAGACCGATCGCCAGGCCGCTCTGGAATATCACGAATTTCCCACCCCGGGCAAGATTTCGGTGACGGCCAGCAAGCCGCTCGTCACCCAGCGCGACCTCGCGCTCGCCTATACGCCGGGCGTGGCCGTGGCCTGCGAGGAGATCGTCGACAATCCGCAGAACTCGTTCCGCTACACGGCGCGCGGCAATCTGGTGGGCGTGATCACGAACGGCACGGCCGTGCTCGGTCTCGGCAACATCGGCGCGCTGGCCTCCAAGCCGGTCATGGAAGGCAAGGCGGTGCTCTTCAAGAAGTTCGCCGGCATCGACGTGTTCGACATCGAAATCACCGAAAGCGATCCGGACAAGCTCGTGGACATCATCGCGAGCCTCGAAGCCACGTTCGGCGGCATCAATCTGGAAGACATCAAGGCCCCCGACTGCTTCACGGTCGAGCGCAAGCTGCGCGAACGCATGAAGATTCCGGTCTTCCACGACGATCAGCACGGCACCGCCATCACCGTTTCGGCCGCGTTCATGAACGGCCTGAAAGTGATCGGCAAGGACATTTCGAAGGTCAAGGTCGTGACTTCGGGCGCGGGCGCAGCGGCGCTGGCCTGTCTGGACCTCATGGTGGATATGGGCCTGCCGCTCAAGAACATCTGGGTGACCGACATCGACGGCGTGGTCTACCAGGGCCGCACGACGCTCATGGACCCGGACAAGGAACGCTTCGCGCAGGACACCTCCGCGCGCTCGCTTTCCGAAGTGATCGAAGGCGCGGACGTGTTCCTCGGCCTGTCGGCGGGCGGCGTGCTCAAGGCCGAAATGGTCAAGAAGATGGCGGACAAGCCGCTGATTCTCGCGCTCGCCAACCCCACGCCGGAAATTTTCCCCGAGGTCGCGCTCGAAGCGCGCCCGGACGCGGTGATCGCCACGGGCCGTTCGGACTTCCCGAACCAGGTCAACAACGTGCTGTGCTTCCCGTACATCTTCCGCGGCGCACTCGACGTGGGCGCGACGACCATCACGCGCGACATGGAAATCGCGGCGGTGCATGCGATCGCCAAGCTCGCGGAAGAAGAGTTGAACGATTCCGTGGCGGCCGCATACGGTGCCTATGACCTGCGTTTCGGCCCGAAGTACCTGATTCCGAAGCCGTTCGACTCGCGCCTGATCGTGCGTATCGCGCCGGCCGTTGCGAAGGCAGCGATGGAAGACGGCGTGGCCACGCGTCCGATCGACGACTTCGGCGCCTACACGAACGAGCTTCAGCAGTTCGTGTATCACTCGGGCGCGTTCATGAAGCCGATTTTCGCGGCCGCGAAGCAGTTCGTGCGTGACGGCAGCAAGTCGCGCATCGTGTTCGCCGAGGGCGAGGAAGAGCGCGTCCTGCGCGCGGTGCAGGTGATCGTCGACGAGAAGCTCGCGCGTCCGATCCTGATCGGCCGCCCCGAAGTGCTGCTCGCCCGCATCGAGAAGTTCGGTCTGCGCCTGAAGCTCGGCGAAGACGTGGAAGTCACGAACCCCGAGTACGACGAGCGCTTCCACCAGTACTGGACGACCTATTGGGAAATGCGCTGCCGCGACGGCATTTCGAAGGAAATGGCGCGCGTGGAAATGCGCCGCCGCCTGACGCTGATCGGCGCGATGATGGTGCGCCTGGGCGACGCGGACGGCATGGTGTGCGGCACGGTGGGCGCGTATCACGACCACCTGCGCTTCGTCGACGAGGTGATCGGCAAGCAGCGCAACGCGAACACGTACGCGGCGATGAACATCCTGCTGCTCGACAAGCGCACGGTCGCGATCGTCGACACGCACGTGAACGACAACCCGAACGCCGAGCAGATCGCCGAATTCACGCTGGCCGCGGCACGCCAGATGGAATGGCTGAATCTGCAGCCGAAGGTTGCGCTGCTCTCGCGTTCGAACTTCGGCTCCGGCAGTTCGGCTTCGGGCACGAAGATGCGTGAAGTGCTCAAGCTCGTGACGGAGAAGAATCCCGATCTGGAAATCGACGGCGAAATGCACGGCGACTGCGCGCTGGACGAAGCCCTGCGCCTGCGCATCCTCCCGCATTCGAAGCTCAAGGGCGCGGCGAACCTGCTCGTGTGCCCGAACGTGGACTCGGGCAACATCGCCTACAACCTGCTCAAGACGGGTGCGGGCAGCAACGTGGCGGTCGGTCCGTTCCTGCTGGGTGTGAATGCGCCGGTGAACGTGCTGACGTCGAGCTCGACGGTGCGACGCATCATCAACATGGCCGCTTTGACCGTGTTGCAGGCGAACCGCGACTAAACGCAGCCGCAGGACGCACGCAGTGCGTCCCGATGAAAAACGCGCGATGGCCTCTGGCTGTCGCGCGTTTTTTTCTTTGGCGGGTCAGCCGCGCGTTGCGGCGAGCTGTTCGTCGACCAGGCGGCGGGCTTCGCTGTAGCCGCCCATCAAGGCGTCGATATCGGAGTTGAAGGGCAGCCCGGCGGCGTTGTCGATTTTCAGCGGAGAGGGGAAGGAGAGCGCGTTGTTCGACTCGATGCTCACGACGGCCGTGTAGCGAGGCCGTTCGATTTCCGGGCGCTCGAGCGGGATCGTGCCATTCGCTTCGACGCCAACGCGGATTGTGTAGCCGCGATATTCATAGGTGCGATTCATGACTGCATTGCCGTACGGATTACAACTTGCAAGGGTACGGCGCGCGAGCTTAAGTCAACCTTACGCAAGCACCGTATGAGCTGGAAGGGACCTTATCACGTCGCGAGTGAATCGAGGCAAGACGAAAGGCGTTGAAAGGCGTTGGTTGGTAAGGCGGGCAAAGGATTATCGTCCGACGAAAAAAGCGGATTCGCAGGCGGCTTCCCTTAAGGTTCTCATCAGCTTGGAGCAGGCACGATCCCATGACGCTGCCCAGCTTCGCGCGTTGCCATGCGCCTGACATTCGCGAGGCGTAGGGTGTAACCAGCCAGACTCGATATCGTTGTCCGCGCAACTTTCTGGAGTGCAGCCCCATGAAGCCGCCGACCGATCGCCTCCACGCATACCTCTTCGTCGCTTCGCTTTCGGCGATCCTCATTCAGGTCGCCGTGTTCATTTCGATCCTGCTGCTGCACGTGCCGGAGCGCGCCTTCGAGTCGTCGCCGTTTCGCGTGGCCGTGGTCGCGGCGATAGGCTGCGTGCTGCTCGTCGTGCGCAGGCAGACGCGGCGCGCCACGCGCGAGGCCGAGTCCCGCAATCGCAGTCAGGCGAAGCTGCGTGCCACGCGCGCGGCATGCGCCTCGAAGCGCGCGGCCCGCGCGCCGCTGCGGGCACGCCATATCCGCAATGCCATGACGGCGGCTGCGGCCCGCTCGAGCGCACGTTGAGTCGCGAGGCGCGCGCTCGCCTCAGCCGTCCACCGGCGGGGCGGGCATCTCCAGATTGAGCTGGTAAAACGCGGCGTCGAGCCAGCGTCCGAACTTGAATCCCGCTTCCTTGATCGTGCCCGAGTGCGTGAAGCCCAGCTTGACGTGCAGCGCTATGCTGCCGGCATTCGCGGCGTCGATGCAGCCCACGAGCACGTGAATCTGTTCCTCGCGGGCGCGGCGGATCAACTCCAGCAGCAGGCGCTCGCCGAGGCCGCGGCCGCGCTGGTCGCGGTGCACGTAGACGCTGTGCTCGACCGTGTACTTGTTGGCGGGAAACGCGCGAAACGTGCCCCAGCTCGCGAAGCCGAGCAGCGTGCCGGCCTCGTCTACGGCGCCGACTACCGGAAAACCGTTCGCGCGCTTGGTGCCGAACCACGTGACCATGGCCTCGGGCGGACGTGGCTTGTAGTCGTAGAGCGCGGTCGAATTGACGATCGCGTCGTTGAGGATCTCGAGAATCGCCGACGCATGGTCCGTTTCGTTGCAATCGATGAAGCGCACGCCATCGCTCTGTGAGTTCGAATTCATAGGGAATCCTCTTTAAATGTATAGGGTGGAAGATCGAGGCGAATGACGCGGGTTTAGAGTCCGCTCGCGTCGCAAATGGCGACGACGTAGTGCGCGGCCTCCGAGCCTGGATTGCTGAAGATCAGCGGCTGATCGAGCCGCATGGCGAGGCAGTCGCCCGCATGAAGCGAATGCCGTTCATTGCCCAGCTCCACGTCGATCCGCCCTTTCATCACCCAGACCTGCTGGTGAATCACGTTCTCGCGGCTGCCGGTTTCGTAGGCTACGCGCGCGCCGGCCGGGAAATCCACTTCGACCAGTTGGATCGGCGAAGGCCAGTTGGGCGGCGACACGCTCCGGCGCGTATAGCCCGATTGCGGGTCGCGCCACTGTGCCTGCTGCACGCGGCGCACCAGCGGCTCGGCGGGCGCACTCTCGCTGCTTGCGCCGAAGAGGCTCGCCATCGAGACCGAAAGCCCCGCCGCGAGCTTTTCCAGCACCACGGCCGTGGGGCTGGCGGCGCCGCGCTCGATCATCGAGATCATCGAACGGCTCACGCCGCTGCGCGTGGCCAGCGCGTCGAGCGTCAGACCGCGCGTGGCGCGCAAGTCGCGCACACAGCGGGCAATGCGCTCGTTGATGCCGGCGTCGGTCGGGTTGTCCATTGCGTCTGTTTCCAAGATGATGGAGCTATTATCTAGTAAATTGGAAATTACGGTCAATAAAAAAGCGTGCGGCCCAGTATCAGGGCCACACGCTCGCCCAGCAGGGTTACTGTTTTTCCGGCAGGAACCAGTTCATGACGAGCGCGCAGATGCCGCCCGTTGCGACGCCCGACTCCAGCACGTTCTTGAGCGCATGCGGGAGGCTGGTCAGAATCTCCGGCACCTGCGAGACGCCCAGGCCCAGCGCCAGCGACACCGCGATGATGAGCAGGGCGCGGCGGTCGAGGCGGGTGCCCGCGAGGATGTTGATGCCGGAAGCGGCCACCGCGCCGAACATCACCATGGCCGCGCCGCCCAGCACGGGTTCGGGCACGGCCTGCAGCACGCCGGCCACGGGCGGGAAGAGGCCCAGCACGACGAGCATGCCCGCGATCCAGAGGCCGACGTGGCGGCTGGCAATGCCGGTGAGCTGGATGACGCCGTTGTTCTGCGCGAACACGGAGCTGGGAAACGTGTTGAAAAAGCCGGCGAGCAGCGAATTGAAGCCGTTCACGAGCACGCCGCCCTTGATGCGCCGCATCCACACGGGACCTTCCACCGGCTCTTTCGACACCTTGCTGGTGGCGGTGACGTCGCCGATCGCTTCGAGCGAGGTCACGAGGTAGATGATCAGCATGGGCACGAAGAGCGACCACGAGAAGCCCAGGCCGAAATGCAGCGGGGTCGGAATCTGGAACAGCGCGGCTTCGCGCGCGCCGGTGAAGTCGAGCCGACCCATTGCGCCCGCAACGATATAGCCGATGGCGAGTGCAATGACGAGCGCCGTGCTGCGCACCCAGACGACAGGCACGCGGTTGAGCACGATGATGGTGCCGAGCACGAGGCCCGAGAGCGTGAGGTTCTGGACGCTCGCGAAGTTGCCCTTGGCGATGGCGCCGTAGCCCCCGCCCATGCTGATGAGGCCGACCTTGATGAGCGTGAGCCCGATCAGCAGCACGACGATGCCGGTGACGAGCGGGGTGATGAGGCGCTTGATGAAGGGCAGGATGCGCGACACCGCCATTTCGACGAACGAGCCCGCAATGACGACGCCGAAGATGGCGGCCATCACGGTTTCGACGGCCGCGCCTTGCTTGACCATCAGGCTGCCGCCCGCGATGAGCGGGCCCACGAAGTTGAAGCTCGTGCCCTGCACGATGAGCAGGCCCGCGCCGAGCGGCCCGACGCGCTTGCATTGCAGGAACGTGGCGATGCCGGAAATCACCAGCGACATCGAGACGATCAGCGTCGTGTCGCGGCTGGAGACACCCAGCGCCTGGCAGATCAGGAGCCCCGGCGTGACGATGGGCACGAGGATCGCGAGCAGATGCTGGAGCGCGGCCACGAAGGCGATGGTGGGCGCGGGGCGGTCGTTGGGGCCGTAGACGAGGTCGTGGGTGGTTTCGGTGTCGTTCGCGCCGCGGGTAGCGGCGGGCGTGGTCGATGGAGCGGATTGCATCGGGCGCGGCGGGTGAAAAGGGAAAGCGCAGCATTTTAACGGAAGCTCCGTGCGAACCCTGGGGCGCCTGTGACTTGCTAATCCATTGCACCCGCCATCCGCCGCCTCTATTTACCGTTGCGCGCCCGTGCCTGCTCGGCGAGCGCCTTGTAGTCGTAGGTCGGATAAAACTCCGTGTGATAGCCGCCCCATGCGGTTTGCTCGATCGCGCGGTTCACCTCGCGCAGGCGGTCGGCGGGCACGCGCAGCGTGACGACCTGGCCGATCCCCATCATCACGTACCACGAGACGACTTCGATGCCGGGCGGCGGGAAGGCCTTGTAGAAACCCTGTTCCGCGAGTTGCTGATTGATCTTCGGCAGAGGCTTCGACTCGTCGTGCTTCAGGAAGATCGTCAGGAGGAAGGTGCCGTCGCCAGCGGGTGTGGCGGAGGCGGCGGGCGCGGCGGGGGGCGTATCGGCGGGGTTCGTTTGTGCGGCGGCGGGAAGCGGTGCCAACAGCGGGGCCCACAGCGGGGCCAGCATGGCAGTCACGGCGGCACGTGCTATCCATTTGCGTACGGGATGCATCGGCTTTCTCCTGAATCGGGTGGGCAAGCCCTTACAATAGGTCGGTCCTCACTTGCATGCCAAACGAGCCAATGACACGAGATCCTCGCCTCACCCTGAACGCGCGCCAGCAGGAAATGCTCGAATGGGTGCAACGCGACGGCTTCGTCACGGTCGACGATCTCGCCTCGCATTTCGACGTCACGCCGCAAACCATTCGCCGCGACGTGAACTGGCTCGCCGACATGAATCTGCTGCGCCGCTATCACGGCGGCGCGAGCCTGCCCACGAGTTCGGAGAACGTCTCGTACAGCGCGCGGCAGCATATGTTCCATGAGGAGAAGCGCCGCATCGCCGCCCTTGCGGCCCAGCACATTCCCGATCAGGCATCGCTCTTCATCAACCTGGGCACGACGACCGAGGAAGTCGCGCGCGCGCTCAATCATCATCAGGGCCTGCGCGTCGTCACGAACAACCTCAACGTGGCGAGCGTGATGAGCGGCTACCCCGACTGCGAAGTGATGATCACGGGCGGCGTCGTGCGGCCCTGGGACAAAGGGATCGTCGGCGAGCACACCATCGACTTCATCCGCCAGTTCAAGGTGGATTACGCGATCATCGGCACCTCGGCCATCGAGACCGACGGCACGCTGCGCGACTTCGACACGCGCGAAGTCCGCGTGGCGCAGGCCATCATCGAGCATGCGCGCACGGTCTATCTCGTGGCCGATCATTCGAAAGTCGGCCGCCCGGCGCTCGTACGCCAGGGGCACCTGAGCCAGATCCACGCTCTCTTCACCGACCAGCCGCTGCCCGAGGAAATGAACGAGGCGGTGCTCGCCGCGGGCACGCAGGTTCACGTCGCCGCGTAAGCCGCGGGTTTTCGTACGCGCTTTTTCCCGGCGCGTCGTCCGCGCGTTTTCTCCATCTCCGATCTGAAATCCAGCGCGTTTCGCGAGTGGGCTCGGTATTGCCCGACGACAACGCGTTGGCGCCCCGTTTTCATTCGCGCCTGACGAACGTTCGATAATGTCCGATGTATGTTCGTTTACGCACTGCTTTCGATCAAAAATCCCGTAAACCGAACCTTTACTTTTTCGTTCATGTTCGATAAATTTCGAATTCGAACATTTCGAGGTTCGTTTTTCTTTCAGGGACACAGCAGGGTGACTCAACAGAACCGGTACGATCTGCTCGTCGTGGGCGGCGGGATCAACGGCGCGGGTATCGCGCGCGACGCGGCCGGCCGCGGGTTGTCGGTGCTCCTTTGCGAGCAGGACGATCTCGCCTCGCATACCTCGTCGTCCAGCACCAAGCTGATTCACGGCGGCCTGCGCTATCTCGAGTACAAGGAATTCGGGCTCGTGCGCAAGGCGCTGCAGGAGCGTGAAACGCTGCTGCGCGCAGCGCCTCACATCATGTGGCCGCTGCGTTTCGTCATGCCGCACATGCCGAATCTGCGTCCCGCCTGGCTCATTCGCATGGGCCTGTTTCTCTACGACCATCTCGCGAAGCGCGAACTGCTGCCAGGCTCGCGCGGCATCGACATGCGCCGCCATGCGGCAGGTGAGCCGCTCATCGACTCGATCCGGCGCGGCTTCGTGTATTCGGACGGCTGGGTCGACGACGCGCGCCTCGTCGTGCTCAACGCGCTCGACGCGCAGGAGCGCGGCGCGCAAATCCTCACGCGCACGAAGCTCGTTTCCGCCGTGCGCACGAATCCCGCGAACGGCGCGGATAGCGAATGGCAGGCGCTCCTGCGCCGCCCGGACGGCAGCACCTTCGACGTGCGCGCCCGCGCCATCGCCAACGCTGCCGGCCCGTGGGTGGGCGAGGTGCTGCATGGTGCGCTCGGGCGCGGCGCGCAGCACAGCGTGCGGCTCGTGAAGGGCAGCCATATCGTCACGAAGCGCCTGTTCGAGCACGACCACGCGTACATCTTCCAGAACCCGGACAAGCGCATCATCTTCGCGATTCCGTACGAGCACGACTTCACGCTTATTGGCACGACCGACGTGGAGTATCACAACGACCCCGCGAAGGTTTCGATCGACGGCGACGAAACGCGCTATCTGTGCGAGTCGATCAATCGTTATTTCAAACGCAAGATCTCTCCGGCCGACGTGCAATGGACTTACTCGGGCGTGCGTCCGCTGCTCGAGGAAGAGGGCGCGGAGAATGCGTCCGCCGTCACCCGCGACTACAAGCTCGAACTCGACGAAACCGCTGGCGCGCCGCTGCTTTCGGTGTTCGGCGGCAAGATCACGACCTTCCGCAAGCTCGCGGAAGAGGCTTCGGACATGCTGTGCCGCGTGCTCGGCCACACTGCGCCTTCGTGGACGGCGGGCGCGCCGCTGCCCGGCGGCGATATCGCGAACGCGCGTTTCGAGCCCTTTGCGCAGGACTTCGCGAAACGCCATGCGTGGCTGCCTGCCGCGCTGGCGCGCCGCTACGCACGCGCCTACGGCACGCGCGCAGAGCGGCTCCTCGACAACGCGCAATCGCTCGCGGACCTCGGCTGCGAAGTCGCACCGGGCATCTTTGAGGCCGAATTGCGCTACCTGCGCAACGCCGAATGGGCCACGCGCGCCGAAGACGTGTTGTGGCGCCGCTCGAAGCTGGGCCTCCATGTCGCGCCGGGCACGCTCAATGGCGTGGCCGCCGCAATCGATCACTGGTTTGCCGCAACAAGCGCGACGGCGACCGCGCAGCACTGAAGTTCGCCGGCATCACGCAAGGTGAAGCACGTACCCCCCACGCGCCGTCCCGCGGCGCGTGATCACAACTAGTACAGACGGAGATGAGAGACATGCAGGAACAGTACATTCTTGCGCTCGACCAGGGCACCACGAGTTCGCGCGCCATGCTTTTCGACCGCCAGGGCAACATCGTTTCGGTCGCCCAGAAAGAGTTCGAACAGATTTATCCGCAGCCGGGCTGGGTCGAGCACGATCCGCAGGAAATCTGGTCGACGCAGGCGGGCGTTGCCGCCGAGGCCGTGACGCGCGCCGGCATGAACGGCACCAACATCGCCGCGATCGGCATTACTAACCAGCGCGAGACGACGATTGTCTGGGACCGGGAGACGGGCCATCCCATCTATAACGCCATCGTGTGGCAGGACCGCCGCACGGCCGACTTCTGCGACTCGCTCAAGGCGCGCGGCCTCGAAGAGAAAGTGCGTGCGAAAACGGGTCTGCCGATCGATTCGTACTTCTCGGCAACCAAGATTCGCTGGATTCTCGACAACGTGCCCGGTGCACGCGAAAAAGCGCGTCAAGGCAAGCTCGCGTTCGGCACCGTGGACAGCTGGCTCGTGTGGAACTTCACGAAGCACGAACTGCACGTGACCGACGTGACGAATGCGTCGCGCACCATGCTCTTCAATATTCACACGCGCCAATGGGACGACGAGCTGCTCGACGCGCTCGAAATTCCGCGCAGCATGCTGCCCGAAGTCCGTTCGTCATCCGAAATTTATGGTCCGACCAAGACCACGGTGTTCGCCTCGAAGATCCCGCTGGCCGGCATCGCGGGCGACCAGCAGGCCGCGATGTTCGGCCAGATGTGCACGAGCACGGGCATGGTGAAGAACACCTACGGCACGGGCTGCTTCCTGATGATGAACACGGGCACGAAGCCCATCGAGTCGAAGAACAACCTCGTCACGACCATCGCCTGGCAGATCGGCGACGAGGTCAACTATGCGCTCGAAGGCAGCATCTTCATCGCGGGCGCCGTGGTGCAGTGGCTGCGCGACGGCATGGGCATCATCAAGAGTGCGCCGGAAATCGAAGCGCTCGCCGCAAGCGTGCCGCATACGGATGGTGTGTACCTCGTGCCGGCGTTCGCGGGCCTCGGCGCGCCGCACTGGAATGCGCACGCACGCGGCACGCTGTTCGGCGTGACGCGCGGCACGACTTCGGCGCATCTCGCGCGCGCGGCGCTCGATTCGATCGCGTACCAGTCGCTCGACGTGCTGGCGGCGATGGAAGCGGATTCGGGCATCAGCGTGGGCGAGCTGCGCGTGGACGGCGGCGCGAGCGCGAACAACCTGCTCATGCAGTTCCAGGCGGATCTGCTCGGCGTGGATGCGGTGCGTCCGAAGATCACCGAAACCACGGCGCTCGGCGCGGCCTACCTCGCAGGCCTCGCAACCGGCTACTGGCAGAACGTGGGCGAACTGCAGAGCCAGTGGAAGCTCGACCGTCGTTTCGCGCCGTCGATGCAGGGCGCGCAGGTGGACGCCTGTCGCGCAGGCTGGCAGCGTGCGGTGCGCGCGGCCAAGGCCTGGGCGGACGACTCGCACTGAGCAGCGCAGTCAGTTTTACAACATACAAGCATAACTAATTAACATAACCCGCAGCGGGATCGCATGCGCTTCGTGCGCATGCACCGCGCGGGCAGAGAGAGACTACGACAATCATGTCACCCTATATTGCGGAATTCATTGGCACGGCCATTCTCGTGCTGCTCGGTAACGGCGCCGTTGCAAACGTGCTGCTGGCAAAAACGAAGGGCAAGGGCGCCGACCTCATCGTCATCGTGATGGGCTGGGCCATGGCCGTGTTCGTGGCGGTCTACGTGACTGCCTCGTTCAGCGGCGCGCACCTCAACCCGATCGTCACGATCAGCCTCGCGCTCGCGGGCAAGTTCGCGTGGTCGAAGGTCGGAGGTTATATCGCGGCGCAGATGCTCGGCGGTATGGCGGGCGCCCTGCTCGTGTGGCTTGCCTATCGACAGCACTTTGCGAACGAAGCCGACCCGGATATCAAGCTCGCGGTGTTTTGCACGGCCCCCGCTATTCGCAGCAAGCGGCACAACGTGTTGACGGAAGCGATCTGCACCTTCGTGCTGATCCTCGGCGTGCTCTATCTGGCCTCGCCGCAGGTGGGACTCGGCGCGCTCGACGCGTTGCCTGTGGGCTTGCTCGTGCTCGGCATCGGCATTTCGCTCGGCGGCCCGACCGGCTACGCGATGAGCCCGGCGCGCGATCTGTCGCCGCGCATCATGCACGCGCTGCTGCCGATCCCGGGCAAGCGCGACAGCGACTGGCGCTATGCGTGGATTCCGGTGTTCGGGCCGCTTGCCGGCGGTGCCGCTGCGGCCGGTCTCTATCATTACCTGCACGCGATGCACTAACCGCGCTCACCGAGTTGCCCCGTAGCGCGCCTGCGAGCCAGGCGCGTTGCAGTGCACAAAGCCCGCGTACGCCACGGCGTTCGCGGGCTTTTGTTTTTCCGCGTACCCACGACGCATAACGCGACAAAGGGCGCGATCCGGTTTCGCTATCGCCTCATGCGGCTTTCGGATTGTTCGGCTATCGCGGCACACCTATATTGGCTGTCAACGATCCATTCCAATATCAGGAGACGCCGCATGAAGCTGGTCCGTTGGGGCAGTAAGGGGGCTGAAAAGCCGGGTGTGATCGATAACGAGGGGCGCGTGCGCGATCTCTCCAGTGTCACGCCGGACGTGGCGGGCAAAGGTCTAGGTTCGGCCGCGCTGCGCCAACTCGCCAGCTGCGATCTCGCCGCCTTGCCGCTCGTTCCCGCCGACACCCGCCTGGGTCCGTGCGTGGGCAGCGTCGGCAAGATCGTCTGCGTGGGCCTCAATTATTCCGACCACGCCGCCGAATCGAACATGCCTGTGCCCACGGAGCCCGTGCTCTTCCTCAAGGCAACGAGTTCCATCACCGGCCCGAATGACGACGTGCTGATTCCGCCGGGCGCGAAGAAGGTCGACTGGGAAGTCGAGCTGGGCGTCGTGATCGGCGAAGAAGCGCGCAACGTGCCGCGCGAGCGCGCGCTCGACTATGTGGCCGGTTATTGCGTGGTCAACGATGTCTCCGAGCGCGCATGGCAGATCGAGCGCGGCGGCCAGTGGGACAAGGGCAAGGGCTACGACACCTTCGCGCCGCTCGGCCCCTGGCTCGTCACGCGCGACGAGATCGCCGACCCGCAGGCGCTCGACATGTGGCTCGAAGTCGACGGCAAACGCTACCAGAACGGCAATACGCGCACGATGATCTTCGACGTGGCCACGCTCGTTTCGTATATCAGCCAGTTCATGAGCCTGCAGCCTGGCGACGTGATCTCGACCGGCACGCCGCCGGGCGTCGGCATGGGGCAGAAGCCGGAGCCCATCTATTTGCGCGCGGGACAGACCATGCGGCTGGGCGTGAGCGGCCTGGGCGAACAACAGCAACGCCTCGTGGCGGAACAAGGAGGGCAGGCGCAATGAATCAACTGGATCTGAACAATCGCGTGATGGTCGTGACGGGCGGCGCGCGCGGTCTGGGTTATGCCGTGGCGCAGCGGGCATTGCGTTCGGGCGCGTCGGTCGCGCTCTGGGACATCGACGCCGAACGGCTCGAACGCGCGCGCGCCGAGTTGTCGGAGCTGGGCAACGTTTCGGTGGTGACGGTCGAGTTGACCGACGAAGCCTCGGTCGAGGCGGCCGCACAGCAAACCGTGAAAACGCACGGCGCGATTCACGCGCTCGTGAACAGCGCGGGCATCACGGGCGGCAATGGCCTCACGTGGGAACTGCCCGTAGACGTGTGGCGCCGCGTAATCGAAGTAAATCTGATCGGCAGCTACCTCACCTGCCGCGCCGTGGTGCCGCGCATGATCGAGCAGGGCTACGGGCGCATCGTCAATATCGCCTCGGTGGCCGGCAAGGAAGGCAATCCGAATGCTTCGCACTACAGTGCATCGAAGGCCGGGCTCATCGGGCTGACCAAGTCGCTCGGCAAGGAGCTTGCCACGAAGGGCGTGCTCGTCAATGCCGTGACGCCGGCGGCGGCCAAGACCGAGATTTTCGATTCGATGTCGCAGCAGCATATCGACTACATGCTCGCGAAGATCCCGATGAACCGCTTCCTCATGCCGGACGAGGCGGCCGCGATGATCGTCTGGCTCACGACGGAAGACTGCGCGTTCAGCACCGGCTCGGTATTCGATCTTTCGGGCGGACGCGCGACATACTGAGGCGGGAAGCACGACCCGCGCGCATCGGCCGGACAACGCGCGGGATCACGATAACGGCGCGGTGGTAAGAGAAGAGCGCCGACAGGAGACATCGATGTCGATCGAGGCACCTACCCAGGCACCCAGGCTGGCACCTACGCTGGCAGAAGCCGCGGGCCGCAAGGCCATGCGCCGCCTTTTGCCTTTCCTGCTCTTGATGTACGTGCTCGCGTTTCTCGACCGCGCGAACATCGGCTTCGCGCAAAAGGCGCTGTTGCACGATGCGGGCCTTTCGGACGCGGCATTCGCTTTCGGCGCGGGCGTGTTCTTTGTCGGCTACGCGCTTTTCGAAGTGCCGAGCAATCTCGCGCTGCATCGCGTGGGCGCGCGCATCTGGATGTGCCGCATCATGGTCACGTGGGGTTTGATTTCCGCGGCGATGGCGTGGGTGCAATCGCCCACTTCATTCTATGTGCTGCGATTCCTGCTGGGCGTGGCCGAAGCGGGTTTCTTCCCCGGCATCATCTATTACCTCACGCAGTGGTTTCCGCAATCCTCGCGGGCGCGCGCCATCGGCGTGTTTTATTTTGGCGCGCCGTTGGCGTTCATCTTCGGCGGACCATTGTCGGGGCTTCTGCTCGACATGCACGGCACCTTCGGGCTGGCGGGCTGGAAGTGGCTCTTTCTCGTGGAAGGCGGCCTGGCTTCGGCAGTGGGCGTGTGGGCCTTCTGGTATCTCGTCGACAAGCCCGAGGACGCGCGCTGGCTCTCCCCCGACGAGCGCCGCGCGCTCACAGGCGCGATCCAGCTCGACGCGCGTGAAGCCGCCGCGCACGGCCCGCGCGATGCGCTCGCCGCATTGTTCGACCGCCGCGTGCTCGCCTATGCCGGCATCTATGCGCTGATCCAGATGAGCGTGTACGGCGTGATCTTCTTTTTGCCGCAACAGGTGGCCTCGCTCGTGGGCGCATCCGTGGGCTTGAAGGTGGGCCTGCTCGCGGCCGTGCCCTGGCTGTGCGCCGTGGCGCTCACGTGGATCGTGCCGCGCCGCGCGGACCGCCTCGGAGGGCATCGCGCATGGGCTGCGCGCCTGCTCGTGATGTCGGGTGTCGGCATCGCTGTCTCGGGCCTCGCGGGAGGCCTTGGCGGCACCGCGGGCGCAATCATCGCGATGCTCGGCCTGTGCTGCGCGGCGAGCGGCTTCATCGCGGCGCAGCCGCTCTTCTGGACCTTCCCGGCGCGCGATCTCGCGGGCGCCGCCTCGGCCAGCGGCATCGCACTCATCAATTCGCTCGGCGGTCTGGGCGGCTTCATCGCGCCGATGCTGCGCGCCGCCGCCGACCGAAACTTTGCTTCCCACGCGGCGGGCCTCGAATTGCTCGGTCTTGCGAGCATTGCCGCCGCGCTGCTCATTCTTGTCGTCGCGCCGCGCGCCGTTGCGCCGGCGGCTCGCTCGTTCGAGCCGCCCGTGCGGCGCGCGCGCTAATCCTCTACCCAGGAGCTACGTAACATGGCCATGCCAACCATCAAACACGTGCGAGCCTTCACCGTGCGCGGCGGCGGCGCCGACTATCACGATCAACCCGACGGCCACTGGATCGACGACCATATTTCCACGCCGATGGCGCGCTATCCCGAGTATCGTCAGAGCCGCCGCTCGTTCGGCATCGACGTGCTCGGCACACTCGTCGTGGAAATCGAGGCGAGCGACGGCACCGTGGGTTTTGCCGTGACCACGGGCGGCGAGATCGGCGCATTCATCGTCGAGAAGCATCTCGCGCGCTTTCTCGAAGGGCAGCGTGTGACCGACATCGAGAAGATGTGGGATCAGATGTACTACGCCACGCTCTACTACGGCCGCAAGGGTGTCGTGCTCAACACCATCTCGGGCGTCGATCTCGCGCTATGGGACCTGCTCGGGCAGATCCGCAAGGAACCCGTGTATCAGCTGCTCGGCGGCCCCGTGCGCGACGAGCTGATGTTCTACGCCACCGGCGCGCGGCCCGATCTCGCGAAGGAAATGGGCTTCATCGGCGGCAAGCTGCCGCTGCTGCATGGTCCGGCCGAAGGCGAGGAGGGCCTCAGAAAGAACCTCGAACTGCTCGCCACGATGCGCGAGCGCGTGGGCGACGACTTCTGGCTCATGTACGACTGCTGGATGAGCCTCGACGTGCGCTATGCGACGCGCCTCGCCCAGGCCGCGAAAGAGTACGACCTCAAGTGGATCGAGGAATGCCTGCCGCCCGACGACTACTGGGGCTATGCCGAACTGCGCCGCAATGTGCCGCGCGGCATGATGGTTTCGACCGGCGAGCACGAGGCCACGCGCTGGGGCTTTCGCATGCTGCTGGAAATGGGCTGCTGCGACCTGATCCAGCCCGACGTGAACTGGTGCGGGGGCATGACCGAACTCATCAAGATTTCGGCGCTCGCCGACGCTCACAATGTGCTGGTCGTGCCGCACGGCTCCTCGGTGTACAGCTACCACTTCGTCGTGACGCGCCATAACTCGCCGTTCGCGGAATTCCTCATGATGGCGCCGAAGGCCGACAAGGTGGTGCCGATGTTCACGCCGCTGCTGCTCGACGAACCGGTGCCGGTGAAAGGACGGCTCAAGGTGCCGGACGCGCCGGGCTTCGGCGTGCGACTCAATCCGGACTGCAAACTTTCGCGGCCCTATACGCACTAGGCGCACTGAACGCGCACTAATCGAGGCTCATCACAAGCTACGAGGAGAAACACGTGCTGCTCAAGGACAAGGTGGTGATCGTCACCGGCGGTTCGCGCGGCATTGGCCGCGCCATTGCGATTGCGAGTGCCCGCGAGGGCGCCGATGTCGCGATCAACTACTGGGGCGACAACGACGCCTCATACGGCCGCCGCTCGGCGATCGACGAGGTGCTGGGCGAGATCGAGCGGCTAGGGCGCCGCGCGATCGCGCTGGAAGGCAACGTGGCCGCGCCGCAAACGGGCGTGGATCTCGTGCGCCAGACGGTGGAGCGCTTCGGCAAGGTCGATGTGCTCGCCAGCAATGCGGGTATCTGCCCGTTCCATTCGTTTCTCGACATGCCGCCCGCCGTGCTCGAACGCACGATCGGCGTGAACCTGAACGGCGCGTTCTACGTGACGCAGGCCGTTGCGCGGCAAATGAAGGAGCAGGGCACGGGCGGCGCGATCGTGGCGACGAGTTCGATCAGCGCGCTAGTGGGCGGCGGCATGCAGACGCACTACACGCCCACCAAGGCCGGCGTGCATTCGCTCATGCAGTCGTGTGCGATTGCGCTTGGGCCCTACGGCATACGCTGCAATTCGGTGATGCCGGGCACCATCGCCACCGACCTGAACGCCGAAGACCTGAGCGATGAAGAGAAGCGCGCGTACTTCGAAAAGCGCATTCCGCTCGGGCGGCTGGGCGCGCCCGAGGACGTGGCTGAATGCGTGGTGTTTCTCGCCTCGGATCGTGCGCGCTACGTGACGGGCGCAGCGCTGCTCGTCGACGGCGGGCTTTTCGTGAATCTGCAGTGAGCCCTGGGCCCACGCGTATCAATGAGGAGCGAGCACGGCCGCGTGCGAACCATCGTGAGCGATATCGTCCATCTTGAAGGGCTGCGAAAAGCGCCGCAGCAAGCCGACGAAATGCTCGGCGGGCTCGGCGAGCGGCTCGTTCTTGCGCGTGAGCACGCCGTAGCCCGGCAGGCTCTTGCCGATTTCGAGCGGCAGCACGACGAGCAGCTTGCCACGCACATGGTCTCGCACGACCGACTCGGGCAGCATGGCCACGGCGTCGAAGCTTTCGAGCAGTTGCAGCGTGGCGAAGATCGAGGCCGACTCGGTGAGATTGGCGGGCGTGCCGAGACCGGCGCGCGCGAGTTCGCCTTCGAACAGCTCACGCGCGGGACTCGTAATGGGCTGCGCCACCCACGGCCAGTCCATCAGTTCCGCGAGCGTGACCTGTTCGCGCCGCGCAAGCGGATGGCGCGCACGCACCACGAGCACGAGCGTTTCTCGCGCGATCGGTTCGAAGCTGAAATCGTTGTGCTGCAGCGGCGTGGTGAGGCGCCCGAGGGCGAGATCGACTTCGCGGCGATGCAGCAGCTGCACGACCTGGTCGCTCGTTTCGCCGAGGATGCGCACGTGCAGCAGCGGCCGCTCGGTCTTGAGCGTGGCGACGGCTTGCGCGAGCAAGTCGGGCGCGGCGCCCATGATCGCGCCGACGGTGAGCTGGCCGTGACCGCCGCGACGCTTCACGTCGAGGTCTTCGGCAAAGCGCGTGAGTTCGGCGAGCGCGCGGCGCGCGTAGGCGAGCGTGACGACGCCGAGCGCGGTGGGCTGCATGCCGCGCGCGTTGCGCTCGAAGAGCCGGAAGCCGAACGCTTCTTCGATGTCGCTCAGCATGCGGCTCGCGCTGGGCTGCGCCACGTTGATGGCGTCGGCGGCCTGATGAACGTTGCGCGCGTCGTCGAGCGCGACGAGCAGGGCAAGGTGTTTGAATCTGAGCCGGTTGACGAGTGCGACGACGGAAGTGTGATGGTTCATGGAGCGATCCGGTTTGTGCATCGCCCGATCCCAACATCGGATTGGTTGGCTATCGATGCGGGAATTATAGTCGGATCACAACGCAGCTAACCACGTAAAAACGCGTGCCATCGCACGCTGCGAAGCCAGGGCAAATACCGAGTCAACGCGTACCCCTGGTCACATAAGCAGCGAAAGCGGCATAAGCGCACGACGTAACAAGGCTGGACGGAGACACGATCATGGAGACAATTGCGTTTCGCATGCAGCTCGATCCCGGCAAGCGGGACGAATACGAGCGGCGTCATCGCGAAATCTGGCCCGAGCTGGCGAGCGCGCTGCGCGATGCGGGCGTGAAAAATTACCGCATCTTTCTCGACGAAGCGACGCACCATCTCCTTGCCGTGCTCGAACGCCGCGACGATCACACCATGGACGCGCTGCCCGAACTGCCCGTCATGCGCAAATGGTGGGATTACATGGCCGACATCATGCAGACGGATGCCCACAACGTGCCGCTGCAACAGCCGCTCGTGCAGGTCTTTCATTTGCCTTGAGCTCACGCGAGGAACATGCCATGCAGGTCGTCGATCCGCACGTCCACTTCTGGAACCTCGATACGCATCATTACCCGTGGCTCGCGAATCCGGGCACGTCGTTCGTTTGTGATGCGCGCGAACTCAAGCACAACTATCTACCCGCCGACTTGTTGCGCGAGGCCGGTGACATCGACGTGCTCAAGGTCGTGCACGTCGAAGCGAATCACGATCCGGACGATCCGGTGGAAGAAACGCGCTGGCTGGAAGGGCTCGCAGACATTGCCGCGAACGCGGGGGAGCCACGTGCGTTGCCCGACGCGATCGTCGCGGCCTGCGATCTCAGCTCGCCCAATGCGCCCGTGGTGCTGGAGGCGCACGCGGCTTTTGCGCGGACGCGCGGCATTCGCCAGATTCTCAACGTTCACGAGAACAAGCTCTACGACTACGTGGGGCGGCACTACATGCGCGAGGCGGCGTGGCGCGAGAACTTCGCGCTGCTGGAGAAGCACGGTCTTTCATTCGATCTGCAGCTTTATCCGTCGCAGATGGAGGAGGCCGCGGCGCTCGCGCGTGCGCATCCCGGCATTCAGTTCGTGATCAACCACGCGGGCATGTTCGTCGACCGCAACAGCGTGGCGGGCTTCCGCGCGTGGCGCGAGGGCCTGCGCCTGCTTGCAGCATGCCCGAACGTCGCCGTGAAAATCAGCGGACTGGCGATGTTCGACCACGCGTGGAGCGTCGAAAGCCTGCGCCCGTATGTGCTGGAAACGATCGACGCATTCGGCGCGGATCGCGCGATGTTCGCTTCGAACTTTCCGGTCGATCGCCTGTTCGGCGGCTATTCGAAGCTTTGGCATGCGTATGCGTCGATCGTGAGCGGCGCGAGCGAGAGCGAACACACGGCGCTGTTTCGCGGCAACGCGGAACGTATCTACCGCATTTGACGTGCGCGCAACGACATGGAGACAGGCGTGGAAGCAGAAGCAAAAATCAGGGCCGATGGCACTCCGCGGCTCGAATTGCGTAACGCGAGCAAGTCGTTCGGGCGCGTGCGCGCGCTCATCGACGGCAGCTTGAGGCTCATGCCCGGCGAGGTACATGCGCTGCTCGGCGAAAACGGCGCGGGAAAGTCGACGCTCGTGAAGATCCTCGCGGGCGTGTACCAGCCCGATGGCGGCGAAATGCGCATCGACGGTGTGGAGCGTGCGTTCGCGACGCCCGCTCAGGCGCGTGACTCCGGGATCGCGGTGATTTATCAGGAACCCACACTGTTCTTCGATCTGTCGATCGCGGAGAACATCTACATGGGGCGTCAGCCCGTGGATCGCGTGGGCCGTATCGACTACGACACGATGCATCGCGAGGTCGCGGCGCTCCTCAAGTCGCTTGGCGTCGAGCTGAAGCCCGAACGGCTCGTGCGCGGACTTTCGATTGCGGACCAGCAGGTGATCGAAATTGCGAAGGCGCTTTCGCTCAATGCGAACGTGCTCATCATGGACGAGCCCACGGCCGCACTCTCGTTGCCCGAAGTCGAGCGGCTCTTTACGATCGCGCGCACGCTGCGCGACCGCGGCGTGGCGATTCTCTTCATTACGCACCGGCTCGAAGAAGTCTTCGCGCTCACGCAGCACGTGACGATCATGCGCGACGGCGCCAAGGTGTTCGACGCGCCCACGGCCACGCTCAAGACCCAGGACATCGTCGCGAAGATGGTGGGACGCGACCTCGCCACGTTCTACCCGAAGGCGGACGTGCAGCCGGGCGAAGTGATGCTGCGCGTGCGCGGCCTCACGCGCCGCGGCGTCTTCAAGGACATTTCGTTCGACGTGCGCGCGGGCGAGATCGTCGCGCTCGCGGGACTCGTGGGCGCGGGGCGCAGCGAAGTGGCGCGTGCGATATTCGGCATCGATCCCACCGACGCGGGGCAGGTTCAGATTGCGGGCAAGCCGCTCGCGTCTGGCACGCCCGCTGCCGCTGTGAAGGCAGGCCTCGCGCTCGTACCCGAGGACCGGCGTCAGCAAGGTCTCGCGCTCGAACTGAGCATTGCGCGCAACGCCTCGCTCACGGTGCTCGGGCGACTCGTGCGCTTCGGCCTCATCTCCACGGGGCGCGAAGTGGAACTGGCCGGGCAGTGGGGCAAGCGTCTGCGCCTGAAAGCGAGCGATCTGAACGCACCGGTGGGCACGCTCTCGGGCGGCAACCAGCAGAAGGTGGTGCTCGGCAAGTGGCTCGCCACCGGGCCGAAGGTGCTCATCATCGACGAACCGACGCGCGGCATCGACGTGGGCGCGAAGGCCGAAGTCTACGGCGCGCTCGCGGAACTCGTCAAAGAGGGCATGGCCGTGCTGATGATTTCTAGCGAACTGCCGGAGGTGATCGGTATGGCCGACCGTGTGCTCGTCATGCACGAAGGCCGCATCACCGCCGATATCGCACGTGCCGACGCCAACGAAGAGCGCATCATGAGCGCCGCGCTCGGCGAAACCAACATTCATCTGGGGCACGCCGCATGATGCGCCATTCCACTTCTCCTCATCCCCTGCACGGCGGCGAGCCACGCCCGCAGCGGCGCAACGCGGGTGCGTTGGCCGAAGCGCTGGCACGCAGCCGCGAGACCACGCTTTTCGTGGTGCTGCTGCTGATCGTGGGCGGCACGGCGCTCGCGCGGCCGCAATTCCTCAACCTGCAGAACCTGCGCGACGTGCTGCTCAACGTCTCCATCGTGAGCTTGCTCACGGCGGGCATGACGATCGTGATCCTGATGCGCCATATCGATCTCTCGATCGGTTCGACGGTCGGCATCAGCGCCTATGGCGTGGGCAGTCTCTATGTGGCGTTCCCGCATATGCCGGTGCTCGTGGCGCTGGTCGCCGGGCTCGCCATCGGACTCGTGGCCGGCTCGATCAACGCGCTGCTCGTGGCCGTGGGGCGCGTGCCGTCGCTCGTCGCGACGCTCTCCACGCTCTACATCTTCCGCGGCGCCGACTACGCGTGGGTGCATGGCGGCCAGATCAACGCAACGAGCCTGCCCGACGCGTTTTCGCGGCTCGCTACGGGCTCGGTGTTCGGCATTCCGGTGCTGGCGCTCATCGCGATCGTGCTGCTTGCTGCGCTCTCCGTGTATCTCAAGCAGTTCCGGCCGGGCCGCGAGTACTACGCGATCGGCTCGAACCCGGAAGCGGCACGCCTTGCCGGCATCAACGTCGAGCGCCGCGTCGCGACGGGCTTCTTGATCAGCGGCGCGATTGCGGGTCTTGCCGGCGCGCTGTGGCTCGCCCGCTTCGGCACCGTGGATGCGAGCACCGCGAAGGGCATCGAGCTGCAGGTGGTCGCGGCTGCCGTGGTCGGCAGCGTGGCGATCACGGGCGGCGTGGGCACGATACTCGGCGCGACGCTCGGTGCGCTCGTGCTGGGCGTGATCAGCATCGCGCTCGTGGTGCTGCACGTCTCGCCGTTCTGGGAACAGGCGATCCAGGGCGCGCTGATCGTGGCCGCCATCGCCGCCGATACGCTGCTCGCCCGCTCTGTGGCAAAACGCATGATGAGGAAACGCGACCATGGCTAAGAACGCCCCGAAACCCGACGCCGCGCTGCTCACGCGCAAGCCCGGCTTGCCGCTCAGTTGGGAGGCGCTGCTCGTCGTCATTCTGATTGCATCGCTGGTGGTGGGGCGCGTGCTCTCGCCGGTGTTCCTCACCGGCGCGAACATCAGCAACGTGCTCGCGGACCTCACCGAAGTCGCGCTCATGGCCTTGCCGATGACGCTCATCATCGTCGCCGCCGAGATCGATCTTTCGGTGGCCTCGGTGCTCGGCGCATCGAGCGCGTTGCTCGGCGTGCTCTGGCATATGGGCTTGCCGATGCCGGTTGCCATGGTGCTCGTCCTGGTGGCGGGCGGCTTCGCGGGCCTCTTCAACGGGCTCGTGATCGTGAAGCTCAATCTGCCTTCGCTCGCGGTGACGATCGGCACGCTCGCGCTGTTTCGCGGTTTGGCGTACGTGCTGCTCGGCGATCAGGCGATTGCCGACTTTCCGCCGGGCTATACGCTCTTTGGCATGAGCAATCTGGGCAGCACATTTATCCCGTTGCCGTTCCTGATCGTCGCGGCGTGCGCCGTCGTGTTCACGATACTGCTGCAGGCCACGGCTTTCGGCCGCAGCCTCTTCGCGATGGGTGCGAACAGCACGGCCGCGTCGTTCTCCGGCATCGACGTGCCGAAGATCAAACTGCGCCTCTTCGTGCTGTCGGGCGTCATGAGCGCGCTCGCGGGCATTGTCTATACGCTGCGCTTCACGAGCGCGCGTGGCGACAACGGCGAGGGCTTCGAGCTTTCGGTGATCGCGGCGGTGCTGTTTGGCGGCGTGAGTATTTTTGGCGGGCGTGGGTCGATGTATGGCGTGCTGCTCTCGCTCCTCATCGTAGGTGTACTGAAGAATGCGCTCACGCTCGTCGATGTGTCGAGCGAAACGCTCACGATCGTGACCGGGGCGCTGCTGCTGGCTTCGGTGCTGATCCCGAATCTCGTGGCGCGCTGGCGCACGATGCGCGACCGGCGCGCGCTTGCGCGGGCTGTGTGAACGTGGTGTGAAAAAAGGGCAAGGAAGTCAAGAGGCAGTCAATCAGCCGGACGCGTCCGGTACCCATCGAGGAGACGATTCATGAGAAAGCCAGTACGTCACGTGTGCACGGCCCTGCTGTGCGCGATACTAGTGGGAGGCGGTGTGGCGGCGCATGCGGCCGGCATCAAAGAGGGGTTGAAGATCGCGTTCGTACCCAAGCAGATCAACAACCCCTACGAGGTGATCGCCGATAACGGCGGCTTGGACGCGATCAAGGAGTTCAAGGGCGAAGGCAAGGCGGTCGGACCTTCGGACGCGGGCGCGTCCTCGCAGGTCTCGTACATCAATACGCTCACCACGCAGCATCAGGACGCGATCGTCATCGCGGCCAACGATGCGAATGCGCTCGTGCCGTATTTGAAGCGTGCGATGGATCAAGGCATCAAGGTCGTGACGTTCGACTCGGACACGGCGCCCGAAGGGCGACAGATCTTCGTGAACCAGGCGAACGCGGAGAGCATTGGCCGCGGCCAGATCCAGCTCGTTTCGAAGCTGATGGGCGGCGAGGGCGAGTTCGCGATTCTTTCGGCCACGCCTAACGCGACGAACCAGAATACCTGGATCAAGTGGATGCAGGAAGAGTTGAAGAAGCCCGAGTATTCGAAGATGAAGCTCGTGAAGATCGCCTACGGCAACGATGACGACCAGAAGTCCTTCGTCGAGACGCAAGGCTTGCTGCAGGCGTATCCGAACCTGAAGGCAATCGTTGCGCCCACGTCGGTTGGCATCGCGGCGGCGGCGCGTTATATCTCTTCGTCGCCGAGCAAGGGCAAGGTGGTGGTGACGGGCCTCGGCACGCCTAACCAGATGCGTGCGTTCGTGAAGAACGGCACCGTGAAGGCGTTCCAGCTTTGGGATCCGGGTGCACTCGGCTATCTTGCCGCGTATGCCGCAGCCAATCTTGCTTCGGGCACGATCACGGGTAAGGAAGGCGAGTCGTTCGATGCCGGCAAGCTGGGCAAGCGCACGATCGGCAAGAGTGGTGAGGTGATTCTCGGGCCGCCCACGACGTTCGATGCTTCGAATATCGATAACTTCAATTTCTGATTCGCATTGCTGGTTTGATTGATGTGGAATGCCAAACGACCCGGTTTTGCCGGGTCGTTTGCTATTGGATGTTCGAATCGGACTTCACAGTCACGCGCGGGGGCAGGGGCTGAGGCTCGGCCGCCATCCCCTCCACCGGATAGAGATTGAGAAATGATCTCGCCTCGTCCATCGAACGGCTCGCCAGCCAGTTCTCATACTCGGAAGGCGGCACGATCACCACGGATCGTTTCTCGTCCCCGGGCTTGTGAAAACGCTTCATGAGCGGATGCTCGTTTGCATTGACGGTGAGCATCGTGAACGAGTACGCCTTGCCGGCCTCGCCTTCGTCCCACTCGCGCCATAAGCCGGCAATGGCAAACGGCGCGCCATCGGCGAGACCAATACGCCAGCGCACTGCCTTGCCGGTCTCGTAGCTCGGCTCGAAAAACGCTTCCACTGGAATCAGGCACAGCTGCAGCTTCTTCCACGCGCCGCTGAAACTGCGCTTCTCGCCCACCGATTCGGCGCGTGCGTTCATCGTGTCGAACACCTTCACGCCGGGTGGAATCTGTTTGCGAGGCACCATGCCGAACGTCGCGAGAAAGGCTTCGCGCGCCTCGGTCGCCGCGCTCGCACGGCGGATCACCGGCGCGGCATAGTCCTTGTAGATCTCGTCGCGCCATGGGTCGTCCGGCGGCAAGACGCCGTAATGCCTGAAGAGGTAGTCACGGCGTGCGGCGGCGTAGTTCGTGCACATGGTCGTCTCTCCGTCCCGTCCTTCAAATCATTCTGACATGTGATAGGCTGTATAAATATACAGTGTTTTGGGGCGGAAAATGGGACGGGATCATCGTCACTTCCCTCCGCTCACGGCGGCGGAACTGGCTGAAATCTACGACCGGAATCCCTTGCCCGTCGTATTGCGGTTGCTATGGGAAATCCACCGGTTGCGCTCCACCATCAGCCGGGCGAACCAGATCCGGCTCACGATCGGCACGCGCGTCGGTAAGGCGAATACGCCTGCGGGCATGTGGGAGCGTTTCGAGCAGGAACTCGACGCGGAGCCATGTTTGACCGATCCGCTCACGGCGCGTCAAAAGGGTTTGCTGCATGAGGGCGAGCCCGAAGGGCGGCTGAAGCGCCGGCGGCGCAACGGCGATTGAGGCTGCACTGCGGAGTCTTTGAGATAGAGGGCTCTCTCGAAAATGGTTGCGTGCGGGTTGCGTCTCCCATCATGTGGGCTCCCACACGCTCGCCGACAATTCGTATGGCACGCTGAAATTTGGCTGTAAGTGGCTCTTGTTACAGTCCACGAAAGCAGTTGTCTTTCGTGGCAGTCAACACAAGAGCGACTTCTCATGGCTATTGTCCGCGCATGCTGGTTCGTTCTGGCGCTGCTTCTCAGTGCTCCCGTCTGGGCCTACCAGACGCGTGTCGTGTCGATCCCCAGCGCTGCGATGCAGCGCTCGTTCGATGCGACCGTCGTCTTGCCCGACGATTACGCACGCGGCAACCACGCCGCGCGCTTTCCGGTGATCTACGTGCTGCACGGCTCGGGCGGCAGTTATGCCGACTGGACTTCGAACACCCGCATCGGCAAGCTTGCCGACCGTTATCACGTGGTGCTCGTGATGCCGGACGGCGGTCACGAGAGCTGGTATATCGACAGCCCGTTCGACCGGAGCAGTCGTTATGAGACGTATGTGGGCAGCGAGGTCGTGTCGTATATCGACACGCATTTCCGCACGATCGCCACGCGCGAGGCGCGCGCGATCACGGGTTTGAGCATGGGCGGTTTCGGCGCGCTGCGCATCGCGCTGGACCGGCAGGAGACGTTCGGCGCGGCCGGCAGCATTAGCGGCGCGGTCGACCCGCGCAACTGCGAAGACGAGCCCGGCATCGATCACGTATTCGGCGATCCCGCGCGGCACGCGTCGTTCTGGAACAGCAATGCGATCGTCGATAGCGCGCAAGACTTCGAACACGCTCATATCGCGCTCACCATCGACTGCGGCGTGAGCGACTTCTTCGTGCAGTCGAACCGAACGCTGCACGAAAAGCTCGTCGAACTAGGCGTGCCTCACGATTACGCGGAACGCCCGGGCGGCCATACGTGGTCCTATTGGTCGAACTCGATCCGCTACCAGGTGCTCTTCTTCGCCACGGCGTTCCAGCGCGCCGGCTGGCATCCGCAAGTGGTGTAACGCATCGCGACTCACGCGCTTTTCCGGCGAGCGCGTGTTTGCCAACATCCGTCCAACGCGATTCCGTCACACGATTACCGGGAACACGTGCCCGGTCTCGGGCACCGCGCTTGCTCACATGACGCTGCAGGGGCGGGCGCGTAGATCCGTCCTGCTCAACCAGATGCCGGGCATCGGGCGACCGCACGCGGCGCCGGGGCGCGGCGACCACCCTTGAGCCGGTTCGCACCGGATGCAGGAGGACGTCATGCTTCAATACGCTGTCATTTTCTTTATCATCGCGATCATCGCGGCCGTGTTCGGTTTTGGCGGCATCGCGGCGGGTGCGGCATCGATCGCCAAGATCCTGTTCTTCATCTTCCTCGTGATTTTCCTCGTCACGTTGCTGCTTGGCGTCGTAAGAAGGGGTTAATTAGCGAGCCGTGCTTGTTGTAGTCGAATCGCAGCCCGCCCGCGCGGGCTGCGATTTTGCATTCGACGGCTGCGTTCACGTCATTCGTATTGCGAAGTAAACAAGTACGCTTGCAGCCGGTGCATCACGCGATGGTATCCACCACGCCGCCGTCCACGCGCAAGGCCGCGCCCGTGGTGGCGGAAGCCTCTTTCGAGCACGCGTAGACGATCATGTTCGCCACTTCCTCCACGCTCGCCGCGCGCTGGATGATGGAAGAGGCGCGATGCGTCTGCACGAACTGCGCGGCGACTTCCTCGACGGTTTTGCCCGAAGCGGCCACTTCGTCCTTGAGCATGTGCGTTACGCCATCCGAAAGTGTCGGGCCCGGCAGCACCGAATTGACCGTGACGCCCGTACCCGCAAGGCGCTTGGCCAGGCCACGTGCGAGCGAAAGCTGCGCGGTTTTCGTCATGCCGTAGTGGATCATGTCGGCGGGAATGTTCAATCCCGATTCCGAAGAGATGAACACGATGCGCCCCCAGCCGCGCTTGACCATTGAATTCGCATAGGCGCGCGAGAGACGCACGCCCGACATCACGTTCGTTTCGAAGAAGCGCAGCCACTCGGCATCGGGAATCTCGAAGAAGTCCTGCTGCTGAAACACGCCGAGATTGTTCACGAGGATGTCCACCTGCGGATGCGCCTTCACGAGCGCGTCACATCCCTGGGCGCTGGAAAGATCGCCGACGAAACCCTGCACCCGCGCGCCGGGCGCAGCGGTACGCAGCGCAGCCTCGGCTTCGCGCACGTTTTCGGTGTGACGGCTGCTGACGATCACGTCGGCGCCCGCGAGCGCGAGGCCCTTGGCCGCGGCAAGACCGATGCCCGCAGCCGAGCCTGTGACGAGCGCGAGTTTTCCAGTCAGATCGATTTTCATGCGGGCTCCTTGAGGGGGAGGCAGGCCACGGTTGCGAACGCGCGTTGAACGCCTGGTGTACGTTCTGGACGCAACGTTGCGCGCGGCCATCGTGAAGGGAACGGGCAGTGTACTGCGCAGGCGCTTTGTATGTTTCCCAGGCGCCTCAAGCACCCATCGCCGGATCGCTCACGCTGTCCTTGCCGGTTTCCACACGGCCCGCGAAGCGCCGTAGCACACCGTTCTCCGCGCTCAGCGTGAAGTCGTACCAGCCACCCGAATCCGCGAGCGCCCAGTTCGACCGGACCTGCTCGCCGGCGCGCAAGGCGTAAGTCCAGGGCCCGTCGCTGCGGTAGGCATTGGCCGCCACGCTCACGTTCGAAGCCGCGCTCGCGCGATTCACGATGCTCAGTTCGAGCGCATTGTTCGCGACGTCATAGCGCACGCGCACTTCGGGATTGGGTCCATGCACCGCCGCGCGCACATTGCCCTCGAATGCGCGATGAAAGCCGTTCGGGCCAAGCACCCACAGGCGGTATGCGCCGTCGTCAGCGGCGGTGGGCGTCCACGTATCGCGCAGTGCCTTGCCTGCTTCGACGGTGTAGCGGCGCGGTGACTTGTCGAGGTGAAGCGTGTCGTACACGTGAAAGACGGCGCCTGCTTTTCCTTCGTTGCCAAATTCCAGTTGAATCTTGTGACGACGCCCGTCGACGCTCGCATCCACATTGAGGCGATACGGCAGGGCGCGCGAAGGCCGCGCCTTGCGCGCCTGCTGAGGCATGGTCTGCATGTCGGGCTGTGGCACGGGCACGGGCTTGAGCGCGTTCTGTTGTTTGTTCAGCGCATCGGCGTCGGCCTTCGTGGGGGCGGAAAACGCCTGCACGGGCGTTTCGTTCGGTGTGCTGAAATTGAATGCCGAGGTCAGATCGCCGAATACCGCGCGCCGCCACGGGCTGATATTCGGCTCGCGTACGCCGAAGCGCATTTCGATGAAACGCAGCACCGACGTGTGATCGAAGACTTCTGAGTTCACGTAGCCGCCCGTGCTCCACGGCGAGACGACGATCATCGTCACGCGTGGTCCGGGCCCGAACGGCAGGCCGTCTGGCTTGACCGGTTTGCCGTCGCCGGGAGGGTTCGGCATGGTGAAGTATTCGTGGCGCGTACTGGCCGTGGATTTGCCTGCGTACTCGCCGTCCTTGATGGGCGAGGGCGGGCAAGGCGGCGGCATGTGATCGAAGAAGCAATCGTTCTCGTCGAAGTTCACGAAGAGCACGGTCTTGCTCCAGATGTCCGGGTTGCGCGTCAGCGCCTCGAGTAGCTTCTGCAGATAGTACGCGCCCTGGCCCGGCGTCGAAACGGCGGGGTGTTCGGAATAGGCCTGCGGCGCGATGATCCAGCTCACCTGGGGCAACTGGTTCGCCGCAATGTCGTCATTGAGCGCCTGCAGGAAGCCGCCGTCGGGCATCGTATTGCCGACGCCCTTGTAGAGCGGCTCGCGGGCGTCGAGCGCCGGGGTCCATGGCACATTGGGCGAGCCTTCGATTGCCTCGAGCACCTTGCGATAGCTCGCGAACCCGACGAGCGGATTATCCGTGTAGTTATCGGGCTGGTTTTCGTACACCTTCCACGTCACCCCTGCGGCCTGCAACCGTTCTGGATAGGTGGTCCATTTCAGGCCCGTGGACGGCGCGCCGATGTTGTCCCAGCCATTGTTGTCGACCACGGCATAAGGCGAGGCCGTGGGGCCATTCGTGCCGGTGAACAGAAAAAGCCGGTTCGAATTGGTGCCGCCGTGCAACGAGCAATAGTAGGCGTCGCAGATCGTGAAGGCATTGGCGAGCGCGAAATGAAACGGCAGGTCCGAGGCCTGAAAATAGCCCATCGAGGCGTCGCCCTTGAATTTCGGCCAATGCGTCATGCGGCCGTGGTCCCAGGCCTCGTGGGCGTCCGCCCAGTTATGCGCGCCGCCTGCGAGCAACGCGTTGCCTTTGCGGCTGTCCAGGTAGAACGGCAGCAGCGTGCGTGTGCCGTCGCTCTGTTGCCATACGTTGGCGCCGTCGGGCAAGGGAATCGTGATGCGGTCCGAGAAGCCGCGCACACCCGGCAGCGTGCCGAAGTAGTGATCGAACGCGCGGTTTTCCTGCATGAAGACGACGATGTGCCGCACGTCTTCAATCGTTCCGGTTGCGTTGTTTGCAGGAATGGCCAGCGCCCGCTGGATGGCGGGCGAAGCCACGCTGAGCGTCGCGCCCGCGGCGGCGGCGCGAAGAAAATCACGGCGGTCCATCGAAGTCATGGTGTGTTCGCGTTGTTGTCGTTGTGCTCGCGACCATTAGCATGACACGTTGGCGCCGCCGCGGGCGCTCGATGAACCGTTGTGTGTAAGTGTGCGCGCTCGTCAGAGCTTCACGCCACCGGCCTCCGGCGGCTCGCGCCCTGGTTCGTCCAGCGGCAGGCTCGCGGCGTCGTTGCCCCAGTACGGCTCCCGGCCATAGTACTGGTGCACGGAACTGGCCCAGGTGCGATCGGCCATCGAGGGCCACTCGCCCTTGTCGAAGCCCGGCGCGTTCTTCACGCGCTCGGAGTTGAGTGCGATCACGAAGCATTTGCGTGCCGCGTCGAGCGTGAGGGCATTCCACGGCACTGCGAGCAGCTTGTCGCCAATGCCGAGAAAGCCGCCGCTCGATATCACCATGTAGGCAATGCGGCCGCTTTCCACGTCGAGCATGATTTCCTTGACCTTGCCGACTTCGTCGCCGTCCGAACTCAGCACGCGGTCGCCGTCCAGCGTGCTGGCCGCCATCACTTCCGGGCCCGGCCCAGGCGTTGCCGAGCGGTCGCGGCCGACAATACGGGCACCGTCGCTGCGCGGCGCTGAACCGATTGGGGTTTGAGAGTAGGCCATGATGTTCTCCTTGTTCATGATGACACGCGCACGCCGGGGGTTTCCCGCGCGCGGCGCGCGCCGGTTATCGAAGAGGTTGCGGAAGTTGAGGGCGCAACGATGCGCCCGAGCGGTCGTGACGGCTTGCAGGGATTCAGTCGCTCTTGCCGCCGCCGTCCAGGCCCGCGCCTTTGCGCCACACTTCCTTGCCTTGCTCTGAGAGTTCGCCGCTGCTGTGGGTGGCGTCGGGCTCGGTGCCGTGCACCGCCATATCGCCGCCAGGCGGCTCCGTGGCGCCCTTTTTCTCACGCTTGCGTTGTGCCACGCGCTCGTCGTGCGAGCGGCCTGCGTATTCGCTCATTTCGACCTCCCTTGGATATGCGCATCGCATTGCGACGCGATACGGGTTGAGGGTTCGATCCCGCGCCGGACCGACATGGACCGGCCACGCCGATTCCACAGCATCGGTCATGCCGTGGCGTGCCAGACGCGACTATCGATCGATAACCGGTCAGGAACCCGAATCAAGGAAACGCCCGCGAGGGGGGCGCGTTGCGCGCCCCTGTGTCGCATCAGTCGCTACAACGATGATGTAAATCGTTCATGCGGTGCAGGAGGGCGCTAGTCAGGGCGTGGCGACCCGGTGGAGGATGTCGAGCAGTTGCGACACCGCGAAGGGCTTGCGCAGGAAGCCCACGACGTCGGCGTCGGGGGGCAGGGTGACGAGCGCGGAGACGAGCACGAGCGGCACGTTCGCGAGCTTGCTGCTGCGCCTCATTTCTCGCATGAGCGAGAGACCGTCCATGCGCGGCATCATGCAGTCGGAGATCACGACATCGGGAGGATCGTCGAGCGCGCTTTGCAGCGCATCCGAACCGTCAGCGGCGGTTCTGACCCGATAACCTTCCTGCCCGACCAGTTCCTTGAGCGCATCGAGTGCGTTCATGTCGTCGTCAACGAGTAATACGGTAGCCATGCGTTTCTTGCGTAAGCGGCCCGGCCGATCAAGGCGGACGTGCCTTTGTTCTTCGCGATCGCGTCGCGGCGGGTCGAGGGTGTCCGACGGCCGTCCCGCAGCGCGCAATTTCTGTTCCCGTACCGCGCAATCAAGATCCGCGGTCGGCATCGTCCCGGTTTCGGTCGTCATCCTTGCGTCGCTGCGCCTCGTTGGACGGTGGCGTCGGAAGCAGGCTTCATCGGCTTCTCCTTCGAAGATCGCGACATCTCCCGCAGATGTCATTCCTGCCGTCATTGCTTGTGCGCCCTATTTACGGGGGGCGGGAAGGGACGTGGGCGCGCGCACGTCCTCTCGGGCAATCTGGCGATGGTTCAGGCGGGAAGCTTGTCGGCGAGCACGTCGGCGCGGCGGATCTGTGGCGGCGCGGCCAGCAGTTCGCCCGCGTGCGCCATCAATGCCGCGGCCACCTGGCCGTTCAGATGCGCGTCGCGGCCGGCTTCATCGTCGAATGCGTCGAAGATCGCAAACGTCGTTGCGTCGAAGCGCACGCCGAACCAGGCCAGCGTGGCGGGCTCCGCATCGACCAGCGGCTTCGCGCTCGCGAGAAATGCCGCCAGTTCCTCTTCCTTGCCGGGCTGCGCGTGCAGCTCGACGTACAACGCATGTTGGGTCATGACATGGCTCCTGTTACGTCGTGGCGTCTCAGGCATGGTCGCGGTCATTCGGGGCGTTCGTCAAGCGCCGGGAGAGTGGAGCGGGTTTCTCCGGCTTGCCCGCGTGAAGATTACGATTCGTAGTCCAAATAGAATCGCGAAGATTCATGGTTTGTTCACACTACGCCGGGTCACAGCCGCGCGTCACCCGGCCAGCCACCCGGTTTCGAATAAACCCTCTATACGGGGCCAGGGCGAATGTTTTTCAAAATGATGCCGTAAACTCAGGCATATCTTCAGACCACGCCGTACATGTTAGATCCGGTCAATATCCTTCTCGTCACGGTGCTTTCGAGCATCATGAGCCTGGCCATTCTCGGCTCGCTGCGGCCTGCGGGTATTCCCGGCGTCGGGCGGTGGATCGGCGCCTATGCGATGGCGAGCGTGGCGCTCCTGCTTGCGGGCCTGCAACGGCTTGGCATGCCTATCCTCACCGTGTTCGTTTCGAATACGTTGCTGGCGCTCGCCGTGGTGCGCATGCTCGAGGGCTGCCGCCAGTTCTTCGGGCTCAAGCCGCGCGTGCCGCTCGCCTACGCGGGAACCGTTGCGCTGGCAACGGGCATTGTCTGGTGGTATTGGGTGACGCCCAGTCTCGGCGCGCGCGTGGCGGTCGTCTCCGCATTTCATGCGGCCATTTACGCGTCGCTCGGCTGGCTCGCGCTGCGTTGCCGCCCGCCTGAGCGCCCGGTATACAGCTACCGGTTCGTGACCCTCGCGGCCTGGCTGGGCGCGTTCGCGCACGCGCTGCGCGGCGCGATGTACGGCAGCGGTTTCGTGAAGCAGTATGGGCTGCTCGACTTCACGCCGCTCAATGTGGCATGGCTCGCGCTCGGCATCCTCGTGCTGCCCGCGCTTTCGGTCGGCATGGTTCTGCTCGCGCACGACCGCATGGCCGAGCGGCTCGAACGTCTCGCGAACCAGGACGAGTTGACCGGCGCGCTCACGCGCCGCGCCTTTCTCGCGCAGGCGAACACGTTGCTCGAAGCCGCACGCGACAAGGGCCAGCGGATCACGCTCGCGATTCTCGACATCGATCACTTCAAGTCGATCAACGACCGCTACGGACACGCCACAGGTGACCGCGTGCTCGCGCAGTTCTGCCGCGTCGTGAAGAGCGGTGTGCGGGTAGAGGATGTATTCGGCCGCCTGGGCGGCGAGGAATTCGCGTTGCTCTTCGTGGACATGACACGCGACGACGCCGTGAGGCGTCTCGATGAATTGCGCGTGTTGACGCTCTCGGTGCGCCGCAGCGCCGACGTTCAAGCTCGCGAGTCCGCACAGGATGTCCATGACGGCCTGACATTCAGTGCGGGCGTGGATGAATTCCAGCCGCAAGACTCGCTCACCACGTTGATGGCGCGCGCCGACGCCGCGCTCTATGTCGCCAAGTCACGCGGGCGCGACCGCGTCGTCTCCATCTGACGGTCCTGTCGGTCTCCTTCGCGCAATCTATGCATTGTGAATCAACGCTCGCGCCCTTTCGCGGCGCGATGGGAAAACCTTGTCGAAACTCCATGCGCTACGCATAGTTGCGCACTGCGAAGTTCTTAACAGCGCTGTTTTTAAACGATAATTATCAATGGCGCGACTGATATTGCATGCAGCGTGAAGGTGCTTTCGCTGCATGACGTGCATGGTCCAGATGGCCTGCGTGGCGCGCCTCAAATATTTTCGGGCGGGCGTTTCTTCCCTTGTAACCAGTGACGATCACGCGAAGCGGGATTCGTGCGGATATGAAGGCGCCTGCTCCCGGCGCCCAGCGCCCGCATTGGTTTTCTCTCAAGCGCGCTCTGGCGCCGCCGGCCGTGACCACTCCCCGCCGCGCGCCGCGACTCACGCGCTCGCCAGTCATTGCATCACCCACATTCAAAAGTCCGCTGCCGGAACGCGCACGTCGTGCCTCAACACGCGTGTCGATTCGCTGCGGGCACATTACGGGCCAGCCTCCCGGTATCCATCCTGACCAGACAAGTCGCCTCCGGGGGCGGCCTTTAACCACAAGGAGCCTGAGATGAAAGTTGGTAGCAATTGGCGTAGCGCACACAACAACGACGCGGCATTGCCCGCATTCCTCGCAGCACGTGTCGATCGGTACTACACCGAGCGCGTGCAGGAAAGCTGGGCCGGGGGCCACATCATGAAGGGCCGCGTTGCCAATGCTGATGCCTTGCATCTTTCAAGTAATGATTACCTTTCGATTGCACGTCATCCTGAGATTCTCGATGCAATGTGCATGAGCATCCGCTCGGAGGGTAACGGGCTCTTGATGTCGGGGGTGTTCCTGCACGGCGACGACTGCCCGCAACTCGTGCTCGAAGACCGCTTCGCGTCGTACATGGGGGCCGAAGCGAGTGTGTTGTGCCAGTCGGGGTTTGCCGCGAATACGGGGCTGATTCAATCGATCGCCAATGCTCAGACACCGGTGTACGTCGACATGATGGCGCATATGTCGCTGTGGGAAGGCATCCGCAGCGCCGGCGCACGCGCGATTAGTTTCTTCCACAACGATGTCGATCACCTCGAGCAGCGCATCCAGCGCTACGGGGCCGGGATCGTGATCGTCGATTCGGTGTACAGCACCAACGGCAGCGTGGCGCCGCTCGCGGCCATCGCCGAGGTGTGCGCCGAGCACGACTGCGTGCTGGTCGTCGACGAGTCGCATTCGCTCGGCACGCATGGCCCGCACGGCGCGGGGATGGTGGCCGAACTCGGGCTCATCGACCGCGTGCATTTCCGCACCGCGAGTCTCGCGAAGGCGTTTGCCGGGCGCGCGGGCATCATCAGCTGTTCGCGCCGCTTCCAGGAGTATTTCAAGTGCGAGGCGCTGCCTGCCATTTTCAGCTCGACGCTGCTGCCGCATGAAACGGCGGGTCTCGCGGCGACGCTCGACGTGATCGAACGCGAAGACTGGCGGCGCGCGCGCGTCGCTGCCAACGCGCGCTATGTGCGTTCACGGCTTGCCGAGCTTGGCTACAACCTGAACGGCAGCGAAACGCAGATCATCGCGCTCGAAGCCGGGCCGGAGCCGCAGACGATCATCCTGCGCGACGCGCTCGAAGCGCGCGGCATTTTTGGTTCGGTGTTCTGTGCCCCTGCCACGGCGCAGAACCGCTCGCTCGTGCGGCTCTCGCTCAACGCGGCGCTGTGCGAAGAGGAACTGGAGCGGCTCGTGGAAGTGTGCGCGGAGATTCGTGACGAGGTGCAGATGTGGAACTGGCCGTCCACGCGCCGCAACGAACGCAACGCGGGCCGTGCGCGGGTGCGTATGCCGCAGGCTGTGGTGAACATGCCGATGGTGGCCGTGGCGGCTTGAGCCGTGCGCGATTGAGCCGGCGTGGAGCGAGACAGCGGTAGCGTGGGGTGCGCCTGATTGACAGCTTGAGGAATACGTACCATCAATCAGTGCCGTAAATCAGGGCGAGTCCCACGCCGCCTGGATCTCGCGGTCCAGTTGGTCGAGATGCCGGTCGTAGGGCAGCACGTTGTCGAGCGCGAGCCCCGCCGGCTTCTTTACCACCGCGTAGAGATAACGGCGGTCGCCGTGAAACTCCGATGCGGGGTGCATATACGGCTGCCATTCCATGCACTGTGACGGGTAATAGCCTTCCGTGCGCCAGAAATAAGGCAGGCTGCGACGGCTGTCCAGTTCGGCGAGGAAGCTGATGGGCGCACCTTGTTCGACGGCGATTTCGCGCACGCCGCGCAGCGATTCGTCGGTGTGAATGACGAGCAGGTAGGCGGTGCCGACACCGTCGAACATCAGGAGTCCGTGCGGTTGGTACGAGAGATAGTGCTCGACGATGCCCAATGAATCGGCGATGCCCTTCACGTGCGCAGCGAGCGCATGATCCTTGAGGAAGGCATATTCGGAAACGGCGAGCGCGTCGAGCACCGTGCTGCAACAGCGGTCGAAATAAGCGCGCTGCATATCGTCGATCGCCTGATTCAGCGTTTCCACGGCATCGACTTCATGCTTGCGGATGAAGCGATCGATCAGCCCTTCGTTGAAGCTCTTCACGGCCACGTGCTCGTCGGCTTTCCCGGTCAGCACGATTTTCCTGATCGACGGATCGGTAATGCGGCGGCAAAACTCCATGCCGTTGAGTTCGGGCATGTCGTAATCGACCACCACGACCGAAACCGACTCGAAGCGCGAAGCGTTATGTACGAGGCTACGTATCGCATCGACGCGCATGGCGATGACCTGGTGCGCATCGTTTTCTTCAGTACGGTCGAGATAAGGGCTGAAGATAGGCTCCGCCGCACGGTCGTGCGTACGGCCGTTGAGGAACTTCAGCGCCTCAGAGGGCGAACTGAACAGGCGGAAGGCCAGGTCGGGGTCGAGTTGCAGGCTCAGGTTCGAAAGGAACGCGGCGCTGTCGTCGACGAAGGCGACGGTGGTCGGATAGGAGAACGGCTGAATGGCTTTCGTCATGGCGCAGGGAATGTCAAAACGAACTCGGTATATTCGCCTTTTACGGAAGAGCAGCTAATTGCTCCACCCATCGCTTGCATGACATCGCGGCAGAATGCCAGCCCGATTCCTGCTCCGAGCGACACGTCATCGGTGGCGGTTGTCGAAGTATAAAAGCGCGTGAAGATGTGCGGCAATACCTCAGGGGAAATACCGGTGCCCGTATCGCTGAAAATCAAACGATTGGACCGTTGCCCTGATTCAAGACGAATCGAAATCTGCGCGCCTTCGATGCTGCCCATATGCCGGAAGGCATTTTTGAGCAGATTGAAGAGCACGTGAACGGTAAGCATCTCGGATCCGTGGAATTCGAAATCGGGGCGCAGATTGCAGATTACCCGACGCCGGTCGCCTTCGCGAAACGGAAAACGCGCGAGCGCGGTTTCCACGCAATGCACGATCGAACACGTCGTTGCGTTTTGCATGTTGCCGCCCGTGAAGCGCGCCGTGGCGAGCAGCATGTCGATGATCGCATTCGAATGCAGTGCTTCTTGCTCAATGCGGCCTACCACGCCTTGCAGGGAATGCAGATGCGCCACGCGTATTTTAGGCACGGGCAAGCGGCTGCGCTGGGCGAGTTGATAGGTGTCGAGCAGCGCGGGCAAATAGCGCATGAGGCCTGCAGCGCCCACGCGTATCGCCACGAGCGGTGTGCGCAGTTCGTGCGCCACGCTGCCCGCCGTGGCCAGCATCGCGCGCTCCTGTTCGATCTGAATGCGGTCCTGATCGTAATTGGCCACCGCGCCGATCGCCACCGCAAACGAAAAGATCGCCAGATGCGTGAGGTAGTTCGGCCCGAGCACGATGGGGTACGTGGTGAGGCAATACGCGATCACCGCGAGGCTGATGCCCACGAGAAACTGCAGCACGAGCATGAGCCAGTCGAGCAGCAGGACCATCACGAACGCCGCGATCAGCGCGCTCTCCACCCACACTTCATTGCCGTTGTTCTTGAGCAGCATGAACGTGAAAAAGAACGGCAGTGCGTAGAGCGTGCAGAAGTACCAGTACCACGGCAGCAGCTTTTTCAGCGCGGCGGGCCAGCGCTCGAACGCCAGAATCGGCACGAACAGAAGCGAGCCGATCAGGCGCAGCGTGAGATTTTCATACGGCTGAGGAAAGAGGTCTTTCCAGACGTAGTAGTAAAGCGGGAAGCCGACGCTCGCCACGACGGCAAGCGGGCGCATGCGGCGCTTCACGTATTGCAGGTTGCGCAGCGCGGGCGCGAAGGCGCGCACGAAGCGCGGACGCATCGACGCCCAGGCTCGCCTCAGTCGCACCGAGGTTCTTGAAACGTTCATCAGGATGGAATCGCTCATCGTTCTGGCCGGCGCGCGTGTTCCGGCCGGTCTTCTTGCGTCTCGCTTTTTTGGTGCCCCGTTTTGCCGTTGGGTTCGCGTGGTCGGACCCCGTCTCCACCCCGCAAAGAAAGACAATATCACCAAAGGATTGCAACGATGAGGCGGGTTTGGCCCTTAGTTTGGCCTTGGATGGGCTTCGGTACCGTGCTGGAGGGGTGTGTTATGCGTGGTGCATCGATTTGCCCCTGATTGGAGGCATTCGACGCGCGCTGGAGGGTGTTGCGGGGACGATGAGGTGTGTTCAGGCCGCGGGCTTCCACTGTGCCCAGATGAATTGCTCGATGACGTCGTCCAGCGTCTGCGGCGCGTCGCGATGCGGGGAATGGCCGCCCTGCGCGAGCGCGTGGACGCGCGCGTGCGGCACGGCCGCGCCAATCGCCTCGATTTGCGCCATGGTGCCGTAGTGGTCGTCGAGCGCCTGTACGGCGAGCAACGGCGCGCGAATCGACGCCAGTTCGCCGACGATGTTCCAGGACCGGAAGGCGGGATCGAGCCAGATATCGTTCCAGCCGTAGAACGCGGAATCGACATCGTCGTGATAGCGCGCGAGTTTTTCGCGCAGGCGGGTCGTTTCGTACGCAACCTTCGCCTCGCCGATGCTTTCGACCGAAATGTCTTCGACGAACACGTGCGGCGCAATCGCCACCGCGCCCGCGAGCGCTTCGGGGAAAGCGGCGGCGTAGAGCAGGGCGATCGATGCGCCGTCGCTATGACCGATCAGCCACATGCGTTTGCGTTCGCCAGCGCTTACGCCGAGTGCGTCGAGCAGCGCAGGTAAAACATCGCGCGCCTGCGCCGACATGAAATCGACCGGCCATTTCACGCCTTGCGCGCGCGGTGTGGAACCCCCATAACCCGGGCGCGAATAGACGAGCCCGCGCATGCCGAGGCGCTCGCAAAGCGCAGCGGGCCAGTCCTTCCACATCGCAATCGAGCCGAGACCCTCGTGCAGGAACACGGCGAGCGGCGCATCGCTGGCGGCCGCGCCGATCCAGCGATATTCGATGCGCAGCGCATCGCGCCCAGACGTGGCGGGCAGATCGGCGAATTCGCTTTCGTTCATGGCGCTTGTCGCTGTCACGACTGAAACTGCTGACGCAGACGGAAACGCTGGATTTTACCGGTCGCCGTTTTCGGCAGATCGTCGACGAACAGAATGTCGCGCGGATACTTGTGCGGCGCGAGCCGTGTTTTCACGAACGCCTTCAACTGCTCGGCCAACGCGTTGTGCGAAGTTTCCACTGCCGTTTGCTTGAGGACGACGAACGCACAGGTCTTCACGAGGCCGCCCTGATCGACGCCGATCACGGCCGCTTCGAGCACCGCGTCGTGCTGCATGAGGACCATTTCCACTTCGATGGGCGAGACATACTGGCCGCTCACCTTGAGCATGTCGTCGCTGCGGCCCGCATAGACATAGGCGCCGCCCGGCAGGCGCCGGTACTTGTCGCCGCTTTTCACCCAGTCGCCGAGGAAGGTCGCGCGCGACTTCTCGCGATTGCACCAGTACATCACGGCCGCGCTCGGTCCGCGGATGAAGAGGTCGCCGATCTCGCCGTCGGGCACGAGCGCGCCGGTCTCGTCGCGCAGTTCGATTTCGTAGCCGGGCACGGGGCGGCCCGTGGTGCCGTATTCGACCGCGCCTGGCCGGTTCGAGAGAAAGATGTGCAGCATTTCCGTGGAGCCGAGGCCGTCGAGAATGTCGCTGCCGAAATGCTCCCTAAAGCGCTCGCCCACTTCACGCGGCAGCGCTTCGCCCGCGGACGTGCACACTCGCAGCGCGACGTCGGCGCGTGCGGGCAGGCTGGGCGAAGCCATCATGCTCGCGTAGAGCGTGGGCACACCGTAGAACACCGTAGGCCGGTGCTGCACGAGGCGCGCGAATACGGCGTTGGCAGTGGGGCGTTCGGCCATCAGGATCGTGGTGGCGCCTACCGAGAGCGGAAACGAAAGGCCGTTGCCGAGGCCATAGGCGAAGAACAGCTTGGCCGCCGAAAAGACGATGTCGTTTTCGCGTATGCCGAGAATGGGCTTCGCGTAGGTCTCGACGGTCCAGTAGAGATTGGCGTGCGTATGCACCGTGCCTTTGGGCTTGCCCGTCGATCCCGATGAGTAGAGCCAGAACGCGATGTCGTCGCCGCCCGTTTGCGCCGCGCGCGGGGCGGGTTCGGCGCGCGCGATCAGATCGGCGAGGACGCTTTGTGGTTCATGCGGAACCGACCGGGAAGCAGGCTGCGAAACGATTAACTGGCAGTCCTCACATTGCGCTTCGGCCAGCGCGGCGCTCACGGCGGGCAGCACCGCGCCCGACGCGATCACCACGCGCGCGCGGCTGTGCGTGAGCATATACACATAGTCGGCCGGTGTGAGCAGCGTGTTGACGACCACCGGCACGATACCGGCATAGAGCGCGCCGAGAAACGCAATCGGCAGCTCGACGGTGTCGAGCATCACGAGCAGAACGCGTTCTTCCGTGTGGACGCCCACCGCGCGCATGGCGGCCGCGAAGCGGCGGGCCTGCGTTTCGAGTTCGCCGTAGTTCAGCGCGAGCGTGTCGTCGATATAAGCGGTCTTCGCGGCGCGCGCGGCGTTGAGCGAGAACAGGTGCGCGGCGAAGTTGAATTGCGCGGGCGGCGGCACGGCCGCGGTGTATTCCGGCGACGCTGCTGGGATTGGCACGGTGTTGTCTCCGCTCAGTCTGATTCGATCGGATTTGTCGTCGATCAACCTTTTCGCGGAAAATTAGCCGTTAGCAAAATGCATGTCAAGCACTATAGTACACAAACACGGGTTCAGGGATTCCCTAAGATGAAGCAAACTTACATTGCCGAGCCGCCAGCGGAAGCCGCCGACGACGCCTCGCGCGGCGAGCGCACCGAACGCGATCCGTTCCTGACCGCCATGGGCGAGCGCGTTCGCATGTTGCGCGCGCGGCGCGGCATGACGCGCAAGACGCTGGCGGCGGAAACCGGGCTCTCGGAGCGGCATCTGGCGAATCTGGAGTCCGGGGTGGGGAATGCCTCCGTGCTGGTGTTGCGGCAGATCGCGACCACGCTGAACTGCCCGCTCGCCGAGGTGATCGGCGACGTCACGACCTCGTCGGCGGAATGGCTCCTGATCCGCGAGTTGCTGCAGGGGCGCGATCCGGCTGCCTTGCAGCGCGCGCGCGTGGCGCTCGCCGAGATGTTCTCGCACACTAGCGCCGACCCGCACCGCAACGAGCGCATCGCGCTCATCGGCCTGCGCGGCGCGGGCAAGTCCACGCTCGGGCGCATGCTCGCGCAGGAGCTGAAGGTGCCGTTCGTCGAGCTGACGCGGGTGATCGAACAGCTGGCGGGCTGTCCCCCTTCGGAGATCCATTCGCTGTATGGCGCGAGCGCTTATCGCCGCTACGAGCACCGGGCGCTGGAGGCCGTGATCGCGGAGCATCCTCGCGCCGTGATCGCCTCCCCGGGCGGCCTCGTTTCCGAGCCCGCCACGTTCAACGTGCTGCTCGCGCATTGCTTCACGGTCTGGCTGCAGGCCGCGCCTGAAGAGCACATGCGCCGCGTCGTGGCGCAGGGCGACCTGCGGCCCATGTCGGGCAACTCGGGCAACAGCGAGGCGATGGACGACCTCAAACGCATCCTGGCCGGCCGCAGCGAACTGTATGGCCGCGCCGACATGACCTTCGACACCAGCGAAAAGACGCTCGCCGACGCGTACCTGCAACTGCGCGATCGGCTTGCCGCCCGGCTGGCCGCGGAGGCGCCCCGCATCGAGTAAGTGGCGGGCGAGGGCTGCGGCATCGCGGGTTTACCCCTTTCATGCATTAAAATGCACTAATGTGCTTTACATGAGCATTCCATTGCACTATCGTTCATTGAAACGATGTGTAGACAGGAGACGCTCATGGCCGCAGCCGAAACCGCCGTCGCCCCGCAGCGGGTCGATTACCGCACCGATCCCTCGCAGTACCGGCACTGGAAGCTCACGTTCAACGGCGCGGTGGCGACACTCGGCATCGATATCGCCGAAGACGGCGGCATTCGCGACGGCTACAAGCTGAAGCTGAACTCGTACGACCTCGGCGTCGATATCGAACTGCACGATGCCCTCCAGCGCATCCGCTTCGAGCATCCGGAAGTCCGCACGGTCGTCCTGACCAGCCTGAAGGACCGCGTGTTCTGCTCGGGCGCCAACATCTTCATGCTCGGCCTCTCCACTCATGCCTGGAAGGTCAACTTCTGCAAGTTCACCAACGAAACGCGCAACGGTATGGAAGATTCGTCGCGCCATTCGGGCCTGAAATTCATTGCGGCCGTGAACGGCGCGTGTGCCGGAGGCGGTTACGAACTCGCGCTCGCCTGTGACGAAATCATGCTCGTGGACGACCGGTCGTCGTCGGTGGCGCTGCCGGAAGTGCCGCTGCTCGGCGTGCTGCCCGGCACGGGTGGCCTCACGCGTCTCACCGACAAGCGCAAGGTGCGCCACGACCGCGCCGATATCTTCTGCACCGTGGTGGAAGGCATTCGCGGCGAGCGCGCGAAAGCCTGGCGCCTCGTGGATGAAGTCGTGAAGCCGAACCAGTTCGGCCAGGCCGTGCAGGCGCGCGCGCTCGAACTGGCCGCCGCGAGCGATCGTCCCGCAGACGCGCAGGGCATTGCGCTCCCGCGCATCGAACGCGTGGAGCACGACGGTGGTCTGAGCTACGCCACTGTCGATGTCACGATCGACCGCACGAAGCGCACCGCGACGTTCACGGCGAAAGCACCCGCCGCGGCACCTGTTTCGGATATCGAATCAATCGTCGCCGCCGGTGCGTCGTGGTGGCCGCTGCAGTTCGCGCGCGAGCTGGATGACGCCATCCTCTCCATGCGCACCAACGAGCTCGACATAGGCACGTGGATTCTGAAGACCGCAGGCGACGCACGCACCGTACTCGCTGCCGACGCCGCGCTGCTCGCGCACCGCGACCACTGGTTCGTGCGCGAGACCATCGGCATGCTGCGCCGCACGCTGGCGCGCATCGATGTCTCTTCGCGTTCGCTGTTTGCGCTAATCGAGCCGGGCTCATGCTTCGCCGGCACCTTCGCCGAACTCGCGTTCGCTGCGGACCGAACGTACATGGCCGCGCTGCCCGCGAACGAAGACGAAGAACCGGCCATCACGCTCTCGGAAGCGAATTTCGGCCTCTACCCGATGGTCACGCATCAATCGCGTCTCGCGCGGCGCTTCTATGAGGAAACCGAACCACTCGATGCCGTGCGCGCGAAGATCGGCGAAGCGGTCAAGCCGGTCGAGGCGGAGCGCCTGGGCCTCGTGACGGCCTCGCCCGACGACATCGACTGGTCCGACGAAATCCGCCTCGCGCTGGAAGAGCGCGCGGTCATGTCGCCCGACGCGCTCACGGGCCTGGAGGCGAATCTGCGCTTCAACGGGCCGGAGACCATGGAAACGCGCATCTTCGGGCGGCTCTCCGCGTGGCAGAACTGGATCTTCAACCGGCCCAACGCCGTGGGCGAGAAAGGCGCGCTCAAGGTCTACGGCAAAGGCAGCAAGGCGCAGTTCGACGTTGCCCGCGTTTGATAGCTGTATCCGCCAAGGCGTTTGCCACAAGGAACCGCAATGTCCACGATCAACTACAGCGAAAAGATCCCGAACAACGTCAACCTCGCCGACGACCGCGCGCTGCAGCGCGCGCTCGAACAGTGGCAGCCGAACTTCCTCTCGTGGTGGGGCGACATGGGCCCCGACGGTTCGCACGGCTACGACGTCTATCTGCGCACGGCGGTGAGCGTCGACGCGGGCGGCTGGGCGCACTTCGATCACGTGAAGATGCCTGACTATCGCTGGGGCATCTTCCTCACGCCGGGCGACGCGGATCGCAAGATCCATTTCGGCGCGCACAAGGGCGAGGCCGCGTGGCAGGACGTGCCGGGCGAACACCGCGCGAACCTGCGCCGCATCATCGTCACGCAGGGCGACACGGAGCCCGCCTCGGTCGAGCAGCAGCGCCATCTCGGCCTCACCGCGCCCTCCATGTACGACCTGCGCAACCTGTTCCAGGTGAATGTGGAGGAAGGTCGGCACCTATGGGCGATGGTGTATCTGCTGCATCGCTACTTCGGTCGCGATGGCCGTGAGGAAGCCGAAGCATTGCTGGGGCGCCGCTCGGGCGACGACGACAACCCGCGCATTCTCGGCGCGTTCAACGAGAAGACACCCGACTGGCTCGCGTTTTTCATGTTCACGTACTTCACCGACCGCGACGGCAAGTTCCAGCTTTCGGCGCTGTCCGAATCTGGCTTCGACCCGCTCGCGCGTACGACGAAATTCATGCTGACCGAAGAGGCGCATCACATGTTCGTCGGCGAGTCGGGCATCTCGCGCGTCGTGCAACGCACCGCGCAGGTCATGAACGAGCTGAAGACCGACGACGTGAACCGCTTGCGCGCCGCGGGCGTGATCGACCTCGAAACGATCCAGCGTTACCTGAACTTCCACTACTCGGTGACGATCGACCTGTTCGGCGCCGATCACTCGTCGAATGCCGCGACCTTCTACAGCTCGGGCCTGAAGGGCCGCTACGAAGAGACCAAACGCGACGACGACCACCAGCTCGAAGGCCAGCAATACCGTTTGCTCGACGTGCAGGACGGCAAGCTCGTGGAGCGCGAAGTGCCGATGCTCAACGCCATGAACGAAGTGCTGCGCGACGACTACATCAAGGACTCGATTGCGGGCGTGAACCGCTGGAACAAGGTGCTGGAAAAGGCGGGCATCGATGCTCGCCTCACCGTGCCGCACAAGGCCTTCAACCGCCAGATCGGCACGTTCGCGGGCGTGCGCGTGTCGCCGGACGGCCGCGTGATCGGCGAGACCGAATGGGCTGCGAACGAAGCGAAATGGCTGCCCACCGCGGAAGACCGCGCCTACGTGGCCTCGCTCATGGGCCGCGTGATCGAGCCGGGCAAGTTCGCCAACTGGATCGCGCCGCCGGCCATGGGCATCAATCGGCAGCCCATCGATTTCGAATACGTGCGCTTTAACTGAGGGGAGCGGCGGCGCGCAGCCACGCGTTCGCGCGCCGCGGTGGGAGACAATCATGAACGGTCCGCTACCCGTGGAAATTCTCAGGCAACACCTGATCGATCCTGAAATCTGCATACGCTGCAATACGTGCGAGGAAACGTGCCCTGTTGACGCGATCACGCACGACGGCACCAACTATGTGGTGAAGGCCGACGTCTGCAACGCCTGTATGGCGTGTGTGCCGCCGTGCCCGACCGGCGCGATCGACAACTGGCGCAACGTGCTCAAGGACGAGGCATACAGCACTGACGAGCAGTACACGTGGGACGAACTGCCCGCGCAGAATCCATCGGTGGGGGCGCCAGTCGTTGCGCAGGAATTGAGCGATGGGGCGAGCGTTGCGCAAGCGGCACCGAATGCCGCCGATGCGCCTGTCGGCGGCTCCGACATGGTGCGCGGCTCGACCGTGCCGCCGTGGTCGGCGGCGCGTCCCTATGTCCAGCTCTACACGCACAAGGCGCCGACTACGGCGACCGTGGTCGGCAACTATCGCCTCACCGACGACGCCACCGAAAGCGACATTCATCACATCGTGCTCGACTTCGGCGCCATGCCGTTCCCGGTGCTGGAAGGCCAGTCCATCGGCATCCTGCCTCCGGGCGCGACCCCGGAAGGCCGGGCCCATCATGCGCGCCAGTATTCGATTGCGAGCCCGCGCGACGGCGAGCGCCCCGGCTACAACAACGTTTCGCTCACGGTGAAGCGCGTGACGCGCGATCACAGCGGCAACGCAACCGATGGCGTGTGCTCGAACTATCTCTGCGATCTGAAGAAGGGCGACGTGGTGACCGTAATCGGGCCGTTCGGCAATACCTTCCTCATGCCGAACCATCCGAATTCGCATCTGCTGATGATCTGCACGGGCACCGGTTCCGCGCCCATGCGTGCGATGACCGAGTATCGCCGCCGCCGCAGGCTCAAGGGCGCGACCGGCAAGCTCATGCTCTTCTTCGGCGCACGCACGCAGCAGGAATTGCCTTATTTCGGACCGCTGATGAATCTGCCGAAAGATTTCATCGACACGAACCTCGCCTTCTCACGCACGCCGGGCCAGCCGCGGCGCTATGTGCGGGACGCCATGCGCGAGCGCGCCGTGGAAGTCGCGCAACTGCTCAAGGACGGCAACACGCATGTCTATGTCTGCGGCTTGAAGGGCATGGAAGACGGCGTGCTGCAGGCGCTCCAGGAGATCGCCGAAAAGCACGGCATGGCTTGGGAGGCGTTATGGGATCGACTCAAGCGGGAAGGGCGTCTGCATCTCGAGACGTATTGAAACGTCCGGCGCAGTGAAGCGAGGCCTGAATCGAAACAGGTGAAAGGCTCGCGATAATTTAAGCACGATCGTTCGAAAAGGGTTACGATGGCGCATCGCACAGGCGTGCACAGTCGCGAACAGACGCGCGCCGCAGACGGAGATCGCCTCGATGAACCTCGTTGCTGAAATGCCCGCCGGCCTGACCGGCGTCGAACAGTTGCAGCACTTGCTGCATGGAAGCCGCGGCCCGGCCATTGGCGAAACGCTTGGCTTCAGGCTGGTCGAAGTCGAGGAGGGCCGCGTCGTGTTCGAAGGCACGCCCGGTCTGCACGTGTACAACCCCATCGGCACGGTGCACGGCGGTTACGCGGCCACGCTGCTCGATTCCGCGTGCGGGTGCGCGGCGCATTCGCGCCTCAGCGCGACTCAGGGCTACACCACGCTGGAGCTGAAGGTCGCGTACCACCGGCCCATGACCGCCGACACCGGCACCGTGCGCGCAGAAGGGCGCGTGCTCAGTATCGGCCGCCGCGCGGCCTTCACTGAGGCCAGCATCACGGATGCGCAGGGCAAGCTCTACGCGTCCGCCACCTCCACCTTGCTCGTGTTCGACCGCTGACTCAATGAGACCGGAGCGAACTAGATCGCCGAGCGCGCCTTGTCCTCGATGAGCCGCACGAGCGTTTGCAGCATGCGATTCGCAGGCGTGGGCACGCCAAGCGCTGCGCCGCGTTGCACGACATAGCCATTGAGGTGATCGATCTCGCTGAGCTTGCCGCGCGCGAGATCTTGCGCCGTGGACGAGTATTGGCCCGGCATCGTCTGCGCGATGCGTGTCACGGCGCTGTCCATGTCCGGCGGCAGCGTCACGCCGTCTGCCTGCGCGACGGCGATACATTCGCCCACGATGTCGCGCATCGTGTCGCTCACGCCCGCACCCTTCACGAGACGCCCATAAGGCAATTGCGTGATCGCCGAGAGCGCGTTGTACGCGCAGTTCACGATCAGCTTCGCCCAGAGCGCGCCGCGCACATTGGGCGAGATTTCCGTGGGCACGCCCGCGTCGATGAGCGTGCGCGCAACGGCGTCGCTCGTGCGCGAAGGCTCGATCACCAGCTCGCCTCGGCCGTGATGGCGTACGTGGCCGGGCCCCGCCATCTCCGTGGCGACATAGACGACGGCCGCCGCCACGTCCTGCGGGATCACCGTGCGCAGACGCTCAGCGTTATCCGCGCCGTTCTGCAGCGTGAGCACGAGCGTGTCGGCGCCTAGATGCGGTTTGATCGCGGCGCCCGCGTTTTCGGTATCGGTCGACTTCACGCAGAACAGCACGAGGTCCGCTCCCGCCACGGCGGCGGCTTCGGTGCTGGCCGTGAGGTGCGGCGCGCCGATGCGCTCGTCGAACTGCTGCGCTTCGAGGCGCAGCCCGTCGCGCGTAATGGCCTCGACATGCTGGGGCCGGCCGATCAAGACCACATCGTGTCCCGCGCGAGCGAGCATGCCGCCGTAAAAGCAGCCTACTGCGCCTGCGCCCATGACGGCGACTTTCATTTGCGTTTCTCCTGTGTGGCGTGCGTGCTTCGTTGCCTGAAATGTTCCGCGGCGTGCCGGTGCGTTCAGCGCAGCTCGAAGCCGAGCGCGTTGAGTGCATCGCGCAAGCGGTCGCGGCCGTGCAGCGACTCGCGGCTGCGCCAGCGCGCGAGCGAGCGCACCGTCCAGCCCGCCGCGCTCAATCCCTGGGCAGTCTGGAAGCCGCCCATGACTTCGTCGTACTGGGCAATTGCGGCCGCTTGCGAAGGCGCATCGTATTGCTCGCGATGGAGCACCACCTCCTGCGGCAAGCGCGGCTTCACATCCGCGGGGCGTGTTTCGTCGGGATAGCCCACGCACATGCCGAATACGGGGAGCACGCGCGGCGGCAGACCCAGTTCCGCGGCCACCTGCTCAGGCTGATTGCGGATGCCGCCGATATACACGGCGCTTATGCCGAGCGATTCGAGCGCGACCACGGCGTTTTGCGCGGCGAGCGCCGCGTCGATCATGCCGACGACCAGCGTCTCCATGTAGTGCAGACCTTCGACGCTCGCCCCGGTACGCTCGCCGGCCGCTTCGAGGCGTGAGAGGTCCGCGAGCCACACGAGAAAGAGCGGCGCTGCGCGAACGTGCGACTGGCCGCCCGCTAGCTCGGCGAGGCGCGCTTTGCGCTCGGGGCTTTCGATGGCGACCACGCTCCACGTTTGCAGGTTCGACGAGGTCGAGGCCGATTGCGCCGCCGCGATCAGCGTTTCGAGCGTGCCGTCGGGCAGCGGGCGGTCCGCGTAGTTGCGCACCGAGCGGTGCGCGAGCAGCGTGTCGAGCGTATCGTTCCAGGCCGGCAGCGGCGCGGACCACGGCGTGCCATAGCGCGCTTCGAGGGCGCGCACGGCATCGGCGAAATCGGCAGCGGGTCGTGCGGGCGTGGTGACGGTGGACATCGGGTTTCTTCTCCGGCAAATGAAAGTTGATTCGTGGCGCTGATATTCGGGGCACCAGGCGCCGTATGGTACATGGGACGGGCGATCGGCGCAGGCGTTCATCGGCGCGGGCCCACGGACCCACGAGCGCGCCAGCAGAGTTCTTGCGTGACCGGTATCATCAGAGGCTGCGCATGCGTTCGAAAGTGACCTGCTTCGCGCCGCGGCGCCATCTTCCGCTTTCCCCTGTCTTCGGCAGCCTCGTCTGCCCCTTCTTCCGGGAGGCCTTCCCATGTCCGTTGATTCCCCGAATGCGTCGCCGGTCTGGTTCGTGACCGGCTGTTCGACCGGCTTTGGCCGCGAGCTTGCCCGTGCGGTGCTCGCGCGCGGCTGGCGCTGTGTCGCGACCGCGCGCAACAAGGCATCACTCGACGATCTCGCGCCCGAGGCCGGCGATCGCCTGCTGCCCGTCTCGCTCGACGTGACCGACGCCGCGCAAATCGACGCCGCCGTCGCGGCCGCGCAAAAGCAGTTCGGCGCGATCGACGTGCTCGTCAACAACGCGGGCTACGGCTATCAGAGTTCGATCGAGGAGGGCGAGGAGCGCGAGATCCGCGCGCAGTTCGATGCCAACACATTCGGCCTGTTCGCGCTCACGCGCGCGGCGCTGCCGGGCATGCGCGCGCGCCGCAAGGGCCACGTCATCAATATTACGTCGGTGGCGGGGCTCGCGGGTTTTCCGGGTTCTGGCTACTACGCGGCTTCGAAACACGCCGTGGAGGGGTTCTCCGATTCGCTGCTGGCGGAAGTCGGCCCGCTCGGCATCAAGGTGACCTGCGTGGAGCCGGGGCCGTTTCGCACGGACTGGGCAGGCCGATCGCTCGTGCAGACGGCGAACCGTATCGATGACTATGCCGAAACGGCGGGCGCGCGCATGCAGCGCACGGCGCAAGGCAGCGGGCATCAGCCGGGCGATCCCGTGCGCGCGGCGCAGGCGATGATACGTATCACCGAAACAGAAAAACCGCCGCGGCATCTCGTGCTGGGCGCATTCGGCGTGGATGCGGTGGCGAACCGCTTGCGCGCGGCGCTTGCCGATATCGAAGCGTGGCGCGAGTTGAGCCTCGGCACGGACTATCCGGCGGGGAGTTGACCCGGCGGCTCACGCCGTCGCGATCATCAACGTACCGGTTGCGACGAGCGCGCCGCGCCAGAGCCAGTCGAAGTTGATCCAGCCTCGCCGCAGCACGCCAAGACCGAGATACTCGTAGGCGAGCAGCGCGATGACGGCCGTGGTGGCGAGCGTCGTGACGGTATGCAGGGCGGTGAACGCAAACGAAAGCGCAAGCGGGTTCGCAAGGCCCGCTGCGCCGCCCGCCCCACCGCACAGCGGCAGCATGGCGGGCATCAGCATGAGTCCCGCGCCGTGCAACGTGGCCATCAACGCAGACCACGCGGCAAGCCCGGCAAAGCCCACCGTCATCCCCACGCGCACTCGGTGCCGGTGCCCGTACGCGTACTGCCACGCGGCCCATGCGATCAGCAGCGCGCCCAGGCACGCGTGCAGCGCCGCGCCCGGCAGATGCGCGCCGAGCGCCGCGGTGGAACTCGTGAACAGCAGAATGGACGCGGCGTGACCGAGCGCGATGGGCGGCAACGCGAGCAGCAGCGCCGCGCGGCTTCCACGCTGCAATCCGAGCGCGGTTGCGAAGAGCCAACCCATCGCCGGATTCACGCCGTGAAAGACGCCACTGCCCACCACGGCTGCCCAGGCGCCCCAGTGCGCGCCGAAGACTTCCTCCATATCACGCTCCGCGCTTATGGGTAGCAGTACGAATCAGATGAGCAGTCGCCGCCTTCGAGCCGGATCTGGTGCGGCCGGTGCGACTTCGGCCATTCGACAAAGAAGCGCTCGTCGAATTCGAGGCCGCCTTCGGGCGCGGCGTCCAGCTTCACCATCCAGCCGTCGATGCCTTCGGGATAGAACTGCCCGTCGATCGCGCCATAAAGCGAGTTGCTGAAATAGACGCGCCGGCCGTCGCGGCTCACTTCGACCATTTGCGGGCCGCCGTTCAGCGCGCGCCCGGGCGCAAACGGATGCGCCGCGCGCGCTGCGATGCCGCCGATGCGCACGCAACCCGTCAGGTGCGCATTCTCAGGGTCCGACACATCGTATTGGCGCAAATCGCCCGTTCCCCAGCACGCCGCGTAGAGGAAGCGGTCGTCGAGCGAGAGCGCGATATCGGTGACGAGCGGCGGCACCGCTGCAAATCCCTTGAGCATGGGCGGCAGATGCTCGGGATCCGCCGGCTCGGCCGGAATTTCGATGATCTTGCGTGCGGCCCACTGGTCGCCGTCGAGATACCACTGCCAGATCGAGGCTGAGAGGTCTTTCAGGCTGATCACGGAGTTCACGAAACCGTAGGGGCGCGTGGGGTTGTGCGCGGGGCGCAGCTCGAACACGAGCTGGTTTTCCGCGCCGAAGTCGAGCACCTGCTTGTGCTGGCGCGTATGCAGATCCCAGAAGTGCAGGCGATGGCCATACTGGCCGCCGAGCAGGACCTCGGGCACGAGGCCGTTCTCGAAGGTCGCGGGCAGTCCCCACTCGCTTGTCACGAGCGTGTCGTAGCCGAGGTGCCACCAGCCGTCGTAGGCAAGCTGTTGCGGGCCGCGGTCGATTTCCCACTGGCCGAGAATATCGAAACTCTCGTGGTCCATCAGGAAGACGCCGCCGGGCGCCTCGCCCTGTGCGTTCGCAAGCGACGTCACGTAAATGCCATCCGGCCCGCAATGCACGGTGTGCGGGCGCGTGTAGCCCGCGCGCTGCGCGACGCTCTCGGGCTCGTGCACGCGCGCGATATGCGGGCGGCGCGCGTCCGGCCTGGTGTCGACAATATGAATGCGCGAGGAGCGCAGGCCGGGCACGATGAGATAGCGGCGCTCGGTATGCGCGTGGGGGGCGTTGGGGCACAGGCACGAACTGCAGGCATTCCAGCCGAAATGGTGGAGCTCGTCGCCGACGTTGGGCATTGCCAGCCGATGCACGATGCGCCCGAATTCCGGCGAGCGGGGGTCCAGATCGACCACGTCGAGAGAATCGGGCACTTTGCGTGTGGGGTCGAAGCTGGCGACGTACGCCAGTGTTTCCGGCGGGGCGTCGCTTGCCATGCGCGCAGACGGGTAGAAGGTCGGATCCGGTTGCCACGTCGCCATTGCTGCCCCCTCATCGAAGATTCGGAAGAGTTCCTATCATGCATCAGAGTGGGACAGTGCGTTGCACACGTGTTCCATATTCCATCCGGATAGAAGCTTATGCATTCGAGCAATGAAAGCCGATTATCTGCGCTGCGAGAATAGTAAATTCGCTTTTGCAGCATTTATTCGCAAGGCCAACGTTCCTAGACTTGTACTCAACGGATGCAGACAAGCCGCTGCGCCGATTTCAAGTTACTGGAGGTTAGTCATGAGAACGCTCATCAAGGCCGTTGCGATCGCTGCCGTGCTTGCAGTGCCGGCCATTTCATTTGCACAGTCGCAAGGCACCAATGGTCCTGTGACGCGTGCCCAGGTGCGTAGTCAGCTGAAGCAGCTCGAAGCCGCGGGTTATCGTCCCTCGGTGAACGACCTGTATTACCCCGCGAATCTGCAACAAGCCCAGGCACGAGTGAACGCACAAACCGGTGGGGCCGTTGCGGAGGCAACCGGCTATGGTCCGGCCACTAGCGGCTCGTCGGAAAGCGGTGCACGTACCGATGGCGCGGTCAGCAGCTATTCGCCGCCGGTGTATAACGCACATTGAGTTTGACGGCGGCAGGAAGCCGATTCATGCCGCATGAAGATGATTAGCCCGCGACGGCACGAAAGCGCCATCGCGGGCTGATTTATTTCCTGGCTGCTCACACGGCGCACATATCGGCCGCTCTTAGTTTTAGTTACGCGGCGCCTCACGCTCGCCAATCCACTTGCGCGTGGACTCGAGGATCTCGTTCGAAAGCGCGGGCTCGTCGCACAGCCGCGCAAGTACCACCGCACCCACCATCGCGGCCCAGCCGCCGATCGCCGCCTGGCGCGCCGCTGCGGCGCCGACGCCATTCATGCCTGCGCTCAGGCGCTCGATTTGACGCTCCAGACCGGCCGCCATGACGGCGCGCGCTTCGGGCGGTTGCCGCGCGGTTTCGGCGGCGAGCGCCGCGGTCGGGCAGCCGTCGGCCACGTTGTCGCGATGTTCGGCACTGAGGTAGCGCGCAGCATAACGCACCAGATCGGAATCGCCGCCTTCGCCCTGGGCAAAGACGTGGGCGAGCGTTTGCGCGATCAACTCGTCCTTCGACTTGAAATAGCCGTAGAAGCCGCCGTGCGTCAGCCCGGCAGCGCTCATCACGTCTGCCACGGTCACCGCATCGTAGCCGTGCTCGCGAAAGAGCCGGCCGGCGGCTTGCAGGATTTGCTGGCGATTCAATTCCACCTGTTCGCGACTGACCCTCATTGTTCCGTCCGCTATCCATCACTCGACGCTTGACATTATACATGATGGTAATCATTATTCGGTTTACATGATGTTCATCATGAAAACGGAATTCCCAAGGAGAAGTTTCGATGTCTGCTAAACCTGCTGTCTTGATCACTGGCGCGTCCACGGGTATCGGCGCCGTCTACGCCGACCGTTTCGCAAAGCGCGGTCATGACCTCGTGCTGGTGGCGCGCGATCGCGCCCGCATGGAAGACCTTGCTGCGCGCCTGCGCGAGCGCGATGGTGTGAACGTGGATGTCGTTCGCGCCGATCTGGCCTCGCACGCCGATCTTGCGCTGTTGGAGGCGCGCCTTACTGATGACGCACGCATCGGTGTGCTCATCAATAACGCGGGTGCGAGCCTGCCGGGCACGTTCGTCGAGCAGGGCACGGACGCCGTGGCCGGCCTCATCGGTCTGAACGTCACGGCGGTTGCGCGCCTCGCCGCAGCGGTTGCGCCGCGTTTTGCGCGCGAAGGCAAGGGGGCGATCGTGAATGTCGGCTCCGTCATTGGCCTCGCACCCGAGTTTCGTTCGAGCGTGTATGGCGCGACGAAGGCGTTCGTGCTGTATTTCTCGCAGTCGTTGAATCTGGAACTCGGCGCGAAGGGCGTGTACGTGCAAGCCGTCGTGCCTGGCGCCACGCGTACCGAAATCTGGGAGCGTTCCGGCAAGGACGTGAATGCACTGCCGGCCGTGATGGAAGTGGACGATCTCGTCGACGCGGCGCTTGTGGGCTTCGACCGGCGCGAAACGGTGACGATTCCGCCTCTGCCCGACGCGCAGCAGTGGGACGATTACGAAGCCGCCCGCTCCGCGATGTTCGCGAACTTCGGGCAATCGCAGCCGGCGGCGCGGTATCGCGAAGCCATGTAGTCCGATGTATTGCGGGCGGCCAGTGGCCGCTCGCGTTCCATGGCGAGCCGCGAGGCGCGGCCGCCGTCACAGCGCACCTTCACACCCACTCTCACCGGCTCGCATCCGCAAGCCCGGCTAGCATCTTCCCAGCAGTCCTCGCTTCGCCTTAGCCCGTTCGCAAATTCAGCGGTTTCCGATATCGCGAGTTGCCGATTCGCGCCATGCTGCGCACCGGCGCTCGCGCTCGCGCTCGCGTTCGACGCGAGCCGCCCGCGTGCGCGCGTGGCCGGCCATTCCCGGCGCGCGAGCGCGCGGCGCCCTGTACCATTCACCGCACGCCGCCAGGCAATGGCCACGCGGCGCGCGCGCAAACGAGGACCGGTCGATGCAACGAATAACACGAACAACTGGCGGGTGGTGGACGTTGGCGCTTGCCCTGGTGCTGGGCTTATGCATGGCGTGGGCGTGGCGCGCCTATGCCGCGCGCGCGGTGAGCGTATCGCCGCAGGGGACCGTGGCGCAGGTGCGCCAGGTGGTGGTGAAGTTCGACGAGGCCATGGTGGCGTTCGGCGCGCCCGATGCAAAGGACCCCGCGCGCCTGCAATGCAGCAATGCGGCGGCCAGCGCGGGCCAGGGTCGGTGGATCGACGGGAAAACGTGGGCTTATGATCTCGCAGCCGATCTGCCGCCCGACGTGCAATGCAGCGTCGTGCTCGTAGACGGCCTTAAATCGCAGGCCGGCAACGCCGTCACTGGCGTTCGTCGCTTCACGTTCTCCACGGGCGGCCCGTTCCCGGTGAGCGTGCGTCCCTATGGCGGCGAAATAGAGGAAAACCAGGCATTCGTGCTGAAGCTCAATGGCCCCGCCACACCGGCTTCCGTGCGCGAACACGTGTGGTGCGAGTCTGGTGGACTCGGCAACCGCATTCCGGTGCAGCCTGTCGATGCGTCCACGCGCGCGGCGCTGCTCAAGCATTTCCGCCTCGAAAAAGACAGCGCGAGCGTGCTGACGCTCAACTGCCAGCAAACGCTGCCATCCAGCGCAAAGATGCAGCTCGTGTACGGGAAGGGCGTGCTCGGACCGAACGGCACGCCCAACGAAGTGGAGCGCCGCTTCGATTTCACGGTACGTACGCCGTTCACCGCGAGCATGAGTTGCGAGCGCGAGAATGCGAAGGCGCCATGCACGCCGCTGCGGCCTCTGCGCATCGACCTGAGCGCGCCGATCACGCGTGCCGATGCGCAGAAGTTCCGTCTGCAAGGGCCGAAGGGGGGAGTCGCGCCGACTTTCCGCCCCGATGACAGGAACAACGAAGTCAGTTCGATCTCATTCTCCGCGCCCTTGCCCGAGCGTGCGACGCTCACGATCACCGCACCCGCCGGCCTCAAGGACGTAAGCGGCCGTGCGCTTGCGAACGCCGATCTTTTCCCGCTGCATACGACGACCGCGCCGATGCCGCCGCTCGCGAAATTTCCGTCCTCGACCTTCGGCATCATCGAGCGCTACGCGGAGCCCGACACGCCGCCGCTCGTGCCGGTCACGCTGCGCAACGTCGAAGCCGACCTGCACGTGCAGGGGCTCAACGCGGGCGAGGCCAAGTTCGCGAAGCTCGCGGTGCAGTCCGATACCGACATGCGCCGCTGGATGCGCCTCGTCGACCAGTTCGACAATTTCGGCATGAGCGAGACGTCGATCGACAAGCTGATGCCCGGGTTGCTCGCGCGCGCGAAGTCGCCCGTGGTGATTCCGCGCACGACGGGCGAGGGGGACGACGACGCGAAGGAGCGCATCATCGACGTGCGCTCGCTCTCGTTGCTAGAGGGCCAACCCGGCGTACAGACGCTCACACTGCCCAAAGCCGATCCGAAAGCGTTGCGGCCGTTCGAAGTGGTGGGCATTCCCGTGCCGAAGCCGGGCTTCTACGTGATCGAACTCGCCTCGCCTTCGCTCGGCGCCTCCTTGCTCGGCAAGCCGGCGCCCATGTACGTGCGCACGACCGTGCTCGTCACCAATCTGGGCGTGCACTTCAAGCAAGGCCGCGAGAATAGCGTGGTGTGGGTCACGTCGCTCGACAAGGGCGAACCGGTAGCAGGCGCCGACGTGCACGTATCGGATTGCAACGGCGAGATGCTCGCCACGGGAAAGACGGATTCCCATGGACTACTGACGATAGACGGACCACTCTCGAATCGTCGCGACTGCGGCGAAAACAGCTATAGCGGGCTGTTCGTTTCGGCGCGCATCGACGACCCGAAAACGGGCCCCGACATGGCCTTCGTGCAATCGGACTGGAATCGCGGCATCGAGTCGTGGCGCTTCAACGTACCGACCGACACGAACGTGGAGCCCACGGTGCGCGCGCATACCGTGTTCGACCGCACGCTGCTGCGCGCGGGCGAGACGGTGTCGATGAAACATTTCATCCGCGCCCAGACGATGCATGGCTTCGCGCTACCGCAGCAGTACCCCACGCGCGTGACGATACGCCATGCCGGCAGCGGGCAGACCTGGCATCTGCCGCTTAAATGGGCCGCCGACCATACGGCGGATTCGACTTTCGTGTTGCCGCCCGAAGCGAAGCTCGGCGAATACGATGTCTCGCTCGACGACGGAGATGCCAACGCAAGCGCGGCGGGCGACGGCAACGACGAATCCGACAACAGCGCGGACGCCGTTCATTTGAGCTACGACAGCGGTAGCTTCCGCGTGGAAGCGTTCCGCTTGCCGGTGCTCAAGGGCACGATTGCGGTGCAGAACGAGAAAACGTCGCCGCTCGTCGCCGCCACGCAGGCGAGCGTGGCGGTGCAGATCGATTACGTGTCGGGCGGCGCGGCTTCGAATCTGCCCGTGCAGATCTCGGCGCTCGTGAAGGACACGACGCCGTCGTTCGCCAGCACGTACAGCGATTTCAGTTTTGCGCCGTATGTGAGCGCGAGCCCGGCCGACAACACGTCCGAAGACGAGGATAGCGGCCCGCAGGAAGACAACGAAGTCGCGAAGCTCGTGGCCGACAAGGAGCCGCTCACGCTCGACCGCAACGGTGCGGGCACGCTCGTGCTGAAGAACCTGCCCGCCGTGGATGCGCCCAAGCGCCTCGCGCTCGAAGCGACCTTCGCGGACCCGAACGGCGAAGTGCAGACCATCAGCGGCGCGGCCACGCTCTGGCCCGCTGCCGTGGTGGCGGGCATCAAGTCGGGGCATTGGGTCTCCGTGGGCAGGACCGTACCGGTCACCGCACTCGCGCTTGATCTACAGGGCAAGCCGCACGCGGGCGTGAAGCTCGAAGTGCGCGGCGTGGCGAAGATCACGACGACTTCGCGCAAACGCATGGTGGGCGGCTTCTACGCCTACGACAATCACACGGAAACGCGCGATCTCGGCACGCTGTGCAGCGGTACGAGCGACGATCACGGCTTGCTCACCTGCGACGCTAAACTCAAAGAAGCGGGCAATATCCAGCTCGTGGCCACGGCGCGCGACGGCGACGGCCACGCCTCCACGGCAACGACCTCGGTATGGGTCACGCGCGAGGACGAACTCTGGTTCGGCAGCGAGAACACGGACCGCATCGACGTGTTGCCCGAAAAGACGAGCTACGAACCCGGCGAGACCGCGCGCTTCCAGGTGCGCATGCCGTTTCGCTTTGCGACAGCGCTCGTGGCCGTGGAGCGTGAGGGCATCATCGAAACGCATGTGGTGCAACTCGACGGGCGCGATCCGACCGTTGAATTGAAGGTGAGCGATACGTGGGGGCCCAACGTCTACGTTTCGGTGCTCGCGCTGCGTGGGCGCATTCACGAAGTGCCGTGGTATTCGTTCTTCACCTGGGGGTGGAAAGCGCCGCTCGAATGGGCCCGTGCGTTCTGGTACGAAGGGCGCCAGTACGAGGCGCCGACGCCGCTCGTCGATCTTTCGAAACCGGCTTTCCGTTACGGGCTCGCGCAAATCCGCGTGGGCGATGCGGCGCACCGCCTCGCGGTGAGCGTGACGCCCGACGCGAAACGCTACGCGGTACGCGCAACGTCGCACGTGCAGTTGCGCGTGCAGCTTCCGGGCGGTCAGCCGGTGCCCGCGGGTACGCAGATCGCCGTGGCAGCCGTGGACGAAGCGTTGCTCGAACTCATGCCCAACCGTAGCTGGGATCTGCTCGACGCCATGCTGCAGCAACGCGCCTACGGCGTGGAGACGGCGACGGCGCAAATGGAGATCGTCGGGCGGCGGCACTTCGGGCGCAAGGCGGTGCCGGCGGGCGGCGGCGGCGGGCATGGCGCGACGCGCGAACTCTTCGACACGCTGCTCTACTGGAACCCGCGTGTCACGCTCGATGCGAAGGGCGAGGCGCAAGTGAGTGTGCCGCTGAACGACTCGATCACGCGTTTTCGCATTGTCGCGATTGCGGCGAGCGGGGTGGCGCGCTTCGGCACGGGTAGCGCGACCATCGAGAGCACGCAGGACCTGCAGCTGATCTCGGGTCTGCCTCCACAGGTGCGCGAGGGCGATACCTTCCGCGCGCAATTCACGCTTCGCAATACGACCGGGCGCGCGATGAAAGTGTTGGTCACGCCGAACGTGCCGCCGCTCGCGCTTGCCGTGCAGACCGTGGACCTCGCACCCAATTCGTCGCGTGAGATTGCGTGGACAGTCGCGGTTCCCGACGATCTCGCCGAAGCGGAGCGGCCCGAGCTCGCGTGGAACGTGAGCGCGGCGGAGCAGGGCGGCGCGCATGCGGCGGACGCGGTGAAGCTCGCGCAGCAGGTGAGCGCGGCGATACCCGTGACGGTGCAGCAGGCCACGCTCGCGCAGGTAGACGGCACGCTTTCGATACCCGTTGCGCCGCCGGCCAACGCGGGCATGACGCGTGCAGGCGTAGTGCGTGGCGGCATTGCGGTGTCGCTGCAGCCGAAGCTCGCGGACGGCTTGCCCGGCGTGCGCCGCTGGTTCACGCGCTATCCGTATTCCTGCCTCGAGCAGCAAACATCGATAGCGATTGGCCTGCGCGACCCCGCTCGCTGGCAGGCGGAGCTTGCGCGCCTGCCGGTGTATCTGGACCGCGACGGCCTCGCGAACTACTTCCCGCCCGCCGACGACAGCGCGAGCCGCGGCAGCACCGCACTCACGGCGTATCTGCTCACGGTGAGTGACGAGGCGTCGAAGCTCGACCCGCGCTTCGCGCTTCCCGACGCCTTGCGCAGCAAGATGGTGGACGGCCTCACACGCTTCGTGGAAGGCCGCATCGAGCGCAATTCGTGGTCGCCGCGCCGCGATCTCGATCTACGCAAGCTCGCCGCCATCGATGCGCTGTCGCGCTACGGCGCGGCGAACGCACGCCAGTTCGGCTCGATCGAGATCGCGCCGAACCAGTGGCCCACGTCGGCGGTGATCGACTATGCGGAAAGTCTCGCACGCATGCACGATGTGCCGGATCGCGTGGAGAAACTGGCGCAGCTCGAGCAGATCCTGCGCGCGCGTCTCACGTGGCAGGGCACGCAACTGACCTTCTCCACGGCCGCCGAAGACGATTTGTGGTGGCTCATGACGGGCACGGAGGTCAACGCGGCGCGCCTTGCGCTGGCCTTCGTCGACAACCCCGCGTGGAAGGACGAAATGCCACGGATCGTGGCGGGCCTGCTCGCACTTCAACGCAACGGCGCATGGAGCACGACGACGGCGAACGCGTATGGTTCGCTCGCGGTCGAGCGCTTCTCACGCGTGTTCGAGCACGATCCGGTGACGGGCGCGACGAAGATCCAGCTCGGCGATACGTCGCGCAGCGTTGGCTGGAATGCGGCGGCTCAATCGGCGGCGCAAGCGGCATCGGGCGCCAGCGGGGCGACGGCGGCGACGCGAAACGCGCCCGCGCGCAGCACGCTGCTCGCATGGCCAAAGCAGAACGCGGCCGCGACGCTCACGCTGACGCAGGAAGGAAGCGGCAAGCCGTGGGCCACGGTGGAAAGCCTCGCGGCAGTGGCGTTGCGAGCGCCGTTCGCGGCGGGCTATCGCATCACGAAGACCATCACGCCAGTGGACGCCGCCGTGAAGGGCGTGTACACGCGCGGCGACGTCGTACGCGTGCGGCTCGACATCGACGCACAAACCGACATGACGTGGGTCGTCGTGAACGACCCGATTCCCGCGGGCGCGACGATCCTCGGCTCCGGGCTCGGGCGCGATTCGGCCGTGGCGACGCAGGGCGAGAAGCAGGACGAGAACGGTCCGTGGCCCGCGTTCATCGAGCGCGGCTTCGACGGTTATCGTGCGTACTACGAGTTTCTGCCGAAGGGCAAGGTCTCGGTGGAGTACACGGTGCGGCTCAATAACGTCGGCACCTTCGGGTTGCCGCCCACGCGCGTGGAGGCGCTCTATGCGCCGGCGACGTTCGGCGTCGCGCCAAATGCGCCGGTGGTCGTGAAGGCGGCGCCATGAGCGGGCCATTCGCGCTACGGCATCGCGCGGCGGGCGCACTCGGCGTCGCCGCACTGTGCCTCGCGCTGCTGCCGCTGCCCGCGTTCGCACTGCCGACTTTCGATGACGTGCGCGGCGAGTGGAAAAGCTCCGACTGGGTCCTGCTGGCGCGCGACGGTACGCCGTTGCAGCGCACGCGAGTGGAACACACGGCGAGGCGCGGCGACTGGGTCGCGCTCGTCGACGTTTCGCCGGCGCTGCGCGAGGCGATCGTCGTTTCGGAGGACAAACGATTCTACGAGCACAGCGGCGTGGACTGGCGCGGTGCGACTGCCGCCGCCTGGGCGAACCTGTGGAGCACCCGCACGCGCGGGGCATCCACGGTCACGATGCAGCTCACGGGCCTGCTCGACGATGACCCGAAGCACTCGGGCCAGCGTTCGCTCGCGCAAAAGGCCGTGCAGGCCGTGGACGCACTGCGGCTCGAACGCACCTGGCGCAAGGACCAGATTCTCGAGGCGTATTTGAACCTCGTGCCGTTTCGCGGCGAGACCGTGGGTCTTGCCGCGCTTTCGCAAACGCTGTTCGGCAAGGCGCCGTCGGGCCTCGACGAACGCGAATCGGCCGTCGCCGCCGCGCTGATCCGCGCGCCCAATGCGCCTTATACGAAAGTCGCCACGCGCGCGTGCCGCATCCTGCGCGACATGCACGCGGCGAACGTCGATAGCGGCTGCCCGAATCTCGATGCTTTCGTGCAGATGGCCTTCGCGCGCCCAGCCATCGCCGCCGACGATCCCTCGTTCGACGCTCGCAGCGAAAACTCGCCGCAGCTTGCGCCACACTTCGCGCGCCAGATCGCCAACGCCGTGCATCCCGCGCCCGGCACGCGCGTGCGCTCGACGCTCGACGCGAACCTGCAACGCTATGCGCGCGACACGCTCACGCGCACGCTCATCGAACTCAATGCGCGGGCGCATCCGCGCAACGTGCAGGACGGCGCGGTCATCGTGCTCGATAACGCAACGGGCGACGTGCTCGCGTGGGTCGGGTCGTCAGGCGGCCTGTCGAAGGCGCGCGAGGTCGATGCGGCGCTCGCATTGCGCCAGGCGGGCTCGACGCTCAAGCCCTTTCTTTACGCCGAGGCCATCGACGAACGCCGCGTGACGACCGCTTCACTGCTCGACGACGCCCCGCTCGATCTCGCGGCGGGCGGCGGCCTCTACATGCCGCAGAACTACGACAAGGGCTTCAAGGGCTGGGTGAGCGTGCGCACCGCGCTCGGCTCGTCGCTGAATGTACCGGCCGTGCGCACACTCGTGATGGTGACGCCGCATCGATTCGCGAAGACACTCACGGCGCTCGGCCTGCCGCTCACGCAGGCGGGCGACTACTACGGCTTCAGTCTCGCGCTGGGCAGCGCGGATGTGAGCCTCGTCACGCTCACGAATGCGTATCGCGCACTGGCCAACGGCGGCGTCGTGAGCCCGATCGCCGAGTTGCCTGCGCCTGCGCAGCCCACACAGAAGAGCGAGTCGAAACGGGTATTCAGCCGCGAGTCCGCGTTCATCGTCACCGACGTCCTCGCCGACAACAATGCGCGCACGCGGACCTTCGATTTCGACAGTCCGCTGGATACGCGTATGTTTTCCGCGGTCAAGACGGGCACGAGCAAGGACATGCGCGACAACTGGACCGTGGGCTTTACGTCGCGCTATACGGTGGGCGTGTGGGTTGGCAACGCGGATGGCTCGCCCATGTGGGACGTGTCGGGCGTCACGGGCGCGGCGCCGGTGTGGGCCGCAATCGTCGGCTATCTGCATCGGCGCGTGCCGAGTGTCGCGCCTGCCGCGCCGCCTGGCGTCGAGCGCATGCGCGTGCAGTTCGCCAATGCCGTGGAGCCTTCCCGCAACGAGTGGTTCATCGCGGGCACGTCTACGCCGCTCGTGGGCCTGGCATCGAATGCGGCCGATCTCGCGCGTGGACCCGCGCAAATCGGCAGCCCCGTGGACGGCACCATTTTCGCGCTCGATCCCGACATTCCCGCGCAGCGTCAGCGCGTCTGGTTCGAGCGTGCCACGGGCTCGACCGCGCGCGTGAACTGGCGGTTGGACGGCAAGGCGTTGGGTGGCGCCGCGCGTGTCGCGTGGCTGCCTTGGCCGGGCAAGCACACGCTCGAACTCGTCGATGCGAGCGGGCAGGTGACAGATACCGTGCGCTTCGAGGTACGCGGCGCGATTGCGAAGCCGCAGAAGTCGATGCGCGCCGACGCCGCGCAAGGCGGCGTGGCGCGCTGAGGGAGAGGCGAGCTTAATTCGCGGGCGCAGTCGCGGCGGTTGCCGCGGGTGCCGCTGATGTCGCTGATGCCGGTTGGGTGCCTTGTGCCCCCTGCTGCTGCAGCGTTTGCTGATTGCCTTCCCAGCCGCCGCCCAGCGCGAGGAACAAGCGCACCTGGTCGAGCGCGACTTCGCCTTCGGCCGCGGCGACCTGTGCGTGCACGCTGGTGAGCGTGCGCGTGGCGTCGAGGTCGGAGAGGAACGGTTCGCGTCCCGCTGCATAGAGACGATGCGTTTCGTCCGCCGACTGCTGCGCGGACGTGTAGGCCGTGCGCAATGCATCGGCGCGCTGGTCGTCGGCGGCATAGGTCGCGAGGCTCGACTGCGTCTCGCGCAGCGCGTTGAGCACCACGCCGTCGAAGTGCGCGAGCGCGCCGCCCGTCGCGGCCTCTGCGGCGCGCACGCGGTCGCGCTGGCCGTTGACCGGGAAGGTCCAGCTGATCAGGGGTCCGAATGACCAGGCATTGGTCGCGGGGGTGAACAGGTCGCTAGTCAGGCCGATCGTGCCCACGCCAGCGCCGAACGTGACGTCGGGGTACATCTCGGCGATCGCCACGCCAATGCGCGCCGTCGATGCAGCGAGCTGGCGTTCCGCCTCGCGCACGTCGGGGCGGCGCTTGAGGAGCGCGGCGCCGTCACCGACGGGAATCGGCTGCTTGAGCCTGGGCAGGCGTTTGCACGCGAGCGCGGCGGGCGGCAGGTCCTTGGGCGCGCGTGCGAGCAGCATGGCGAGTTGATACTGGGCCACGCGGCGGCGTCCCTCGAAGCGCGGGATATCGGCGGCGATCGTGTTGGCCTGGGTCTGCCCGCGCGTCACGTCGGGCTGGTTGCCGCGGCCCGCGTCGCGCAGGCGCTTCGTGAGCGCCACGCGCTCATTCTGCAGCTTGAGCGATTCCTGCGCGATCTCCAGTTCCTCGGCAGCCGAGCACGATTCGACGTAAGCCTGCGCCACGTTGGCGACCACGGTGATGCGCGCGAGATCGGCCGCGGCTTCCACGGCCGCGTCGTCGGCGCGCGCGGCTTCCACGCCGCGCCTGAGCTTGCCGAACAGGTCGAACTCGTACGAGATGTTGACGCCAAGATCGCCCAGCGTCGCGACAGGCACCTTTTCGAACAGGAGGTACTGCTCGCCCGACACCTGCGCGCGCTCGGCGGTGGCATGCGCGGCGCCCGAGAAGCCGCCCTGTGCATTGGCGATGTCGACGGCCGCGCGTGAGCGCGCGAGATTCGCCGCCGCCACGCGCAGGTCCGTGTTCGACTTCAGCGCTTCCTGTACGAGTTCGTTGAGCGTGGGGTCGTCGTAGAGCTGCCACCAGTTGGCGGGCACGCCCAGTTGCGAGACGGGCGCACGGTCCGCGCCGTCGATCGGGCCTTGCGCGAGCGGCGAATTGACCACGGCTTCCTGCGGTACGTGATAGTTGGGGCCGAGCGTGATGCACGCGCCCAGCGCGAGCGTGAGCGGCGCGAGCGCGAGGTTGGGCCAGACGTTGGGCCAGACGTTGGGCGACAAGCGGCGGCGCCAGAAACTACGGCGTGTCATTGCGAAGCTCCGGCAGCCTGGGAAGCGGCAGGCGCGCTCGCACCCGTAGCGGGCTGCGAAGCGACGGCGCCGCTTGCATTGTTCGCGTGCGCGGCCTGGCGGTCGTTGCCCGTTTCGGTGCGCACGGCCACGGTTGCCGTGCGGCCCGCGATCATGCGGAAATCGGCGGGCACTTCATCGAGCGCCACGCGCACCGGAATACGCTGCGCGAGACGCACCCAGCTGAACGCCGGATTCACGTTGGGCAGCAGGTTCGGCGCCGCCTGGCGGTCGCGGTCCTCGATCGCTGCCACGATGCTTTGCACATGACCACGCAGCGGGCGCGTCTCGCCCATCACCGTGATCTCCACCGGTTGGCCGATTTGAATGCCATGCAGGCGTGTTTCCTCGAAGTAGCCATCGACGCGGAACGAATGCATGTCCACGACGGCGACCACCGCGCGGCCGGCCGTCACGTACTCGCCAACACGCGGCGCGCGGTCGTTCAGATAGCCGTCCACGGGGCTCACGATCGTCGTGCGCTGAAGATTGAGCTTTGCGGTGTCGACCTGAACCTGAGCGTCGGCGGCCGCGGCTTCGCCCTGATCGACGCGCGTGCGGCTTTCCTCGAGCGTTTCCGCCGCCACGAGATTGCCGAGCGCGATATTGCGCGCGTACTCGCGCTTGGCCTGCGCAAGCGTGGCCTTGCGCTGCTCGAGCGTGGCCTCGGCGAGGCGCAGCGCGAGCGAGTAGCGCGCCTGGTCGATCACGAACAGCACCTGGCCTTGCTTGACCTGCTGGTTGTCGACGACGTCGACACGGGTGATGAGGCCGCCCACGTCGGGCGCGACCTGGATCACGTCGGCGCGCACGCGGCCGTCACGCGTCCACGGCGAGAACATGTAGTAGTTGACGATGCGCCACAGCACGAGGGCGGCGACCACGACGACGATGAGCGTCAGCAGGATCTGTCCTGCGGAGAACCAGGTTTTTTTCACGTTCACGTTAATTCACGAAGCGATGCGACACGATGATGACGGCAGCCAGCACGAAGACATAGATGCCGAGATCGAAAATGGAACGATGCCACACGAGCCGATAGAAGCCGACGCGCGTGAGCACCTTGCCGATCACGACATTGATGAGGTACGCGATCAGCATCAGCACGAGCACGGCGGGCACGAACACGCCAAAGATATCGATTTCGCCGATCATGATGCGGGTTTCGAAAAAGGATAAGAGGGACGCACACTCATACCGCGGCCTCCGGATTGGATGGCGATTGCGCCGCAAGAGCCGGATAGAGCGCGATGCGCAGGCCTACCAGCGCGTGCAGCGTGTCGCGCAGCCAGCGCTGCGAGACAAGCGCGCGCGGCGCGGGCTGCGCATCGGCATCGGCAAGCGTTGCGGGTGGCAGTTGCGCGCGCGCACGGGCCGCGACGCGGCGCATGGCGTCGTCGATGCTGGAGAGCAGCGCGGATGGCGCGTCCTGACGCTCGCTCGCACGCGCGCAGCGCGCATAGTGGTCGCTGACGCCCGCGAGCACGCGGTCGATCGCGTCGGGCACGTCGCCGTCGAGCTTGTGGCGCGAGCGGCGCAAATCGAGCGAATTCAGCGCGATACGCAGGTCGCGGAAGCTCTCGATCGACGGATGGCGGTGCTCGTCGGAAGCTGCGAGACGTGGAATGAGCTGCATGAGGCGATCGACCATGCGCGAGGTGAGATTGCGCTGGTCTGCGATAGGCGTGGGCGATGCCGACAGCGCGACATCGCTCCAGCTCGAGCGCAGTAGGCGCCGCGCCGCGAGTTCGGCGCCGAACGGGCGCGTGACGCGCGTCCACAAATAGGCGAACAGGAGGCCCGCGACGCCGGCAATATTGCTGTTCAGAAAGACAAAGAAGTCCGACTCGTAAGCACTCTGCACGCTGATGAAGGTGGCCGTGTTCACGGCCACGAGCATCGTCACCATGTTGAAGGCCGGGCGCGGAATGAGCGTGCCGATCAGGATGAACGGGCCCGCGAACAGCAGCACGAGCATCGCGAAGTCGTGGACCTTGGGCAGCGCGACGAACAGATAGAGGCCCGCGAATACCACGCTCGCGGCGGTGGCGAGGAAGAAGCGGAACACCAGTGGCGCGGGCTCGTCGGATGCCGCAAAGAAGCAGCAGGCCACGGCCGCAAGCGTCACCGCGCCCGCGCCGTCATGCCAGCCCGAGCTGACCCATAGCCAGCAGGCCACGAGAATCGCGCTCACCGGGACGAGGCACGAGAACACCATGAGGCCGCGATCGTAGAAGCGTTCGGTGCCGCCAAGGCGCCAGTGGCGATAGCGCGGCCGCCACGTGCCGATTTTCGCTTCGTGTGCGATAAGCGCGCGCAGTGCGCGGCAGTCCTGCCACACGTCGATCACCTGACCAAGCCGCCAGAGCGCGTTCGAGAGCAGCGCGCCCTCCCAGCTCGAGAGCGCGTCGCGCGCGGGCTGCAGCGTCGCGATGCGCTTGCGCAGATTCTCCGCGGTCGCGTCGCCCGCGTCGTCGTGCATTTCGGCGGCGCGTGTGGGCAGCGGTTCGTCGAACCAGCGCGCCGCGTCGGCGAGCAGGCTGTCGAGGCCCTCCGGCCACACGTGCAGATCGCGGCGCAGTGCGACGAGCGGGTCGGCGAGCGCGGAGATCATCGGCAGAAAGAGCTGCATGCGCCCGCGCAGCGACTCGGCGCGCTCGAGGATCTCGGGATGCGTGTGGTCGTAGCTCAACTGGCTCAGCAGGAATTCGAGCTGGTTGACCGTGGCGGCGAGACGTTGACGGCACGCCGAAAGCGCCTTGCCCGCAATATGGCCCGAGAGCGTTTCGCTGCCGTACCAGGCGGCGTCACGGAACCATGCGTCGGCGCGCTCGATCAGCGTGGGCGCAAGGCGGCTAGGCAGGAAGTTGCTGCCCACCACGCTCGCGCAAATGATGCCGACCGTAATTTCCTGCGTACGTGCGATCGCCACGTCGAACACCGTGGTGGGATCGCTTACGGTGGGCAGCGCGATGAGCGGCATCGTGTAGCCCGCGAGCATGAACACGTAACTGCGCGCGGTGCGGTCGGAGATCGCCAGATAGAGCAGCGTGCCCGTCCAGGTCGCGACGATCGCGCTGAAGAGCAGCGGCGTTTCGACGAAGGGCGGCACGAGCGCGATGGCGGCCGCCGCGCCGAGGGCGGTGCCGAGCGCGCGGTACAGCGCCTTCGAGCGCGTGGCGCCCACGAACGGGTTCGAGACGATGTACACGCTGGCCATCGCCCAATAAGGGCGCGGCAGTTGGAATTTGAGCGCGATATAGAGCGCCAGCATCGACGCGGCGAAGGTCTTGACCGAAAAGAGCCAGTCGCGGATGGAGGGGTAGGTCATGAGTCCGCTTTCTGCTTTCAGTCGTGTAAGGGCCGGTCAGCCTGGTCTGCGGGGGGAACTGCGTTGAACGCGTTGAGCACGCGCAGCGTCGCTTCGAGGTCGGCGCGGCTCACGCCCTTGAGCACGCGGGCGCGCAGCGAACGCAGTTCGTCTTCCATGCGCTCGGTCACGGCGCGGCCTTCGCTCGTGAGCGAGATCGTTTTTGCGCGGCGGTCGTCGGGGTCTTCGTCGCGGCGCACGAGGCCCGCGGCGCAGAGCTGGTCGAGCAGGCGCACGAGCGACGGACCTTCGATGCCCACGTGCTCCGCAAGCGTTACCTGGCGCACGGCTTCGCCAAGGCGCCCGGCGGTGAGAAGCGGCGCGGCGCACGCCTCGGAGACGTTGTATGCGGTGAGGGCGCCGTGTGTCGTGCGCCGCCATTTGCGTGCCGCCACGACGAGCGTGCTGCTGACCGCAAGGCGTAAAGTATGAAGATTCGACATCGGCGGATCATAGCCCAAAGCGATTCGATAGCAAACTATCTTTTTCTTTCGCAGCGCCACGAATCGGATGGTATGCGACTCGTCGGCAGCCTGCTTTCTATCTGATGCGTGGTGATGCGTACGGCCAACAATGCGCGCGGCGCGCGGGTTTTTTGGCGTTGTTTTATACGCGCTTAACTATTTGACCAGCGGGAAAGCAGGGCGGGAAGCTGCACCATGTCGGTGAAAACGTGCGCGACGCCCGCCTCGAGCAGCGCTTGCGCGCTGCTGTGGCCGGGCTCGGGCGGGCTGTAGCCGAACACGGTGGCGCCCGCGGTGAGGCCGGCGCGCGCGCCCGTGACCGTGTCCTCGATCACGGCGCAGCGGGCGGGGTCCACGCCGAGACCGGCCGCTGCCGCCAGATAGACATCCGGATGCGGCTTGCTGCGCGGCGTTTCGTGGCCGCTGTAGATATGCCCTTCGAAGCAGTCGAGCAGGTTCACCTTGCGCAGCTGCAGTTCGACCTTGCGCCGGTCCGCACCCGAGGCGACGGCGATGCGCCCATTCATTGCCGCGTGCACCGCGCGTACGGCCGCGGGCGCGCCCGGAATTTCGACGAGATCGCGCTCCAGCGCTTCGTTGCGGCGCGCGCGAAAGCCTTCGAGCCAGGCGTCGGTAATCGCGAAGCCCGTATGCGCCTCGATGCGCGCGGCCTCGTCTTTCACGGCCTTACCGACGAAGATGCGCATGGCTTCGTCCACCGTGAGCGTCCAGCCGAGTTCGCCCAGCATCTGCGTGAGCACCACGTGCGTAATGCGTTCTGAGTCGACGAGCACGCCGTCGCAGTCGAAGAGGATGGCGTCGAAGGGGATGGGGGACATCGTTTGCCTGCGGTTGCTTTCAGTTACCTGCGGTTGCGTCATGCGTCGCGCATCGGGATCGCGCACGCAAGAGCGCGATGATAACCGGGGGCGCGTTTGCTTGCGTTTTTCGCGGGCAAATCGCAGCGGCGGGCCGGAGCAGGCCGCCGTGCAAGGTGCTGCGTTGGTCGGCCCGTTTGAAACGATGGACAATAGCGTACTCAAATCGCTACCCAACTGCCTTCATGTCCACCGACGAAAAGACCCCCAGCGAACTCCCCGGCCGCGCCAGCTACACGCAATTCGCCGACCGCTACGCCGAGCAGGCCCCCGTCAAGCCGCACAACGCGCTCTACGAGCGGCCCGCCACACGCTCGCTGCTTGGATCAGTGGCTGGACTCGACGTGCTCGACGCGGGCTGCGGGCCCGGCATCGTGAGCGCGGAGCTGGCGGGCGAGGGCGCACGCGTGCAGGCGTTCGACGTCACGCCCGCGATGGTCGAACTGGCGAAGGCGCGTTGCGCAGGCCTCGCGGTCGACGTCGCGCAGGGCGACCTCGGGCGGCCGCTCGAATGGCTCCCGAATGCTTCGGTCGACCGCATCGTGTGCTCGCTTGCCCTCGACTACGTCGAGCACCTCGCGCCGACATTTCGGGAGTTTCACCGCGTGGCGCGCCCCGGCGCGCTGCTGGTGTTTTCGATGTCCCATCCCATGCGCGACTGGATCGACACGCGTACGCGCGGTTCTCGCACCTACTTCGAAACGACGCGGTTCGGCCTGCATTGGGGCGGCTTCGGCGAGCCGAAGCCGTGGGTGGAGGCGTTCAGGCGCCCGCTTGCCGATATTTTCAACGCGCTCATGGAAGCAGGCTGGGCCATCGACCGCGTGCTCGAGCCCATGCCACAACCGGAAATGAAGGCGGTGTCGCCGGCGCTGCACGCGGAACTGGCGCAGGCCCCGGCGTTCATCTGCGTGCGCGCACGGCGCGTTTGAGTGGCTGAGCGGCGCCAGGCGCCGCAAGCGCTCAGCGCCGTGCTTCGCGCGAGCCGGCCGAAAGCGACTCTTCGAGCGCGGCGACCCCGGCGGGCAAATCGACCTTCACGCCGAGATCGCTCATCGTGCGGCCAAGCGCGTGGACGGTGCGAAAGAGGTTGTGCTCGCGGCATTGCTCGCCCATCTGCCCGATGCGAACGATCGGGAGACCGAACGATCCGGCAATCTCCACCTGATATTGCTGCGAGATGTGATTGCATACCTCGCGCGCGGTGACGCCTTCGGGCAGCCCGATGCCGACCACGGAATTCAGGCGGCACGCTTGCGGCGTATAAAGCGCGAGACCCAGCGCGCTCACGCCGCTTTGCAGCGCGAGCGAGCAGCGCAGGTGGCGCGCAAAGCGTTTTTCGAGCGTTTCCGTGCACACGAGACGCAGCGCTTCGTGCAGCGCCAGCACGCCCGAGACGGGCGCGGTGTAGTGATAGCCGGCGTTGTGCCAGAAGTTTTCGGCGAGCATGGCGTCGAGGCACCAGTGCGTGTTCGGCGCGGTGCGCGTACGCACGCGCTCCCAGGCGGCGTCCGAAAAGGCAATCAGCGAGACGCCCGGGATCGAAGAGAGGCCTTTCTGGCCGCCCGTGATGACGACGTCGATGCCCCAGGCGTCCATGTCCAGCGGCATGGTGCTCAGCGTGCAGACGGCGTCCACCACCACGAGCGCGCCGGCAGCCTTGGCGAGCTGCACGATTTCCTTAAGCTCGCGGTTCCATACCGTATTGGAGGTTTCGCCGTGCACGATCGTGACGACGGCAGGGCGCGTGCGCTCGATGGCTTGCGCCACGGCTTCGAGCGAGGCGATCTCGCCGTTCGCCACGTCGAGCGTGGTGACCTCGGCGCCCACGCGGCCCGCCATTTCGGCCATGCGCTGGCTAAAGAAGCCGTTGACGATGGAGAGCACGCGGGTGCCGGGCCACGCGAGGTTCGAGATCGCCATTTCCATCGCCGCGGAGCCGGGGCCGGCCACGCCGAGCACCCAGTTCGAACGCGTCTGGAACACGTAGCGCGCCATCGTCTTCACCTGGTGAATGACGCGTGCCATGGTGTCGCCGAGGTGATTGATGACGACGGTATTGGCCTTGGCCACGGCGTCGGGAATCGGCACGGGGCCCGCACCCATCATGAGGAGCGGCTCCTCGGGCAGGATGCGGTCGAGCGTTTCGACAGTGGGGCAAGGCACGGGCGCGGCCTCGGCCGCTGCCGCCGCTGTGCGCGAAGTGGCCAGCGGGTCGGGGTGGAGCGCGTTGTCGTTCATCTTGAGTACCTGGTTTTACCTGGAAGGGGGTTGCGTGGGAGGCGCGATCGGTGCGCCCTCAGGCAGTGTTGTGCGGCGCGGCAGCGCTGGCCATGTACAGTTGCGCGGAATTTCGCTGAACAGTCGTATGGGCGGTGCTGCGGCCCGCTGCGGCATTGCGGCAGCCACCCTATAATCAATCGCATCGCCAGATAATGCAAGGAAGACAGCGTATGTCGCAATTCGCCGTGGACAATCCGTTTCTTGAAACGCTCGGCGTGAGCGTCGCGCAGTGGCGCGAGGGCTACGCGGAGCTGGTGATGCCCATCGACGCCTCCAAGCTCAATCGCCAGGGCGTGCTGCAAGGCGGCGCGATTGCCACGCTGCTCGACGCCGCTGCCGGCTACGCGGGGCTCTTCGCACCGGTTGGCGAGCCGCCGCGTCATGGCTTCACGCTCTCGCTCACGACCAACTATCTCGACAAGGGGCTTGGCCAGTTCGTGCGCGCGAAGGGCTTTCTGGAACGCGGCGGCCGCTCGATCTTCTTTGCGCGCGCCGAGGCGTGGGTGGACGACCGCCTGCTGATCGCGAGTGCGCAGGGGACGTTCAAGTATTCGTATCCGAAGAAGGCGTGATCGAAGCGTCTTCCAGTTGAATCGGAATCCGAAATAATTTCACTGAAAAGCAAAAGCCCGCCACTTCGACTGAAGGGCGGGCTTTTTAACGCTGAGCGCGGACACTTATCCCAGCAGCAGCGCGTCGTCGTCGAGCTTCTCGTGTCGGGTCTGCTCGAACATGCGCAGCAGGTCCGGCACGTCGAGGCCGCGGCGCGCATCGCCCGAGACGTCGAGCACAACCTGCCCCTGGTGCAGCATCACTGTGCGTTGTCCGTAGTCGAGCGCCTGGCGCATGCTATGCGTCACCATCATGGTCGTGAGCTTCGCCTCTTCCACGATGCGTGCGGTCAGCTCCAGCACGAACGCGGCCGTTTTCGGATCGAGCGCCGCCGTGTGCTCGTCGAGCAGCAGGATGCGCGAGGGCTGCAGCGACGCCATCAGCAGACTCACCGCCTGACGCTGGCCGCCCGAAAGCAGGCCGATGCGATCGGTCAGGCGATTTTCCAGGCCCAGATTCAGAAGGCGCAGCTTCGCGCGGAACAGCTCGCGATCCTGCTTTTTCAGCGCGGGGCCGAAGCCGCGGCGCTTGCCGCGCGCCATTGCAAGCGCCATGTTTTCTTCGATGGTGAGCGCCTCGCAGGTGCCGGCCATCGGGTCCTGGAACACGCGTGCGACGAGATGCGCGCGGTCCCATGCCTGCTTCTTCGTGACGTCCTGGCCGTCGATGGTGATCGTGCCGCTGTCCACCCTCTGGTCGCCGCTGATCGCGTTGAGGAAGGTGGACTTGCCCGCGCCGTTCGAGCCGATTACGGCCACGAACTGGCCACTCGGGATTTCGAGCGTGAGGCCGCGCAGCGCGCGTGTTTCAATCGGCGTGCCGGGGTTGAAAGTCAGTTTGAGGTCTTTGGCGCTGAGCATCTCATGCCCTCCCGTTCTTGCGGCCAAACAGCTTCTTGCGCGTGGCGGGCAGCACGAGCGCGATCGTCACGAGTACGGCGGTGACGAGATTCAGGTCCTGCGCCTTGAGGCCGATGAAATCGCTGTTGAGCGCAAGCGCAATGAAGAAGCGATAAAGGATCGCGCCGAGCACGGCGGCAAGCGTCGTGAGCATGAGCCGGCGCGCGGGCAGAACGCTCTCGCCGATGATCACGGCCGCGAGCCCGATCACGATGGTGCCGATGCCCATCGAAATGTCCGAGCCGCCCTGGGTTTGCGCGAAGAGCGCGCCGGCCAACGCGACGAGCGCGTTGGAGAGCGCCATGCCGGCGAGTGTCGCGCGGCCCGTGGCGATGCCCTGCGCGCGCGCCATGCGCGGGTTCGCGCCCGTGGCGCGCAGCGCGAGGCCGTATTGCGACGAGAAGAACCAGTCCACGCCGAACTTCGCGGCCATCACGACGACGAGGAGCGCGAGCGGACGCAGCACGTAGTCGGGCAGCCAGGCGGGCTGGATGATCGTGAATACCGTCGATTCGGAAATGAGCGGCACGTTCGGCGCGCCCATCACGCGCAGGTTGATCGAATAGAGCGCGATCATCATCAGGATGCTCGCGAGCAGATCCATGATCTTCAGGCGCACGTTGAGCCAGCCGGTGATGAAGCCTGCGATGGCGCCCGCAACGACCGCACAGGCGGTGGCGAGAAACGGATCGTGACCGGCCGCGATCAGCGTGGCGGCCACGGCGCCACCCAGCGGGAAGCTGCCGTCGACGGTGAGGTCGGGGAAGTTGAGGATGCGAAACGAGATCAGCACCCCGAGGGCCACGAGACTGAAGATCAGGCCGATCTCGAGCGCGCCCAGAAGCGAGTAGAGGGACATGGGGAAGAATCCTGTTGCGGTCTGCGGCAGCGGTGCGCCGGAGTCGACGCGCGGCGCACCGCCCGGATGGGGCGGCGCGCCGTTGCGCGCGTAAGTGGCCTTTATCGGGCCAGGCAGTGCGGCTGCGTGCGATGCGCCATGCCGGCGCCCACGCCTGCGCCTTACTTCACGACCGTGGTCGCGTCCTTGAGCAGGTCAGCCGAGAGCGTCACGCCCTGCTTTTGCGCGGCAGCCGGATTCACGAACAGTTGCAGCTTGCTGCTGGTTTCCGAGGCGATCGCGCCGGGCTTCTCGCCCTTGAGAATACGCACGACGACCTTGCCCGTCTGGTGGCCGAGGTCGCTGTAGTCGATACCGAGCGCCGCGATGGCGCCGCGCTTCACGCTGTCCGTATCGGAGGCGACGAGCGGGATCTTCGCGTCGTTGGCGACCTTCACGAGCGCTTCGTAGGCCGAAACGACGTTGTTGTCGGTGTTCGTGTAGATCACGTCGACCTTGCCGATCAGGCTCTTCGCTGCGGGGCCGATGTCCACGGTGCGCGGTGCGGCGGCTTCCTTGAGCGTCATGCCCTGTTGCGCGAGCAGTTCCTTGAGCGCCTTCACGACGACGACCGAATTCGCTTCGCCGGGGTTGTAGACCATGCCGACCGTCTTCGCGTTGGGCACGACGCGCTTGATGAGCGCGACCTGCTTGTCGAGCGGCAGCTTGTCGGACACGCCGGTCACGTTCGTGCCGCTAGGCGTCCACGTCTTGACGAGCTGCGCGGCCACCGGATCGGTTACCCCCGAGTAGACCACGGGCACGGACTTCGTTGCGGCCACAACGGCTTGTGCCGAAGGCGTCGCGATGGCGACGATCGCGCTTGGGTTGTCGCCCACGAATTTGCGGGCGATCTGCGCGGCGGTGCCCGTGTTGCCCTGCGCGCTCTGGTATTCCCACTTGAGGTTCTTGCCGGCGTCGTAGCCCGCGGCCTTGAGTTCGTCGCGCACGCCGTCGCGGATCGCGTCGAGCGCGGGGTGCTCGACGATCGACAGCACTTCAACGGTCGCGGTTTCGGCGGCGCATGCTGCGCCTGAAGTCAGCGCGAGCGCGGCGGCGCCGGCGATCAGGGAAAGGGTGGCGGCAGCGGCTGCCTGTTTGAAGGTCTTCATTCTGTTTGATCTCCCCCGAGTGCTGGGTTCTTGCGGTTTTTTCGGATCTGCTCGGTGCGGCGTCGCCGGCTTCACGCGTGGCGCGAGAGCACGCGGCATGCGCCGTAGTGGTGCATGCGGGCGCGGCGAGGGAGCGAGGATACCACCGTCTATTGCGGGGCTGGAACGCGGTGGAAGGCCAGTGAGGCGGGCGCGCCACGGTGTCGCGCGGATTAATTCGAAACTGCACGATCCGATTATGGGGAAAGTCGTCGCTTTGACGAGAGTCTTCTCGGCTTCGTATTGGAAGGCAAAAAAGATGGCGGTGATGTGGGGTAGATACGGGAATCGGCCGAACGCAAAGATTTCATTTTAATGCTTTTGTAATATTTATCATTTCGAATCAATGATTTGGCGCATTCTGCATTTAGGGTATTCCCGGTATAAATATAATGCAATCGGCGATTTTGTGCGTCAAAAAGTTAATCTCGTATATTCAAATAAGTTACGATTCGTCGATCAGATTCCATCGAAAAACGAAATAACATTCGAGGCTGCGTAAAAATCAAAAAAGCCGGCAATTCCATACACCCGCACCAGCCGGTCATCTCAGCTGGGAGCGTGGCCCGCCTCCCACCTGAAAGGCTATTTTCCCGAGCCTTTTCAAGTGCTTTCCAGCACTCCCCTCAATTGACCGATGTCAAAACTCAACTCGATATCCGAAAAAACCCTTGGTTGCGGTGAAAAGGGATTATTGATAGCATCCGCGGGTCGCTGATTCAGGCCGGTCCACCTTTCCGGTATGAATTGCAGCGAACGGGGCAGGCGGATCGCTTGCGCAACAGAGTCTGTAACTCAGCAGTCTCTCCGAACTCAGCCGCCTACCAGGGCGCTGATACACGCCGGGCCCCGTCACGTCTTTTTTCTCTGGTGCTCGTCGTGGTTGTTCCCCATTGAAGATCATTGGGGCGCTGTTCGTTTGCGCAGGTCATTCCGTCTGACCGGTTGACCCGAAAACAATCGAGGAGCTCCTGATGATGTTGTCCCGCCTTACCTCTGTTTCCGTGGCCGCCGCGCTGCTCGCATTTGGTGCAAGCGCAAACGCCGACACCGTGAAGATCGCCATTGCCGGCCCGTTCAGCGGCCCGGTCGCCCAGTACGGCGACATGGTCAAGGCGGGCGCGCTGACTGCGATCGAGCAGATCAACGCCGCCGGCGGTGTGAACGGCAACAAGCTCGAAGCCGTCCTGATGGATGACTCGTGCGAGCCGAAGCAGGCTGTCGCCGTCGCCAACAAGATCGTTTCGCAGCATATCCAGTACGTGGTCGGCCACGTCTGCTCGGGCTCGACGATTCCCGCTTCGGACATCTACGAGAACGAAGGCGTCGTGATGGTCACGCCGTCGGCCACCGCGCCGCAGCTGACCGAAGGCAAGAAGCGCCAGTTCATCTTCCGCACCATCGGCCGCGACGACCAGCAAGGTCCGGCTGCCGCCGCCTACATCATCAACAAGGTCAAGCCGAAGAAGGTCGCGATCCTGCACGACAAGCAGTCGTACGGCCAGGGCATCGCCACGTCGGTCAAGGCCGCGCTCGACAAGGCGCACATTCCTGTCGTCGTGTTCGAAGGCATCAACGCCGGCGATTCGGACTACTCCGCAGTCGTCACGAAGCTCAAGTCGCAGGGCGTGGACTTCGTGTACTTCGGCGGCTATCACCCGGAAATGGGCCTGCTCATGCGCCAGTCGCGTGAACAGGGCGTGAAGGCCACGTTCATGGGTCCGGAAGGCGTGGGCAACAAGGACGTGACGGCCATCGCCGGCCCGGCTTCGGAAGGCATGCTCGTCACGCTGCCGGCCGACTTCGCTTCGGACCCCGCCAACGCCAAGCTCGTGAAGGCTTTCGCCGACGCCAAGCGCGACGCAAACGGCCCGTTCCAGATGCCTTCGTACGCGGCAGTCGAAGTGATCGCCGACGGCATTGCCGGCGCGAAGAGCACGGACCCGACCAAGGTCGCGGCCTACCTGCACAAGAACGCGTTCAACACGCCGATCGGCAAGGTCGAATACGACGCACAGGGCGACCTGAAGTCGTTCCGCTTCGTCGTCTACACGTGGCACAAGGACGCCACCAAGACCGCCGCGAACTGATCCCGGCGCTGCACGCTGCTAACGCCCCGCCTTGTCTTGCGGCGGGGCGTTTTCATAGCGGTTGTGCGCGCAACTAAAAAAGGGTTGGTACGGTTCCAAAGGTCTCTCCACAGGTCTCTCATCGGCTTCACGGCCGCGGGGCTTACGCATGAATGATTTTCTTCCTCAGTTCACCCAGCAGCTCGTCAACGGGCTCACGCTGGGTGCGATCTATGCACTGATCGCCATCGGCTACACGATGGTCTACGGCATCATCGGCATGATCAACTTCGCTCACGGCGAGATCTACATGATCGGCGCCTATGTGGGCCTCGTCACGCTCACGGCCATCGGCACCTCGGCGGGTTATCCGCTGCCGCTCGTGCTGGGCGCGGCGCTCATCGTCTCGGTGGTGGTCACCGGGCTCTACGGTTTCGCGGTCGAGCGCGTGGCGTACCGGCCGCTGCGCGGCGGGCCGCGCCTCGTGCCGCTCATCTCCGCCATCGGCATGTCCATCTTTCTGCAGAACTACGTGCAGATCGGGCAGGGCGCGCGCGACGTGTCCGTGCCGATGCTCATTTCCGGCGCGCTCGACTTCAACATGGGCGGCAACTTCGAAGTGACGGTTCCGTACTCGCGCATGCTGATCGTCGGCGTGACGCTCGTGCTGATGATCGCGCTCACGCTCTTCATCTCGCGCTCGCGTATGGGCCGCGCGTGCCGCGCCTGCGCGGAAGACATGAAGATGGCAAACCTGCTCGGCATCGATACGAACCGCGTGATCTCGTTCACGTTCGTGCTCGGCGCCATGCTCGCGGCAGTGGGCGGCGTGCTGATCGGTCTCACGATCGGCAAGCTCAATCCGTATATCGGCTTCATTGCGGGCATCAAGGCGTTCACGGCCGCGGTGCTAGGCGGCATCGGCAGCATTCCGGGCGCGATGCTCGGCGGCGTGCTGCTCGGTCTCGCCGAAACCTTCGCCTCGGGCTACATGCCTGCGGAGTACAAGGACGTAGTGGCCTTCGGCCTGCTCGTGCTCGTGCTGCTCTTCCGTCCCACCGGCCTGCTCGGCAAGCCGGACGTCGAAAAGGTGTGAGGTCGCCATGAGTCAAACTGTTTCGGTTCGCGTGGCCGCGCCTGGTCAATCTTCGTCGCAAACGGTGAAGGGGGCGCTTGCCGCCGCCGTGGCGACCATCATCCTCACGGCGCCCATTCTCGGCCTGCAACTCACGCTGGATGGCTATCAGGTCGTGCTGCAGCAGCACTGGCGCCCGGTGTGGATCGCGGCCGCCGTGGTGTTCGTGTTCCAGCTCGTCAAGCCGATGTTCGTGCGCGCCACGAGTCACGTGCGCTTGCCCAGGGCTCCTGCGCTCGGCGCGCGTCAGCAGCGCGTGGCGATCTGGGTGCTCCTCGCATTCGGTGCGGTGTTCCCGTTCCTCGGTTCGCGCGGTTCGATCGACGTGGCGACGCTCGCGCTCATCTACGTGATTCTCGGCCTCGGGCTCAATATCGTCGTGGGCTTCGCGGGTCTGCTCGACCTCGGCTACGTGGGCTTCTATGCGGTGGGCGGCTATACGTATGCGCTGCTCAACCAGTACTTCGGCTTCACGTTCTGGGAATGCCTGCCGCTCGCCGCGCTTGCCGCAGCCACGTTCGGCTTCGTGCTCGGCTTCCCGGTGCTGCGTCTGCGCGGCGACTATCTCGCCATCGTCACGCTCGGCTTCGGTGAGATCATCCGCCTCCTGCTCAATAACCTCACGAGCATCACGGGCGGCCCGGACGGCATTTCCAGCATTCCCAAGCCCACCGTGTTCGGCTTCGAAATGGCCCGCCACGCGAGTGTGGAAGGCGCGAAGACATTCAACGAGCTGATCGGCATCGAGTACAGCGGCGAGCACATGGTGATCTTCCTGTACCTGCTCGCGCTCGTGCTGGTGGCGTTCACGCTGTTCGTCACGAGCCGTCTGTTGCGCATGCCGATGGGCCGCGCCTGGGAAGCGCTGCGCGAAGACGAAATCGCGTGCCGCTCGCTGGGTCTGAATCCCACGCGCATCAAGCTCTCGGCGTTCACGCTGGGGGCGTCGTTCGCGGGCCTCGCCGGTGCGTTTTTTGCGGCGCGCCAGGGGCTCGTCACGCCCGAGTCGTTCACCTTCATCGAGTCGGCGCTCATTCTTGCCGTGGTGGTGCTGGGCGGCATGGGCTCGCAGCTGGGCGTCGTGCTCGCCGCGATCCTGCTCACGGCGCTGCCCGAAGTGGCGCGCGGCTTTGCCGAGTACCGCATGCTGATCTTCGGTCTGGTGATGGTGCTGATGATGATGTGGCGTCCGCAGGGCCTGTTGCCCGCGAGCCGTCCGCACGTGGAGTTGCCGCAATGAGCGCACAAGCGTTGTTGAAAGTAGCCGGCCTGCAGATGCGCTTCGGCGGTCTGCTGGCCGTGGACGGCATCGACTTCGACGTGCGTCCGAACGAAGTGTTCGCGATCATCGGGCCGAACGGCGCGGGCAAGACGACGGTGTTCAACTGCGTGGGCGGCTTCTACAAGCCCACCGCGGGCGACATCGTGCTCGAAGGCCATGCCATCACCGGCCAGCCGAGCCACCAGGTCGCGCGCCGCGGCCTCGTGCGCACGTTCCAGAATATTCGCCTCTTCAAGCAGTTGACGGTGCTGGAAAACCTCATGGTCGCGCAGCACCTGAAGGTGAACCGCAACATGCTGAGCGGCCTGTTCGCGACGCCCGCCTATCGCCGCGCCGAACGCGCCGCGCTCGAGCGTGCCGCGTACTGGCTCGAGCGCGTGGGCCTGAAGCAGGTGGCGAACCGCGAGGCGGGCACGCTGTCGTACGGCCATCAGCGCCGGCTCGAAATCGCGCGCTGCATGATCACCGATCCGCGTCTACTGATGCTCGACGAACCCGCGGCAGGCTTGAACCCGCAGGAAAAGGTCGAGCTGCAGCAGATGGTGGACGGCCTGCGCAACGAATTCGGAATCTCCGTACTCCTGATCGAGCACGACATGAGCCTCGTGATGGGCGTGTCGGACCGCATTCTGGTGATGGAGCACGGCAAGCCGATCATGATCGGCAAACCCGACGAAGTGCGCAACGACCCGCGCGTGATCAAGGCCTATCTCGGAGAGGACTGATGCTGAAGCTGGAAAAGGTCCATACCCACTACGGCGCGGTCGAAGCGCTGGCGGGCGTGTCGATCGAAGTGAACAAGGGCGAGATCGTCACGCTGATCGGCAGCAACGGCGCCGGCAAGACCACGCTCATGATGACCGTGTGCGGCACGCCGCGCGCTTCCGCGGGGAAAGTGACGTTCGAAGGCGAAGACATCACGCGCACGCCCACGCACGAGATCATGCGCAAGGGCATGGCGATTTCGCCGGAAGGCCGCCGCGTGTTCCCGAGCCTCACGGTGCTCGAAAATCTGCAGATGGGCGGCTTCTTCGCCTCGCAGCACGAGATCGATGCGGGTATCGAGCATGTGTTCAAGCTGTTTCCGCGCCTGAACCAGCGTGCGAAGCAGCGCGCGGGCACGATGTCGGGCGGCGAGCAGCAGATGCTCGCCATCGGCCGTGCGCTCATGAGCAAGCCGCGTTTGCTGCTGCTCGACGAGCCCACGCTCGGTCTCGCGCCGCTCGTGATCGCGCAGATCTTCGACATCATCCGGACGATTCGCGAGGAGGGCGTGACGGTGTTCCTCGTCGAGCAGAACGCGAACAAGGCGCTGCATGTCGCCGATCGCGGCTATGTGCTGGAAACCGGACGCGTCGTGCTCGCCGATAGCGCCGACAATCTGCTCGCCAACGACAACATCAAGCGCGCCTACCTGGGCGGTTGATCGTCGCGGACAAGACCGCGCTGCGGCCCGCGCCATCCGCGTTCATGGAACGTGGGATGCGCGGGCCGCTTCTTTTTGCGTCAACCGAATGTTGAATCAATCGCCGCGTGCAATCGCAAGCTGCGCGATCAAACGCATCAGCTCGGCCTGGCGGCGCGTGGTGGTTTTCGCGAACACGTGGTGCAGATGCGTGCGCACCGTCGAGGGCAGCACCTGCAGCGCTTCTGCCACGTCTTTCGGGTTGAGGCCCTTGCCGACCTCGCAGGCCACGCGCGCTTCCGCGGGCGTGAGTCCGAACAGCGCGATGAGACGCGTCTCCACGCCGCGCCGTGACGACTGCGGATCGATCACGATGAGCATGGCGGTGCCGGTGCGCGCGCCTTGGGCGAAGTAGTCGGCGTGACGGTGCTCGCCCAGCGGCGAAATGAGCGCCTGGAGCGGCTCGTCGGGCGGCTGGCGGGCGATCAGCATCGCGCCGCCCGTGCGGCCGCGCGCGTCGCGCCCGGCCGCACGCGCGATCAGCGAGCGCAACTGCTGCGTGGCGGCAGCCGTGGCGGCGCAGAGTGCGGCGTGCTCGGTGCGCAGCCCGTTTGCGCGTGCGAGCTGCGTCGCGGCGGCGCGATTCGCGAACACGATGTGCGCATCGGCGTCGACGATCAGCACGCCATGCGCGAGCGCATCGAGTGCGTCCGCGGGCGCATGGGCGCTTTTGTCGTGTGAGGCGAGGGTGCGGGCCGTGTGCCGCTGCACGCGCAAGGCATTGCGCAGATGCGGCAGCAGCGTGCGCAGCGCGTCCAGTTCATCTTCGCTATAGAAGCGCGTTTCGTGGCGCAGCGCGCCGAGCACGGCGGCCATATCGCCTTCGCGCAGCACGTTCGCGAAGGCCACCGTGTAGAAGCGCTGGGGCCGCACCCATTCCTGCACGAAGGCGCTGCGTTGCAGACTTCCCTGCGGGTGGATCATCGTGTCGGTGACGAGCGTGCCGGCGGCCCAGCGGCGCGCCTGCGGCACGATCGGATCGAAGTCGCCGTAGTGCTGTGCATACGAATGCGCAAACGAAGCGTCGATGCCGTCCCACTCGGCGAGCGAGAACGTGCTTTCGGGCGGCAGCATGGTGAGATTGACGTGTTGCGCGCCGATGCGTTGCGCAATGCGCGCACAGACCTCCGGCCAGCGTTGCGCGTCGAAGCCGGCATCGTAGATCGCGTCGATCAGGCCGCCGGTTTCATCCGGCTCACAGTGCCGCACGCGCGCGCTGTGTGCAGCCGTATCGATGGCCGCAGCGTGCGCGGCCGGTGTGGGCCCCATGATGGTCTCCAGGCTGGAATTTATTAACGGCAGAAGGCCTCAGGGCATGCCGCGCGACGTTGCATACAGGGCCATGTGGCGCTGCAACGGCGCGCGGGGCGCTCAGGGCGCAAATCCACGTTTGCAAACGGCAGGCGGGAGGGGATGCGCTGCAGCATCCCGGGATACCTATTCTGAATGAATAGTCGATAAAACCTACGATTCGCTTTCGTCCGGAAGGATTTCGGGTTTCGTTACAACCGATGCATTCCGGGTACTGGACAAGCGCGCCGCGCACACGATAATTGAGCCTCCCACACAGGCGTGCCGCACGGGGAAAAGGCGGCGCGCGCCGTGCACTTCGCTGCGATCGCAGCGCAAACGAAAGAGCGGCGGGACGACAAGTCAGTGAAAATCAGAGAAAGCGGAGAGTCTTTGGTTCTCCCTCTAGTAATCAAACATGGCTCAAAGCCTTATCCAGCAAGGCCCCGGCTGTAACACTAACGCGATTGGTATCTGTGCCTCCGGTTACTTCCACCGACCTACACTTAGGGACATGGACGTGCCGACCAATCACCTACTACGCCGAGGCGCGCGCTATTACGTGCGCCGGAAGATTCCCGTTGACCTTCGCCAGCATTTCAACGGCAAGGCAGAGATAGTGCGCGCCTTGGGCACTAGCGACCGCAGAGACGCAGAGCGGCTTGTGCGGGAAGCGTCCGTATTCATCGATAGAGAGTTCGAAGCGCTACGCGGTAAGCCCACATACAAGCCCGTAACGCGGGCGGAAGTGGAGCGGGCGGAACAGGTACAGGAAGCCTCTGCCGAAGAGTTCCACGAGCCACTAGACGCACAGGAAGCCGCACACGACGCCCGCGAGGCGAGGTATCTGGAATTCGCCTCCTTTATGGCACGTCTACAGAACGGAGAAGCGCGCACAGCCCCTACAGCAGCCCCGCAACCGGTTCCCGCTGCCACGGCATTACCGAAGGTCCGCAAACCCGCCACCGTCCAGCGCAACGCATCCGAAGGCCATCTAGCCGAACTGGTCGAGCTATGGGCCAAAGACCGTAACCCGGAGAAGCGAACAATCGGCATTGCTAACAAAGTGGTGGGCCGGTTCTATGACCTCGTAGGCCGCATACCCGTTAGAGACATAACCCGCGCAAACGTCGTTGCGTTTAAGAACGCTCTCCGCGCAGCGGGACAGACGCCCGTAAATACCGATCAGCAGCTAACCATGTTGTCTACGTTGCTCGCATGGGCCGTGAATAACCTTAAGGCCGATACCAACGCGGCACTAGGAATAAAGGTAGGCGCGCGCCAGAACGCGAAAGCCGCACGTATCCCGTATGACCTTTCTATGCTGCAGAAGGTATTTAGCTCGCCAGTGTTTACCGAAGCTGCAAGACCTGTATCCGGCTGCGGAGAAGCCGCGTATTGGTTGCCATTGCTAGCCCTGTTGCACGGCGCGCGGTTGGAGGAACTAGCCCAGCTAAGCCCGTCCGATGTGTACGAGGAAACGTACCGCGACGGAAACGGGACCGCTACAGCATGGGTCGTGCGACTCACAGCAGCCGGGGAAGGGCAGGACGTTAAGAACGTGCCGAGCGTCCGCCGGATACCGATACACGCCGCAATACTGGAACGGGGTTTTCTGGAGTACGTAGCGAGCCGCAAGGGTGCGGATAGGTTGTTCGACGTACGACCGGACAGGGAAGGCCGCGAGGGCGCTTCGTGGGGCAAGTGGTGGGGTATGTACCTCCGTGGTACGTGCGGCGTTATCGATCCGCGTATAGCCCCGATGCACTCGTTCCGCCATCTCTGGAAAGACCTAGCGAGAGACGCCGGGATTACAGAGGAAGTGTCGGACGCGATAACCGGCCATGCTGGCGGCTCAGTTGGCCGTAGTTACGGTTCGATTACGTACCCCTTGGCCCCGCTCGTGTCTGCGATGGCACGAATCAGCGTTCCGGGCCTTAAGCTTCCTTGATCGGGCGCGGCGTGGCGCGCTGCGGTGGCGTTCGGCACGGAATCGGGCGTACCGCGCGGCGGTGCTGTATAGGCGGGAGGCCACCACTAGCACAAGGCAAACCGGCCCGTGCAGCTTGACCGGGCCGTACTCATCAATGAGCCGTGAGAGCCATCAAAAGGTACCGGGGCGGACTCCGCGGCCAGCGCGGCAAGCGCTAGAGAGATGGCCCGGATGGTGCGGGAGACGAGAATCACTGTTCGCACCCGGGAGCAGCAGCGGTGGTGGCGGGTCGAATTGCAGCGGACGTTGGACCCCTCGTACCGGGTACTCAGTTACGGTGCGATAGGGATGCAGGAGATGGTCGCGCAGTATTGGGTGACACAAGGCTTAACGCCTGATGAGGCTTGGGAGATAACCCAGCGAGAGGGATACGAAAAAGTACTGCCGCTCATATATGCGCAAGCGCACACCGGGCCGAAGTACTACCGCAAACCACGGCGCGAGGATTATTGCGACGCTATCGACTACGAGGGCAAGATGAGTGCGCAGCGGTGGAAGTATCTGCGAGCCCTATGGAAGTGGGAGCGAGAATACCGGAGAGATTACCGGGCCGACGGTACGCCGCGCCAGCATGGCGATACTGAGGATGTAGACCTCCGGGCGTACCGCGACGAGGAACAGGCCGACTACGAACTAGAGCAACACCTTAAGAAGGTACGCGCAGAGAAGTACGGCGGGGCCTCCTGATACACTATCTTTCTGTAACACTAACCCGTAACCGGGGTAGCAAATACGCGCGATAAGTGCTTGATTTTACTGGGAATGGGAATTTCTTTGGATGTCTGAAGAGTACGAAGTGCATGGGCCGCACGACCACGCGGTCGAACACGCCGCGGAGGGCCATGGCGGGCACGGCGAGGGCGATCCGTTTCCGGGCCGCATGGCGGTGATGACGGCCATCCTCGCTTCGATTGGAGCGATCTTCGCCTACCAGAGCGGCAACAGCGAGAACCAGGCGCTCTACTACAAGAACGAAGCGGCGATTCGCAAGACCGAAGCCGCGAATCAATGGGCTTACTACCAGGCGAAGGGCGAGAAGCAGAATCTCGCGGAGCTGGGCGCGCAACTCTCCGCGCTCGCGCCGAATTCGGATGCCGCGCAAAAGCGCTTTGCCGCCGACGCCGACCGCTATCGCCAGCAGAAGGAGCCGATCCGCGCCAAGGCGGAGGCGCTCGAAAAAATCGTCGAGCAGGACGATGCGCTCAGCGAGCACGTGCTGCACGGCCATCATCGCTGGGCTCAGGCCACGACACTCATCCAGATCTCGATCGCGCTCACGGCGATTACGCTGCTCACGCGTCGGCGCTGGCTGCTCAATACGTCGGTGGGCGTCGCAATCGTCGGGGTGGGGCTGGGCGCGTTGGCGTTCTTCGGCGGTTGAGCGTTCATCCGCCGCAGACGATCGCCGTGAGCAGCAGCGGCACCACCGATTGCACGGTGGCGTCGCTGTTGGCTTCGCGCACGCGCGAGCGCACCTTCTCCGCGGGCGCGGACACGACCACGCCATAAAGCGGTGAAGAGATCTCCTTGCCCGCGCCGCGCTTGAAGAGCGTGTCGTCGCGGTCGTAGCCGAGCACCACGTAAATCGGGAAGCCGAACGCGCTCAGGCGGGTGCCGCGCACGGGGCTGAACGCGTTGACCGAATTCGCTTCGACGCGGCTCGGCTCGGGCTCGATGGATTTTTCGTCAATCAGCGACGAAATGAACGTGTGGGGATCGGACTTGCAGTCGAACTGCTGGTCGCGCGTGGCGGATTGCGTGGCTTGCGCATGCGCGGCCACCGGGACCAGCAGGGCGGCAAAAGCGGCAAGGCCGCTCAGCGCGTTTCGCAGCGTAGTGGCCGGGAACGCGAATATCACGGAAGTGTGGTGCTTGGTCATAGCTACGAGCAGCAATGCCGAGAGAAGACCGGTTGATTCCATTCGACAGCCGGACTTCGTTCGTGTTCAAAGCTTACGGCACATAAATTGCGCGGGCCGTGCGCCCGCGCACATCTGCATGCTGGATCGGTGCGGCTAGAGCATCGACTTCGCCTGGCTCAGAATCTTGTCGCAGACCTGCTTCGTGGCCTCCTCCTTGAGGCCGCCGCCCGTGAGGTCGAGCTTCTGTCCGTTGCCGGCCGTGAGGATGCCGCTCGTGCCCTGCGTATAGCCGCTATCCGAAGTGTTCGCGCCGCCGGGCAGCTTGCTGAGCAGCGAGTCCTTCACGTTGCTTGCGGCGTCGGCATTCAGGTAATTGTTCTTGATGCAGTACTGCAGCACGCCGGTGACATTGCCGAGACTGTTCGAGGTGAGCGAGGGTGCCGAAAGCGAGTTGCCGAGGCCGCCCAGATTGCCGAGCGCCCCCTGTGCCGAACCGCTGTTGCTGCCGCCCTGGTTGAGCAGGTTGCCGAGCTGCGCCTGTGCGGCGCCCCAGGGGGCGAGCAGTGCCAGGGTCAGGGTGGCCAGCAGCGCAGTGGCGACGCGCGGCGTGGCGACGCCCGAAACAGAGGTTTGCATACACGAATCTCCGTGGTGGTTCAGTGCGCCCTCACTATAGACGGATTCGTTTTCCCGGCATCGCTACGTGACGCCGCACGAGCGTTCGGTTAGCAGCGGTGCAACCTGTGTGAAGTGCGACCGCCGGGTCTCGCCGTGAATGTTTCATGATGCGTCTGATGATTTCATCGCCATGTCATTTGTTGCGGGCACAACGATAGCGCTGCAGGAGCAAACCTGGGGTCACGTCGAGGTGGATGTGTCTTAAGTGGTATGCATGCGTTAGGAATCGAGCTGGGCGCGGATCGTGTGCCGGCTACGCAACGAATGAACCTGTTACAAGTGTATCTGCGCTGTAAAACACTGCGTTTTCAGGCCTTTTTCGGCGATCTTCCTCATGATTCAAGGTGGAGATTGTTTCTAACCGTAACACTTATTACGGCCCTCCTCATCGGCTGGTTTCAGGTGGTATGCTTCCTGCACAAATTCTCCCTTGCACGAGTGAGACCACGTGTATTGCGTCAATACAGTGAAAGAACGCACTGCCAGAGTGCGCGTCGCGACGCAAATGAACACGTCAGATAAGCATATGGTGCAACCGAGCTAGCCAACGCGGACAACAAGATCCGCAAGCCAGTGCTCCGTCACTGCAGCCCCGGTCCGGCTGCGTGGAGAACAGCATGAATTTCGAAGAACTGAGCGACGACGAGTGGATGCAGGTGTCTTCGCTCGTGTCAGATGAACCTCCTATTAGACTCAACCGGCGCGGCCGCCCTCGCGCCGAGCCACGTGTCGTGGCCAATGCCGTCCTCTGGATTCTCACCACCGGTGAGTCGTGGTCGCGTCTGCCCGCGCGTTATCCGTCCGGGCCTACCTGCCGTCGTCGTTTCGAGGAATGGCATGGCAGCGGCACGCTGATCGAACTGGTCGAGCTGCTCTCGCAGCGCGGGCGCAAGTTCGTCTATGTGCCCCAGCCAGCGCAGGCCGATGCGCAACCCGTTGCAGTCGCAGTCGAGGAAGTCGCCGAGGACGACGGCCAGCCGGCCGTGTTCTGGAAGAGCCCCGAAGCCTGGCAGGCGCCCGCCGCGCTCGCCGACGCGCCGCTTGCCGATCCCATGGAAAGCATGATGCGACAGCTCGCTGGCGGCGAACCGGTATTGCCCGATTCGTTCAGCGCGCCAGTTGTATCTGCTGCAACGAGTGCAACGACCGTTGCGAGTGCGACGCGTTCGCAAAGCGATGGGCCGTTTGCACCTTTCTCGCCTTCGCGCGTGAGCAAGCCGGTTGCGACTCGCCCGATGCCGCGCGACGCGTCGCATCGCAGCGCGCACCCGGCGGGCGGCGTGGTGCAGGTCGCGGAATGGCGCGGCTATACGATGAGCCTCACCGTTCAGCCTGTGCGCAACCGCATGTTCCGCGGGGCCGTGGAAATTCTCAAGGATGGCAAGCGCATCGAGCGCTCGGGCCTGATCGGGCCGCCGTTCCAGGATCGCGAATCCGCCAGGAATTTCGCGTTCGACTGGGCGCGTGAATGGCTCGATCGCGAAGGCATTGCTGAGTCCGCGTCCGGCGCTTCGTGGCCGGGTTCGCATTTCGGCAAGCATGCCGCGTCGAAGGGCGCTGCACAGAGCGGTTCGCAAACGGTGTTGCCGGGCGCCACACCGCACGCGTCCATCGAGGGCGCAAGTGTGACGCGCGGCGATCCGTCCAATGGTGCCGCCGCCGCGCGCGCATTGCCGCCGGCTGTGCCGGGCGGCGTGCGGCTCGCACCGCTGCAACCCCCGGTACAGCGTTACACCGCAACGGGCGCATTGCTTACGGGCAGCGAAGCTCGTGAAGCCACTACGGGGTCGTCCGGCACCGCCGAACGGCGCACGGTCGGCATCAACGGAACGCGCTACCGCACACTCTCGCGCTAATCTTGCAAGGCCGCGCGCGTCATGCGCGCGGCCTTCCTGCATGGCCGCTACTGCTTTCTTCACTGCCTGCCGTACTGATCGTCGAGACGCACGATATCGTCTTCACCGAGATACGAGCCCGACTGCACCTCGATGATTTCGAGCGGCATCTTGCCCGGATTTTCCAGTCGATGCGACACGCCAAGCGGGATGTACGCTGACTCGTTTTCCGAAACGATGAAGCGTTCTTCCCCGCGCGTGACGAGCGCCGTGCCGCGTACGACGACCCAATGCTCGGCGCGATGGTGATGCATCTGCAGCGAGAGGCGTGCGCCGGGTTCGACCACGATCCGCTTGACCTGGAAGCGCTCGCCGCTGTCCACGCTGTCGTAGTGACCCCACGGACGATGCACGAGGCGGTGCGCCACGGCTTCGGTGCGGCGTTCCTGCTTCAGGCGCTGCACGATCTTCTTGACGTCCTGGGCGCGCGAGCGGTCAGCGACGAGCAGGGCGTCCGGCGTCTCCACGACCACGAGATCCTTCGTGCCGAGGCAGGCGACGAGACGGCCATCCGAATGCGCGAAGGTGTCGCTGGCGCCTTCGAACATCACGCGGCCGTGTGCGACGTTGCCTTCGTCGTCCTTGGGCGAAACCTGCCAGACGGTGTCCCACGAACCGAGGTCGGTCCAGCCGGCCGTGAGCGGCACGACCACGCCGCTTGCGACCGTCGGGTCGCCGGCGAGCGGTTCCATTACGGCGTAGTCGATCGAGTTCGAAGGCGAACGTGCGAACGCTTCGCTATCCACGCGGAAGAAGTCGCCGTCGGCCTTGCCGTGCTCGATCGATTCCGCGCATGCGGAGTAGATAGCCGGATGGAAATGGCGAATTGCCTTGAGCCAGGTCGATGCGCGCACGATGAAAATGCCGCTGTTCCACCAGTAGCGCTGCGAAGCAACGTATTGCTGCGCCAGCTCGAAATAGGGCTTTTCGACGAAGCCGTTCAGACGCCGCGCGCCGTTGGGTTCGGCGTTCGCAAGCGGCTCGCCCACGTGAATGTAGCCATAACCCACTTCGGGATGCGTGGGCACGATGCCCATCGTCACGATCTGGCCGTTCGCCGCATGACGCACGCCTTCGGCCACTGTGTTCTGGAACGCTTCGAGGTCGGCGAGTGCATGGTCGGCCGGCATCACCACGAGAATGCCGTCTTCCTGCTTCGCTACTACCGACATCGCGGCGATCGTGAGCGCGGGCGCCGTATCGCGGCCCACGGGCTCGAGAATCAGACGCGCATGCTTGCCCGCGGCGCGAACCTGGTCGGCGGTAGTGAATCGATGTTCTTCATTGCAGACGATCAGCAACTCCTCTGCGAGCGTCACGCGCTCGGCGAGCGCATCGAGGCGGCCCGCGGTGTTGGCCAGCAGCGACTGCTCGCCAACGAGGTTGATCATCTGCTTCGGATATTGCTCGCGCGACAGAGGCCACAACCGCGAGCCCGCGCCGCCCGCTAGCACCACAGGGCACACCTGCAATGCACTGCGCGTTTCGGCACGCGTCTGGGACGCTTTCGCCGATGCCGTAGCGGAACCCGTATCCGTCATCTCGCTCTCCTGTAAAAGGTATCGGTGATGCGATTTGTAGCATGCTTAAAATCGTCATAAATAGAGTCGTAAAGAAGAAAACGGAAAATATTCGAATTAAATTTAAATCACGCTTCCGTCACACCGGAATTCAGATAAAAAATTCAATAAAAATTCTGTCTCCGGCCTCCGAATTTTCTTGTCAGAACCCAAAATCAGGCGTCCTGGCAGGAAAAATCTGCCGGGGTGAATGGGGTTGTGAGCCAATACAGGTGTGCATTTTGGCAATCTTTGCCGACAAAAGTCGCGAAAAATTGACCCGAAAGGGACGAAACAATTGGAGATACTTTTGAGGCTTGCGGCCGGAATTTTTATCGCGCCTTATTAGGGTTTATTCGGATCAGAATTCGCGACGCCAGACGTTTCTTTGCGGCGACGCAGTCCCAGAAACTTTTGAAGCGACCGGCCATGATTTGCAGTGCGTGGCCGCGATTCATTTTTTAAACCCGAGGTGCCGGACATGCTCAGCGTTCTAGCCAGAATTTTCGACGTTGCCGCCATCGCCGCTGGAGCGCTGCTCGCGGCCGCCTTGCACCGTGGCCAGCTTGTGCCGCTCACCGACGCGGAGAGCGTGGCGCTCGCGTTCAACTGCGTGCTCGCGATCTGGATGTTCCCGGCGTTCGGGATCTACAAGTCGTGGCGCGGCAAGTCGCTGTACGTCCTCTTTGCCCGCGTGTGCGCCGCCTGGCTCGCCGTGGAGGGCACGGGCATCCTGCTGAGCTTCAGCCTGCACCGCGCCGATTCGCTCTCGCGGCTGTGGCTCGCGTACTGGGTCGTCGCCTCTGTGGCGCTGCTGATCGTTTCGAAGGCGCTCGTGCACATGGTGCTGCGTGGCATTCGCCGCGAGGGCTACAACCAGAAGGCCGTGGCGGTGGTGGGCGGCCCGCGCTATGGGCGCTTCCTGATCGAGCACATGCGCTTTCACCCGGAAGCGGGCTTTCACCCGGCGCTCGTGTTCGACGAGGACAGCGACGCCGATGGTGACGCCGCAATCGACGGCGTGCCCGTGGAACGCAACCTCCAGGCCATGCTCGAGTTCGTGCGCAAGAACGAGGTGCGCGAGCTGTGGCTCGCCTTGCCGATCACCAAGGAGCGCACGATCCACCGCATCGTCACGGCCTTGCGCAACGACTTCGTGAACATCCGCTTCATTCCGGATGTGCGCAGCCTCTCGTTCTTCAGCCAGCCCGTGGTCGATCTGCTCGGCGTGCCCGCCATCAATCTCGCGGCGTCGCCGGTCACGGATCTGCGCGTGCTGCCCAAGCGCGTGTTCGACATCGTGTTCGCGGGTGGCGTGCTGGTCGCGCTGGCGCCGCTGCTGGCGGTCATTTCGCTTGCCGTGAAGCTCACGTCGAAGGGCCCGGTGTTCTTCAAGCAGCACCGCAAGGGGCTGGATGGCAACGAGTTCGAAATCTACAAGTTCCGCTCGATGAAGGTCCATGCGGAAGTCGCGGGCCAGATCACCCAGGCGCGCCGCAACGATCCGCGCGTGACGCGCGTGGGCGCGTTCCTGCGCCGCACGAGCCTCGACGAGCTGCCGCAGTTCATCAACGTGCTCAAGGGCGAGATGTCGGTGGTGGGTCCGCGTCCGCACGCGCTTGCGCACGACGACATCTACAAGGACCTCGTGCGCGGCTACATGGCGCGCTATCGCATCAAGCCCGGCATTACGGGCTGGGCACAGGTCAACGGCTTTCGCGGCGAAACCGATCGCGTGGAAAAGATGCGCGACCGCGTGCGCTTCGATCTGCACTACATGCAGCACTGGAGCTTCGCGCTCGACCTGCGCATCGTGGCGATGACCATGTGGAAGGGCTTCGCAGGCCAGAACGCATATTGAGGCGAAGCGAGTGCGCGCAATGCAGATGTGCGCAACGTTTCGCGTGACATGAAGAATCAATCACTTTTGAGGTGGGCATGAATCTGACGATCATTGGCAGCGGTTATGTGGGTCTCGTGACGGGCGCCTGTCTTGCCGACATTGGCAACGACGTGTTTTGCCTCGACGTCGACGGACGCAAGATCGACCTGCTCAATCAGGGCATCGTGCCGATTCACGAGCCGGGCCTGAAGGAAATCATCGAGCGCAACGTGCGCGCGCGCAGGCTGAAGTTCTCGACCGACGTGGAAGCGGCGGTCGCGCACGGCGACGTGCAGTTCATCGCCGTCGGCACGCCGCCCGACGAAGACGGCTCCGCCGACCTGCAATACGTGCTGTCGGCCGCGCGCAACATCGGCCGCCACATGACCGGTTTCAAGGTGGTGGTGGACAAGTCCACGGTGCCGGTCGGCACGGCCGCGCTCGTGCACGACGCGATCGCCTCCGAATTGCGTAAGCGTGGCGAGAGCCACATGTTCTCGGTGGTCTCGAACCCCGAGTTCCTCAAGGAAGGCGCGGCAGTCGAGGACTTCGCGCGGCCCGACCGCATCGTGCTGGGTTGCAACGACGACGTGCCCGGCGAGCGCGCGAAAGAGGTCATGAAGCGCCTCTATGCGCCGTTCAACCGCAATCACGAGCGCACGCTCTACATGGACGTGCACTCGGCCGAATTCACCAAGTACGCGGCCAACGCCATGCTCGCCACGCGCATTTCGTTCATGAACGAACTCGCGAATCTCGCCGACCGCGTCGGCGCCGATATCGAGGCCGTGCGCCGCGGCGTGGGTTCGGACCCGCGCATCGGCTACGACTTTCTCTATGCGGGCTGCGGCTATGGCGGCTCGTGCTTCCCGAAAGATGTGAAGGCGCTCATGCGCACTGCCGAGGATTTCGGCGAGCCGCTGCAGATCCTGCGTGCCGTGGAGTCCGTCAATGAAGCGCAGAAGCAGGTGCTCGCACAGAAGATCGTCACGCGCTTCGGCTCCGACCTCACGGGCCGCACGTTCGGCGTCTGGGGGCTCGCGTTCAAGCCGAACACCGACGACATGCGCGAGGCGCCGAGCCGCACGCTCATCGCCGAACTGCTCGCGCGCGGCGCCACGGTCAAGGCCTACGACCCGGTCGCGACCGCCGAGGCGAAGCGTGTACTCGCGCTCGATCTCGCGCACGCGCCGGAACATCAGGCGCGGCTGTCGTTCGTGAACGACGCGATGGAAGCCGCGAGCGAAGCGGATGCTGTCGTTGTCGCCACCGAATGGAAGGTCTTCAAGGCGCCCGATTTCGAAACGCTCAAGTCGCAACTGAAGATGCCGATCGTGTTCGACGGCCGCAATCTCTACGAGCCGTCCGCGCTGCAGGAACTCGGCATCGAGTACCACGCCGTGGGGCGTGCCAGCGCGACGCAGGCAAGCCGCGCACGCGCCGAAAGCGCCGCAACGCAGGCAGTGGCCTGAGCGGTGCCGGGCTTCGTGCATAGCGTCATGTAAAGGAAGGGAGTCACGCGATCATGATCAAGAACGTGCTCATCGTCTGCCACGCCAACGTCTGCCGCTCGCCGGCGGCGGAGCAGCTCTTTCGCGAGCGTCTGAGCGAACAGACAGGCTCACGGCCGGAATCGTTTCAATCGGCGGGCCTGCGTGCGCGCGACGGCGACGACATGGACCCCGTGATGCAGTGGCTCCTTGCCGAGCGCGGCGTGAAGGTGGGCGGGCATCAGTCGCGCCGCCTCACCAGCCGCCTCGTGCGCTCCGCAGACCTCGTGCTCGTGACCGAGCGCCGCCAGGTCGCCGCGGTCGAGCGCATTGAACCCACCGCGCGCGGCAAGGTGTACGCGCTCGGTAATTGGGAGAACTCTGATGTCAGCGATCCGCATGGACTCCATGAGTCCGCGTATCGCCAGAGTCTTGAATTGATGGATCGTATGGTTAAGGGATGGTTGAGCCGAATATGCCAATGACAAAACTGAAACTGACGGCGGTGGTCGCGTTGAGCGTCTTCGTTTCCGCGTGCGCGACGGCGCCCGGCAATTATCTCGACACGTCGAGCCTGAAAGAACAGCCGAACAACCAGCCGCAGCAGCAATTCAACGTGACGCTCATCACGCAGCAAGTCGTGCTGCAGCAGGCGCAAGCGGCCGCAGCCCAGCCGAAGGCGCCGCTGCCGCCCTCGAAGTTCTCGAGCGCTGCCGACTACACGTATCACATCGCGCCGCAGGACATTCTTGGCGTGACCGTGTTCGATCACCCCGAGCTGTCGACGCCGCAGGGCTCGACGTTCTCCACGGGCGGCAACACGACGCAGACGGTGGGTCAGGCGCTCACGCAGCCCTATACCAACGCGCTGCCGGGCCAGGCCGACCCGTACGGACAGACCGTGGCGAAGGACGGCACGATCTTCTTCCCGTTCGTGGGCCGCATCATGGCCGCGGGCAAGACGCCCGGCCAGATCCGCGACCAGCTCGCGTCCGGCCTCGGCCCCTATGTGAAGAACCCGCAGGTGGACGTGCGCGTGCTCGCGTACCGCAGCCAGAAGGTGCAGATCACGGGCGACGTGAAGACGCCGGGCCCGCTCTCGATGAGCGACGTGCCGCTCACGCTGGTGGACGCCATCACGCGCTCGGGTGGCACGACCGACAACGCCGACATCAACCGCGTGCGCCTCACGCGCAACGGCAAGCTGTACATCCTCGATGCGAACCGCATGCTCGACGGCGGCGATTCGACTCAGAACGTGCTGCTGCAGGACGGCGACGTCATCAATATTCCGGATCGTTCGGATAGCAGAATTTTCGTGATGGGCGAAGTGAAGACGCCGCTGCAGACGAACCTGATTCGCGGCGACCTCACGATCGCCGACGCGCTCACCCAGGCGGGCGGCATTCTCGATACCGACGCGAACCCGCGCCAGATCTTCGTGATGCGCGGCATGAAGGACAACCCAACGCAGCCCGAGATCTACCGTCTCGACATGACCAAGCCCGACGCGATCATGCTTTCGTCGCAGTTCCAGCTCAAGCCGCTGGATGTGGTGTACGTGGGCACGGCCGCTTCGACGACCTTCAACCGTGTGTTGCAGCAGGTGCTGCCGACCATCCAGACCGTCTTCTATCTGAAGCAGATCGCGAAGTAAAAGCGTGATCGAAGAGCTTCGAAAGAGGATGCAGGAGCAACACCTAAACAACGGGATTGAATCGTGACCATACAAGCCAATAGCCAGGCGGCCCCGGCGGCCCGCACCGAGGAAGAGGACGTCGTCCTCGGCCAGTTGCTGCGCGTCATCATCGACGACATCGGCTGGCTCATCGCGATCGCGGCGGCGGTGATCGCCATGGCCGTGTTCTACTGCTTCATCGCCAAGCCGGTCTATACGGCCGACACCCAGGTTCGCGTGGAGCCTTCCGACTACACGTCGCAGGCTCTCACGCAAACGCAAACCGGCGCGAACATCAGCTCTGGATCGTCGACGGGCAGTCTGCCCACCGACGCCGAAATCCAGATGATCAAGAGCCGCAGCGTGGTCGAGCCGGTGGTGAAGCAGTTCAAGCTGAACACCACCGTCACGCCGGTCATGCTGCCCCTGATCGGCAGCCTGTCCGCGCGTCTTGCGACGCCGGGCACGCCCGCGCGTCCGTGGTTCGGCTTGAGCAACTGGCTCAGCAACTTCGCGTGGGGCGGCGAAGTCATCAACATCGACTCGATCGAGGTTACGCCCGAGCTCGAAGGCAAGAAGCTGACGCTCACCGCGCTCGACAACGACCGTTACGTGGTTTCGACGCCGGACGGCGCGCGCCTGCTCGAAGGCACCGTCGGCCAGGTCGAGCAGGGCGGCGGCGTGAAGCTGCTCGTGAACAAGCTCGTTGCGCGTCCGGGCACCCGCTTCAAGGTCGTGCGCCTGAACGACCTCGACGCGATCAGCGGTTTCCAGAACGCGATCCAGGTGCAGGAGCAGGGCAAGCAGACGGGCATTATCGACATCTCACTCGAAGACAACGACCCCGAGCACGCGGCTGCGATCGCGAACGCGGTGGCGCAGTCGTACCTGCGCGAACACGTGGCGACGAAGCAAGCCGACGCGAGCAAGATGCTCGACTTCCTGCGCAGCGAACAGCCGCGCCTGAAGTCGGACCTCGAGAACGCCGAAGCGGCGCTCACGGCTTACCAGAGCAAGTCGGGTTCGATCAACGCGAGCGACGAAGCGAAGATCTATCTCGACGGCAGCGTGCAGTACGAGCAGCAAATCTCGGCGCTGCAACTGCAGATCGCCTCGCTCCAGCAGCGCTTCGGCGACCAGCACCCGGTGCTGATCGCGGCGCGCCAGCAGCTCGCGCAACTGCAGGGCGAGCGCGCGAAGTACGACACGAAGTTCCGCGACCTGCCGGCCACGGAAGTGAAGGCCGTGCAGCTGCAGCGCGACGCGAAGGTGGCCGAGGACATCTACGTGCTGCTGCTCAACCGCATTCAGGAGCTTTCGGTGCAGCGCGTGGGCACGGGCGGCAACGTGCATATCGTCGATCCGGCCCTGCGCCCCGGCAACCCGTCGAAGCCCAAGAAGCTGCTGATCATCTCGGCGGCGTCGCTGCTCGGCATCATTCTCGGCACGGGCTTTGTGCTCATGCGCCGCAACATGTTCAAGGGCATCGTCGATCCGGACCAGATCGAGCGCTCGTTCCAGCTGCCGGTGTACGGCCTCGTGCCGCTTTCGCCGGAGCAGCTGGCGCTCGAAAAGCGCGCCCCGGTGCGCGGCGGTACGCGTCTGCGTGAAGTGCTCGCGAACTCGCGCCCGAAGGACCTCACGGTCGAAAGCCTGCGTAGCCTGCGCACCTCGCTGCAGTTCAGCGTGATGGACGCGCGCAATCGCGTCGTCATGCTGACGGGTTCGGTGCCGGGCGTCGGCAAGAGCTTCCTCACCGCGAACCTTGCCGTGCTGCTCGCCCATTCGGGCAAGCGCGTGCTGATGATCGACGGCGACATGCGCCGTGGCGCGCTCGAACGCCATCTGGGCGGCCCGCAGGAAAACGGCTTTTCCGAGCTGCTCTCGGGGCAGATTTCGCTGGACGAGGCGATTCGCGCGACCGAAGTGGACAACCTGCACTTCATGTCGTGCGGCCGTCGTCCGCCCAATCCTTCCGAGCTGCTGATGTCGCCGCGTCTGGGCCAGTACCTCGAAGGCCTGTCGAACCGCTACGACGTGCTGCTCATCGACACGCCGCCGGTGCTCGCCGTGACCGACGCCGCCATCATCGGCGGCCATGCGGGCTCGACGTTCCTCGTGCTGCGTTCGGGCATGCACACCGAAGGCGAAATCGCCGAGGCGCTCAAGCGACTGCGCAACGCCGGTGTGCGTGTGCAGGGTGGGGTGTTCAACGGCGTGCCGGCGAACACGCGCGGCAACTACGCCTATGGCTACGCGAACGTGCGCGAGTACCTGAGCGCATGACGCAAACGGCCCCATCAAGCACAGCAAAGGAGAACTCGCGATGAAAGTGACCGTGCTCGTGCCGACCTATCGGCGTCCTGACGATCTGTCGCGCTGTCTTTCGGCGCTGCTGCGCCAGCAGCGCGCGCCTGACGAGATCGTCGTGGTGGCGCGCGCCGACGACGAGGCGACGCACGCGTGCCTCGCCGAACACGTCACGCCCCGCGTGCTGAACGTGGAAGTGGCCATCGTCGAGGAACCGGGGCAGGTGGCGGCGCTCAATCGCGGCATCGATGCCGCGACGGGCGACGTGATCGCCATTACCGACGACGACGCCGCGCCGCGCGCCGATTGGGTCGCGCGCATCGCGGCGGCCTTCGAGGCCGACCCGAAGCTCGGCGCGCTGGGCGGGCGCGACTGGGTGCACGAAGGCGGCCGCATGATCGACGGCGAGCGCACGCTCGTGGGCAAGCTGCAGCCCTCGGGCCGCATCATCGGCAACCATCATCTGGGCGCGGGCGGCGCGCGCGAAGTCGATCTGCTCAAGGGCGCGAACATGAGCTATCGGCGCGCGGCGATCGGCGACCTGCGCTTCGACCGCCGCCTGCGCGGTACCGGCGCGCAAACGCATAACGACATGGCGTTCAGCATGAGCGTGAAGCGCTCGGGCTGGAAGCTCGTGTACGACCCGCTCGTGGCCGTCGACCATTACCCCGCGCCGCGCCCGGGCGAAGACCCGCGCAACGCGCAGACGCTCGCCTCGATCCGCAACGCCGCCTACAACCTGCATCTGATCCTGCTCGGCCATCTCACGCCGCTGCGCCGCGAAACCGCCTGGTGGTGGTACGCGCTCGTCGGCACGCGCGTGTATCCGGGCCTCGTGCACACGGGCCTGAGCGCCGTGCGCGGCGATTCCGCGGGCGCGGCGTTCGCACGCTGGCGCGCGGTGCGCGGCGGTGCACGAGAGGCGCGCCGCGCGCACGTTTGAGCGGCGCGGCCAACGACTACACGGAGGACCCCGAATGAGCGGTACGCAAGTCCACGTCCACCTTTTCTATGGCGCCGATCCGCGCCGCTATCGCAAAGGCGAGAACATCGGCAGCCTGTACGGCTACCATCACGCGGAATCTGCGGAATTCGCCCTCAATTACGCGCAGGACGCGAGCGAAAGCACGCCCATGCGCTTCATGCGGCGCGCGCTGAAGGCCGCGGCCGGTTTCGACTTCATTCACGCCTGGCGTAATCGCCGCGCCATTCTGCAATCGGACGTCATCTGGACGCATACCGAGCAGGAGCATCTGGCCGTGGCGCTGGTGCTGCTGATGACCGCGAAGAAGGGCGGCGCGCGCCCGCTGCTACTGGCGCAAAGCGTGTGGCTGCTCGACCGCTGGCCGGGCTACGGCGCGCTGCGCCGTGCGATCTACAAGCGGCTGCTCAAGCGCGCCGATCTGCTCACCACGCTCGCGAGCGAGAATGCCGCGCTGTGCGGCGAGTATTTCGGGCGCGAGGCGCGCCACGTGCTCTACGGGCTCAATACCAACGATTTTCCGCTGCGTCCGCCTTCGGAATGGACGCCGCATACGCCCGTGCGCGTGGCCGCGATCGGCAACGACCGCGACCGCGACTGGACCACGCTCGTCAGCGCGCTCGGCAACGATTCGCGCTACCAGGTGCGGATTGCCACGCGTCGGCGCATGCCGGCATCGGCGCGCGCGGACAACGTCGAAATCGTGCGCGTTTCCGGCATCAAGCAACAGCATGCGCTGTATGACTGGGCGGACATCATCGTCGTGCCGCTGCGTCCCAACACGCACGCCTCGGGCATCACGGTGATGCTGGAAGCCGCGGCGCTCGGCAAGCCGATGATCGCGACGAAAGTGGGCGCGCTCGAAGACTACTTCGACGACAAGGCCGCCTCGTACGTCGAGCCGTTCAACGCCCAGCAGCTGCGCGACGCGGCGAATGCGCTCGTGGCCGACCCGGCGCGGGCGCTCGCCCAGGCGCGTGAAGCTTGCGAGCAGCTGCACACGCGCGACCTCACGACTGAGCACTTCGCACGGCAGCACGCGCAGCTCACGCGCGAGATGCTGCACGAGCGCGACGCGCTCAACGGCGAGTCGATCACGAGCGAACCCCAAGGCCGGGGCGTCGCTGCGCGCGGGATGTGATCATGGACGTCACGACCGCTATCCCCGCACCCGCGCCGGCGAGCCAGCAAGGCCGCCGCCGCGGCGGCCTGCGCAGCCTGCTCGGCCGCGATACGCTGCCGCCGCTCGCCTTGTGGGTATTCACGGTGCTCCTGATCGGCGCGCACCAGGGCACCGTGCTCACGCTGGCGTTTCCCGTGCTCTCGATCGCGGTGGGATTCTGGCTCTACTTCGTGAACCCGGTGCGCTATATCGGCTTCATGTGGTGGCTGTGGTTCCTGAGCCCCGAAGTGCGGCGTCTCGCCGACTACGGCAAGGGCGGCTTCACGCCCACCAGCCTCATTCAGGTCGCGCCGCTCGCCGTCACGATGATCAGTGGCATTTCGCTGCTGCGCTACTACCCGATCCTCGGGCAGCGGCGCGGTCTGCCGCTCCTGCTCGCGCTGCTCGGCATCGGCTATGGGTTCGTGGTGGGCGTGGTGGGGAGCGGCCCGGCCGCGGCTGTTTATGACCTTGCCAACTGGATCTATCCGTTCCTGATCGGCTTTCACATCATGGTGCTCACGCGCCAGTATCCCGAGTGCAGCAAGACCATCATCAATACCTTCATCTACGGCATGCTCGTGATGGGCGCGTACGGTCTCGTGCAGTTCTTCATCATGCCGCCGTGGGATGCGATGTGGATGATCGGCTCGGACATGAACTCGCAGGGCGACCCTGTGCCGCTCGGCGTGCGTGTGTTCAGCACGATGAACTCGTCGGGCCCGTTCGCATTCGCGATGATGGGCGCGATGGTGTTCGTGATGGCCGCGAAGCATCGTGTGCGCTGGATCGCGGCGGCGTTCGGGTTCTTCTCGTTCGCGCTCTCGCTCGTGCGCTCCACCTGGGGCGGCTGGGCGATCGCCATGGTGATCCAGCTGATGAAGTCGAGCAACAAGGTGCGCATTCGCATCATCGTCAGCGCGGTCGTGCTGGCGGGCGTATGTGTGCCGCTGCTCACGTTCGGTCCCGTGGCGGACCGCATGCAGCAGCGTCTGAATACGCTCGTGAACCTGAAGGACGACCAGAGCTACGAGGCGCGTAACCAGTTCTATGCCGACTTCGCGAAAAAGGCCTTCACCGACGTGACGGGCGAGGGCCTCGGCGCCACCGGCGCATCGACCAAGCTCTCGAGCAACAACGGCCAGCTCGGCCAGTACGGCAGCTTCGACAGCGGCGTGATGAACATTCCGTTCGTGCTCGGCTGGCCCGGCACGCTGCTCTACATGTCGGGCGTGCTGTGGCTGCTCGTGCGCGCGGTGCGCGTGTCGATGCGTTTTCCCGAGGACCGCTACGTGTGCGCGTGCCTGAGCCTCGCAATATCGATCTTCGCCATGCTCGTGTTCACCAACTCGCTCGTCGGCACCGGCGGCCTGCTGCTCTTTTCTAGCGTGTTTTCCATTCTCAGCGCGGGGCATTGGGCGAAGCTGCAACGCCATGCCCCTACCACGGAGGTCTCCGATTGAGAGTCGCAATCGTCACGCATGTCGTGCGCCACAATGACGGCCAGGGCCGCGTCAATCATGAAATCGCGCGCGCCGCGCTCGACGAGGGGTTCGAGGTGACGCTGGTCGCCTCGCATGTCGCGCCCGAGCTGCTTGCCCACCCCAAGGTGAAATGGGTGAATGTGCAACCTTCGCGCGCCTGGCCCACCAACCTGCTGCGCCAGCAGGTATTCGCGGTGAAGAGCGCGCTGTGGCTGCGCCGCAACCGGCGCGCTTACGATGTGCTTCATGTGAACGGCTTCATCACCTGGGCGCACGCCGACGTCAACACCGCGCACTTCGTGCACGGCGGCTGGGCGCGCAGCAAGTACTACCCGTTCGGTCTCACGCGCGGCGTGTGGTCCGCGTATCAGTTCGTCTACACGCGCGCCAATGCGGTGCTCGAGCGCTGGGCGTACCGGCGCTCGCGCGTGATCGCGGCCGTTTCGCGCAAGGTCGCCGACGAAATTCGCGCGTCGGGCGGCAACCCCGTGGAGCGGCTCGACGTGATCTACAACGGCGTGGACACGCGCGGCTTCTCGGCCGCGAGCGCAGACCGCGCGAAGTTCTCGCTGCCCGCGGACGCGTTCCTGCTGCTCTTCGTGGGCGATCTGCGCACGCCGCGCAAGAACCTCGGCACGGTGCTGCACGCCATGAAGCAGATGCCCGAAAACGTGCATCTGGCCGTGGCGGGCTACCTGCCGGGCAGCCCGTATCCCGAACTCGCACGCGAGCTGGGCATCGAATCGCGGGTGCATTTTCTCGGCCTCGTGCGCGAGATGCCCACGCTCATGCGCTCTGTCGATACCTACGTATTTCCTTCGCGCTACGAAGCAATGAGTCTTTCGCTGCTCGAAGCGATGGCCGCGGGCTTGCCCGTCGTCACCGCGCGCACGGCAGGCGGCGCGGAAATCATCACGCCCGATTGCGGCATCGTGCTCGAAGACCCCGACGACGTGCCGGCGCTCGCCAACGCCGTGAAGACGCTCGCCAGCGACACGCCGCGCCGCCTCGCGATGGGCGAGGCCGCGGCGGAACTGGCCACGCAGTTCGGCTGGGCGCGCATGGCCGCGCAGTACATCGCGCTCTACCGGCAACTGGCCGGCGACGCGAGCGCGGCCGTGCGCCGCGAAGAACCCGCGTTCGCCGCTGCGACGCTGCCGGGCGGTCAATCGCTCCAGCGCGCAGAAACCCCCTGATAACCGCATACATGCAGAATAAGGACACGCGATGACCACACAATCCATTCAATCGCTGCAGATCGGCATGCACTGGTTTCCCGAGCGCGCAGGCGGCCTCGATCGCATGTACTACTCGCTCGTCGGCGCGCTGCCCGGTGCGGGCGTGCGCGTGCGCGGCGTCGTGGCCGGCTCGCCCAAGGTGGCCCAGGATAGCGGCGGCGCGATTCACGGCTTCGGCTCCGCTTCGCGCTCGCTGCCGTTTCGCCTCATGGACGCGCGCCGTGCGCTGCGCAGCGAGATTCGCCGCCACCGTCCCGACGTGATTTCCTCGCACTTCGCGCTCTACACCTTCCCCGGGCTCGACGTCACGCGCGGCATTCCGCAGGTTTCGCACTTCCAGGGACCGTGGGCCGACGAAAGCTTCGTGGAAGGCGCGGCCACGCTGAGCCAGCGCATCAAGCACTCGCTGGAGCAGTCGGTGTACGAGCGATCCTCGCGGCTCATCGTGCTGTCGAAGGCGTTTGGCGACATTCTCACGCGCCGCTACGCGATTTCGCCCGAGCGCGTGCGCATCGTGCCGGGCTGCGTGGATACGGCGCATTTCGACCCGGCCTGCACGACGGCGGAAGCGCGCCTGAAGCTCCAGTTGCCGCAAGGCCGCCCGATCATTCTGGCCGTGCGCCGCCTCGTGCGCCGCATGGGCCTCGAAGATCTGATCGACGCGATCAAGATGGTGAAGCAGCGCCACCCGGACGTGCTCCTGCTGATCGCGGGGCGCGGCCGTCTGGAATCCGAACTTCAGCAGCGTATCGACGAAGCGGGGTTGGCCGACAACGTGAAGCTGCTCGGTTTCGTGCCCGACGCGCACCTGCCATCGCTCTATCGCGCGGCTACGCTGAGCGTGGTGCCGACGGTTGCGCTGGAGGGCTTCGGCCTGATTACGGTGGAGTCGCTTTCCGCGGGTACGCCGGTTCTGGTGACGCCCGTGGGCGGTCTGCCGGAGGCGGTGGCGGGTCTTTCGCAAGATCTCGTGCTGCCGAGCACGGGCGCGAACGCGATCGCCGATGGCATCGACGGCGCGCTCTCGGGCCGCATCAAGCTGCCGGATGAAGAGGCATGCAAGGCGTATGCGCGCGAGCACTTCGACAACGCCGTGATCGCGAAGCGCGTGGCCGGTGTGTACGCGGAAGCCATCGCCGCTCACTGAAGCGAGTCGATCGACCAAACGAAAACCGCCGCTCGGGAGAGCGGCGGTTTATTTGTAGAACAAGCGTCAGCAAGCAGCGCTATTGCGTTTCGAGCACGCGTTCGCGGGCCTCTTCGTACATCCAGCGCAAGGTTTCTTCGAGGTGCTTGCGCGAGCTGTCGCCTACGATGGAGCGCAGCTTCGCATTCGACCCGATCAGCTGACGCACTTCGTTGGCGCGCACGAAACGCGGATCGATGTGCACCTCGATCTCGTAGCCGGCGATGCGCGCGAGCATGTCGAGCAGCGCGCCTAGCGTCTGGCCGCTGCCCGAGCAGACGTTGACGGTGGTGCCGCGCGGCGCGACTTCGACGAGCCGCGCATAGGCGTTCACCACGTCGCGCACATCGGAGAAGTCGCGGGCCACGTGCAGGTTGCCAAGCGAAATCTGCTTTTCGCCGCGTGCGTAGTGGTCGACGATCTTCGGGATCAGGAAGTCCGGCGACTGGCCCACGCCCGTGTAGTTGAACGGGCGCGCGATGATGATCGGCAATTGCGCCTGAAAGCGCCTCGCAACGTATTCCATCGCGAGCTTGCTGACCGCGTAGTCGTTCGCGGGCTGGGGATCGACCTGTTCGTCGATCACGCCGTTCGTGGCGTTGCCGTAGACGTTCGCGCTGCTGGCGAGCAAGACGGCGCGCGGCACGTGCTTCTGCTGCGCGAGTGCCTCGAGCAGATTGCGTGTGCCGACCACGTTCACGACGTAGGTGCGTGCAACGTCGCTGTCGGCCACGTGGGCCACTGCGGCGAGATGCACGACCACGTCGGGCTGAACGGACTCGAGCGCATGGGCAATCGCGGCGCGATCGAGCAAGTCGGCTTCGATTGCGGTGGCGCCGAACGGAAAGGCTTCCGCGTCCAGCGATTCGCCCGTCCGCACGGTGCCCCACACGCGGTAGCCGTCCGCCGCGAGGCGGGCGGCCATATAGCGGCCCGTAAAGCCGCCAATGCCCGTGATGAGCGCGCGCGGACGGCTAGCGGGATCAGAATGTGTCATGGCGTTCGTTGCGCGCAAGGTCGGCCGTGACCATCATCTGGCAGAGCTGCTCGAGCGAAGTCTGCGGCTTCCAGCCGAGCTTTTCCTGCGCCTTGGTCGCGTCGCCGATGAGCAGATCGACTTCGGCGGGGCGGTAGTAGCGCGGGCTCACGCGCACGAGCGTGCGGCCCGTGGCGACGCAGATGCCGGTTTCGCGCTCGCCCTTGCCCGACCATTCGAGCTGGAAACCGGCGGCGGCGAAGGCCATCTTTACGAAGTCGCGCACGGTTTCGGTGCGGCCCGTGGCGAGCACGTAGGTATCGGGCTCGTCGGCCTGCAGCATGCGCCACATGCCTTCGACGTATTCGGAGGCGTAGCCCCAGTCGCGCTTGGCGTCGAGGTTGCCGAGTTCGAGCATGTTCAGCTTGCCGAGCTTGATCTTGGCGACGCTGTCGGTGATCTTGCGCGTGACGAATTCGCGCCCGCGCAGCGGCGACTCGTGGTTGAAGAGAATGCCGCTCGTCGCGAAGATGTCGTAGGACTCGCGGTAGTTGACGGTGGACCAGTGTGCGAACAGCTTGGCCACGCCATAGGGGCTGCGCGGATAGAACGGCGTGTCCTCGCATTGCGGAATGGCCTGGACCTTGCCGAACATTTCGGAGGTCGAAGCCTGGTAGAAGCGCGTCTTCGGATTCACGACGCGAATCGCTTCGAGCATGTTCAGCACGCCGATGCCGGTCACTTCGGCGGTCGTGGCGGGCTGGTCGAACGACACGCCCACGAAGCTCTGGGCTGCGAGGTTGTAGACCTCCTGCGCCTGGGCGCGTTCGACGAGGCGCAGGGTCGAGCCCGCGTCCGTGAGGTCGTGCTCGACGAGCTCGAGCGACGGATGATCGAGGATCCCCAGTTCGTTCATGCGCCAGAAATTGACGGAGCTGGTGCGGCGATAGGTGCCGGTGACGTTGTAGCCCTTGTCGAGGAGAAGGCGCGTGAGGTAGGCGCCGTCCTGGCCGGAAACACCGGTGATGATCGCTTTGCGACGTTCGTTCATGTGATGTGCCTTTGAAGTATCGAACGGGATTCAGGAATTACGACTGCGGGCTCGACTGGCTCACGCGCGCGGTGAGGTCGACCGGCTCAGCCGCTGGGCGGCGGCGCGGACCGCGCGTGAGGCGGCGCTCGAAGAGAAACCAGCTCGCGCTTGCATAAGCGAGCGTGAGGACGAGCGCAATCGCGGCGCTCTGGATGCGGCCGTAATGGAGCGGCCACACGGCATAGAGAATCGTGAGGTGAATGAGGTAGATCGTGTAGCTGATCGTGCCGATATAGACGAGCACCGGGTTGGACAGCAGGCGCCGCACGATGCCTTTCGATTGCAGCGCAAACACGACGATGGAGGTGCAGAGCACGAGCGAAACGCTATAGAGCATCGCGTTGGAGAGCGGCGTGTTCATGCCGCGAAAACGCGGGTAGTGCAGGTGCAGCCAGGCCAGCACGCCGAGCGCCGCGAAGAAAAGCACGGCGGCGGGCCATTTGAAGGGCTCGAGCGCATTGCGGTCGCGGCGCACGAGCACGGCGAGCAGCGCGCCGGCGGCCAGCAGGTCCATGCGGAACGGCGTGAGGTAGTAGATCGGCCAGTACGAGTCGAACCACGGCGTCGCGACGGCGCGCAGCACGGGTACGAGAAAGATGAGCGCGGCGGCCACCACAGCCATGAGCCGTTGCGGCAGGAGCAGCACGACGAAGGGCCACACGATGTAGAACTGCTCTTCTACGGCGAGCGACCAGAGAATGTTGAGGCTGTCGTGCCCGCTCTGGCCGAGCGCGTCGCCGATATTGGTGGCGAAGAATGCGTACCACGGCCAGTAGTGCGCCCAGCCGAAGCCGAACAGCAGCGACGAAACGATGAGCAGCAGTACGTAGGGCGGCAGGATACGGCGCACCCGGCGCGCATAGAAGTAGCTGAAATACGATTGCCCGCGCGCCTTGCGCTCGAGCAGGATGCCGGTGATGAGAAAGCCGCTCAGCACGAAGAACAGGTCGACGCCAATCCACAGCGGCGCGCGCAACGCGTGCTGCGCGAACACGGCGAGCACGGCGAAGGCACGCAGACCGTCCAGCTGGACGATGCGGTGGGAATGTTCGGCGGGGCCTTGTTGAGTGACTAGGCGGCTAACGGTCATCGGTTCTCCGGTGGGTTCATGCATGCGCGATTGCTTCGCGATTCATTCTAGAAAGAATTAAATGTTCAAAAAGCCGAAATATATTGATTCCGGATTTTTGAATTTAAATGCCGGAATTTGCGCGATATGAAATCCGCATGACATTCGGAAAACCGGGCTGTGCCAGGCTGCATAAGGCCTGCAGACATAGCGCCCGCGTTCTGGAATTTATTTCCGGCTCACTCAGAAATGGGTCATAAATACTGAATTTTTTTGAATTATTTTCCCTTTTTTAGAGGCGATTTTTCACACGGTTTGTACGGCATGATCCTGGCAGATTGCCGTCATCAGACCGGAGGAATTGCCTTGCCGTTATCGAATCCCGATCGCCGCTTGCGCAGGACGTTGGCATTGGCCGCGATGTGCACGTTTATCTGCACGTCGTCGGTTCAGACCATCGCCGCGCCGCAACTCAACGTGACGACCTCGTGGATCGGCAATAGCTTTGGCAACGGCCAAGGCACGTGGATGCAGATCAACGTCACGGCCATCGCCGTCACGCCCGAAGGCAAGGTGTTCACCAACGCGCCGTGGGACGAGAGCGGCGCCGAGATCAGCGCGTACCAGGACGGCAAGCCGCTCGGCTTTGCCGGCGGCACGCATGGTTGGGGCGGCGCCGGCGGCAACGCCGTGGCCGTGAATCATCGCTATCTGTATGCGGCGGTCGGCGTGGGCAACGAGAAGGGGCACCTCGTCGGCAGCGGCATCTGGCCTGCGAAGGGCAGCCAGTGGTACGGCATCACGCGCCGGCCACTCGATGAGCCCAAGCGCGCCGCCGCGTTTCAGGCTTCGCCCGATCCGCTCAATCCGCATGCGCAGCTTTCCGCGTCGTTCCTGAAGATCAACGAAGTGCCCACCGGCACGCATGCCGACATTGGCGGACTCGCGGCAACAGATTCGACGCTCTATGTGAGCAACACGCCGATGAACCGCATCGAGGTGTACGACGCGAATTCGATGCAGCGCAAGGGGCAATGGGACGTGCAGGCGCCGGGCCGCATCGCGCTTGCAGCCGACGGGTCGGTGTGGGTGCTGACGGGCGCCGAAGCGGGTAAGGGCGCCGCGCACCCGCGCGTCGAGCATTACTCAGCGGACGGCAAGCGCCTCGACGACACGCTCGCACTGCCCGACGATTCGGTGCCGGTGGATCTCGCGTTCGATCCGCAGCAGCGCCTGCTGATCGCCGATAACGGGCCGCGTCAGCAGATTCTCATTTTCACGCGCAACGGCAAGTCGTGGACGCAAAGCGCGACGCTCGGCGAGCGCGGCGGCATCTTCTCAGGCGTCGCGGGGCGGCCGGGTCCGGGCCGCTTCAACGGCCTGACGGGCGTTGGCACGGATGCGCGCGGGAACATCTACGTCTCGACCAACGGCGTCGGGCCGCAGCACGAAGACAACATCGGCGCGGGTCTTGGCGCGACGCTGGAGGCCTATACGCCTGCCGGCAAGCGCTTGTGGAACCTGGAAGGCCTGCTGTTCGTGGACGGCGCGTGGGTGGACCCGCAGCGTCCCAACAGCGTGTATACCGGCAACAAGCGCTTCGAACTCGACTTGTCGAAGCCGCCGGGGCAGGACTGGAAATATGTCGGATTCCTGTCCAATCGATTCCGCTATCCCGACGATCCGGTTTTTCACACCGACCAGTGGCCGGGCCTGCCGACCGCGCGCGCGTTGAACGGGCACACGTTCCTGTTCCTCACGGACATGTACGCGGACCACCTGAAGATCTACCGCTTCGACGCGCAGCGCGACGGCGAGACCGCGATTCCCTCGGGCTTCATCGCGGGCCGCGGCCGCGGGGTGCAGAACGTGCCGAACGCGCCGCAGCCTGGCGGCGACTGGATCTGGCGCGATGCGAACGGCAACGGTGCCTTCGACGCCGACGAATTCACGCGCAATCCGGGCCGCGATCATCTGGCCGGCGGCTGGGGCTGGTGGATCGACACCCGCGGCGACATCTGGCGCGCGCGCGACGACAAGGGCATCTGGCGCTTCCGCTTCGGCGGGCTCGACGCGAAGGGCAACCCGATCTACTCGTACGACAAGCTCGACAAGTACGCGGTCCCCGCGCCGTTCACCGAGGTGCATCGCGCGATCTACGAGCCGCAGACCGACACGCTCTACGTGACGGGTTACACGGCCGATGCGCCGCACGATCCCGGCTTCTGGAAGGAAGCGGGGCGTGTGCTGGTGCGCTACGACAAGTGGTCGAGCGGTCACCCCGAGCAGCACTACATGCTGCGCCTGCCGTGGGACCCGAAAGCGAAACCGCCCGTCACGCCCGCGGGGCTCACGGTGGAAGGCCAGTACGTGTTCGTGGTCGAGCCCGCGGGCAACGTCCACGTGTACGACAAGGACAGCGCGAAGGAGATCGGCACCTTCGGCCCGGGCGCCGAAGTGGGCAACACCTCGGGCTGGGTCGACGTGCCGTTCGGGATCACCGCGCATCGCCAGGCAAACGGCGAATACCTCGTGTTCGTCGAGGAAGACGCGCGCGGCAAGGTGCTCATGTACCGCTGGAAACCGGCCTGACCCGTTACGGGCCACGCAACTGGATACCCAATGGATAAAGGAATTCTGCGCAACGTCGCAATCAATCTGTTCGGTCTCGTGCTGCCGACCTTCGTGTCGCTGGTCACGGTGCCTTCGTATATCCGTCTGCTCGGCGTGGAGCGCTACGGCGTGATCGCGCTCGTCTGGACCTTGATCGGCTACTTCAGCGTGCTCGATCTCGGCATGAGCATGGCCGCGCAGAACCAGATCTCGAAGGCGTATGCGTCGAAAGATGCCGACGCCTGCGAGCGCGTGTTCTGGAGCGCGTTCTGGCTGAATTTCACGACCGGCGCGATCGGCGGCCTGCTGATCTATTCGGGCGGCGCGCTCTATACCGCGTACTTCACGCACGTCACGCCCGAATTGCGGCACGAAGTCTATCTCGCGCTGCCCTGGCTCGCCGTGGCGATTCCGGTCGCGAATGTCTCTTGGGTGTTCGCGGGTGCGATCAACGGCGCAGAGCGCTTCGGCATCTACAACACGAACCAGACGCTCGGCACGTTCCTGTTCCAGCTGCTGCCGCTTGCCGCTGCCTGGGCGTACGAACCGAATCTGCAGACCGTGCTGGCCGCCGCGGTGTTCGCGCGTCTCGCCGCCGCCATCCTGCTCGGCCGCTCGGCGCTGCGCGTGCTCGGTATTCGCAAGGTGCGCGGGCCGCGCCTCGATACCTCGAAGGCGCTCTTCAATTTCGGCGGCTGGATGCTGGTCGCGAGCATCACGACGATGGTCGCGGATTCGCTCGACCGCATGATGCTGGGCGCGGGCCTTGGTGCGCGCTTCGTCACGTACTACACCGTGCCGCAGAACCTCGTCACGCGCCTGAACATGGTGCCCAATGCGCTCGTGCGCACGCTGTTTCCGCGCCTCTCGGCGCTGGGCCGTGAACATGCCGATGAAATTGCCGCGCAGTCGCTGCAGTTTCTCAATGCCGTGTTCACGCCGATCGCCATTGGCGCGATCGTGGTGCTCCAGCCCTTCCTGCATGCGTGGGTCGGGCCCGTGATCGCCGAGCATGGCGCGCCGGTTGGGCGCGTGCTGATCATCGCCGTGTGGCTCGTCGGGCAGGCGGGCGTCACGCGCATTCTTATCCAGTCGCAAAACAATCCTGCCGTCGCCGCGCGCGTCGGGCTCGTGGAACTGCCGCTTTTTGCAGGTCTGCTGTGGCTCGGCATTTCGCGCTTCGGCTTGCCGGGCGCGGCGGCCGCCGTGCTGTTTCGCGCACTGTTCGACTACGTCGTGCTGCTGTGGCTTTCGCGCATTCATAGCCGCACGATCATCGTCGATATGTTTGCACACCTGAGTTTCCTCGCTGCCGCGCTCGCTTTCGCGTGGTGGCTGCCGGACGCGCTGTACGCAATCGGCGCCGGTGTCGTGCTCGCGCTTGCCAACGTGGTGTGGTCCGTTGCGACCACGCCGATGCTGCGCGGCTACGCCCGTTCCCTTCTCTTTCGACTGAATTCACGGAAAAGCGCATGAGTCACGAACTGATCGACGAAGCGGCGCCGTCCGAAAGCGCCGCCGCGCCCATTCAACGGCGCGACGCCACCAAACCGCGCCGCCCCGAAACGGGCGCCGTCATGCCGCTGCGGCCACTGCGCCCAGCCCTCGCCGCAGGCCGTGCGCCGCGCGTGGCCATCGTGCACGACTGGCTCGTGACCTACGCGGGCGCGGAGCGGGTGCTCGAGCAGATCCTGGCCTGCTTTCCGGATGCGGACCTGTTCTCGGTCGTCGACTTTGTCGATTCGAAGGACCGCACGTTCCTGCGCGGCAAGCGCGCCACGACCTCGTTCATCCAGAAGCTGCCCGGCGCGCGCAAGCGTTATCGCGCGTACCTGCCGTTCATGCCGCTCGCCATCGAGCAGCTCGACGTGTCGGGCTACGACGTGGTGATTTCGAGCAGCCACGCAGTGGCCAAGGGCGTGCTCACGGGACCGGATCAATTTCATATCAGCTACGTGCATTCGCCGATCCGCTATGCGTGGGATCTCCAGCATCAGTATCTGCAGGAGTCGAGCCTCACGCGCGGGCCGAAGTCGATGCTCGCGCGCCTGATCCTGCACTACATCCGCAACTGGGACGTGCGCACGGCGAATTCGGTGGACCAGTTCGTCGCCAACTCGGAGTTCATCGCGCGGCGCATCCAGAAGGTGTACCAGCGCCAGGCCGAGGTGGTCTATCCGCCCGTGGACATCGACGCGTTCGAGCTGGAAACGACGAAGGAAGACTTCTATCTGACCGCTTCGCGGCTCGTGCCGTACAAGAAGATCGACCTGATCGTCGAGGCGTTCGCGCGAATGCCCGAGCGACGCCTCGTGGTGATCGGCGACGGCCCCGACATGCACAAGGTTCGCGCGAAGGCGACGCCCAACGTGGAAGTGCTGGGCTATCAGCCGTTCGCCGTACTGCATGACCGGATGCGCCGCGCCAAGGCGTTCGTGTTCGCAGCGGAAGAAGACTTCGGCATTTCGGTGGTCGAGGCGCAGGCTTGCGGCACGCCCGTGATTGCCTATGGCAAGGGCGGCGCGCTCGAAACGGTGCGCGACACGGGTTCGCGCCCGACGGGCCTGTTCTTCGAAGAGCAGAACGCAGACGCGATCATCGACGCCGTCGAATCGTTCGAAAGCGATCCTGGCCGATTCCGCGCTGAAGATTGCCGCGCGAACGCCGAACGTTTCTCTTCACGGCATTTCCGCGAGCAATTCTTTGCGCGTGTGGCGAAGGCAGTGCCGGCGATTGCGCAGGCAGGCTCGGCACACGGCGCGGCCCCGTTCGAGATCGATGCGGACGCGGCGGACGCGCCACGCGTGCTCGCCATCGACCAGAGCGGCGTGCTGGGCGGCGCCGAGCTATCGCTGCTGGAAGTGGTGAAGGGTTTGCGCTCGCGTATCGACGTGCTGCTCTTCAACGACGGTCCCTTCAGGGAGGCGCTCGACAAAGCGGGCGCGCGTGTTGAGGTGCTCGATTCGGGCGCGTTGAACAAGGTGCGCCGCGATGGCGGCACGGCGCCGCGTCTGGGTGTGCTAGCGGGCATCGCCGCGCTCGTGCGCGAGACGCGCCGCCGCGCGCGCGAAGCCGACGTGCTTTACGCCAACACGCAGCGCGCGATGGTGATCGGCGTGATCGCGGGCAAACTCGCACGCAAGCCGGTGGTCTGGCATTTGCGTGACATCGTGAGCGACGAGCATTTCGGCCGCGTGCAGCGCGCCGTGATCAAGGGCTGCGCGAAGCTGGGACTTGCGCATGTGATCGCGAACTCGCATGCATCGGCGAAGGTGTTTGCGCAACTCACGCGCTTCGACGCGAAGCGCATCGACGTGGTGCACAACGGCGTGGATGAATCGCCGTTTCGTGCGCTCGCGCGTGTGCCGCAGGCGCAGTTGCGTGCGCAGATCGGGTTGCCCGAAGACGCGTTCCTGGTTGGTGCTTTCAGCCGGCTTGCGCGCTGGAAAGGCCAGCATGTGCTGCTCGAAGCGTTGCTCGACGAGCCGCGTGCGCATGCTGTGTTTGTGGGCGCGCCGCTGTTCGGTGAGGATGCTTATGCCGCAGAACTGCACGCATTCGTCGAAGCGAACGGGTTGCAGGAGCGTGTGCATTTTCTCGGCTTCCGGCATGACATTGCGGCGTGCATGCGGGCCGTTGATGTGATCGCGCATACGTCTATTACGCCTGAGCCGTTTGGGCGTGTAGTTGTTGAGGGGATGCTGGCGCAAAGGCCGGTCGTTGCCTCTCGTGATGGTGGTGTGACTGAGATCGTCGAGCACGGCAAGAGCGGTTTGCTCTGTACGCCAGGTGATGCGAAGGAGCTGGCTGCTACCATCGGCAAGCTGCACGATGACGCAGTGTTGCGGGATGGGCTTGCTGCGCAAGGGCTTGCTACTGCTCGGGAGCGGTTTGGGAAGCAGCAGTATGTTGATGCTGTCGAGCGGGTGTTGGATGGGGTTGTTGCTCGGGGTAAGTAGGTTTTTGCTTTTTTAGGCCTTTTTTCGCGGCTTCTGGCCGCTTTGGCCTTTTCTTGTTTTCGCGTCGGTATGCAGGCGTTGCCCCTGTGCGGGGCGGCACCTACTTTCTTTGCAGCGGCAAAGAAAGTAGGCAAAGAAAGCCGCTCAAACCGCTAGTGCCTGCCACAGTTCACATCGCGCCGTAAATGGTGAATGGCTCCGGAGCGTCTGTCGCCTCGCACCTTCAAAGGTAGTGACAAGGCGCTCATCCTTCCGGCGGCGCTCCGCGCGCCGATGGGCATAACCCAACCCCGTTGGGGCGCGTGCATTATCGCGAAGCCTGAAATGCCTTTCGGTTTCCCGTGCAGACCCGACCGCAGCGCGCGTAGCGAGCAGCGGGATGAATGACTGCCTTGTCACTAAGTTTGGTGGTGCGAGGCGACAGACGCTCCGGAGCCATTCACCATTTAAGTCGAGCTGTGAACCGTGGCAGGCATTAGCGGTTTGAGCGGCTTTCTTTGCCTACTTTCTTTGCCGCCGCAAAGAAAGTAGGTGCCGCCCCGCACAGGGGCAACACTTGCATACCGATGCGAAAACAAGGAAAGGCCAACAAAGAACCTCAAACAACAACCCGCTTCCTAAGCCGAGCAGCAGCATGAAGCGCAGGCTTCTCGAATAGCCGATAGAACACCCAGGCAACGGGAATCACAGCCAGCGTAAACCCAAAAGAAGGCCAAATCGAAGTCTGCAACTCAGAGCGAAACAACAGCGACCCAAGTAACACAAAAAGCGGCAAATGAATGAGATAGAGCGAGTAGCTGAAATCACCGATCCTGGAGAACAGCAACTGCAGAAAACCAGGGGAAGCAGGCGCAGGCCGCGAAAGCGCCTTAACGAGATAGCAGGCAAACGCACAGGCCCAAAGCTGAAACGCCCCAAACTGCCCGAAGTGAAACGCCACACAACCGGCAACAGCAAAAAGCGCCGCAGCAGGATAAGCAAAGCGAAACCCGGAAGACCCACGCAACCGCACTTCGGCGATCCATGCGCCAAGCATCCACGAGAACCAGTACGACGTGAACACGATGATGTCATGCCGCTCCAGCGTCAACGCGGAAACGACATTGATGAGGGCCACGGCAGCCAGCACGACATTCAGCCCAAACCGGCGGCGCGCAGCAAAGAGCAGCGGATACAGCAGATAGAACTGCACTTCGAGCGAAAGAGTCCAGAGCGCGCCATTCGACCCATACGTCTTACCGGCCACGCCTTGCAACGAGAACAGGTTCACGAAGAAATCGCGCACCCCGATCTCGTTGATCTTGTGGCTCACCGGAAGCAGCGAGAGGCTGACCGAATCCACAGCCAGCGTGAGCAGCAACGCAGCGAGCAACACCGGATAGATACGCACGAAACGCCGCAGCCAGAACTGCCGCGCATCGAGCTGGAAATCGGGGTTCGAAAAGAGCCGCGCCGCGCCGCTACGGTGAATGCAATAGCCGCTGATGACGAAAAAAATCGGCACGCCCGCCGATCCCCACGCAATGGGGAACGTCAGCCACGCGGCAAGGGTTCCGGGGCTCGCGAGACTGGCGTGCAACTGGTGGAACGCGCCCATGCCGATCCAGGTGACCTGGCGGCAATGGAAATAGGCCACCAGCAGGGCCGCAAAGCCGCGCAGGGCTTCGATCAGATGCTCGCCGGCAAGCTCGCGGGCGGCGGCCACGGGCCGCGCTGCAGGGGCAGCGGCGGCGGGCAGGGCGGATGCAGGCGGCATGGCGGTTTGGAGTACGGGATCGCTCATCGGTGTCGGCCGGTCCTTGGGGAGAGTACCCGGCGATCTTAGAGGCGCGCGCGCGAGGGAAGTAAGCAAAAGATTTTCAAAATGTATTCGCGTGGAAAGAGAAATGGAGAAATAAATGGATTGAAAAACAAAGCGGTTTATTTATCGAATTTGGGATGCTAGTTTGAGTGTGATCGACTATGGTCGCTGGAGAATCCGATGAACCTGCACTTGCTGGCCGGCGTGGCCGTGCTGTTGATACTCGTGGGGGTGTCCGCGTATCGCGAAGCGTTGCGCAATGAGCCTATCCGGCGCGCTCGCACGCGCTCCGGCGCCTTGCCGCCCGTCGACGAAGCGGAGTAGACTGCGCCCGAACGAAACGCGTCATTGACACAAGCCGGATCAGGAAATTCATGCCGATCTATCCCAAGCTATCCGGTATGAATGGCAATAATTTCCGGTGTTATGCTGGAAAGCGTAATTCGAATTTATTGGCCTTTTTTTATTCCTTAAAAGGCGCTAAACAATCTTATTCAATACAAGAATCTGCCACGGCAGAACCTCGGGGAAGTCGGCTTGCCTCGCTGCGAGACCGAGACTCAAACGAACGATCTGGGAATGGACATCATGCTGAAAGTAACCAAAGCGGTATTTCCTGTTGCAGGCCTTGGGACGCGCTTCTTGCCCGCCACCAAGGCGAGCCCAAAGGAAATGCTGCCGATCGTCGACAAGCCGCTCATTCAGTACGCGGTTGAAGAGGCGATCGCTGCGGGGATTACCGAAATGATCTTCGTGACCGGCCGCAGCAAGCGCGCGATCGAAGACCATTTCGACAAGTCGTACGAGATCGAATGCGAACTCGAAGCCCGCAACAAGCAAAAGCTGCTCGACGTCGTTCGCAGCATCAAGCCGGCCAATGTGGACTGCTTCTACGTGCGCCAGGCCGAAGCGCTCGGTCTGGGCCACGCTGTGCTGTGCGCGGAAAAACTCGTGGGCGGCTCGCCGTTCGCCGTGATTCTCGCGGACGATCTGCTCTATAGCCCCACGCCGGTCATGAAGCAGCTCGTGAACACGTTCAATCACTATCACAGCTCGGTGGTGGGCGTTGAATCGATCGCGCGTGAAGACAGCGCGTCGTACGGCATCGTCGATGGCCGCGAGTGGGAAGAGGATGTGTTCAAGCTGTCGGGCATCGTCGAAAAGCCGGCGCCGGAAGTCGCGCCGTCGAATCTCGGCGTGGTGGGCCGCTACGTGCTGATGCCCACGATCTTCGAACATCTGCGCGCGCTGAAGCCGGGCGCAGGCGGCGAACTTCAGCTTACCGATGCATTGCAGTCGCTGCTCACCGAAGAACAGGTGCTCGCGTACCGCTATATGGGCACGCGTTTCGACTGCGGCAGCAAGCTCGGTTATCTCAAGGCAACGGTGGAGTTTGCGCTGCGCCATCCCGAGGTCAAGGACGAGTTCGAAGCGTATCTGCAAACGCATCTGCCGGCGGCGCTAGCCGCGGCGGCATAAAACTCCACAGCGGCACAACCACGCTACGGGGTACTTCAAGCGCGCGGGCGCTGAGCCCGCGCGCTTTTCGCGCGTCGCGCAGTTCCTTCACGAGGATCTGCGCGACCTGGCTTTCCCGCGTCGCCGGGAGAGCTTTGCAATCGTCTCCGGTGTATAACGATTCTGGCGGGCATGCCGAATGCGCACAGCGCCTCGCTTGTGTTCGCACCGCGTTGCTGGCCGCTCGTGCGGCGGCCATGCTGCGTGAATATCCCAACGATTTTGTACGGCATTCCGGGCCGGGTTGACGCGCGGAACTCCCGTAATTCAACGCGTGTCCGAGAGCCAGAATCCAGGCACGCGCTTCATGGAGGAGAAACCGGCCATGACCAGGCAGCTTCCCGTGGCAGGCAGTGAACATCCCGCGCCCGCCGGCGCGCAGTGCGTCGGCGCTTGCGACCCGACGGAGCGCTTCAAGATCGTGCTGATCCTGCGGCGTCAGGCGTCGGCGGAATTTCACGAGCTGGTGGACCGGCTCGCCGAAAACGATCCCGCCGCGCAGCCGATTTCGCGCGAGGAATACGAGCGGCGCTTTGGTGCCAGCGCTGCCGACATCGAGCGTGTCGAGCAGTTCGCGAGCGCGCATGGACTCGCCGTGGATCAGGCCGATGCCTCGGCCCGCCGCGTCGTGCTCTCGGGCACGGTGCAGCAGTACAACGCCGCCTTCGGCATCGACTTGCAGCGTTTCGAGCATCAGGTCGGCAAAACCACACATCACTTTCACCAGCCGAACGGCCCTCTGCATTTGCCGGAAGACATGCACGAGGTCGTTACCGCCGTGGTCGGGCTCGATAATCGCGCGAAGGTGCAGCCGCACTTTCGCATCGTGCCGACGAATCTGGCCGATGAGCCGACGAGCGCGGCGGAAGCTGCGGCGGCCGTGCCGGGCGCACCCATCCGCCCGCCCATCCGCGCCGCGCGTGCGGTGACGAAATCGTTCACGCCTTTGCAGCTCGCGGATCTTTACAGCTTTCCCGCTGGCGACGGCAGCGGCCAATGCATTGCCGTCATCGAAATGGGCGGCGGATATGACACGGCGGACCTCACCGCGTATTTCAACGAGTTGGGCGTGAGCGCGCCGCGCGTGGAGGACGTTTCCGTCGATCAGGCGACGAACGCGCCGACCGGCGACCCCAACGGCCCCGACGCCGAAGTCACGCTCGATGTGGAAATTGCCGGTGCGCTCGCCCCGGGAGCGCTCATCGCCGTCTATTTCGCGCCGAACAGCGAAGCGGGTTTCGTGGATGCGGTGAGCGCCGCCCTGCACGACAGCCAGCGTAAGCCCTCGGTCATCTCGATCAGCTGGGGCGCGCCGGAGTCGGCGTGGTCGCAGCAATCGCTCGGCGCGCTGAACGACGCGCTGCAAACGGCCGTCGCGCTCGGCGTGACCGTGTGCGCGGCTTCGGGCGACAGCGGTTCGTCGGACGGCGTGAGCGACGGCGCCGATCATGTCGATTTTCCGGCGTCGAGCCCGTATGCGCTCGGCTGCGGCGGCACGCACATCGCGGCGTCGAACGGACGCATCTCGCAGGAAACCGTGTGGAGCGAAGGCGACAACGGCGCGACCGGCGGCGGCGTGAGCGCGACGTTCGCGCTGCCGGATTGGCAAAAAGGCCTGCGCGTGGTGCGTAGCAGCGGCGGGGCGGGCGCGCTGGTGCGGCGCGGCGTGCCCGACGTGGCCGCCGACGCCGATCCCGCCACGGGCTACGAAGTGCACGTGGCGGGTGCGGATACGGTGGTGGGCGGCACGAGCGCCGTCGCGCCGCTGTGGGCTGCGCTGATCGCGCGGATCAACGCGGCGCGCGGCACGCCCGTGGGCTTCGCGAACGCCAAGCTCTATGCGCAACCCGGGGCTTTCAACGACGTGACCAGCGGCAGCAATGGCGACTTCTCGGCGGCGCCGGGCTGGGACGCCTGCACGGGCCTTGGCACGCCGGTGGGCAGCAAGGTGGCAGCCGCGCTCGGCTCGGCGTAGGATGAGCGCGGCGCGCTGCAAGCTGGGCACGAGCGGTAAGCGGCGCGCGCGACGGGTTGCATGAGAGCCTTGCATTCGAAGTTGCATTCACTGTCTCAAACGCGAACACACAGAAAGTGGAGACGACATGAACGACGAAGCGCAGTCCACCAAGGGCAACGGCGGCGCTCAAGGGGCCAGCCCCGCGAGCGGCAACGGCAAGCATCGCTCCCAGGCCGACCAGCCGTGCTTCGATCCCACCGCTTACGGCAACGGTCCCGACGACTTCGTCACCGACATGACCGAAAACGCCGCGATCACGCATCACGCCATTCAGATCGGCAAGGAAGTCATTGCCTATACGGCAACGGCGGGTCACCTCGTGACCGTCGATCCGAGCAGCTCGCAGCCCAACGCCAAGATCTTCTACGTGGCGTTCACGAAGGACGGTGTGCAGGCGCAGGACCGTCCCGTCACGTTCTTCTATAACGGCGGGCCCGGCTCATCTTCGGTGTTCGTGCTGCTCGGCTCGTTCGCGCCCAAGCGCATCAAGACCTCGATGCCGGGCTTCACGCCGCCCGCGCCCTATGCACTTGAAGACAATCCGGACAGTCTGCTCGACAAGAGCGACCTCATCTTCATCAATCCGGTGGGCACGGGCTATTCGGCCGCGATTGCGCCGCATCACAATCGCGACTTCTGGGGCGTGGATCAGGACGCGGATTCGCTCAAGCAGTTCATCAAGCGCTACCTCTCGGCGAACGATCGCTGGAATTCGCCGAAGTTTCTCTATGGCGAGTCGTATGGCACGGCGCGCAGTTGCGTGCTGGCCTACCGGCTGCACGAGGATGGCGTGGATCTGAACGGCATCACGCTGCAGTCGTCGATTCTCGATTACACGCAAGCCGGCAATCCGGTGGGCGCGCTGCCCACGGCGGCCGCCGACGCGTGGTACCACAAGCGCCTTGGCGTGACGCCCGCGCCTAAGGACCTGGAGGCGTTCGCCGCCCAGGTCGCGCAATTCGCGCGCACCGATTATCTTCAGGCGCTCTCTAAGTTTCCCGATCCGAACGACAAGAGCATTCCGGCTACGCTCAAGACCTTGTCGCAATACACGGGCATCGATACGCAAACGCTGGAGTCGTGGAATCTCGACATCGCCTCGTACGACAGCCGCGGCAATTCGCTGTTTCTCACTTCGCTCCTGAAGGACAAGGGCGTGGCGCTCGGCTCGTACGACGGCCGCGTGACCGCCATCGACACGGGCATTGCCGGCAACATCGACCCCAACTCGGGCGGCAACGATCCCACCATGACGGCGGTGAGCGGCGTCTACACGGCGATGTGGAACAGCTACCTGAACGAGCAACTCAAGTTCCGCACGAACTCGTCGTTCACGGACCTGAACGACCAGGCGTTCAAGAACTGGAACTTCGGCCATATCGATCCGACGGGCGCGCAAAAGGGCGTGGACGCGCAGGGCAATATCGTGCTCTACACGGCCGGCGATCTCGCGGCGGTAATGGCTTTGAATCCGGATTTGCGCGTGCTCTCGGCGAACGGCTACTACGACTTCGTCACGCCGTTCTACCAGACGGTGATCGACCTGCAGAAGATGCCGCTGCTCGACCAGAAGGTGCGCGACAACCTGAGCGCGCGCTTCTATCCCTCGGGGCACATGGTGTATCTCGACGCCGGCTCACGCACGGCGCTCAAGGCCGATCTCGCGAAGCTCTATCAGGTCGCCGTGACGGACCGCCCCGCGGTGGCGCGTATTCGCGCGCTCCAGCGCATGAGCACGATGAGCACCATGCATCATTGATCTTTTCGCTGGCGCCGGCGCACGCGCTTGCAGGTGGTTATTGCGTGCGCCCCTGCGCCATGGCTTCGAGACACGCGCGTGCGTCGCCCTGCACGAGGCGCGCCGCGCACGCGATCATCAGGTTCTTGGCCAGGCCGAAATCTTCCACCAGATAGCCGCGTTCGCACACGCGCCCCTGCGCGTCGGGCACGGAAGGCACGCGTTCGATGAGCGTGCCTTCGTCGGACGAGTAGGCCCAGATTTCCTTGCCTAGCGCGGCTGCATAGCCGATCTCGAAGGCGGTGCCGGAGTCGGGCTCGCCGGGGCCGCGAAAGTCATTGACGTTTGCCATCACGATATCGGCGGCGCGGATCGATTCGACGTTCGCGCGATAGATCCACGCGGCCTGGCGGGGGCCGTCGAGGTCCGCGGGCGCTTGCGCGTCGAGCGGATAGACGCCCTCGAAGCCAAATTCCGCGCACGCGGCGACGAGGCGTGCGCCATGCTCGAGCGCGTCGCGCCGGAAGACGTCGAAGCCGGCGAGATACACGCGCGGGCGGCGGGGCAGCAGGGTCGAATTCATGGCGCGCGGTCCTCCATGCAAGGGGTTCGTCGAGACCCCGGTTCGACGATTCTAGCGCCTGGTCCCGGGCCAGTGAGGGTTCGTCCGTCTTCCTGTTGCTTACAGACGATTGACAACATTTGTTGCCTCTCGCTACGATCATGCACTTTGCATCGTGCCGTGCGCCATTGCGTGGCACTGGCTTTACACCATGTTGGAGACCATGAATACAATCGCCGGTGGCCACTCGAAGGCCGCATTACAAAATATCGAGACGCGCGCCTATTCGAAGGCGACGTTGCGTCTGTTGCCGTTTCTTTTCCTCTGCTATGTGGCCGCGTATCTCGACCGTGTCAACGTAGGCTTCGCCAAGCTCCAGATGCTCAGCGACCTGCGGTTCAGCGAAACCGTCTACGGTCTCGGCGCGGGCATTTTCTTTATCGGCTACTTTTTCTTCGAAGTCCCGAGCAATATCCTCATGCACCGCGTGGGCGCGCGTGTGTGGATCGCGCGCATCATGATTACGTGGGCCGTGCTTTCGGCGGCCACGCTGTTCGTGAAAACGCCCACACAGTTCTATTTCGTGCGCTTCCTGCTGGGCGTGGCCGAAGCGGGATTCTTCCCCGGTATCGTGCTCTATCTCACCTACTGGTTTCCGGCCGCGCGCCGCAGCCGCATGAATGCGCTCTTCATGATCGGCATCCCGATCGCGGGCGTGCTGGGCGGCCCGCTTTCGGGCTGGATTCTCTCGGCCTTCACCGGCACGAACGGCTGGGCGGGCTGGCAGTGGCTCTTCCTGATCGAAGCAGTGCCCTCGCTCGTGCTGGGCGTGATTACGCTCTTCTATCTGCCCAACGGCATTCGCGCGGCGAACTGGCTCTCGGACGACGAGAAGGCCGTGCTCGAACGCAATATCGCGCAGGACCAGGCGGGCAAGGGCCACGCGTCGATCGGCTCGGTGTTCGCCAATGGCCGCGTGTGGCTCATGGCCGTGATTTACTTCTGCTGCATGATGGGCCTTTACGGCATCAGCTTCTATCTGCCCACGCTCATCAAGGCGAGCGGCGTGAAGAGCGCGCTCGACGTGGGCCTGCTCACCGCCATTCCGTACGCGTGCGCCGTGTTCAGCATGCTGTTCGTCGCGAAGAGCGCCGACCGCACGGGCGAGCGCCGCTGGCACTTCGCCATCGCTTCGCTGGCATCGGCAATCGGCCTGTATTTCAGCACCGTGTTCGGTCACAACGTGCCGCTCGCCATGCTCGCGCTTTCGGTGGGCGCGGCCGGCATGCTCGCCACGATGCCCGTGTTCTGGACCTGGCCGAGCGCGATTCTCGCGGGCGGCTCGGCTGCGGCGGCCATCGGCATGATCAACTCGATCGGGAATCTCGCGGGCTTCGTGAGCCCGTCGATCATCGGCTGGATGAAGGACGTGACGCAAAGCACGAACGCGGGCATGTACTGCGTTTCGGCGGCCATGGTGCTGGGCGCGGTGCTGGCGCTGCTGCAGCCGAAGAAGCTCGTCAACGGCTGATCGCATTCGCCGTGACGATTGCGCAGCACGAGCGATGAAAAGCAGCGGCCACGTCCGCTGCTTTTTTTCATCATTGGCTTAACATCCCGGGAAACGCCTGGTAGTTCCCGCATGTTGCGCGATGATCGATTGTGGCGACAAATGGATGCTTCGACTGCGCGAAACAACGCCGAGAGACGAAGCGTGACGACGAGGACCGACCCATGAACCGACTGAAGCTGCTGTCGCTGGCTGGCTGGGCCATCGTGCCGTACCTCTGTCTGGTGCAGCCGGCTGCCGCCCAGGTCGCGCAGCCTACGCTGGAGAAGATCCGCTCGGCGAACATCATCGCCATTGGTTATCGCGAGACGTCGGTGCCGTTCTCCTACGTGATTGACGACAACCAGGTGATCGGCTTTTCGCAGGACATCTGCGACAAGGTGGTCGACGCAGTCAAGGTCAGAACGAAGCGCCCGAACCTGCAGGTGCGTTTCATTCCCGTCACTTCGCAAAACCGCATTCCGCTCGTGCAGAACGGCACGGTGGACCTGGAGTGCGGCGTCACGACGAACCTGAAGGCGCGCCAGGCCCAGGTGAGTTTCTCCGATACGTTCTTCGTCGCAACCACGCGCCTGCTCACGCGCAAGGACTCCGGCATTCACGACTTTGCCGATCTCACGGGCAAGACGGTACTCACGAACCAGGGCACGACGTCCGAGCGCATCTTGCGGCGCATGAACATCGACAAGCAGATGAACATGCGCATCATCAGCGCACGCGATTACGGCGAGGGGCGCGCCACGCTCGAGTCGGGCCGCGCAGTGGCCTACATGATGGACGACGTGCTGCTCGCCGGCACGCGCTCGCTCACGGCGAAGCCTTCCGAATGGGTGATCGTGGGCACGGCGCAATCGTCGGAGGCCTATGCGTTCATGATGCGCAACGGCGACCCCGAGTTCCGGCAACTCGTGAACGACACGATGGCGGCGCTCATGAAGAGCGGCGAAATCAATGCGATGTACGCGAAGTGGTTCGAGAAGCCGGTGCCGCCCAAGGGCGTGAATTTCGCGTTTCCGATGAGCGAACAACTGCGCGCGCTCTATGCCACGCCGAACGACCACGCCTTCGACTGATTGCCGTATGCAAGTGCGAACCGTGAGATGATCACGTTCCTGGCGCGGCAGACGGCGCAGGCGGCTCACTGGCGCAAGCGTTCAGGCGCGCGTATGAGTCGTGGCCGCCGATGCGCGCAATGAATCAATTAACGTGTAGAAAGCGGGAAAAGCGGGAGCGGACATGCAAGAAGACGGCAGCACGGTGGTGATCGTTGGGGCAGGGCATGCGGGCGGCAACGCCGCGGCGCTGCTGCGGCAATATGGATTTGGCGGCCGCGTCGTACTGGTCGGCGAAGAACCGGTGCCCCCTTATCACCGGCCGCCGCTCAGCAAGGCCTATTTGAAGGGCGAGGCCGACGTCGAGCGCTTATGGCTCAAACCGCGCGCGTTCTACGACGAGCAGCGCATTGAACTCAAGCTCGGCGCGAGCGCGCAAGCGCTCGACCGCGCGAGCCGCACGCTCACGCTCGCCGACGGCAGCCAGCTTCAATACGACAAGCTGATTTTCGCCACCGGCTCGACGCCGCGCGCGTTGACGGTGCCGGGCCACGATCTCGCGGGCGTGATCGCGCTGCGCTCGCTCGCCGACGCCGACGTGCTGCGCGAGCGCGTGAAGCCGGGCGAAAAGCTCGTGGTGATCGGCGCCGGTTATATCGGCCTCGAAGCGGCCGCGGCGGCGCGCCAGCTCGGCCACGAAGTCACCGTGCTCGAAGCCGCGCCGCGCGTGCTGGGCCGCGTGACGGGCGAGACCATTTCCACGTTCTATGCGAACGAGCATCGCGCGCAGGGCGTGGAACTGCGCCTGAACGCGAAGATCGAGGCGCTCGTGGGCGAGGGCGGCAAGCTCACCGGCGTGAAGCTTGCAGACGGCGAGATCGTCCCCGCCACGCTCGCGCTGGTCGGCATCGGCATCCTGCCGAACGAGGCGCTCGCGAAGGCGGCGGGCATCACGTGCGCCAACGGCATTCAGGTGGACGACGACGCGCGCACGAGCGATCCGGACGTCTTTGCGATCGGCGACTGCGCGCACCGGCCGCTTGCTCACTATGGCCGCGCGGGGCGCCTGGAAAGCGTGCACAACGCGGTGGAGCAGGCGAAGCTCGCGGCCTCTGCGATCGTCGGCAAGCCGCGCCCCGCGTGCGACGCACCGTGGTTCTGGTCCGATCAGTACGACCTCAAGCTGCAGACGGTGGGCCTGCTCGAGGGCTATGACGAAGCCATCGTGCGCGGCGACCCGGCAGCGCGGCGCTTCGCGGTGTACTACCTGAAGGACCGCGTGCTGCTCGCGGTCGACGCCGTCAATTCGATGCCCGATTTCCTGTGCGGCAAGAAGCTCGTGGGCAAGGGCGTGAAGCTCGACCTCGATGCGCTGCGCGATCCGGCCACGGACATGGGCAAATTCACCGCGGCGGCGCTTGCCTGAGCGGCGAGTCGAACAATGAAGCCAGGGGGCGGCGACGTCCCCGCTGTTTTCACCGACCGGAAGACGCTGCGCGCCGGATCGACCCTCCGCGCAGCCCTTTCGCCCCATATCTCCCCGCGTCAATCCCGCTCCCGGCGCCCGAGCGCGGCGTCCAGTCCCGTGCTTTGCCCCGCGCTTTGACCCGTATTGTCACGAGTCTCGGCTAGAATGCGAACGCGGCGCCGCCCAAGAGGCGGCTCAATTCGATAAACAAGCCGCGCCAACCGGTGTTCGCGACCGTCCGAACGCCGCCACTCGAGGAGAGTGACGCAATGGAACAACGCTCCCGTTTTGGGGCGAGCCTGCTGCCGTACCTGCTCGTCGGCCCGCAGCTTGCGGTGACCGTGATCTTTTTCCTATGGCCGGCCGGGGTGGCGCTCCTGCAGTCGACCCAGGCCCAGGACGCCTTCGGCACGTCGTCCGTCTTCGTCGGCTTCGCCAATTTCACGCGGCTCCTGCGTGATCCGCTCTATCTGGCCTCGGTCCAGACGACGCTCGTGTTTACGGCGCTCGTCACGTTCGGCGGCCTCGCCATTTCTCTGCTGCTGGCAGCCATGGCGCACCATGTGACGCGCGGCAAGCGCTTTTATCAAACGTTTCTCATCTGGCCGTATGCGGTCGCGCCCGTCATTGCCGCCGTGTTGTGGGGTTTTCTGTTCAACCCGAGCATCGGCCTGGTGACCTTTGCGCTCGCACGTTTCGGCGTGACGTGGAATCATGCGCTCAACCCCGGCCAGGCCATGACGCTCGTTGTGATCGCATCGGTCTGGCAGCAGATCAGCTATAACTTCCTGTTCTTCTACGCGGGCCTGCAGTCGATTCCGCAATCGCTGTTCGAGGCGGCCGCCATCGACGGCGCGGGCCCCGTGCGGCGCTTCTTCGGCATTGCGTTCCCGCTGCTCTCGCCCACGAGCTTCTTTCTGCTCGTGGTGAACGTGGTCTACGCGCTGTTCGACACCTTCCCCGTGATCGATGCGGCAACGGGCGGCGGGCCTGGCCAGGCCACGCGCACGCTCGTCTACAAGATCTTCGACGAAGGCTTTCGGGGCCTCGACATCGGCAGCTCGGGCGCGCAATCGGTCGTGCTGATGGTGATCGTGACCGCGCTCACGATCTTCCAGTTCCGCTTTATCGAACGACGGGTGCAGTACTGATGGTCGAGAACCGCAAATACTTCAACCTGTTCTGCCACGTCATGCTGCTGCTCGGCGTGGCGGTGGTGGCCTTTCCCGTGTACGTGGCATTTTGCGCCGCCACGATGAACGAGAAAGAAGTCTTCTCGGTGCCGCTCTCGCTCGTGCCGAGCACCCATCTGTTCGCGAACATGGCCACGGTGTGGAACGTGGGCACGGGCAGCGCGGCGAGCCCGTTCGGCGTGATGCTCATGAACAGCGTCATCACGGCGCTCGTGATTTCGGTGGGCAAGATCGCCATATCGATCATCTCGGCCTATGCGATCGTGTTTTTCCGCTTTCCATTCCGGCGCCTCGCGTTCTGGCTGATCTTCGTGACGCTCATGCTGCCCGTGGAAGTGCGCATTTTCCCCACGGTGCAGGTCGCGGCCACGCTGCATCTCACGAACACTTACGCGGGCCTCACGCTGCCGCTGATCGCCTCGGCCACGGCCACGTTTCTGTTCCGCCAGTTCTTCCTCACGCTGCCGAACGAGCTGATCGAGGCTGCGCGTATCGACGGCGCGGGGCCGCTGCGTTTCTTCTGGGACGTGGTGCTGCCGCTTTCCAAAACGAACATCGCGTCGCTGTTCGTCATCACGTTCATTTACGGCTGGAACCAGTATCTGTGGCCGATTCTCATGTCGAGCACGGCTTCGATGACGACCGCCGTGGTGGGCATCAAGAGCATGATTTCGAGCGGTGACGCGGCGACGCAATGGCATCTCGTGATGTGCGCGACGATGATCGCCATGCTGCCGCCGCTCGTGGTGGTGCTGGCCATGCAGCGCTGGTTCGTGCGCGGCCTCGTGGACGTGGAGAAATAAGCATGAATGCAATTCGGGGGACGGCATGGCGGCATTGAGCATACGGGGCGTCACGAAGTCGTACGACGGCGCGCAACAGGTGTTGCACGGCATCGACGTGCAGGTGGCGGACGGCGAATTCATGGTGCTCGTCGGCCCGTCGGGCTGCGGTAAGTCCACGCTGCTGCGCATGGTCGCGGGGCTGGAAACGATCACGTCGGGCGAGATCGCCATCGGCGAGACGGTGGTCAATCGCGTGGAGCCCAAGGATCGCGACATCGCCATGGTGTTCCAGAACTACGCGCTCTATCCGCACATGACGGTCGCGCGCAACATGGGCTACAGCCTCAAGCTGCAAGGGCTCGACCGCGCGACGATCGACTCGCGCGTGGCGGCGGCCGCCGAGATTCTCGAACTTGGGAAGCTGCTCGAGCGCAAGCCGCGCGAGCTATCGGGCGGCCAGCGCCAGCGCGTGGCGATGGGCCGCGCGATCGTGCGCGAGCCTTCGGTGTTCCTGTTCGACGAGCCGCTCTCGAACCTCGACGCGAAGCTGCGCGTGCAGATGCGCCTTGAAATCCAGCGTCTGCATGCGCGCCTGCGTACGACGAGCCTGTACGTCACGCACGACCAGATCGAGGCGATGACGCTTGCGCAGCGCGTGATGGTGCTCAACGGCGGGCGCGCGGAACAGATCGGCACGCCGAGCGAAGTGTACGACCGGCCCGCTTCGATGTTCGTGGCGAGCTTCATCGGCTCGCCGGCCATGAACCTGCTGCGCGGGCGCGTGAGCGACGACGGCCGGCGCTTCGAAATCGCGGGCAACGGGCCCCATCTGCCGCTTGGCGATGCGCCGGCCTGGCTGCCGAAGGGCGCGGAATGCGTGCTGGGCGTGCGGCCCGAGCATATGCACGCGCGCGGCGCCAACGAGCCGGTCACGCTCGAAGTCGAGACCTGTGAATTGCTCGGCGCGGACAATCTCGCGCACGGCCGCTGGGGCAGTGCGGACGTGGTGGTGCGCCTGCCGCACGAAACGCGGCCCACGCCCGGCGAACGGCTGGCGGTGCACCTGCCGCCGGCGCGCCTGCATTTCTTCGATCCGGCTACGGGCAAGCGTTTGGGCTAGGCCGCGCCTGCCGGTGCCAATACCGCGGCCTACGCGCGAAAGCGGCACTCGCCGCGGCCTCGATTGTCGTAAACTGTCGCATCGCGCGGGCGCTATGCCGCCTGCGCCATTCGTATCGGCAAATACCGGCGCGTACCGGTATGTACAGGCACCAAACACGAACAGGCGACATGGCCGCAATTCCTTTTCTCCGCTTCCTCGCCCCATCTGCACAACCCGCGCGTAACGCGTGTCAGGCGCGCCGGAGCCTCGCTTGAGCGCGCGCGAACTGCCCACTGGGCTGATGCTCGTTCACGGCAATCAGCCCGAGCGCATGCGCGACCTGATCGTGAGCTGGATCGGCCAGAACCCGGTCGCGCCGCTCGAAAAGGAAATGTTCCTCGTGCAGAGCAACGGCATCGCGCAGTGGCTCAAGCTCGCGTTTGCCGCCGATCCCGAGGAGGGCGGCTGCGGGATTGCGGCGGCGTTCGAAATGTCGCTGCCGTCGCGTTTCCTGTGGCAGGTGTATCGCGCCGAGCTCGGCAACGACGCGGTGCCCGCGGTCTCGCCGTTCGACAAGTCGCGCCTCGTCTGGCGCCTCATGCGCATGCTGCCGGCGCTGCTCGACGAGCCGGGGTACGAGCCGCTCAAGCGCTTCATGGCCAACGACGAAGACCAGCGCAAGTGCTTCCAGCTCGCGCAGCGCGTGGCGGATTTGCTTGACCAGTACCAGGTCTATCGCGCGGACTGGCTCGCTGCGTGGGCCGCGAACGATGACGTGCTGATCGATGCGCGCAACGCGCGCACGCCGTTGCCCGAGGAGGCGCGCTGGCAGGCGGCGCTCTGGCGCGCGCTGCTCGCGGACGTGAGCGCGCAGGCGCAAGACGGCATCGGCTTGCGTGACACGGGGCGCGCCGCCGTGCACGAAGCGTTCATGGCGCGCGCGCAGTCATGGCAGGAGGGCGACGCACGGCCGAAGGGCTTGCCGCGCCGGCTGGTGGTGTTCGGCATTTCGAGCCTTGCACGCCAGTCCGTGGAAGTCCTCGCGGCGCTCGCGCGCTGGTGTCAGGTGCTGATGTGCGTGCACAACCCGTGCATGCACTACTGGGCCGACATCGTCGCCGATCAGGACCTGCTGCGCGCACGCCACGCGCGGCAGCGCCGCCGCGCGGGCGCGCCCGACCGGCTCGACGAGGCGCAGCTGCATCTGCATTCCCAGCCGTTGCTCGCGGCCTGGGGCAAGCAGGGGCGCGACTTCATCGGCCTGCTCGACGAATACGATAGCGACGAAGCGCGCGAGACTTACACGCCGCATTTCACGCGTATTGGCCAGCGTATCGATCTGTTCGATGGCGAAGACGCGCTCACGCTGCTCTCGCAGTTGCAAGACGACATTCGCGATCTGCGTCCGCTTGGCGAGACGCGCGAGCACTGGGAACCTGTCGATGTACAGGAGGACGAATCGATTCGCTTTCACGTTGCGCACAGCGCGCAGCGCGAAGTGGAGATCCTGCACGACCGCCTGCTCGCCGCGTTTGCGGCGGACCCCACGCTGCGTCCGCGCGACGTAATCGTGATGGTGCCCGACATCGAAGTCTACGCGCCGCATATCCAGGCCGTGTTCGGCCTGCTCGACGGCAACGACCCGCGCAGCATTCCGTTCAGCGTGGCCGACCGCGCGCAGCGCGCGTTCGATCCGCTCATCGGCGCGCTGGAAATGCTGCTTTCGCTGCCGTACTCGCGCGTGACGGTGAGCGACGTGCTCGACCTGCTCGAAGTGCCGGCCGTGCGCGCGCGCTTTGGCATCGACGCCGAAGACGTGCCCACATTGCGCAACTGGATCGACGGCGCGAATATCCGCTGGGGCTTGCATGCGGGCCAGCGTGCGAGCCTCGGGCTCCCCCAGGCCGACGAACTCAGCGCACCCAATAGCTGGGCGTTCGGTCTGCGGCGCATGCTGCTGGGCTACGCCGCGGGCGAGCGTGCGGGTGCCTGGCGCGGCATCGAGCCGTACAGCGAAATCGGCGGACTCGACGCCGCGTTGCTGGGCCCGCTCACGCGCCTCGTGGATGCGCTCGACCACGCGTGGCGCACGCTGCGCGAGCCGGCCACAGTGGAAGTGTGGTGCGAGCGTCTGCGCGCGTTGAAGGCGGCCTTTTTCGCGGCGCAGGACGAAGACGCCTACACGCTCGACCGCCTCGACGGCGCGCTCGAAACGTGGCGCGAGGCCTGCGATGAAGCCGCGCTCACGCAGACCTTGCCGCTCGCCATCGTCGCGGAGAACTGGCTCGCAGCGCTCGAAGGCGGCGGCCTCTCGCAGCGCTTTTTCGCGGGTGCGGTGACCTTCGCCACGCTCATGCCGATGCGGGCGATTCCGTTCCGGCGCGTGTGCCTGCTCGGCATGAACGACGGCGACTATCCGCGCAGCCGCACGCCGCTCGACTTCGACCTCATGCGCCGCGACTATCGCCCCGGCGACCGCTCGCGCCGCGAAGACGACCGCTATCTGTTCCTCGAAGCGCTGCTCTCGGCGCGCGACCATCTGCACGTTTCGTGGATCGGGCGCAGCGTGACCGACAACACGCCGCGTCCGCCTTCGGTGCTGGTCGGACAGTTGCGCGATCATCTGAAGGCCGGCTGGCGGCTCGAAGGCGACGAAGACAACGATGGCGATGCGCTGCTCGATGCGTTGACCATCGAGCATCGCCTGCAGCCGTTCAGCCCGGACTATTTTCCGCCGCGCCCGGAAGAGGCGACGCTCTACACGTATGCGCACGAGTGGGGCAAGCCAGCAAAGGTGCGGCCTGCGGCTGGAGCGAACGCCGAAGTCCTCGCGCCGACTGAACGCGACGAGCCGCTGTCGATTCGCGAGCTTGGCGACTTCCTGCGCGAGCCCGTTCGCAGCTTCTTCCGCCAGCGTCTGCGCGTGGCCTTCGAAAGCGAAGATTCGGCGAGCGAAAATCACGAGCCCTTCGAAGTCGATGCGTTGCAGGCGTGGCAACTCCAGGGCGAACTGATCCACGCGCAGGTCCTCGCGATGGAGCGCGGCGAAGACGATCTCGAACCGGCCGCGCTCGCGCGCCTCGAGCGCATGCATCGCAGCGGCGATCTCGCGACGGGCGGCTTTGGCGAGGTGATCGGCGAAGAACTGCTCGCGCCCATGCCCGAGCTGTTCGCCGAATATCGCAAGGCGCTCGCGCGCTGGCCCGAGCCGCTCGAGCATCAATATGAAATTCGTCTCGATGCGACGCCGGAAGGCCGCATCGTTTCGCTCGACGACTGGCTCGACGATTTACGTGCGGGCCCGGACGGCGCACTTGGCCGTGTGATTCTGGAGCCGGGCACGCTCGTGAAGGACCACCGCTATCGCAGCGACCGTCTCGTGCCCTATTGGGTTGCGCACGTGGCTGCACAGATCGCGGCCGGGCCGGTGACCACGGTGATCGTGAGCAAGGTGGGCGTGGTGGAGTTCGCGCCGCTCGACGCACAGGTTGCGCGTGACTATCTGCTCGCGTTGCTTGCTGCATGGGACGACGGTGCGCGCCGGCCCTTGCCGCTCGCGGTGAAGACCGCGTTTGCGTGGCTGCGCAAATTGCCCGATCCATTCGACGGCACGCGTGCGATGGTGCCAGCCGAAGCGTGGGAAGCCGCGCGCGCGGCCTATGAGGGCAATGACCGCACGCCCGGCGAGCGCGAGACGAATGCGTATTTGCGCCGCGCGTTCCCCGATTTCGACGCGCTCATTGCCCACGACGATTTCATTACGCTCGCCATGACGCTGCTGCTGCCGGTAAGCCGCGCGCCGCTCGCGTCGTCGCGCGCGAAGCGTGCCTCGAGCGAGGCAGGAGAGACCGCATGAATCCGCTCGGGAACATCGATGCACAAGTGCTGGACCCGCTGCGTTTTCCGCTATACGGCAGCCGCCTGATAGAAGCGAGCGCGGGCACGGGCAAGACCTTCACGATCGCCATGCTGTACGTGCGGCTCGTGCTGGGGCACGGCGCGCTCAACGCAGCAAGCGACGAAGCGGATTTCGATGACGAGGCGCGCACGGCGGGCCGTGCGCTCACGCCACCCGAAATTCTCGTCGTGACGTTTACCGACGCGGCGACGAAGGAACTGCGCGAGCGCATTCGCGCGCGCCTCATCGAAGCCGCCGAATGCTTCCGCGTCGAGCCGGAAGACGTGTCCGAGCGCGAGCCGGGAGAGGACCTGTTGCACGATCTGCGCGAGGATTACTCGCCGGAGCAGTGGCCTGCGTGCGCGCGCCGCCTGCAACTTGCGGCCGAATGGATGGACGAGGCCGCGGTCTCGACGATCCACGGCTGGTGCAACCGCATGCTGAGCGAACATGCATTCGACAGCGACAGCCTCTTTTCGCAGACGCTCGAAACCGACCAGACGGAATTGCGTGACGAAGTCGTGCGCGACTACTGGCGCACCTTCATGGCGCCCCTCGATGCGGCGAGCGCTGCCGAAGTGAGGGCATGGTTCAGGAATCCAGACGAACTGCACAGTGCAATACGCGGGCTGCTCGCGCACGCCGATCTCTTGCCCGATGCATGCGACCCCGACGCGGCGCTCGCAGAAGCCCGCAAGCGCGCACGCGACGAACTCGAAGCGCTGAAGGCGCCATGGCGCGTCTGGATCGACGAGGTCGAGGCGTTGCTCAACGCGGCGCGCGCAGCAAAGCAGTTCGACGCCAGAAAGCTCAATTCGAAGCACAGCGAAACATGGATCGGCAAGCTGCGTGACTGGGCCAACGATCCCGAGTCCGCGCATCCGGGCTTCGACGTCAAGGCGGCTGTCTGGACGCGCCTCACGCCTGCGGGCCTTGCCGAAATCTGGGTGAAGGGCGAGCCGCCCGAGCATGCGGCCTTCGTCGCGATGGAAAGCTTGCGCGAGTCGCTCGCTGCGCCGCCCGAGGCGAAACAGGACCTGCTGTGCCACGCGGCGCGCTGGGTGGCGAAGCGCTTCGAGGAAGAAGAGGCGCGCCGTTCGCAAATGGGCTTCGACGATCTGCTCACGCGGCTGCGCGCCGCGCTGCAGCGCGAGAACGGCCCGCGTCTCGCGGAAATCATCCGCAAGCAGTATCCGGTCGCGCTGATCGACGAGTTTCAGGACACCGATCCGGTTCAGTACCAGATCTTCGACGCGGTCTATCGTATCGCCGAACACGACACCGGGACGGCAATCGTGTTGATCGGCGATCCGAAGCAGGCAATCTACGCGTTTCGCGGCGCGGACATCTACACCTACCTGCGCGCGCGCCGTGCCTGCGAAGGGCGGCTGTACACGCTCAAGAAGAACTTCCGCTCCACGCGCGCGATGGTCGAGGCGGTGAACCGCTGCTTCGAGGCGGCGGAATCGCGGCCCGAGGGCAGCGGGGCGTTTTTGTTTCGCAGCCCTGATGGACGCGAAAACGCGCTGCCGTTCGTGGCTGCCGATGCGCATGGACGCCCCGAGAAGCTGGTTGCGGCCGGTGCGGCGCTGCCCGCGCTCAACATCTGGTGGATGCCGCCTTCCACAGATGGCAAGCCGCTCAGCAAGGGCGCGTATCTCGCTGGCATGGCCGGCAGCTGCGCGACCGAGATGGTGCGTCTGCTCAATCTCGGCCAGGAGCAGGCAGCAGGTTTTTCGGGCGAACGCGGCATGCGGCCGTTGCAGCCCGCCGACATGGCGGTGCTCGTCAACAACCGCAGCGAGGCGCAGGCGATACGCGAAGCGCTGGCCGCGCGTGGCGTGCGCAGCGTCTATCTCTCGGATCGCGACTCGGTGTACCAGACGCCGCAGGCCGAAGAACTGCGCTTCTGGCTCGCGGCCTGTGCCGAGCCTGACGACGGGCGCCTCGTGCGCACGGCGCTCGCTACGCCCACGCTCGGGCTCGAATGGGCCGAACTCGACCGGCTCGGGCACGACGAAATCGCGTGGGAGTCACGCGTGCTGCAGTTCCGCGAGTACCGCGAGTGCTGGCGCAGGAAGGGCGTGCTGCCCATGTTGCGCCGCTTGTTCAACGACTTTCACGTGCCGCAGCGCTTGCTTGGCGAGGCCGCAGGCGCGGGGCTCAATGGCGAGCGCGCGCTCACCAACCTGCTGCATCTCGCCGAACTGCTGCAACAGGCGAGCACGCAGCTCGATGGCGAGCATGCGCTGATCCGCTATCTCGACGAGCAGCGCGAAGACGAAAGCGCGGGCGGCGGGGGCGATGCACGCCAGTTGCGCCTGGAAAGCGATGCGGGACTCGTACAGGTGGTCACGATCCATAAGTCGAAGGGCCTGGAATATCCGCTCGTGTTTTTGCCGTTCGCGTGCGCGCACCGCGCCGTCAAGCCCGACGACGTGCCGTTCAAGTGGCACGACGACGAAGGCGAATTGCGCGTCACCCTCGAGGCCGACGCGCGCGTGCTACGCCAGGCGGATCGCGAGCGCCTCGGCGAAGATCTGCGCAAGCTTTACGTCGCACTGACGCGCGCGCGTTACGCAACGTGGGTCGGCTATGGACCGGTGCAGGGCGTCGAGGCGAGCGCGTTTGGTTATCTGCTGGCCGGCGGCGCGGCCGTGCCCGCTGAGGAAGCCGAAGCGTTTCTCGACGCGTTGCGCGGACCCTGCGCCGATATCGCCGTGGCGCCCGCCCCCAAAGTGCATCGCGACGTGCTCGCGCTGCGCGACACCGGCGCCGTGCGCGGCGAGGCGCGCACGCTCGCGCATCGCGAGCGCGAACGCTGGTGGATCGCGAGCTATTCGAGCCTGAAGACGCTCGAAACGCAGATCGGTTCGGGGGTTCCCGTCGAAGCGGACGATGCGCGCGGCGCGCCCGACACGCGCAGCGAGGACGTGTTCCTCGAACTGCTCGACGCGAGCGTGCCGCCTGAAGACGATGAGGCATTCGCAAGCGCAGACCAGGCGCTCATTGCGCCCGCGCTTGCGCCGATGCACGGGTTCGAGCGCGGCGCCGACGCGGGCACCTTTCTGCACGAGTTGATGGAATGGGCCGCCAACGAAGGCTTCGCCGAAATCGCGCAGGACGAAGCGCGCGTGCGCGACATGGTCGCGCGCCGCTGTAGCGTGCGCGGCTGGTCGCAGTGGATCGAGACGCTCACGGCGTGGATGCTGGAACTCGTGCGCACGCCGCTGCGTCTGCCGGACATCGAAGGCGAAAGCGTGGCACCTGTGGCGTTCGCGGCGTTCGAACCCGGCGCGTATATGGCCGAACTGGAGTTCTGGGTCACGGCGCATGCCGTCGATACGCTCGCAATCGATGCGCTCGTCACCGAATTCACGCTGGACGGCGAGGCGCGCCCCGCGCTCGACGCCGCCACGCTCAACGGCATGCTCAAGGGCTTCATGGATCTCGTGTTCGAACACGAAGGCCGCTATTACGTGGCTGACTACAAGTCGAACTGGCTCGGCCCCGACGATGCGTCCTACACGCCTGCAAAAATGCGCGCGCAGATCCTGCATTCGCGTTACGAACTGCAATACGTGCTGTATCTGTTCGCGCTGCACCGGCTGCTCAAGTCGCGCCTGCCCGATTACGACTATGACCGCCATGTGGGCGGCGCTGTGTATCTGTTCCTGCGCGGCGGCCGCGCGCCGGGGCAGGGGCTGCATTGCGAGCGGCCGCCACGCGAGCTGATCGAACGACTCGACGCGCTGTTCGCGCGTCGCAACGCGCTGGAGGATGTGGCATGACGAGGCGCCGCACGAAAGGGCAGGACGGCCTCACCGGCGATCTGTTCGAGAATCTGGACATGCTGGACGCAGCACCTGAACCGAGGGCGGGCGGCGCGCGCGAAACGGCCGTGCAGATGCTCGGCGTGCTCGACAATTGGGTCGAGCGCGGCTGGCTCCGTACGCTCGATGCCGCCTTCGCGCGCTTTTTGTGGACGGAAACGCCGCACAGTCCGCCGTTGTTGCTGCTGGCCGCTGCGCTTGCGAGCCATCAGCTTGGGCGCGGTCATGTGTGTCTTGACCTGAAGGCCACGCTGGAAGATCCGGCGTTCGCGCTTTCCCTGCCACCCGACGGGCCGCAAATGCTGGCCGCCGTGCCGGCGCAGCCGCCTGCCGAAGTGCTCGCGGGCGTGACACTCGCGCAGTGGCGCGCGGCGCTCACGGTGCCCGATCTCGTGAGCGAAGAGACGGCGATTGCCGACACTGCACAAGGCAATGCGCCGCTCGTGCTAACGGGCACGCGGCTCTACTTGCGGCGCTACTGGCAATACGAGCAGGACGTGCGCGAAGGCATCGAGCGCCGGCTCACACGCGCTGCACAGCTCGAAGCCGCGTTGCCGCTCGACATCGCACGCGCGGCGCTCGACGCGCTGTTTGCGCCACGCAACGGCGAAGCACATGCCGGTCAAACTGCGCGCGCCGCCGACTGGCAGAAGCTCGCCTGCGCGCTCGCCGCGCGCAGCGCGTTCAGCATCGTCACGGGCGGACCGGGTACGGGCAAGACGACCACGGTCGTGAGATTGTTGGCACTCCTGCAGACACTCGCACTCGGCCGTGCAGGGCAGGGAGCGCGTGCCGCGCGGCCCTTGCGCATCCGGCTTGCCGCGCCCACCGGCAAGGCCGCGGCGCGTTTGAACGAATCGATTGCAGGCGCGGTGGAGCGGCTACCGTTCGATGCGCTGCAGGCGCATGTCGACGCCGTCGCGCTGCGCAATGCGATTCCGACCGTCGTGACCACGCTGCATCGCGTGCTCGGCACGCGGCCCGGCAGCCGGCGCTTCAGGCACGACGCCGCGAATCCGCTGCCCGTGGACGTGCTCGTGATCGACGAGGCCTCGATGGTCGACCTCGAGATGATGGCCGCTGTCCTCGACGCGTTGCCACCTTCCGCCCGGCTCATCCTGCTCGGCGACAAGGACCAGCTCGCTTCGGTCGAGGCTGGCGCGGTGCTGGGCGAACTGTGCGATCGCGCGCGTGAAGGGCACTACACGCAGGCGTCGCGGACGTGGCTCGAAGCCGCCACTGGCGAGCGCATCGACGCGGCCATGCTCGACGCGCACGGCCTGCCGCTCGACCAGGCCATCGCGATGCTGCGCGAGAGCCATCGTTTCGCATCTGAGAGCGGCATTGGCGCGCTGGCCGAACTCGTCAACCTGGGCGATGCGGTGGGTGTCGCGAAGATCTGGTCGCGCGGTTACGAGGACCTCGCGCGCCTCGTGTGTCCCGCAGACGATGACGGCCCGCTGCGCTCGCTGATCGTCGATGGCCGCGTAGGCGAACAACGCGCCGCGCACGCGCAGCGCCAGGGCTACCGCCACTACCTGGAAACGATGCGAACGACCCGGCCCGAACCCGGTGCGACGCCCGAGGCGCTTTCCGACTGGGCGGCTGGCGTACTTAAGGCGCACGGCGCGTTTCAGCTGCTGTGCGCGCTGCGGCGCGGTTCGTGGGGCGTCGAAGGCCTGAATCGCCGCGTCGCGCGCCTGCTGCACGAAGAAGGGCTCATCGACCCGCACGGCGACTGGTACGCGGGCCGGCCCGTGCTCGTCATGCACAACGACTACGAGCTTGGGCTCATGAACGGCGATATCGGCATCGCGCTGGAACTGCCCGTTGCGGCGGGGGAGCCGCCCGTGTTGCGCGTGGCGTTCCCGACCGGCGACGGCTCGGGCGGCGTGAAGTGGGTGTCGCCGAGCCGATTGCAGGGCGTGGAGACGGTGTTCGCGCTCACCGTCCACAAATCGCAGGGCTCGGAGTTCACCCACGCCGCGCTCGTGCTGCCCGATACGTACAGCCCCATTCTTACGCGCGAACTCGTCTACACCGGCATTACGCGTGCGCGCTCGTTTCTCACGCTCGCGGTGCCCGAGGGGCGCTCGGTGCTCGATCGCGCAGTGCTCGCCAAAGTGCAGCGCGCAAGCGGCCTCATGGCGGGACTCGCGCGCGACGCTCAGGCTGCGTGAACCTGAGTGAACCTGCGTGAGCGGCGGTCAAAAAAGCCGAGGGCCGCTCATGGCGGCCCTCGACTCATGCTGATGCGGCTCGCGGTTTAGACGATCGTGAGCGTCACGTCGATGTTGCCGCGCGTGGCGTTCGAGTACGGGCAGACGATATGTGCCTTGTCGACGAGTGCCTGAGCGGCCGCGCGATCCATGCCGGGCAGCGAAATCTTCAGTTCGACTTCAATGCCGAAGCCATTCGGAATCTGGCCGATGCCGACATTGCCGGTGATCGAGACGTCGGCGGGCAGGGAAATCTTGTCGCGCGCCGAGACGAACTTCATCGCGCCGATGAAGCATGCGCTGTAGCCCGCGGCGAAAAGCTGCTCGGGGTTCGTGCCGTCGCCGCCCGCGCCGCCGAGTTCGCGCGGCGTGGTGAGCTTGAGGTCCAGGTTGCTGGCGGGAATGACGGCGCGGCCATCGCGACCGCCGGTGACGTTGGCTTCGGCGCGGTAGAGGACTTTTTCGATCGACATGACAGGCTCCTTTGAGCAAAGACGGTTCGTTGAAGGTACGGCGGAGTACGGCATTCAATTTAGTGGTGCAACGCGACAGCCATGTGCACCAGGGTCCAGCAGAAGAGCAGCGCTTGCGAATTTCCGATCGTCAGGTTCTGCATTCTATCTATTACCAGATAGATTTCCGATCGTCGAAACACGTTCATGATGCTCCTCTTTCTAGCTATCTATCAGAAGATAGAAATCACGGGCCAATAAAAGAGGCGGCTAGCCGCCCCGAATACGCGCAAGAATACTTGCTAAGCCGCGCACCACATGGCTTCGACATCTTCGAGGCGCGACTTCGTATGGAACAACCGGCTCGCCAGGACGCTGCCCTGCAAAGCCGCGAACAACGTGCGGGCCGAGCTTTCCGGCTTGCCGCGCACGACCAGCGTGCCTTCTTTCGCACCTTGCGCCAGCACCTCGGCCAGCCAGCTTTCATTGGCGCGGAAAAACGCTTGCACAGCGTGGCGCACGGTTTCAGGCAGCGACTCGATGTCGGCGGCCAGCATGCCGCACAGGCAGATCTGGTTGCCGTCGCCGAGCGTTTTGCCGAAGAGCCGCGTGTACGTCGCGAGCTTTTCGCGCGCCGGCAGCGCCGCGTCGATCGACTGCAAGCCCGCCATGACTTCGCCGCTGTACTGGCTCACCGCTTCGAGCACCAGGTCGTCTTTCGACGGGAAGTAATAGTGGATGCTCGACGTTTTCACGCCCACCAGCTCTGACAGGTCGCGGTAGCTGAACCCGTTGTAGCCGCGCAGCATCATGAGGGTGATGGCGTGGTCGAGAACCTGCTCCCGTACTGTCAGCTTCGTATCCATGGACTCTAATTTATCTACTGGAAGATAGATTGTCAAGCGCCTCACCCAATATTTTCAGATGTACCGGGCGCGACCGCCTGGCCGCGTCCGGCGGGGCGACGTCAGATCCCGCGATGCCCTGCGCTGAAAATGAGGCGCAGGCCCAGCGCCCCGATCGCACCGGCCGCAACGCGGTCGATCCAGCTCTTGGCGCGCAGATAGAGATCGCGCGGACGCTGGCTCGAAAAGCACAGCGCGACGACCGTGTACCAGCCGGTTTCGATCGCGAAGACGAGCGGCGGCAGCGCGAAGTAGCACCACAGCGGCGGGTTATGCGGCAGCAGCGCGACGAAGATGCCGCCGTAAGCAATGGCCGTTTTCGGGTTGCTCAGCTGGGTGGTGAGGCCGCTCCAGTACGACTTGCCGGGGCGCTCGCCGGGTGCGGCCGTCCTGCTCACCGTGATAGGCGAGCCCGCGCCGCGCCAGATGCGCGAAGCGATGTAGAGCAGATAGGCGCCGCCTGCGATCTTGAGCGCGGCGTACAGCCAGGCAACGGTGGCGAGCACGGTGTAGAGCCCGGCGAGTGCGATGCCCGCGAAGCAGATCGCACCCGTGCCCATGCCGAGCGCGGTGGCGACGCCGTCGCGGCGCGAGAGACCGATCGAGTTGCGTGCGACGAGCACGAAGCTCGGGCCGGGGCTCATGGCCCCGATCAGGACAGCGAGGAGAATGCTGGCAACGGCGGCGAGGGGAGACATGCTGGCGGCTCCATGCGGGAGGGAACCTCGAACACTAACATGCGCGCAGATGCGCCGCGAGGATTCCCCACCTGCGTCGCGGGATCGTGCCGGCCGCCTGAATAGTGCTTAGTTATCTTGAGCGATTGTGCTTGTCGCGCTCGCGATTCCAGTGGCGCAGCAGCACGCGCGTCTGTTCCGCGATGCTCTCTTTCAGAAAATCGGCCTTCGCTCTGTCGATGTCGTCCCAGCCGAGCATCGAGAGCGTGGAGCGTCGTGCGATGAAGAAAAGCAGAAATTGCCCATACAGGCTGAACATGCGCACCACGGTGAGCGGATCGTGGGCCGGCATGCCGGTAATGCGTTCGAGCAGTTCCACGTTGATGGTGTTCAGCGGCGAGCGCACGCGCTCACGCAGGATTTCCGAACCGATCTCCGGTTCGCCGCCGCCCTGTTCGCGCGCGAAGAATAGACGCTGGTCCGGCCCGTGCTGCTTGACGAAGGAACGGTCGGCCACGGCCGACTGGATGTCGAGGAAGGCGTCGATCAGCGTTTCAGTGTCCGCGTTGCGCGCGAGCGCTTCGCGCGCGCGCTGCACGGCCGGCTCGAACGATTGCCACGATTCGTCGGCAATCGACTCCGCGCAAGCGCGGTAGAGGCCTTCCTTGTTCTCGAAGTAATACTGCAGCGCCGGCGCGTTCACGCCCGCGCGCGCGGCGATGTCGCGCGTGGAGGCGCCGTCGAAGCCGTGCTGCCCGAACAGGCTGATGGCCGCCTCGATGATCTTGCGACGTGTCTCGTCGCCACGCGCATAGCCTCCTTCGGGCGAACGTCGCAGTTTCTTACCTTCGCTCATGCATTTCCTTTCGTATCCCTGCGAAATATAACACTTGACACAGTTTTTCCAGGTGGAATAATTTTGCCGACTGGAATAAATTGAGAAACAAGAACATGTCTACGACTGCAGGCACGCCCGGACGCGACGTGCCGGACGCCGCCGCTGCACCTGCGCGCAGCGGCGCGAAACGAACCATTCTGATCCTGCTGGGACTGGCGGCGCTCGTCGCGGCAGCGGTGTGGCTGGGCCACTGGTGGGTCGTCGGGCGCTTCATCGAATCCACTGACGACGCCTATCTGCAGGCCGACAGCGTGACGATCGCCCCGAAGGTGAGCGGCTATGTGACGGACGTCTACGTGGCGGACAACCAGGCCGTCAAGGCGGGCGATCCGCTCGTGAAGCTCGACTCGCGCCAGTACCAGGTGGCGCTCGACCAGGCGCAGGCCACCGTCGATGCACGCACGGCGGACATCGAGCATGCGCAGGCGCAGATCGAGCAGCAGAAGGCGAACGTCGCTCAGGCACAGGCGCAGCAGGAAGTCGCCCAGGTCAGTCTGCGCCACGCGAACGACGAAGTGGCGCGCTACGCGCCGCTCGCCGCCACGGGTGCGGAAACGACCGAACGGCTTGCCGAACTCAAGAGCGAACGCGACAAGGCGCAGGCCACGCTCGCCGCCGACGCAGCCGCGGTCACGTCCGCGCGCTCGCAAATCTCGGCGCTGAACGCGCAGCTCTCGCAGGCGCGCGCGCAGCTCGAGGCGGCGCGTGCGAACGCCGCGCAGTCGCAGCTCGACCTCGACAACACCGTGGTGAAAAGCGCGCTGGCGGGCCGGGTGGGCGACCGCTCCGTGCGCGTGGGCCAGTACGTGCAGCCGGGCACGCGCATGCTGACCGTCGTGCCGGTGCAGCGCACCTACCTCACGGCGAACTTCAAGGAAACGCAGATCGGCCGTATGCGCGCGGGCCAGCCCGTGGAGCTGCACGTCGACGCGCTGCCCGGCCACACGCTGCACGGCGTGGTGGACAGCTTCTCGCCGGGTACGGGCGCGCAGTTCGCGCTCTTGCCGCCCGAGAACGCCACCGGCAACTTCACGAAGATCGTGCAGCGCGTGCCGGTGCGCATCCGCCTCGAAACCGGGCCTGAAACGCGCAGCGTACTGCTGCCGGGCATGTCGGTGACGGTCGATGTCGACACGCGCTCCGCGCGTGAGGACGACCGCCGTATCGACCAAGAGAACCACCGTGGCTAATACGGCTCGCGCAGCGGTGCCGCATCCGCACGGCGAGCGCGCGAGCGCGGCCGACTGGATCGCCGTCGCGGCCGGTGCGCTGGGCGCATTGATGGCCACGCTCGACATTTCCATCACGAACTCGGCGCTGCCGCAGATCCAGGGCCAAATTGGCGCAACGGGCACCGAGGGCACGTGGATCTCCACGGGCTATCTGATGTCCGAGATCGTGATGATTCCGCTCGCCGCGTGGCTCACGCGGGTGTTCGGACTGCGAAATTTCCTGCTCGCGAACTCCGCGCTCTTCATCGCCTTTTCGATGATGTGCGGCTGGTCGAATACGCTCGGCATGATGATCGCCGGGCGCATTGGCCAGGGCTTCACGGGCGGAGCGATGATCCCGACCGGCCAGACCATCATCCGCACGCGCCTGCCGCTTTCGCAGCTGCCCGTGGGCATGACGGTGTTCGGCCTGATCGTGCTGCTCGGCCCGCTGCTCGGGCCCGTGGTGGGCGGCTGGCTCGCGGAGAACATCAGCTGGAGCTGGTGCTTCTTCATCAATTTGCCAGTGTGTCTCGCGCTCATCACGCTGCTTCTCGTCGGGCTCGAACCCGACCGGCCGCACTGGGAAGCCTTTCTCAAGGCGGACTGGCTCGGCATTGTCGGGCTGGCAGTGGGCCTGAGTTCGCTGACCGTCGTGCTCGAAGAGGGCCAGCGCGAACGCTGGTTCGAGTCGAGCCTCATCGTCACGCTCACGTGGGTCTCGCTCGCGGGCATGGCGCTCATCGCGCTTTCGCAGTTCACCGCGAAAAAGCCGATTCTGCGTCTGTCGCTCATGCGCAATCCGCGCTATGCGAGCGTCATCATCATCGTGTTCGCGGTGGGCGCTGGGCTTTACGGCATTTCGTACCTGCTGCCGCAGTTTCTAAGCCTCGTTGCCGGCTACAACGCGCAGCAGTCCGGCGCGATCATGCTGCTTTCCGGGGTGCCCGCGTTCCTCGTGATGCCGATTCTGCCGCGCCTGCTGGGCAAGGTGGATTTTCGCATCCTGGTGGTGTCCGGGCTGCTGCTCTTCACGCTGAGCTGCATGCTCGACATTTCGCTCACCGCGCAGAGCGTCGGTCACGATTTCGTCTGGTCGCAGCTCGTTCGCGGCGTGGCGCAAATGCTCGCGATGATGCCGCTGAACCAGGCGTCGATGGCGGCGGTGTCGCGCGAAGATTCCGGCGACGCGGCCGGGCTCTACAACATGGCGCGCAATCTGGGCGGCTCGGTGGGGCTTGCGATCATCGGCACGCTCATCGACCGGCGCGAGGCGTTCCATACGGCCGTGCTGCGCGAATCGCTCAGCGCCAATTCGATCATCGGCCAGGAGCGTGTGGCCGGGAGCGCGGCCAGCTGGTTCACGCAGACGGGCGACATGGCGCACTCGCAAATGCAGGCGCTCGGCCAGATCGCGGCGCAAATCGCGCAGCAATCGATGGTCATCACGTACTCCGAAACATTCTGGGTGCTCGGCATCGCACTGGCAGCGTGCGTGCCGCTCGCGCTCCTGCTCAAGAAGCCGCAGCCTGGCGCACAAGCGCCGTCTGGCGGCCACTGAAGATTATCACTGACTCATGACGGCAATCCGTTACTCCCGATTTCCCTATGCCGCGCTGAGCGCGTTCGCCGCTGCCTGCGCGCTGGCCGCCTGCACCGTGGGCCCCGACTATCGCGGCGCACCGGCCGTTGCGCCGGAAGCGGCGAACGCCGCGTCGTTCCTGCGTACGCCCGCGCAAGGCGTGACGCCTGCGCGTGCGCCGAGCCAATGGTGGCTCGCGCTGAACGACCCGCAACTGAACACGCTGATCGAAGCGGCGCTCGCCCACAATCCCGATGTGCGTGCGGCGCAGGCGCGTTTGCGCGCCTCGCGTGCGCAACTGCAGCAGCAACGCGCCGCCGAGCTGCCGAAGGTCGGCGCGAGCGCGGCGGCGATCCGTATGAGCGAGCCAAACCTGAGCGCTTTGACGTCGTCGAGCAGCAGCTCGAGTCAGGGCAGCTCTTCCGGCGGCGGTCCAATCACGTTCTACACGGCGGGCTTCGATGCCTCGTGGGAAATCGACCTGTTCGGCGGCACGCGCCGCGCCGTGGAAGCGGCGAGCGACGAGGCCGATGCCGTGGACGCCGATCTTGCGGACACCCAGGTATCGCTCGCCGCCGAAGTCGCACAGGCCTACATCGACCTGCGCGACGAGCAGCAGCGGCTCGCCATCGCGCAGCGCACGGCGCAACTGCAGCAGGAGATGCTCACGCTCACCGAGCAGCGCCGCGCGGGCGGCACGGCGGCCGAGGTGGACGTGGAGCGGCTCACCACGCAGGTGGAAAACACGCGCTCCACGATTACGCCGCTCGCGGCGCAAGTGGAAATATCGCTCGATCAACTGGCGGTGCTCACCGGCAAGGCGCCTGGCGCGCTGGATGCGGAACTGGCAACGGCACAACCGCTGCCCACGATGCCCGCAAGCGTGCCCGTGAGCGATCCCACCACGATGCTCGCGCAGCGTCCCGATATACGCGCGGCGGAGCGCCGCCTCGCTTCGAGCAACGCGCAGATCGGCGAGCACGTGGCCGACTTCCTGCCCAAGCTCACGCTGTTCGGCGACCTCGGCTTTACAGCCGCGGAGCCGGGGCACTTGTTCCGCAAGAACAATTTCAGCTGGGTGGGGGCGCCGTATCTGCAGTGGAACGTGTTCGACTTCGGGCGCACGCTGGGCGCGGTGCGCGGCGCGGAAGCTTCGCGCGACGAAGCCGAAGCCCACTACGAAAAGGCCGTGCTCGCGGCGCTGCAGGACGCGAACGCGTCGCTCTCGCGCTATGGCTATCAGCGCGAGCATCTGGTGACCTTGCAGAAGGTGCAGGTTTCAGCCGAGCGTTCCGCGACGCTCATGCGCCAGCGCTACCGCGCGGGGGCATCGAGCCTCGTCGATCTGCTCGACACGCAGCGCACGGAATTCGCCGCGCAGCAGAATGTGGTGTCGGGTCAGGCCGATTTGCTGAAGGACTTCGTGTCGCTGCAAAAGAGCCTGGGTCTCGGCTGGCAGACGACCGCGACGGCAACGGCAGCAACAGCCGCCACGCCGGGTTAAGTGGGTTCGGCAGGCGCATGCTCGTGCGCGGCCGGCTCGCGATAGCCGAGCCGCGCCGAGATCGCCGCGCCCGCGCGCTTGAGCAGGGCGACGTAGTGCGCTTTCGTGTCGGCGCCACAGCGCATGGTCGGAAACGAGATCGAGAGGCCGGCGATCACATGCCCGAAACGGTCGAACACCGGCACGGCCAGGCACTGCAGTCCATCTTCCTGCTCTTCGTTGTCTTCGCCGTAGCCTTGCTCGCGCACGTGCGGAAGAATGCTCAGGACCGCGTCGGCGGAAGTGAGCGTTTTTTGCGTCGACTTCCTGAATTCCACATGCGAAAGCGTTTCCTGTGCGTCGGCGGCCGGCATGAACGCGAGCAGCACCTTGCCGATCGCGGTGCTGTGCAGCGGATTGCGCCGCCCGATGCGCGACTGCATGCGCAGGCCGTAATCGCAGTCGATCTTGTGGATGTAGATGATCGCGTCCTCGTCGAACGCGCCGAGATGAACCGCTTCACGCGTGGCTTGCGCAATGCGCCGCATCTCGATGTCGGCCTCGCGCACGAGGTCGACGCTTTCGAGCGCCTTCGCGCCGAGTTCGAATAGCCGGATCGTCAGACGATAACGGTCGGTTTCGACTTCCTGCGCGACGTAGCCTAGGGCCTTCAGCGTTTGCAGTACGCGGTGCACGGTGGTTTTGGAAAGCGCGAGGCGCTGCGAAAGCTCGCTGATGCCGATCGGCCCGTTCTCGCCCAGCGCGCCGAGGATCGCAAACACGCGGCCGATCGACGAGACCGATTCGCCTTTCTCCGTGCCGCCGTCCGTTTCGTTCATTGCGTGCTCCTGTGCGCTGCGCTGCCCCTTAGCCGAATTTGCCGTTTTTTCCGCGTTTGCTGCCATTGTTGCTGGTCCATGTGAATCTCTGACGGGAGCATACCGCGTCCCGTGCGCGCCGCGTGTGCTAGCGCGCAAGCCAGCCGCCGTCCACCGCGAGCGTGTGGCCATGGACGTAATCCGCTGCCGCTGAGGCGAGAAACACCACGGGGCCTGCGAGATCATCAGGTTCGCCCCAGCGCGCCGCGGGAATGCGGTTGAGGATCTCGCCGTTGCGCTGGGCGTCGTCGCGCAATGCGGCCGTGTTGGCAGTCGCCATATAACCGGGCGCGATCGCATTGACGTTGATGCCGTGAGCGGCCCATTCGTTGGCGAGCAGACGGGTGAGGCCCAGCACGCCGCTTTTCGAGGCTGTGTAGGAGGCCACGCGGATGCCGCCCTGGAACGACAGCATCGACGCGATATTGATGATCTTGCCGCCGCCGCCCTGCGCGACGAACTGGCGCGCGGCCGCCTGAGCGAGAAAGAACACGCTCTTGAGATTGACGTCCATGACGGCGTCCCAGTCCTCCTCGCCGAAGGCGAGGGCGTCTTCCCGGCGGATCACGCCGGCATTGTTCACGAGGATGTCGATCCGTCCACAAGCTTCGACGGCCGCACGCACGATGTCCTCCACGGGCGCGATCGATGCGAGATCGGCACGCACGTCGATGAAGCGGCGCCCGAGGGCCTCGACACGCGCGGGCGTGTCGCCGGGCTCGCCCCTGCAAACGCCGACGATGTCGCAACCCGCCTGCGCGAGCGCGAGCGCCATGCCCGCGCCGAGGCCCGTGTTGCTGCCGGTGACGATGGCGATCTTGCCGCTGAGATCGAACGGATTGAACGTGCTGGATGCCATGAGTGCGCGGCCCTCGTGTCGTAGGTCTATGCCGGTGTGGGGATCAGCGCAGATCGCGCACGGCGAGATGGTCCATGTCGCCGAACACCTGGTTCTCCCCGACCATGCCCCAGATGAACGTATAGGCGCGCGTGCCGACGCCCGAGTGGATCGACCAGCTCGGCGAGATCACGGCCTGTTCGTTGTGCACGAGAATGTGCCGCGTTTCGTGCGGCTCGCCCATCATGTGGAAGACGGCTGCGTCGTCGGCGACGTTGAAATAGAAGTACACCTCCATGCGCCGTTCGTGCGTGTGGCACGGCATGGTGTTCCAGAGGCTGCCGGGTTCGAGTTTGGTCATGCCCATCGAAAGCTGGCAGGTGGGCAGCACCTCCGGCACGATGAACTTGTAGATCGTGCGCCGGTTGCTCGTGGCGGCTTCGCCGAGCGTTTGCGGAGATGCTTCGGATAACGAAATGGTGCGCGTGGGATATGCCGCGTGCGCGGGCGCGCAGTTGAGGTAGAACTTCGCGGGCCGCGCCGGATCGTCGCTGCCGAATGCGACGGCCTGCGTGCCCTTGCCGATATAGATTGCTTCCTCGTTGCGTACCGCGTGACGTGCGCCGTCCACGTCTACCCAGCCGTCGCCGCCGATATTGATCGCACCCAGTTCGCGCCGCTCCAGCAGATAGCTCACGCCGATCGACTTGCCGAGCGCGGCGCTCACCTCGACCGCGCGCGTGGCGGGCATCGCGCCGCCCACGATGATGCGGTCCACGTGGCTGTAGGTGAGCGTCAGCGCATCGGGCTCGAACACGCGTTCGATGAGGAACTCGCGGCGCAGTCCCGTCGTGTCGAGCGTCTTCGCGTATTCGCTGTTGAGGCTTTGTCTGACTTCCATGCCATGTCTCCGTCGGATGGGCGGTGCCCCGTCTCGTGGACTATAGAGCAGATTCACATTTTCGGAACGTCGGTCCGGAAATGTTGCGACGCCATAGCGTGTTTGGCAAGCAGGCTGCCCAAATAGTGAATCATTAGCGGGTAAACGTTGATGACTTTCGGCGCAAAAATCGGAACAGCGTTCCTTTCACGCTGCTATCCTGTTTCCGGAAAGGGAGCACCGCGAGAAAAAAGCCGGACGCGCCAACGTGCCGATCCGGCAACCGGATGCAAAGTCCACGGAGGAGGCATGAAGCTGAAGAAGGCCATAGACCGCATACCAGGCGGCCTGATGCTGGTGCCGCTGCTGCTCGGCGCCTGTGTTCATACGTTCGCGCCGGGCGCGGGCAAGTACTTTGGTTCGTTCACCAATGGATTGATCACCGGCACCGTCCCCATTCTCGCGGTGTGGTTCTTCTGCATGGGCGCGACCATCGACCTGCGCGCGACCGGCACGGTGCTGCGCAAATCCGGCACGCTGCTCGTCACGAAGATGATCGTGGCCTGGGTCGCCACGCTGGTCGCCGCGCACTTCATCCCCGTTGACGGCGTGAAAACCGGGCTCTTCGCCGGGCTCTCGGTGCTTGCCATCACGACCTCGATGGACATGACCAACGGCGGTCTCTACGCGGCCGTGATGCAGCAATACGGCACGAAGGAAGAGGCGGGCGCGTTCGTGCTGATGTCGGTCGAGTCGGGGCCGCTCGTCAGCATGATCATTCTCGGCGCGACCGGCGTGGCCTTTTTCGAGCCGCGGCTTTTCGTGGGCGCCGTGCTGCCGTTTCTGATCGGGTTTGCTTTGGGCAATCTCGATAGCGACCTGCGCGAACTGTTCGGCCGCTGCGTGCATCCGCTCATCCCGTTCTTTGGCTTTGCGCTCGGCAACGGCATCGATCTCAATGTGATCGTCACGAGCGGCATTCCGGGCGTGGTGCTGGGGCTTGGCGTGATCGTCGTGACCGGCATTCCGCTGATTCTTGCCGATCGCCTGATTGCGGGCGGCAACGGTGCGGCGGGGCTCGCGGCTTCGTCCACGGCGGGCGCGGCGGTGGCGAATCCGGCCATCATCGGCGAGATGATTCCGCGTTTCAAGCCGCTCGTGCCGGCGGCAACGGCGATGGTCGCCACGGCCTGCCTCGTGACCGCGATCCTCGTGCCGATGCTCACGGCGCTATGGGTGCGCCGCCGCAGCGCGCGCGAGGCGCTGCTCCAGGAACTCATGGAACCGCCCGTGCCGCCCGTGGCCGGGCGCGACGCGCACGTTTGATTCACCGGCGAGGTTTCCGTGCGCTTTGCACGCGCGGGAACCTCGCGTCAACTGCGTGCCTCGCCGCGCGCCATGCTGGCGAGCACGCCGTCGCGTCGAATGAGCGCGTGAAAGAGCGCGGCGCCCAGATGCAGCAGCACGGTCGCGTAGAGCGCCATGGCAAGCCACGTATGCGCGGCGCGCAGCCATGCGTAGAGCGTGACGTTATGCGGCACGATCGGCGGCAGGTGCACGCCGCCGAACATCACGATGGGATAGCCGCCCGCCGATAGCATCGACCAGCCGATCAGCGGCATCGCGATCATCAGCGCATAGAGCACGAGATGCGAGGCGTGCGCGCCAAGGCGCTGCCAGATGGGCAGATCGGCGGGCAAGGGCGGCGCGCCGCGCGTGAGCCGCACGGCCAGGCGTAGCAGCACGAGCGCGAGCAGCGCGATACCCAGCGGCCGGTGGAGCGCGAGCAGCGTGTCATGCATCCGCGAGACGGTCGACACCATTCCCACGCCAACGAACAGCATCGTAACGATCAGGACTGCCATCGACCAATGCAGTAGGCGCTGGAGTGCGCTGAAGTGTTGGCCCGGTTGTTTCATGGCTGCGCGTCTCCATGCGTTTGCGTGAGGTTGGCTTCTTCACGCGTGCGTCGATTGAACGAAACGGCATACGCTGCCGAACGGGCGGCGAGCAAGGGGTCGTCCGAGGGTTTGAGGCCGTTGGGCAGGATGGTCGGATCGTAGTTCACGTCGCGGCACATGCCGTTGGCTTGCGGTTCGGCGCGCTGCAATACCAGCGTGCCGGCGTCGATCTGCTGGCGGTCAGCGGGCCATGACTGCGTGGCATCGTTCGTGGGGTCGCCGGGGGCTGCGACCGTGAGCACCAGATGCCAGCGTAGCGGTCCCCCGGCGAAACGCGTGGAGAAGTCGTCGGCGAGGAAGTTCGGATTGGCTTTTTCAGCCGGCGTTTGCGGTGCATACGCGACTTCCGGCACGGTCTGCCAGCGCACGGCATGCTGGTTGCCGGCGGCGTCTGTCGCGATGAACGCGTTGACGCTGTAGAACGCCGTGTTCGCGAAACTGGAGGAGGGCGGGTGCGCCTTCAGCCACTGGCGGAACGGCAGCGTTTCCGGGTTCGCCTGGAAGAAGGCGTCGAGCTTCGCGGGGTCGGGCTTGCCCGTCGCCGGGTCCGGTTTCGAGGCGACCAGCTGGGTATAGAACTGCTTCGGGGTGCGAACGACGAAGATAGGTACGGAATTCATGCCGGTGCGCCACTGCTCGCCGTCCTGCAGCTGGAACAGCAGCGCCATGCTGCGCACTGGCGTGCTCGCGTCCGGCGCGGCAGGGTTGCTGCCGGGAATGGCGAAGCGTCCGATCACGGGCGTGCGGCCTGGCGCGAACACCGCCGCGCGCGAGACTTGCGCGCCATTGCCGTTGCTTTCGAACCAGCCTTCCACGCAAAGCCCCTTGGCGTGATTGCGCCGATACCCCGTATGGATGCCGTAGTTCGACTCGAACGTATTGATGATATGCGGCGCGGTGATGCGCTTCGGCGTGAGCCAGCCGGCCGTCCACGCAAATGCCGCGCCAGCGCAACCCACCACGGCCGCAATGGCCGCGAGCCGGCATGGCACGCAGATCGAGGCGCGGTTCACGGGCGGGCTCCTCTGCACGCGCGCTGCAACGCAAACGAAAGCGAAAAGTGTGCGAGTGTGTGCATGATAGATCCAGTCGATGGCCCGAGGGCCGTTACTGGCGTCAACAACACCTCACTGCGGTTTATTCCATGCCCAAATCGAAATCGTGCAACGATGCGCGGGCGCGTGGGTTTACAGCGCTGAAAGCGTTGAGCGAAACAGACGCGCGAAGGAGAGAGCGATGCTGACTGGCGGCTGTTTATGCGGCAAGGTCCGCTACCAGATTTCGGCTGCGCCGGTTGGCAGCACGGTATGCCATTGCGTGGATTGCCGGCGTGCAACAGGTGCGCCGTTCGTCGGCTGGCTCAGTGTGCCGTGGAGCGCGTTCCGGCTCGTTGCGGGCGCAACGAAAACGCATGCGTCGAGTCCGGGTGTCGAGCGCGCGTTCTGCGCCGACTGCGGCACGCCGCTCACTTACCGGCATGCCGCGTTCGCGGGCGAGATCGACATCGCGACAGGCACACTCGATCGTCCCGACGACGCGCCGCCCGACAATCACAGCTGGACCTCGCAAAAGCTGGCCTGGGTGCAGCTCGCTGACGGCTTGCCGCAATATCCGCGTGCGCTTCCCGGGCCGTAAGCCGGAGAAGCGCGCGCGTTTTCAGCGTAAATCGGTCAACGATGCTCGGTCACGAACTTCGTGACGAGATAGGCTTCCATCGCTTCGCTGCCGCCTTCCGAGCCGTAACCCGAGTCCTTCACGCCACCGAACGGCGTTTCCGGCAGGGCGAGGCCGTGGTGGTTGATCGACAGCATGCCGGTTTCCACGTCGTCGGAGAGAGCGGCCGAAGTCGCGCTCGAACGCGTGTAGGCATACGCGGCGAGACCGTACGGAAGACGGTTCGCTTCGACGATCGCGTCCTTGTAGCTCGAGAAACGCGAGATCGGCGCGATCGGGCCGAACGGCTCTTCGTTCATGATGCGCGCGGAGAGCGGCACGTCGGTGAGCACGGTCGGTGCGAAGAAGTAGCCTTCGCGGCCCACGCGCTCGCCGCCCGTCAGCACCTTCGCGCCCTGTTCGCGCGCGTCGGCCACGAGGCGTTCCATGGCGGCGAGGCGGCGGTCGTTCGCGAGCGGGCCCATCTGCACGCCGTCTTCGAGACCGTTGCCTACCTTGATCGCGCGCGTCGTCGCGACGAAATGCTCGACGAACTCGTCATACGCGGCGTCTTCCACCATGAAGCGCGTGGGCGAGATGCATACCTGGCCCGCGTTGCGGAACTTCGCGCTCGCGAGCAGCTTGGCGGCGCGCGGCACGTCGGCGTCGGCGAACACGATGGCGGGGGCGTGGCCGCCCAGTTACATCGTGGCGCGCTTCATGTACTCGCCGGCCTTCGAGGCGAGCAGCTTGCCCACCGGCGTCGAGCCCGTGAACGAGATCTTGCGGATCGCCGGATGCGCGATCAGGTACGACGACACTTCCGAAGGCACGCCGAACACGAGGTTCAGCACGCCTGCGGGCAGGCCCGCATCAGCGAATACCTTCACGAGTTCGGCGCAGCTGGCCGGCGTTTCTTCCGGTCCCTTGAGCACGACGGTACAGCCCGAGGCGAGCGCGGCCGACACCTTGCGCACGGCCTGGTTGAGCGGGAAGTTCCAGGGCGTGAACGCGGCGACCGGACCCACCGGCTCGCGCGTGACGATCTGGCGAACGGCGTCCGAGCGCGAGGGAATCACGCGGCCATAGGTGCGGCGGCCTTCTTCGGCGAACCAGTCGATCGTGTCTCCGCCTGCAAGCGTTTCGAGCTTCGCTTCGCCAAACGGCTTGCCCTGCTCGCGCGTCATGATCGCGGCGATGTCGTCTGCGCGGTCGCGCAGCAGTTGCGCGGCGCGGCGCATGAGCTTGCTGCGCTCGAGCGGCGAGACCTTGCGCCATTCGCGGAAGGCACGCTCGGCTGCGGTGGCCGCATCCGAAAGATCCTGTTCGCTTGCGAGGCTCAGGCGGCCGATTTCCGCTTCGGTCGCGGGGTCGATCACAGCGATCGTCTTCGCGCCGGCGCGCCATGCGCCGTCGATGTAGATCTGGGTGTCGGGATAGGGCTTCACGCTGGAACTCATGATGGGACGATCCTTTTCAACGGTTCAACGACAGGCTCTCGCCGCGCGCACGGCAATGCGCGCGGGCGGGCGCCGGAAAATGCGGAGCGCCCATTGTGCCACTGGATCGCCGATGCTGCAGGGCGTGCCATTGAGAAGGGTGCGCTGCCCCTTTTTACCCACACTGTGAGACGGAACGGAATTTCTGCGCAAATACGCAAAAAAAGCGGCGCCCGAAGGCGCCGCAAATAGAGAAACAGAAAAGAAATCGTAAAACCGCGTCTTGCTCTGGGCTCAGCTCAGTTTCGTGACCGGCGCGACGGCCGCGGGGTCGCTGATGCTCGGCCGGCCGTTCTCGATGTGTCCCGCGAAGCGCCAGGCGTACGTCGCGTCGTCGCGGCTCGTGACCGTGAGGTCGTACCAGTGATGGCTCGCGGCGAGAACCCAGACTTCGTCGATTTGCGCGCCGGCCGGCACGACGACATTGCGCTCGTGCGCGCCATAGGCGTTGTCGGTCACGTTCAGGTGCGCGACGCTCGTGCCCGCGTTCGAGAACCTGAGGAACAGGTTGCCGTTGGCCACGTCGTAGTGCGCCGTCACGGCAGGCGCCGGTGCGCGGCCCGATTTACCCGGACCCGATTGCGCGGCCGTACCCGCAAAGCGGCGCAGGAAGCCGTTCGGGCCATGCACCTCGAATGCATAGACGCCGTTCGTCACGGTGAGATCCCACGTGTCGTCGAGCGACTTGCCCGCTTCGACCGTATAGCGCCACGGGCCGTCGCTGCGGTTCGTGCCGTACACGTAGAAGTGCGCGCCCTGGCGGCCCTTGTTCGCGAACGTAATCGAAAGCGTGTTGTTCTGCGCTTCGGGCTTCGCGTTCACATGAAGCTCGTAGGGCAACGCGCGCGCGTAGCGCACGCCGGGCTCCTGCGCATCGATCGGCAGCGGCGTGGCCGGCACCGTGGGCGCCGAGTTGGCCGAGCACTGGTTGTCGGCGAGCGCCATGTAGTTGCTCGTGTCGGGCAGCGTGGGCATCGTGGCGTCGGGCGTGCGGAAATCGAAGCACGTGGTGAGGTCGCCGCACACCGCGCGGCGCCACGCCGTGATGTTGGGCTCATGCACGCCGAAACGCGCCTCGATGAAGCGGATCACCGAAGTGTGGTCGAACACCTGCGAGCAGACGAAGCCGCCCTTGGTCCACGGCGAGACGACCGTCATCGGCACGCGCGGTCCGAGGCCATAGGGCAGGCCGTCGGCGGTGTACTTGCCGCCGCGGCCCGCCGGGTTGATCACGTTGTGAATTTCGCCGTCCACGCTCACCGTCGACTTGCCCTGCGTGGACGTCGTGGGCGGCTGCGGCGGCACGATATGGTCGAAGAAGCCGTCGTTCTCGTCATACATGATGAAGAGCACGGTCTTGCTCCACACATCGGGATTCGAAGTCAGCGCTTCGATGATCTGCGAGGTGTATTCCGCGCCATAGGCCGGCGTGTACTTCGGGTGCTCCGAGAATGCCGCCGGCGGCAGCAGCCACGAGACTTGCGGCAAATTGTTCTGGAGTACGTCGTTTTTCAGATCCGCGATGGTGCGCACCGTTTGCGCGCGCTGGTAGAGCGCCGAGCCGGGCTGCGCGTTGATGAAGTTCGCGAAGTTCTGCAGGATGTTCGTGCCGTAGTTGCCGTTCAGCGGGTCGCTGCCGTTCGTGCCCTGCTGGTAGATCTGCCAGGAGATACCGGCGGCCTGCAGGCGCTCGGGGTAGGTCGTCCACGAAAGCTCCTGGTACGTGGGCGGCACGTCGCCATCCACGTAGTCGTTGTTGTCGAGCAGCGGGCCGCCCATCGTGCCGGTCGGATCGACCATGCCGGTCATCAGATACGAGCGGTTCGGGTGCGTCGGGCCAGGCAGCGAGCAGAAGTAGTTGTCGCACACCGTGAAGGCGTCGGCCAGCGCGTAGTGGAACGGAATGTCCGCGCGCAGGTAATAGCCCATCGTCATGTCGGTCTTGTACTGCGGCCACTGGTTGTACAGACCGTTATTGATCGCATACTGCGTGGGATACCACGAGTGGTCGAGGTCGCCCACACATTGCGCGCTCGTCTTGAACGTGTCGAGGTGGAACGGCAGCACGGGCTTCGTGGCGTCTTCCTTCGAAGGCTGATACCACACCGGCAGGCCGCCCGGCAGCGGAATGGGCAGGCGGTCGTTATAGCCGCGCACGCCGCGCATATGGCCGAAGTAATGGTCGAACGAACGGTTCTCCTGCATGAACACGACGATGTGCTCGACATCGCGGATCGTGCCCGTGCGCGAATTGGCCGGAATGGCCAGCGCATTGCGGATCGACTCGGGAAGAACGGTCATCGCTGCGGCGGCGGCGCCCGATTGCGCGACGGTCTGCAGGAAACGGCGACGGCTGTTTGACGTCATTGTTGCTCACCTTTCTGCTTGGGGTTGGAGTGTCGTGCCCTACGGCGTACTCGCACAAGGGCACGCAGGTGCAATGCTTCAATGGCTGGATGTTGCGGGACTGCTGGGATCGTTGCCGTTGCTGGCCTGGGTCTGCGCGCTGTCTCCTGGCGCGTAGCTCAAGACTGGCGTGACCTGGTCGCTGTCGGCGGCGAGGCTCGCCTGTGCGCCTTGCACGGGGTCGCTCGCGGTGTTCGCGGCGGTTGCCGCGTTCGCGCCATAAGCGGGTATGGCGCTCGGGTTCGTCGAGGTGTTCGTCGACGCGTTTGCCAACGTGTTCGCCGCCGTGTTCGTGTCGGGCGTCGGCAACGGCATGATCCGCGCGCTATTCGCCAATGGCGATTGCGTTGCGGCGCTCTGGCTTTCCGAGGTATCCGGCGTCGACGAAGCGGCCGACGAGCTGTCGCCCGGGCCGCATGCATCGAGCATGATGGTTGCGAGTACAACGAGCACCGCGGTCGACAGGGTCGTCGACACGCGTTTTTGAAGGCGTATTCTCATGTGCGCATCCGTTCTGTGGGGATGGGTCGCGCACAGTTTCGCCGTCGTTGAAGAAAGAATTGTGAAACGCACGAAAACGTTTGCATGCGATGAATTTCCTTTGCAAACGTGCTGTGCGAAAACCAATCGCTGCCGATCTTCAGCTAACGAAATGCTTTCACTCTGCGGAGCCGTTTTCGTGAGCGGGACGCAGCACGTCGGTCGCGCGATGCGGCATCTCGACCTGATCGATCAAGAAGACTTCGCCGCGCGAGTGCTCCGCGCGCAGCGGCAGGATCGCCTGATAGGCGCTCGAGCGATACCACGCGCGCGCGATCTCGCGGCTCGCGAATTCGATCATGATGAGGTCGCCGGAAAACTTGCCCTCGAGCCGCTCCACGCGTCCTCCGTGAATGATGAAGCGGCCGCCGAAGGGGGCGAGCGTGGCGTCGATCTTCTCCAGATATTCGACGATGGCGGGGCAAGGTTCGACGTCGCGCAGATGGGCAATGGCGTAGGCGGTCATGGCAGGTCTCGTGAGCGTGAAGGGTGGGTCGACGCTTGCGAGAATAGGGCGCGACGGGCAGGGAATCGATTACCTGGGAGGTAAAGACCGCGGGTGCGGTGGCCCCTCCTCTCGATTAATCCTGTCTCGAAAGGTTTTTTTCTTGACCTGTATCGGGCTAAGGCGCGATTTACCTAATTCCCATTGCATCTTCATTGCACAGGAGACTTCCCTCGGGTAGAAGTGTGGGTTCGCCGTTCTAATCGCGCATGGCTGTTCAAATGGCCCGGTTGTGGCGCGAGGCTCATTCGCTTTTCCAGGGAGTATTTCGATATGCCAATTCCTGCTCATTTATGGCTTAAAGATGATGGTGGCGCAGATATCAGGGGCTCGTCGACGGTTGAAAGTCGTGAAGGGAGTATCGAAATCATCAGCTTCAGTCACGGAGTCAACCTTCCCGTGGACAGCATCGCCGGAAAAGTAACCGGTGCGCGCACGCATGCGCCGATGGTGATCGAGAAGGAATTTGATGCCTCCAGCCCTTATCTTTATAAAGCAGTATCTAGAGGGCAAACGCTGAAATCAGCGGAAATAAAGTGGTATCGCATAAATGACGCCGGCAAGGAAGAGGTGTATTTCATCATGCTCCTGGAGGGCGTGAAAATCACTGGTGTCAATCCCGGTATGGTTAATATCAAGCTAGCACAAGCATCGGCGCTGAATCACGTTGAATGTGTTTCCATGATGTACGATCGCATCACGTGGCACTACACGGACGGAAACATAAAACACACCGACGCATGGACTGAGCGCTGATTATTGGGAGAGGCGTCAAATGGCCCTGCAAGGGAAGTTCCTCGTGAACGACGCGCCTTTCTCGCCTTTGGCGATTTGCGGAGTCGGAACGTTTAGTGCATTCTCGGGTAACGGTATATATCGTAACCGGGGAGGGTGTACGGCAATTCCGGACAACGGTCCGATCCCTTCCGGTCGATACTGGATAGTGGACCGGCCTAAAGGTGGAGTCGGGTCGCAGGCCTGGACCTGGACCAAAGATGCGTGGAATACCGTCACTGGTATCCCTTCTCATCATTCAGAGTGGTTCGCGCTTTACCGAGACGACGACAAGATTGACGATTTCACCTGGGTTAAAGGCATAGAGCGCGGGCACTTCCGCTTGCATCCGGCTGGAGGCCGCGGTATCTCGTTAGGCTGCATCACTTTGCCGAGTTATGCCGATTTCGCGAGGATCCGGCAGGCTCTGTTGCACACACCTGCCGTCTCGGCTCGTAACTCGGGGCTTCGCGCTTATGGAACCATCGAGGTAATAGCATATGGCGACACTTGCCCGTAGGCTCGCCAAAGTGACATTGTTCGTCAGTTTGTTTTTGCTTTCCGTTCGCTATGTCCATACGTATCCGCTGCGGATGCCTGAGCGCCAGCTTTCCGTGTGGCTATCTGTTTCAAACCGCATGGGTATCCGGGATCCGGACGATCTCTACATTCCAGTGATGCTAATTGCAGAACTCGTCGTTACGCTTTTTCTATATGCGACGATCGTCAAAATCTGGCGCTACTACTGGACAAAGCGCCGGGGCATGACGGCCCGAGGCTAACCGTGACGATCCGCTCAGGTTCGAGCGGCGATGTCCATGCAAATGTCTATTGTGGCGTGGGTCAATCGCCGGGCATCTCTGAGAGTAAAATACCCGTCATTCGCCCTCCGGATCGAGACGTTTTCGCCTTTCGCCGCCGCCATGAACCCGTCACCCGAGAATAAACCCGCGCGCAAGCAGCCGCCCAAGTGGCTGCTGAACACCCTCACCGCGCTCGTGGGCGTGCTTACGCTCGCGCTGGGTATCGGCTGGATCGTCTACAAGTGGGTCGTCGATCTGGAGATTCCGTACTTCGCCATTCCGCTCGTCATGTGCGTGCCGGTGATCACCGCAGTGGCGTTCCGCAACATCTGGGATTGAGGCGCGCGAGCGCCTCTCTCATCCCCCTAAGCTCCGCGAATACTCAAACGCCGAAGCGCTCCGCACACGCCACGCGCACGCGCTCCACAACGGCGCTCCATGCTTCGTTCATGCGCTGGCGGAACAGGCGCATCGTGCCCGGATACCACGGCGAGTCTTCGCGCTCGTGCATCCAGCGCCAGTCCAGGTCGTACTGCGGCAGCAGCACCCAGCACGGCTTGCCGAGCGACGCCGCCAGATGCGCCGTGGACGTATCCACGCAAATCACGAGATCGAGCTGCGCGATGATCGCCGCGGTATCGACGAAATCGCGCACGTCGGTGCCCAGATGCAGCAGCGGCAGGCTTGCAGGCGGATTCTGCGCTTCGTCTTCTCCCTGACCTTTTTGCAGGCTCACGAACTGCACGCCCGGCAGGTTCCAGAGCGGAGCGAGCGCGGCAAGCGAGGGCAGCGAGCGGTGCGCGTCGTTGAAATGCTTCGGGTTGCCCTTCCAGATGATGCCGATGCGCGGGCCCGGCGAGAGCGCGGCGAGGCGCTCGCCCCAGTGCTCGACGAGCGCCGGCTCGGGCGTGTAGACGAGCGGCGCGGGGATTGTCTCCAGCGTCGTGCCCAGGCGGTGAGGCACGCTGATCGGGCTCACCCAGCAGTCGAACTGGCCGGATGCGGCCGCGCCGGCTTCATGGTCGAGCACGATGTCGATGCCTTCCACGCCGCGAAAGAGCCGCTGCAGGGGCGGCTGGCAGGCGAACGCGACGTGCGCCGCGCCCTGTGCCTTGAGTACGCGCGCATAGCGACCGAATTGCAGCATGTCGCCGAGGCCGTCTTCCTGCCACAGCAGCAGCGATTTGCCGGCGAGCGGCTCGCCCTGCCAGCCGGGACACTGCAGCAGACGTTGCGTCGCGTGATGCACGAAGCCGGGCATGGTGTAGCGGCATTCGTAGCGCGCGAAGCCTTCTTCGAAGCGGCCCATGCTGATGAGCAGCGTGGCGAGGCGGAATTTCGCGTCGCCGTATTCCGGGTTCGCGTCGAGCGCGCGGCGGTAGCCGGCTTCCGCTTCGTCGAGCCGGCCGTATTCCTTGTGCAGGCTCGCGATATTGAAGTGCGCCTCGGCGAAATCGGGCCGCACGGCAATGGCTTCGTGCAGCACATCGAGCGCTTCGGCGCGGCGGCCGAGCGCCATCAGCACACAGGCGAGATTGTTATAAGCCTCGACGCGGCCCGGCAGGCGGCGCAGCGTCTCGCGATACGCCGCTTCGGCCTCGGGCATCCGCTCGAGCGTATGCAGCGCGACGCCGAGGTTGTACTGCGCTTCGGCGTGGTTCGGCGCGAGTGCGAGCGTCTGGCGGAAAGCCGCCTCCGCCTCGGGCACGCGCTTGAGGTCGGTGAGCACGCAACCGAGGTTGTTCAGCGCATCGACAAAATTGGGGCGAATCTGCAGCGCGAGGCGCACCGCGAGTTCCGCTTCGGTGAGCTTGCCGGATGCCTTGAGCAGCGTGGCGAGATTGTTGAGCGCCTCCGGATACTGCGGGTGGATCAGCAGGGACTGGCGAAAGGCCTCGGCGGCTTCGTCGCCGCGCGACTTGTCCCGCAGTAGTGTGCCCAGCGCGTTGTACGCCTTCGCATGGCGCGCATTCGCAGCGATGGCGGCACGAAGCGCGCTTTCGGCTTCTGCGTGGCGGCCTTGTCCTTGCAGCAGGAGGCCGAGGTTGTAGTGGGCGTCGGCGTGAGTGGGGCAGTCAGCGAGCACGGCGCGAAAAGCGGCTTCGGCTTCTGCGTGGCGCGCCTGGCGCTGGAGGACGACGCCCAGGTTGCTGCGCGCGTCGGCATCGGCGGGCGTGAGGCTCAGCAACCGTTCATAGAGCGCCTGGGCTTGGTCGAGGACGCCGAGCGCCGCAAAGAGTGCGGCGAGACCGTTGTATGCCTGCGCGAAGTCGGGCTTTGCCGCGAGGCAGCGCTGCCACAACGCCTGGGCGCGCGCCGCGTCGCCCGTGCCCATTGCGCTCAGGGCCGCGAGATTGAGCGCCGGCGCGAGCGCGGCGTCGTCCGTTGCCCCGTGCTGGCCGCCGACATGCGGTTCGAGCAATGCGAGCGCGTCGGCAAAGCGGTGCGCTTCGCAGTGCGCATTGGCTTCACGCAGGATGTCGTCGAGGGCGGGCGCGAAGGGCGTCGAAATGGTCACAGTGAAAATCGTAAGAGACGGGGCGCGGCGCGTGGGCGACACGGACTATGCGGCAGTGTCGAGATTACGACAGCTCGTGCGCAGTCAACGGCGCGAATTGAGCGCATCCGGTGCGCTTATTCGGGCGATAGGTGCATCTGGCCCGCAAAAGCTTGCAGATGGCTTGCAAAATGGAGCGAGCGCCCGGGGTAGACCGCAAGGGGACGTTTCGGGCGCTTGCGCGCGCAGGAGGGTTATCGACGCCGTGGGTCGATCTCTCCGATTGATTCGAATTCCGAATGATTTTCTATCGCGCGCGCCGAACCAGGCCGCGCGCGATGAAACGCATCAGGGCACCAGTATCTGCCGCCCGACCACCTTGCCTTGCACGAGCGCTTCGAACGCCTCGTTGATTTCCGTGAGCGGCCGCGTGGAGACGGGCGAGGGCTGCATCTTGCCTTCGCGCATCAGCGTCACGAGTTCGCGCAGCTCGGGCAGCGTGCCCACGTAGCTGCCCTCGATCCTCAGCGGCCGCATCGGGATGATGGGCAGCGAGAGCGTGAGGTCGCCGCCCATGAGCCCGACGATCACCACGTGACCGCCGCGCCCGCAGGAGTCGAGTGCGAGCTTGACGGTGGGTGTCGCGCCCACGAGATCGAGCACCGCGCGTGCGCCGCCGCCCGTTGCTGCGATGATCTGTTGCACGGCGTCGTCCGCGCGCGCATCGATGGCAGCGAGCGCGCCCGCCGCAAGCGCGGCTTCGCGCTTGGCGGGGTCCACGTCCACGACGATCGCGCCTTGTGCGCCCATCGCCTTGAGCACTTCGAGCGCCATCATGCCAAGCCCGCCCGCGCCGATCACGACCACGGGGCCTTCGTGGATACGCGCGCCGAACTTCTTCACCGCCGAATACGTCGTCACGCCCGCGCAGGCGAGCGGCGCGGCCTTCACGGGATCGAGGCCGGCGAGATCCACGAGGTAGCGCGGATGCGGCACGATCACGTAATCCGCAAAGCCGCCGTCGCGCAGCACGCCAAGCGACTGCGGCTTCGAGCAGATGTTCTCTTCGCCGCGATTGCAGGCCGCGCATGCGCCGCAGCCGATCCACGGATGCACGACTGCCGACGTGCCCTTCGCGAGCGCTTCCGACGCGGCTTGCGCGTCGGGGCCAAGTGCCACGACCTCGCCGCAGATTTCATGGCTCGGCGTGAGCGGCAGCTTGATGCCGCGATCGGCGAGCGAGAGTTTCTTGCCGCCGCCCAGGTCGTAATAGCCCTCCCAGATGTGCAGATCGGAGTGGCACAGGCCAGCGGCCTTCACGCGCAGCAAGACCTCGGTGCCTTTGGGCTCGGGCACGTCGCGCTCGACCAGCTCGAGCGGCTTGCCATGATGGATAACGCAGTAACAGCGCATTTGCATCGATGTCTCCGTGAGTGTTGTGTACGGCGGCCATGCCCGGCCAGACGATTGCGGCGTCTTTGCATCATAGCCGATGCGATCCAAATTCGTCCGGTCGTTCTATTTTGTGCTGCTGCGCGCTTGATTTGTCAGCGGGCAGACATGCGCTTTCGGCGTAGATCGTTGCATAGCTAACTATATTGGGGTATTCTGTGGCCATGTTCGATCATTGCCTTTACTTCAACACCACGGCGCTCGCGCGGCGCCTCGAGCGCGAATGGGCGCAAGCCTTCGAGTGCTTCGAACTCACGCCGCCGCAGGGTTTCATGCTGCGCGCCGTGCTGGAGCGTCCCGGTTTGCCTCAGCGCGAACTGGCCGATCTGCTCTCCATCGCGCGCCCCACGGCCACGCGCGTGCTCGACGGCCTGGAGGCGCGCGGCTACGTCGAGCGCCAGCGTACGGATGGCGACGGCCGCGAAGTGGCGATCGTGCCCACGGCGCAGGCCATCGCGATCCGCGAGGCGCTCAATGCGGCGAGCGCGACGGTCGCGAGCCGCCTGAAGCGCACGCTCGGCGGCGAGGCGTTCGTGGATACGGTGTCGCGTCTGCGCACGGCGCGCGCGACGCTGGGCTGATGTTGGGCTGAAATCGCGCGGCACGCGTTATGCGCAGCAACGCTTCAGAAGGGCATTAACGAGTAGGGAGTGGCATCATGCGGCGCATCGGCGCTTTCTGTATTTCAACCTGGCTTGCGGCCGCGGTTCTTTTTTTCGGGCGCCATTCGGTGCCGTTGATTGCGCTCAGCGGCGTGATCGTGTTCGCCGGCTTCGATCTCTTTCGTCCGGATTCGGGCGACCAGTAAAGCCAAAAGCATGCTGCGAGCGCCCCGCATGAAGCGCGGCGCTCGCGGTCCTTCACATTACATCTCTTCGGCCCACGACATGCTTTCGCGCGCGAGCAGCGCCGACGATGCCGCCGGCCCGAACGTGCCCGCCGTGTAAGTGCGCGGGCGGTCGTTCAGTTCCTTCCAGCCGTCGAGAATCGGCTCGACCCACGTCCATGCGGCTTCCAGTTCGTCGCGGCGCATGAAGTGCGTGAGGCGGCCGCGAATCACGTCGATCAGCAAGCGCTCGTAGGCTTCCGCGCGGCGCTCGGGAATGGCCTGCTGCAGGTCGAGATTCAGGCTCACGGGCAGCATGTTCATGCCGCTGCCCGGCTCCTTCGCGAGCATCTGCAGCTGGATCGACTCTTCCGGCTGAAGCTGGATCACGAGACGGTTGCCGTAATTGCGCGGGCCGCTCGGGAAGATCGAGAACGGCAGGTCCGCGAATTCGATCACGATTTCCGACTGGCGCTTCTGCATGCGCTTGCCCGTGCGCAGGAAGAACGGCACGTTGGCCCAGCGCCAGTTGTTGATGTGCGCGCGCAGTGCGACGAACGTTTCCGCCTTGCTGTCGGCCGGCACGTTGTCTTCCTGCAGATAACCCTTCACCGGCTGGCCGTCCACGGCGCCCGCCGCGTACTGGCCGCGCACGGTGTCGCGTGCGATATCGGCGAGCGACATGGGGCGCAGCGAGCGCAGCACCTTGAGCTTTTCGTCGCGCACGGCGTCCGGGTCGAGCGAGACGGGCGGCTCCATCGCCACGATGCACAGCAGTTGCAGCAGGTGGTTCTGCACCATGTCGCGCAGCGCGCCCGTGTGATCGTAGAAGCCCGCGCGGCTGCCCACGCCCACCGTTTCCGCCACCGTGATCTGCACGCTGCGGATATACGGCGCCTGCCACAGCGGCCCGAAGATCGGGTTGCCGAAGCGCAGCACCATCAGGTTCTGCACCGTTTCCTTGCCCAGATAGTGGTCGATCCGGTAGATCTGCGATTCGGAGAAATGCCGGCCCACCGACTCGTTGATCTCCTTCGCCGAGGCGAGATCGTGGCCGAGCGGCTTTTCGAGCACCACGCGCGAGCTGCCGTCGATCAGACCACCCGCCGTGAGGTTGTCGCAGATCGTCGTGAACAGTTCCGGCGAAGTCGAGAGATAGAACACGCGCAGGGCATGCTCGCGCGACGCCGCCTTCAGGTTCGCGTAGTTGCCGGGATCGTTCACGTCGATGATCACGTACTGGAACAGGTTCAGATAGCGGTCCCACGCTTGCGCGTCGAACGCTTTCGCGTCGATGAACGGACGCGATTGCTCTTCCATGAACTTGCGATAGTCGTCGATCGTCCAGTTCTTGCGGCCCACGGCGATGATGCGCGTTTCCGGCGGCAGGTTGCCGTGCAGGTGCGCCATGTAGAGCGCGGGCAGCAGTTTGCGCGCGGCCAGGTCGCCTCCGCCGCCGAAAATGATCATGTCGACGGGCTGTTCGGGCAAGGCTTGGGCAGGCTGATTCGTCATGGCAGGTCGGAGGTGACGCGCGCTCGGGCAACGTTGTTGAGCACGACCGCTAGCGCGCGGTTGCAGAACCCGCACCCGGCGCAAGAGCGGGGCGCGGCGAAAACGCTAATGGTGCATGGTTTCGCGCGAGTTTGCACGCATGGCGCGAACGAGGCGTCGCGCGAGACGCCTGTCGTCGATAAACCGACCGGCCGTTCATGCATTCATCGTATGGCATCGAGCCGATCCTCACCCGAGCCCCGGCACCGCCACGCCGATGGTCGTGAGCACCAGCACGATATTGAGCGAGAGTACCGCGGCCGCGCCCGCGACGGCTGCCGCAGCCGTGAGCGCGCGGTTACGATGAGGCCCCATCACGTCGCCGCGACACGTGAACCACACGAGCGCGGCCATCGGGAAAGGCAGGGCGAGGCTCAACACGACCTGACTCATGACGAGCGCGTCGGTGGCGTTCACGCCCAGCGCCACCACGACAAAGCTCGGCACCATCGTCACCGCGCGGCGCAGCCACAGCGGAATACGAAAGTTCACGAAGCCTTGCATGATCATCTGCCCCGCGAGGGTGCCGACCACCGAACTCGAAATGCCCGAGGCGATCAGCGAGATGAGGAAGATGCTGGCGGCCGCCGCACCCAGCAGCGGCGCAAGCGTGCGGTAGGCGGTCTCGATTTCGGCGACATCCGCGTAGCCCTGGTGGAACGCGCCGGAGGCCATCACCACCATCGCCATGTTGATGAGCCCGGCCACCGAAAGCGCGACCACGACCTCGACGTTAGAAAACTTCACGAGGCGTTTGCGCTCGGCGTCGTTGCGTGCGAGCACACGCGCCTGGGTGAGCCCCGAATGCAGAAAGAGCGCGTGCGGCATGACCGTTGCGCCGATGATGCCTACCGCGATCGTCACGGCTTGCGCGTCGGGCAGGCGTGGCGTGGCGAGGTGGCGCAGCAGGCTTTGCCACTCGATCGGCGTAATGAAAAGCTCCAGTACATAGCAAATGCCGATCACGCCCACGAGCGCGCCGATCAGCAGTTCGAGCGGCCGGAAGCCCGCGCGCTCGAGAAACAGCAGCGCATAGGTCACGACGGCCGTCACTGCCATGCCCGCGATCAGCGGCAGATGAAAGAGCAGCGCAAGGCCGATCGCGCCGCCGAGGAATTCGGCGAGATCGGTGGCCATGGCCGCGATTTCGCTCACGCCCCACATGAGCCACACGAGCGGCGTGGGCAGGCTGTCACGGCACAGTTCGGCGAGATTGCGCCCCGTGGCGATGCCGAGCTTCGCGGAGAGCCCCTGAAACAGCATGGCGATCACGTTGGCGAGCAGCACGACCCAGAGCAGCGCGTAGCCGTAGCGCGCGCCGGCCTGGATGTTGGTCGCGATATTGCCGGGGTCGATATAGGCCACCGAGATGACCACGGCCGGACCAGCGAGCGGCAGCAGAAGGGCGACGCCGCGGCGGCGTCCTTCGAGCGCTTCGCGCACCGCGGCGGCCGTGTTGCGGGTGAGGCCGTCGGGGGCGCGCTGCACCTCGTCATCGCGGGCGCGATGATCCATGCAACTTCTCACGCGCGCCGGGGTCTGATGGCGCAGCCCATCGCCCTGTGGCACGCATCGAGCATGTGTGAATACGTTGAAAGTGCGTCATCGGAATCGGGCCCTCACGCGTTAAGCAGGCAATCCGCGCGCCTGCCTTGGCGATATCTCAGCACAAACCGGCGCGGCGCGCCTTCGCTGCTCTCTTTCCCTTACGAAATGCCTGAATTCCCGATCTTTTCGTTTACACCGGTCCGTATGAAAAAACCGTTCGCGACTGCGCTGCTGATGGGCGGCCTCGCATGGGGCGCACTCGCCCACGCCGACGACAAGGTCATCGTGCTCGACTCGGGCGAAGCGAAGCTCTCGCTCATCGACCAGGCAAGCCGCACCGTGGTCGGCACCGAGCCCACGGGCAAGGAACCGCACCACCTGATGATCACGCCCGACGGCAAGTCGCTCATCGTCGCCGATTCGGTGTCGAACGACCTGCTGTTCCTCGACCCGCATACGGGGCAGGTGCAGAGCCGCCTGGAAGGGATCGAAGATCCGTACCAGCTCGGCTTTTCGCCCGACCATAAATGGTTCGTGACCGCGGGCCTGCGACTCGACCGTGTGGACGTCTATCACTACGACGGCAAGAACCTCACGATCGCCAAGCGCATTCCGCTCGCGAAAACGCCGAGCCACATCACGTTCGCCTCCGACAACAAAACGGCGTTCGTCACGCTGCAGGACACGGGCGAAGTGGCCGCGATCGATCTGCCGACGCAAACGGTGCTCTGGAAGCTGCACGTGGGCAACACGCCTGCGGGCCTGTGGATGACCCCGGGCGACAAGTACCTGCTCGTCGGCATGACGGGTGAGGACAACGTGGCCGTGGTGGACTGGCACAACCGCACGGTCGTGAAAAAGATCCAGACCGGCCGCGGCGCGCATAACTTCCGCAATCTGGACGATGGCAAACATATCGCCGTGTCGAATCGCGTGGAGAGCACGATCAGCATTCTCGACTACACCACGCTCACGAAAGTCGCCGACATCACGGGCCTGCGCCCCGGTCCCGACGACATGGAGCTTTCGGCTGACAAGCGTTACCTTTGGGTGACGTTCCGTTTCGCGAAGCACGTCGGCATCATCGACCTGAATACGCGCAAACTGATCGATACGATCGCGGTGGGCCGCTCGCCGCACGGTATCTACTTCGCGAACAGCGCGCCCGTGTACGCGCCGAACCCGGATTGATTGAGGAATCTCGATGCTCGATACGCTGATTTCGCAGGCCGACAACCTCGTTTCGTGGCTGCAGACGCTCGTCTACGTGGACGTGGTGCAGCCGATCTTCTACAAGGTCGGCCTGATGGGCTACGACGAGGACACCTATGACGCGCTCTACTGGGTGATCGTCGGCGTGCTTCAGATCTGTGCCTCGTATGTGTTGCTGCGCCCGCTCGAAGCGCTGCGGCCCGCTGAGGACTGGGGCAATCGCCGCGCGCTGCGCGCCGACGTCTGGTACACGTGGATTGCGAAACTCGGCATTCTGAATATCGCGTTCTTCTTTCTGCTCACGCCATTGTTCAATCACTGGCAGAGCCTGATGGCGATCTACAGCGTGCCGAACATCGACGTGGACAGCCTCTGGCCCGGCGTGACCGACAAGCCGATCGTGTCGTTCCTGATCTATCTCGTCGTGCTCGACTTCGCGGGCTACTGGTATCACCGCTGGCAGCATCGCTTCGGCGTGTGGTGGGAACTGCACGCCGTGCATCACAGCCAGCAGCAGATGTCGCTGTGGTGCGACGATCGCAACCATTTCATCGACGACATCATTCAGGCCGCGTTCTTTGCGGGTATCTCGCTCTTTATCGGCGTGCCGCCCTCGCAGTTCGTCGTGCTCGTGGCCGTGAGCAACTTCATGCAAAGCGTGCAGCACGTGAACGCGCGGCTCGACTTTGGCTGGCTGCTCGAGCGCATCGTGGTGAGCCCGGCGTTTCATCGCCGCCATCATGCAATCGGCTATGGCCACGAAGGCACGCGCTACGGCTGCAACTTCGGCGTGCTGTTTCCATGGTGGGACGTGATGTTCCGCACGGCGTCGTGGAACAAGGAGCATGAGCCGACCGGCATTCGCGATCAGCTGCCCGTGCCGCACGGCCGGGGCGCGGACTATGGCGAAGGCCTGTTCGCGCAGCAATGGCTTGCGCTCGTGCGCATCGCGCGGCGCCTTGCGGGCAAGGGGTATCCGATGGGCGGCGCGGCGCGCTAATCTTCGCGTCGTTCGTTGCGGTTCCTCGTGCGAGGCGGTCTTCGGGCCGCCTCGTTGCGTTTCAGGATGACGTCTCGCGATGCTGTTTCGGGATACCGACGGCGCGCCGGATGCGATAATCGCGCATTCATCCCCCACACATGCATGATGCGCGCGTCAAAAGCGCAGTTGGAGAACATCTTGAGCCGTATCGACAATCCGCAGCACGACCAGGAAGTCGGCGTGGCCGACGCCACCCAGGACACGACCCGCATCGACGACACGCGCATCGGCGCGGTGCGTCCGCTCATCTCGCCCGCGCTGCTGCTCGACGAACTGCCGGTGCCGCAGGAGACGCAAACGCTCGTCGAAACGAGCCGCAGCGAGATCGCCGAAGTGCTCGCGCAGCGCGACGACCGGCTCGTGGTGGTGGTGGGCCCGTGCTCGATCCACGACCACGACCAGGCGATCGAATACGCGAAGCTGCTCAAGGCGAAGGCCGATACGCTCGAGGACGACCTGCTGATCGTCATGCGCGTGTACTTCGAGAAGCCGCGCACCACGGTGGGTTGGAAGGGCTACATCAACGACCCGCGTCTGGACGGCAGCTTCCGCATCAACGAGGGCCTGCGCGCCGCACGTCAGCTGCTGCTCGACATCAACGCGCTCGGCCTGCCCACGGCCACGGAATTCCTCGATCTGCTGAGCCCGCAGTTTATTGCCGACCTCGTGGCGTGGGGCGCGATCGGCGCGCGCACGACCGAAAGCCAGAGCCACCGGCAGCTCGCCTCGGGCCTCTCATGCCCGATCGGCTTCAAGAACGGCACCGACGGCGGCGTGCAGGTGGCCGCCGACGCCATCGTCGCGGCGCGCGCGAGCCATGCGTTCATGGGCATGACGAAGATGGGCATGGCCGCGATCTTCGAAACGCGCGGCAACGACGACTGCCACGTGATCCTGCGCGGCGGCAAGAGCGGGCCGAATTACGATGCGGCTTCCGTGGCGGCGTGCTGCGCTTCGCTGGCGAAGGCGGGGCTGCGCGAGCAGGTCATGATCGACTGCTCGCACGCGAACTCGAACAAGGCGCATCAGCGCCAGATCGACGTGGCGCGCGATATCGGCGAGCAGCTGGCGGGCGGCGACAAGCGCATTGTCGGCGTGATGATCGAGAGCCATCTCGAAGAGGGGCGTCAGGACCAGAAGCCGGGCGTGCCGCTCAAGCGCGGCGTGTCGATCACCGACGCGTGCATCAGCTGGGCGCAGACGGCGCCCGTGCTCGACGGGCTGGCCCAGGCCGTGCGCGAGCGCCGCAAGGCGGGCTGAGGGCGCTAACGCCCCTTGCGCGAGCCTTTCTTCGCAGACGTAGCCCGCGGCGCCTCCTTCACCGGCGCCGCCACCCCCACACTCGCATTCAACTGCTCGAGCCACGACAGCGCATCGGCATAGGCGAGAAACTGCTGCAGATAGCCCGGCGACACTTCTCGCATCAGCGAGAGCGCGCGATGCACGAGGCTGCTCGAATTGAGCGGCCCCGCGTTTCTGGGCACCTGGTCCAGCGACTGCCGCAACTGCTTTTCTGATCGCACGCGCGACCACGTTTGCCGGAAGTATTCGACCAGCTCCGGGTCCGGCTCGTGCCGCACGCGCGTCGCCGGTTGCGCGGGTTCCGCGCGCGCGAGTGAATCGACGAGGCGGCCCAGTTCGCTTCTCTGCGTATCTGCTTCGAGCCCGTGCGTAATTTTCGATGCCTCGCGCGCGAGGTCGTCTGAAAAGGCTTTAAGTAGTTGTGCGAGTCGCGCGTCGATGAGCCGACGCGCTTCGCCCGCGTGTGCAGCGGCGCGGCGTTCGAGCGCCTCGATGAGGTGAAAGCGCACCGGGTCGAGCTGGTCCGCGCCGCGGGCGCGCCAGGCATCGAGCAGGGCGCGGGCGTCGGGCTCGGCGGTTCGTTCGACCTGCAGGCCCGCATCATTGACCATGCTTGCCCTCGCCGACGGTCGGCCGCGGCACCGGCGCGATCTCCACGCGGCGGTTCTTCGCGCGGCCGGCTTCATCCGAATTGGCGCTCACCGGCTGCTCGGAGCCGAACGCGGCCGCGAACACCGACGACGCGGGAACGCCCGCGTCGATGAACGAACGCGTGACCGTCAGCGCGCGTTCGGCCGAAAGCTCCCAGTTGTCGGCGAAGCGGCGGTTGCCTGCGTGCACCTGCTGGTCGTCGGCGAATCCGCTCACCATCAGGATTTCGTCGCGGCTCTTCAGGTACGCCGTGAGCGGCCCGGCGAGGCTCTTGAGCAGATCGTGGCCTTGCGGCGTCAACTGGTCCGAGTTCAGCGCGAACAGCACGCTGCCGCTAATGCCGATGCGTCCATTCACGAGCGTCACGCGGCCTGCCGCGAGCGGGCCCGCGAGCGCTTCTTCGAGCGTCTTGCGGCGTTCGGTTTCGGCCTTGCGCTGCTTCACCTCGTTGGCGAGCCGGCTCGACAGTTCGAGCTGCATGCCGACCACACCGACGAGGATCAGCAGGAACGCGCCCAGCAGTACCGACATCAGGTCGGCGAACGCGGGCCAGACCGGCGCAGCGGGGGCCGCGCCGCCGTCGATTTCGTCGTTCATGCCGCATCCACTCCGGCTGCGGCGCGCTGGCTCGCGAGTTGCTGCAGGTTCTCGACGATCTGCTTCTGCGACAGCATGCTCAGGTCGATGACCTCACGCGCCTGCGCCACGTAGTAGGCGAGCTGGTCGTCGCTGCGCGCGAGCGACTTGTCGAGCGCGGCCTCGATGCGCTCCAGATGCGCCACGAGCTTGTCGTTCGATTCGCCGAACACGCTCACGGCCGCGCCGAACGCGTCGCCGAGGCTCGCCACTTCCACGGCGCTGCCGCTGACCTGCGCGGCGATCGCGCCGAGCTTGCCGCTGCCGGCTTCGACGTTCGCGCTGAATTGGCCGCCCACGCGCTCGAGCAGATCCGACGACGTGGAGACGAGTGCGTCGATCGCCGAGCGCTGCTCGGTCGAGGCGCGGTTCACGGCGTCGAGCAGCGTTTCGAGCGTGGCGAGCAGGCGGTTGCGTTCGTCGAGCATCGCGGTGTCGCGGACCATGCTGTCCGAGAGTTTCTGGCGCAGCTCGGCGATGACTTCGGCTGCGGCCTGCGGCGCGGCCGACGCGGCCTGCACGAGGCTGCCGATTTCGGCGATCGTGCTGGCGTTATGGGCCTGCGATTGCGTGGTGATGTCGCTGGCGGCCTGGGCGAGCGTTGCGCAGATTTCCTGCTGGCGCTGCGCGGTTGCCGCGCTCGTGGCTTCCCATTCCGTGCGCAATGCAGCCGACATCGCGGCAAGCGACGCGCTCCAAGCTTCGAGGCGTTGCTCGTCGCGCGAGGAGATTTCCGTGTGCAGGTTCGCGGCGGCCTTCGGCGCTTCGGCAGCGGCATCGACCAGACGATCGATCTCGGCGATCGTCTTGCTGGCGTGCTGCTGCGATTGCGTAGCGATTTCGTTCGCGGTCTGCGCGAGCGTGGCGCAGATTTCCTGCTGACGCTGGGCGGTTGCCGCGCTCGTTTCTTGCCACTCCGTGCGCAACGTGGCGGCCATCGTCGCGAGCGATGCGGTCCACGTTTCGAGGCGCTGATCGTCGCGCGCGGAAATTTCCGCGTGCAGGTTCGCGGCGGCCTTCGGCGCTTCCGAGGCGGCATCGACCAGACGATCGATTTCGGCGATCGTCTTGCTCGCCTGCTGCTGCGATTGCGTAGCGATTTCGTTCGCGGTCTGTGCGAGCGTGGCGCAGATTTCCTGCTGACGCTGGGCGGTTGCCGTGCTCGTCTCTTCCCACTCATTGCGCAGCCCGGCCGCCATCGTCGCGAGCGATGCGGTCCAGGTTTCGATGCGCTGATCGTCGCGCGCGGAAATTTCCGCGTGCAGGTTTGCTGCGGCTTTCGGCGCTTCCGAAGCGGCATCGACCAGGCGGTCGATTTCGGCGATCGTCTTGCTGGCGTGTTGCTGCGATTGCGCGGCGATATCGTTCGCGGTTTGCGCGAGCGTGGCGCAGATTTCCTGCTGACGCTGGGCGGTTGCCGCGCTCGTCTCTTCCCATTCCTTGCGCAGCGCAGCGGCCATCGTCGCGAGCGATGCGGTCCACGTTTCGATGCGCTGATCGTCGCGCGCGGAAATTTCCGCATGCAGGTTTGCTGCGGTCTTCGGTGCTTCCGAGGCAGCATCGACCAGACGATCGATCTCGGCGATCGTCTTGCTGGCGTGCTGCTGCGCTTGCGCGGCGATATCGTTCGCGGTTTGTGCGAGCGTGGCGCAAATTTCCTGCTGACGTTGTGCCGAAACCGCGCTCGTCGCTTCCCACTCCGTGCGCAACGTGGCGGCCACCGCCGCGAGCGCTTCGGCCCAGCTCGCGAGGCGTGCTTCGTCGCGCGCGCCGAGCTTCGTCTGCAGGTCCGCGTGGGATGCATCGACCGCGCGCAGCAGCGACGCCGAATGCTGCTCGAACGCTGCCGCTGCCGTGGCGAGCGCCTGCTGGTTGCCGTCGGCGAGCTTTTCGCCGACGCGTTCTTGCTGTTCGAGCGCCGCTTGCCATGCCTGCGACATCGTTCCCGATGCGCTTTCGAAGCGCGTCGACACGCCGTCGAGCAGGCCCGAGGCACGTTGCTCGAAGCTCGCGTTGAAGCGTTCCAGCGCGCCGCCCAGGTCGGCGGCAAGCGCCTCATTGGTCTGGCGGTGCTGCGCGAGCGCGCGGTTCCAGATGTCGGCCACGTTTGTCGTCGACGCCTCGAAGCCACGCGAGAGCCCTTCGAGCTGTTGCTGCACCGCCTGCGTGAGCGCGCCCTGCATCGACGCCGATTCGCGCGCGAGGCCCGCCATGGTCGCTTCGACGACGGGCTGCAGCGCCGCGCCCGCGGCGCGTGCGCTTTCGGCGGCGCTCGACTTGAGCGACTGGCCCACGGAAGCCGCGAGGCGGCTCCAGGCGGCTTCGGCGTTTGCGGCAAAGGCCTGTTGGGTCGCGATCTGCTGTTCGTGCTGCGCGGCGCCCTGGCGTTCGATCAGCGTCATCAGCGCGCCGAGCTTGTCGACCAGCGCGGGCATGGCATCGGCCTGGCGCTGCAGCAGCTTGAACGAGGCTTCGCGCTGATGGGCCGGCGAGAAGGCGCGAAGTGTCGTCGCGATCTTCGCGTCGAGCTGCAGCCCGGCTTCGATGCGCTCACGGCGGCAAAGCGCGGAGAGCAGGCCGAGCATGGCGGAGGTGGCCACACCCGCAATCGAGGTGCCGAACGCGAAGCCGAGGCCGTTCACAGGCGCAGCGAGCGAGGCGCGGATGGCGTCGAGGTCGGTGGCGCTTTCGAGCGCCGCGCCCGTGCCCTTGAGCGTGACGACCATGCCGAGCAGCGTGCCGAGCATGCCGAGCAGCACGAGCAGGCCCGTGAGGTAGGGCGCGAGCGCCGGGCCCGGCAGGGCCACGCGCTCGCCTTCGATACGCGCGCGCACGGCGTTGCGCAGGCCCGGATGCAGCGTGTCGAGCCAGCCCGCGAGGCGCGCGGGCGGTGTGTTCAGTTGCGCGATGGCCTGGGCGAGCGTAGTCGTGGCCTGCTGAAAGCGATAAAGCTCCCAGGCGCCCGTGACATAGCACGCGCCGATCAGTAGCGTGACGGCGCTCGCAAGCGGGTTCGTGACCGCGTAGCCGGCGCCGATCCAGCACACGGCGGCGAGACCCACGACGAAGACAACAGGTTCAATGCGAAAACGGGACATAGCGCGGGACATAGCGTTTGGGTTAGCTGGTGCGAAGGGCGGCAAGCAGCCCCTCCACCGGTTGAAACCGAATCTCAAGTTCGGCGAGCAACACGCTCTGCATATCTTTGCGAAAGCCGGCGAGCCAGGCGTGTGGCGCGGCGCTTTCTCCGGCGGATTCCGCCGCGGCCGCTGCGCGCTGCCGCTCGAAATGCGCGCCGAGCAGCGCGGGCACGCCCGCGAGCAGGCTGCGCTCACGCGCGCCGAGTGCCTGCTCCATCACGGCGTCCACTGTCGCGAGGCGCGCGAGCGCAGGCGCACGCGCGGCCAGCGTGGCGCGCAGACGGGCGCGCAGCGTGGCGATGTCAGTCTCCATCGCCTGCTGCAGGGCGAGGTAGCGCTGGCGGAAATCCTGGAAATCGGGTTCCACATCGGCAGGCTGGCTGGCGGCCTGCGTGCGCCGTCCGTCACGCCGCGCAGGCGCGCCTTCGCCCGAAATGGCCTTTCTCAGCGCCGCGCGCACGCGCTCGCTCTGGCTTTGTTCGGCACTGGCGCCCACGCGCGTGGCTGGCTCGCCGCCCGTCGTCTGGACGCTCAGCGCCGTTGAAAGCGCGATGGCGTCCGTCCAGCCGAGCCACTGGCTCAGTTGGTCCGAGATCGATTGCCGGGATTCGGGCACGTCGGCGTCGCCGAAGCGGGCAAGTAAGCGCACGAGCGTCGGGCCGCTCAACGCGAGGCGTTGCGGGGCTAGCACTTTTCCACCTGGGCAAAAAACCCGCTAGTTTACACGCCCGCGAGGGCGGCGGCCGGCATCGGCCGTCTGCCGGGCGTCTGAATGATGGCGCAGCGGGCCGTAAAAGCGGGGCGCCCGCGGGCGCGAGGCCGCGCCACACGGGGGATTCAGTCATTTGGGCCGTTCAGGCTTTGGCGCTCTCGGCCAGGATCTGCTGGATCGCCTGCTCGAAGGTTTCGACGGGCTGGCCGCCGCTGACCAGATACTGTTGGTTGAAGATGATCGCCGGCACGGACTGGATACCGGCCGCCTGGTATTCGTGCTCTTCGGCGCGCACCTCGTCGGCGTACTGGCCGCTTTCCAGGACTGCGCGCGCTTGATCCGCGTCGAGCCCCACGGACTGCGCCGCCGCGACGAGCACCGCGTGGTCGCTCGTATCCTTGCCCTCGCCGTGATACGCACGCAGCAGCGCGAGCTTGAGCGGCAACTGCTTGCCTTCGATGCCGGCCCAGTGCAGCAGACGATGCGCGTCGAAGGTGTTGTAGATGCGCTCGCGCGGGCCGAACGCGAAGCCGACGCTCGCGCCGCGCTCGCGGATCATGGCCTGCGTCTCGGCGATCTGCTCTGGCGTGCGGCCGTACTTCTTGCCGAGATACTCGAGCACGGATTCGCCGCCCGGGCCCATCTGCGGATTCAGTTCGAAGGGGTGCACGACGATCTGTGCGTCGACGGTGTCGCGCAGCCGTTCGAGCGCGAGGTTCAGCGACGAGAGGCCGATTGCGCACCACGGGCACGCGATGTCGGAGACGAAATCGATTCTGAGCGGTTGTTTCATGGCTTTCCTGATCCGGTTGAACGCCGGGCAACTGAGGCGCGGTGCAGCGCGGGTGCGCAAGCAGCGTGCGCACCCGGCGCGGATGATTCGTCAGTTCATTCGTCCATCATACGGGCTTTGACCTTCTTGCCCTTGACCTTGCCCGCGTTGAGCTTGCGCAGCGCGTCGCGCGCGATGCTGCGCTCCACGGCCACATAGGTCGAAAAGTCGGTCACGTTGATCTTGCCGATCTGCGAGCCGCTGAAGCCGGCTTCGCCAGTGAGCGCGCCGAGCACGTCGCCGGGGCGGATCTTTTCCTTGCGGCCGCCCAGGATCTGCAGCGTTTCCATCGGCGGCAACAGCGGCTCGTTGCTGGCGGGCTTCAGTTCCGCGAGCGGGCTCCATTCGACTTCGCGCTTGAGCGCCTGTTCGATGCCGCCCACGCGGCCCATCTCGTCCATGCTCGCGAGGCTGAGCGCCCAGCCGTCCTGGTCGGCGCGGCCCGTGCGGCCGATGCGGTGCACGTATACCTCCGGGTCGGGCGTCACGTCCACGTTGATCACGGCTTCGAGCTGCGCGATGTCGAGGCCGCGCGCGGCCACGTCGGTTGCCACGAGCACCGAGCAGCTGCGGTTGGCGAACTGGATCAGCACCTGATCGCGCTCGCGCTGGTCGAGCTCGCCGTGCAGCGCGAGCGCGTGAAAGCCCTGCGCGCGCAGCACGTCGAGCAGGTCGCGGCATTGCTGCTTGGTGTTGCAGAACGCGAGCGTGCTCACGGGGCGGAAGTGGTTGAGCAGCATGCCCACGGCGTGCAGACGCTCGTCTTCCGTGACTTCATAGAAGCGCTGGCGGATCTTGCTGTCGTCGTGATGCTCTTCGAACTTGACTTCCTTCGGGTTCCGAAGGAATTGCTGGCTCAGCTTCGTAATGCCTTCCGGATAGGTCGCCGAGAAGAGCAGCGTCTGGCGCTCCTTGGGGCATTGGCGCGCCACGGTGGCGATGTCGTCGAAAAAGCCCATGTCGAGCATGCGGTCGGCTTCGTCGAGCACGAGCGTATTGAGCGCGCCGAGCGCGAGATTGCCGCGCTCCAGGTGGTCCATGATGCGGCCCGGCGTGCCCACGACGATATGCGCGCCGTGTTCGAGGCTCGCCGCCTGCGGACGCATGGGCGTGCCGCCGCACAGCGTCAGCACCTTGATGTTCTCTTCCGCGCGCGCGAGGCGGCGGATTTCCTGCGTGACCTGATCGGCCAGCTCGCGCGTGGGGCAGAGGATCATGGCCTGCACGTCCTGACGGCGCGGGTCGAGGCGCGAGAGCAGCGCGAGCGAGAAGGCCGCTGTCTTGCCGCTGCCGGTCTTGGCCTGGGCGATCAGGTCGTGGCCCGCGAAAGCGATGGGCAGGCTCGCGGCCTGGATCGGCGTCATGTCGACGTAGCCGAGGCGCGTGAGGTTCTCGAGCATGGCGGGCGCGAGCGGCAGCTCGCTAAAGGGCTGGGCTTGCGTAGGAGTGGCTTTGTTTGTCATGACGGGGTCTCGCGCCGGACGGGTGAGGGCGACGCGGCCGTTCGGTAGAAGTGGCGTCGATGCGGGTGGCGCGCGCGATGCGCGCGAGCGTTCCGGGATTTTAACGGATGCGCGCGCCCGCGCCCGCGCGCGTGCCGCGCGAGGGGCGCCGACGAGCGCCTCAAAGGACGCCGAAAATCATCGGTTTGATAATCGCGATTTCGCGCAATAATAATCGCCGTATATAGCAATAATGTCCGCGCGCGATAAGACTAAGATCATGGTCATAAAGTTTCATCGGCGGCGAAATTTTAATCGCTGCAAATCGCCTCTAATTAGTCCACTTTCCACAATAATCGAATTTCTGCGCTGATACAGGCGTCGCGTGCTTGCCACACGGCCTTTTCGGGCTGGTCTAGGTATTACCCCGTATTTCCCATTTGCCACAAGGACTTACGGATTATTATTCCGATATTTCCAGATTCAGCAAATAACTGTTACAGCGTTTGCCAAGGCGATTTAAAGCCTTTGACACGTAGACTTCGCCCGGGATTGCCGGTGTGGCTCCAATACCCGGAGCCGCTTCAGCGCGGTCTGAATGTCATAAGGAAAGTCATGAAGAATACTTTGATTATCGCGGGCGTCCTCGGCGCATTCGCAGCCTCCGCTCACGCACAAAGCAGCGTTACTCTCTACGGCGCACTGGATGCGGGTATCGTCTACGCGAACAATGCAGGCGGCCACGCCGCATGGAACCAGGGTAGCGGCACCGTCGGCGACACGTACTTCGGCCTGAAGGGCAGCGAAGACCTGGGCGGCGGTCTGCATGCGATCTTCACGTTGGAAAACGGCTTCAACCTGAACAACGGCAAGGACACCGAGAGCGGCACGATGTTCAACCGCCAGGCGTTCGTCGGTCTGCAGAGCGACCGCTTCGGTACGCTGACGCTCGGCCGCCAGTATGACTCGATGGTCGACTACCTGGCACCGCTCTCGGCAACCGGCAGCGGCTACGGCAACAACCTCGCGGCTCACCCGTTCGACAACGACAACCTCGACCACTCGTTCTCGATCAAGAACTCGGTCAAGTACCAGAGCGTCAACTACCAGGGCTTCAAGTTTGGCGGCCTGTACGGCTTCAGCAATGACGCCGGCCAGTTCGCGAACAACCGCGCATGGAGCGCAGGCGCATCGTACGGCAACGGCCCGCTGAACTTCTCGGCTGCCTACCTGCAGATCAACAACACGCGCACCGGTAACACGAACGGCGCGAGCTCGGCATCGAACGGCAACAACTTCAACCTGTCGGCTCAAACGCAACGCACGTTCGGCGCAGGCGCGAACTACAACTACGGCCCGGCAACGGTTGGCTTCGTGTGGACGCACACGCAGTACCAGAACCTGATCGCTGGCGGTCAGGGCGGCACGACGTTCTCGATCCCCACGGGCACGAACCTGCACCTCGACAACTTCGAGCTGAACGGCGCCTACGCACTGACGCCGGCTCTCGCCCTGAACGCGTCGTACACGTTCACGGACGGCAAGGTCACGGGTTCGAACGGTTCGGGCGATCCGAAGTGGCACACCGTCTCGCTGACGGCTGACTACTCGCTCTCGAAGCGCACCGACGTCTACGCTGGCGCCGTGTACCAGCACGCTTCGGGCGAACTCGGCGACGCCGGCGCGAACGTCGCGATGATCAACACGCTGTCGCCGTCGACCTCGCAGAACCAGGTCGCCGCAACGGTGGGTCTGCGTCACCGCTTCTAAGCATCAATTGCTCGCTCCCTCGTGGAGCGACGCAGCGCGAGCACCCGATCGGCCGGTCGGGTCCCGCGCTGCACGTGGGCCATCTATCCGAGGCCCGCGGGTTCACCCGCTTTCTACCTGAAGCACGACCGGTTCGCGGTGCGTGGCGCGCTCATGAGGCGCGTCACGGCTGCGAACCGGTTTTCTTTTGTGGCTCAGGATTTCGCAGCCGCAGCCGCAGCCGCAGGCGCTGCGCTCGCAGGCACGGCCACGTCATTCGACACGTCTTCCGACGCCCCACGCACGCGCGAAACCCACAACACCGCCACGCACGTGAGCGCCGCGGCGATCCAGCCGTTCTGCCCGAAGCCGATGATCGCGCCGTGCGCGCCATTCGTGAGCCACTGGCCGCCAAGCCACGCGCCGATGCCCGTGCCGAGCGCCTGCACCGCGCTGTTGGCGCTCAGGAACGCGCCGCGCCGCGCGGGCTCGGGAATCGTCGTGAGCAAGGCCTGCATCGGCACCATACGGCCCGACATCGAGATCATGAACAGGGCGAAGAACGCTACGAGCGCGAGGAAAGGCAGCGTGGGCAGATGGGTGACGAACAGCACCGGCACGAGCGAAACGAGCGCCATCACGCGGAACATGCGGCGCTTGCCGTAGCGGTCCGCGAGACGGCCCACCGCGCGCGAGGTCACGAACGTCGCCGCGCCGCCCGCCATATAGAGCCACGAAAGCTGCTGCGGCGCGATGCCGTGATTGCCGACGAGCATCGGCGCGATGAACGGGATCACGAGCATGTGGCCGGCCATCATCGTGAAGGTCAGCGCAAAGGCCTTCAGGTGGCGCGGCAGTGTGAGCAGTCGCCAAAGGTTCGGCAGCACTTGCGAGAGCGGCGTTCGCTGGCCGAGATGCTCGGTGAGCGAGGGCACGACGCGCGAGCCCGCGAGCCAGATTGCAACCGAAAGCACGACGAGCAGCATGAACGGCGCGCTCCAGCCGTAGTGCGCGCCGAGCAGTACGCCGGCCGGCACGCCCGCGATGGCGGCGATGGAGAACGCCGTCATGATGACGCCTGTGGCCGCACCGCGCCGCGCGGCGGGAATCACGTCGCTGACGATCGCCATCACGATCGAGCCGAGCACGCCACCGGTGAGGCCTGCGAACGCACGCGCGGCGAGCAGCAGATGAAAGTTCGTGGCGAGCGCGCAGGCGAGATTGGAGAGCGCGAACAGCGCGTAGGCCACTTGCAGCAGGCGGCGGCGATCGAAACGGTCGATATACGTCGCAGCAAGGAGTCCTGACAGACCCGAACAGAGCGAATAGGCGGAAACGGCCGTCGCGAACGCTGCGGGCGTGATCGCGAACGCGTGCATGATCTGCGGACCGAGCGGCATCATCACCATGAAATCCATGATGACGGTGAACTGCGTGAGCGCCAGCAGCCAGAGCAGGGTGCGTTCGCGCAGCGGTGTGAGGGAAGTGGTCATGTATGGGCTTGAAGCCTGAAAGTAAAAAGGCGCGGCAGTGTTGCCGCGCCAGTGTGATCGATCAGTCGTCGATCGTTTCGTGGGCCCCTTGCGCACCGCGGCGCCAGTAGGCGGAAGCGCGAATGCGCTTCTTGTCGACGCCGCGCTCGTTGCACAGATGCGCGCGCACCGCGCGGATCGCCGAGGCTTCGCCGGCGGCCCAGACATAGCCATCGCCCGGTGGCAGCCACACTTCGGATACGCCGTCCACGAGCGGATGCTCCGACTCGCTTTCGTCGCGATAGCACCACGTGGCGTAAAGATCGGCTTCGGTGGGCAGCTCGATGCGGGCCGCGCGATTCGCCACTTCGACGACCACGGCTACACGCGCGCCAGCCGGCAGCTCCGTGAGGCGGCGCTGAATGGCGGGCAGCGCCGTTTCGTCGCCGACCAGCAGATGCCAGTCGAAGCCCGTGGGAATCACCATCGAGCCGCGGGGACCGCCCACGCCGAGATACTGGCCGGGCTGCGCCTGTGTCGCCCATGCCGTGGCCGGGCCGGCTTCGTGCAGCGCGAATTCCAGATCGAGCTCGTTGCTTTCCGTATCGAAACGGCGCGGCGTGTAGTCGCGCGCGGCGGGGCGCTCGACGCCTTCGGGGAACACGATGCCGTCAGGGCCAAAAGTTGGCAGTACTGGCTTTTCCTCACCGGCGGCGGGAAAGAACACCTTGACGTGATCGTCGAACGACGCGGAGGCGAAGTCGCTCAGATCGCCCGTGAGCGTGACGCGCACGAGCGCGGGCGAGAGTGCCGTGACGCGCGCCACGCGCAACAGTCGGAACTTCAGCGGGTGACGCACACGGACGACTTCGAGTTGGGACGGGTTCTGCATGTATGGCTCCGATGTTGGGGTGGCGCGGCGTGGGCCGCCGCGTGGCGCGTAGAAGCGGTGTGTCAAACGTCGCTGTTGTCGCTGCCGTTTTCGATTTCCTCGGTGGCGCGCGCAAGAATCGCGGCGATGCGGCGCTGCTCCTCCGGCGCGACGTCGGTGCGGCGCAGAAGCGCGCGCTTGAGCGCGCGGCGCGCCTCGATCAGCTCGCGCACCCAGCCGCTGCCTTCGGCCGGATCTTCGCCGGCCATTGCGCGGCGCATGACTTCCATCTTGCGGCCGAAGTGCGTGAGCTTCGCGAGGATCAGGTCCGCGCGTTCGCGGTTGGTCTCGAGGTACGTGCGGCCTTCGGGCGAAAGCTCGTAGCGCTTGCGGTTGCCTTCCAGCGTCACGCTCACATAGCCCAGTTCTTCGAGGTACGTGAGGGCCGGATAGACCATGCCGGGACTCGGGCTGTAGAAGCCGTTCGAGCGCGCGTCGAGCGCCTTGATGAGTTCGTAGCCGTGGCTCGGGCGCTCGGCGAGCAGCACGAGCAGCATGAGTTGCAGGTCTTCGGACGTGAACTTGCGGCCACGGCCAAAACCGTCGCCGTCGCCGAAACCGCGGCCGAAACCTTCGCCGAAGCGGTCGCCAAAGTCGCCGGGACCTTCGCCGCCGCGATGGCGGCCCATCGCGTGGCGCAGCGCGTGAAGCGCCTGCATGGCCGGGTGGCGGCCCCCGAAGAAGTCGCGCGGATCGCGCGCGGAGTGGCCGTGATGGCCGGTGTGACCAAAGTGCGGATGGTGGCGCATAGGGCCTCCTTGTCTCGTGAGTGTCTTAAAACATGTCTTAAGATATATATCGTAAGAGCGTTTGTCAAAGAGAATATTTGGGGCATGGGTGCACAACAAAGTCTGCGGGAGCGGCAAATGCGCTGTGCGCTGCGCTAATAACCTTTGCCGGCGGATGGGGTGCGACAGAAATTAGGTCCAGAAGCGATCGAGCCGCTAATCGGCGAATGGGCACACGGCGCTTTTTGACCGAATTCGATGCGAATCGAAGGGTGCGCAACTGTATTGGATTGATATTTGGCACAAAAACGAACGCGTGCCGGTTGGCCCTGGGATTGAAGACGCCAATAGCTGAAGCGTGGCGTACGTCGACATCGTTCGTCGACATCGATTGGGCGGTCAAAAACGCAGAGGAGCGAGAAGTATCGCGACGAACCTTGGCGAGAAGCGACGTCCCACCGTCGGGACGCGCCAAGTCTTTGCGTAGTTTCGCCGACGTAGATTTTCTCAGCACGGGCCTATCAACGCGGGCGCGGGAAAAGCCCCCTCATGCGTTTACGGCTGAGCATGCGCAGGCTGTTCGCTCCTTTGTCGAGGCACTGCCTGAGGAAACCGTGTCTGTGGTTGTCCACTGTGGAGGAGGTTGCTCGCGTTCGTGCGCCATCGCGTTGGCGCTCAATCAAGCGAGCGGTCTGGCTGCAACATCGGAGCCCATGGTGTGCGTTCTTCCGATGCCGCGCTCACATCCGGGTGAGCCCGGCACCGAAAGATCAGACCTGTCCGAGTCCGCCGTCAACGAACAACTCGATACCGGTTACGAAACTGGCATCATCGGAGGCAAGGAAGGAAACCGCCTTTGCGATCTCGTCTGTGGTGCCAACCCGGCCAAGCGGAGTCGTCACGGAAACATCCTTGCAATACGCATCAATCTGCTCATCACTCATCCCGAGCTCGGATTTGTAAGCCGGTGTGATGATGACTCCGGGGGCAACGACGTTGACGCGGATGTCACGGCCTTTCAGGTCGGTTGCCCAGGTGCGTGCGAACGACCGCAGGGCCGCCTTGGTGGCGGCATAGACACCGAATGCAGGAATGCCTTTTACTGCTGCCATCGACCCTGTGATTACGATAGCGCTGCCCGCGGGCATGAACGGCAGTGCGCTTTGCACGGTGAGCAATGTGCCCTTCATGTTAATGCCGACGTATTTGTCGAATTGCGCTTCGGTGATCTGCCCGAGGGGCACGAACTCGCCGCCACCAGCGTTGGCAAAGAGGATGTCGATTTTCTGGTGAGCGTCCGACACGATCTTGACTATGCGTTCGAGGTCGGCTGCCGAAGAGATGTCGCCACGGATCGCACGTGCGCGATGGCCAATTTCCGACACGGCCGCTTCCAGTTCCGCCTCGCGTCGTCCGGTGATGAATACGGTGGCGCCCTCGAGAGCGAGACGCCTGGCAGTGGCCAGACCGATACCTGTGCTGCCACCAGTGACGAGCGCAACTTTGCCGGCGTGTTTCGTTGAATGGATGTTGGAGTAGAGAGAAGTAGTCACCATGGGTCTCCTTTTGACCTTGACGAGGACTTCAGCTTAGTGAAGACGTACAGACAGATAAAGATGCGATCTGTGGTTATTTTATTCACAGATGTGGATAATCTTTGTGCGTTGCGCCGGATTGGCGCGATGACTCCAACATCAGGCGCTGTGTGCGCAATTGCGCTGAGCTTCGCCTGTGAAGGTGAGCTTCGGCGCGGCTCACGCGGGCATAGTTAGCCGTGACCGACACGCATATTCCGAGCGGAATAGAATATAAATCTGCGTTAGATGAGAATTCTGTTCACGTTCAGAAGCAATCGGAGAGATGAGTTCATGGATCACTTGCAGGCCATTCGTATCTTTGCTCGCGTCGTTGAAACAGGCGGTTTCGGACGGGCAGCGCTCTCGTTGCAGATGCCAAACGCTACCGTGAGCAAGTGGATCAAAATGCTGGAGGCCCATCTCGGTGTGAAGTTGCTTGAGCGCACTACGAGGAACGTCAGCGTGACGACGGATGGTGCCGCTTACTATGAGCGTACCCGGCACCTGCTGATCGAACTCGATGACATAGAAGCGACGCTTGGCCGTGCTCAGGCTAACCCGCGTGGTGCGCTGAGAGTCGATACTGGCGGGTCGGTCGCCAGCGGCATTCTTATTCCCGCACTACCCATGTTTCGCGAGCGGTACCCCGACATTCAGGTACAACTAAGCGTCACGGACCGCACCTCGAATCTCGTCGCCGAGAACATCGATTGTGCAATTCGAAGCACGTCGAATGATCCGGATTTGGTGACCCATCGGATCGGCGCGCTCGCATGGACTACCTGTGCGAGTCCGGGCTATCTGGCAAAGCACGGCACGCCGAAACATCCGGGTGAAATTGTAGATAAAAGCATGCCTGTAGTCGGGTATTTCTCGGCAAGTACCGGGCTTACGCAGCAGCTTGCTTTCCGTCGAGGCGACGAACGAATGACGCTCGAAAGTGTGCGTAATGTCGTGCTCGTCAGCGAAAGCAACGCACACCTCGCTACGGCGCTTGCCGGTTTGGGCATCGTTCATACGCTGGACTTTGTGACGCGTCCACACGTCAAGCAAAGGCGATTGGTGCCGATACTCTCCGATTGGCGGCCTGATCCTCTTGAGGTGTACGTTGTGTATCCGCCAAGTCGGAGATATAGCGCGAAAGTCAGGGTATTCGTCGACTGGGTGACTACGCTCTTTGCGTCAATGTGAGCGGTTATGCGAAGACCGCACCATCGACTTCCAGTTCGGCGCGGCTAATGTAGCCAGCGGTCTTCTGCAGCCAGCAACCCGAACGCGTGAGCTTGCCCCACGGCGTGGAATCAAGATCGGTCTCGCCAACATGTAGCACCCAAAGCGCCGAAGGCGGCGAGGACCTAAACGTGGGCCATGCCGCCGTCTACCGTGATTTCCGCGCCAGTCGTAAAGCTGGATTCATCCGAGAGCAGGAAAAGGATGGCGCTGGCGACTTCAGCTGCACGTCCCCATCGATGCATAGGAATTAGTCCTTCGACGTAATCCCGGATGGCGCGATTCGCCGTGGCGGCTGCCGTGAGCGGCGTCTCGATCGGCCCTGGAGAAACGACATTCACGCGGATTCCCCTCTGCGCCAGCTCGGGCGATGTTCCGAGGTTGCGGGCGAATGCGCGGATAAAGCCCTTGCTGCCCGCGTAGAGCGCGTCGCCGGGCTGGCCTTTGCTTCCGGCGACCGATCCGACGAACACGCACGACGCACCCGGCGCCAGCAGCGGCAGCGCACGTGCAAAGCTGAATGTGGCACCTTTGACGTTGATGTCCATCATTCGGTCGTACGAGGCGACATCGAGATCGTCGAGACCAGCTTGCAGTGAGACACCCGCATTGACCACGAGGCCATGCAGATGCCGATGGCGGGCTGCAATCTCCTTCATTACGCGCTCAATTTCTTGCGGTTGCGCGAAGTCTGCAACGAAACAGCATCCTGATGCGCCGAGCGCCTGCCTGAGCGACGCCGCGCGATCCACGTCCCGCCCGATCGCCACTACGAAAGCACCTGCCTGGGCGAGGCGCACCGCCGTTTCCCGTCCAATTCCGCTGGTTGCGCCCGTGACTGCAACGACACGACCGTGCAGCGAAGAAACCGTTGAGTTCATGGTGGATCCTGTATTATCAACACCCGTTGATAATAGGAAGGAGATTGGCAAATGTCAACGAGTGTTGATAAATCTGGGCGTGAACGACTGTCGGCCACAGAGAGTCGTGAACGGATCCTGCAGGCCGCGAAGTACGCCTTTACGCGTGCTAGCTACGACGCCGTTGGGGTTCGCGAGATCACGTCGATGGCGGGCGTGGACCCGGCCATGGTGTCGCGCCTCTTTGGCTCGAAAGAGGCGCTGTTCAAGGCTGTCGCCAACGAGGCATTCAGCCTCGAGCCTGCGTTCATTGGGCCGATCGACACGCTTGGAGAGCAGATCGCGCGGCATTTGCTCGCGCCAATCCGCAAGCCGGAAGGCGAGATATTTGACGAGTTCGCATTTCTGCTGCGATCCGTGGGCAGTCCGCGTGCAGCACCGATTCTTTCGGAATCCCTGCACGATGACTTCGTGAAACCGTTGGCCAGGCGGATCGGCGGCAGGGACGCACAGGCTCGAGCGGCGATGATCACGGCTTGCGTAATGGGCTTCGCTGTACTTCGTGCAGCCCTGGGTTCACCCGCCATCGAGGGTGCCAAACCGGAGAAAATCGTTGGAATGCTTGGGGCGGCCATTCAGGCGTGTCTGGACACCTAATATTCGCATCAGTCCGCGTTGTCGCCCCGACCGGACGACCGGATGTGGGCATTCAGGTGCGCGCGAGAGACACTTCCTGGCCGATTGCCGCCCGACGCAGTCGGCCGTAGCTGCCCCGTTGCGGCGTCCGATACTGGCGCACGGAAATTCGATCGCAATCTTCCGAGCCTGGCATTGGACCAAAGTCCAATAGTGCAACGTGCCGGATCAATAGACTATAACGGGCGTGAGGCGCATTTCCTCGCATGTCCGGGGGCGCCGGACTGTCCGGATGACCGGGCAAACAGGCCTCCTCGTCGCTTGAATATCAGAAGCATGCTGCTTCTTTGGAGGCTCCAATGATTTCTCGTTTAACGGTAATGACTTTGGCTATGCTCCTGACGACCCAGACCTTCGCGCAGCAGCGACTTCCAACGATACCACCCGACCAGTACACCGCCGAGCAGAAGAAAGCGAGCGATGAATTCATGAAGGCCCGAAAAGTGCCGGTGTTCGGCCCGTTTGAGCCGATGATGTACAGTCCCGATGTTATGAACCTGGCTCGTTCGATGGGCGATTACCTTCGCTATCATTCGTCGATTGGCAACACCCTGAGCGAGCTCGTTATTCTTGTCACTGCGCGCGAATGGTCGCAGGACTATGAGTGGTCCCTGCATTACCCAATTGCATTAAAGGCAGGAGTCTCGAAGGGCACTGCTGACGCCATCGAGGATGGGCGACGTCCGACGGGAATGAGCGTCGACGAGGAGGCCGTCTATGATTTCACAACCGAGCTTTTAAAAAACAAGCGTGTCTCAGACGCGACATTCAATCGAGTGGAGCAACGTTTCGGCAAGAAGGGCGCTGTCGACATTGCCGCCATCGCGGGCTATTACGGCTTTCTCGCGATGCAATTGAATATGGCGCGTTATCAGTCCGGTGATGGTCCTCGCCTTTCACGCTTTCCGGAGTGACAGGCAGCAAAGCAAAGGGCGTTTCCCCTACGTCCGTGGGCCGCAGCGGCACAGTTATACGCCTGTCAGGTTCGAAAAAAGCGATCCCCTCCCTCTATCGTGACTTTGCGCTCACCCCAACAGATAGAAGAGGCCGCCCGAGAGGGCTGCTGTGACAGGAAAGAGTCTATCCAGTTCCTGCTTTTCGCATCCAGATGCTCGCGAGAAGTGTAGAGCCCATGGACCTGCATCTCACTCAGCTGGTAGGTCGGCAGCACACGGGTCAGCGTGCCGTCGTGCAGCCACGGCAACGCCGTCCATGTCCATAAAGGCAGCGCGCCAACGCCCGCAACGTCAAGTACTGCGAGCGCCATTGCTTCGGCGACATTGACCCGAAATTGCGACGGAGGCAGCTCAGAGACTTCCCGGCCATTGGGCCCGTCCAGCGGCCAACGAAATCCGGGAAGTGTCGGACCGAGTGCGAAGACAACCTTTCGCTTTCGGCGCCCAGTCGCTCACCACGGAATCGTCTGATTTTCCCAGCGGGTGAATGTCCCCGACGGGCCGTTCGGTCCCAGCAGAATGACGCGCACCGCTTCGCGGGCGCCTTCCTCGACGGTCTCTGTGCCCGTATAGCCGTTGAGGTTCGTGCGGGTGTAGCCCGGCGAGACAGCGTTGACCCTGATTCCCTCCGGCTCGAGCTCGATCGCCATGGCAACGGTCAAGGCGTTGAGCGCCGTCTTGGACGCGGGCTAGACCGGACCGAAGATCGAACGCCACGGGAACGCAGGGTCCGAGTTCGTCGTGAGCGACCCAACGCCACTCGACACGTTGAGGATGCAAGCGGCCGTCGATTTGCGCAGGAGCGGCAGCATCGCCTGATAAACGGCGAGCACGCCGAACACGTTGGTGTCCCACACCGCGCGCATTTCATCGATAGAGACATTGCTCGGGCGGGTGGTCTTCGCGAAGTCCTCCACGGACTGGCCGGGTTGCCGGTGCGTGCTTGAAATCGCGGCGTTGTTGACGAGCACGTCGAGGCGGCCATGCTCGTCGCGAATGCGCTCGGCGGCGGCAGCGATCGAAGCCTGATCCGTCACGTCGAGCTGGAGCGCATGTGCGTTTGGCCCAACCTCTCTCGCCGCAGCCTCACCGCGTTCGAGATTGCGCGACCCGACGAGCACCGTGAGGCCATGTGACGCGAGATCCTTCGCGATCTGAAGACCGATGCCCTGGTTGGCCCCGGTGACGAGGGCGATGACATTGTCTTGCATGCAAATCTCCTGATGTTGATTAGCTCACCTCAGCTGCCCATGCTTCGGCATCGGCGCCGGCGGGAATACGCATCGGCGACGATGGGTCGGTCGCCGCGCGCCAGACGGCCTCGGCGACGTCCTGTGCCCGGGTGAGCGGGGACGCCGTGTCTTCCAGATGCGCGAGGACTTCCTTGACGAGACCGGCGTAGGCTTCGTTGTTGAAGCCGTGGATGTGGGCACGCGCGTTATCTCCAAAGCGCGTCTCCAGTGAGCGGCCCGGCAGCACGAGGCGCACCCGCACGCCGAACGGCTCGAGTTCCAGCGCCATCGACTCGGTGAAAGCGTTCACCGCCGCCTTGCTCGCGCGGTACGCGCCAATCAGCGGCAGCGCCTTCAGCGTCACACTCGACGTAACGTTCACGACGACGCCGGCCTTGCGCTCGCGGAACTGGGGCAGCACGGCTTGCGTCACCGCGATCGTGCCGAACGTGTTGGTCTCGAAGACCTCGCGCACGGCCTCGATCGGAACAAGTTCAGCCGGGGAAGCCGCGCCATAACCCGCATTGTTGACGAGGACGTCGATGGGGCCCGCGGCCATGACGGCCTCACGTATGCTTTCCGGCTTCGTGACGTCGAGCGCCAGCACGCGCAGGTGTTCCGAAGGCGGCAGCACGTCGTCACGCGGCGTGCGCATCGTGGCGACGACCCGCCAGTCACGGGCCAGGAAGTAGCGGGCGATCTCGAGCCCGAATCCGGACGAACAGCCAGTGATCAGCACGGTTTGCATGGAATCTCCTTTGGCAAAGTTTGCGTGTGTCCATACGATAGATCGCGCAGACCGTACTTGCTACAATCAAAGATCCGAATTTCGTTTGCAGGAGTCCGGCCATGATCGATCCGTTGGCTGAAGTCGTGACGCTGCTGCAGCCGAGTGCGCGCTACTCCAAACTCGTCCTCGGCGCCGGCCCCTGGCGCATCAGTCGTTCGGGTGCGGGCGAGCCTTTCTATTGCGTTATCCTCGACGGCGGGTGCTGCATCACGATCGACGATCACGCGCCGCTCGAACTCGTGGCCGGCGACTTCGTCCTGATTCCCGCGAGCTATGGCATCGAGATGAGCAGCCTCGTGCCTCCGCCGCCGGACGTCGAGCCTGTGACGCCCGTCGCGCTGGGCAACAATGAATTCAGAATCGGCGCGCCGGACCATCCCATCGACTCGCGCATGGTGGCGGGCCACTGCAGCTTCGGGTCGCCGGATTCGTCCCTGCTGGTTTCGCTGCTGCCACAACTCGTGCATGTCCGCGGCCAGGAGCGGCTGGCTACACTCGTGCAACTCGTGCGCGAGGAATCGAGAGAGCAACGGCCTGCGCGCGATGTCGTGCTCTCTCGCCTGCTCGAAGTGCTGCTCATCGAAGCACTGCGATCCACGGCGGGAACGTACGCGCCACCAGGTCTCGTGCGCGGGCTCTCCGACAGCCGTCTCGCGGCTGCGATCCGGGAGATGCACGAGCACCCGACGAAGCCATGGACGGTTGCCGCGCTCGCGAAGGAGGCCGCGCTCTCGCGTTCGACCTTTTTCGAGCGCTTCAGCCGCGCGGTCGGCGTCGCGCCGATGGAATACCTGCTGACCTGGCGCATGGCGCTCGCGAAGGATCTGTTGCGTCGTAATCACGGACGCATCGCCGAGATTGCGCAACTCGTCGGCTACAGTTCGGCCAGCACGTTCAGCGTTGCCTTTACGCGGCACGTCGGCCGGCCGCCTACGCAGTACGCGCGTGAGGAGCAGTTGGCCCCGGATGGCGCGTAAGCAGGCGCAAGCGGGTTGCCGACGGGGCTTTGGGCGCGCGCACTCCGAACATCAACCCGGCCGCCTGTCGGAAGCCGGATCGGTAATGAGTCGCGTGCTGCGCCGGTAGGTGACATAGGCCCAGAGCCAATCCAGCATGACCTTCGCCCTGTTCGGCCCTCCGGTGAGAAACGCGATGTGTGCGGCGCCCCAGAACCACCACGCCGGCGCGCCCCACATCCGGATGGGGCCGATTTCCGCCACCGCGGCCTGACGCCCGATCGTTGCCAGGCTGCCGAAATGTCTGTATCGAAACGGCGGCGGAGGACGGCGACCCGCGAGCTGTGCGTCGATCACGCGCGCGGCATATCTTCCCTGCTGTTTGGCGGCAGGCGCCAACCCCGGCACCGCTGCTCCGTTCCAGCCCAGACTCGCAGCGGCGTCGCCAATCGCATAGATGCCTTCAGCGGCCGGAACGGAGAGGTCGTCGTTCACCTTGATTCGTCCGGCCGCGTCCTCTGGCTGGTTTAGCCATCTGGCGACCGGAGACGCTGCCACTCCGGCAGCCCACAAGATGGTTCGGGATGCAATGCGATCCTTGCCGAGGTCGGCGCCCTCCTGATCGACGCCCAGCACCCTGGTATCGAGGTAGATCGTGACCCCCAGCTTGCGAAGGGAGCGTTCCGCAGCGGCAGACAGGGAAGGCGGGAACGTCGGCAGAACGCGGGGGCCGGCATGAACCAGGATGACGCGCGAGGTCGACGGATCGATCGTGCGATATTCCTGATCCATCCCGTGATGCGCCAGTTCCGCGATGGCGCCGGCCAGCTCGATACCCGTCGGTCCTCCGCCGACGATGATGAACGTCAGCCACGCGGCACGCGTTGCTTCGTCGGCGGCCGTTTCCGCTTCTTCAAATGCACGCAGCAGACGGCTCCTGATCGAGGTCGCGTCCTCGATGCTCTTGAGCCCTGGCGCGTAAGGCGCCCAGTGATCGTTGCCGAAGTAACTGTGACGCGCGCCGGTCGCGAGTACGAGATAGTCGAATTTGAGGCTGGCTGCGCCGATCAGCACTTCGCGGGCGGCGGTGTCGATGCCTGTGACGCTTCCCAGACGGACCTGGACGTTTCGCTGCCCGCGAAAGAGGCTTCGGATCGGCGTCGCGATTTCGCCGGGCGACAACGCTGCTGTCGCGATCTGATAGAGCAGCGGTTGAAACAGATGATGATTCCGCTGGTCGATGAGGGTGATCCGGCAGCGCGAATTGCGCAGGCCGCGAACGGTCTCGATCCCGCCGAAGCCGCCGCCGACCACAACGACATGCGGACACTCGTCCAGCGTGCCTTCTTCTTTCTCCGGGCGGTCGAGCACCCAGCGGGCGAGCCAATGATCCACCGAGATGACGCCGGGCCCCGTGGCGACAAACATAAGCAGCAGGAGAAGCATGGCCAACCGGTCGTCCATGGACATGGCGATGCCAGCGAGTGGAACCATGGCGGCATAGATGAACATCGCCGGCCGCGTCATGCAGCCGAAGGCGATGCAGAATGCGAGCAGCGCAGCGACCCATGTGGGGTAGGTGAACAGTGCCGCCAGCCCTTGATGGGCGGCTTGCCCGAAAAGGGCGGGCGTCAATGCGGAAGCGAGACTGAGCGACGCCGCGATGCCTGCGCGCGAGACGAGCAAAAGCACAGGTGACACATATCGCTCGATCAGCTCATAGCATGTCCTGACCTGTCGGGCCGGGCCAAGCGGCGCCCACGCCAGGCCTCGCGCCAACATCGCGTCGAGGGAGAGTGTTCCCGGACCCAGCACGACCAGCCAGGCGAGCAAAACAAGCGTTGTGCCGCCCGGACCGAGGGCGATCGATCCGTAGCCGCCAACGAGCAACACAAGCGCGATGGGCCGGGTCAGCAGGCCAGCAGTGAGCAGGAGCGGCACGATACCGTGCAGCGCTGCCTCCACGCTGGACGGCGCATGCAGTCCGGCGGCGGTTGTGCCGCTTGGATTGCCTTGCGCCATGGTCATGATCTGATGCACGAGCACGACCTGCCCAAACCAGACGCGAGTGGCAAGAAGCAGCCACGGCATGCAAAGCGCGCGTAGTTTGGGCGCGAAGCGGACCAGTGGTTTGAAGGCGTTCCAGAACATACGGCACCCTTTCGAACGAACCATCACGGCGCATGCGGCGTCGACGCGAATCTCACCAGCGCAGACAATGCGGCGCGACGGCCGAGCCGACTGCGGTCGTGATGACGATGGCGAGCACGTACCAGACTCCCCAGAACGGGACCGCCATCTCCGAGCAATAGAGCGTGTAGACGAGCAATCCCTGCGCGCCGGCCAGCAGACCCGCGCCTGCGCCGGCCAGGGCGAGGCGCGTCGGCGCGAGCTGCTTCATCGCGCGCAATATTGCAGCGAGCGAGGGCAGCGAGAGCAGCACGACGTTCGCCGTCGCCGTGCGCCATGTCGTGCCGAGCATCAACTCGAGCCGGTAGCCCGGCGGCGCCGCCAGCAGAACGCTGCCGGCGGCGAGCAGCATGGAGGCCACCGGCAGCGCCGCCGCGAGCCCCGCGAGCCTGAGGCGCGCGCCGGGGCGGCCCAGCCGCTCGGCGAGCGCCACGGCCGCGGCGATGATCGCGAGCGGGAACGCGAGGCGCACCCAGAACATCGACGTGAGGATCAGCTCGGGCATGTCGCTGCGCACGCCGTACAGCGCAACCAGCAGGGCCGCGCTGCCGGCGAGGCCGTGCAGCAGTGCTCGCGTGAGCAGCCTTGGGACGGCGTTGCGCTCGATGGGCGACACGTCGCTCGCGAGCCGGGTGACCAGCTCTTGTGTTTTCATGACCGGTACGCGCGGTCTCCGAGCAGGTAGTCGATCGATATCACGCCGGGGCCCCAGGCGGCGATGCCGAGCGCCATGGCGGCCCACGTGATGTGGATCGGCCAGCCGTCCGGCACCGTCAGCTCGATGATGCAGGTCATCAGCAGCAATCCCGCGGCCGCGAAGCGCGTGCCGAACCCGAGCACGAGCAGCACCGGGAAACCGACCTCGCCGCACGCGGAGAGGAACGCGAAGACGGCCGGCGCCGGAAACGGATAAGGGCCGCCGGGCAGATGGAGCTTGAATTCGTCGGTGAAGAGATCGATGGCCGTGTCGTTGAGCTGCAGGAAACCGTGCCACTTGAGAATGCCCGATTTCCAGAAAGGCACGGCCAGCGCAATGCGCAGCACGAGCTGCACGAACGACGGTTGTGCGAGCCGTTCGATGAAGCGCCGGGCGCAGCCGATCGCGTGCGCGACGTTGCCCGCGAAAGACGGTCTGGAGTCCTGTCGAGTTTGCATGATGGTTACGCTCCTGGTTGAACGGCGGCGAACACGCCGGCCGAAATCATTGCGGCCAGGCTGGCCGGCAGGTCAAAGGCGCCGCTCTCCTCGAAGGCTGCCTGCGCGGCGGCGCCGAGCGGCATGCCCTCGATGAGTGCGAGTAGAAACGCAGCGCCACCCGCGGGCAGGCGCGAGACAATCACGTCGTAATCGGGCCGGGTGACGAGCGCGTCTTCCGCATCGCTCGAATGCAGCGGGGTGACGGGGCCGGGCGTCCGGTTCATCGCGAAGATCGCGACGGCCGGGTAGCGCGAACGCACGATGCGCGCGGCCGGATGCGGGACAAAGCGCATCTGCGCGAGCGAATCCGCATCGATGCCCGCGAATGCGTCGGCCGCAAGCGGTGCGGCGTCCCCGGCGTGATAGGCGTCGAGCCACGCGCGCTCGATGCGTGCCGTATCCGCAAGCCACGGCATGTCACGCGCGTACTCCCAGGTTTCGATGAACGACGGAAAATCGCGTCCGTACTCGAACAGGAGCGGCGAAGCCGGTGGCGTGGCGCGCACGTGACAGCGCGCCATCGCGCGGAAGAACTCGACGCCCGTAATGCGCTGCACGGCGGGATAGATCGCGGCCAGCGCATCGATGAGGCTGACCGTGACGTTGTTGCGATAGACGTTGTAGCGCTTCACGACACCCTTGCCGTGCGCCGCCACGACACCGTTCGGTGCGGCGAGGCCGGGGTTCGTCAGTCCCGGCGCGAAGGCCGTCGCATAGTCGCTCGCGGATTGCTCAGGCTTCATGGCTGGCTCGCTTCATGAGGTATGTATCGGACTCCGATATATTGTTGCGAAAAAAATCGGAGGCGTTGCGCCGGGCCGCCAATGCTTGTGCGCGCAGTTCGGGCCACGCAGGCAACTGGCTGTCCCATTCGATCAGTGTCGGTATGCGCCCGGTGCGCGCGATCACGTTGCGGTAGAGCGCCCAGACCGGATCGGCGACGGCGCGGTCGTGGCTGTCGATGAGCAGTGGCGCGTGCTCGTCGTCGTGCTGCTCGCTGTAGCCGGCCAGGTGAATCTCGCCGACGTATTCGAGAGGAAAGTCCGCGAGGTACGCGTGTGCCGGATAACCGTGATTGGTCGCCGAAACAAAAACGTTGTTGACGTCGAGCAGCAGCCCGCAGCCCGTGCGCTGCGCGACCGCACGGATGAATTCCGTTTCGCTCATCGTCGACGAGGCGAATGCCACGTACGTCGACGGATTCTCGAGCAGCATCGGACGTCCAATGGCTGCCTGCATCTGATCGATGTGTTCGCACACCTTATCGAGTGTCGCCTTCGTGTAAGGCAGTGGCAGCAGATCGTTGAAGAACGTGCCGCCGTGCGAAGACCACGCGAGGTGTTCCGAAACGAGTGCGGGTTCGTAGCGCGCGACCAGCTCGCCAAAGCGCGCGAGGTGGCCGGCGTCGAGCCTGTCCGGTCCGCCGATCGACATGCACACACCGTGCAGCGAGACCGGATAGCGCTCGCGGATCGCGCTCAATGCGCGGTGCGGCGGACCGCCTGCGCCCATGTAGTTCTCGGCGTGCACCTCGAAGAAGCCGTCCTGCAGTCCGTCTTCGAGAATCGCCGCGCGATGCTCATGCTTGAAGCTCGTGCCCACGAGCGCAGCCGCGCCGGGCGCCGCGCGAAGGGGACGGCCGGACCTCACTGCTGTTTGCATGGAAGTGTTCATGGCCGTCCCCTTTCTTTCGTGGTCGTAGCGATCAGGACTTGATCGGCGTAAGCGAGCCGTGGCCACCGCCCGGCACGACGATGCTCGCGCAGGTGCCACCCTGAACGAACTTCCACGAGTTGCCCTGGAAGTCGACCGTCGAGGTTCCCTGACAGGTGGTGCCGGGACCGGCGGCGCAGTCGTTTTGCCCCTTCAGCGCGACGCCGAAGCACTTCTCCTTGTGAGCGGCCACGGCGGCGTTCATTTCTTCCTTCGTGAGCGGTGCGGCATGCGCGACTGACGCCAGCAGGCTGGCAACGGCACCTGCGAGCAGGGCGGTACTAACAGTGGTCTTTGCGGACATGGACGTTCTCCAGTGAGTGAGATGAGAGGTATCCGTCGCGGATACACCAGCTAATTCGCGCGATGCTGGACGCCGGTTACACCGATTGATTTTTTTTGCGTGACGCTTTGAAGGGAGGGGGAGCAGGATGCTCGCAAGCTCTGCCATGAGCCGATCGGAATGCCTTAAAGCTGCAGACGCGAATGAATGACGACAGGCGCTATCTGGGGACAGGCCAGCCCGCGGGAGCAGCGGCGATGGCACTCCATCGAAATACCGCCACACTTGTTACTCCCGACCTGCGATTCCCAAGGACCAAACTATTTACGTCACCCAACGAGCGACGCGTAGCGGGCCCAATCGGCCCAATCGCGCCGCAGGAATTTGCCCAATTCAGGAGGTCGCAAAGTCATGAGTCCATCAGCCGAGAACGGAAGGAAAGGCGGACAGCCCGCCATGCACACACCACCGGTCGTCTCATTGCAGGCTTGGGAGGCGGCGCGCGAGCAGTTGCTGGTGAAAGAAAAGGCGCTGACCCGCGCTCGAGACGCCCTGGGCGCCGAGCGCCGCCGAATGCCCTGGATGGCGGTGGAGAAGGCCTACGCATTCGAAGGGCCCGCGGGCAAGGTCAGCCTGCTGGACCTGTTCGACGGTCGGCGTCAACTGATCGTCTATCGGGCTTTCTTCGAACCGGGCGTGTTCGGCTGGCCCGAGCATGCCTGCCGGGGCTGCTCCATGGTGGCCGACCAGGTGGCCCACGTCGCCCACTTGAACGCCCGCGACACCACCCTCGTCTTCGTCTCGCGCGCGCCTCAGGCCGACATCGCGCGACTGAAGGCGCGCATGGGCTGGGAGATGCCGTGGTTCACCATCACGGACAGCTTCGACGCCGACTTCGGCGTGGACGAGTGGCACGGCACGAACGTGTTCTACCGCGACGACGAGCGCGTTTTGCGCACCTACTTCATCAACAACCGCGGCGATGAACAGATGGGGGGTACCTGGAACTACCTCGACATCACGCCGCTGGGCCGCCAGGAGGTCTGGGAGGACTCGCCCGAGGGCTATCCGCAGACCCCAACCTATAAGTGGTGGAACTGGCACGACAGCTACGTCGAAGACGCGCCGCCCGACAAGAAGTGGGTCGAGGTGTCGGACGCAGGCGAGGCTGCGTTCCGCAAGCAGGACACGAACGGAACGCCTTGAGCCGGACCTGTCCGGCCTGGCCGTCGCGCTTGCCGCGTCGAGACATTTGCCTCAAGCCTCACGCGGCAAGCGCTGCATCGACGGCAGCCAGGTACTCCTGAAAGCCAGCCTGCAACAGCACGGTTCGCACGCGCGCGAGCTCGCATCGCGCGGCTTCGTCCACGGGCGCTTGCAGGGCGCGCGCGAGCACGCGTGCGCGCGCCGCAAACAGCTCGGCCCAGGGCAGCGGTTCGCGCCGCGTGTAGTCCTCCAGTGCGCTCGCATAGCGCAGCACGCCGTCCGCATCGCGGGCCGCCAGCATCGCTTCGATCGCGTCGCGGTAGAACCAGAGATGGTTGTGGCCGACCGCGCCGAGGCGCAGGAGGTCCGCGCCTTCTGCGAGGAGTCGCGTGCGCTCGTCATGCTCGTCGATCGCGCGGGCGAGGGCGCCGAGCGTCTTCGGCGCGCAGAACTGTGTGCCCACCTCGCGCGAGATCGCGAGCGCCTCGCGCAGCGCTCTGACGGCTTCGTCGCGGCTTCCATCGGCGAGCCATATACGTCCCTGCATTTCCAGGTTCTGCGCTTCGAAGCGGCGCGCGCCCAATTGCCGGATCACGCGCTTTTCCTGCTCCAGATGGACCTGCATAGCCTGCATATCGCCTAGCTCGTAGCAGGCGAACACGCCGAGCGTCTCTCCCAGCAATTGCGCACGCGGCTGTCCGATCAACTCGGCGGCGCGCACGGCGGCAACAGCGTCTTCGCGCGCCTGCCGCGGGTCGTTCAGATAAATGCGGCTGAAGCCCTGCATCGAACGATTGGCGACTTCGATCCGGCCGCACCCGTGCTCGCGGCTCAACGCCACGCAGTCGCTGAAATGGCGGAACGCGGTCCGCATCCGCCCTTGCGCGTACGCAGCATCGGCGAGGCCGCCGAGCGCCCGCGCCTCGGCCTCCGGCAGGCCGAGGCGTCGCGCATAGTCGAGCCCGCGTTCGTGTTCGGTGCTGCAGGCATCGATTTTTCCGAGCGGAAAATAGATGTTGCCTCGCAGATAGTGAAGGCTCGCGAGTTCGGCCACGAGGTCGTCACGCTCCGCGATCCGCTGCGCGGCCTCGAGCAGGTCCAGCGCTTCGTCGAGACCTTCGCTCACACGCAAGCCTTCCGCGAGCCCGAGCTGGCAGCGGCACAGACTGGCGTCGTCGGGAGCAGCCGCGAGCGCCGCGCGCCAGGTCGCGATCGATCCCGCGATATCGCCGAGGTCGCGCTGCAGTTCGCCCTTGCAACAGCTCAGGGCGTGGCGGTCCGTCTCTGTCTGCGCGATCTCGAGGCCCCGCTCGGCGAGGCGCAGCGCGGCCTCGAGCAGGTGGGCCGTGCGCTGCGCGAGCGCGGCGGCCAGGTAGGCCTGTGGCGCGCGTTCGTCCTCGGCGCGGTCGAGATGCTGGGCGTGCAGCGTGGGGTCGCCATGCGCGAACCAGTCGGCCGCGCAGCGGTGCAGCTCGCGCCGGCGCGCGCGCAGCAGCGTCGAATAGGCGCTCTCCTGGATCAGCGCATGGGCAAACAGGAACTCTTCGCCCTCGGGCAGCACGAGCGCATTGGCGAGCAGGCCGTCGCAAACATAGCCGGGATCGTCGATGAGCCGCCGCAACAACGCAATGCCGAAGCGCTGCCCGATCACGGCCGCCGCCTGGAAGGCCAGGCGGTCGCGCGGTGCGAGCCGGTCCATCCGCGCGAGCACGAGGCTGCGGATCGAGCCGGGCACGGCGTTGCCGCTGCCTTCCTCGGCGTTGCGCAACAGCTGCTCGAGGAACAGCGGGTTGCCGCCCGCGCGCTCGATGCAGGCGAGCGCTACACGCTGCGTCGCGTCGATGAAGTTGCCCGCGAGGCTCAGTGCCTCGTCCTGGCGCAATGGCCCGAGGTCGATCGTCGCGAACGGGGTGCCCCGGCAGCGCGCGCGCCATGCCGCATCGATCGGATCGCCTTCCACGCGCGAGGTTGTCACGAGCAGGCCCGGGCCGTTCGCGATGCCCGAAGCGAAGGCCGAAAGATAGTCGAGCACTTCGGGCTCGGCCCAATGCAGGTCTTCGACGACGATCAGCGTGGCAGCCCGCGTGCAGGCGTCGTCGGTCAGTCGCGCGGCGAGCGCCTGCTTGCCGCGCTTGCGCGCGCCGTGGTCCATGGCGTCGTAGAGGGTTCGCCACTCGTCCGGGAGCGGCAGGTCGAGGAGGTCGTGGAGAAACGCATGCTGCTCGGCCTTGACGATGCCCTCATCGGCGAGACGCGCAGCAGCGTCGCGCCGCGCGTCGCTCGATGCGCCAGGCGGCAGACCGAGCAGGCTGGCGGCGATCGTGTGCACGGGATCCTGCCCCTTGCCCACGCCGAAATCGAGCACGAGGCCCCGATGGATCTCGAAGCCTTGCGACTGCGCGTAGCGGCGCATCTCGTCGACGAGACGCGTCTTGCCGATGCCCGCTTCGCCGCGCACATGGACGATATGGCCGGCCCGCCTCGCAACGCACGCGTGAACGATGCCGTGAAACTGTTCGAGCTCCGCCTGGCGTCCGACGAAAAAGCTCTGGCTTGCCTTCGCCGATTCGCTCGCCGGGTCGCTCGAAATCGCGCGCAGCCGCCAGGCGCGCACCGGCGTGTCGATGCCCTTGAAGCGCTGCTCGCCGAGCGCGTCGCAGACGGCGGCCTCGCCAAGCGCGCGCGCCACGTCATCGGAAAGCCAGGTCTCGCCGGCCGCCGCCGCGACCTGGAGCCGCGCGCCCAGGTTCACCGGACTGCCGGTCACGGTGTAGTCGCGCGCATCCACGCAGCCGAGCGCGCCGGCGACGACTTCGCCGCTCGCGATGCCGATATGGGCCTGCAACGTGCGTGCCGCCTGCGCGCTCAGCGCCGTCAGCGCCTCATGGATATCGAGCGCCGCGCGAGCCGCGCGCAGCGTGTCCGTCTCGTGCGCGCGGGGCGCGCCGAACAGCGCCATCACCGCGTCGCCGATATGCCTGTCGGTCGTGCCGCCCCAGGCGATCACGATGCCGTCGACGAGCGCCGTGAAGCGGCCGATCAGCGCGCGCACTTCCTCCGGATCGAGCGTACGCGAGAGTGCCGTAAAGCCGCAGAGATCGGCGAACAGGACGGTGACCTGCCTGCGTTCGTCCGTGGGGATCTCCAGGGCGTTGGGCGCGTTCGGCGCTTGCGCCACCGGAAGAACCGCTGCCGGGGAGTTTTGCGCGGCGGCGGCGAGGATGCGTTTGCGGTGGCCGAGCGACTGCACCCCGAGTTCCCTCAGGTCCGCGTCGGTCAGCTGCGCGAGCAGCGAGAGATCGATATCGTTTGCCGCGAACGCTTGCGCGTATTGCTCGAGTCCCAGGGCGTGCAGCCATTGCTGAATATCCATGTTCGCCGCCTGCATCCCATGCCGGTTGCCTGATGCGAACCGCCCCGAGCCCGTCGGGCATCGTGCCGGTGAATTTCCAGTGTAGGCGCGCGCTACGGGCCGCGTACGGCGTTTGACAGCCTTTCGATCGCAGACGGATACTGGATCGCTCCCCATCGCGCCTCGCGCATTCCACCGGGAATACACGTGAAGCCGGGCAAGACCGTTACCGCCGCCGACGTCCCGCTGCGCTCGCGCGTCGCGGCGCTGCCCGGCGATCTGGCGGCCGGCGCGATATCGGCGCTCGTCATGCTGTGCTACGCGATGAGCCTCGGCACGATGATTTTCAGCGCCGATCTTGCCCGCTACGCCATGCTCGGCGTGCCCACCGCGCTCGTCAGCTGTGTCGTCACGGCGCTCGTGATTGCCTTGACGAGTTCGATGCGCCTGAATATCGGCGGCCCCGACAGCAATGCGGCGGCGTTTCTCGCGGGCGTGGCGGCAGGCGTGGCGAGCAGTGTGCGTGCGGACGGCGGCTCCCCGCAAACGCTCCTGCTCACCGTGCTAATCGCCATCGCGCTGTGTTCGATCGTGACCGGCATCGTGCTCTATGCGATCGGTTCTTCGAAGCGCAGCCGGTCGCTGCAGTTCCTGCCCTATCCGGTCCTCGGCGGTTTCCTCGCCGGCACGGGCTATCTGCTGCTCGCCGGCGCATTTCGCGTCATGACGGGCGAGTCCCTGCAATGGCGCACGCTCGCGCTGTTGACGCATCTGCACTGGCTCGCATGGCTTCCTGCGCTCGTCGTCGGCGTGCTGGCCACGATCCTGATGCGCACCTGGAAGCACGTTGCCGCGCTGCCGCTCACGCTGGCCTTCGGCATCGTGCTCTTCTACGTGCTGCTGCGCGCCGCGGGCCTGTCGATCGACGAAGCGCGCGGCATGGGGCTGCTGCTGCCGCGCGCGGCGCTGCGGCTCACGGGGCTACCGGAGCTGCATCTGAGCGCGCAGTTCGGGCAGGGCGGCATCGACTGGACGGCGATCGCCGCGCACCTTCCGGAGAGCCTCGTGGTCACGTCGGTTTCGGCAGTCACGATCCTGATGAATTCGACGGCCATCGGCGCCGCGACGGGCGAGGAAGTCGATCTCAATCGCGAGATGCGGGCCGCGGGCCTCGCCAACCTCGCGAGCGGGCTGCTGGGCGGCATGGTCGGCTATCAGTCGTTCAATCGCTCGATGCTCAACGCGCGCGTCGGCGCGACGAGCCGGATGGCGGGCGTGTTCGCCTCGCTCGCGTGCCTCTTCGTGCTGGCTGCGTCGCCCGGCTTCGTCGCGCTCTTTCCCGTGCCGGTGCTCGTCGGCCTCCAGCTTTTCATGGGGCTGCGCCTCATCGTGCACTGGGTGGTCGGCGCCTGGGCGAAGCTCGCCTGGTACGAGTATTTGCTCGTGCCCGTGATTCTCTGCACGATCGCGGGCTGGGGCGTGCTCATCGGCGTGGGCGTGGGCGTGATTGCCGCGTGCGTGATGTTCACGCTGCTCTATGGCCGCGTGAGCTGCATCCGCATGGCGTTCGACCTTCGCACGCGGACCTCGAATGTCGAGCGCAACATCGAGGAGACCGAAGCGTTGCGCGGCCACGGCGCGCAGGTGTGCGGCATGTGCCTGCAAGGGTTTCTCTTTTTCGGCACGGCAAATTCGATCCTCCAGCGCATACGGGAGCGCCTCGCCGCGCGCGATCCGGTACAGGTTCGATTCGTCGTACTTGATTTCGCGGCGACCCAGGGCATCGACGCTTCGGTATCGATCAGCTTCGTCAAGCTGCGGCAGCTCTGCGCGGCGATGGATGCGGACCTGATCTTGACCGCGCTGCCGCCGCGCTCGCGCGATCTGCTGACGAAAACCGGCACGCTCAATCTGCGCATTCGCGAATTCGACACGCTCGATGCGGGCCTCGAATGGGTAGAAGACCAACTGCTCGCGTCAAGCGCGCTCGCGCCGAAGCCCGGTGACGACCTCAACGCGCTGCTCTCGCCGCATTTCACGGCGAGCGCGCTGAACACGCTCTCCATCCGGCTCGAAGTGCAGGATCTGCAAGCGGGCCAGGCGCTGTTTCATCGCGGGGACCCGGGCGACGCGCTGTACATCATCGAGCGCGGGCGCCTTGCCGTTTCGCTGCCGCTCGGCAACGGGCGGTCAGTGCGCGTGCGCGCTTGCCTCCCGGGCACGGTGATCGGGGAGATGGCCGTGTACACGCAGCAGCCGCGCAGCGCGGACGTGTTCGCCGAAGTGCCGACGCGGGTGCGCAGGCTGTCGCTGGCCGCGCTCGTTGCGCTCGAGCGGGACGACGCCGCCGCCGCTCAGCAATTTCATCGCTTTCTGGTGAAAGTCATTGCGTCGCGCCTCGCCCTTGCCACGGAGGCGCTGCGCGCGGCCTACTGAGCGGCGGGGAGGGATCGTGTCAGATCGAATTGTGCGGCGCGTCTTGCAGACCGCGCGCAGCAACGCGTTCCGTCACGCCTTCGTGCGGGTGATCGTCGAGCGAAATCCGCGACGTTTCCGGCAAGGACAACCCGCCAACCAGCGCCAGCAGTGAGACGGCGATCAGGTAGTAAGCGGGGGAGATGCTGTTACCCGTTGACTCGATCAGCCACGTGGCGACGAGCGGTGCGGTGCCGCCAAAGATCGTGTAGGCGAGGTTGTAGGTGATCGCCGAAGCGGTATAACGCGTCCGGGTCGGAAAGATTTCGGAGAGCAGTGCGGCCGTGACCACACCCGACAGGACCGCGCCGAGCGCAAGCATGCAAGCGCCGGCAATCGCGGAACGAAAGTCCCCTGACCCTCCGAGCGCGAAAGAAGGGTAGACGGCGGCGATCAGGACGGCGCATGCCGTGAAAACGGTTTTGCGTCTTCCCACTGCGTCCGAGTAGAGGCCGGCGAGCGGGCAGATGGCCGCGGCGAATACGAGTGCGATGACCGTCACCAATAACGCGCTGGCCCGGCTCAGATGGCCGACGACCTGCAGATACGTGGCGAAGTAGGTTGTGAACGTATAGAAGGAGAGCGCAGTCACGGAAACAAACGCGCCCAGGCGCACAATCGCGCTTGCCTGTGTCCTGAGCGTTTCGCGCAGCGGGGCGTGAGCGAGGTCGTGATCGTGTTCGACTGCGACAAACGAAGGGGTTTCGCCAAGGCGCGTGCGCAGATACAGTCCGACGAGGCCGATAGGCGCCGCAGCGATGAACGGGATTCGCCAGCCCCAGTTGCTCATCGCCTCCGCCGACAGCATGGCGTCCAGTCCGGATGCCACAACAGCGGCGCTCGCGAACGACAGGAACGTGGAAACCGGAAGAAAGCTTCCGTATCGCGCGCGCTGGTGCTTCGGCGCATGTTCCATCAGATACGCGCAGGCGCCTGCGTACTCTCCGCCGGCGGAAAAACCCTGCACGCAGCGAACTATCGCGAGCAGCAAGGGTGCGAGCATGCCGACCGATGCATAGGTCGGCAGAAAGCCGATGACCGTTGTTGCACCCGCCATGATCAGAATGGTCATTGCGAGCGTTTTCTTGCGGCCTACCCGGTCTCCCACCACGCCGAAGAACACGCCGCCGAGCGGCCTGAAGGCAAACGCGACGGCGAACACTGCGAAGGTCTTCATCAACGCGATTGCCGGGTCGCCATTCGGAAAGAACTGGCGAGTCAGCAGTGTCGCGAGAAATCCGTAAACGGCAAAGTCGAACCATTCGACAAAATTGCCTACCGCAGCGGCAATGATCACCTTGCGAAGCGTCTTTGGGTCTACTGTTGGCTGATACGCTTTCATTATCTGGCCGTCCCTGTGCATTGAATAAGGTGTGCGTATCACCCTGAATGGCGCAGCCATTCGAGGCGGGCGGTTTAACGCTGAAATCGCACGGTGATGATTTGCACAGTTAATGCGACCATAAATGCCGCACCTAGAACGAAGGCGACATGGTGACGCGCTGGAAGCGACATCAAATTGTGATGTCGCGCAATGACTAAACGACGTCGCTTTTCGAATGGTTTTTCGGCGGCGCAATAGGTCAGATTTGACTCACCAGCCGGTCTCGCAACTGTCGGCGCAGCACTTTTCCAACCGGCGTTTTCGGCAGGTCGTTCACGAAGACCACCTGCTTGGGCACCTTGTAGGCGGTGAGGCTCGTGCGCGCGAACTCGATCACGTCCGACTCGGTCAGCCCGGGTTCCTTTTTCACCACGAAGGCGACTGGCGTCTCGCCCGATTGTGAATCCGCCACACCAACGACCGCGACCTCCAGAATGCCGGGATGCCGGAAGAGCACGCCCTCCACTTCGTTTGGATAGACGTTGAAACCGGAGACCAGAATCATGTCCCGCTTGCGGTCGACAATCCTGATCACACCGCGCTCGTCCATGATCCCGATATCGCCGGTCGCGAAAAATCCATCGCTGCCGATCGCATGCGCCGTTTCCTCCGGCCGGTTGAAGTAGCCTTGCATGATGACTGGCCCTGCAACGAAGATTTCGCCCGGCATGCCGGCGCGTAAGGCCGCGCCGCCTTCGTCGCGGATTTCAATGCGCATGGAAGGCAGCGGCACGCCGATCGTGCCTTCGAAGGCAGTCTGCGTGACGGGGTTGGCCGTCACCGCGCCTGCGGCCTCCGAAAGCCCGTAGGCTTCCACCACCGGGGTGCCGGTGAGTTTCTGCCAGCGTTCGGCGACTGCGGGCTGCGTCGCGGTACCGCCTCCGAAGGTACTGCGCAGCGTGGAGAAGTCGAGCGCGCCAAAGGCTTCGTTGTTCATCAGCGCGGTAAATAGCGTGTTGAGGCCGCCAAACACGGTTGGCCGGTGCGTGGCAAAGTCCTTCACGAGGGAGGGAATATCGCGCGGGTTCATCACCAGCACGCAGCGGGTGCCCAGATGAAACGAGACGAGGCATTGGCACACCAGGGCTGCCACGTGGTACAGGGGCAGCGCGACGAGTGTGATTTCGCCACTTGTCCGGAACACCGGCCTGACCCACGCCGCAAATATCAGCACGTCCGCGACTACGTTGCCGTGCGTCAATACGGCCCCTTTGGGGTCGCCGGTCGTGCCGCCGGTGTATTGCAGGAATGCCCGCGTCTCGCGGTTCAGCGCGGTCTTCGTGAAGTCCGCGGCCGGGCGCGCGGTCATGGCGGTCCTGAAGGCGATCGCACCTGGAATCGTCCAGTCCGGGACGAGTTTTTTCTTTTTTCGAACGATGTAGTCGACAAGGATGGATCTCGGGAAGCTCTGCATTTCCGCCACGCGCGCGACGATTACGTGCTCGATGGGGACAAGGGCAAGTGCCTGCTGCAGCGTAGCGGCGGACACCTCCATGACCACGATCGCACGCGCACCGGAATCCTTGATCAGACTCGCCAGTTCCGGCGCGGTGTAGAGCGGGTTGACGTTGACCACGGTGAGCCCGGCGCGCAGTGCGGCAAACATCGCGATGGGGTGTTGCAGGGAGTTTGGCAACATCAGCGCGATGCGGTCGCCGGGTTTCAGTTGCAGGTTTTTCTGAAAGTAGGCGGCAAGGCGCGCGGAGTAGGCGTCCAGTTCGCGATAGGTGAGATTCACGCCGAACTGGTGAAAGGCGATCCTGTCGCCGAAGCGTGCGACGGCCTGTTCCAGCAGGGCGGCCATCGAGGGGCAGTCGTCGAGGTCGATGTCCGCCGCGACGCCAGCGGGATATTGCGAAAGCCAGGGCAAGTTCGACATTTCGTCCTCCGCTGCGGGACTGCTTCGGCGTTCGCTGCTTCTAATTTTGGACTCCTAGCGTATTCTCGCTGCGACTTCCCAAGTGTGCTGTAGCGCACGTACGCGCACGATCAGATACGCATTCCCGCACGGAGAGCGGCGGCTATTCGACGGGACCCGGCTGAACGTTGATTTCCAGAGGTTCGCCGGGCATTTGCGACGCGGGCGCGACGTCTTCTTCCGGCGTCGGCTGGGCGGTCTGAACGGCGGGCGGCGGGACGCCCCGGCCAACAACGGGCGCATCGGAGACTGGCGCGGACGCTCTGGGCTGCGCGCTGTGGGCGGCGGTCATGCCCGTACCGACGTTCGAGCCCGTGCTGTTCGCGCTTTTGAGGAGACCGTGCGAATCGAACAGAAACACGGCCGCGGACGAGTGTGTGTCGGCGCCGGCGACCAGCGAACCGATGAACGGGATATAGCTTTCCGGGTGCGGACGCGATGTCACGTAGGTATAGACGAGCAACGTCGAGCCGTCGTCCAGCGCGGTCTCGACCGACGCCGGGCCGAGCGCGACGATCACATCCTGTAGCGTCGTCACGCCGTACCTGAAGTTCGCCATCTGTTCGGGCCTGACCTCGACGCCGGCCGTCACGCAGCCGGCGAGTAGTGCGCCGCACAGCAGCCCTGTGACCACTTCGCGCTTCATGTCGCCTCGCCCCCTGACAGGAATTCTAGGACGAAGGAGACCGGCCGGTTGAAGTAAAGCGATCGGCGCCAGTCTTCAGACCACGCCGAGCCACTCTTTCAGTTGCGCGGCGCGTGAGCGGCTCACCGGCACGACGCTGCGTTCGCCGTCGTCCATCACGAGGTTCACGCTGTCGTCGGCTTTGACGATTTCGACCGCGAACGGCAGGTTGACGATGTGGCTGCGATGCACGCGCAAAAACGTATTGCTGTCGAGCCGCAGTTCGAGGTCAGCGAGCGACAGGTTGGAGAGGTAGCGATCGTCCTTCGTGACGATCGTCGTGTAGTGGCCGTCGCCCTGAAAACGCACGACGTCCTTCAGGTCGATCAGGATCACGCGGTTCTTGCGGTACACCGGAATCTTGAAGAGCCGCCGGGGAGGCGTGGGCGCGCCGGCAAGCGCCTCCGCCGTGGGCTCAGCCGACGGTTCGGTCGTCAGGTCGGTGAGATCGTAAAAAATCATGCAGGTGCCGCACGCGCCGTTCATGTCCGACATGCGGGACACCTTGAGCATGAGAATGCGGTCGGGAATGTTGATCATCATCGCGACCGGCGGAGGCGACTTCACGGGGCAGCCGCCGGCGTCGCGCGACTGCAGCAGGAAGCGTAGCTTGTCGCGGCTTTTTGCCGGGTGCAGCTGCACGACGTCGATGCCGAACAGCTTGTCCTGGGCCACGCCCAGCGACTGCTCGCCCGCGGGTCCGAGAATCTGCAGCGCGACGTCGTTGAACGCGCTGACGCGCCCCTGCGCGTCGAGCCACACCACGCCCGGATTGAACTGCTCGAGGCGGTGCTGAAAAGTCTCGGCGCGGCGCGCGTCGGTGGTCGGCATGGCGTGCTCGAACGGTTTCATCCAGGGTTCTCCCCGATGCTGCCGCGGCGTTGTGCGCGGCGTCTGCGGCGGCGGGACGCTGCCTCCGTTTTATGTCCTTTCCCCTTTTCACGCAAGTTTTCCGGCACCCGGCGCAACCATGCCGCCGTTCGAGAAAACCCGTTGAATTGCTGCGTTGCATTGTGAAATCCTGACTTTCAGGACGATGCCAATAAGGAGACTAGTGTGATTCCCCGCCCATTCGAATACCACGCTCCACAAACCTTGTCCGAGGCGTTCGCCTTGCTCGGCACTCACGGCGAAACGGCGAAGCTGCTCGCGGGCGGACACAGCCTGCTGCCGATGATGAAACTGCGCTTTGCCCAGCCCGATCATCTGATCGATCTCGGCAGGCTGGCCGAACTCAAGGGCATCCGCGAGGAAAATGGCACGCTGTGGATCGGCGCGATGACGACCGAAAACGAGCTGATCTGGTCGACGCTGCTGCAAGCGCGCTGTCCGCTCATCGTCGAGGGTGCGCGGCAGATCGCCGACCCGCAGGTTCGCTATCGCGGCACGCTGGGCGGCGATCTTTCGCACGGCGATCCTGGCAACGACCATCCCGCGCTGATGATCGCGCTCGACGCTTCGTTCGTGCTGCAAGGCGCGGCGGGCGAGCGGGTGGTGAGCGCGGACGGCTTTTTCGTCGGCACCTATGCGACGCTGCTCGAACCGGGCGAGATCATGACCGGCATCCGCATTCCCGTGCCGCCGCCCGGCACCGGCTATTGCTACGCGAAGCTCAAACGCAAGACTGGCGACTTCGCGACCGCGGCGGCGGCCGTCACGTTGCGCCTTGACGGCGGCCAGGTCGATCACGTGCGCATTGCTCTGACGAATGTCGGCGACACGGTGATTCGCGCGGTGGACGCCGAGCAGGCCCTCATCGGCAAGCCGTTCGACGCACGCTCGCTCGACGAAGCGGCGCGGCTCGCGATGGCGGCGTGCAACCCGGTGGAGGATCTGCGCGGCGACGCCGATTACAAGCGCGCGATGACGGGCGAGATGACCCGCAGGGCGCTCAATACCGCATACGAACGGGCAGCGAACGCAGCACGCCCCTGACCTCACGGAGAACGCGTAATGGCCAGCAAAACCATGGTGTCGTTCAGCCTCAACGGCAGCGAGGTCGACGTCGTCGTCGAACCGCGCGAACTGCTGATTCACACGCTGCGCGAAAAGTGCCAGCACACGGGACCGCATATCGGTTGCGAGACGTCGCATTGCGGCGCCTGCACCGTCGATTTCAACGGCATGTCCGTGAAGTCGTGCACGCTGCTCACCGTGCAGGCGCAGGGCGCTGAAGTCCGCACGGTCGAAGGGCTTGCCGAAGGCGGCGCGCTGCATGCGCTGCAGGAAGGTTTCATGCAGGAGCACGGGCTGCAATGCGGCTTCTGCACGCCGGGCATGCTGATGCGCGCGTACCGCCTGCTTCAGGAGAACCCCGATCCCTCGGAAGCGGAAATCCGCTACTGGATGGCGGGGAACCTGTGCCGCTGCACGGGTTATCAGAACATCGTGAAGGCCGTGCAATACGCGGCGCGCAAGCTGCGCGGCGAAGCGGTCGAAACCTCGCATCCGCTCATCGAAGCGGGCGCGGCACACGCGCAATGAGCGCCGGGAGACACGTCATGAACAATCCCGACGCCAATCTCGAACGTCTCGCTGCGCTCGAAGGCATGGGCTGCTCGCGCAAGCGCCGCGAGGACCCGCGCTTTATCCAGGGCAAGGGCAACTACGTGGACGACATCAAGATGCCGGGCATGCTGTTCGGCGTGATGGTGCGCAGTCCCTACGCCCATGCGCGCGTGAAGCGCATCGACAAGTCGCGCGCGCTCGCGCATCCCGGGGTGCACGCCGTGCTCACGGCGGATGACCTCAAACCCCTCAAACTGCACTGGATGCCGACGCTCGCGGGCGACGTGCAGGCGGTGCTCGCCGACGAAAAGGTCTGCTTCCAGAATCAGGAAGTCGCGTTCGTGGTGGCCGACGACCGCTACGTCGCCGCCGATGCGGCCGAACTCGTTGAAGTCGAGTACGAGGAGCTGCCCGCGCTCGTCGATCCGATGAAGGCGCTCGAACCCGACGCGCCCGTGATTCGTGAGGACATCCGCGACAAGGACAGCGGCGCGCACGGCGCGCGCAGGCATCCTAATCATATTTTCACGTGGACGATGGGCGACCGCGACAAGACGGACCGCATGTTCGAGAATGCGGAAGTCACGGTCAAGCAGGATATCGTGTATCCGCGCGTGCATCCGTGCCCGCTCGAAACCTGCGGCTGCGTCGCGTCGTTCGACAAGGTGCGCGGCGATCTCACGGTCTACATCACGTCGCAGGCGCCGCACGTCGTGCGTACCGTGGTCGGGCTGCTGTCGTCGATTCCGGAGTCGAATATCCGCATCATTTCGCCCGACATCGGCGGCGGCTTCGGCAACAAGGTCGGCGTGTATCCGGGCTATGTGACGTCGATCGTGGCGTCCATTGTGCTCGGGCGGCCGGTCAAGTGGATCGAGTCGCGCAACGAGAATCTCTCCAGCACCGCGTTCGCACGCGACTATCACATGACCGGCGAGCTGGCCGCCGACAAGGACGGCCGCATCAAGGCGCTGCGCGTGAATGTGGTGGCCGACCACGGCGCGTTCGACGCGTGTGCCGATCCGACCAAGTGGCCCGCCGGCATGTTCCATGTGTGCACGGGCTCGTATGCGATCCCCAATGCGTTCGTGAGCGTCGACGGTGTGTACACGAACAAGTTTCCGGGCGGCGTCGCCTACCGCTGCTCGTTTCGTGTGACCGAGGCCGTCTATCTGATCGAGCGGATGGTGGATGTGCTCGCGCAGAAGCTCGGCATCGACAAGGCGGAGATCCGCTTGCGCAACTTTATCGGCCGCGACCAGTTCCCGTACACCACGCCGCTTGGCCTCGAATACGATTCGGGCGACTACGAAACGGGGCTGAAAAAGGTGCTGGCCGCCGTCGATTACAACGCGCTGCGCAAGGAACAGGCGCAGCGCCGCGCTGATCCGGATGCGGAGTGGCTCATGGGCATCGGCGTGGTGAACTTCACCGAGATCGTCGGCGCCGGGCCTTCGAAGATGTGCGACATCCTGGGCGTGGGCATGTTCGATTCATGCGAGATTCGCGTGCATCCGGACGGCTCGGCCATCGCGCGCATGGGCACGATCACGCAGGGCCAGGGACACCAGACCACCTACGCGCAGATCATTGCATCGGAGGCGGGCATTCCGGCCTCGAAAATCACGGTCGAAGAGGGCGATACCGCCACGGCACCCTACGGCCTCGGCACCTATGGTTCGCGTTCGACGCCCGTTGCGGGCGCCGCCGTGGCGCGCGCCTCGCGCAAGATTCGCGAAAAGGCGCGCCGGATCGCCGCGCATCTGCTCGAAGCGAGCCCGGACGACGTCGAGTTCGATCTTGACCGCTTCGTGCTGAAGGGCTCGCCCGACCAGTTCAAGACCGTGAGGGAGGTGGCGTGGGCCGCCTATAACAACGTTCCCGAGGGGCTGGAGATGGGCCTCGAGGCCGTCGATTATTACGATCCGCCCAACTTCACGTTCCCGTTCGGCGCCTACGTCTGTGTGCTCGACATCAACCGCTATACCGGCGAGATCCGCGTGCGCCGCTTTTACGCGCTCGACGACTGCGGCACGCGGATCAACCCGATGATCATCGAGGGGCAGATTCACGGCGGCCTGACCGAAGGCTTCGCCGTTGCGCTCGGCCAGGAGCTGCCGTATGACGAAGCGGGCAATCTGCTCGGCGCGACACTGCTCGACTACTTCGTGCCGACGGCCGTGGAAACGCCGCATTGGGAAACGGACTTCACGGTGACGCCTTCGCCGCATCACCCGATCGGTGCAAAGGGCGTGGCCGAATCCCCGCACGTGGGCTCGATTCCGTGCTTTACGTCGGCGGTGGTCGATGCCTTCGCGCATCTCGGCGTTACGCACATGAACATGCCGCACAACGCGTATCGCGTGTGGCAGCAATGCCGCGAGCTTGGATTGACGCGGCCCGCCTGATCGAAGCGCGCACGAATGAGGAGTCCGGAATGAAAGTCGTACTCGACAAGGCATTTCCACTCGACGCGAGCGCGGAGCGCGCCTGGGCGCTGATGCAGGACATCGAGACGGTGGCCGGCTGCATGCCGGGCGCGAAGATCACCGAGCGCGTAGACGATACGCACTACAAAGGAACCATCACCGTGCGGCTCGGGCCGGCGACGATGTCGTTCAAGGGCGACATCGAAGTGCTTGCGCTCGACGCCGCGGCGCGCAGCCTGCATCTGCTCGGCAAGGGAACGGATTCGACCGGCAGCTCGGCGGCCACGATGGATCTCACGGCCAGCGTGCAGCCCACGGGCGAGACCTGCACGCTGGCCGGCAAGAGCGAGGTGACGATGAGCGGCAAGGCCGCCGCGCTGGGCGGGCGGCTCATGGGGCCGGTGTCGGAGCAGTTGCTCAAGCAGTTCGTCGCGAACTTCTCGGCGCGACTGAGTGCCATGGCGCCGCCGCAAGCCGCGCCGGACGCCGCTGCGAGTGCGGCCGACGAGCCGGTATCGGCGCCGCCTTCCAGGGCGACCGGGGCGGCCGCCGCGCAGCCTGCGCAAGCCACCGAGCTGAACGGCATTGCGTTTGTCTGGGCCATCATTCGCGACTGGCTGCGCGGGCTCTTCACCCACAAAGCGCAAGGCCGCTGAGGCACGCCATGGCGCAAACCGATCGCATGCCGGACGTCCTCGCATTGCAGGCGAAGCTGGCGGGCCACCGCTTCATCGTCGAGCGCAGCTTCGCGGCTGCGCTGCTGCTCACGATGGAAATGCGCCGACCGCTGCTGCTGGAGGGCGAGGCGGGCGTAGGCAAGACCGAGGTCGCGAAGGCGCTCGCGCGCCTGCTCGACGCGCCGCTGATCCGCCTGCAATGCTACGAAGGGCTCGACGCGCACGCGGCGCTTTACGAGTGGAACTACGTCCACCAGCTGCTGGCAATCAAGCTCTTCGAGCAGGACACGCGGCCGCTGCGCGACAAGGAGCAAGACATTTTCTCCGAGCGCTATCTGCTCAAGCGCCCGCTGCTCGAAGCTATTACGACCTCTCCCGCGCCCGTGCTGCTGATCGACGAAATCGACCGTACCGACGAGGCGTTCGAGGCCTACCTGCTCGAGCTGCTGTCGGATTTCCAGCTTTCGATTCCCGAGCTTGGCGTGATCCGCGCGACCGAGCGGCCCTATGTGATCCTCACTTCGAACGGCACGCGCGAGATCTCCGACGCGCTGCGCCGCCGCTGCCTCTACCAGTACGTCGATTACCCTTCGTTCCAGCGCGAACTCATGATCGTGCGGACCCAGGTACCCGAGGTGCCAGAGGCGCTCGCGGCCCAGATTGTCGAGTTCGTTCATGCGGTGCGCGAGATGGCGCTGCGCCGCAAGCCCGGCCTCGCGGAAACGCTCGACTGGGTGGCCGCGCTGCTGCGCCTTGGCGTGAGCGCGCTCGACGAAGACGGCGTAGACCGCGTGATGGATTCGCTCGCCGCGCTCGTGAAGACGCGCGAGGATCAGGCCAGCCTCACGCGCCCCGTCGTTGAAAAACTGGTGGCGTCATGCTGACCGGCATCGACAGTACGGTGCCTCGCGCGGCGCCGCACGATCTCGCCGATCGCCTTGTCGCGCGCTATGCGGGCTTCGCGGGCTGGCTGCGCGCGAACGCGTTCGGTGTGACGAGCGCGGACGTTGCTGCAATGCTCGAGGTGGTGCAACGCATGGGCCAGACAGAGCGCGACGTGCTGCGCTGGAGCCTGCGTGCGCTGCTGTGCTCGCGCGCGCAGGAATGGCGGCGCTTCGACGAACTGTTCGACGCGTACTTCCTCGCGCCGAACCGGCGCAAGCTCGCCGAAACCCGTGCCGGCGGCGCCGGGCCGCTTGCGCGTGACGACGCGGCCAGCGGGCCGTCCGATGCGAGCGACGGCACGCCGATTTCGCTCGCAGGCAGCGGCAACGGCGCGGCACAGGAGGGGGCAGCCGCGAACGAAGGTGCCACGCTGAGCGAGTCGCTGGCGCACGCGGATTTGCGCCACCTGAACGATCGCGACGAACTCTTCGCCATCGACGCCGCGATTCGCCGCTTCGCCCAGCGCCTGCGCGGCATCGAGATGCGCCGCGAGCAACGCGCAAGCCTCGGGCGCACGCTCGATCTGCACTGGACCCTGCGCCGCAGCGTGTCGCGCGGCGGGCTGCCGGTCGAACTCGGCTGGCGGCGCAAGCGCCGGCAGCGTCCGCGCATCGTTTTGCTGCTCGACGTGAGCCGCTCGATGAGCCTCTACAGCTTCTTTTTCCTGCGGCTCGCGCGCGTGCTGAGCGGGCGTTTGCCCGACGTCCACAGCTTCGTCTTCCATACGCGGCTCGTTTGCGTCGACGAAGCCTTGCGCGACCCCGATCCGCGGCGCGCCCAGGAGCGCCTGCACCTCATCTCGGAGGGCTGGGCCGGCGGGACGCGGATCGGCGAGAGCCTCGCCGGCTTCAATGCGCACTACGCGCCGCGTTTGCTGCATTCGCGTACCGCGGTCGTGATCGTCAGCGACGGCTACGACGCGGGAGACGTGGCACAGCTCGGCGAATCGTTGGCCGCGATCCGGCGGCGCTGCCATTCGCTTGTCTGGCTCAACCCGCTCGCCGATCGTCCGGGATTTGTGCCAGTCAGCGCGGGCATGCAGGCCGCGTTGCCGCATCTCGACCTGTTTGCCGGGGCCCGCGACCTCGCGGGTCTCGAACGGATCTTTCCTCAAATTCTCGAGGCGTTGCAATGAATGTCCATGCCGAATCGAGCGAGACCCTTCCGGACGCCGCGGATCTGCTGCAGCTCGAGCAGCGGCTGATCGATGCGGGCTCACCGTTCGCGGTCGTCACCGTGATCCGTGCGGCGCCGCCAACCTCGACGCACGTCGGCGCCCAGGCGCTGGTGGAGGCCAGTGGCGCGCTGCATGGCTGGGTCGGCGGGGGCTGCTCGCGGACGATCGTCATCGAGGCCGCGCGAGAGTCGATCCGCACGGGGCAGCCACGGCGTGTGCGGATCAGCAACGAGCCGGCGCCAGCCGAGGCCGAAGTCGAGGCACATGCGATGCCGTGTGCTAGCAACGGCGCGCTGGAGCTTTTCATCCAGCCCACCGTGCCCGCGCCACTCGTGGCTGTGCTCGGCGCCACGCCCGCGGCGCAGGAAGCGTGTGTGCTCGCACGGCGCGTCGGCTTTCGCGCGAGCCTCGCGGCCGACGTGGCGCGCGCCGGGCAGCCGGGCTTCGACGCCGCCGCGCTGGATCGCGCCGGTACGTCGTTCGTGCTGATCGCCACCCAAGGCGAGCGCGACGAGGATGCGCTCGAAGCCGCGCTGCGCAGCGCGGCGGCGGCGGTGCTGCTGATCGCGAGTCACAGGAAGGCCGAGCGGCTGCGCGCAGCGATGCGCCTGCGCGGCATCGACGAAGCCCGGCTCGCGGCGCTGCACGCACCGGCGGGGCCGGCGATCCATGCCCACACGCCGCAGGAGATTGCACTGGGCGCCGTGGCGGGACTCGTCGCGCTGCGGCACGAGATAGACGAAGCGGCCGAGGCGGCGGCGCGCACGCAGGCCGTGGCGCCGCGGGCCGCGATCGCCACGGAAACCGTACCGCCATTGCCGCCGTGCGAGGCGCTCGGCGCGCCCGTGGCAGAGGCGCAGGCGGGGTGCTACGTGAACCCCGTGTGCGGTATGAGCGTCGAGATTGCGAAGGCGAAACACGTTGTCGACTATGGCGGACGCAAGGTGTACTTCTGCTGCGACTGCTGCAAGTCCGAGTTCGAGCGCGACCCCGAGCGCTATCTGCACGCCGCCCCCGGTGCTGCCGCTCGCCCGGACGATCTCCCCGGGGAGGGGCGATGAGCGGCGTGACGTTTTCGGCAGTCGTGCTCGCGGCGGGCCTGTCCGCGCGCATGGAGGGGCGTCACAAGCTGTTGCTGCCGGTGGGCGGCGAGCCTGCCGTGCGGCGCGTCGTGCGCGCGATCGTTGCGGCACGACCCGAGGAGGTTGTCGTCGTGACCGGATTCAATGGCCGGGCGGTGTTCGAAGCGCTCGACGGCCTCGACGTGCGCTTCCAGAGCAACCCGAGCTTCCGTGAAGGACAGATGACGTCGGTCGCGAGCGGCGTTGCCGCGCTGCAGGCGCCGTGCGACGCCGTGATGATCTGCCTCGCCGATCAGGTGCTCCTTGAAGCGGCCGACTATCGCGAGCTGATCGAGGCCTACGCGACGATGCCGTACGGTTCGATCCTCGTGCCGATGTTCGACGGCGCACGCGGCAATCCTGTCGTGTTTGCTTCGAGCTATTGCCCCGAGGTCGTGGGTGGCCGCGTGAATCCGGGCTGCCGCAAGCTGATCGCCGAGCGTGGCGGCGAGGTGTTTCTCCACGAGGCGGCGCACGATCGCTTTTGCATCGACATGGATACCCCCGCCGATTACCTGAGCGTTATTGCGCGCGTGGAGGGCCGCACGGCACGCGTCGATCCTTGATGTCCCGGCTCACTCTCAAAACGACGGGTGTGGTTCAAGCATAATGAGCGCCACGCGTTTCCCCATCGTTCGAGACGAGGTCGACTCCATGATCAACGGGCTGCAAGAGAAGTTCGCGTATGTGAACGGCATCCGCATGCACTATGTCGAGAAAGGCTCGGGCCCGCTCGTGCTGCTCTGTCACGGCTGGCCGGAGTCATGGTACGTGTGGCGCTGGCAGATAGACGCGCTCGCGGCCGCAGGCTATCGCGCGGTTGCGCCGGACCAGCGCGGATACGGGCTCACCGATGCCCCGGAATCGATCGAGGCTTACGATATTCTGAATCTGGTCGGCGACCTGGTCGGCCTCGTCAAGGCGCTCGGCGAAGAGCAGGCGATCCTGATCGGGCATGACTGGGGTGCAGCCGTCGCCGCTTACGCCGCGTTGCTGCGTCCCGACCTGTTTCCCGTTCTCGGCCTGCTGAGCGTTCCTTACATGCCGAGACGCCCAGTGCGTCCATCGGTGCGCTTTGCGCAGCTCACGCAGGAGTGCCACTTCTATCAGGACTATTTTCAGTTGCCGGGGCGCGCCGAGCGCGAACTGGAAGAAGATGTCCGCCGTTCGATGCTCGGCATTCTGTACACGGCGTCGGGAGACCCGGTGGTGAAAGGACAGCCGGCCAATTTCGCGATCTTTCCCAAATCGACTCGACTCGTGGACAACCTCACGATACCCGACGAGCTTCCGCCATGGCTGACCGACACGGATCTGCAATATTTCGTCGATCAGTTCGAGCGAAGCGGGTTTCGCGGGCCCATCAACTGGTATCGGAATATCGATCGAAACTGGGCGCTGACCAGCTTCCTCGACGGCGCCCGGATCATGCAGCCGACGCTCTTTCTCGCGGGAGAGTTAGACGGCGTCGTGAAGATGGCAGCGAAGGACTACGACGCCCTGGAAGTCAACGTTCCCAACCTCTGGAAGAAGCCTCTCATCGCGAAAGCGGGTCATTGGGTGCAGCAAGAGCGTCCGGACGAGGTGAACGAGGTCATCCTGGATTTCCTCGCCGGATCGGTTCGCTCACTGGCAAGTTCCAGTAAGTAGATGTTGAAGAGCCTTCGCCGCCAGTGCCCACGCTCGTTGGGCGCCCAGCGGCAAGCTTCGAGTTAGTGTATGGCGACGCTGACGGCCACGATTTCGTATCCGGGGTCCGCGTGCTCGTTGGCCGCCTTTTCCGCTTCCTCGTGTGAGAGAAAGGACTTGGCCCCGGCAATTTCCGGCGCCATGCCGATATCGCCGTCCTCTGCGCAGCAGAGGTACTGCTCACCGGTCTTCACCACGTAGACAGTCGTCATGTTTCCCTCCATGGGTTGTGGGGGAACTTCCAGTCTAGCAGGTCAAACCCGCGCCGATCGGCGGGCCGATTGCCTCTACGCTATCGGCTGGAACCTTCGATTCTATTCGCTTCACGATGGACGGCAACCCCACCGTTGTTTCGAACCCAACATCGGCCTTCGTCGCCGGCAGGTTTGTTCCGGATGTGCAACGATAGGCGTGCAACTCGCAGCTGTCTGTAGAGCTGGACAATCCAACGGGGAGGGTACATGAGAGAGAACGCCGAGACGCTGTTCGTCGCTTCCGAAGACATTGCAACCGCGTTGAACCTGCTGGAGAGCATCGAGGTCGAGGTCGGATTCGATAGCGAGGATCCGGAGAGCATCGAGAAGGCGATTCTCGCCGTCGAGGAGGCGATCGATACTCGCCTGAGGGGCTATCGCGGCGACGCACGTGTCGAATCGGCGATCCTGCGCGTCAAGTTCGATTTCCGGTGCGCGATCATTGATCAAGCCGCGTCCGATGAGGCGGATGACGAGGCCATCGGCATCGTCCACACCCTGCATTGATCGTTTTCGGGGAATCAGGCGCCTGATTGACTCCAACGGGTGGATGCTGCCGCCGCCGCGCGCGGCGCGCCGCCATTCACCCGGCAACGAACTTTACACGTTGTTACCCGCGCGCAGCGGACGTCCGGGCGGGCTTTCCGTATACTGCCGCGCAATCAATCGCCATTCTCCTCATGCTTGTCGTGCCCGCAGCGGCGGCAATGCGAACCCACCGTGACGTCCATGCTCTCTACCAGGTCCGCCCTCACCGCCGCGCTTGTCGCTGCGGCAAGTCTTTCGTTGTCCGCGTGCGTTGCGCCGGGCTACTCGCCTTACGGCGCGCAGCAAAGTTACCAGGGCCAATATGCGGCACCTGCGGCATCTGCATATAGTCAGCCCGCTTACGCGCAACCGGGCACCGTGCAGCAACCCGCCTACGCGCCGCCGCCTGCGCCGCAACAGCCGTATGACACGCAAAACAACGGTCAGTACGGCGCGCAGTACAACCCGCAATACGGCAACCAAAATGGCAACCAATACGGCACGCAGTACGGCACGATCTCGGGCATCCGGCCGTTGAGCAACGCCACGGGTGCTTCGGGGATCGCCGGAACCGTGGTCGGTGCGCTGGTTGGCGGCGTGCTCGGCAATCAGGTCGGCGGTGGTCACGGCCGCGACGCCGCGACCGTCATCGGCGCGCTCGGCGGCGCCTATGCAGGCAACCAGATCGGCCAGCAGATGGGCCAGCCCGCAGGATTCCAGATCGACGTGCAACTCAGCGACGGCTCAACCCGCGCGTTCAACGTGCCGACGCCCGGCGACCTGCGCCCCGGCGACCGCGTGCAGGTCAACGGCAGCCAGCTCGCGCGCTACTGATTCCGGCCGCTGTTGCATACCTAAAGGTGTCCTGAGTATTTTCCTGGCATCGATCAGGAGAGTTGGCGAGCGCCAAATCGTGGCTTGTCCTAGCGGCGATGTTGCGCAAGTTGACAGAATCCTTTCTTGGGCAGGTGCCAGTTTTCACTTCTGTCAGGTCCGCAAAAGATCCTCAAGTGTCGTGAGCTTCATGCCGATATGCCGGTCGTAGTCGCAGCGGTATCACCCACCGCGCGACTACCCGCAGTCACAAGAAAGCTGACATTTGGGGACAGAAGTGGGCAAATTTCGGATCAGTACTATCCTGACCGCAGTGCTGACGCTGCTGGTCGTCTTGATCGGAGTCAGTAACCTCATGGCGCTCAAGGGGGTGCGTGAGACTGCTGCCTCTGTCGAGGCGATGAGCCAGGCGACCGTCGAAGTGACCGAGGTGACCGAGGCGTTTGCCGCCACGCAACGCGCCCGTGTGTCGATCTCGGCCGCACAGAGTGCAGCGCAGATCGGCCAAACCGCGGCGGCCAAGAATTTGACGGAGACCGTCGACGCCCGGCTGGCACAGGGCCAGGCGCGCATCGAGGCGTTCGCGAAGATTCCACGCTCCGACCCGGACGACCAGGCACTCGCCCAACGCATCGTCGAAACCTACAACGCGCTGAACGATTGCGTGCGCAATGAACAGAAGGCGCTCGCGGCCAACGACATGGCCACCTTCAATCACATCAGCGCGATCGAAAGCATCGCGGCTTCGCGCGCGTTCAACGACGAGATGGACAAGTTCGTCAAGCGCGCCACCAAACGCGGCCATGCCGCAAAAGAGGCCGCGAATGACACGACGTCGTTCCTCCAGATCATGATTGCGGTGTGCCTCGCTGTTACCGTGCTGGTCGCGGTGGCCGCGCGCCGTGCGCTGTCGCGCGTCGTTCAGAAGCCATTGCAAGTGTTGGGCGAGCACCTGGACCGCGTCGCCCAGGGCGACCTGACTGCGCGCATCGGCGAACACGGCCACAACGAAATCGGCATGCTTGCCTCGGCGGCGAAGCGCATGCAGGAGAGCCTCGTTGGCGTGATCGGCACCGTGCTGGCGTCGACCGCGTCGGTCAGCACGGCTTCGAAGCAGATTGCTGCGGGCAATCTCGATCTGTCGTCGCGTACGGAGCAGCAGGCCGCGTCGCTGCAGGAGACGGCTGCGTCCATGGAAGAACTCACGTCGACGGTGCAGCAGAGCGCCTCGAACGCCCAGCATGCGAACGACCTCGCGGCGTCCGCGTCGGAAGCGGCAGGCCGGGGCGGCGCGGTGGTCTCCGAAGTCGTGGACACGATGAAGTCAATCAACGAGTCGTCGCGCAAGATCGTCGACATCATCGGCGTGATCGACGGTATCGCCTTCCAGACCAACATTCTTGCGCTTAACGCGGCCGTCGAGGCGGCGCGCGCCGGCGAGCAGGGGCGCGGCTTCGCTGTGGTGGCCTCCGAGGTTCGCAGTCTCGCGCAGCGCTCCGCGGCTGCCGCCAAGGAAATCAAGGCGCTGATCGACGACTCGGTTTCGAGAGTCGATACGGGCAGCGCACTGGTGGCGCGCGCCGGTTCGACGATGTCGGAAATCGTCGAGAGCGTGGGGCGCGTGACCGGCATCATGGCCGAGATTTCGGCCGCCACCCACGAGCAGACGGAGGGCATCGAGCAAGTCAACCGTGCGATCAGCCAGATCGACGAAGCGACGCAGCAAAACGCGGCGCTCGTGGAGCAGGCGTCGGCGGCGGCGCAATCCATGCAGGATCAGGCGAGGCTGCTCGAAAGAACGGTGAGCGTGTTTCACGTCGCCGCCTGATCCGCTGCGTTCGTCCAATGGGCGAGCGCAGCGGGAGTGTGAAAGACCTGGGCCTTTAGAGCGGCTCTTCGTGTGAAGCGGAAGGACCGACGTATTCGTAGCGCGCCGTGTTCACGTGCGAGATGCGAAGCTCGACGGGTTCCTGATGATACGAGTACGCGATGCGCCGAACTTCGAGCAACGGCGTGCCTGGCGCCACTTCGAGTAGCTCACTCTCGATCTCGTTGGCCGTCGCGACGCGCAGCCGTTCTTCGGTGCCGACCACGTTGATGTGGAACGCGTCCTGGTAGAAGTTGTAAAGCGTGCTGGGCCGCTCGCGCAACGCGGCTTCGGTCAGTCCCGCGAAACGCTCCTCTGCAACGGTGATGCTGTCGATCATGACCGTCTCGCCATGCAGCGCCAGCCGGTTCACGAACGAGAAAACCCGCGCGTTCGGTTCGATGCCGAGAATCGCGGCGACTTCCCGCGTCGCCTTGGCCTTCGTGAACGACACGAGACTCACCGTGGGGTAGCTCTTCTCGCCGTCCTGGCGCACGACCCGGAAAAATCGGAAGAAATAGCGATCGCGCTGGTGTTGCGCGACGAACGTGCCGAGTCCCTGATGGCGCACCAGAATGTTGTCCGCCACGAGTTCGTCGATCGCCTTGCGCAGCGTCCCGATCGACACGCCAAAACGCTCGGACAGGCGCTTCTCTGACGGTATCGCCTCGCCGCCTTTCCATTCCTTCGCCGACAACGCGGCGAGGATCCCGTTTTTCACTTCCTTGTATCGCGTTCCCCCGATGACGGGCGTGCTTGCCGCGCCCGCCGCGTGGGCGGCGCCGTTCTTCAGCGTGTTCATGGCGGTGTTCCCCCTTCCTTGTACGTTCCGGACTTTGACGCGATTTTACTTCATCTGGCTGATCCAACACATATAGATGATATGGTTGACATGGATGAATGAGCTGTCTATGATGCGCAGCATGGCCACGCGCCAGACCCCCCGTGAACAAAACTGGAGACACTCAGATGAGCCAGGCAGCTCAAGCAGCACAGCAGGCTGATTCAACGGCGGCCCATGCCGATCCGGCGCGCAGGACGATCCACATCGTGCTGCACGAGGCGAAGGACACGGTTGGTGTCGCGGTCGTCGAGGGCATCAAGGCGGGCACGCAGCTGAACGCGTGGATCATGGACGAGGACGAAATCGTCACGGTCCCGGCGAAGCAGGACATTCCGATCGGTCACAAGGTGGCGCTCAAGGACATGGCCGTGGGCGACACCGTCTACAAGTACGGCGTGGATATCGGCAAGGTCGTGGCGCCCATCAAGGCGGGTGAGCACGCTCACGTTCACAACATCAAGACGAAGCGCTGGTAAGGCGCAGGCAAACCAGCCAGTCGAACCCCTCCCATTCAGAGAGAGACACCATGAGCGTGATTGACCAGAACACCATTTTCCGCGGCTATCGCCGCTCGAACGGCCGCGTCGGCGTGCGCAACCACGTCATCATCCTGCCCGTCGACGACCTGTCGAACGCCGCCGCGCAAGCGGTCGAGCACAACATCAAGGGCACCATGGCGCTGCCGCATCCGTACGGCCGCCTGCAGTTCGGCGCCGACCTCGATCTGCATTTCCGCACGCTGATCGGCGCGGGCTGCAACCCGAATGTCGCCGGCGTGATCGTCATCGGCATCGAGGAAGGCTGGACCAAGCGCGTGGTCGACGGCATCGCGAAGTCGGGCAAGCCGGTGATGGGCTTCGGCATCGAACTGCACGGCGACCATGACACGATCATGCGCGCCTCGAAGGCCGCGAAGGAAATGGTGCAGTGGGCGACGACGCTCGAGCGCGAGGAGTGCCCGATCTCCGATCTGTGGGTGTCGACCAAGTGCGGCGAGTCGGATACGACGTCTGGCTGCGGCGCGAACCCGACGGTCGGCAATGCGTTCGACAAGCTCTACGGACTCGGCACGACGCTCGTGTTCGGCGAGACGTCGGAGCTGACCGGCGGCGAGCAGATCGTCGCGGCGCGCTGCGCGAACGACCAGGTGCGCGAGCGCTTCCAGTTCATGTTCGATCGCTACCAGGACATGATCAACCGCTGGAAGACCGACGACCTCTCCGAGTCGCAGCCGACGAAGGGCAACATCGCTGGCGGCCTGACCACGATCGAGGAAAAGGCGCTCGGCAACATCCAGAAGATCGGCAAGAAGTGCCGTGTGGACGGCGTGCTCGACAAGGCCGAGGAGCCGACGCATTCGGGCCTGTGGTTCATGGATTCGTCCTCGGCGGCGGCGGAGATGGTGACGCTGTGTGCGGCTTCGGGCTTTGCCGTGCACTTCTTCCCGACGGGGCAGGGCAACGTGATCGGCAATCCGATCGTGCCGGTCATCAAGATCTGCGCGAATCCGCGTACGGTGCGCACGATGAGCGAGCACGTCGACGTCGATGTGTCGGGCCTGCTGCAGCGCGAGCAGAACCTCGATCAGGCCGGCGACAAGCTGCTCGAATCGATGCTCGCAACGGCGAACGGCCGCTGGACCGCGGCGGAAACGCTGGGCCATCGCGAGTTCGTGCTCACGCGCCTGTTCGAAAGCGCCTGATCCGCGCAAGCAACACCGCGCAAGCCCGCCTGAGCGGCGGGCTTTGCGAACGCAGTTCCCCCGCAGTTCCATCACAGTTGCGCGCGCCGCTGCGCAAAAGGCCTTGCAGGTATGGCCGCAAAACGTGGACCACTGACGTCCGCCCGCGGTGCGCGTAGCTGTATCACCAGGCAGCAGCGAGTGGAGGAGACACCACCTTGCGCGTGCTCAGACATCTCTATGCCCAGGTCCTGATCGGACTTGCGGCCGGTATTCTCGTTGGCTATTTCTGGCCGCACTTCGGCGTTGAAATGAAACCGTTGGGCGACACGTTCATTCGCCTGATCAAGATGCTCATCACGCTGGTGATTTTCTGCACCGTGTCGCTTGGTATCGCACGGATGGAAAATCTCAAACATGTCGGGCGAGTGGGCGTCAAGACGATCGTGTACTTCGAAGCCGTGACAACGCTCGCGCTGGTGATCGGTCTCGTGGTGGCGAACGTGCTGCATCCGGGTGAAGGACTCAACATCGATCCGGCTACGCTCGACCCACAGGCCGTGAGCCACTACGTCAGCGAAGCGCATGCGGCGGCGTCGCAAAGCATCCTCGAAGAGATCGTGCCGAACTCGGTAGTCGGTGCGTTCGCGCACGGCAACCTGTTGCAGGTGCTGCTGTTCTCGGTGCTGTTCGGCGTCGCATTGTCGATCATGTCGCGCAACAGCCGGTTCCTGTCGCGCGTGATCGAGCAGAGCGGCGAGGCGCTCATGCGTATCGTCGAGATGATCATGCGGCTTGCGCCGCTCGGTGCGTTCGGCGCCATGGCGTTCACGGTGGGCAAGTATGGCATCGGGACGCTCCAGCAGCTCGGTCTGCTGATCGTCTGTTTCTATCTCACCAGCATTCTGTTCATCGTCCTGGTGCTCGGCACGATCTGCCGTTGGGCCGGCGTCGGCTTGTGGCCGCTGCTCAACTATCTGCGCGAGGAATTGCTCATCGTGCTCGGCACGTCGACCACGGAATCGGTCCTGCCGCGCCTGATGGACAAACTCGAGCGCCTCGGCTGCCCGAAGCCCGTCGTCGGTCTCGTGCTGCCGACAGGCTATTCGTTCAATCTCGACGGCGCGGCCATCTATCTCACGATGACGTCGCTCTTCATCGCACAGGCCACCAACACGCATCTGTCACTACTGCAGCAGCTCGGCCTGCTCGCCATCCTGCTGCTGACGTCGAAGGGCGGCGCGGGCGTTGCGGGCGCGGCGCTGGTGGCGCTCACGGCCACGCTCTCCACCCACAACATCATTCCTGTTGCCGGCATCACGCTGATCATCGGCATTGACCGCGTGCTCAACGAGATTCGCGCGATCGTCAACATGATCGGCAACGCGGTGGCGACGATCGTGGTCGCGCGCTGGGAGGGGGTGTTCGACGCCGAAGCGGCGCGCAAGGTGCTGGCCGCACCACGCGCCGTTCATGGTGTGAGTGATACGGAATCCAAACCAGTTGAGAGCGTCAACGAAAGAAAGCCGCCCGCTTACGCACAGGAACGCTCAAATTGAAAACAGATCGCAAGAAAATCGTCATCAGCGAGTTCATGGATGCGTCTGCGGTAGATTCGCTTCGCAGTCGTTTCGACGTCCACGCAGAAGCGTCGCTCGTCGACGAACCCGACCGATTGCGCAGCCTGCTGGCGGACGCCGATGCGCTGATCGTGCGCAACCGGACACAGGTCACCGCCGCGCTGCTGGACGACGCGCCGCGCTTGTCGGTGGTCGGGCGGCTCGGCGTCGGGCTCGACAATATCGCGCTCGGCGCATGCAGGGAACGCGGCGTGCAGGTGTTCCCTGCGACGGGTGCCAACGCGGCGGCCGTAGCCGAGTATGTGATCGCCACGTCGCTGATGCTGCTGCGCGGCGCGTACCTGTCGAGCGCGGCCGTCGCACAGGGACAGTGGCCGCGCACCGCGCTCTCGAACGGACGCGAAGCGGCGGGCGGCACGATGGCCGTGATCGGTTTTGGCGGCATCGGGCGCCTCGTCGCGCAACTGGCGCGCGGCATCGGCATGCAGGTCGTGGGCTTCGATCCGCAGATTCCCGCGGATGCGGCCTGCTGGCAGGAGTCGGGCGCCCGGGGCATGTCGTTCGACGACGCGCTGCGCGCCGCCGATGTCGTGACCGTCCACGTGCCGCTCGTCGAGAGCACGCATAATCTGCTCGGCCCGGCGCAACTGAAGCTGCTCAAACAACACGCAGTCCTGATCAATACGTCGCGCGGCGGCGTGATCGACGAAAGCGCACTGGCCGAAGCACTGACGCAAGGCCGCCTTGGCGGCGCCGCGCTCGACGTGTTCGCCGACGAACCGCTCAAGGCAGGTTCGCCGCTTGCGGGCGTGCCCAACCTGATCCTCACGCCGCATATCGCGGGTTTGACTGTGCAGTCGAACGAGCGTGTCAGCACGCTGGTCGCATCGCGCGTGACGGATGCGTTGCTCGCGGGCGAGCATGACTCAACGAAAACGAAGGAACTCTGATATGACGCGGATCTCGTCCGGTGATCTTCACGACCTTGCCACGCGCACGATGCTTGCCGCGGGCGCCACGCCGCGCACTGCGCAGGCCACCGCGCGTGCGCTCGTCTATGCCGACGACCGTGGTTTGTCTTCGCACGGCGTCGCCCGTTTGCCGATGTATGTCGCGCAGTTGCGCAACGGCCGCGTCGATGCGAAAGCAAGCCCGTCAGTCGTCGAATCGCGCAATGCAGCGGTGTTGATCGATGCCGCAGACGGCATGGCGTTTCCGGCTTGCGAACTGGCCGTCGAAACGCTCGTGAGCCGTGCGCGGGAACACGGCAGCGCGGTCGTGAGCGTGAAGCGCAGCCATCACCTCGGCGCGGGTGCCTGGCATCTGGAGCCGGTCGGCGCGGCCGGCATGGTGGGGCTCGCGTTCAGCAACACGCCCGCTGCGATGCCGGCGTGGGGAGGGCGGCATGCCGTGTTCGGCACCAATCCCGTGGCGGCCGTGTTTCCGCGCCGCGACGGCGCGCCGTTGATGATCGATCTGTCGCTGTCCAATGTCGCGCGCGGCAAGATCATGGTGGCCGCCCGCGAAGGCAAGCCGATTCCCGAGGGCTGGGCGACCTCGCGCGACGGCCGGCCGACGACCGATGCGAAGGCCGCGCTGGAAGGCATGATGCTTCCGTTCGGCGGGACGAAAGGGGCGATGCTCGCGCTCATGGTCGAATTGCTTGCGGCCGCGCTGGCCGGGGCGAACTTCGGCTACGAGGCGGGCTCGTTCTTGACCGAAGACGGCGAGAAGTCGCGCGTGGGCCATCTGTTCTGGGCGATCGATCCGGGTGCGCTGGCGGGCAATGCCGCCTATCTTTCGCGCGTCGAGGCGTTGATCGAAGTGATGCTGCAGGACGCGGATGTACGGTTGCCGGGGCAACGGCGGGCCGATCTTGCCGATATCGCAGCGCGCGACGGCATCGATATTCCCGACGCGCTGCTCAATCAGTTGCGAGCGTTGGCGGCGTGAGAGCGTGCAGCGATCGTTGTTTAGGTCATGACGCCGTGAAGTAACTCTTGATCGCGTCGGTGAATGCGGTACGGCTGTGCCTCGCGCGTTCGAGCAAGCCAACGTGGCGCCGCACGTCGACGCCATCGAGCGACATGACGCGGATCGCGCGATCGTTGTCGAAATCGACGTTGGCGAGTTTGGGAACGATCGAAATACCGAAGCCCTGACGCACCAGTGCGACGATCGCTTCGACGGAGTTCAGTTCCATCGCCTCGTTGACTTCGACCTTGCATTGGTCGAGCACATTCTGCACGAGGTGTCCGGTCCATGTGCTGCGGTCGAAGCGCATGAACGGCGCGATGCGGAGGATCTCATCCTGCTGCTGCGGCAAGTCGAAGTGCGGGGCAGTCGGCATGATGAGAATCATCGGTTCCGAATACAGAGGTGTCCAAAGGAGTGTGGATGCGAGCGGATGCGGAGATTGCGTGACGACGGCCGCATCGAGTTCACCGACTTCGACCTGATGCGCGAAATCGCTGGACATGCCTGCGAGCAGATGCACATCGAGGCGAGGGTGGTGTTGACGTATCGACCATAAGGCATCCGCGAACGCACCCATCAGCGCGGAGACGAGTGCGCCGATCACGACCGTTCCCGACATTTCGTCGCCGCTGGCGGCGACTTCGAGAAGCTCGTAGCGGCGAACGATTTCTTCGATCTCCGGAATGAGTGCGCGGCCAACGGGATTCAGCACGGCAGCGCGGGCGTTGCGGTCAAAAAGCTGAACATTGAGGTCGCTTTCGAGCGCGCGAATCTGCAGGCCGATGGCGGCAGCGGTGAGGCCAACCTTGTTGCCGGCGGCGGCAAAGGTGCCACATCGTGCGACGGAGAGAAATATTTTGAGGGTGCGAATGGATGGCATTGCTCGCGTTTCGCGGAGAAGACATGCTCGCTTCGATCCCCGAAATTTTACGCAACCTAAAGTATTTCCTGGTCTCAGGAAAACCATTACTGCGTTTATCTTTAGCAAGCCGCAGGCGACAATGGACGCAGCATCGCGGCCAAAATTTCTGGAGCGGTGCAGCTCGCACATCGCCCGCATACCCCCACAACGCTGAAAGTCGCTCCGGGACCCTTCATCAATGACAGCCTGGTTGAATGCGCAAATTGTCGCCGGCGCCATCGGAATCGGTGTCAGTTCGATCGCAGTGGCCGGCGGTGTCGTGGCGGTGGCGTATCTGGTGTACGGGCTCACGGGTTTTGGCTCCTCGATTGTTGCCATCCCGTTGCTCACACAACTGGTTCCCCTGCGCACCGCGACGCCCGTGATGCTCGTGCTGGATCTACTCGCCGGGATGCTCGTAGGCATGCGCAATCTTCAGTCTGTTCAGACAGCGGAACTCAAAAGGCTCGGGCCGTGGCTGTGCATCGGGCTTCTGCTGGGCGTGAGCGTACTGGTTTCCGTGCCGGAAAAGCCGCTCGAACTCATTCTTGGCGTGTGTCTGTTGACTTACTCGCTCTGGAAGGTCACGTCGCGCGGCGAATTTCGCGAGATTGGCGGACGCTGGGCCCTGCCGCTGGGCTTCTTTGGCGGATGCCTGACGGCCGTATTCGGTACCGGCGGCCCGGTGTACACGATTTATCTGGCCGGCCGTCTGCGCGACCCCGACCAGCGGCGCGCCACGATCAGCACGCTCACTACGGCCACGGCGGTCGCCCGGCTCGTTCTCTTCTCCGTTTCCGGACTCTATCGAAACCCGGCTGTCCTCCCGCTCGCCAGCTTTCTGTTGCCTTGTGGCGCGGTGGGATTGTTCGCGGGCGCGAGGCTGCGCAGCGCCATTTCGGCGTCCCGCGTTCTCACGCTTCTCTGGATTGTTCTTATCGTCGCGGCTGTCAATTTAATCATTCGTTCCGTACCGGTTTTGTTCGGCTAGGCCGCTTGCTTGCCAATGCCGACCCATACATCCGATTCAACTTGAAGAAGGAGTAGACGATGATTCACGCGGTATTGCATGAGCGCGAAGACACGGTTGGAGTTGCCGTGGTCGAGGGCATCAAGGCGGGCCTGGCGTTGAACGCCTGGATCATGGATGACGACAAGGTCGTCGCGATCGTCGCGCAGCAGGACATTCCGATCGGTCACAAGGTGGCGCTCAAGGACATGGCCGTGGGCGACACCGTCTACAAGTACGGCGTCGATATCGGCAAGGTCGTGGCGCCCATCAAGGCGGGCGAGCACGCACACGTCCACAACATCAAGACGAAGCGCTGGTAAAGCGGCAATCAAAATTGAATGCATGAGACGGCCTGGAAATATTCGCCCGGCAGAGGCGATCTCCAGCTCGTTGCCACAACTGGTCAGAGTGCTGGGTCTGCGCGGCCCGGCATCTTTCTCGCCAACGTTGCGTGCACGCGGCGTGAGGCGAGATCAAGGAGACACCATGTTGCGTCGTTTTTGCAGGCACATTTATGTCCAGGTGCTGATCGCGATCCTGATCGGGGTCGCCGTCGGACATTTCTTCCCAACGTTTGCCCAGTCCCTGAAGCCGTTATCCGATGCGTTCATCCGGCTGATCAAGATGATTACGCCGCCGTTGATCTTCACCACGATCGTATGCGGCGCCTCGCAGATCGGCGAAATGCGCACGCTCGGCCGGATCGCGGGCAAGACCATTATTTACTTCGAGGTGGTGACCACGCTGGCTTTGCTGATCGGTATGTTGATGGTGAACCTGATCGGGCCCGGTGTCGGCATGAATATCCAGCCCGGCGCAGCCGATGTGCATGTGCTGGCGCAATATCAAACGGAAGTGCATCACGGCGGCGGCCTCACGGGGTTTTTCCTCAACATCATCCCGTCGAGTTTCCTGAGTCCGTTCGCTTCGGGCGACATGCTTCAGATCGTTGTGATTGCCTGCTTGTTCGCGGTGGGCTTGTCGTACATAGGAGACAAAGGCAAGCCGGTCCTGACTTTTTTTGACGCCGTGTCCGAGGTGCTCTTCAAGATCGTCGGCTTCATCATGAAGCTCGCACCGCTCGGCGCGTTGGGGGCGATGGGCTTTGCTGTCGGGAAATACGGACTGTCGGCGTTGAATTCGCTCGGCATGCTGCTCATCACGATCTATGTGGCGACGATCTTTTTCCTCGTGGTCGTGCTGGGCACCATCTGCCGGATGAGCGGTTTCAGCCTGCTGCGACTGGTCAATTATTTGAAGGGCGAGATTCTGCTCGTGCTTGCCACGACGTCGTCCGAATCGGTGTTCCCGCAGTTGATCCGCAAGCTCGAAGGCATGGGGTGCCCGAAACAGGTTGTCGGTATCGTGATGCCGATGGGCTACTCGTTCAATCTCGACGGGACCTGCGTGGCTCAGGTGATTTGCGCGATGTTCATCGCCCAGGCCTATAACGTGCCGCTGTCGTGGGGCGATCAGATCGGGCTGATGGTCCTTTCGATGATCAGTTCGAAGGGCGCAGCCGGTGTATCGGGCGCAGGGTTCGTCACGCTGCTCGCCACGCTCACGGCATTCAAGCAGATTCCCATTGAAGGCGCGGCCCTCATTCTCGGCGTGGACCGATTCATTTCCGAAGTGCGCGCCGTCACCAACATGATCGGCAACGCGGTCGCCACGCTCGTGGTTTCCGGACTCGAAAAGGAGCGCGACAACGCTCAAATGGCCACCGTGCTGAAGCTTCGGCGCGTCCGCGGCGAGGCATAGGAATCCTTTAGCTGAACGCCAGAATTATTCGATTTTTCTTGATGAAGAATTGCTGAACAATCGATGTACGAATTCCGTTCAATCGTACTGCGTCAGCAGCCATTCGAGAGGCATCGTGAATACCGACAAACTTCGAGTCAGAGTCTGGAGAAGTGCTACCGGGGAGCACGTCACTTACGACGTACCGCGTTACGAAAGTCAAACGGTACTGGACGTCGTGACGTTCATTCAGCGGCAACTGCAGCCCGATCTTGCATACCGGTTTGCGTGCCGCGTGGGCATGTGTGGGTCCTGCGCGATGAACGTCAACGGCAAGGCGCGCTGGACGTGCCGCACGCACGTGTCGAAAGTCGCGGTGAACGACGAACTGGAGATTGCGCCGTTATCGAATCTGCCTGTCATCAAGGACCTCGTGACCGACATGAGCGACTTCTTCGACAAGTGGAGCCGGGCAAAAGGGCAGTTTTCGGGAAGCCGCTCGCGTCACGACGATTTCGCCAAGGTGAGTCCCGAGAGCGCGCAACGAAAGGCGGCGGACGCCGGGATCGAATGTATCGGTTGCGGCGTGTGCTATTCGTCCTGCGACGTCGTGACGTGGCGTCCCGATTATCTGGGGCCCGCCGCGCTGAACCGTGCGTGGACGCTCGTCAACGACGAACGCGACACGCAAACACTCGAACGTCTGCGCGCGGTGGCTGGCGACGCGGGCTGCCACTCGTGTCACACCCAGGCCACGTGCACGGAGCGCTGTCCCAAGCATCTCTCGCCAACTGCCGGCATTGCCGGCCTCAAGCGGATGACGATGAAGGCCGCGCGCGAAGGAGACCTGTAATGCAAGGCTTATCTCCTCGCACCCAGGCTCGTCTTTGGTACTGGCAGCGCATGAGTGCGACTGTGCTCGCGCTCTGCGTGTTCGTTCATCTCGGCGTCATCATCTACGCCGTCCATAGCGGCTTGAGTGCATCGGCCATTCTCGGCCGCACGCGCGGAAATCTGCTGTTTGGCGCCTTCTATACGGTATTCGTGATCGCGTGTGCGATCCATGTGCCTATCGGCTTGCTCAGAGTGGCAGAGGAGTGGCTGCACTGGCGCGGAAAGCCTGCCCAGGTCGCCTGTTTCGCATTTTCCGCCGGCCTCGCGCTGATGGGTTTGCGCGCCGTTTATGGAGTCGTATCGTGATGCGAAAGAACGACTATCGCGCCCGCACGCATCCTGCCTGGTGGGCCTTCCTGGTGCATCGTATTTCCGGTCTGGCGCTGGCTCTGTTCCTGCCGGTTCACTTCTGGGCACTCGGCCACGCCATTACGGGCGAGGCTTCTCTCGACAGCTTTCTTCGTTTGACTGACCAGCCACTGTTCAAGTTTGGCGAATGGGGGCTCGTGGTTCTGCTCTCGCTTCACATGATGGGGGGGATCCGCCTCTTGCTGATCGAGTTTCTGCCATGGACCGGCTTGAGAAAGAACTGGCTCGCCTTTGGTTTGGGCGCAAGTACCTGTACGGGCCTGGCTTACCTGCTCGCGCTCATCCATTAGCCACATGTAACTGCAAACCGCGCCGCAGCCCCACAACTTTTTTACCAATCCGGAAGAGACGGCCATGAAACTCGATCTCGACGTCGTCGAGGAAGCCTCGAAGGAACTGTATATCCGCGCCCTCAAGTTGCTCCCGCCCGACGTGAAAGATGGCATTGCAAGACTTTCCGCTAGCGAAACGTCGCCGGTCGCGCAGCGGGTGCTCGAAACGATGCGGACCAATATTCGTGTCGCCGAGGATACGGAGAACCTGCTTTGTCAGGACACCGGCATCCCCATTTACAACGTCGCGCTCGGCCGCAATGTCGAGTTCGACGGCTTCGAACTGAAGGCGGCCATTCGCAAAGGGTGCGAGCGCGCTACGAGGGAGCACCCGCTGCGCTCGTCGGTCGTGCATCCGCTCACGCGCAAGAACAATCACACGTCGTGCGGCATCGAGGTTCCCGTCATTCATGTCGATTTCACGGACGAGAACGAGACCGCAACCATCGAGATGGTGCCGAAAGGCAGCGGCTCGGAGAACAACTCTTTCCTGAAGATGGCCGTGCCTGCTGAAGGGATCGATGCGATCAAGACGTTTGTCGTCGACTGTGTGATCTCGGCAGGCGGCAAGACGTGTCCGCCGACGATCGTGGGCGTGGGTCTCGGCGGCACGTCCGATCTGTCCATTGCGCTAGCCAAGCGTGCCGCGACGCGCGCGCTGGGCACCACGTGCGCCGACCCCGAGGGCGCCGCGCTCGAACGCGAACTGACGCAGGCGGTGAACCGTCTCGGTGTGGGGCCGCAGGGCCTGGGGGGCGATAGCACGGCGTTTGCGGTGCATATCGAACTGGCGTCGACGCACATCACGATGAATCCCATTGCGGTCAACATGCAATGTCATTCGGCGCGGCGTGCGAAGGCGATGCTTACCACAAGCGGTCTCACTTACGGGTTCTGACATGGCTCACTACGACCTCCATACGCCTGTCGACGAGTCGCAGATCCGCAAGCTGCGCGTGAACGATACGGTGACACTGCATCACACATTGTTCGGCATCCGCGATGCCACGCAGATCCATCTGTTCGACAAGGGGCGTACGACGGAATTCGACCTTCGCGGGCACGCCGTCATTCACACCGCGCCCAACGTGCGCAAGGTCGCGCCAAGCAGCGAATTCCCGGCGGGCTATCAACCGGTCTGCATCGGCACGACCACGTCGGACCGCATGGAGCGCTTCACGCGCCCGCTGATGGAGCAGTACGGCGTGCGCATGATCGTTGGAAAAGGCGGCTTGCGCGAAGGATCGAAGTCGGCGTTCGAGGATCTTGGCGGCGTCTACCTGGCCATTATCGGCGGCACGGCGGCGCTCGAAACGACATGGATCGAGAAGATCGAAGCTGTCGATCTCGATGACCTCAACCCGGAGTCGCTCTGGAAATTCAGGATCAAGGGCTTCGGGCCGCTGCTGGTGGCCATGGACAGCCACGGCGGCAGCCTGTACGACGAAGTCAAGAGCGACACCGCCTCGCGACGGGCCGAAGTTCTTGAAAGCTTGGGAGTACCGACAAAATGAATATCGAGCGCGTCAAGACGGATATCCTGATTCTCGGCTCGGGCGGCGCCGGTCTCTTTGCCGCGCTGCACGCGCACAAGCAGGCGCCGGACCTCTCGATTACGGTTGCCGTGAAGGGGCTGCTCGGGAAATGCGGCTGCACGCGTATGGTGCAGGGCGGCTATAACGTCGCGCTGGCGCCTGGCGATTCGGTCGAGCGTCACTTCATGGACACGATCGAAGGAAGCAAATGGTTGTCCAACCAGGACCTCGCCTGGGCGTTGGTGAGCACCGCAGTCGAGCGCGTGCGCGAACTCGAAAACGAGCTTGGTTGTTTTTTCGACCGTAACCCGGATGGCTCGATTCACCAGAAAGCGTTCGCGGGTCAGACGTTCGACAGAACGGTCCACAAGGGCGACCTGACCGGCATCGAGATCATCAACCGCCTGGCCGAGCAGGTGTGGAGCCGCGGCATTCATCGCCTCGAGGAGCACCGGGCCATCGAGTTGATCAAGACGCCCGACGGCAAGCATGTCGCGGGCGTGTTGATGATCGACATGCGCACGGGCAGGTTCGTATTCGTGCAGGCGAGGGCGGTGCTGCTCGCAACGGGCGGCGGCCCGACGATGTACAAGTTCCATACGCCGTCGGGGGACAAGAGCTGCGACGGTCTCGCGATGGCGCTGCGCGCGGGCCTCACGCTGCGCGATATGGAAATGGTGCAGTTCCATCCTACGGGTCTGCTTGCCGGCAGTCACACGCGGATGACCGGAACCGTGCTCGAAGAAGGACTCCGCGGTGCAGGCGGCCACTTGTTGAACGGCTCGAAAGAGCGGTTCATGGATCACTACGACAAGCGCGGCGAACGTGCCACGCGCGACATCGTTTCGCGCGGCATCTATTCGGAAATGCGTGCGGGGCGCACGTCGCCCAATGGCGGCGTGTACATCCAGATGAGCCACCTCGGCCCGGACAAAGTGCGCAAGCAGTTCAAGGGCATGGTGGAACGTTGCGCGGACTGCGGGTTCGATCTCGCGGGCGGGCTCGTCGAAGTGGTGCCGACCGCGCATTACATGATGGGCGGCGTGACGTTCGATACCGACTGCAGCACCGAGCTGAGTGGCCTCTTCGCCGCGGGAGAGGACACGGGTGGCGTGCACGGAGCGAACCGCCTGGGTGGCAACGGTGTGGCGAATTCCACGGTGTTCGGCGGCATTGCAGGCGACAACATGGCGAAGTGGGTCAAGGCGCAAGGCGAGTATCGCGAACCCGATGCGCTTGCCATCGAAGGCGCCATCAAGGAGGCCGAAGTTCCCTTCTCCAAGAATGGAAAAGGCCTCGAGAGCATTCGGGAAGCGCTCTACGACTGCATGTGGACGCATGTCGGCATCATTCGCGATCGCGACGGGCTCCTGCGGGCACGCAAGGTCCTGGGCGAACTGCATGAACGGTTGATGCTCACCGGCGTTGTGGATGGCGATCGCGCATTCAACGCGCAGTGGCACGACTGGCTGAACCTGAAGAATCTGATTTCGGTTAGCCGAATCATCACCGAGGCAGCCATATCCCGCGAGAATTCGCGGGGCGCGCATTTCCGTGAAGACTATCCGGAGGCCGGCAATCTGGAGATGTCCGCTTACACGACGATTCGCAAACGTGGAGGAGAGGTCGAGATCAAACAGGAGCCAGTGACATTTAGCCGGGTAAGGCCGGGAGAAACGATTCTTTGCGAGCAGATGGCGCAATAAGGGGTGCCGCGTGGCAAGCGCATTTCCGGAAACTGCTTCGCTGCGAGCCTTGAATCGAGCCACGGCCGATCCACACTATTTCAAACGGAGACAACGCAATGCCCCCCAATATCGTTCGCACGCTTCGGCGCGGGCTCGTGCTCGCTGCCGCATTTACCGCTGTCCTGCAAGCGCAGTCGGCCGCTCATGCAGAAGACGCGTGGCCGTCCCAGCCGATCCGCATCATCGTTCCCTTCTCTGCCGGCGGTTCGACCGATGTGCTGGCCCGTACGATCGGCCAGGGATTGGGGACGCTATGGAAGCAGTCCGTGGTGATCGACAATCGCCCCGGCGCGGGCGGCATGATCGCCGCCGAAGTCGAAGCGAAGTCCGCGCCTGACGGCTACACATTGATGCTGGCGTCGGGGAGCATGTTCACCGTCAATCAGTACATCTACAAAAAGCTGCCTTACACGGCCAAGGACTTCAGCTATATCACGACGGTGGCGAGCAATCCGATGGTCGTTGCCGTTGCGCCCTCGCTGCCCATTTCGAATGTCAAAGAGCTGATCGCGTACGGGAAAACACAACATCCCAAGCTGAACTTCGGTTCGGCTGGTATCGGCAGTCAGGTGCACATGGCCGACGAAGCGTTTTCGGGCGCGGCGGGCATTCCGATGGTTCACGTGCCCTATAAGGGCGAAGTGCTCGCGCTGAACGATCTGATGGCGGACCGCGTGCAGGTCGTGTTGCCCAATATCGCCGCGGCCATGCCCTTCATGAAGGGCAAGACGATCAAGGTGCTCGCCGTGACCGGCGAACACCGTTCAGCCGCGTGGCCCGATATTCCGACCGTGAGCGAAGCCGGATTGCCCGGATTCAATGTGACAGGCTGGTTCGCACTCGTGGCGCCCGCCGGCACGCCTGCGAACGTCATCAACAAAATTCAGCAGGATACGGTGAAGGTGCTCGCACAGCCCGACACGCGCCAGCACCTGGCCGTGCTCGGTATGGACCCGGTTGGCGACACACCTGCTCAACTTCAGGCCAGGATCGCCACGGAATCGGCGAAATGGCAAAAGGTCGTCAGCACGAGCCATATCACCGCGAACTGAAGTCGATCGTTGATTCTCGTTGCTGTTAAGCCCGCCGGATGCGATATCCTGGCGGGCTTTTCATTTCGTCGGCTGATTCTCGGCCCCGTATCGCAAGCACGGCGGCCGTGCCGAGGTCAGGACTGAATCGGACGGCGATTGACGGCCGCTTTCAGATCGCTGATGTCGTCGTGCAACTCGAGCATCCACCGCGCGGCAGCGGCGATCTGGCGTTGAATGCGTTGGAAGGTATCGGGGGAAGTGCGAACGGGCGAGGAGGGCGTATTCACGTTCAACCGGGTTTTCAGTTAGGTAGTAACCCGTATTGTACTAGCGTTGGCGCGAGCAGGTGATCGCACACGACAGATGCTATGGCCTGCTTACAACAGAATCTCGAGTGGTTTTACGCTGACTGAATTGACGAGGCCGCCCGGGCAGCTCGCAGCCGGGCGGCCTATATTCCGCCCCGATTAATCGCTGCTTGCCCGAGGCATTTCGGCGCGTGCGCCACCCCGGCGCACACGTTCCGTCTTGTTCGCGCGGCGGCGGTTTCGTTGTGCCGACAACGTGACCATCACGACGAGCAACAGCGATGCGGCGAGGAATCCGCAGCTGATGGGCCGCTCGATGAAAATCGACATATTGCCGTGCGAAATGAGCAGCGCGCGGCGAAAGTTCTCCTCGATCATCGGTCCGAGGACGAAGCCAAGCAGGATAGGCGCGACTGAAAAGCCAAGGTAGTTGAATACGGTACCGATCAGGCCGAACGCCAGAACTTGCCAAACCTCGAACAGGCTGTTCTGGGTGCTGAACACGCCAACGGCAATAAAGAACATCGCAGATGGAAAGAGATACCGATAAGGCAATCTGAGCAATTTGACCCACACGCCGATCATCGGCACATTGAGCAAAACGAGAAGAATATTGCCGATCCAGAAGCTCGCAATGAGTCCCCAGAAGATATCGGGGTGCTCGGAGATCAACTGGGGGCCAGGTGTGATGCCCTGAATAATGAGCGCGCCGAGAATCAGCGCCATCACCGGATCGCCGGGTATGCCGAGGCTCATCGTCGGAATGAAATCGACCTGCGTTTTCGAGTGCGAAGACGCTTCGGGCGCCGCGACACCGGCAATCACTCCTGTGCCGAACGCCTGAGGATTCTTCGAGAGCTTGCGCTCGAGCGCATAGGCCACGAACGTCGTGATCGTCGGGCCGGTTCCCGGCATGGCGCCGAACAGCGCGCCCACGGCCGTTCCTCGTGTCATTGGCCAGAAGGTGGCCTTGAGTTCATCACGCGTGGGGCGCATGTCCTTGAAACGCACGCTGAGCGACTTGCTCGACACCTGCATTCTGTTGACGTTGCAGAGGAAATCGGCCACGCCAAAGAGCCCCATGGCGATCGCAACCAGTTCGAGCCCGTCGTTCATGTCGGTCAGGCCAAATGTGAAGCGGAACGTGCCCGTATTGACGTCGGTGCCGGCCATGCCGCAAAGCAGGCCGAAGAGCGTCATGGCGATGCCTTTGAGCGCCGACCCTCTCGACATCGTCGAGCCGGCGAGCAGACCCAGTAGCATGACGGAGAAGATCTCCGAGGGGCCGAACTTGAATGCCATTGCCGTGAGCAATGGAGAAGCGAAAATCATCAGGATGATGCCGGTCGATGCCGCGAAGAACGAACTCAGCATCGTGATGCCGAGCGCCGCGCCGCCTCTGCCGGCCTTTGCCATGGGATACCCGTCGAGGCAGGTGATCGCATGCGGAGGGTGAGAAGGCAGATTGAGCAGAATGGCGCCGATCGCGCCACCGTATTGGGAGCCGTAGAAAATACCGGCGAGCATCAGGATCGCCGGTACAGGGTGCATGACATAGGTGAGCGGCAACAGGATGGAGATCGCCGAGAGCGCGCCCATGCCCGGCAACACGCCCACCATGTTGCCCACGAGGACGCCAAAGAACGACCACATCAGGTTGGTGCCTTGAAGCGCAACCGAGAAGCCGTAAAAGAGGTCGTGCAAGGATTGTTCGATCATGTTGCTCACTATCCCCAGGCAAATGGCGCCAGCTGAAGTTTTAGCGCCCATGAGAAGACAACGAGGGCGATCGCGCACATGACGATCGACAACGCGGCTGCGCGAAACAGGGTATTGGTTCGGTCTCCGAGCGCGGAGATGAAGACGATCGCGAACGTGGCGGGAATCAGACCGCCGTATTTGCCGAGCAGGATGAAGGCGAGTGTGCCCGCGATAATGCAAACGGCGCCACGCAGGTCGGGCAGCCGCGAATGCGCGTCCGTTGTGTTCGAAGCGGGTTTGGGCAGATCCTTCGCCGAGAGCGCAACCAGAATGCCGACGATAGCCAGAAGCGTGCCCACGGCTACGGGAAAGAAACCGGCACCCATGCTCGTCAGCGATCCCACGTCATAGGACATGCCGGCGTACGCGGCGCTCGCGCCGATCACGACCATCAGTGCGCCGGCGTAGTAATCCTTGCTGAAAGAAAGTCTGAGGTTCAACGCATACCTCCGCCGCCTGAGCGATTGACATCCGCAGCGCAGCCCGGCGCATGAAGTCTGGAGAGCGAGGTCCGGCAACGTTGCCCGGCCCGTGTGTGGCCGGGCGAAAGGTAGCACTACGAATCGAAGTTTGCTGTGCCACCGGCGCGCGCACGCGGCCCGCCGTGAGCGTCGCCTGTCTGACACAGTCATACAACTCATATGTATGAGTCGCAATGTAATGTGTTAGCCTTCGGATTGCCATCAGGGAAAACATGGGTGTCGGCGCAACGTGCGCGAGACGAAGCAATGCTTTCGGTGACTTCAAGAATTACTGACTTTTCGCTCTGGTACATGACGCGAATAATTCACTCGACACCCATTTAATGCGTGAATCAATCCGTCTTGAACAGGAGATATCGCAATGTCGATTGCATGCCGCGGCGCTGACGCGCTGGTAAAGGCGTTGTCCAAAGCAGGGGTGAAGCATGTCTTCACCTTGTCGGGGAACCACATCATGCCGGTGTTCGACGCTTGCATCGGCGCGGGTATCGAGTTGTTCCACACGCGCCACGAGGCCGCGGCCGTGCACATGGCGGACGCCTATGCCCGCTTGACCGGCAAGGTCGGCGTGGCATTGGTGACGGGCGGTCCCGGTCACGCCAACGCGGTTTCGGCGCTCTATACGGCGCAGATGGCGGAATCGCCCGTTCTGCTGCTCTCCGGGCATGCACCGCACGACCAGTTGGGCATGGGCGCATTTCAGGAGATGCGCCAGGCGGACGTCGCGGCGCCGCTCGTGAAGATGGCCGCCACCGCGCAGCATCCCGACACCCTGGTCGATGAGTTGGCCCACGCGATACGCACTGCGCAGTCGGGGCGGCCCGGCCCCGTTCACCTGAGCCTTCCGGTGGACGTATTGGAGGGCGCAGCGCACGTGCCCGGTGAAATGAATGCCGAAAGCTTTTTGCCGGCGAGGCAGATGCTTGACGATGCAACGGCGAGGCGCCTCGTTTCGAGTCTCGCCGATGCGTCGCGCCCGCTGATCCTCGTGGGGCCGGCGTGCATGACCCGCGCGGGCCGTGAGCGCACGGACACGCTTGCGGCGGCGCTCGGTGTCCCGGTCATCGGCATGGAGAGCCCGCGAGGCATCAACGATCCGGCTCTGGGGGCGTTCGCCGAAGTTCTGGCGCAGGCTGACCGCGTCATGCTGATAGGCAAGCGGATGGATTTCACGCTGGCGTTCGGGAAATCGCCCGCGTTCGCGCCGGGTAGCATGTTTCTCCAGATCGACCCGGAACCGCAAGAGATTGCACGCACGCGTCGCGCGCTGGGTGAGCGCTTGATCGGCACGGCAGTGGCGGATAGCTTCCCCGCGCTCGAGATGCTGGCTACGGCTTCCCGCAATGCTCACAAGTGCGACGAACGTTGGACGCGCGACGTGCAGGGCGCAATGGCATGGCGGCCCGAGCAATGGCGCACGGCGTCATCGTCGCTCGAAAAGCGTGTTCATCCTGTTCAGGCGCTCACGCCGTTCCAGGCATTGCTCGACAGCCATCCCGATGCGGTTTTCGTCTCCGATGGCGGCGAATTCGGGCAGTGGGCGCAAGCCTGCCTGCGTGCGCCCAATCGCGTGATCAACGGCGTCGCCGGGGCGATCGGCGCCGCGCTTCCGTTCGCGCTGGCCGCGCGCGTTGCTTACCCTGATGCGCCCATCGTCTCCGTCATGGGGGATGGCACGTTCGGCTTTCATGCGGCAGAAATGGATACCGCCGTGCGCTACGGATTGCCCTTCGTGGCCGTGGTCGGCAATGACGCGCGCTGGAACGCCGAGTATCAGATCCAGTTGCGCAGTTATGGCCCCGAGCGGCTGATTGGCTGCGAACTGCTGCCCGCACGCTACGATCGCGTGACCGAAGCTTTCGGCGGAGCGGGCGCGCTCGTCGAACATGTGGACGACATGAAAGACGCGATCGACCGGGCGCAGGCTGCGCAGAACGCGAAGCTGCCTGCGTGCGTGAACATCATGATCGAAGGTGTTGCTGCGCCGTCGTTCAAACGCCGCGCGCCAGAAGCTGCATCGTCCGGGCGCTGAGTCGGGATGTTCGCAAACGCACCTAAAACGCCAGCGCGCTTTGCGGACTAAGACGCGGACTACTGCGCGGTCTGCTGGCGTTGATATTCGTTGTGCTTCATTTGCATGTAGTCGGCGCGGCTGACCTCGTGCAACTGGCGCGGATACTGTTCGGTCGCATCGAACCACTCAGTGAGGCGTTTGTCGAGGCGGGCGTCGGGCGGGCTGGAAAGCGCATCGAGATACGCTTGAATGGCGAGGTAATAGCGCATCGTGTTGCGTTCGACCAGACCGCGTACGCCGCCGATGTATCGCGTTTCGTTCGTCGACGGATCGTGGGTCGTGGAAAAGCCGACTTTATCGCTGCCTATCGTCGCCAGATAGGCCTTCATGGCAAGCCGTCCCGCCGTGCCGTAACCGTAGGCGTAAGTCAGATGAATAAAGGTGCGATCGTTACCCACGGGTATGGCCTCCAGCACGATCCGGTAGTCTTTCGTGCTCAACGGACCCGTGGCTGCGGATAGCTCCACGCGAAAATAATCAGGGCTACTCACTGCCTGGTGCCAGGTGAATTGCACGCGGTACGAAGAAGAAAGCGTTTCCTCGGTTTTCTTGCCGATATTCACCGCGAGAACCGTACCGCTCGCGCTAGTCGAGGCATGGCAGTACTTGATGTTCAAGTGCAGGATCAGCACGTCGCACCAGTTGGCAGGCCCTTGTGTCGGGTGGTTGAGCGTGTCGTTGACCGTCGCGAACGGGAAGTTGACCACGCCGTAAATGTCGCCTTTGAGTGCCGATGGCAATTCGAGTGATTCGAGGTACAGCGGTCGCTGAAACTGGTTTTCCGCGAGCTGTTGCGTGAGAGACTGATACTTTTCGCGCAGGCTCGCCGCCCGGTCGTCCGCTTGCGCGAACGCGCCCTGGCCCATGAAGCAGAGCGCCGCGGTCATCACGGCCATCCACCACTGGCGCGCGCGACGGTTGCCCGATGTGGATTTGGCAAGCGTACTCATGGCCTTCCTCCCGCTTTGACTCCGTGTGAACTGCATCTCTGTGACTACCCATTTGGGTGGTGCGCGCCGCCTGTCCTTCTGTCATTGTGAACCCACAATCAGCAGGAGACTTGAAATGGAAACGACATCTTCGAGTGCAAATCCGTTAATGGCGCTATCGGACACGCTGGCCGACATTGTCGGGCGAGTCGGACAGGGCGTCGTGGCGGTCCATGGCCGGCATCGCATGCCGTCGAGTGGGGTAATCTGGCGCCAAGGCGTCGTCGTGACGGCTGCGCACACGATCAGACGCGAGGAGGGCATCGAACTCACATTGACCGACGGCCGTACGGTTGCCGCAGTCCTCGCGGGCCTCGATCCGGGCACCGACCTTGCCGTGCTGAAGCTCGACGGCGTGGACCTGGACCCGGTCGAGTCCGGCGATGCCGGCTCACTCAAGCCGGGCCATCTGGCGCTCGCCGTCGCGCGTGCGGACGCACTCGGCATCAGCGCGGATTTTGGCGTGATCGGCAGCACAGGCGGTCCCTGGCGCACCTGGAGAGGTGGGCAGCTCGACGCCTTCGTGCGGCTGGACGGCGGTCTGCGCCCAGGTTTCTCGGGCGCGGCCCTCGCGGATATGCGCGGCCAGGTCGTGGGCATCTGCACGTCGGCGCTGATGCGCGGCGCGGGCATGGTGATTCCCGCGATGACGGTCGAGCGCGTCACCGACGAACTGTTGGCCAAAGGGCGTGTCTCGCGGGGCTACCTTGGCGTCGGCGCGCAGCAGGTCAGTCTGTCGAGCGCGTGGGTGGACAAAATGAACCTGTCGTTCAATAGCGGATTGCTGATCAGTTCGCTTGCGGCGGGCGGCCCTGCGGAACAGGCAGGCGTGCTCATAGGCGATGTGCTGATCGAACTGGACGGCAAACCTTGCCGCGACATGGGCGACCTGCACGCCGCGCTGGGCTCGACGGGCGTCGGGCAGCCGTTGCCAGTCACGTTGATCCGGGGCGGCGAGCGCCACGCGTGCACGGTAACCGTGGGCGAACGGCCCCAGCGGCACTCGTGCAGGTGAGGCCCGGGACGCGGCGAAATGTCGGACGGAACGATGGAATACATGGGGCCGGTGCGAGTCGCGATCATCGCGGCCTCGCCGCAGGTACGTGCGAGCCTGCAGGCGATTGTCGAGGCGGAGCCAGCACTCGCGTTCCTGGGTAGCGCAGCCGACGCCGAAACGCTCGCCGGTACGGCGCCCGATGTCGTCGTGGCCGACAACGAGCCGGAGGCGAGCGACGCGCTCAAGACGCTATTCGAACCTGGCCGCGCGCCGCCGGCGCTGGTCCTGCTGCTGGACGATGCGGATAGCGACGGGTTCCTCGAGGAACTGCCCGCCGAGGCGACAGCGATCCTGTCGCGCAACGTGATGCCCGCCGAAATCGTCGCGGCCATCGAAGCCGCCGCCGCCGGCTTATGCGTGCTGTCGCCCGATATCCTCGCAAGGCTGCTGGCCGGACGAAAGCCGTTGCGCCAGACGGCATCCGGCGGCCCGTTCGAAGCCTTGTCGATACGGGAGATAGAAGTGCTGGCGATGCTCGCCGACGGTCTCGGCAACAAGGAGATCGCCCGGCAACTCGACATCTCGGACAACACGGTGAAATCCCATCTCTCTTCCATCTTCGGCAAACTCGGCGCGACCAATCGGACCGAAGCGGTAATGCTCGGTATGCGGCACGGATACATCATGGTGTAGACGTGCCACGACCGCCTCCGCGATAAAAGCGGCACGGGCAGCGCTCAAGAAACCTTCAGGCTTGCCGATAACACACGGATAGGGCGTTATTCGGCAGCTACGCTGCCCCTGACTTGCGGCGAGAGAGATTCCATGCAGATTCAACCCATTTCCGCGACTACGACAACGACGACTGCCTACGGCAGCGGCGCGCAGACTTCGACGGGCGGCGCCGGCAACGGCGCTTCCTCGGGCGCGCAATCGTCGAATTCCAACGGCAACAGCACGACGAGTTCGTCCACGAGCGCATCCAGCAGCGGCACTACGTCGACCTCGACTTCGACTTCGACTCAGAGCACTTCGGCATCTTCGAAGGCGCGCGGCGGCGGTGGAGGCGGCGCGGCATCGTCCAGCAGTTCGTCATCGAGCGAAGTCGACGAATTGAACGCGCTCATCGCGTCGCTTCAGGCGCAGCTCGCGCAGGTGTCGTCGCAGACTTCCAGCGCCGCGGCGCAAGGCTCGGACTCGGGTGAGATCAGCCAGATCAAGGCGCAGATCCAGAATGCGCAGAGCGCGCTGAGTTCGGCGTCGCAATCGGACGCGAGCCAGGTCAGCCAGATCGCGTCGCAACTGGCGAGCGTGCAGACTTCGCTGGCGCAGTTGATGGTCGCGAGTGGCAAGACCACGGGGCTGGTCTCGGCGACGGCGTGAGCGGGGCGGGCTGACTCGATCAGCCTGCCGGTGGTTGAGCACGACACCTGTCGTGCTTGCTACTATCGTCGGCGCCAACAACGGAGCCGACTGTGACCACCCCAACTCTCCATCTCTACGCCGACGCCCAATACGCCAGTCCCTACGCGATGTCCGTCTTCGTCGCACTGCACGAGAAGGCGCTCGCGTTCGAGCTTTCAACCGTCGATCTCGGCAAGAGCGAAAACCAGAAGCCGGAATTCGCGGCGAAGTCGCTCACGCGGCGCGTGCCGACCTTGATCCACGATGGCTTCGCGCTCTCGGAGTCCTCGGCGATCACGGAGTATCTGGAAGAAACCTTCCCCGGCGTGGCGCTTTATCCGGCGGACCGGCAACAGCGCGCCCGCGCGCGTCAGGTGCAGGCGTGGCTGCGCAGCGATCTCATGCCAATCCGCCAGGAGCGCTCGACCGAGGTCGTGTTTTACGGCCCGACCACGGCGCCGCTTTCCGGCGCGGCGCAACTCGCGGCAGAGAAGCTCTTCGCGATGGCCGAAGCGCTGCTCGCGCAAGGCGAGAAGCATCTTTTCGGCAAGTGGTCCATCGCCGACGTGGACCTGGCGTTGATGCTGAACCGGCTGGTCCTGAACGGCGATCCGGTGCCGCATCGGCTGGCGCAGTACGCCCTCTCGCAGTGGCAGAGGCCTTCCGTGCAGCGCTGGCTCACGCTCGAGCGGCCGCCGCTCTGAGGCTGCGTCGCCGTGCTGGGCTTGCGGATGCTGACCGGATTGCGCTCGCCCAAGCCTCAGAAAATCGAGCGCCCGGTGCGCGTCGTCAACCACTCCAGCGCCAGCGAGCCCACCAGCGAATTCCCCGTTGCGTCGAGGCCCGGCGACCACACGCACACCGCAAACTCGCCGGGCAGCACCGCGATGATCCCGCCGCCCACGCCGCTCTTCGCAGGCAAGCCCACGCGGTACACGAAGTCTCCGGCCGCGTCGTAAGTGCCGCAGGTCAGCATCAGCGCAGAAAGGCGTTTGGCCGAACTCGCGTCGAGCACCGTTTCGCCGCTCGCGGGCGAAACGCCGCCGTTCGCCAGAAAGAGCGCGGCGCGCGCCAGTTCCACGCAGCTCATCGAGATTGCGCATTGGCGGCAATACGCGTCGATCACGGCATCGGCGGGCATCTCCAGGTTGCCGAAGCTCGCGATGAAATGCGCCATCGCGCGATTGCGCTCGGCGTGCGCGAGTTCCGACTGCGCAACGCGCAGGTCGTAGCCGATGCCGGGCTCGCCCGAAAGCCGCCGCATGAAATCGACGAGCGCGGTTTCCGCCTGCACGAAGCGGCGGCACAGCACGTCGGTCACGACGAGCGCGCCCGCGTTGATGAACGGGTTGCGCGGCTTGCCCGCCTCGAATTCGAGCTGCACGAGCGAGTTGAACGCCGTGCCCGAAGGCTCGCGGCCCACGCGCTGCCAGAGCGCGTCGCCGAGCAGCTGGAACGCGAGCGTGCAGGCGAACAGCTTCGAAATGCTCTGGATGGAAAAGCGCACATCGGCGTCGCCGGTGCGGTACACCTGGCCGTCCACCGTTACGATGGCCATGCCGAAGTGATCGGCGCGCACCGTGGCGAGTTCGGGAATGTAGTCGGCGACGCGGCCCGTGCCGATATACGGCTGCAGGTCGCGATGGATGGCGTCGAGGATGGGCGTGTAGTCGAACGTGTGATTCATGGGCGGTGCAGGGCAGTCGCGGCGGAGCGCCCGCCGCGGTGACCGCGATTGTAGCGGCTCGCGCTTACCGCGACGGCTTCATTGCTCGCTTTGCCTCAACCACGCGGGTCAGTGCGCCCCCGCTGCGCCGCCGCCTCCGCCACCCTTCGTCGACTTCGTGATCCAGATGAGCGGAATGATCACGAGAAAGATGATCGCCGAGATATAGAAGATGTCGTTCAGCCCCATCATGGCGGCCTGCGTGGTGAGCTGGAAGTCGAACAGCGCGCGTGCGGACGGCTCGCTCATATTCAGCACCTTCTGGGTCTGATCGATCGCCTGCACGAAGGTCGGGTTGTTGATCGAAGCCTGCTCCGTGAGCCGCGCGTGATGCAGGATCGTGCGGTTGTTCCAGGCGTTCGTCGCGATCGAGGTGCCCACCGCGCCGCAGAACACGCGCACGAAGTTCGAGAGGCCCGCCGCCGCGGGCACGCGGCTCGGCGGCTGCCCGGCGAGAATGATCGCCGTGAGCGGCACGAAGAAGAGCGCCATGGGGATGCCTTGCAGCAGCGTGGGCAGCACGAGATGGAAGGTGTCGATTTCGATCACGTACTGCGAACGCATGTAGAACACCCCCGCGAACATCACGAACGCGATCGTCGCGATGATGCGCGCGTCGGAGCGCGGCAACAGGCGCCCCACCACCGGGGCCAGGATCACCGCGAACACGCCGAGCGGCGCGGTCACGAGGCCTGCGTCCACCGAGCGATAGTTGAGGTACTCCTGCATCCATTGCGGCAGCAGCACCAGATTGCCGAAGAACACCGCGTACGCCACCGAAATCGCAATCGTGCCGCCGAGAAAGTTACGTTGTCCGAACAAACGCAAATCGACGATCGGGTGCTCCTCGGTCAGCTCCCACACGAGGAAAAACGCAAAACTGACGAGCGCGAGGAGGCCGAGCGTCACGATCAACGGCGAGTTGAACCAGTCGAGGTCCTTGCCCTTGTCGAGCATGATCTGCAGCGAGGCAACCCAGGTGATGAGCAGACCGAGGCCCACGACGTCGATGGGCGGCTTGCGCGTGGGCGACTCGCGGTTGCGATAGATCGTCCACGTGACGAAACCCGCGAAGAGGCCCACCGGAATGTTGATGTAAAAGATCCACGACCAGTTGTAGCTATCGGTGATCCAGCCGCCGAGCGCCGGTCCCGCGATCGGGCCGACGGTCGTAGTCATCGCCCAGAAGGCAAGCGCGGTGGACGATTTGTCTTTCGGCCAGGATCCGAGCAGCACGGCCTGGGAAAGCGGAATGAGCGGGCCGGCCACGGCGCCTTGCAGCACGCGGGCGAGGAGCAGGATCGGCAAGGTCGGCGCGATGCCGCACAGCCACGACGCCAGCACAAACGAGAGAATCGAGGCGACGAAGAGGCGCACCTGGCCGAAACGCTGCGTGAGCCAGCCGGTCAGCGGAATCGATACGGCGTTGGCCGCCGCGAACACCGTGATGACCCAGGTGCCTTCGTCCACGGAAACGCCGAGGTCGCCGGAGATGGTCGGAATCGCGACGTTGGCGATCGACGTGTCGAGGACGTTCATGAAGGTCGCGAGCGCGACGGCGATGGTCGCGAGGATCAGCTTGCCGCCTTCGAGCGGCGGCGGCGGCGCAGGCGGCGCCGATGATGCGGCGGGCTGGTTCAAGCGTGTTCTCCGCGTATTCGGTTTGCGGCACAGGATACCTGTAATCGCCTTTCGTCATCGCCAGCCGCGGAGCATCCCCATGCGGCGCAGGGTCATGGGGCTTGCGAAAGGCTTTCGCGCGCGATGGTGCTGCCGATGCGACTTTACGTAACGTCGGGAAATGGAGTCTTTCGTACACACGTTGCGCCGCGAGCGTATCCTTGCGCCTGCCGCGCGCCGCGCAAAAAGCGTGCGCTGGACACACAATACGATCGTCAGTACAGGGGAGGTTCGACCATGAGCTGGGAAGCATTCGAAGGGGGCTGGCGTCTGGCGCCGGCCGATGGCGCCGCACGCGCGCTTGTCGTGCTGCTGCACGGCGTAGGCAGCAACGCACAGGACCTCACGCCGCTCGCCGACGTGTGGCGCGACGCGCTGCCGGGCGTCGCGTTCACGTCGCTCGACGGCAGCGAACCGTTCGACGGCGGCTTCGGCGGACGCCAGTGGTTCAGCCTGCGCGACATCAGCGAGAGCAATCGCGAAGCGCGCGTCGTCGCCGCCTCGCAGGTGTTCGAGCGACGGCTCGCCGCCGAACTCGCCCACTGGGGGCTCGGTCACGACGCGCTCGCGCTGGTGGGCTTCTCGCAAGGCTCGATCATGTCGCTCTACCACGTGGCCACCCAGACGGCGGGCGCGGCGGCCGTGGTCGCGTATGCAGGGCGGCTCGTCACGCCCGTCGTCGCGAAAAGCCGCACGGTGCTCACGCTCGTGCACGGCGAGGACGACGAAGTGATTCCGGCGAGCGAACTGGAGCGCGCCGCCGCCGCGTTCAGCGACGCGGGCTTCGCGGTCACCGCTTTCGCGCTGCCGGGCGTCGGCCACACGATCACGCCGCAGGGCGTCATGCTCGGGCGCGACGCCCTGGTGCGCGCGTTCGCGCGCGGCTAATCGTGGGGCTTATCCGATAGCTGGCGGGGCAAGTTCGGGCCCCGTTAATCAGCGTCAAACGGCAGCGATCCGGCCACATCAGCGGGCTAAATCGGTACAAATTGGCAGTCGCATAAGCCCGCAGTGTCGTATTTCGGCCATATTTTCCGGATAAGCTATGCAGTTGTTTTTCGACCGGCTAAAGTTCGCGCCGGTCGCGGCCGTTATTACGGGGAGTCGCCGCGACCCTGTGGGCCGCGTAGGCCCGTTCCGCCCGGCGCGCGGCTAGTTCGCGTTGCCTGGATGAGGCCGCCATCGGGAATGCCATCCGGCGGCGCTTCGTCTGCCGGGTCGCCAAAAAGAACCGAACTTCAGACCAATATGGCCCGAGCCAAGCCGCATTCCATTTTTTCCAAAAGGCTGTTCCGCCAGGACGTGGCGCTCGATCTCGGTACGGCCAACACGCTGATCTATACCGCCGACAAAGGCATCGTGCTGAACCAGCCCTCCGTGGTCTGCTTCGAGCGACGCGCGGGCGCGAGCGAGACGACGGTGGCCGCGGTGGGCCGAGAGGCGAAGGATCTGCTCGGCCGCGCGCCGGCCAATATGGAGACGGTGCGGCCGCTCTCGCACGGCGTGATCGCCAATTTCTCCGCTGCCGAACACATGATGCGCCGCTTCGTGGCGATGGCGCAGCCGCGCCGTCTGCTCGGCCGCCGTGCGGCATTCACGGTGTGCGTGCCGGCCGGCGCGACGCGCGTCGAGCGCCGCGCGATTCGCGAGGCGGCCTTCGCGGCAGGCGCTGCTAGCGTGAACCTGATCGGCGAGTCGCTGGCTTCGGCACTCGGTGCGGGTTTGCCGGTGCACGCGGCAACGGGCTCGATGGTCGTCGATATCGGCGGCGGCACGACGGAAGTGGGCATCGTCGCGCTGGGCGGCGTGGCGTGCAGCGGTTCGGTGCGCGTGGGCGGCGACCAGTTCGACCGCGCCATCGTCGATCATGTGCGCACGCTCTATGGCGTCGTGCTGGGCGATCAGACCGCAGAACACGTGAAAAAGACGATTGGCTGCGCGCTCTACGGCGAACCCATCGAACGCATACGCGCCACGGGCCGCAGCATGGAAGACGGTCTGCCGCGCACGGTCGAGATCACGAGCCACGACGTGGTGGACGCGCTGGCCGCGCCGCTGCGCGTGGTGATCAACGCGGTGCGGCAGGTGCTCGAAACGGCGCCCGCCGAACTCGTCACCGATATCGCCGACAGCGGCATCGTGCTCACGGGCGGCGGCTCGCTGCTCGGGAAGCTCGACCAGTGCCTCGCCGCCGAACTTGGCGTGACCGTGCGAGTGGCCGACGAGCCGCTCACCTGCGCGGTACGCGGTGCGGGCGCGGCGGCCTCGCTCGTGAGCGAGCACGCTTTCGAAATGGTCGAATAACGGCGCAAGCCGGCGCACGAGGCAACGCCGCCTCGGGAGGGCGCCGGCGTGCCGGGTGTTCGCGCCGCGGCCGTGGGACAATACGCCACTTTGCCGGCGTGCGCCGCGATGGACCGCCCATAGGCCGCAGTCCATTGCAATGCGCCGCTGTCCCGTTGCCCCACATCGTCCAGCCGTGAATCCAGCCGCTTTTCCGGCCCCCGGTACGTTCATCGAACTGCCCGGCGGCCTGCCTATGCCCTATGTTGAACGGGGCGAAGGCGAACTCCTTCTCTTCGTGCACGGCTCGCTTTGCGACTACCGCTACTGGCAGCCGCAGCTGGCCGGCCTCGCGCAGCAGTATCGCTGTGTCTCGGTGAGTCTCACGCACTACTGGCCCGCCGCGGAGGCGGCGCGCGGCGTGCCGTTCAGCTGGCGGCAGCATGCGGATGAGCTTGCGGCGTTCGTCGATGCCCTGGGCGCCGGCCCGGCGCACGTGATCGGGCATTCGCGCGGCGGCCTCGTGTCATTCCAGTTCGCGCGGCGCCATCCGCAGCACGTGCGCACGCTCACGCTCGCCGATCCGGGCGGGCCGGTCCAGCAGCCGGGCCAGACGCTCGCCACGCTGCCCGAGAACGTCAATGCGCTGCGCGCCCGCGCCGTGGCGCTGATCGAGTCGGGCCAGGTGGACGCGGGGCTGGAGTTGTTCGTCGATTCGGTGAGCCGGCCCGGCTTCTGGGCGAAGAGCACGCATGGGTTTCGCCGCATGGCCACCGACAACGCGCACACGCTAGGGCCGCAGTTTCAGGATCCGCTGCCTGCATACACGCGCGAGCACGCCGCCGAGGTGGGCTGCCCCGTGCTGCTGATCGACGGCGAACTGAGTCCGGAGGTGTTTCACCGGGCCGTGGCCGCACTCGACGCATGGCTGCCCGATGTGCGCCGCGCGAGTGTGGCGGGCGCATCGCATGGGATGAATCTGGCGCGGCCCGCGGCGTTCAACGAGTTGATCGATCGATTCGTGAGCGGCCACGGGCGCTGACGCACGCTGATGCAAAAAGGGCGGCCACGCGATGTGGCCGCCCTTTTTGTTGCTGCGAGAAATATCGCAGTCCGAACGACTCTCGCTTAGTCGCGGCCGTGCGCGTGTGCGTCGAGCTTGTGCTCGGCAGCTTCGCCCACGAGGCCCGCGTAGTAGAGGTGCACGCCGATCGCGAGCGAATCGTTGCGGATTTCGTGGAAGGCCTTCCATGCCTTCACCGGATCCTTGAATACGAGGTAGTGCGCTTCCTGCGAAACGAGGCGGGCGACCTGGTGCAGGCCGTGGCCGTTGAGCGCGTCCACGAGGTGATCGAGGCTGCGGTGCGTGCGCGCGTCGGTGCGCGGATACAGCATGTGCAGCACAGCAACGCGTTCGTTGGCGAGCGCGGCCGAGAGTGCGACCACGATGTCCTGGTGATTGAGTGCCGTGACAATGGCGCCCTCTGCTTGTTCGTCTTCTGCGAACAGGGTGTCGACCGAGATGTTCATCTGTTGCTTCCTTACGTTTTGCTTTAAGCGCGTGTGGCGGTGAAAAAAGCCCGCTAACTGAAAGCGGGCTAGATTACAAAATGCAAGTAATGGAAAACCCTTGCATGTCAAGCAGTATGGCAGAGGTCAGGTGTCGCATGCTGCATTGCAAGAGCAAAATATTGTTGCAGGAATCGACGTTAAGGAAGCCGCAAGCTTGGCAGTGTTGCGAGCTTGAAGAGGGATTGTTGCTGGCTGCACTATCAATCGATGCTGCGCCGCGCCGTAGAATGCGGCAAGCGGTCGCAGCGATGCCGGCCTTTCCGGCGGCTGCGTCCTGTTGCGCGAGGTTTGCGCGAAGTATTGCGATGTGACAGCAATTCAAGGACAGAAAATGATCGACTCGAAGACACACGCCACGCTCACCATCCCCGGCCACGCTGAAGGCGTGCAGTTGCCGGTCTACAAGGGCACCCAGGGCCCGGACGTGATCGACATCCGCAAGCTGTACGGCCAAACCGGCATGTTCACGTATGACCCGGGCTTCATGTCGACGGCGTCGTGCAACTCGGCGATCACGTACATCGACGGCGACAAGGGCGAACTGCTCTACCGCGGCTACCCGATCGACAACCTCGCGCAAAACGCCGACTTCCTCGAAAGCTGCTACCTCCTGCTCAAGGGCGAGCTGCCCACGCAGCAGCAGAAGGACGAATTCGTGGCCTCGGTGAAGAACCACACGATGGTTCACGAGCAGATGCACTTCTTTTTCCGGGGGTTCCGCCGTGACGCACATCCGATGGCGATTCTGGTGGCGGCGGTCGGCGCGCTGTCCGCGTTCTATCACGACTCGCTCGACATCAACAACGCGGAGCATCGCGAGGTGTCGGCGATCCGCATGATCGCGAAGCTGCCGACGCTCGTCGCCATGGCGTACAAGTATTCGATCGGCCAGCCGTTCGTGTATCCGCAGAACGACCTCTCGTACAGCGCGAACTTCATGCGCATGATGTTCTCCGCGCCGAGCGAAGAGTACAAGGTCAACGACGTGCTCGTGCGCGCGCTCGACCGCATTCTCATCCTGCACGCCGACCACGAACAGAACGCTTCGACCTCGACGGTGCGTCTGGCCGGCTCGTCGGGCGCGAACCCGTTCGCGTGTATCGCGGCCGGTATCGCCTGTCTGTGGGGCCCGGCGCACGGCGGTGCGAACGAAGCCGCGCTGAACATGCTGGAAGAGATCGGCTCGGTCGATAACATCCCGAAGTTCATCGAGCAGGTGAAGGACAAGAACTCGGGCGTGAAGCTGATGGGCTTCGGCCATCGCGTGTACAAGAACTACGATCCGCGTGCGAAGCTCATGCGCGAAACGTGCTACGAAGTGCTCAACGAACTGGGCCTGCACGACGATCCGCTCTTCAAGCTCGCCATGCAGCTCGAAAAGATCGCGCTGGAAGACGAATACTTCGTGTCGCGCAAGCTGTACCCGAACGTCGACTTCTACTCGGGTATCGTGCAGCGCGCGCTGGGCATCCCGACCTCGATGTTCACCTGCATCTTCGCGATGGCGCGTACGGTGGGCTGGATCGCGCAGTGGAATGAGATGATCGCCGACCCCGAGCAGAAGATCGGCCGTCCGCGTCAGCTCTTCATCGGCGAAACGCCGCGCGTCGCGAAGCCGATTTCGCAACGCTGATCCTCAAGACGCGCGCCGCTTCCGGCGCGCGCACGCATCGCCTCCACGGGCGCCCGCACGTTACGTCGTGCCGGCGCCCGCAATTTTTTCCGCGCACGATCCTTGCTCTCGCCGCGATTTGCCACCGATTTCGCGCGTATCTTTCGGCCCGTTCTTCGCGCTTTCGCCCAACGCGTGCGCCGAAGCCACTACAATCAACCGCAAGCGAACCGTACCGTAACCCTTTGCATGGGACCCAGGAGGCACGCAATGCAGGATCCTGAAACACTCGGTGGCGTCACGCGCTCAAGCGGCGTGGATCATCCCGACCAGGACACGCGAGAAACCGACGGCGCGTTCATCGCGCCCGAAACACCGGAGGTCGCAAGCGCCGACCAGCATGTGCTGAAGTCGGGCGGCACCTTCATCGTCAACGATCCGCTCGGCGACATCACCGGCATCGACGACGGCCTCTTCGTCAACGACACGCGCGTGCTCTCGTCGCTGCGTCTCACGTTCGGCGGGCGCGTGCCCTCGCTGCTCTCGGGCAGCGTGAGCAGCGACAACGCCGTGTTCACGGCCCACCTGACCAATCGTCCGCTGCCGCCGCTCGGCGGCACCACCACGCCCGAAGGCGTGATTCACGTGCAGCGCGAGCGCGTGCTCTCCGGCACGATGATGACCGAGGCCATCGAACTCACGAACTACGGCACGGAAGATGCCGTGGTGCCGCTTTCCATCTCGTTCGCAAGCGACTTCCGCGACATGTTCGAAGTGCGCGGCCTCAAGCGCGAAAAACGCGGTACGCTCATGCCGCCGCGTGTCGAAGACGGCGAAGTGCGGCTCGAATACATCGGCCTCGACAAGGTTGCGCGGCGCGTGCGTATCGAGTTCTCGCCTACGCCGAACAAACTCCTCGCCGATCGCGCCGATTTCACGGTCGATCTGCCCGCGCAGGCCTGCGTCTCGATCTATCTCACGGTGGCGATCGAAGTCGAGGCCATGCCCGGCGCTGCGCCTGGCACGCAGAGCGCGGGCATCTTCCAGCCCCCGCATTGCCTCGCTGATTCGCAGGAGCAGCGCGTGGGCCGCGCCGCCCAGCGCGCCGCGCTGGTCGATTCGCATATCGTGATGCGCGAACGCCGCCGCGCGGCGGCGCACTTGCGTTCGAGCAATCCGCTCTTCAATGCGTGGATCAACCGCTCGATCGCCGACCTCGGTCTGCTCACCACCGACCTGCCGACCGGCCCGTACCCGTATGCGGGCATTCCGTGGTTCTCCACGCCGTTCGGCCGCGACGCGGTCATCACCTCGCTGCAGACGCTGTGGCTCACGCCCGCGCTCGCGCGCGGCGTGCTGCGTTTTCTCGCGGAGCATCAGGCGCGCGAGGACTCGGCGTTCCGCGACGCGGCGGTCGGCAAGATCATGCACGAAATGCGCAAGAGCGAGATGGCCGCCACGGGCGAAGTGCCGTTCGCGCTCTACTACGGCGGGGTGGACACCACGCCGCTCTTCGTCGTGCTGGCGGGCGCTTATGTCGAACGCACGGGCGACACCTCGCTGATCGACGAGTTGTGGCCGGCGCTGGAACGCGCGGCGGCCTGGGTCGCAGGTGTATGCGACCGCAACAAACTCGGTCTGCTCGACTACCGGCGCGAATCGGAAGGCGGGCTCGCGAACCAGGGCTGGAAGGACAGCCACGACTCCGTATTCCATGCGGACGGCCGTTTCCCCGATGGCCCGATCGCGCTCGTCGAAGTGCAGGCGTACGCGAGCGCGGCGTTCGAAACGATGTCGCGTTTCGCCACGCATCGCGGCCAGGTGGAGGACGCGGCGCGCTACGCCGCGCGCGCCACCAAAATCCGCCGCTGCGTGGAAGAGAAGTTCTGGATGCCGGAGTCGGAGTTCTACGGCATCGCGCTCGATGGCCACGGCGATCTGTGCCGCGTGCTCGCGTCGAACGCGGGACATCTGCTCGCCTTCGGGCTGCCCGAGGAGGAGCGCGGCCGCGCCGTGGCTGAAGTGCTCGAATCGGCGCTGTTTCACACGGGCTGGGGCGTGCGTACGCTCGCGGCGGGCCAGGCGCGGTTCAACCCGATGGCGTACCACAACGGCTCGGTCTGGCCGCACGACAACGCGCTGTGCGCACGCGGTCTCGCGCGCTATGGCCGCAAGGCGGCAGCGGTGCGCCTCTTGCAGGCGCTGTTCGAAGCCGCGGTGACGTTCGACATGCGTCTGCCCGAACTGTTCTGCGGGTTCCCGCGCCGGCGCGGCGAGCCGCCGACCGCCTATCCGGTGGCCTGTCTGCCGCAAGCCTGGGCCGCGGGTTCGCCGTTCATGATGCTCGAAGCGTGTCTTGGCGTGACGATCGACGCGGCGCGCAACGAGGTGCGTGTCGAGCAGCCCATGCTGCCGGAAGGCATCGACTGGCTGGAAGTGGGCGATCTGCGCGTTGGCAAGCATACGGTGACGCTCATGTTCCGCCGTGTGGACGGCAAGGTCGTGGCATCGGCCGATCGCAGCGACGTGAAGGTCGTGGCGTTGCTGTGAGTCTGGGCGCGGGCTTTCAAAGCCCGCGCCCATTTGCGCTGGTTACGAAGCGGCGCGCTCTAGCGTGAACTGCGGCGCGACGTAACCCGTCTCGACGCTCATCGTGTTGACGATGCGCGGGGCATCAAATTTACTCAGTTGTGCGAGCTGTTCCGTCGTGCCGATGCCCAGTTGCCTGAGCACTTCCACGACGGTGGCATAAAGCGCGGTCAGATCGCCATCTTCGATCTTCACCGCGATACCCAGTGCCGGGCCGCCCGTGTGCGGTGCGGTCGCCGCGCTTGCGCGCACACCAATCGCATAACTGCCCGCCGCACCCAGCTTGCCGACGAGCGCGCCTTCGAACGCACTCATGAGCGCCGTGCAGAAACGGCCTTCGCCCGCCACGAGTTCCGGATACGACGTCATCGCGCGATAGATGTGGGCGAGCGCCTGCGAGCGCGAGTCGGCCGCGGTCGAGCCCGCTGAGCCCGTGAAGCCCGCACGGTCCTGCGCATCGGCGAGCTTCACGAACAGGCGGGCGAGCCGGTCGAGCGGGAAGGCGGGCGTGGGCAGATTGCAGCCGTCGATGCCCCACTCGACGCCCGTCTCGGGAAGATCGCAAACCTCGGCCACGACCCGTTTCACGTGTTGCTGCAAGGGGTGCGAAGGCAGATGGTAATCGGCCAGCGCCGCGCCGATCGCGCGGGCGCCCGCGAGCATGCCCGCGTGCTTGCCCGAGCAGTTGCTGCACACGGCGCCAGGCGTGAAGTCGCGCTTGATCCACGCCTTGTAGACGGCGTCCGAGATCGGCACATGGCCGCCGCAGCGCAGGTCCGATTCCGTGGCGGAGACCTTCGCGAGCATCGCGCGCGTACGCTCGATATGGCGGTCCTCGCTGCTATGCGAGGCGCACATGAGCGCGAGATCGGCGTCGTCGAAGCCAAAGCGCTCGAGCGCGCCGGTTTCGACCACGGCGAGCGCCTGCGCGGGCTTGGCCGCCGAGCGCACGAGCGTCATGCGATGCGGGTCGCCGAGGGTGTAGAGCAAGCGGCCCTCGGCGTCGACCACAGCAATGTGGGCGATATGCGTCGTTTCGATGACATCGCCGCGCAGTACCTTCACGGCGGGTTGGGGGGCGCTCGTCGTCATGGTGCGTTTGCCTTGGGTCTCGGATGGGATCGTGCTGCGCGATCGATGTGCGATTCTAATCCGCGCGTGCGGGTCAGCGCATTTGCCGGGCCACGCGGCACGCGGCGAGATCCCACGCGCCACTGCCGACCGTCTTCAGCAGCACCGGACTGCCATCATGCGCCGCGCCGTCCGCCACGGCGGAGCCGATCGTGCGCACGTTCGCCCAGTCGACGCCAGCCTGCAGCAGGTCGCCGGCTTCTTCGCGCGCGGCTGCAAAATCGTCGACGAACACGCGGCTCGCACGCACCGTGTCCTGGGCGATCTCGGCCGCGTCCGGCGTGAAGGCGCCCACGCCGATCACGAGCCGGTCGTTTCGCGCCGCGTCGTCGTACACGGGCGTCTTGCTCGTCGTCGCGGCGATGACCACGTCGACTGCTTGCGGTACCGCACCGTGCGCGGGCATCACTTCCACGCCGGACTGCGCGAAGTGGGCGCGGAATGCCTGTTCGGACGCTTCGGTTCGGCCTTTCACGTAAAGCGTTGCCGCCGGATAAAGCGCGCCGATCGCCTCGGCATGAAAACGCGCCTGCTGTCCGGTACCGATCACCAGAAACGCGTGCGGCGCGCCGGGGTGAAAGAGGCGCACACCCAGCATGGAGAGCGCCGCGGTGCGCCGCCCGGTCACGGTCGGGCCGTCGAGAATGAACTCCGGCTGTCCCGTCGCACCATTGCACACCGTCACCGCGCCGAAGATGGTCGGCATGCCGAGCGCCGTGTTGGCCGGGCACACGCTCACGAGCTTGTGGATGGCGATATCGTCGGCGCTGGCGGGCATCGAGAGCATGACGCCGTTGCCCTTGAGCGGCACGCCGGTGCGCACGGGCGCGTGAATGCGGCCCGCGTCGTGGTCCTGCGCGGCCGTGGCGAGGGCGTCGAGCAGCACGCCGAAGTCGAGCAGGCGCGCCGTGGCGGTTGCGTCGTAAATCGCGATGGACTCCATCGAATCTTCTCTCCTGATGAATGCTGCGTGGGTGTGGCGGCGTGAGTCCGGCCGCGGGCCTCAAAAGCGGTCGATGCGAAACGGCGCGAGATCGACGGCGGGCGTGTCGCGCACCATCAATTGTGCGACGAGTTCGCCGCTGAACGGCCCGAGCGTGAGGCCCAGATGCTGATGGCCGGTCGCGACGAACACATTCCGCGCGCCGCGCATCTCGCCGATCATCGGCAGATAGTCGGGCAGCGTGGGGCGCTCGCCGTACCAGCGGCTTGCGACCTGCGCCGCGCGTGCGCCGGGAAAGAGCGTCTGGAATTGCGTGGCGAGCATGTCGGCGCGGCGCCAGTCGGGTGCGCCGCGCGCGCCTAACTCGACAGTGCCGGCAAGCCGGATGCCTTGCGCCATTGGGTTACAGGTGAAGCCGCGCTCGACGAAGCTCACGGGCACGCGCAGCGTGTCTTGCGAGGGCGCGCCGAGCTGGACGTGATAGCCGCGCTCGTTGGTCAGCGGAATCCTGGCGCCCAGTTGCTGTGCGAGTTCGGCGCTGCGCGAGCCGGCGGCGATCAGCACTTTGGCGGCAGGATGCGTCGCGCCGTTCAGCGTGACGCCGATACGGCCATCGGGCAGGGCGCGCAATGCATCGACGGCAGCGCTCGTGAATTTCGCGCCCGCCGCGATCACGGCCCCGAAAATGCGCTCGACGACCTGCTGCGGATTCGTGACTGAGGCCATGCCGGGAAAGTAGCGCGCATGGCTGATATGCGGCGTGAGCGACGGCAGATAGTCGCGCCGCACCTGCTCGGCTGTGAGAGTTTCGTAGCGCACGCCGTGCCGGTCGAGCAGATCGAGTTGCGCGCGTTCCGTTGCGTGCGCAACGGGTTGCTCGAACACGTAGAGCGAGCCGATGTCGCGAAAGAGATCGTCGGCAATGTGCTGATCGAGCAGACGACGCCAGGCTTGCGCCGCACCGGTCACGAGACTCGCGAGCGCACGCGTGTTGCGCCGAAAGCGCGGGCGCTGCGCCTGCGCGGCGAACTCCAGCACCCACGGCGCCATGCGCGGCAGGCTGCGTTTGTGCAGGCGCAGCGGGCTGTCGCGGCGCAGCAGCATGCGGGGCAGGCCGGCCATCGTCTCGGGGCTCGCGAGCGGCGCGACGTGATCGACCGCGATCAGGCCCGCGTTGCCGAACGAACAGCCCGAACCGGGCGGTGCGCTGTCGACGATATGCACGCGCATGCCGCGCTGCGCCAGGTTGAGCGCGGCGCAGACCCCGATGATGCCGGCACCGATGACGACGACGTCTTCCATGTCAGTCTCGCGACGAAGAAGTGATTTCGTCCGATGCTAACCTAACTATTTCCTATAGGAAACTTTTTTCTGATCGTATATCACGCGTGCTCGACCCGCCGATCAGCGTTGCTCTTGCGAGGCGTTGTAGGCACCCGCCTGCTCGAGCAGCCACGCGCGGAACATCTCGAGTGGCTTGCCGTGGCTGAGTTCGGTGGGATAGACGAAGTAGTAGCCGCCATCGGCAATGGCCGGGGCTTCGAACGGAATGACGACGCCGAACCGCTCGAGCTGGCCTTCAACGAAGAACTTCGGCACGAGCGCCACGCCGAGGCCGGCGGCGGCCGCTGCGATCAGCATCGTGTGCAGTTCGTAGCGCACGCCGTGCATGGTGGCGTTGTCTTCCACGCCGAGGTCGGAGAACCAGCGCGTCCATGCATCGGGGCGCGTCGTGGAGTGCAGCAGCGGGTAGGCGAGCAGTTCATGCGCCTTCTTGACAGGGCGCGCAAGCAGCGACGGAGAACAGACAGGCACCACTTCCTCGCCGAACAGAAAGTCGGACGAGGTGCCGGGCCAGGTCGGCTTGCCGTAGTGGATCGCGGCTTCGAAATGCGATTCCTCGAACGAAAACGTCTCGGTGCGCACGCCCATGTTCACGCGCACGTCCGGCGTGCGGTCGTAGAAGTCCTTGAGGCGCGGAATCAGCCATTCGGAGGCGAAGGTCGGCAGCACGGCGAGTTCCAGATAACCGCCGCCGCTGCCGTGCGCGATGATGGAGAGCGTGTCGCGATCGAGGTTTTCGAGCGCACGGCGCACCTGAGTGCTATAGAGCCGGCCCGCGCGCGTGAGCACGACCCGCTGTTTGGCGCGCACGAACAGGCGCACGCCGAGATTCGATTCGAGCGTGGCGATCTGGCGCGAGACCGCGCTTTCGGTGAGGAACAGCTCCCTGGCGGCGTGAGTGAAGCTCTCGTGCCGCGCCGCGGCTTCGAAAGCCGTGAGCGCGCCGATATTCGGGATCTTGAACTTGCGCATGGTGATTCCAGAAACTCATCAAGTGACAATTTAATCTCGCTTTACGCAGTGCGCAACCATTCGAATAATGCGTTTTACGTATAGTTGGCCGAAGCCAATGGCCAGAGCCCCGTTTGATGACCGCTGCGAGGCGGTCGTTTCCTGTGAGATTGGTGATGCGCAATTCGAACGTAGAACGCTTGTTGTCCGCGCTGCTGGGCCGCGAGAAAACTGAAACCCTCTTTGCAACGCTGACCTTTCCGTCGATGCTCGGCGACTGGGAAAGCGGCACCGTTACGCGCGCCGAACTCGCCCAGGCGATGAACATGGCGCTGTTCGAAGACCTGCTGGAGCGCTCGCCCAACGGCCGCACGTACACGAACGACACGGTGGCGCGGGGCGGTGCGGTGTACTTCGACCATGGCGCGCTGCGCACGGTGCGCTGGGCGCAGAGCGGCGCGCTGCCGCCCGGTGAAGCGGCCTTCACGCGTATTCTGCGTCCGCTCGGCTTTCGCCTGAATGGCCGCTATCCGCTGGACAAGCTCGGCATGACGGGACGCGCCTACGCCCACGAAGACGCACCCGACGAAATCGCGCAGTTCTTCGTGAGCGAGCTGCACCCCGAGCGCTTTTCGGCGGCGTTCCAGCAAGCCGTGACGAACGTGGTGGGTGCGTCGAAAGATCCGCTCACGCCGCTGGCCATGGCGCAGCTCTCCGAACTCGAACGCGACGGTTCGCTGCCGCTCGACGCGGCGCTGCAACTGCTGCCCGTGATCGTCGGCGCGTTCGCGCGACAGCACGAAGTGCCGTCTATTTCGGACTACGAGACATTGCTGCAAGAATCGGCGGAAATGGCGTGGATCGCAACGGAAGGCAACGCCTTCAATCACGCGACCGACCGCGTGGAAGACGTATTCAAGCTTTCGGACGACGAGAAGGCCAAGGGGCGCCCGATGAAGCCCAACGTCGAGACCTCGCGCTCGGGCCGCGTGTTTCAGACGGCGTATCGCGCCGACACCGTAATGCGCGAGTTCCGCGCGGCGGACGGCCAGCGCGTGACGCGCGAGGTGCCGGGTTCGTTCTACGAGTTCATCACGCGCAAGCGCACGTTCGATCAGGTCACGCGGCGCTGGCAGACGGATTTGCGCTTCGATGCGGGCAATGCCACCGGCATCTTCAAGATGACCGCGAACGCTGCTTGAACGTGGCGTGTCACACGCCCGGCGCGCCGTCTTGCGTGTCCGGGTGTGGTTCGTTGATGAGCCAGAGGACTTCCGCGTCCTCTTCGCTCGTGGAGACGGCCGCATGCCCCGTGCGGCTGTCGAAATAGAGGCTGTCGCCGGCTTCGAGATGCGTCGGTGCGTAGAGCTCGGAGTAGAGGCAAACCGAGCCGCTCAATATGAAGAGAAATTCTTCGCCTTCATGCCGGCCCCATTCCGTGAACTCGTCGAGCGAGTGCGCCGTCACGCGAATGCGAAACGGGTACATCGCCTTGTGGGCGAGTTCCGTAGCCAGCAACTCCATCTGATAGCAGCCTGCCGAATGCTGCTGCCCGCCGCCCTTGCGGGTGAGCGCGCGGCGTCCGCTCGCGCGCGGCCTGGGCGCCGAGCCGAACAGTTCGCCGAGGTCGATCTTCAGGCCGTGAACGATCTTCTGCAGCACGTCGAACGTCGGCGACATGACGCCGTTTTCCACCTTCGAGAGCGTGGAGCGCGACACGCCGCACACGCGGCTGGCGGCCTCGAGCGTGTAGTCGTGCTTCAGCCGGGCCGCCTTGACGCGCTTGCCCAGCTCCGCCGAAGCGTTCTCGGCGGGCTTGAGGGACGAGGTTTCCATTCGGGAACTCGGGGTGTTCGCTGGTGGTTCGTATCGTACTCTATGTTTCCGATAATAACATTTGCGTATCGCGCGACGTTTGATACGTCATGTGGCGATTAACAAGCATGGCTAAGTAAATCGACCGCTCGAAAGTTGATGATTTCTGACGCAAACCCAGACGGCGCAAGGCATGGCGCGTGCACAACCCGCATTCGCATGACACCCACGCACAAGCGGGCGTATTGGCGCTATCGGGTATCTCCCAATGCCTGCGAGGGCGCGTCACGCGTTGCCGTATTCCCCGCGTGCACGGGCTTGATGAGAAAAGCGCATTACGTGGTGATTAGATTTCGTTTGATGCCACCGAAACGGCTGCCGACAATCCGCTTACGTCCCGCCGCTCAGCATCGCGGGATGAATCCAGTGCGCCGAAGGTCCGCGCGACCATTCGAACGCATCACGTGCCGGCTCCAGATACCGAAGGAATATCGCATGTATCCTCGTTTCCTCGCTTCTCGTCGTGGCTGCGCGATCGCAGCGTCGTTGATGTTGGTTGCCGGCGCGGTGAGCGCGCAGGAAATGGTCGTGAAGATCGGCGTGGCCAGCCCGCTCACGGGCGGCGGCGCAGCGTATGGCAAGGACATCGAGAACGGCGTGCGTATGGCCGTGGACGAAGCCAACGCCGCGCGTCCCACCATCGGCGGCAAGCCGGTCAAGTTCGTGATCGACTCGCAGGATGACCAGAGCGATCCGCGCATCGGCGTGCAGGTCGCGCAGCAACTCGTGGACGACAATGTGGCCGTCGTGATCGGCCACTTCAATTCGGGCACGACGCTGCCGGCCTCGAAGATCTACGCGAAGGCGGGCATTCCGATGATCACGCCGGCCGCCACCAATCCGGCCATCACGCAGGGCGGCGCGCCGACCATCTACCGCGTGATCGCAACCGACTCGCAAAACGCCGGCAACGCGGGCAACTATGCGGCGACGGTGACGAAGGCGAAGCGCATTGCCATCATCGACGACCGCACGGCCTTCGGCCAGGGCGAAGCCGACGAGTTCGAGAAGGCCGTGAAGGCGAGCGGCGGCACGATCGTCGCGCGCGAGTTCACGAACGACAAGGCAGTGGATTTCAGCGCTCAGCTCACGAGCATCAAGCGCACCAATCCGGATCTCGTGTTCTTCGGCGGCCTCGACGCGCAGGCCGCCATGATCGTCAAGCGCATGCGCCAGCTTGGCCTGAAGGCGCAATTCCTCGCAGGCGGCGGCGTGATGGACGCGAACTTCATCAAGCTCGCCGGTGATTCCGCCGATGGCGCTTCGGTGTGGGAGTACGGCCAGCCGCTCGGCACGCTGCCCAAGGGTAAGGGCTTCGAGGCGAAGTTCAAGCAGAAGTACGGCATCGACATGCTCGCCTACGCGCCGTTCGCCTACGACGCGGCGTGGGTCGCGATCACGGCGATGGAGAAGGCGGGCTCGGCGAATCCGGCGCAGTTCAACGCCGCGCTCAAGGCCACAAGCTACGACGGCATTACGGGCAAGATCGCATTCAATGCTCAGGGCGACCTGAAGAGCCCGAGTTCGACCCTGTATCAGGTCAAGAACGTGGCGTGGGTGCCGGTCACGACGCGAACCGCTGAGTGATATCACTCGCCTCTGCTACCTTGAAGGGCGCCGCCTCTGTCGGCGCCCGATGCATTGTTTCCAATAGGAAAGCAAAGGTGTGCCCGCAGCGCGGGCACATGCCATTTTCATGGCGGAAAGCCGGGCGGAAGCGGTACACGCGGCATGGCGAAATTCCCGTGGATTTTCGTGTTGTCGCCGCAAAATTGCGCGTGTATAGTTTCCTAAAGTAGCAATGTTTCGTATCGGAAATTTTTAAGGGATTCTACCTATGAAAGCCTCCTCCATCCTCTCGGATCTCGGTATCTCCCAGCTCGCGGAAGCGGGCGACATCGTCGTGCATTCGCCGATCAACGGCGAGCTGATCGGCCGCGTCGCGAGCCAGTCGGCGGCCGACGTCGACGCCGTGCTCGCGAAGGCGCAGGAGGCGTTCAAGACCTGGCGCAACGTGCCCGCGCCGCGCCGCGGCGAACTCGTGCGCCTGCTGGGCAACAAGCTGCGCGAACAGAAGCGCGCGCTCGGCAGCCTCGTCTCGCTGGAAACCGGCAAGATCTTCCAGGAAGGCTTGGGCGAAGTGCAGGAAATGATCGACATCTGCGACTTTGCGGTTGGCCTCTCGCGTCAGCTTTACGGTCTGACCATTGCATCGGAGCGTCCCGGCCACCGCATGGCCGAATCGTGGCATCCGATGGGCGTGTGTACCGTGATTTCCGCGTTCAATTTCCCGGTCGCCGTGTGGTCGTGGAACGCCGCGCTCGCACTCGTGTGCGGCAACGCCGTGGTCTGGAAGCCGTCGGAAAAGACGCCGCTCACCGCGGTGGCCGTCAACAAGATCATGCAGGATGTGTTGAAGGAATTCGGCGACGCGCCCGAAGGCCTCACGAGCCTCGTGGTCGGCGGCCGCGAAGTGGGGGCGAAGCTCGTGGCGGATCCGCGCTCGAACATCGTCAGCGCAACGGGCAGCACCGAAATGGGCCGCACCGTCGGCGTCGAGGTCGCGCGCCGTTTTGGCCGCTCGCTGCTCGAACTGGGCGGCAACAACGCAGGCATCGTCTCCGCTACCGCCGATCTCGAACTCGCGCTGCGCGGCATTCTGTTCTCGGCGGTCGGCACGGCCGGCCAGCGCTGCACGTCGCTGCGCCGCCTCTTCGTGCACGAGAGCGTGTACGACAAGGCAGTCGAGCGCCTGAAGACGCTCTACGGCAAGGTGGTGATCGGCAATCCGCTGGAGCAGGGCACGCTGATGGGGCCGCTCATTGACGAGCAGTCGTTCGCCCGCATGCAGTCGGCGCTCGAGCAGGCGAAGCGCGAGGGCGGCAAGGTATTCGGCGGTGAGCGCCACACGGTGGCGGGCAACGAAAAGGGCTTCTACGTGCGCCCGGCGATCGTCGAGATGCCGTCGCAAACCGAAGTTGTCCTGAAGGAAACCTTCGCGCCGATTCTTTACGTCCTCAAGTACAGCGACTTCGGCGACGCGATCGATGCGAACAACGCCGCCCACCATGGCCTTTCGTCGTGCGTATTCACGACGGACCTGCGCGAGAGCGAGCGCTTCACGTCGGCCGCGGGCAGCGATTGCGGCATTGCGAACGTGAACATCGGGCCGAGCGGTGCGGAGATCGGCGGCGCGTTCGGCGGCGAAAAGGAAACGGGTGGCGGGCGCGAGTCGGGCTCCGACTCGTGGAAGGCTTATATGCGCCGTGCGACCAATACGGTCAACTATTCGTCGGCGCTGCCGCTCGCACAGGGCATCGATTTCAACGTCGAATAAGCGCGTTTGAGGTACGTGACCGGGTGCATCGTGCGCCCGGTCAATGGATCGATTCGCGCAAACCCAATCAATGCGCGCCGCAGTTTTCCGCAATCTGGAGCAAGTCGTGAGTTCTCAAGTCGTTATCGTTGGCGGCGGGGTAATCGGTAGTTCTATTGCTTACTTTCTGCGTGCAGCCGACCCAACGGTTTCCGTGACCGTGTTCGAGCGCGACCCGAGTTATGCGCGCTCGTCGTCGGCGCTTTCGGCCGCGTCGATCCGGCAGCAGTTTTCCACGCCGTTGTCGATCCAGATGTCGCTATTCGGCATCGAGTTTCTGCGCGGCATTGGCGAGCGGCTCGAAGTGAACGGCAGCCGCCCGTCAATCGATCTGCACGAGGGCGGTTATCTCTTCCTCGCCACGGAAGCGGGCGATGCGACGCTGCGCGAGAATCACGAGCTGCAAACGCGTCTTGGCGCGGACATCGAACTCATGTCGCGCGACGCGCTCCACGCGAAGTTTCCGTGGCTCAACGTCGAGGATCTCGCAAGCGGCGCGTATGGCCGCAGCGGCGAGGGCTGGTTCGATGGCTACGGCCTCGTGCAGGCGCTGCGCAAGAAGGCGCAGTCGCTCGGCGCGCGCTATGTGCCGGCCGATGTGACCGGCGTCGTGCGCAGTGGCCGCAAGGTCACGCACGTGATCGCGAGCGACGGCGAACGCCATGCGTGCGACACGCTGGTGAACGCAGCCGGGGCGTGGGCGCGCAAGCTCGCGGAAATGATGGACATCGACATTCCGGTGTATGCGCGCCGCCGCAGCATTTTCAACGTCTCGTCGCCCGCGCGGCTCGCCGCGTGCCCGTTGCTGATCGATCCGTCCGGCGTGTATTTCCGCCCCGAGGGCAATACGTACATCACGGGAACGTCGCCGAGCGCGGAGAACGACCCGAACGATCTGCCGCTCGACGAAGTCGATCACGCTATCTTCGACGACGTGATCTGGCCCACGCTTGCGCACCGCGTGCCGGGCTTCGAGGCGCTGCGCGTGGAGAACTGCTGGTCCGGTTATTACGAGTACAACGTGCTCGACCAGAACGCCATCATTGGTTACCACCCGGCCATCGACAATTGCGTGTTTGCCAATGGTTTCAGCGGGCACGGTCTTCAGCAGGGGCCGGCAACCGGACGCGGCGTGAGCGAGCTGATCCTCAACGGCAGGTATGAGACGCTCGATCTGTCTTCGCTCGACTGGTCGCGCGTAATGGAAAACCGGCCGATCGTCGAAAAGAACGTCGTGTGACGGCGGGGTAGTCAGGCCGCACAATGCACAATGAAGAGCCCGCGATTTCAGCGGGCTTTTTTATTGCGCGACTGCTTGATGAGCAAACCGCATGATGTGGTGATTAGATTTCGTTTGATGTGCCCGTGAGGGCTGACCACAATCGAAGCTTGTCCGTTGCCGCGCTTAACCGCCATCGACTCCATGTCCGCCATGTACGATTTCACCGCGCCCTTTCAGCATCCCGCTGGTTCGCCCATTCGCGAGCTGTTCAAGTACCTGGGAGAGCCAGGCATGATTTCCTTCGCTGGCGGCTATCCAGCCAGCGACCTGTTCGATGCCGATGGACTGCAGGCGGCAGCGGCTCAGGCATGGCAGGCTTCCACGCGCTGCCTTCAATATGGCCCGACCGACGGTTTGCCCGAATTGAAGACGCAACTGCTCGCGCTGATGGCGCGCCGCGGTGTGACCTGCGCGCCCGAAGAGATGCTGGTCACCACGGGGTCGCAGCAAGGCCTCGACCTGTTGTTGCGCGTGCTGCTCAATCCGGGCGACACGGCCTTGACCGAGCAGCCCGCCTACCCGGCCACGCTGCAGGCGCTCAGGCTCCAGCAGGCGCATGTCGTGACGGTGCCCGTCGACGGCGACGGGCTCGACGTGGACGTACTCGCCGCGCGGCTCGCTTCGGGCGCGATTGTCCGGCCCAAGCTGCTGTACACGGTGCCGACCTTCGCGAATCCCACCGGGGCCACGCTCACGCGCGAGCGGCGCCTTGCGCTCCTGCGTCTCGCCGTTCAGTACCGCTTCGTGATCGTCGAAGACGATCCGTACGGCGATCTGCGGTTCGCAGGCAACGCGGTGCCGTCGATGCTGGCGTTGGCAAGCGAGGTGCAGGGCGCGCGCGATTGGGTCGTGCACTTCTCGAGTCTTTCGAAAGTCGTCGCGCCTGGCTTGCGCGTAGGCTGGGCCATCGCGCCCGCTGAAATCGCGCGGCGCTGCGTGATCGCCAAGCAGACCGTGGACCTGTGCAGTACGCCGTGGACCCAGGCAATCGCCGCGCACTACCTGGAGGCGGGCTCGCTCGAGCGGCACCTTCCGCACATCACGCAAGCGTATCAGCGCAAATGCGAAGCGCTATGCGACGGCTTGCGCGTGCAATTCGGCGACGAAATCGCGTTTCATCAACCCGAAGGCGGCATGTTCGTGTGGGCGCGCATTCCGGGTGTCGCGATCGATGCGCTCTTGCCGAACGCGATTGCCAACAAGGTGATTTTCGTTCCCGGCAAGGCGTTCTTCGCTGACGAGCCCGACACCGCGTCGCTGCGCCTTTCGTTTGCCGCGCCGAACGTCGATGAGATTCGCGAAGGCGTGGCGCGTTTGAAGCGGGCCACGTATGCCACGCGCACGGCGGACATGACGTCGGCACCTGTTTGAAGTTCGCGCGGTTCCAAATCCGCGCGTTTCCTGTTGCGCAACCGACTGCGCAAGTTCGACGAAGCGCTTCACGCAAGTCGAAGTGAACGGCTCGATCCACGAGACAGTCTGGTCGAGCGCAGGCGCACCGCTCAACGGCACGTAGGCTACGCCCGAGCGTTGCAGCGCCATCGTGAAGGTCGGGGCGACGGCGACGCCGCGCTCGGCTGCGACAAGCGATACCACGGTCGGCCAGATGCGCGGCTCCATGCCTGCTCGCGCGCGCAACGCGTTCATTTCCCATGCCGCCGCCGGGGCCCGGACCACGGCGATCGGAATCTACCTCTCCTGCTATTACTTCGACGGCAGCCTCGGCTCTGTGTTGCCGATTCCCGCATGGCATCACTGGAGCTGGGCGGGCTGCGCAGCGTTCGTCGCGGCCGCACAGGCGCCGGTCGGGCTGCTCGTGTTCGCGTTCTGGCGGCCGGAGCGTGCCGCCACACGCAGCGACGCGCGCGGAGCGCCAGGGCAATCGCCTGGTTGACAGCCCAAATATTGGCTTCCTAATATGCATACAACGTTGCACACAAAAAAGCATGCAGAGTTGTGTGGCGTCGGCATTGTGCATATACGGGATTACCCTTATTGGAGAGGTCATCATGGTTCGGCTGTCTCGCATTACCCGTCAAGCTTTCGTCGGCCTGGTTGCAGCGAGCTGCGTGCTCGCGAGCGCGTCGTCTCGCGCAGAGGACGCGAGCGCGTGGCAAAGCGTGAAGAAAGCAGGTGTGCTGCGCTGCGGCGCTGCGGTTGCGCCCCCGTACGTGATGCGCGACGCGAAAACTGGCCAGTACAGCGGCTTTTTCTCGGACCTGTGCCGTGACTTCGGACAGAACGTCCTCAAGGTCAAGGTCGAGTTCGTCGACACGTCGTGGGACAACATCGTCGCGGGTCTGCAATCCGACAAATGGGACCTCTCGCTTGCGCTGAACGACACGCCTGAGCGCGAGAAGGCGGTCTCGTTCTCCGTGCCCGCCACCGACTACAACGTCTCGCTGATCTACAACAAGAACAACCCGAAGATTCCGAAGGGCGCGCACAGCGTTGCCGAGATCGACAAACCCGGGATAACGATTGCAGTCATGTCGGGCACCTCCCAGGACAAGGCGATCTCTGCCGCCATCAAGCAAGCGCAAATCATGCGGCTGCCTGGCAACGACGAGACGCGTCTCGCCTTGATGTCGAAGCGCGCGGATCTGCTCGCGGACGCGAACATCACCAACATGCTGCTGACCGAAGAGCACCCGGAGTGGGCGGTTGCGATTCAGCCCAATCCGCCGCTGGCGCAGCAAGCGGTCTCGTTCGCCGTGCGCAAGGAAACGTCGAAAGCCGATCTCGCCGTTCTCAACGACTTTCTGAACGCGCAGGTCAAGTCGGGGGCGGTCAACCGTCTCATCAAGACCTCCGTCCAGTCGATGCTCGTGACCAACAAGTAAGCACATCGATTTGATGCCGCGCGGTGCTCGCGCGCGACGTGTGGTTTTCGCCGCACGTTCCGAAACATTTCCCTGCTGGAAGGCCGCCGTGCGCGTTCGCGCACGGCGGCCTTTTTTGCATTTCGATGCCCACCGCATGCGTCTGGCTTCACGGTCCCCGTGTTTTCCCTGGAAATCCCGCATCTCTCATTGACGGTGGAATTTTGGGCTTCTACTATGTGTACAACGTTGCACACAAATAGATACGCAAGATTGTGTGTCCCAGGCGAGGAGGTGACTGTGCCAGCCGCTCTGGACCGACCGACAAAGCAGATTCGATTCACATCTCGCGCGCTTGCTCACGCGCCCCGCTGGAGAGATTTCATGTTGTCAATGCGAACCATGGCTGCCCAACCCGACATTGCCCCGACCGTCCTGAACTTTTCGCCGTCGACGACGGGCGAGTTCGTCCAATTCGAGAACGTCTATAAGCGCTACGGCGAAAACCTCGTGGTCATGGACCGCATGAGCCTCGACATGCGCGCTGACGACAGGCTGGTGATCATTGGCCCGAGCGGCAGCGGCAAGAGTTCGCTTCTGCGCGTGATGATGGGCCTCGAAGGCATCCAGGGCGGACAAATCGGCTTTCAGGGCAAGCCGTACATCTACGGTCAGGATTCCGGACGATCGAAGCGCATCGACGCGAAGCTGCAAAAGCAGATTGGCATGGTTTTTCAGCACTACACGCTGTTTCCGCATCTTTCCGTGCTGGGCAACCTCATCCTCGCGCCGGTGAAAGTTGGCGGCCTCTCGAAAGCCCAGGCTACTGAGCGTGCTCGCATGTATCTGGCGCGTCTGGGCCTCGAGAGCAAACTCCACGCTTATCCGAGTCAGCTCTCCGGCGGCCAGAAACAGCGCGTCGCCATTGCGCGGGCGCTCATGCTGGAGCCGAAGCTGATGCTCTTCGACGAAGTGACCTCGGCGCTCGATCCGGAAATGGTCATTGAAGTCCAGAACGTGATGCTCCAGCTCGCGGAGCAGAAAATGGCGATGATCATCGTGACGCACGACATGCACTTCGCCCGCGATATCGCCACACGCGTGGTGTTCTGCGCGGGCGGGAAGATCGTGGAGCAGGGTGCGCCGGACGAGATGTTCAAGTGTCCGAAAGAAGCGCGCACGCGCGAGTTTCTCGAGAAAGTCTTGCATCTCGACTGAGGCCGGCCATGAACTACCAGTTCGATTTCCACTTTCTGCAGGGGAGCCTCGGGTCCCTGCTCGACGGGCTGCGGGTGACCGTAGAGCTTGCCCTCGCGTCCAACATCATGGGCCTCGTGCTCGGCTTTCTCCTATGCCTGCTGGTCATGAGCCGTTGGGCGATCGTGCGCTGGCCGGCGCAGCTTTTCATCGAATTCTTTCGCTGCACGCCCGCGCTGCTGCAAATCGTGTGGTTCTTCTACTGCATTCCGATGATGGTCGATGTGTTCATTGACCCCATCGTGATGGGCATCCTTGCACTTGGGCTGAATCTCACCGCTTTCAACGCTGAGGCGTACAGGGCAGGGGTGCAGGCGGTGCCGAAAGAACACCTCGACGCATGCGTCGCGCTCGGCCTGAAGCCGTGGCAACGCACCTTCTATGTGGTCCTGCCGCAAGCGCTTCGCAGTGCGATGCCCGTTCTCATGACCAACGGCATTGGGAGCCTGCAGCAAAGCGCGCTCGTCGCAATCGTGGCGGTGGCGGATCTCATGTACGTGGGCAAGAGTCTGGCGACGCAAGCCTATCGTCCGCTCGAAACCTATACGGTCGTGGCGCTCATTTACTTTGCGCTGTCTCTGCCGATTGCGCGACTCGTTCATGTGATCGAGCGTCGGCAGGAACTGGCCCATCAGCGCTAAGGAGAAGACCATGAACCTCGATTTCGCCTCGGTGCTGCCGTACTGGCTGGTCCTGCTCAAAGGGTTGGGGCTGACGCTCGCATTCACGAGCAGTTGCGCCGTGATCGGTAGCCTTGCCGGTTTCGTGTTGAGCCTGTTGCGCATGTCCCCGTCGCGGTGGATGAAAGCGGCTACGACGCTCTATGTCGAATTCTTTCGCGGAACGCCGCTCCTCATTCAGCTCTTCTGGGTGTTCTTTTGTTTCCCGGTTGTCTTCAGGATTCCGATTCCGCCATATCTCTCTGTCGTCATTTCGCTGACGCTGTATATGGCGGCCATCACGAGCGAGACGTTCCGCGGCGCGCTGAAGTCGATTTCCTCGGAGCAGCACGACGCGTGCATTGCGCTCAGTCTCACGCCGCAGGCCAAGATTCTCTATGTGATCTTTCCGCAAGCGCTGCTGCGCGCCATTCCGCCGTTGCTCTCGAACGTCGTGAGTCTGTTCAAGGAGAGCGCGCTGATTTCGTCTGTCGGTGTCGCCGATCTGATGTTCGTCGGGCAGAACATTTCGACCAGCACGGCACGGCCAGTCGAATTCCTGACCACGGTTGCCATGATCTATTTCCTTGTCGCTTTCCCGCTGACGCGTCTGGTCGGCGTGGTCGAGACAAAGTTTCTCAGGCGCTTTGCCTACTAATCCCCAACCATGCTTTCGTGAAGCGGAGATTCAAATGCAGATGAAAGGTATCCTGCCGGCGCTCGTTACGCCGTTCAATGCGTCCGGTGCCGTCGACCACGACACCCTCGCGAACATCCTCGAGTTTCAGCTGAAGGCCGGGGTGAACGGCTTCGTGCCGCTCGGTTCGACGGGCGAATATTACGCCCTGACGCACGACGAGCGCCGCGCCATCCTCAAGACGGTGCGCGAAGTCGTGGGCGAACGCGGGACGCTCATCGGCGGCGCGAACGGGTCGTCCACGCGCGAAGTCATCGAGCAGACGCGACTGGTCCGCGACGCCGGCTACACGAACGTGCTGATTGCGCCGCCGTACTATGCGCTGCCGTCGCAAGAAGAATTGATTGGCCACTACGCAGCGATTCTGGAAGCCGTGCCGGACGTCAACGTGATTCTCTATAACTATCCGGTACGCACGAACGTGGAAGTCGGTTTCGGCGTGCTCGATGCATTCAAGGATCACCCGCGCGTCGTCGGCATCAAGGAGAGCAGTGGCAATCTGCTGCGCGCGATCGAAATCGGCGAGAAGTATAAGAATCACTACCAGCTCTCGTGCGGCTCGGACGATCAGGCGCTGGACTTCTTCCTGTGGGGCGCCACGAGCTGGATTTGCGGGCCGGCGAATTGTTTCGTCAAGCCGGTTGTCGACTTCTACAATAAGTTCGAGGCCGGTGATATCCGCGGTGCACAAAACGTCATGCGCTCGCTTTTCCCAGTCATGGCCACGATGGAAGCTGGCAAGTTCGTGCAGAAGGTGAAGTACGGCTGTGAACTGGCCGGCTTCAAGGTGGGCGCCGCGCGCATGCCGCTGATGCCGCTGACCGACGAAGAAAAGGCCGCGTTCCGCGCGGTTTTCGAAGCCGCTCAGGCCTAACCCTCGCGCCGGCGCCATGGCGGCGCCGGCTCACACGTTCCGGTGGAAAATCGAGAATGACGCGACATAGCTTCAAGTGCATCGAAGGTCACACGGAAGGCATGCCGGTACGCATGGTCATCGATGGCGCGCCGCCGCTCGACGGGCGCACGATGGCCGAGCGGCGCGAGGACTTTGTCAAGCGATACGACTGGATTCGCCGTGCGCTCATGCTGGAGCCGCGCGGCCACTCGCACATGTCGGGCACGCTGCTGTATCCCCCAGTGTCCGCCAATGCCGATATGAGCCTGCTGTTCATCGAGACCTCGGGGTGCCTTCCGATGTGCGGACATGCGTCCATCGGCTCGATCTCGTTCGCGCTGGAAGCCGGTCTGGTGCAGCCGAAAACGCCGGGTACGGTGGTCGTCGACGTGCCCGCCGGGCAGCTGAGCGCGCGCTACGAGCGGGACGGAAACCGCGTGACGTCGGTGCGTTTTACGAATGTGCCGAGTTTCCTGCTCCATCGCGACGTGGAAGTCGTGCATCCGAAGCTGGGCAAGCTCGTGCTCGACATTGCCTATGGCGGCAACTTCTATCCGATCGTGGAAGTGCAGCAGAATTTTCCAGGATGCGAGCATTTCACTCCGCAGCAGTTGCTCGAATGGGGCCGTGAAATGCAGGCGCTGCTGAATGAAACCATGCAAGTCGTTCATCCGGACAATCCGCTCATTCGCGGTGTGAAGCACTGCATGTGGACGGGCGCACCGCTTTCGGATGAAGCGGACGCACGCGCCGTGGTCATTGCCGGCGAGAGTCTGGTTGACCGTTCGCCCTGCGGGACCGGCACCTCTGCGCGCGTTGCACAACGGTATGCGCGCGGACTGCTCGAAGAAGGGCAGGCTTTTACGCATCAAAGCCTGATTGGCAGCTGTTTCATCGGGCGCGTCGAATCGACGACGCGGCTCGACAGCGGCCTTGACGCCGTCCGCCCCAGCGTCGAAGGGCGCGCGTGGATCACCGGCCGCTCGGAACACTACGTGGACGACGAGCAGCCGTATGCATTGGGCTTCGACCTTCAGGAGTTCGCCAGGTGAGCGCCGTACCTCTCGATTCTGCAGCGATTGAACGGGACGCCGCGCCGCGCGAGTCGGCCGTCGTCATTGGCGGCGGTATCGTTGGCGTGTGCTGTGCGCTGTATTTGCAGCGCAGCGGCTATGCGGTCACGCTCGTCGATCCCGAAGTACCGGGCAACAGTACCGCGAAATGGAGCTGCGGGCAGATGGCGGTGAGCGAAGTCATTCCGCTCTCCAAGCCCGGCATTCTCATAAAGGTTCCCGGCTGGCTCATGGATCAGAAGGGACCGTTGGCGCTGCGGCCGAGCGCGTTGCCCGGCATCATCCCCTGGTTCGTGCGCTTTCTCATGTGTGCGCGACACGCGAAGATCGTCGATATCGCCAACGCCATGGCGACACTGACGCACGATGTCTACGCGGATTACGCACCGCTGCTCGACGCATGCGACGACAAGGCGCTCATGGGCGAGCGACCCATTCTCGAAGTATTCGACGACCCGAAAGGCATCGAGCACGAGCAGCCGCATCTGGCGTTGCGCGAGTCACTCGGCTTCAAGGCGCAGCGGTTGAACGCCAAAGAAATCGGCGACCTCGAACCGGCGCTCGCGGGCAAGTTTTCTCATGGGCTGCTCTTCGAAGACTGGCGTTCCGTGCGCGACACCATGGGATTCATCGCCGCGCTCACCGACAGTTTCATTGCACGAGGCGGGCGCCGGATCAGAACGGAAGCGAGCCGTATCGACGAGGCGAACGGCAGGGCGACCGGCGTCACGCTCGCAAACGGCGAACGCGTGGCAGCCCGGCACGTGGTGGTCGCCGCCGGAACGGGCGCGCGGCGCTTTTTCGGTGCTCTCGGTGTGAGTGTGCCGCTCGAGGGCATTGCGGGGTACCAGGTGGTGGTTGCCGACCCCGGCGTGGAGATCCGCCACTCGACCATCTACGCCGACGGCGGATTTTGCTTCACGCCGATGACGCGAGGCCTGCAGATTGGCGGGACCATCGAATTCGCCGGGAAGGGCGCCGCGCCCAACTTCAAACGGGCCGACATCATCCTTGAGAAAGCGAAGCGCGTGCTGCCCGAACTACGCACCGCGAACGTCGAATATGGCGTGGGCTATCGTCCCTTCCTGCCGGACACGAAGCCGGTCATCGATCGCTCTCGCAGGCTCGATAACGTCTTCATGGCTTTTGGCCATGGGCAGCTTGGGCTCACGCTCGGTGCGACGACAGGAAGATTGATCGCCGACATGGTTGCGGGCCGCCCGACCAGGCAGGATCTCGCGCCGTTCAGCGCGTACCGGTTCTAGCGGGGAGCGTTCGACGCCACGCTGATCACATTGCGCAAACCAATATCGGATTGAATATGAAATCGTACGAAAAGCTCTTCATCGACGGTCGCTGGGTCGCGCCTTTACACAACGGCAGCTTCGAAACGATCGATCCATGCACCGAGCAAGTCATTGCGAAAGTTGCAGCCGCAACGGCAGAAGACGTCGATCTTGCCGTCAAGGCCGCGCGCAAGGCGTTCGACGAAGGCCCATGGCCGCGCATGAGCGGCGCCGAGCGCGCAGCAGTCCTGCGCCGTATCGGCAAAGGCATTCGCGACCGACTGCAGGAATTGGGCGAAATCGAAGTGCGCGACAACGGCAAGCCGCTGCCGGAGGCGCTGTGGGATCTGGGCGATGCGGCAGGCTGTTTCGACTTCTACGCGGGCCTTGCGGAAAAACTCGACGAGCACGCCGAAACGACGATCGCGCTCCCCGATGACCGCTTCAGCTCGGTTGCACGCAAAGAACCCATTGGCGTGGCTGGCGCCATCATTCCCTGGAATTTTCCGCTGCTGATGGCCGCGTGGAAGGTGGCGCCCGCGCTGGCGGCAGGTTGCACGATGGTGCTCAAGCCCTCCGAACTGACTCCGCTTACGGCGCTCGAGCTTGCGGATATTGCGGCAGCGGCGGACCTGCCGCCGGGCGTACTGAACGTCATCACCGGGTTGGGCCAGGACGCCGGCGCACCGCTGAGCGAACATCCCGACGTCGACAAGCTCGCCTTTACCGGCAGCGTGCCGACCGGCAGCCGCATCATGCAGGCCGCGGCGCGCGACATCAAGAACGTCAGTCTCGAGCTGGGCGGCAAGTCGCCGTTCATCGTCTTCGACGACAGCGATATCGACGCGGCTGTCGAATGGATCATGTTCGGCATATTCTGGAATCAGGGCGAGGTGTGCTCGGCCACGTCGCGCGTGCTGGTGCAGCGCGGCATCTACGCAAAGCTGCTCGATCGCCTGAAAGCGGAAACGCAGAAAATCACCATCGGCAGCGGCTTGCAGGATGGCGTGCTGCTCGGGCCGCTTGTCAGCAAGGGCCAGTACGACAATGTGCGCAAAGCGGTCGAGCGTGGCGTGGAAGAGGGAGCGCGGCTCGTGGCCGGCGGTGGACGGCCAAACCATCTCGAGAAGGGATATTTCATGGAGCCCGTTGTTTTCGCCGACGTGCCCGAGACCAGCTGGGTCTGGAATGAAGAGATTTTTGGCCCGGTCGTTTGTGTCCGACCCTTTGACGACGAGATGGAAGCCGTACGTTCTGCCAACGATTCGCGCTTTGGCCTGGGCGCGGCTGTGATGTCGCGCGACAGCGAGCGGTGCGAGCGCGTGGCGCGCAAACTGCGGGCAGGTATCGTATGGATCAACTGCTCGCAGCCCACGTTCACGGAGGCGCCGTGGGGCGGCTACAAGCAGAGCGGCATCGGACGCGAACTGGGCGAGTGGGGTTTGAACAACTACCTCGAAACCAAGCAGATCACGCGATACGGCAGCGACAAGCCGTGGGGCTGGTACATCAAGTAAGGTAGATCGAACATGCGCTGGAAAAAGACACTTCAACTCGTGGATGTGCACTGCGAAGGCGAGATCGGCAAGGTCATCACCGGGGGCGTCGTGGGCATCCCCGGTGAGACCATGCTCGACAAGATGAATTACATCAACGAGGTGGACGACAGCCTGCGCAGGCTCGTCGTGCTCGAACCGCGCGGTTGCCTGCAGATGTCGGTCAATCTGCTGCTGCCGCCGACGCGGCCCGAAGCTCAAGCGGGCTTTATCGTGCTGCAGGCGGACAAAGCCCATCCGATGTCCGGAAGCAATGCCATTTGCGTCGTGACGGCGTTGCTCGAACTCGGCATGGTCGAAATGCAGGAGCCCGAAACGACCGTTGTGCTCGACACGCCTGCCGGTCTCGTCACGGCTCGCGCAACGTGCCGGGATGGCCGCTGCGCGGGCGTCGCACTCGACATGGTGCCGTCGTTCGTCGAGCGGCTCGACTTCGGCATCGACACTGCGCAGTTCGGGACGATTCGCGCCGATATCGCATTTGGCGGTGTCTATTACGCGCTCATCGACGTCGGGCAGGTCGGGCTGACCATTGCCCCGGAGAACGCACGCGCGCTTGCGGAACTGGGCGTATCGCTCAAAGACGTGATCAACCAGCAGATCGAGATTGCGCATCCTCTGTACCCGCAAATCAACGAAGTCGCCTATGTCATGTTCCGCAACCGCGTGAGCGACGAGCTGTATCAGACCTGCACGACTTTGCCTCCCGGCCGCGTCGACCGCTCGCCGTGCGGCACCGGAAGTTCGGCGAACCTCGCGACACTCGCCGCCCGCGGTCTGGCTGACGTCGGCACGAAGTTGAAGTCGCGCTCGACAATTGGGGGCGAATTCTCCGTGGAGTTGCTCGGCAAGACGGAAGTGGGCGGCCGGGCCGCCGTTTTGCCGCGTGTTCAGGGACGCGCGTGGGTGTACGGCATCCAGCAGATCGGCGTCGACCCGGACGACCCGCTGGCGGCCGGATTCATGCTCAGCGATACGTGGGGCGCGGGATTTCCGAAGGTCTGAGGCGGAGGGCGGGCAATGTTAAACTCCAAAGCACGCCCGCTTTACCGGGCCCACGACGACGGCGGGAAGACCATGAGCAAAGCGACCAACGAGGCAGAGGCGGGTGTCCGCCGCCATGGCGGACGATACATCTACGAAGAGCTGCGCAGACAGATCCTGACGCTGCAACTCAAGCCTGGTGCGCCGCTGGACGAGGTCTCGCTCGCGGAGCAATTCGGCCTCTCGCGCTCGCCTGTTCGTGACGCGCTCGCACGGCTCATCAGCGAGGGGCTCGTCACGATCCTCCCGAATCGCACGACGCTCGTAACGCCGCTGGAAATCGAAGAATTTCCGAAGTACGTATCGGCGCTCGACCTCATTCAGCGCGCGGTGACCCGGCTCGCCGCGCTGCACCGGACGCAAGAGGACCTCGCGATTCTCAAGAAAGCCGACGCCGCGTATATGAAAGCGGTCGAGAGCGGGGATGCCGAGGCGTTGACCGAGAGGAACAAGCAACTGCACATGGCCATTGCGCATGCGGCAAGCAATCCCTATTTCGTGGGGTATTACGAACGGCTGCTGGGCGAGGGGCAACGTCTGACGCATCTGCACTTCGACTACACGGTGACCTCGCCTCACGCGACCAAGCTGGGTAATGACCATAGCGAGATCATCGACGCCATTGCGCGGAAAGACGCCGATCTGGCCGAGAAGCTCGCACACGAGCACACGATGCTTTTCCAGAAGCGTTTCCTCGATTACATGCGCCAGAACATGACGGAATCGATCGCCATCGTTTGATTCGCGGCGTCGAAGCGGCCTGGACACTGTGATCGCCGCCATGCACTTCCGAAAGGAGTAACCGTGGAATTGACCGACTTCGACACGCTGACTTTTGACTGCTACGGCACGTTGATCGATTGGGAAAGCGGCATCTTCGCTGGCCTTAAGCCCCTGATCGAACGGTCCACGCCGCCGTTGTCGAGAGACCAGGTTCTGGAAGCCCATGCGCGACACGAGTCGTCGCAGCAGAAGTACACACCGGCCAAGCGATACCAGGAACTGCTACCGATCGTCTACAAGCGACTGGCCGAGGAATGGGGACTGCCTTTCACGCACGAGGAGTGCATGGAGTACGGACGGTCGGTGCGGAACTGGCCGGCATTCGAGGACACCGTAGCCGCGCTGCAGTACCTGAAACAGCACTACAAGCTGGTCATACTCTCCAACGTCGATAACGAGACCTTCAGCTACAGCAACGCAAGGTTGCAGGTCGCGTTCGACGCCATTTTCACGGCCGAAGATATCGGCTCGTACAAGCCATCGCCGCGAAACTTCGAATACATGCTCGAGAAGCTGGGTGAGCGTGGCATCAAGAAGGAAAAGATCCTTCATACAGCCGAAAGTCTATTCCACGACCACAAGCCAGCCAGTGAGTTTGGTCTGGCGTCGTGCTGGATCTACCGCCGTCATTCGCAGCCGGGCTTTGGCGCGACCATGAATCCCGGATGGCAGCCGAACGTCGCCTTCCGCTTCAACAGCATGGCAGACTTTGCGAAGGCGCATCAGGACGCCGTGGCGAAGAAATGAGGCGGTATTGATGCCCACGCCTGCCGAACACGAATCGCTGAGAGCGCGCCTTGCGCAGGCGCGCCGGCTACTGGCACTTGCGCAAACGGGTTTGCACTACGCGACGAGCCCGTTCGACACGGAACGGTACACGGAAATCGCCAGCATCGCGCATCAGCAGCTCGCGGAAATGGCGTACATGCAAACGAGCGATGTCGCCGCGCTCTTTGCGTTCGAAACGGGATACGCGAATCCTAAACTCGATGTCAGATGCGCTGTCTTCAATCCGTCCGGTCAAATCCTTCTCGTGCGCGAGGCCGTGGACGGTTTGTGGTCTCTGCCCGGCGGCTGGGCCGACGTAGGCGTTTCGCCCGCGGAGAACGCGGCAAAAGAGGCGCGTGAAGAAAGTGGCTACACGGTGAACATCGTTCGGCTATTGGCCGTGTGGGACATGCTCAAGCACGGGCATCCGCCTTCTGTGTTTCACATCTGGAAACTGGTTTTCCTTGGGGAAATCGTGCGCGCGGGGGAAATAGCCGGAGCCGAAACCGACGCCGTTCAGTTCTTTGATATCGATAACCTTCCAGCCTTGTCGCAAGGCCGGATACTGCCGGAACAAATTCGACGACTGGATGCGCTGCGCAATAACAGTGACGTCGAATTCGACTGAAGTTTTGCCTTGACGCCGGGGCGGCGCCTAACGGTCATGCTTTCAGGCGGCGCCGGAGTGCTCTGTTCTGACTTTTGCCAGGCGGCTGCCGGCAAACGGGTCCTGTCGCCAGTCCACGCTTGGGGTTTTCACCGGCTCCTGTTCAGCCGTCTCGCGGACTGCAAAATGCTCGAGCGACTGCCCCGCGCTCGTCGCCTGCACCACCCACCGCGGGGCGTCGCCTTTGCCGTCCCACGTGTGGCCAGCCGCATCCCGGTAACGTGCAGCGCGCATTTGGGCGGCGTCTGCCGCAATTGACGCAGCAATATCTTCGGGTTCGATACCATATTCGGCCATCCGACGCCGCAGATAGGCCACGATGCTTTCGCGTTTTCTTTCGTCCATTTCTAGTTGTGCTTCGCTCTGAATGCAGCTCTTGAGCAGAATATAGCGCAAGTCGCGTGCCGCCAGGATATCACAGCTTGAATAGGCGTCCCTGGCGGCTGTCGCGAAAGGTACGGCGGGAATCAGGTGTTGAGCTTCTGGGCGCGTTCGGCCTCATGTTGTGCGGCCCGTTCCTCCGCATGCTTTTTCGCAACGTGATGTCCCACGATGCAGCCGCCAACGGCGCCAGCAACGGCGTGGTGGCCCGCATAATGTCCGGCGACACCACCCACGACAGCGCCTTTGAGGCAGCCGGCGGCATGTGCGGTTCCGGCTGCCGCGAGGCCTAAAGTGGCCGCCGCGGCAAGCATCCTGATTCGATTATTGACGTTCATGATAATCACTTGTGTGAAATTTGAGCTTTGGATTCGGCTCAATAGCCCCAGCGGCCATTATCGTGCCACTCGCGCTCCCGCCATTGGTGTTCGCGCCGCTCGTGTTCCCGCCATTCGTGTTCCCGCCACTGACGCGCGCGCCAGTCGTCGTCGCCGCGCCAGGCCACTGCGACCGGAGGAGGCGCGTAGGCAGCAGGCGGCGGAGCGACGTACACCGGCTCAGCCGGTGCGTAGGCGGCGCCAGGGAGGGCGACACCCACGGCCAGATCGACGTGCGCAAACGCTGCGCTCGAAGCAGCCAGTGCGGCCGCGCCCAATACCACGCCGAGAATCGTCCTTTTCATTTCACTACTCCTCCGCACCTGTCGTGCGTTTCTGGTAAGCACGGTTCGGAGTGTAGGCGGCGGGCCCGGACACAGGTGCAACGGCGGTGCGAGTTTCGTAACGGCGCGTTATTTCGAGTGTTGCGATACGTAAAAAAAGCGCGGACGCCTATTCACAGCGTTCCGCGCCAACAGGTACCACGAGGAGGAAGGGGCTACCGGACAAGGAATCCGTAAGTCAGCGGGTCGCGCTCGTCCACGATCCAGGTCGCGAAGCCGCACACGAACGCGTTGCCTTCGACTTCCGGTATCACTGCCTCGAAGTCGCCGACTGTCGTTTCGCTGAGCACGCGTCCCTTGAAAACCGTGCCGATAATCGACTCGTTCACGAGGGTCTCGTCTTTGCCCAGTTCGCCACGCAGGTACAACTGGGCGACGCGTCCCCCTGTGCCGGAGCCGGTCGGTGAGCGGTCCACTTCGCGGTCTGCGAATACGCAGCAATTGGCTTGCGTCGAGCCTTCGTGGCGCGGTGCGTTGGCGATGATGGTCCCGTAGATGTGGTTGATTTCGGGAATCTCGGGATGCTCGACAGGGTAGGCCTTGTTCGCGGCTTCCTTCACTTCCGCGCCGAAGCGGATGAGTTCCTCGACCGACGACTCGCGCACGGCGAGGCCATGCGGCTGACCGTCGGTATAGAAATAAAACGCGCCGCCGAAAGCGATGTCGCCCTTCACGGTACCAAAGGACGGCGTCTCGACGGTCACATCGCGCTTCCAGATGAACGATGGGACGTTCACGAATCGCACGTTGCCCGCGTGTTCGCCATCCCACTGAACAAAGGCTTCGATGAAGCCACAGGGAGCGTCGATGCCGACACGCGTTTCCGGAACCTTGCGTTGCACCCAGCCAAGCTCGACCGCTGCGGTAGACAGCGCGATCACGCCGTGTCCGCAGTGGTCGCTATAGCCCTCGTTGTGCAGGAAGATGATGCCGAAGTCGGCGGTCGGGCTGACCGGTTCGGTCAGATAGCCGCCGTACATATCGGCGTGACCGCGCGGCTCGAACATCAACGCGGTGCGGATTTCGTCGGCGTTTTCCTTCAGCCACGCACGACGCTTCACGATCGTGTCGCCGGGCAGGCGAGGCAATCCGCTGGTGACGATCCGGAACGCTTCGCCGCCGGTATGCACTTCGACGGTCGTTATGGTGCGAGTAGTCTTCATGATGTCTTTACGTTATTGGCTCACTGACCGTACGGAACCGGCAGGCCGTCCTTGATGATGTAGACGGTCGTCGGCGCGCCCACGAGGTCGCCGTTTGCATCGAACGAGTAAGTGCCCGCGACGCCCTTGTAGTCGGTCTTCGCCAACTGGGCGACGAGCTTTGCCTTATCGGTGGTGGTGCCGGCCTTGACCATCGCGTCGGCGAGCAGTTTCACGCCGTCGTAGTAGTTGACGGCATAGACCTGCGTGTCGGTGTGGTAGGTGTCCTTGTACTTCTTCAGGAAGTCACGGCCCGCCGCAGTCTTGTCGAGCGCCACACCGCCCTGCGCGCAATAGACGATCGACGCGGCTTCGCCCGCAACCTTGCCCATGTCGGCCGAGCAGATGCCGTCGCCGCCCAGCAACTTCGCGCGCAGTCCGCGTGCGCGCATCTGCTTGGCCATGGGGGCGCCCTGAGCCGCGTATCCGCCGAAGAAGATGACGTCGGGGTTCTTCGCCTTGATGGTGGTAAGGATGCCCAGGAAGTCGGTCGCCGACGAGTTGGTGAACTCCCGGTCGACGATCTGGATGCCGTTCGCTTTCGCTTCTTTGATGAACTGCTCCGCCACCCCTTGCCCATACGCCGTGCGGTCGTCGATCACCGCTGCGGTTTTCGCGTTCAACGTCTTGGCTGCGAACTGGCCCATCGTGCCGCCCAACTGCTCATCGCTTGCGCCGATACGGAAGATGTTCTTGAAGCCTTGCTTCGTCAGCGCCGGATTCGATGCAACGGGGAGGATCGGAATACCGGCGGTGTTATAGACACGCGATGCCGGAATCGCCACGCCGGAGTTGTACGGGCCCATGACGGCAACCACGCCGCTGTCGACGAGCTTTTGCGCGACCTGGACGCCGACCTTCGGGTCCGCCTGGTCGTCTTCCGAATCCAGTTTGAAGGTCACCTTCTTGCCGTCGACCGTCACGCCGCTCTTGTTCAGTTCGTCGATGGCGAGGCGAGCGCCATTTTCGTTGTCCTTGCCGTTCGGCGCCTGCGGGCCCGTAAGCGGCGCGGAGGACCGATGGTGACGACAGTTTGAGCGTGAGCGGTGAGGGCGAAGCCGGCGGCCGTGAGGACGGCGAGGGTGGTGGCGAGATGGCGCATGATGTCTCCAGATTATTGGACTTCGAGGCGAAAGCGATCTTGCACTGCTGCTGTGACGGCGAGGCGCCGTCACGAACGACGTTTAGCGCAGGGCGTCGCGAGCGACCCGGCATGCCGCCAGGTCCCATGCTGCACAGCCTACGCTTTTGAAGAGAATGGGTTTCGTCGAGTGGAATTCTCCAGCCAGGGCTTTGGCCAGTGCGGAAACGGCGTTCCAATCTACGTTGGCCTGGATGAGGTCTCCGGCTTCGTGTTTTGCGCCGACGGGGTCATCGACCACCAGAGCGCTGCCGTCGACGGTATGGCTGGAAATCTCCGCCGCATCGGGCGTGAACGCGCCGACGCCCACGACCAGGCGGCCCGCGCGTGCAGGCTCCGTGTACACCGGCGTTTTGCTGGTCGTCAGCGTGATGACGACATCTGCGGTATCCGGAATCGCTTCGTCTGCGAGTGCCGTGAGATTCGGCGCGACAGCGCGGTTGCGCGCAACGAATGCGTTCGCGTCGGCCTTCGAGCGGCCCTTTGCTCGCAGTTGCGCCTCCGGGAAGATGGCTGCGAGCGCTTCCGCATGATTGGCAGCCTGTTTGCCGGTTCCGATGATCACGATTTCCCTGGGTGGCGTTTGATGCAGGGTCCGGATGCCGAGTGCCGTGACAGCCGCCGTGCGGCGCCCCGTGACGGTCGGTCCGTCGAGCACGAAGCGCATTTCGCCCGTGAACGCATCGCATGCAACGACCTGACCGTGAATGGTCGGCAACTGCCGACCGGCGTTGGTCGGGCAGACATTGACCAGCTTGTGGATCGCGATGTCTGGCGCGCTCGCCGGCACGGACAACATCAAGCCGCCTTGCTGCATAGGGATGGCCATGCGCTCAGGGCTTACGACCTTGCCCGCGCTGTATTCGACGATGGTCTCGGCCAGTACTTGTACGAGGAGGCGGTAGTCAAGCAGCGAAGCCGTCGCGGCGGCGTCGAAATTTCGGATGTCGCTTGAGGTCATTCGGTAGCCTTGGGTTCTGGGTATCGAAAAGCGGATGCATTGGGCCAGGCCGGTTTCTGGCTCCGGTTCGGCCAATTTCTCGGGCTCGGCGTGGAACGAATCTATACCACTAGTGGGTGGATGGCAAGCCAATTTGTGACGAATTGGCGGTGTTGTGGACTTTAAATAGACCAAAAGGTCACGTGAGAGTGCGCCACGAGCGGGGAATTGGTTCGGGATTTCCCGGTTTTCCCGCGCACACAGGGAGCCAAGGCCCTACGGCCACCGGAAAGTGGACGCGAAAGTGGTATATTTGAGAACCACCTCACGACGCACCGAGAACTCACGATGGCTTCCGCTCGCTTCGAACTTGAAGGCAACTTTCGGCCACTGCAGATTTACGAGCAGGTGTCGGAAAAGATCCGGGCCGAGATCCGCAGCGGCCGATTCATGCCGGATGCGCGGCTGCCGTCGGAGCGCGAACTGGCCACGCTCTTTGGCGTTGGGCGTCCTGCCGTGCGCGAAGCCATCGGGCAATTGCAGAACGAGGGCCTGGTGATCACGAAGCGCAACTCGGGTACTTACGTGGCTTCGGCAGCCAACCAGATTCTTGCCGCGGCGCCGAGCGAGGAAACCGGGACCGAGGCATCCACGTCGGACTTCAGTCCGTCGGCTACGCTCGACGTGCGCCTGATTCTCGAGCCCGCGATTGCAAGGCGAGCGGCAGCGCGCAAACAGCGAGACCGGCTGGCCGAGCACTATCTGGACCAGATGGAGACGTTGACGGACGTGGCGACGCCCGAAGAGCGGGCGCTGTGGAACAACAGCGACAGGCTATTTCATCGTCAGCTGGCGGTGATGACAGGGGATGTGTTGCTGGCGAAGCTCGCGGAAGAAATCGCATCGACCATGGACCAGTCGCTATGGAAGCGGCTCAAGGACGATGGGATTTATGACCCGGCTCGCATTCGGCTGTACGTTGCCGAGCATCGGCTGATTTACGAAGCCATTGTCTGTGGAGACGCCGATGCGGCCGCGTTCTATGTCGAGCAGCATATTCATCGCGTGCAAAGGGATATCACGCCGCAATAAGTGTGTTTGTCGCGGCTGTGGGCAGCGTCATCGAAACGACATCCAGGCAACATAGTTCGTTCATTGTTTCAACAAACTCCTGGTCGACACTGATGCTTTTGGCTAACACAGCAGAGGTGAAGGATGTCGACCAAGGTTCGCAGCTATCTCTCCCCGACGTTGGTTTTACTCGCGCTCGACTGGCCAGAAGGTGCGACACGTGCCGACTTCCTGGGTTTCGCCATAGAGCGAACCCCGGGTTTCACGAGCCCGGTCGGAAATTCCCATGAGGCAAGCAGTTGGCTCCCCAACCGAATCACGTTCAAGGGGCCGGTGCCGGACGGGAAGCCCGATGCGCCTTCGAACATCGCGCCGATTCAAAAATTCATGTGGTGGGACGCGCGCATCGAGGAAGCCGACAGAGGCAAGCAGTTCAAATACACCGTTTATCCGGTAGTCGGTACACCTGACAATTTGAGTCTGCTGAATGCAGAAGCAAGTTCGTGCGAGGTCACGCTTCCGGCGCATATCGAAGACAGCGTGGGTACCTGGTTCAATCGTGCGGTGGTGAGCTCACAGGCTTTTGCACGACAGGTGAAGGCCATGGGAATCGATCCGCATACCGCGCCGCCGGCCGCACAGGCGCTCGAACTTCGTACGTGGCTCGCCAACGATATGCAGCTCGTGTTCAAGGAAATATTCGAGGACGCTTCGCACGCTGCAGCAGCCGTCTATCACTTGACCGACTCGCTTTGGGCGATCCCGGCGTTCAAGGATTTTGGAAGCGCTCACGGCAAATCGAATGTCGCCGTCGTCTACGACTCGCACCTGGTTCGCGAAAAAGGCAAAGCGCCCGCGCCATCGCCCAATCAACCCGCGGTCGATGAACTGAGCAGCGTCGTGACGTTCTGCCCGCGTGACAAGACGCATATCATGCACGACAAGCTCATCGTGACGGATAGGGGCGATCGACAAGGCAACCCGGCATTCGTCGTTGCGGGTTCGGCAAATTTCACGACGGAAGGCATCACGGAACAGGCCAACGTGCTTCACCTGTTCGATTCTGCTGACCTCGCGAAACTGTACGACGACAGAACGAAAGCCATCGCCAGCAATCCGCCGATCAACCAGACCGCCGAACTCACGAATGGCTGGTCGGATTCCGTGACGGTGGGAAGCGCAGCCGTGCGCGTTTGCTTCTCTCCGGAAACGAAAACCAGACGTACCCAGATCGATACCATCGTCGAAGCGATAGGAAAGGCGCAGCATTCCGTTCTCTTCTGCCTCTTCATGCCGACAGACGAGCCGCTTCGCGACGCCTGCTTTGCCGCCGGCGACAAGGGGCTGATGATGTTCGGCCTCGTCAACAACATTAGCGAAAAGTCCGCTGAGAATGCGCAAGCGGCGCAAAACGCAGGAGAAGCGGTGAGTACGACTGCGCTGGCAAACCTCGCGCTTTATCATCGAAGCAAGGAAAACCGCGACGTCATCGACGCATCGTACTTTTCGCCGGCGACCGTGCCCGAAGGATTCGAACCCGAACTCCGCCTCTTTCCCGGCGAAGTCGCGCCCAGTTACGCGCCCGTCATCATCCACCATAAGTTCATTGTCATCGACGCCGAGGGAGACAATCCGATTGTCTACACAGGCTCGGCCAACATGAGCAATAACTCCGAGCATTTCAACGACGAGAACCTGCTCGAAATAAAAGACAAGCGAATTGCCGCTATTTACCTCGCCGAATTCATGCGGCTATACGAGCACTATCGCGCTCGCGCCGTTGGCATCGAGGAGCAGCAGCATAGAACCGTTCAACGGCTGTTGCTGCAGCCCGACCGCAAGTGGGCCGACAAGTATTACAAGGCGAATAGTCCGGAAGAGAAGGCACGGATTGCGTTGGCATCGAATCCAGCCAACTGATGCTTGCGCCGCGCCGTCACCGCGCACGCCTCGCACGCCGCGGGCGTTGCGCGTTGCCGGCCGCCCATTCGGGACGCGCGCTCAGTGTTGCCACGAGTTCGCGCATCGTATCTTTAACCTTGAGGACGGCGTTGCTCACGAGCGGCGTGTCTTTCCAGCAAAGAGAGAGGTCGCGCCGAAAGCGGCTGTGATCGAGCTGCGCGAGCTTCAGTTTGCCCTCGTCCAGCTCGACGTGAGCGGCAGTCCAGGGGAGAACGGTCACGCCGAGCTTTGCCATCACCGCTGCGAATAGCAGCGCCGTCGAACTGGCCTCGAACAGGATCTTGCATGCGAGGCCCTTTTCGCGCAGCGCCCACTCGACGCGGCTGCGAATGGTGTTTGGCGCACTCGGCAGCACCATTGGCATCGTCGCGAGCGCGCTCAGCGTAATCGGCTCTCGAGGAAGCTCGAACTCGGGCCACGCGATCAGATACAGGGCCTCGGTCAACAGGTGTTCGGCCTGAACGCCATGAGTCTCGACGGCATCCGCGACGATGGCCAGGTCTACGCGTCCACTTGCAATCAGGTTGTGCAAATCGGCGGTGGGCGCCTCGATGAGTTCGATCACGATTCCCGGATAGCGCTCTCGCACAGCCTGCGCGAGCGGGATGGCGAGCACACGTGATGTGCTCGAAGGCAGCCCGACCGAAACCTTGCCCTCAGGGGATTCGGCGTCTTGGCGCAAGAGTTCGCCAGTGCGGTCGGCCTGCCGCAGCAGTTCCAGTGCATGGCGATGCAGCGTTTTTCCGGACGCCGTTGGCGCAACACCCTGGGTGCTTCGTTCGAGCAGCCGGGTGCCGAGTTCGCTTTCCAGATTACGGATTTGCTGGCTGACGGCTGGCTGGGCGACGTGAAGCGCCTCGCTGGCGCGCGTCACGTTGCCGTATTCCACGACCTTCACGAAGTACCGCAATTGCCTCAGGTCCACGCCGACTCTCCTGTCTCGCCATAAGAAATTGTTCTCGTGCGAGAGGAATATCATATTTTTCATGGATGGTGCCGCTTCTTATACTCGCCTTACATAACCGCCGCCGAACGACACACATTTAAGCCCGGACGGCGAATACAAACGGAGACGAGCATGCAGAAAACCCTTGTGACCGCCTCAAACGAAGTAAGGGCGCGGCGCACGCCGCTTTCACGGGAGCAGATAGGAGGCTTCTGGGCTGTTTACCTCGGTTGGGTTCTCGACGGTGTGGACTCCGTCATCTATGCACTGGTGCTTGTTCCCGCGCTCACAGAACTGCTTCCCCTTTCCGGCATCGAGCCAACGCCTGGCAATCTCGGCATGTATGGCTCGATTCTGTTTGCCTTGTTCCTTATCGGCTGGGGCTTGTCGTTCATCTGGGGGCCGCTCGCCGACCGTTACGGGCGCGTGCGAACTCTCGCGGCCAGTATTCTGATTTACTCGATTTTCACCGGTGCCGCGGCCTTCGCGCACAACGTGTGGGAACTCGGCGTGTTCCGTCTGATTGCAGGCATCGGCGTCGGCGGCGAATGGGCGCTTGCAGGCACCTACATCGCAGAGAGTTGGCCGGAGGACCGCCGGAAGATGGGCGCGGGCTACCTGCAAACCGGCTACTACCTGGGGTTCTTTATTGCCGCGTGGCTCAACTACACCGTCGGTGCTCAATACGGATGGCGCGCGATGTTCCTTTGCGGTCTGGCGCCGGCGCTGCTTGCGATCTTCACCGTATTCAAGGTGAAGGAACCCGGAAAGTGGGACCGGGAAGCCGCGCGCCATTCTGCGACTGCGCAACACGCGGTGTCGCCGTTGCGGCTGATATTCGCTCCTGAATTTCGGCGGCGCACGATCACCAGCGCCGCGCTCGTCGGCGTGGCGATCGTGGGGCTGTGGGCCGGCTCCGTGTATGAGGCGAGTGCCGTCGTTACCCTCGCGACGCGTGCCGGGCTGAGTAAGGTCGATGCGATTCACCTTGCTTCGGTGGGGGCGGCCATTCTGGCCATTGGCACGATTATCGGCTGTCTGGTTGCGCCGTATCTTGCGGAAAGAATGGGGCGCAGAACGGCGCTCGGTTTGTATTTCGCAGGGATGGCGGGCTCTATCGTGCTGGCGTTCGGATGGGCCTTCTATCTGCCGGACGGGCTGCGCCTGTTCATGGCGTCTCTCGCCTTGCTGGGATTCTTCGGCGGCAACTTCGCGATTTTCTCGCTGTGGCTGCCGGAACAGTACCCGACGCGCATTCGCGCGACTGCATTTGCCTTCAATGCATCGGTGGGCCGATTCATTGGCGCAGGGGTCAATTTCGTCCTTGCTGCCGCGATCAGTTGGCAAGGCTCGCTAGGTACGCCGGTCGCCTGGACGGCGGCGGCCTTCGGTCTAGGCATTCTCATCCTGCCTTTCGCGACCGAGACACGCCACGCGCGCCTTCCGGAGTAACCTTGACTGGAACACAAAAGCGGTAACTGGAGACATCGTATGAAAGCGTTGGAGAATATCAGGGTCATCGATTTGACGCGCGCGCTCTCGGGCCCGTTTTGCGCAATGGTGCTGGCCGACCTCGGTGCTGACGTCATCAAGGTCGAATCCGGTCCTGATGGCGACATGAGCCGCGCCTGGGGACCGTTCGACCGCGGCGTTAGTACGTACTACTTATCGTGTAACCGGAACAAGCGGGCGCTCTGCATCGATATGCGAGATCCGCGTGGGCTGGACGCAGTCAAGCGCATGATCGAAGAGGCCGACGTTGTGCTCGAGAACTTCAAGCCTGGCACCATGGAGAAAATGGGCCTGGGGTACGACGTGTTGCGTGAGCGCAATCCACGCCTCGTCATGGCGAGCATCAGCGGGTTTGGCGACTCCGGCCCGCTCAAGGATTGGCCGGGCTTCGACCAGATCGCGCAAGGCTATTCGGGTCTCATGAGTCTCACGGGATTTCCGCAAAGCGAGCCGACTCGCACGGGCACGGCGATCGGCGACCTCAGTTCCGGCCTTTGGCTGACTATTGCGGTGATTTCCGCGCTCTTCGAACGCGAGCGGACCGGGCAGGGCCAGCATGTCAGCACCTCGCTGCTCGCGAGTCTGGTCGGGCTGCTGAGCGTGCATGCGCAACGCTATCTGAGCCTTGGCGATGTTCCGGCACGCACAGGCAATGCGCACTCGGTCATTGCCCCATACGGAGTGTTCGAGACTGCAGACGGGCCGCTCAATATCGCTCCGATCACGACGGAGATGTGGCGTCGCCTGTGCCAGCTTCTCGACCTTCCGCAATTGCCGGGCGACCCGCGGTTTGCGACCAACGAATCCCGCGTGGCCAATCGCGGCGAGTTGAAGGAAATCATCGAGAGCCGGCTGAAAACGAGGGGAAAACGCGAGTGGACGGCATTATTCGTCGATGCCGGATTGCCCGCCGGCCCCATCAACACGCTCGAGGAAGTGTTCGCCGATCCACAGGTTCAGTACTGCGGTCTGGTCGAGGCGGTGCAGCATCGTATCCTCGGAGAAGTGCGCCAGGTCCCGACTCCCGTGTTCAATGCGTCGAAGGAGGGCGAGCCGGCTGCTCGTGAGGCGACACGCCATGCGCCGCCTGCGCTGGGTGAGCACTCGGTAGAAGTCTTGCGCGAAACTGGCTTTAGCGAATCGGAACTCTATGAGCTACTCTCCGCCGGTGTGCTTTATCAAATTCCCCGCGCGCCGGCGCAAGCGTCGCAGCGCGATCTGACGCAACATGTGGAGTAACGAAATGAGTGCGAATGCACCGGAAGAATGCGTGAAGGTCACCACGGAAATCATTGAAGGACGCATTGGAAAGGTGGTTTTCCGCAACGCTTCCAGACACCACGCCTTGAATGCGGAATTGCTGGGCGCACTCGAGGAACAACTGACGGCGCTTGCATCGAAGCGCGTGCCCGTAGTGATCTTGACGAGCGGCGTGGGCGAAAAGGTCTGGAGCGCGGGCCACGACCTCGGTGAACTCGAAGCCGACCACGACCCGATCGCCTGGGGTAAGCCCCTGGAGCGCGTTCTACGTCAGGTGCGCGCGTATCCGGGCGTGGTTATGGCAATGGTGTCGGGTTCCGTATGGGGTGGGGCAGTCGACCTCGTGATGAGTTGCGACCTTGTCGTGGCCGATACGACGGTCCGGCTTGCCATGACGCCGGCGAACATCGGTCTTCCATACAGCACGAGCGGTTTGCTCCGGTTCATCAACAACCTGCCGATCCATATCCTGAAGGAGATGTTCTTCTGCGCACGGCCGCTCGAAGCCGAGGAGGCCGCGCGCCACGGCGTGCTCAATCGCGTGGTTCAGCCAGCCGACGTCGAAGCGGTTGCGCTGCAGATGGCTAGCGAGATTGCGACCAAAGCGCCGTTGGCAATCTCCGCGGTCAAGGAGCAATTGCGCATTCTCGAAGACATCGTACCGGTGCCTGTCGATGCGATGGAGAGAATCGCGGAGCTTCGCAGGGCAGCGTGCGCCGGCGACGACATGAGGGAAGGGTTGGAGGCATTCGCGCAGCGACGTGCACCGGAGTTTCGCGGTCGATAAGTGTCCTGGTAACGTGGTATCGTGCAACGCATCACGCAGCAAGAATGCATTGCCAGCGTGAAACCTATGCGCCCGTACTGATCACCTTACAAATAGAATGTTCACGCCTCACTTCGCGACGTGCGATCAGCCTTCCGGCGATCAGGAGCATCCCCGTGAACTTCTGAAGACCGTCGTCGCGGCATCGCTCGTGACCGGGCTCGAAATGTTCGATTTCACCGTGTTCGGATTTTTCGCGGTGATGATCGGAGACCGGTTCTTCCCGGCGAGCGATCCGATGACGTCGTTGCTGTGGGCTGTCGGCACCTTCGGCGTCGGCTTTTTCATGCGGCCGGTTGGCGCGATGGTCATCGGCACGTACGCGGACCGCGTGGGACGCCGCGCAGCGATGGCGATGAGCAGCTGGATGATGGCGCTGGGAACCGCCGCGCTTGCGCTGTGCCCATCGTTTGCCAGCATCGGCGTGATTGCGCCGCTCATTGTCATTGCCGGTCGATCGTTGCAGGGTTTTGCCGTCGGCGGCGATATCGGCGTTGCGGCTGCCTTTGTGCTGGAAGCCGGGCCCGTGTCGCGCCGCGGCTACCTGGTCAGCTGGCAGCTCGCAAGCCAGGGCGCGGCCGCGTTGCTCGGCGCAACCCTGGGTGTGCTAATCACCAGTACGGTGTCGCCGGATGCGCTGGCTTCGTGGGGCTGGCGAATCCCGTTCCTGATCGGTCTCCTGATCGCGCCGGTCGGCCTCTATGTTCGCCTGCGGCTTCGCGACGATCCGGTTTTCACCCGCACCGGCAGACGTGCGGGCACGCCGCTCGCCGAATTGTGGCGCGAGCATGGGGCGACGATTCCGCTGGCGATGCTGATGATGATGGGCCAAACCATACCGGTCTACGCGATCGTCTACTTCATGCCGAGCTACGCGACTCGCGTGATGCACATGCCAGCCGTCACCGGATTTATGGCTTCCGCGTTGTCTGCGCTGGTGCTGGTTATCGTTCCGCCGCTGGCCGGCCGTCTCATCGACAGCCTGCCGCGCCGCAAACCGCTGGCGCTCATTGCCTCCGGCTGCACGGCGCTGCTCGTCTATCCGGTCTTTGCGATGATTACGCATGCGAACAGCGCGCTGCCAATTCTGTTCGGAGTCGGCCTCATTAGCACGATGGTGGGGCTGGGCGCCGGCGCGACTGCCCTGCTCGTGCTCGAAGCGCTTCCTGCGCGGGTGCGCGCCAGCGGCATGGCCGTTTCACATGCGCTCCATGTCGCCTTGTTCGGCGGTACGGCTCAATTCATCGTGACAGGTCTGATCAAATGGACCGGCGATCCCATGTCGGCAGCCTGGTATGTGGCGCCGGCGTGTGTGGTGAGCTTCTGTGCGCTTTCGGTCTTCCGGGAGCGGCGCGTCGAAGCCTGAAATCACCTCGACTGAGTCCGCTTGCTAGCCAGCGCCCGAAAATCCTGAGGCGCCATATCGTAGGCGCGCCGGAAAGCGCGCGTGAAATCAGAGGCGCTTTTGAAGCCGAGTCCGTAGGCAATCTCGATCACCGTGACGTGCGGATACCGGATTAGTTCATCGGCCGCGCGGCGTAGCCGCAAGTTTCGGATATAGGCCCCAAGCCCGCCTTCGTGCTGGAACAGGCGATAGAGCGTCGGGCGCGGAAGTTCAAGCGCATTGAGCACGCTTTCGGGCGAGAGATCACTTTCGCTCAGGTGCGCCTGAACATATTGCCGTACCTGGCCGAACATGGCCGCCCGCGCTGCGGCGCGCGTGTCGCCGCTCAGGCCCGCCTCGCGTCCAAACGCAGCGACGAGAAGTTCCGCCGCCGCGCGTATTGCGCCGTCCACCTCGGCGGCGCTCATGCTTGCGATGCTCCCGCTAAGCGTCGTAACGTGCTCGATGATCAACGGCACGAGCGGCATCGATGCATTGAGCATACGGCCGTGGATGGCCTCTGGATCAGGGAAGACTTTCTGAATCAACTCGCCGGGCACGAAAAACGCGATCACCCTGCATGCCTGGCGTTGCATGCGAACGGGCTGGTTCATATCGAGTGCAAGGATGCTGGCGGGCGAGGTCGCGGTATCGCGCTGCGAGGTGCGCACGGAGACGTTCTCAACCGCGCCCTCCAGAAACACATGAAAGACGAAGTCGCGTACCCGGTCAGTCGAGATCCGCGCCTGAGAGCGCTCGAGCATGATCAGATCCGAGCGGCAGTCAGTCAAGACAAGCTCGCCCACCTGATAGCGGTCGATTGAAGCCTGAAACGGCTTCTCGAGGCCGGATCGCGAGGGCAGCACGTCAATAAGATGACCCACCCGGTCCCGCCAGGCGAGCAACCGACGATGCGGCGGTTCACCCCGTACGCTGAAATGATTGTGATTCATGCCGTGTTCAAACGGACTGGAGGCATCGACCGTGAATACGCGGGAACTCATGCGAAGAAGTTCTTGACTGAAAAGTGTCTGAAAGTCTTCTGGGTTAGTTGCTTTGAGAATCTAACCGAAAATCAGGCTCGCGTACTAGAAATCCAGCGTGAATTGAGGAGACTCTTTATCAGAAGCTTCTCCGACGGGTTGGAGGTTGCCGGCCTTGACTCCCAATAGTCTGATGGATTTAACAAGCTCGACTCTTTTCAGGCACTCAGTTGCCGCGCGCCGCAACGCTTTCGCGTCGGCAATAGGCTCAGAAAGCGTGACGTCACGCGTTACTGTCTTGAAGTCATTGAAGCGCAGCTTGATGCCGATCTTCCTGGCCAGATAGCCCTTGCGCTGGAGATCGAGCGCAACCTGTTCGCAGAGGCGGGTAAAAGCGGCGCCCAGTTCCTGCCGGTGACGTACCGCGTGCAGGTCCCGCTCGAATGTGGTTTCGCGGCTCATCGAGACGGGCTCGCTATATGTCACCACAGGCCTGTCATCGAGCCCGTGAGAGACTCTGCGAAGCCACGCCCCGTAGCTTCGTCCAAAGTGCTCCACGAGCCAGCTCTCGTCGCGCGAGGCGATCTCACCGATGGTCGTTATTCCCAAAGACGCGAGCCTGGCGGCCGCCTTGGGGCCGACGCCGTTGATCTTGCTTGCGGCCATTGGCCAAATCTTCGATCGCACGTCCTCGAGCTTCAGGATCGTGATGCCGTCTGGCTTTTGCATATCGGAGCACAGCTTCGCCAGCAGCTTGTTCGGCGCGATGCCGACAGAGCACGTGAGATTGGTTGCTTCGAAGACTGCAGCCTTCAATTTGCGCGCGATTGCTTCGGAATCGCCGTCCGTGTGTGAAACGTCTGCGTAAACTTCGTCGATGCCAACGTCTTCTATGTTCGAACTGATTGACCGAACAGCATCTTTGAATAACCGCGAGTACGACCGGTAGAGATCGAAGTTCACGGGAAGGAGAATCGCATCTGGCGCTAAGCGGGCGGCCTTCATTGCGGGCATTCCCGAATGAACGCCGAGTGCGCGCGCTTCGTAGGTCGCGGTGGTCAGCACGCCTCTGCCGACATAGTCACGTAGCCGGGAGAACTCACGTGTGCCGTCCGGGTTTGTCCGCGGCGCATCCGAGCGGCGCCCGGCAACCACCATGGCCTCGCCACGTAGTTCGGGATACTGCGACAGTTCACAGGACGCAAAGAATGCGTCCATGTCGATGTGGGCTATGCGCCGATCATCTGGCATGCCGTGGTGCTCAAAAATGGCTTTTCATGGATCCGCACGACAGCGACACGTTGCGTCTTGCGGATATTCAACGGAACTGTGTATTTATACAGTATTTTTGAGAGGATCCTGGGTCTGATCTCGAAGATATTTGGGACGAGGTCTGGCGGAACATCCGAAATAAGGACCGGATTAAGCCGCGGCAGCGGGGGGCGATCAACTGTCGGGAAGACTGGTCACTCAACGGGCACCCTATACCAAGGTCTAGCTCCTGGCGTCTCGTGAGCGATGCGTTTAACCCATCAGATAGTTTTCGGGTGACGTGAATCGACCTAAGCTCGTTGCAACAAGTGCCGCCAGAACTTACTGGCTGCGAAGCAGCCGATTGCAGCCTGCAACAGGACAGTCCATGAGCAAACTTACGCCATCTGTTGGACCGCTCGACCACTCGCAAGGCGCGATCGATGCGCCCGTCACACTAGTCGAATACGGCGATTTCGAATGCCCCTATTGCGGAGCGATGCACGCTGTCATCACGGCGGTCCAGCGCGTGATGGGAGAAAAATTGCGATTTGTCTTCCGGCACTTTCCGTTGACTGAATTGCACGCCCATGCCCTCCATGCAGCGGAGTTTTCGGAAGCCGCTGCCGCCGCTGGCAAGTTTTGGGATGCTCACAATATCTTGTACGAGAATCAGCGGTCTCTGGAGGATCAAAGCATCGCGCGATACGCCGCCGAACTGAGTCTTCCTGCAGACAGTTTGACTGCTGCGTTCGGTGGCCGTTACGACGAGCGTATCCAGAGCGACTTCGCGAGTGGGATACGGAGTGGGGTGCACGGGACCCCCACACTGTTTATCAATGGCCATCTCTACGGTGGAGAGCACGACGCCCAAAGCTTGCTCGAAGCTTTGCGGGAAGCGGCGAAACGCTAGCCATCGCGGCGATGTCAGCTTTCACGTTCTGGATGAGAGCGATTTCAGTCAGCCGACGCCATCGTTTTGAACTGCGCAGCGCGAGGCCGTCCCATCAACACGGGTTGAAATATCACTGCGCCAATAAGCGTAGACACAAGCGACAGTGCGAGCAAAGCCCCGAGGCTCGACGTTCCGGGATGATGTGAAAACCACAAGCTACCGAACGCTGCGCCGGTTGTCGCCGCGCTGAATACAACTGCGTAAGTCAGACTGGATTCCAGCAGCCGTGTCGCGCCATTTCGCCAGGCGATCACATAGTAGATCTTGAACGCAACGCCGACGCCAAGCATGAGCGGCAGCGCAATGATGTTCGCGAAGTTCAGTTCCAGTCCGAGCGCTACGGAGAATTCGAGTGTCAACAGCGCGGAAACGAGCAAGGGCACAACGGTTCGAAGGATGTCGCCGACCCTGCGCAGCGCAAACCATAAGATGACGACGATCGCTACCAGTGCGTACGCACTAGCCTGAAGGAATGCCTTGATGACAAGATTGGCCGAGTACAAAATCGAAATCGGCCCTCCGATCGCATTCGGCTCCGCCGCGCTCACGGCGTTGGCGAAGCCTCTCAACAACGCGTCATCGTTTGGGTCGATACCGCTTGGCACATTGGGGGAAATCTCCACGATGGCCTGGCCGTCGGCGGCAACCCAGTCTCTCGTTATCCCTGTGGGCAAATTGGCGCGGGTGATCTCAGCAGGATCGAGAAGCGCCGCCAACTGCGCGAGCGCGATCTTCAACGGTGCCGTCATGGCATGGTCGGCACGATCGCGTGTCGCGCTCGGGGCGTTTGCGAGGCGGGTCAGCGCTTGTGAAAGTCGCGTCGCTTCTGTGGCGCCAGGCCCGGGATGATCCTCCGCCGCAAGCGACAACTGGTTCGCCGCCCGGCGCAAAGCGTCGACGCGAACGGCGTCGCTAGCCGGCGGCGCGGTGGGCTGTGTCAGCACAGGCTCCAATACGCGGGCCGCGCTTGCAATCACGGCGAGTTTCTCTGGCTGGTCTGCCGGGATGAACGTGGTTAGCGTGACCGTTCGGCCCACTTGTGGCAGCTTTGACAGGCGAGCGGCGATCGCATCGGCTTCGGTCAAGGAATTCGCCATGACGCGCACATTGTTGATGCCTATTTCGGGCGAGTCTTTCAGTGCGAGCAGTGTTGCCATCGATTCCGTATGCGGATCCTTGAGATGCAATGGATTGAAATCGAAGCGCAGGTGCAGCAACAACGGTGATGCGCCGAGAATGGCAACTGCTGCCAGCGCCAACATGGCTTTGCGATGCCTGTCGAGGAAGTCGTCGGCTTCGGCAAGGTGCCTGAAGCCGGGCGATGCTTTTTCCCTTCCTGGCTGTAACACGCCGATGAGCGCGGGCAAGAGCGTCACACTAGTGAGACAGGCGACGATCATTCCCACCCCCGCGATCTTGCCCAGTTCCGACACACCGCGATACGCAGTCGGAATGAACGAAAAGAAGCTCACGGCAACCGCAAGGGCGGCGAGGCGCAAGCGCTCGCCTAGCGTATTTGCCGTATTCACCAATGCGGCGGGAATACGACCGTCCTTGTAGTGCTCTTCCCGAAACCTCACTGTGAACTGCACACCGAAGTCGACGCCCAGGCCGACGAATAGCACCATGAACGCGACAGAGATCATGTTGAAAGCGCCCACCATCACCAGACCCAAAGCTGCAGTGATAAGCAACCCCACCACGAGGCAGATGGACACGGCAAGCACCAGTTTGGCGGACCGAAGCGCAAACCAGAGAATGCCGAGTACGACAAGCAGTGTCACGGCGCCGTTGAATGCTGCACCGTCCTGAACCGATGCGAATTCGTCATCGGCGAGCGGCTGTTCGCCGGTAAGGCGCACGCGTGCGCCATATCTCGCATCGAGATGCAGCGAGGCCGCCGTGTCGCGTATCAATGCGGATGCGTTGCCGCCTGCCCTCAGCGAAGCGTAATTCAGCACGGGCTGCACGAGTACGAACGCGTGCGCGGGTGACTTCGCATGGGGATCGATCAACGAACGCCATGAGAAAGCGGCGGGCTGGTTCGCTAGCACGCGGTCTACGACATTCGCGCTTTGATCGAGAAGGGGACTCATCTGACTGAGCTTGATCTGCCCGATTTGCAGCGGCAAAAGCAGGGTCGTCGTCAGCAAGTTGGCGAGACCGGTCAGACTGGGGTCATGGGCGAGCGCGTTGAGCAATGGGCGCGCTTGTGTCAACTGCGACGTTGTTGACTGTACGTCGCGCAAAGGGAGAAAAAGCAACCCGTTGTGTTCGAAGAATGGGCCGGCACCTGGCTGTGTCACCGCAACGAACCGGTCCGTGTCCTTCCGTAATGCACTGGCAAGCTCGCTGGCGGCGGTATCGGCGAATTCCGGCGCATTCGATTCGACCACGACGAGAATGGAGCCCCCTCGTTGCGGGAACGCGCGATCCAACGACTTGGACAAGGCGTCCCACCGCTTGTCGACAGTCAACAGCCGGTCCGTAGCGGTGTTGATCTCGAAGTGATGGAAGACGTAATAACCGCTCAGCAGCACAAGGACGAGCGATAACGCGATCACGCTGATCCGGTGACGGATGGACCACGAAACGAGACGGACAACCGACGACATGATGGCGAAGGTTTAAGCGCGATCGGTATGCCAGTGTAGCGTAGTTATCCGCAGCGTGCCGGTCGGTAGTCGAGGCGGTGCTGACACGTCGATGTCGCAATCGGACGATTTTCGTACACGCACGAGTCGCGGTACGGTGCAGCCGAATTGAATTACCGTTGGCTGGCGTAATCGTTTCGAGTACGAGAAGCCAGGAGGACAGAATGAAGCGCAAGGCATCGGCGGTCTGGGAAGGAGGCCTGAGAGACGGTAATGGCTCGATATCCACGGATAGCGGCGTACTCAAGGACACACAGTATTCGTTCTCGACCCGCTTTGAAAATGGTATCGGCACCAATCCTGAAGAGTTGATCGCGGCTGCACACGCGGGGTGCTTTTCGATGGCGCTATCGGCTGAACTCGGTAAAGCCAACGTGAAGCCCGAACGAATCTCCACGACGGCGACGGTCACGCTCGACATGATTAATGGCGGCTTCGCGGTGACCGCTTCGCACCTCGACGTGGTGGTGAAAATCCCCGGCGGTGACAAGGCCGTGTTCGACAAGGCCGCCGCAGATGCGAAGGCCGGTTGTCCGGTGTCGAAGGTTTTGAACGCGACCATCACGATGGACGCGAAGCTCGAGACTTGATGATTTCGCGGCTCACCGCTTGAAATGGACTACTGCAGGATGCGATCCCCGCTTCCCTGACTGATGAGGTAACAGGCCATGCCGAAGAAATACGCGGGTCGATGTGCGTGCGGAGCCGTCAAGTTCGAGTTCAGTGCCGATCCTACGTTTATTGCCGATTGCTATTGCCTGGATTGCCAGAAGGCAAGTGGCGGGGTCATGGCGACTTTCTTCGGCATTCCTGCAGACGATTTCACGCTGCTCAGTGGACAGCCGCGCTCGTTCTCTTACATAGCGGACTCCGGTAAGAGGATAGATCGCAATTTCTGTCCGGAGTGTGGATCTCGGCTCTTTTCGAACAATTCAGGCGCGTTTCCAGGTACGGTGTTCGTCATGATCGGCAGCCTGGACAATCCCGATGGTATTCATCCGGTGCTGGAGATGTACACGAAGCGCCGGTACAAATGGCTCAATCATCTGGATGTTCCGCAATTCCCGAACATGCCGACGTGAGTGCGCCCCATTGCGCGCAGCAGATCGAGCGGAAGACCTTGTCATTAGAATTTCCGGGAAGCTACGTGAACACTGGCAAGCAATTCCCGCGATTCCTTTAAGTCAACGATTTCGCACCTTTCGGTGAATCTGTCGTAAACCGGCGAAAGCACGGACTCCACCTGCGCGGTTTTTCCTTGCCTGAGTTTGAGGCGGGCGAGGCTCTTCGCCGCGCGTAGTTCGAGGAACAGCGCGCCTTGCTGCTGCGCGATTTCGATCGCGTGGACGTAAAGCGCTTCGGATACACCGTGCGGATCGAGTTCGTCGTGCGTCGCGAGTATTTCGCCCTTGATCCTTACCAACTCCGATATGCACCACAGTTCCTCGTGCGCCTCTGACCACGCCAACGCATCCTCGATCGCCGCTAGCGCGCGTGCGTGATCGCCAAAACGCAACAGGCCCCGGGCATACATCCCCGCAAACATCGGATAGCGCATTCCGATATGCTCGCGCTCGAGTTGCGCCAACGCTTCGAAGAGGATCGGGAGTCCGGCAGCATTCCCTTTCTCGACCAGAAACGCACCATGAAGACCACGTGCCATCGCCTCGAAGAGCGCCAGTCCGTGCTTCGCAACGGTGTCTTGCAAAGCAATCAGCGCGTCTTCGGCCGAGGCGAGATCTCCTGCGGAAAGCGCGAGCGGAACGAAGGCAAACACGAGCACATACCCAATCGTCAAGGTATGGCCGCTTTCTTGTGCATCGACGAGCGCCCGGCGCGCCTCGGTCAGCGCTCGCTCCGGGCATCCCAGCGTCCACAGTACGCTTGCCATCAACGAGCGGGTTCCCTCGCGTCCACTCACATGGTTGGCGGAGAGTTGAGAGCGATGATGGGGTGAGTCGTACCACTCGAGCACGCGCTCGAGCAAGCGCCGAGCCTCGGCTTGTTTGCCCATGTGATGCCACGCAAACGCTGTGAGGCGGCTGCCTTCCGACATCGCGGTCTCATTCTGTGTTCCGTTCGCAATCGAGCGGAACTTCTGCAGCAGTTCGTCGGCGGCACGGTGCCTGCCGGAATAGACCAGGCCACAGCAGGCTGCAAACAACGAACGTAATTGGTATTCCTCATCGTCAAGCTGTTCCGCAATCGCCAGGGCAGCAGTGCATGCAGCGTCGACTTGCGAAACCATTCCGCGTGTATAGAGCGCAGAGGCGGCAAGCGCCGTGTAGAGCTTCATCCGCTGTCTGTCGAGTTCGGGCGACCGGGCATCCGCCCGATGAAGTGCGTGCTCGATTCGGCTGCGGCATTCGTCCAGCGAGGAAAGCCGGATCCACGCAGGGATAGCGGCAACGGTGAGCGCAATGCCAAGCGATGTGTCTCCCTGAGCGGAGAACGCCCAGTTCAGCGCGGCTCTAACGTCGTCGATCGTGGGCAGGTGATTGCCCAGCCATCGTGTATCGGGCGGCCGGTTCCAGTAGTCTGTGACACGCGCGTACAAGTCATGAAAATGCTCAGCGTGGCGACGGGAGACCATGTTCAGCTCATTCGCATCTGCAAGCTTGCGTCTCGCGTATTCGCGGGTCGTGTCGAGAAGACGATATCGCAAGGCATCGTCGGCGACGTTGGCCGAGAGCATCGACTTCGTCACGAGGCTTGCCACCGCATCGACCACACTGGCGTAAGGCAGGTTTTCGTCGCCTGCAACAGCAGCCGCCGACCCCAGCGAAAAGACGCCTGGAAATATGCCCAACCGGCGCAGCACGACGCGTTCGACTTCGGGCAACAACTGATGACTCCAGTCGAGTGTGGCGAGCAAGGTTCTCTGCCGCTCCGGCGCCGTGCGTCGCCCCTGCGCGAGCGCAGTAAAACGGTCGTCGAGCAAGCTGAGCAGCTCACGGATGCAGAAGGCATCCAAACGCGTTGCCGCAAGCTCGATTGCCAGCGCAATGCCGTCGAGTCGCCGGCAGATTTGCGCGATCACGGGCGCATTTTCATCGGACGGCACAAAGTCGCTGCGCGCGGCAATGGCGCGCTCGATAAAAAGCTCGACGGCGGGGTATTGACGCGCGGAGTCGATCGTCATAGGTGCCGAGTCGGGAGGGCTTTCGAGCGCTTCGAGCCGGTACACATATTCGCCAACGGCGTGCAGCGGCTCACGGCTGGTCGCGAGAACATGGATTTGCGGGCCCGCCGCGATCATATGCTCGGCGATGATCGCCGCCGCCTCGACGATCTGTTCGCAGCTGTCGAGCACGATGAGCTGGGGACGATTCCGAAGCCGGAGGTAATTGGACAGTGCATGCAGTATGTCGTCCGAGTGAACGACAAGACCAATCGTGCTGGCGACGGCATGAGGCACGAAGCGCGCATCCGATAGCCGCGAAAGGTTGACGAACCAGACGTCATGTTCGCCCAGCGCGACCATTTCGCGGGCAACGGCCAGCGCGACCGTCGTTTTGCCTATTCCGCCGGGGCCTGCCAACGTCAGTAGCCGCACGCGCGAGAGCCGCGTCAGGAGATCGTGGATCGTCTTCGCGCGTCCGATTGGTCGAACGAGAGCGGCGGGAATGTTGTGCGAAACCGGGGGACGCGCTTGCGGCGGTGTTACGGCGCCCGACATCGTTTCGCGCTCGACGGGTGCAACGAATTGATAGCCGCGGCCGACCACCGTCGCGATAAAGCGCTGGCCCTGGGGCTCGTCTCCCAACACTTTGCGTAAGGCCGCGATATTCACCTTGAGATTGCCTTCCTCCACGACATGCTTCGGCCACGCGCGCGCGATGAGCTCTTTCTTGGTGATGAGTTCTCCCCGGCGTTCGACGAGCGCGGTCAGCAAGTCGAGCGCTCGACCGCCAATCAGCACGCGCGCGTCACCATCGTGCAGTGTGTTCTGCGACGGAATCAGGCGGAACGAGCCGAACCGGTAAGCCACTCCGGATTCGGTGCCTGGGTGTGCCTCATCGCTCAGCGTTCGGCTGATCGGCGATCCATGCATGATTGAGCCCCGAAGTGGCATCGGAATCGCCACCGGAAACCGCTCGCGCAGATGCCCGTGTTTGCAATTCCTCGATCAACTCCCTTTGCGAGCGTCATTCTATCGACCGGCGAAGGCCGTGTTCGCAAGTTTCGATTTTTCATACGTTTCGAACAGCCCCGCCGCGCGGTTCCGTGGCCCTCGCGTTGCAGGAATGGGCGGTTGGCGCAGCCGCATTGCAGGATATTTCCTCGCAGACTATAAATCAGTCGAGGAGGAGGCCCAATATGCGGCGCATCCTGATGATCGTTTCCAGCGCACGCGAGCTTCCGCTAGACGGCGGCGACTCGTTGCCTACGGGCTACTGGGCCGATGAAGTCTATACACCGCTAAGGCGTTTTCGCGCTGCCGGTGTGGACGTGCGAATCCACACGGTGGACGGGCGGCCCGGAATTGCAGACCCCTTTAGCCTGGAGCCCCGCTTTCACTATCCTGACACGGACAGGGACTTTCTCGCAGCAATCGTAAGATCGTTCGCCGACGATCCGGAAGGGATTCGCTTTACGCTGCATCACTTTACGGAACTCGACTTGATTGCATCGCGGCGCGTCTATGAGGCGTTGACGTTTGCGAATATCGAACACGGGTTGGCACGCGCCAACGTAGAAGCGGCGGCAAAGGAAAGCTGGAAACACGATATCGGCTTTCTCGAAGCGCTCGCCTCGCGGCCGAAAATCAGCGCGATCGTACCGCCTGCGCGGGCGCAAGTTCTGGCCGATTCGGTGAAGCACGATAGCGAACGTCTCGCGCAAACCTGCGCGCATTCGCTGGCAAACGATCGCGCGCTGAACGCCCCGTACGATCTCGGCAGCTTGTCGGACGAGGAGATTCTTTCGTTCGACGCGGTATTCATTCCTGGCGGACACGGCGCGATCGTCGATCTGCCGGACAACCGCGATGTCGAACGCGTGCTGCGCCTCGCACATTCCAGGCGGCGCCTGATCGCGCTGCTCTGCCATGGACCCGCCGCTTTGCTTTCGGTTGGCAACGGACCCGATGGCGGGTGGCTTTTCGACGGATATCGGGTGGCGGCATTCAGCAATGAGGAAGAAGACCAGGCGATTGTCGGACTGCAACGGCCTCCGTGGTTTCTTGAAAGCGAGTTGAAGAATCGGGGCGTCGTTTATGACGAAGCGCCCCCGTGGGTATCTCATGTGGTCGTTGACCGCCATTTGCTGACGGCGCAGAACCAGATGTCCGATGAAGCCTGTGCGGAAGCAGTGTTGCGCAAACTCGGTGTCCTGCAAGGGAGTGCGGCATGAACATCGCCCTCGAAGTCGCCCATGCATTCATTGGCAGTCTTGCCCGACATGATGTCGACGGTGCGCTCATATCCTGCTCTCCGCATTGCTCCATTCACATCGTTCCACTTGAGCTGGAAGGCCCCATTCACGCTGAAGGGCGCAGATTCTTCGAGAACTGGTTTTCCGCATTTCCGGACTTGACGTTGAGCACGCGGCGCATGTTCGCAACGCATGAAGATGTCGTGGCCGTGGAGACGACATTCGATGGCACGCAGGCGGGAGAATTTCTCGGCGTGATCAATCAGGAAAAACATATCGATCTCGACGAAGCGTGGCTGCTGCATACGCGTAGCGATCGCATCGAGGCGGTCAAGCTATTCTGGTGCCAAAACCAGCTATACCGGCGACTGGCCGTACGGCGCCTGGACCGCGTAACGATCACCACGTCATTCTGAGTCATGGCGCGTTGTCGAATCAGACAAGGAGACATCGATGCTTGAAGTCCCGGAAGGCCGTGCGATCACCACCGGCGAGCGCGCTAACCGCGCGGTGCTCCGTTTTTTCGAAGCGTATCGCCGCCAGGACGTCGAAGGGATGGTCGACGCGTGTGTGGACAACGCGAATTTTCGCTATGTGCCGGCCGAGGTCATGCGCAAGCAACGTGTGGTGCGTGGCGACGGCAAGGTGCGTGGAATCGGCAAAACATGGTGGTCGTCGTTGATCGACGCCTTTCCCGACCTGACCAACGACGTGCAATGGATTGGCAACGACGACGAGGGCAACGTCGCGGTTGAGGTCACGATCTCCGGGACCCAGGCCAAAGCGTTCGGTACGCTTGCGAATAGCGGCAAGCACTACGATCTGGTGCATCTCTTTCTCTTCCACGTCAATCGCGAAGGTCTGATCGACGACATCGTCGCCTATTGGGACACCGCTGACTGGTATCGACAACTCGGACGGCTCGAATGTGACTGACTAATGCTCCCGGCAAGCAGTTTCGGGGGCAACGGCGCAGGAGATATTGATGACTTCACTCAGGCGTGAAGATTGGTACGACGTTTATCGCGATGTCGAATGGACGCTCTCGTACGTCGACCAGGATGCTGTTTTCCCCGAATGGCTGTCCGGCACCGGAAAGGTGCCGGTCGACGCCTGGAAGCAGTGGGACGAACCGTACAAGATCACCTATCCGGAGTACGTTGCGACGCAGCGTGAGAAAGAAGCTTCGGCCTATGCCGTGAAGTCGGCATTGCGGCGCTCATCGATCTTCGAGCAACTCGACGAGGGCTGGAAGTCGGTTTCGAAGATTCACTACGGCGCGGTCTCGCTGATCGAATACCTGGCCGTGCTCGCGGAATTGCGTATGGCGCGCTTTGGTTTGGCTCCTGCGTGGCGGCAGATGGCGATGTTCGGTGCGCTCGATGAAATTCGTCATGCTCAGCTCGACTTGCTGTTCGCCCACGAATTCATCAGCCGCGACCAGCAATACGACTGGGCGCTCAAGGCGTATCACACGGACGAATGGGTGGCCGTAGCGGGGCGCGCGGCATTCGACGGCATGATGGTGAATCCGAGTGCGGTGGATATCGCCATTCAATTGCCGTTCACGTTCGAAACGGCATTTACCAACGTTCAGTTCATCGGTCTGGCGGCAGATGCGCTCAGTTCCGCCGACATTAATTTTGCAAACATGATTTCGTCCGTGCAGACGGACGAGGCGCGCCACGCGCAACAGGGCCATCCGACGATAGAAATACTGATGCGGCACGATCCGAAACGGGCGCAGTGGCTGATCGACAAGACGTTCTGGATCAGCGCGCGCCTTTTCGCGGTGATCAGCGGAATTTGCATGGATTACTACACACCGCTCGAGCACCGGAAACTCTCATACAAAGAGTTCATGGAAGAGTGGGTCGTCAATCAGTATCAGCGCACCTTGCAGGAATACGGTCTGAAGCGGCCCTGGTTCTGGCAGGAATTCATCGACGGACTCGACATATGGCACCACTCGCTCCAGATGGGAATCTGGTTCTGGCGTCCCACAGTCTGGTGGAAGCCGCAGGGCGGCGTGAGTGAAGACGAGCGGGCATGGCTGCGGGAAAAGTACCCGCGCTGGGAAAAGGAATTCGGCCCTGGCTGGGACACGATCATTGCGAACATCAATAGCGGGCAGGAAGAGAAAACGCTGCCGAAAACGCTTCCCTGGCTATGCAACTGCTGTCACCTGCCTATCGGGACCGCGGGCGCGCCCAATAACGACCGGTATCCGGTGCGCAGCTATCCCCTCGAACACAATGGCTACACCTATCACTTCTGCTCGAAACCGTGCCGGCAGATCTGGTGGGAAGACAAGGACACCATTCACCAGAAGACCGTGGTCGAACGGCTTCTGGGTGGAGAAGTGCAGCCGCAAACGCTCACAGGCGTTCTCGATTACATGGGCCTCACGCCCGAGGTGATGGGGAAGGATGCAAAGAATTACGCGTGGGCGCACTCGTATCGTGATGCTAAAACCGCGGAGCAGGCTTGATATGAACGCAACCCGCACAAGCAGCGCAACCAGCGATGCGCAGCCCACCACCCTTGCGATCAACGCGCTGTTCATCGGCGACATCGTCACCCAGCTCGTTTTCGTGCGGGATACGGACACGATCGCGGAGGTCGCTGAGAAGGTCGCCGCACAGTCGGTCGGTATCCGTGTCCCGCGAAGAGAAGCGCCGATGGTCGTCTATTTCAACGGCGTCGCATTGCCGATGAGCGAGACGGTTTCGGGTGCCGGTATCGATGCGCTGCAATGCCTGACTGTACGTTACGCGGAATGAGCGGAGCGGAACATGACGCGCTCTGCAAACCTCGTGGGACCCGTGCTGCGCATGGTCGATGACGTCGATGCCGTGGTGCGCGCCATCGTGGACGACAACCCGGGTCGCGAAATCGAGCTGGTCGACCGCGGCGCGTACATACGGGTGCAGGCGGAAGGTTTTCTTCGCGTGAGCCGGGATTCGATCGAGCGGCAGGTCGGAAGGCCTTACCAGATGCGTGAACTGGAGCAGATGCTCGCTTCGTTTGCCGGGCGCATCGAGACGACGTCGGACGAGGTGACATGGCAGTACACGGTCTGATGCTAGACGTGTAACGCCAGGGCGCTGAACATAAGGACGCTGATAATGGACGACTCCGCCTCGAAGGCGAAAGCGAAACCGCTGCGCACATGGAGCGTATTCGGCGAGATTCGCCGCGTGCCGAGCGAATATGAAATCGTCACGCACGAAGTGAATTACACGCTGCGCAAGCGCCGTACGGCCGCCTTCGAGTTGAATCCAACAACGCCGGCCAACATGTGGTACTTGACGTATCGCGACAAGTCGCCGGTGCAGGTTGCGGAGTGGAACGAGTTCCGCGACCCGGACGAAATGACGTACCGCAAGTACGTCACGACCCAGGATGAACAGGAAAGCGTCATGAAGGGTGTGCTCGACCAATACGAGCGCACGGCGCATGACAGTGACATCTCGGCCCGCTGGATCGACACGCTGGCGCATGTGCTCATACCAACCCGTTATCCGGTTCACGGGCTGCAGATGACGCAAGCCTATCTGGGCACGATCGCGCCTTCGTCGTACATCACGAATTGCGCGGCGTTCGCGGCCGGCGACCTGTTGCGGCGCGGCTCGCTGATTGCGTACCGCACGCGCCAGTTGCAACTCGCCCGTCCCGACGTGCATGTGCTGGTCGAAGCGCGGCGTATTTGGGAGGCAGATCTGGGCTGGCAGCCCGCGAGGAAGGCACTGGAGACCGCGCTGATCACCTACGATTGGGCCGAGTGCCTGACCGCGGTGAATCTCGTGTTGCGCCCGGCGCTCGATGAAGTGCTGCTGGCGCAACTCGCGAACGTTGCCCGCAAGAATCGCGACGACTTGACCTGGCTGCTCCTCACGAACCTGGCCCGCGACTCGGCTCGCGCCGCGCGCTGGAGTTGCGCGCTTGCGCGTTTTGCGATCGCGCGCAATCCGGATAACGTCGGCAGTTTCGCGCGTTGGGTCAAAAAGTGGCGCGCCCGCGCCGAGGATGCCGCCGGCGGCCTCGCGACATTGCTCACCAGCGTGTCGTCGCCGGGGCAGGAAGAGTTGAAGACGCTCGAGGCGGCCCGCAATGCCATTGCGGCGTCCCTCGAGGCGGCCGGCATTACCGAAGAGGTGGAGAAAACCGTTGTTGCAGCGAAAAGCACCGCGAAACCGCAGGCCGCGCCGCAATATATGGCGCCCCTGCTCAGCGACCCGCTGATCGCACTGTTCGAGAAATACGCCGTGTCGCCTGGCGCCAATCCGTGCCGATGGACGGGACTCACTTTCTATCGCTTCGAAAGCCCGGTGGCGCCGCACTGGGACCAAACGGCCTCGCTCGCATTTTGTATCGTCGTGCAAGGACGCAAACGCGTGACGATCAACGGACGCAGATACTTTTTCGACCCCGCAAACTATTTTTTGATCAATCGGGCGACGCGCTTGCAGGCCGAGATTCTCGAAGGCTCTCCCGCGCAACCGTTTCTGTCGATGATCCTGCAGATTCCGGCGGCGGCAGTCGCCGAGGTGCTGATCGAAAGTCTGCCGGGGCTGGAAGCGCAGGCAGGCGCGGATGACGAGGAAGAAGAAGCCTACGTGTCGAAATTCGACGGCGATCTGCGTGACGCGGTCATCCGCTTTCTGAAGTCGCTCGACGACGATAGTGAACGCCGCCTGCTCGGCCCGCTATTTCTGCGTGAGATCGTGTTCCGGCTGCTGCGTCAGGATCAGGCGCCGCGCCTCGTTACCGCAGCGCTGTACGGGAAAACGTCGCGCAAGGTGTTCGCTGCGATTCGCTATATGCAGGCCGAATTCAACAAGTCGATCACCATCGACGATATCGCCCGTGCGGTCGGCGCGAGCACGTCAACACTCGCGCATTCGTTCAAGGAAATCATCGGTGTCTCGCCGTATCACTTCCTCAAGCAATTAAGGCTCGAGCGCGCACGCGTGTTGATGATTCGCGAGGGCTGGGGCGTGAGCGAAGCCGCTGCTCGCACGGGCTATGCGAGTCCATCGCATTTCGTGAAGGCTTTTACGAGCTATTTTGGCGAGGCGCCGAGCCAGTACGCGAATCAGTTTCGCGGCAAGCCGACGCTCAATGTGATGGAGACGACTGAAACGAGGACGTAATGGCGCAGGACCTGTCCTGGATCGACGTCATGGACTCGGACGACCTCTGGATCGGCGAGATGGTCGCGGTGGAGTCCGCGCTCGGGCCGCTGCTGATGATCAATATCGATGGCACGGTTTGCGCGTATGAAAACCGGTGCCCGCACATGGGTGGCCGGCTTAGCGACGGCGAATTCGCCAATGGCGTCATCGTGTGCCCGAATCACCGATGGGAGTTTTGCGCACATAGCGGCCGCGGGATCAATCCCACCGGCCAGCAATTGAACCCGCATCGGGTGCGGATCGTGGGCGGCCGCATCCTGGTCGCATCTGGCGACTCGTAAATTCTTCAGTTCAATCACCCCGACGCGGCGCATGCGTCCGCGCCCCGCGTGTAATCGGTTCCTGCCGAATCCAGCGCTGTCCTGGTACGGCTTGACCGGCATTCAACCGCCATGGCGTCGAATCCTGCGAGATTCGCGTGCATTCCTGCAAATGGAAGCCGAGGCGCTGTACGCACCGGCGACGCTTGCCTTCAATGAAGGCAAGCCAGGCGGGCGGAGAGACGTCATCGATCCGTGCTGCGGGCGCGTGCTCAATTGCGAATCGGGAGGGCGTTATGCGTTGCCGGCCAACCTCTGGCGCTTTGCGGCCATGAATCCACGCGCGGCCGACTCAACCCGCTCGCCGGGTGCCACGGGGTCCTTTTCTTTCGGACCGTTCCGCTTGATTCCTGGGCAGCAACTGCTGCTCGAAGATGGCGTGCCCGTGCATATCGGCAGCCGCGCGCTGCTCCTTCTCACCGCGCTGGTCGAGAATGCGGGCGAGTTGGTCAGCAAGAGCGACCTGATTGCGCGCGCGTGGCCTGACGCCGTGGTGGACGAAAGCAATCTCAAGGTCCATATCGCAGCGCTTCGCCGGGCGCTTGGAGACGGCTTGCGCGGAAATCGCTATCTCGCCACGATCAGCGGGCGCGGTTACATCTTCGTGGCGCCGGTCGAGTACGTCGAGCAAAAGGTGTCGGCGCGGCGAAACGGAGCGGCGCAGGCTGCCAGCCGTCTTCCGGCAATCCCGACCAACACGATTGGCCGCGCAGACGCGATCGAGAGGCTTGGCGATGCATTGTCGCGCCAACGCCTCGTGACGGTGGTCGGCCCCGGCGGCATCGGCAAGACAGCAGTGGCGCTGTGCACGGCGCAAGGCGCGCGCCAAAACTATGCACACGGCGTGAGCTTTGTCGATCTCGGCTCGGTAGCGGACCCGGGCGCTTTCAGCGCCACCGTTGCGACCGCGCTCGGCCTTATCATTCGCAGTGCAGATAAACGCCCGGCGATTCTGGCGCATCTTCGCGAGCGGCAGATGCTGATCGTGCTCGACACCTGCGAACACGTGATAGACGAGGCAGCGTTGTTCGTGGAACAGGTGATGCGCGGTGCACCGAATGTCGCCATCATGGCGACGAGCCGTCAATCGCTGCGCGCGAGTGGCGAATATCTGCACCGGCTGCTGCCGTTGGCAAGTCCACCCGATGCGATCGGACTCACGGCGTCGGAGGCGTTGACGTTCCCGGCAGTCCAGCTTTTCGCCGATCGCGCCGCGACGGGACAGCAAGGATTCGCGCTCAGCGACGAGAACGCGCCGATCGTTGGAGAAATTTGCCGGAGCCTGGACGGCCTGCCTCTCGCGATTGAGCTGGTCGCAACGCGCTTCGATGCATTCGGTCTTTTTGGGTTGTCCTTGCTGCTCGACGACAGCCGACGGCTATTGAGTCAGAGCCGACGCACGACGCTGTTGCGCCATCGCACGCTCGCAGCTGCGCTCGAATGGAGCTACGAGCTGTTGCCGAGAGTGGAGCGTACGATACTGCGACGCCTTTCGTTGTTCGCGAGCCCGTTTACGCTCGAAGCTGCGAGCGCTCTCGCAGAAGATGGAGAGATCACCACGAGCGATGTCATTGGCGGCGTGGCCCAGCTCGTCGAAAAATCGCTTTTATCAGCCGACGTGAGCGGCTCGATTACACGATATCGTTTGCTCAATACCACACGCGCCTATGCGCTGCAAAAACTCGCTGACGGCGGTGAGCTGGAGGCGATCACACGGCGCTACGCCGAACGGCTTCCCGGTTTGTTTGCTCCGTCCCAGGCAAAATCCGGCTTGCAACCGCGCAAGAAGTCGCGCGCGAATACTCAGCGAAAGCAATGACTCTGGTTCGCGGGGGATTGCGATGGCGGATCGCCGTTCTCTCGTGTCTGGGCCGCTTGCCTGGCTGCGAGCCGCGCCTCGGCCGCCTCGATGTTCAGAGGGAAGCGAAGTTCCGACGCCTGGGTAGGCCAGAAGCCTTCGCTTTCCAGGTCATAGAGATGCTGCAGCACCTCGGCTCGCGTGCATGGTCCCGGCGTCTCCTGCGCGAGGGAAATGGCCGGCGATAGTCCCAGCGCGACGACGATCACCGTGAGAATGCGCAAATCCATATCGCTGAACCCGCTAACTCCCACTGAACAGATTGCAGTAGCTGTGCGGACCCACACATTCGCTGTTGCCTGATGTATTTCCGTTCTGCATTTGTTGCATACCTGGAGACCCGCTTTGGGCTGAGTCGTTTGTCGGCATACTGGATTGCGCCTGAGAAAGCGCAGGCATCAGCACGGCAAAAAGAATGGTTGCTTTCAAGAGCTTCATGTTCGCCTCCTTGACTGGCTTGAATCACGGCAAGGTCATATTCGCACTGCCTGTCAGTCGCGGCTTTCCGAAATGCGCTGGGAATTGCAGCTTTGCCCGAATCGGCGCGTACCCCCTCTCTGACAAATCGAATGGCGCGTCTTAATATCGAGCACACGGTTCGCGTATGCAGTCAACGCGCGTTTCGCGCCGATGTTTTCATGGAGATCGAGATGAATATCGAGTTGAGTGGAAAGAGAGCAGTGGTCACCGGGTCCAGTTCCGGTATCGGGCTCGCTATTGCAACGGGGCTCGCGGCATCCGGCGCGCAGACGATCGTGAATGGACGCAAGCAGGACGCAGTGGACAACGCCATCGAGCGTATCAAAGCCGGCGTGCCGGGCGCGAATGTGCGCGGCGTGGCGTGCGATCTCGGCACGCTGGAAGGCGTGACTGCGTTCGTCGAGCAGGTGCCCGAAGCGGACATTCTCGTGAACAACCTTGGGTTCTTCGGGCCCGGCGATATTCTGAGCACGGCGGACGCGGAATGGGAGCGTTACTTTCAGGTCAACGTGATGTCCGGCGTGCGCATGACGCGCGCCTATCTCGATGGCATGATGCGCCGGCACTGGGGCAGAATCGTGTTCATTTCGTCCGAATCGGGACTGGCGATTCCACCCGACATGCTCGCATACGGTTTCACGAAAACGGCCCAATTGAGCATTTCACGCGGCGTCGCAAAGTTCGCCGCAAATAGCGGCGTGACTGTGAACGCAGTATTGCCCGGGCCGACTCTCTCCGAAGGCGCACTCGATATGGTCGCCGAGAGCGCGAAAGCACAAGGCAAGACGCCGGATCAGGTGCTCAACGAATTTGTCACCAATACGCGGGGTTCGTCGATTATCCGGCGCGCCGCGACGACCGAAGAAGTGGCCAATATGGTGATCTACGTCTGCTCGCAGCAGGCTTCGGCCACGACGGGTGCCGCACTGAAAGTGGAAGGCGGAATCGTCGACACGATAGCCTGATGCGCTCGCGAGAGGGGATTAGCCGGGCCTACCTCATCCGCCAGGGCGGCTCGGCTTCCTCGTCCGTGCTGTCCGGCCCGAGGTAGTCGAATGCGAGCGAGACCAGCGCCGCCGTTTTGAGGACGGTTTCAACCAGCGAGAGGCAAAAGAACCACGGCGAGAGCGAATACATGCGCGGCAGCGCCATGGTGATGACGATGATGCTCACGGCGCAGCAAAACGTGAACACGGCGAGCGCAAGATGGGCGCGCCGCAATGTCCAGATCACGATGACGGTGAGGATCACCTTGGCGACGAGCACTGCCATGACAGGAAGAATTTCCGTCTCGCCTGCGAGTTCCCAGCGGGTTTCGAAGAGCGCCCACAGCCAGACCATGACGATCGACGCCTTCGACATCGTTCCCAGTGAAACTGGCGCGGGCGGTGCGGTTTCGCTCGTATCGATGTCGGCAAAAGAGTGCGGGAAATCCACCTGTGAGAAATAACTGTCTTCGGCTTTCATGACGACCTCAACGACTTACGGTAGAACACGATCGACTACGCGAAGCCAGTATGGAGGCGGTGTGGCAAGTGTTCTTTCTCGATGAACGCGCAAATTGCGCAGAAAAACGGGCGACCTGCGGCCTGGAAGCGGGTGCTGCGCCCGACGCAGCGGAGCTACCTTTTTTAACCGAAATTTACTGTCATTTCACCGGCGCGGTTTCTAAGCTTTTGAAGAACTGCGACGCGGCGATAGAGGCCGCATGCCGGCGATCGGACGTGGGATTTGCCATGCATGAAAAAGCGTACGCGGCGGAGTGCGAAGCCGTTGAAATCCATTGCACGAAAGAATCGGAGGCAGAGAAACGCGGCCGCACGTTGTTCGCCCTTGCGCTCGGGAGCTTTTGCATTGGCACCTCCGAGTTCGCGAGCATGGGCATTCTGCAGCTATTCGCGTCCGACCTCGATATCAGTATTCCGCGCGCAACCCATGCGGTGACGGCCTATGCGTTTGGCGTGGTCATTGGCGCCCCGGTGTTGACGTTGGCGGCGGCAAGACTGAACCGGCGCACGCTGCTGCTGGTCCTGATGGCGGTGTTCGCCGCGGGCAATCTGCTTTCCGCCGCGGCGACCCATATCGGCATGCTCGCAGTCGCCCGGTTCATCAGCGGGTTGCCACAAGGCGCGTATTTCGGCGCCGGCGCTTTTCTGGCGTCTTATATCGTTGGGCCCGGTGCGTCGGGCAAAGCGTTTGCATTCGTGATGACGGGGCTGACGATAGCGACGATCTTCGGCTCGCCGCTCGCGACCTTTCTCGGGCAGACACTCGGCTGGCGTGAAACCTATATCGCCGTCGGCGTGCTGGCGCTGCTCGCGCTTGCCGCGTTGTGGGCCTGGGTACCGGAGAACGAGGCGTTGAACGGCGGCCCGTTGAAGCAGGAACTCGCCGCGCTGCGCAAGCCGTCGGTCTGGGTCATGATGAGCGTCGCCGCGCTGGGTGTCGGCAGTATTTTTGCGGTCTACACGTTTATTGGTCCGTTCGTGACCGACGTTGTGAGGCTGAACGCGTCGGCGATTCCGGTTGCGCTGGCGCTCTTCGGTATCGGCATGACGCTCGGCAATGCCGCGGGAGGACACATTGCCGACAAGCACGATGCAATGGGCCTGATACTGGGCTTTGGTTCCGCGCTCGTCGTATTGGCGCTGCTGGCGCTGTTCGGCCATTCGGTGTGGGTGCTGATGCTTTCGCTGTTTGGTGTCGGCGCGACCATGATGGGCGCCATTCCGACCATCCAGGTTCGTCTCACGGCACTCGCGCCTGAAGCCGCGACGCTGATGGGGGCAATGAATCTCGCGTCGCTGAACGTCGCGAATGCGCTTGGCGCCTGGGCCGGGGCGCTGGCGATCGGAGCCGGGTGGGGCCTGCTGTCCGCAGCTTGGGCCGGGTTTGCCTTGACGCTCGCGGGGCTGCTGGTTTTCGCGGCGACGTTCCGCGCTCGCATGATGGGTTGAATGAAGGTGAACTAAACAAGACGCGCCGTTTCAATCTGCGCGTGGAGACCTCGCTTTATCAAGCGCATATTTGACGTTCCTTGCGACGATATCGAAGTCCGTGGGTTTGGGCAGGTAGGCCAGCGCGCCGTTGGCGAGGACAACGGCTTCGTCGCGTGCGCTGGGATAGCCCGTGAGGAAGATGGTGGGAGGCGCATAGCCGTTGGCCAGCAGGCTGGCGTGCATTTCGATGCCCGACATGCCCGGCATACTGACGTCGCTGATAAGACAGTGTGTTTGGCTAACCACGCCTGAATCGAGAAACGCGAGCGCAGATTCGAACGTCAGGACTTCCCAACCCATCGAACGGATGGCGCTCGCCGTCGCCATCCGCATGGCTTCGTCGTCTTCGACTATTGAAACAAGGGCGACAGGCGTCACGGTGTGTCCCCAGTGGGAAACAGAAGATCTGCCTCGTAGGCTAGTCCGACGAACGACTTTCGATAACCATACGTTCGTATAATGCCGGCGGCCTTCCGGTCAGTCTGTGGTTTTTGGCGCGCTGCTACAATGGAATCGGGGTAGAGTCGTCAGTCCTTAATCGTTTTCTTACGAATGCAGCGTGCGGTGAGCGGTGCCACCGCCTGCCGTGACACGCGAGCGTCGTGACGCCTGAGGGAAGCCGGATGACTATCATGGCCAGGTCGACTACAGCGGATAACAGTGGCACGCCAGGGCCATCGGTTGTCTATGTGATCGACGACGACGAGGAAATGAGACTCGCGCTAGGCGGCCTGCTTCGCTCGGTTGGGCATCGTGTCGAGCTTTTCGATTCGCCGCACGCGTTCGTGAATTTTGCGCGCGATGACGTGCCGAGCTGCCTCATTCTCGATGTGAGGCTGAAGGGAGAAAACGGGCTCGCGTTCCAGCGGTCGATAGCGAAAATCGCACCGCATATTCCCATTCTTTTCATTTCCGGTTATGCCGACGTCGAGATGTCGGTCAAGGCGATGAAAGCGGGAGCGGTGGACTTTTTCACGAAGCCGTTTCGTGAGCAGGACATGCTCGATGCCGTGGCCCAGGCGCTCATGCGCGATGCGGAACGCCTCTCTTCGGATTCCGCTCTGGCCGAACTGCGCCAACGTTTCGAAGCGCTCACACCGAAAGAGCACGAGGTGCTGGAGTTCGTGCTGGCAGGCCTGCTGAACAAACAAATCGCCGAGGAAATGCATGTCAGCGAGATCACGGTGAAGTTGCACCGTGGGCAGGTCATGCGCAAGATGGGCATTCATTCGGTGGTCGATCTGGTCCGCCAGGCGCAAATGCTCGGCGTGGTGCCGCGCACGCCAACACGCCGCCGCTCATAGTGCACTGTTGGCTCGTTCATTGCGCCGACTCACGCGCGCGAGAAGCAATTTTCAGCCTTAAACCAAAGTATTAGACCGCAGCGCTTTCCGCGTCACGGCGCAGCCGGTTGTATGGCTGGTATTGCGAGCGACCCGGCGGTATCGTTCGGACAACTACAAGGGAGACTCATACCACTGGGAGCCAGACATGAGTATTCGAAGCAGTTTGTTGAACGGTCCGCTGGGATTTGGCGCCGCCCCGCTCGGGAACATGTTCCGCAATATTCCCGAGGAAGAAGCGCTGGAAACGGTTGAATCGGCGTGGCAGCAAGGGGTACGCTATTTCGATACCGCACCGTTTTACGGCGCGGGACTTTCCGAGTTGCGTATTGGCAAAGCTCTGTCGAAGCACAAACGCGACGACTATATTCTCAGCACCAAAGTTGGCCGTCTGATTCTCGATGAAGTCGAAACCGGTAAGCGGGATTTTGGCGAAAAGGGCGGACTGTTCGAGTTCGCGCTGCCGAACAAGATTCTTTACGATTACTCCGAGCGCGGCACCATGCAATCGCTCGAAGACAGCATGAAGCGGCTCCAGGTCGATCGCATCGATTTCGTTTGGGTGCACGATATCGCGCAGGACTTTCATGGAGATGCGTGGCTCAAGGAATTCGAAGTGGCGCACACCGGCGCATTTCGCGCGTTGTCGAAGTTGCTCGACGAGGGCGTGATCAAGGGCTGGGGCCTCGGTGTGAATCGCGTCGAACCGATCGAGCTGACGCTCGGGCTCTCGGATGCGAAGCCCAATGGCATGCTGGTCGCGGGGCGCTATACGCTTCTGGATCACGAAGTCGCGCTGCAGCGCTTGATGCCCGCCGCGCTCGAGAAAAAGGTCGATATTGTCGTGGGTGGCCCGTATAGCTCGGGCGTGCTGGCCGGCGGTGCGCATTTCGAATATCAGAAGGCTTCACCGGAAATCCTCGCAAAGGTCGCGCGAATCCAGGCGCTCGCGGATCGCTACGCGATTCCAATCAAGGCAGCGGCCTTGCAGTTCGTGCTTGCGCATCCCGCCACGGCCGCGGTCATACCGGGCGCGAGCAGGCCCGAGCGTATCGCGGAAGATGTCGCCGCACTGAAGGTCTCCATTCCCAACGACTTCTGGCATGAAATGCGGGAGCAGGGCCTGGTATCGCGGCTGGCGCCATTACCCATCGACAGCAAGTAGGGGGACATCATGGCGGAAGCTTTCGCAGCGCTCGATGTCGCGTTGCCGGCCGCAAAGGTCTGGCAATTGATAGGCGGGTTCGGTTCCTTACCCGATTGGTTGCCCTATATTCCGAAGAGCGAAATAACCGATGGCGGCCGTGTGCGTCATCTCTCCAATCCAGATGGTGATCCGATTGTCGAGCGCATGCTTTCGTTCAGCGAAGCTTCGCGTAGCTACAGCTATGCAATCATGAAAGCGCCATTTCCGGTGACCGATTATGTTTCGACACTGAGCGTAGTGGAGAAGGGCGCAACGGCGTGCCGCGTCGAGTGGTCGGGCAGATTCGTGCCGGCCGGTGTGACGGAGCAGGAAGCGTCGCGCCTTTTCGCGAAAATCTATGAAGACGGACTTGACGCGCTCAAAGCACAGCTGGCAAAGAAAACATGATTGCGGCGAGTATCTTCTAAATAACTATCCTCATACCGATGCGCCATATTTTAGTTGGTGTGGCGCATCGCTGATTCGATCGCGCTAATGGGTTTGCATGGCGGTGGCGAAAGCGCCGGTATATATTAGCTCTGTCGAATCCTTTGGGGCACTTCAGTGAGCGATAAGCATGCTGTCACCCACAGCGGTGAGGCGCCAACTGTCTTCCTGGTCGACGACGACGACGATGTCAGAGAGTCGCTGGAGCAACTGCTCCGGTCGGTGGGAATGAAGGCAAGCGCGTTCTCGCGCGGCGAGGCGCTGATCGATGCATTCGAAAGCGGCACCATTCGCAGCCCCGCGTGTATCGTGCTGGATGTCCGCCTGCGCGGCGCGAGCGGACTGATGGTTCAGCAAGCACTTTCGCAGCGCGGTATTGCGCATCCCGTCATTTTCATCACAGGTCATGGCGACATCGTGATGACGGTGAAAGCGATGAAGGCCGGCGCGGTCAATTTCCTGACTAAACCCTTTCGCGACCAGGATCTGCTCGAAGCGATAGCGGAAGCCGTCGATCTCGATCGGCGACGGATCGAGGATGCTGCTGCGGCACAGGACATCAAGAGCCGCTGGCTCGAATTGACGCCGCGGCAGAGACAGGTCATGCATTGCGTGGCCTGTGGCGCATCGAATCGTGAGATCGCCGAAGAGCTTGGCATCACCGAAATCACGGTGAAGATCTATCGCGGCGAGGGAATGCGACGCCTCGGAACCAAAACCCTCAGCGAATTCCTCTCCAAGGCGGAGATGCTCGGAATCGGGACGTCGCACGATCTGCTCGGCGCTAATTGACGGGCCTGGCCGGAGCACTGGGTGCCGGATCGCTTGGCGGTTGCCCGACTGAGTCTGTCGCTTTGTCCTCCTCTCGCGGCGCGTTATCGCCTGGCTTCTGCCGGGCATGCCGCCAATGCGGCGTATAGCTGCTCACATCGGGCCGATAAAACGGCGCTGGCCCATATCCGCTCGCAAATGCGGGCGTGGCGCCCACAACAAGTGTCGCGAGAGAAGCCGATATCACGAATGCGATTTTCATGATGCCATTGCGCCATGTGCCGCGTGCGAACCAGGCGGCGCATCCAGCCGCCACCCGGCCCCACACGACGCGCTTCAGTGACCGGCTTCGCGCATACGTACGTTGTTGGTCACGTTCGACACGCCGGGCACGCCAGCGGCAGCCGTGCCGGCCAGCTGGATCTGATCCTCGTCCGGTACGGTTCCGTCCAGCGTGACCTTGCCGCTGCGCGCGACGACGATGATGCCGCCCGCATCGAGGTCTTTGGTCTTCGTGAGCGTGCGCCTCACCTGGTTTTCGAGTTGGCGATTCTGGGCCCGGACGGTTTTTTTGCTGACCGTGGTCGATGTCGGTGCCGAGGCATCGGTTTGAGCAAATGACGGGGCGATAGCCAGAGCGGAAGTGACCGTCAACGCCACGATGGGCAAAAGCTTGCGTGAGAACATCGCTGTGCTCCTTGGGAGAAAGAGGGGCCACGCTTCGTGAGAATCGCGTCTGAACGTCGCCCTCCGGGAGCATTTTCAGCTGCTTCGTTTCCCGAAGTCTTTCCCAATCGCACCGCATTTTAAGCGGCGCATCACTTTCGTTCGCACTGGTGCGAGCCGACCGCGATACTACGACGCTTTACCACTTTTAACTTCCTGTCCAGGTGCGCGGGTGGCATATTGGGCTCAGCACCCGGCCCTCAGTTGACCATTCGGCTTGCCCCCCATCCATTCGCGATGGATGCGGTCTATTCAAACGATTCGACATGCAGACGCGAGAGGCAGATTCATGATCCAGATCGTTCACCCGGCGCAAATCTTGCTCAGCAAGCTCGATGGTTTTCGGCTGGAATTCTCGGAATCGAATGCTCGAGCCGATATTGTGTTGCACCGGCCTCCACTCAATATCGTGAACCTGGAACAACGCGAACAACTGCGTGTGGTTTTCGAGGCGCTGGACGAAGATCCCCGGATTCGAGTGATCGTGCTGCGCTCGGCAGGCGAGCACTTTTCAGCGGGCGGTGATATCAGTGGGCTCGTCGATGCCTCTGCGGAACGCATATCGCGGCTGGCGTGGAGCGTCTCCGCGCCCGCGCGCTGCGGCAAGCCCGTGATCGCCGCGAATCGCGGCTACTGCTTCGGGGTAGGATTCGAGCTGTCGCTGGCCTGCGATTTTCGTCTTGCAACGGAAACGACGCTGTATGCGTTGTCGGAACAAAGACTTGGCCAGCTGCCTGGATCGGGAGGTTCGGCGCGGCTTCAAAAAATGGTGGGAACGAGCCGTACCAAGGACATCGTGATGCGTTCGCGGCAGATACCCGGACCGCAGGCTTATGACTGGGGCATCGCGACCGAGTTCGTGCCCGATAGCGATCTGGAGAGCGCGACCGACGAAATGGTGGGCGAACTGCTCGCGTGCTCGCCATCGGCGCAGCGCGCGGCAAAGCGCCTGCTGAATGCCGTCGACGACGCGTCGCTATCGATGGGGATCACGCTGGAAGGACATATCAACGCAAGGGTGCGCAATCCCGGCGACTATCGGCAAAGAATGGAAGCGCTCGGCGAGAACTGATGGACGCTTGCCGCATTGGCTCAATGATTCACGGGATCTGACTTATGAATATCAGCGTTTTCGCAAGCATCGTCCCCAAGCAGGAGCATGTCAAGGACGTGGAAGAAGAACTGCTCAGGATGGTGAGCGCGTCTCGCAAGGAGCCTGGCAACTTGCGCTACGACCTCTATCGCATTTCGGAAGGACCAACGAGCTTCCATTTATTCGAGACCTACGACGGTCCTGCCGCAATGGATGCGCACAGGGCGAGCGCGCACTATCAGAACTATCGGGCCAAGGTCGTGAACTGGCTGCTTTCGACGCCCGACGTCAAAGTGCTGAGCGCCGTCGAAGCCGCCAGTTAACGATATTGCTTGCGCTCACTCGCTTTCAAAGAGGTCTCTGAAGCGGCGAGGCTGCGAGCGCAAATAGGGCTTCGGCGCGCGCACATGTGCGCCGAGGTCTGCTGCGGCGTGCCAGGGCCAGCGCGGGTCATAGAGTATCGCTCGTGCCAGGGCGATGAAATCGGCGTCTCCCGTCGCTACGATCGCGTCAGCTTGCTCGAAGCCCGTGATCAATCCAACCGCGACCACCGGCATCGAAACGGCTGCTTTGACGGCACGCGCGAGCGGCACCTGGTAATTGGGTCCTACTGGTATCTTCTGGTCGGGGTGCAAGCCGCCGCTCGTTACGTGTATGGCGTCACATCCGCGCGCTTCGAGCGCCTCGGCAAATGCGATGGTCTGCTCGATATCCCAGCCGCCTTCGACCCAATCGGTGCCCGATATACGGACAGTGACGGGCTTGTTGCCCGGAAAGACTTCACGAACTTCGTCGAATACTTCGAGCGGAAATCTCATGCGGTTTTCGAGCGAACCGCCATATTCGTCAGTGCGCCGATTGGAGAGCGGCGAAAGAAACTGATGCAGAAGATAGCCGTGACCGATATGCAACTGAATCAGATCGATGCCGATGCGATGTGCACGTTGCGTCGCGGCGACAAAGGCGTTACGCACACGGCGCAGCCCCTCATGATCGAGTTCGACGGGCGGGACGTAGTTTTCTGCATAGGCCACCGGCGAGGGCGCTTCCGTTTGCCAGCCGAGCGCGTGATCCGGCGGAAACTGGCCGGGCTTTTTCCACGGCACCTCCGTTGATGCTTTACGCCCCGCATGGCTCAGTTGTATGCCAACGGGAATGTCCGAGCAATGACGGATCGCGTCGAGCGTGCGCCGCATCGCGGCTTCCGTCTTGTCGTCGTAGAGCCCCACGTCCGCGTAGGTGATACGGCCTTCGGGCACAACGGCCGTCGCTTCGATGGTGAGCAGCGCCGCGCCGGAGATGGCCAGGTGGCCCAGATGCACGACATGCCAATCGTTCATGCACCCGTGCTTTGCTGAGTACTGGCACATCGGCGCGATGATGATGCGGTTTGCCAACTCGAGATTGCCAACTCTCAGCGGCATAAACAAGGCAGGGTTCGCCAAGATGGCCTCCGTACGCGTAGACGTGAATCAGGCAGGGACCAGGATAATGCGGCGCATGGCAGCCGCCTAGCCCTACGATGGGTTCGATGCGTTCGCGCAAACCGTATAAAGCTTATACCAAGGTTTAATGCGTTGCCGGATTCGCGCTTTTCGAGCCTGAGGCGACGTGGGTCGTTTCGTTCGCTGCTCGCGAAGATGCTTCCCATACGAACGTATAGTGACTGTACGGAGGGCGGCGATTGACGTATGCCATGGTAGCGTGGACTTGCTTGCAGCGGACGACTACTCTGAAATCGTCGTGGAGAGCGCCGATATGCGGCTCTCGCGGCGGGTCTTTCGGAGTCAGTGAACATGTATCAGTCTGAGCAGGTGACTTTACACAACTGGATCATCGTCTGCAGCGATGCGTATATGGAATTTACCTTCGTCCCGTGGCTTGGTCGAAATGTTTATCGGCGCACAGTCGATTATCGGGACGTTTGCCTGCAATAGCGTTCGTATTTGCCGCGTGCAACAGGTTCGACAGGTCATGGCGCAGCCTGCATGTCATTCCAATGAAAGCCACCTCTGAGGATCTCACCGTCTTCGTCAGCGTTGTCGAGTCGGGCTCGATTACGGCGGCGTCGCAAAGCCTTGGCCTTGCACCGTCGGCGGTCAGCCGCTCGCTGTCGAAGCTCGAAGAGAAAGTCGGCGCGACCCTGCTCAACCGCACGACACGCCGCATGCATCTCACCGAGGAAGGCGCGTTTTACCTCGGCCATGCAAGAGAAATTCTGCACCGTATGGAAGACCTCGAAGAGCGTCTCACATGGCGTTTGCAGGCGCCGGTGGGAAGGCTGCGCATCAATGCCGCTTCGGCGTTCATGCTGCATGCGATCGTGCCGCACGTCGGGGAATTTCGCGGTATGTATCCGGACATCGAACTTCAGCTCAATACGAGCGAATTCGATATCGACCTGTTGGCCGAGAGCACCGATATTGCGATTCGTATGGGCGCATTGAGCGATTCGACGTTGCGCGCGCGTCCGTTGGGCGCGGTTCAAATGCAGGTGGTGGCTAGCCCCGAATACATCGTTCGCCACGGCAAACCAGCGAGTGTGCAAGGCCTGGTTGGCCATTTGCTGATCGGCTTCACGGAACGCGAGTGCCGCAATGTCTGGCCCATGCGCAGCGCAGATGGGAAATGCCTGCAAGTGCGCCCCGCCTTGAGCGCCTCGAGCGGAGAGACGATACGCCAACTGGCGCTGGCGGGGCAGGGCATCGCCTGCCTCGCCAACTTCATGACCGCACAGGATATTGCCGCGGGCCGCCTTATGAAGCTGACGTTCGACACCCTGGACAACGAACTGCAACCCGTGCACGCCGTGTTCTACCGGAATCTGACGCTCTCAATCCGCATTCAGTGCTTTCTCGACTTCATTCAATCACGCCTGAAAAACACGCTCATTTCGCTCGACTGAGCCATGGAGTCCGTGTGGACAATCCGCTGATCTTCGGCTTCGCACTGGTGGCCATCGACGTCGTAGTGTGGCGCAGCGCCATGCCGCGCAACGAAGTCGCGAGACTGCTCACGCGGCTGTGCATCTACGGCGCGTTGAGTGCGTTGCTGTTCAGTTCGGGGCTGAGTCCTTTTTCCGAGCCGCCGTTCTTCGGCTCACGCGCGCTGTATGTGGCTGGCGCGGTGCTCGAGATCATCTGGTGGCTGACCGGCGCGCGCCTCTTGAGCATCGTGCTCGACACTCTGCTTCTGCCGAAGACGTGGCGCCGTCAACGCCTTTTCGAAGATGTATTCGGCGCTGTTGCATTTCTTGCCGCCGTGGTCGCCTCGCTGGCTTTCGTTCTCGAACTACCGGTACGCGGTCTCGTTGCCACGTCAGGTGCGCTTGCGATCGTTCTGGGCCTCGCAATCCAGAGTACGCTCAGCGATGTGTTTGCGGGCATCGTGATCAATACCACCGAGCCCTATGAAGTCGGCAACTGGGTTTCGATTGACGGTGTGGAAGGCAAGGTGTTGGAGATGAACTGGCGCGCGACGCATCTGCTGACCGGCCAGGGCGACGTCATCATCGTGCCGAACGCCGTGGCCGCGAAGGCGAAGATCACCAACAGCAGCCGCCCTGCGGCGCTGCACGGGCTGACCATCACGCTCGAAATCACGCCCGAGGCGCGGCCAGGTGTCGTGCTCGATGCGCTGCGCCTCGCGCTCGAGGGCGTGCGCGCGGTGCTCGCCGAGCCGGCGCCGTCCGTGGTCGTGAAGGGGGCAAGCGTCCAGTCGCTCTCCTACGAAGTGACCGCCTTCGTGGACGACATGGGCAAGAAAGGCGCAGTGGCCAACGAACTCTACGATCTTTGCTATCGCCACCTCGCAGCGGCGGGCGTCGATCTCAGAGCGCCCGGCGATCCGCGCCCGTACGACCTGGCTGCGGGCTCGGGCGATGGGCGGATTGACGTGCTGCGCCGCGTTCAACTGTTCGCCGCATTGCCGCTCGACGAACTCGCACGGCTTGCACAAGCGCTGTCCTGCCACGCATACGAAGCCGGCGAGGTGCTGATTACATCGGGCAGCGTGTCCGACGCGCTCACGATCGTCGATTCCGGCGTGCTCTCCGCGGTTGCCAGCAAGGGCGCTGAACAGATCGAGGTTGCGCGGTTCGGGCCGGGCGAAACGTGCGGCGAAGATGGCCTGCTTGCAGGCTTGCCGGCACGCGTGACGGTCACGGCCCTCACGAATGGCGTGATTTATCGCGCGAAAAAGGACGCGCTGACGCCCGTCTTCAAGAACTACCCGCATATCGTCCAGTCGATGTGCGGATTGCTTTCGCGACGTCAACAGACGCTCGACAAGATGGGCACGTCGAAGCCTGCCGCTCAGTCGGAAGAGTCGTTCTTTCAGTGGCTGATCGACAGAGTCCGCGAGTTGCATGACCTGACGTTTTGAGTGGCGCCAAGCGGCATCGACGTTTTCCGGTTGCAACGTCTTTTGCGAACTTGCATGGAATTCGGCGTGAATTAGTCTGTTTGATTATCGTTAGCAGAGCATCACATGACACGGAACGGAAAACCGAGGGCCGACATGCCACGATCCTACGATAGCCTCACGCTGGAAGATGCGAAGAAGATGGTTTGCGCCGCGGAAGCGCGAGCCACGAGCCTTGGCATTGCGTACAACATCGCAGTGGTCGACGCGGGCGGGCATCTCATCGCGTTTCTTCGCCAGGACGGCGCGCTGATCGGCAGCATCGATCTTGCGATCGACAAGGCAGCGACTGCCCGGATCTTCGACACAGCGACCTCCAGGCTGGCAACGCTCGCCCAGTCGGGAAAGCCGCTCTACGGCATCCAGGAATCCAACGCCGGAAAGGTGGTGATCTTTGGCGGCGGGATTCCGATTGTTTTCAAGGGGAACGTCATTGGCGCGGTGGGCACGAGCGCGGGAACCGTCGAGCAGGACATCGAGGTTGCCGAGGCGGCGCTCGCCGCGCTCGACTTCTGAACGCTCATGTCGAATTGAGGCATCCATGGAAAACGATCAGCCGGAAATGACCCGCTCGACTGAAACGGACGCGCCGATATCGGTGCTTTCTAGCCCGCAGGAACAGATGTTTCCGCTGCTGCCGGAGCGCGAAATAGAAAGAGCGCGAGCGTTCGGAACGGTGATGCAGTGGCGGGCCGGCGAACTGATGTTCTCGATGGGGCATATTGCGCCCGGCCTCGTCGTCATGCTCGAAGGCCATGTGCGTGTGATCCGGCGCGATGCGATGGGGCGCGTCCATCGCACCTTCGAGTATCGTGCGCGGCAATTCATGGGGGAGATCGCCCAACTGTTCGACCATCCGTGCCTCGGTGACGGCGTCGTCATCGAAGATACGACAGCCATCGTGATTCAGTCCGCGGATCTACGCCGGCTGCTCGTCATGGAGGCCGAGCTGGGCGAGAAGATCATGCGCGCGCTTATCCTGCGGCGCGTCGGCTTGATCGAGCGCGGCAGCGGCCCCGTGCTGATCGGCGATTCGACCGACGCCCGTCTGATCGCGCTACAGGATTTGCTCAGACGAAACTCGTATCCGTATTCGCTGATCGACGCGCGCGAAGATCCCGAAACCGTGACGCTGCTGCAACGCCTCTCGGCAACCGAGGCTGATTTCCCGATCGTCGTCTGTCCGGACGGGACGGTGCTGCGCGCACCGGACCAGAGCGAGCTTGCAACGCGTCTTGGCTGGCTGCCCGATTTCGATCCCGGGCATGTCTACGACGTGCTCATCGTCGGCGCCGGGCCTGCCGGGCTTGCTGCGGCCGTGTACGCGGCCTCTGAGGGCTTGTCGGTGGCGATGTTCGACAGCTGGGGCCCCGGTGGGCAGGCGGGCACGAGTGCACGGATCGAAAACTATCTGGGCTTTCCGGCCGGCATTTCCGGAGAAGCGTTGACCGGCCGGGCCTTCATGCAGGCACAGAAGTTCGGCGTCCATATTTCGATACCGACGAGCGTTAAATCGCTTTGCTGCGATTGCGTGCCGCTTGCAGTGCAACTCGACAGCGGCCAGCGAATTGCTTCGCATACCATAGTGATTGCCTGCGGCGCTGTCTACTCGAGACCGGACATAGAAGGTCTGGAGCGTTTGACGGGACGGGGTGTGTTCTTCGGCTCGTCGCCGGTCGAGGCGAAATTGTGCCAGGGGCTGGAAGTCGTGGTCGTGGGCGGCGGTAACTCTTCCGGGCAAGGTGTGGTGTATCTGGCGTCTCGTGCGCGGCACGTGCATCTCATCGTGCGTGATCACAGTCTCGTGGAGCATATGTCGCAGTATCTGATCGACCGGATCGCCCGGCTACCCAACGTGACGCTCTATACGGACACGCAAGTGACGTCACTCACGGAGGACGACGGCGGGCTCGCCGGGGTCCGGTGCGAAGGCGCGCAGGGTGAACTCTCATTCAACATCCGGCATCTCTTTCTCTTTACCGGCGTACAGCCGAATACCCAATGGCTTGATGATTGCAGCATCAAGACCGATGCCAAGGGCTTCGTGTTGACGGGCGCAGAGGCGCACGGCGAGCGCGACGATGGCAGTCACACATTGGAGACGAGCGTGAGCGGCGTGTTTGCGATCGGCGACGTACGCTCGGGATCGATCAAGCGCGTGTCCGCCGCGGTCGGCGAGGGAGCAGGCGTGGTGCCGCAAGTCCACGGTGTACTGCCCGAACGGCAATCGCGCGCGCAGGAGGCCATCCGCCGGGTGGTGTGATCATGCTGCTGGTATATTGGCTGGTGTCAGCCAGTTATCAGGTGAAGCGTGGTGGCCAATCATCCGGATGCCGCGGGCGAAGCCTTTCTGTTCGGCTCTTTCCAGCTCATACCCGCGCAGCGGATGCTGTTCAATGGCGGCTGTGCGGTGCGTGTGGGCAATCGCGCGCTGGAGATCCTCGTCGTGCTCGTGGAGCGTTGCGGCGAACTCGTCACGAAACAGGAATTGATGGCGCGTGCCTGGCCGAACACCGTGGTCGAGGAAAGCAACCTCAAGGTGCAAATCACGGCGTTGCGAAAGGCGCTTGGCGAAGCCCCGCACGATCAACGTTATCTGGCCACGGTGGTGGGCCGCGGGTATCGCTTCGTCGCACCGGTGAAGCGGGTATTGGCGGCGCGGGATGAAACGCAGGGGGGCGAGCGGGCTCGCCGCGGCGATACGATTCCGCTGGCGCTCGTGCGCCCCCTCGGGCGTGCATCCGATATTCAAGCACTTCTTAAGCCATTGCTCCACTCGCGGCTCGTGACCGTTGCCGGTCCGGGCGGCATCGGCAAGACGACGGTGGCGCTGGCCGTCGCGCGGCAATTGCTCGAAGCGGGTGAACACGAAGTCTGGTTCGTCGATCTCTCCACGATTGCCGACGCGCAACTCGTGCCCAATGTCGTTGCCGCGGCCTTGGGGCTGGCCGTGCATTCGAATGATGTCGCCTCGGCGCTGGCGAGCTATTTCGCGCTGCGCGAGCGCCCACAGCTCGTCGTGCTCGACAGTTGCGAGCACGTCATCGAAGCCGCTTGCGCCATCGTCGAGCGCATCGTATGCGCCTCGCCGCGGGTGCTGGTGCTCGCTACCAGCCGCGAGCCTCTGGCGGCTGCCGGCGAGCACGTGTATCGCCTCGACCCGCTGGCGAGCCCGCTTGCCACTGAGGGGCTGACCGCAGACGTTGCGCTGCGCTATCCGGCGGTGCAGCTGTTCATGGAGCGTGCGAGCGCGAGGCGCGGCGACTTCGAGCTCAACGACGACGACGCGCCCGTGGTCGGCGAAATTTGCCGGCGGCTCGACGGTATTGCACTGGCGATCGAACTCGCGGCCACGCGTCTCGATGCATTCGGCGTGCGTGAACTGCTGGACCTGCTCAACGACCGCTTTTTCGCGCTCGGGCAGGGGCGGCGCACGGCGCCCGAGCGGCACCGAACGTTGGCGGCGATGCTGGACTGGAGTCATCAATTGCTGCCCGAGGTCGAACGCGTCGTCTTGCGCCGCGTGGGGATATTCGCGGGCAGCTTCGTGCTGCGCTCGGCCGAAGCGGTGGCGACCGGAGACGGCATTTCCAGCCGGAGCGCGATCGACGCGATGGCGAGCCTCGTAGCGAAGTCGATGGTGACGGCGGACGTGCGCGGCGAAACCGTGCACTACCGGCTGCTCGACTCGACGCGCGACTACGCGCGCCGCAAGCTTGCCGATGCGGGCGAACTGGACGCGGTCGCGCGCCGTCACGCCGGACATTTCCTCGACATGTACGCACGCGCCGAAGATCAATGGAGCACGCTGCCGGAGCGCCGCTGGGTGGAGGAGCATTTGCGCGCGATCGACGATGTGCGTGCGGCGCTCGACTGGGCGTTTGCGGCACGCACAGAGGCGGAGCTTGGCGCGGCGCTCACGGTATCGGCCATTCCGGCGTGGCTGCGCCTGTCGTCGCTCGAGGAGTGCCGCAAGCGCGTACAGCAGGCGTTGTCGAGCATCGACGGCGGGTCGCCCGCATTGGACCGCTATCGCATGAAGTTGCATTCGGCGCTGGCCGCAGCGGCCATGTACACGTGCGGCTTGATTCCCGACGTCGACGTTGCCTGGAGAACGGCATTGGCCATTGCGCAAGCGCTCGACGACAAGGAATATCAATTGCGCGCATTATTTGCCGGCTGTTGCGCGCTGGTTTATGCAGGCAGGAACCGCGCAGCCGATGCGCTGCTCGAGAATTTTCACGCAGCGGCGTCGTCGTCGGGCAACGTCGTCGCGCTTTCGGATGGCGACAGGCTCACCGCGTTCACGTGGCATCACATGGGCAAGCAGGCTGAAACGCGCGAACTGCTCGAGCGCGTGCTGAGCCGCCACCTCGCGCCGCTTCAGCGGCCGCAACTCTCGCCGGTTCACGTCGACTGGCGTAACGGCTCCCGAACCATCCTGTCCAATGTATTGTGGCTTCAGGGCCTGGCCGATCAGGCGCTGCGAACGGAACACGAAGCAAGAAGCGACGCGCAGGCCAGCGGCCATCCGTTGACGCTCGGCTACGTGCTCGCGCTTGCATCGGTGCCGATCGCGCTTCAGGTGGGCGACCTGGTGGCCGCGCAAGCCCATCTCAAGCTGTTGCAGGACCATCTGGCAAAGCATGGGCTCGTCATTTTCGACGCGATGGCATGTTGCCTGCACGGGGCCGTGCTGATCGAGTGCGGCGAGCCGTCCGGTCTCCCGATACTGCGTGCCGGGCTCGCGCAGTTCAAGCGCGAGCATATCGGTCTGCGCTATTCGATGTACGCGGGAATCTACGCGCGCGGGCTGCGAGCGTTTGGGCGCAACGCAGAGGCGCACACGGTCATCGAAGACACACTGAATTGGGCGATGGCGCACGACGAGTTGTGGTGCGTGCCGGAACTGCTGCGTATCAAGGGTGAAATACTCGAAGAGATCGACGCCCTCGATATGCTGGGCCTCGCTGAGAGCCTTTATCAGCAGGCAATCGAACTTTCCTGTCAGCAAGGTGCCCTTTCCTGGGCGCTGCGCGCGGCGACGAGCCTCGCTCGACTGAGTCACAGGCTTGGCAAGACGCACCACGCACAAGCCGTGCTGGTTTCGGTCTATGAGCAATTCACCGAAGGATTCGAGACGGCGGACCTCGAGGCGGCGAAAGCGAAGCTCGATAGCCTGCGCAGAACGCACGTGTAGCGCTTTAGCGTGCCGGGCGTGGCCCGTCATGCGACTTTTGCAAGGTCACGAACTCCCAGGCGCACGGTCGCCCCGTGCTTGCCGCGCCAGCGATGCGGTGTATCGTCGACATGGCGGCGAAACACGGTGGTGAAGTGCGCTTGCGTGCGGAATCCCACGCTAAAGGCAATATCGGCAACCGTGGACTTTGTGGTGGCGAGGAGCGTCTGGGCGTGCTCGATGCGCCTGCGAAGAATGAACGTATGGGGCGAGGTGCCCGTTGCGGCGCGAAAGCGTGCTGCAAAGTGCATGGGCGACAGACCGACCGCCGCGCCCAGTTCGGCCGACGTCATGCTCTGGTCGATACGCTGATCGATGAAGTCGATTGCCATCTTCACGCGCCACGCCTCGAGCGGCGAGACCGAGGGCGCGCGAGCGGGCTTGATCGTGGCGCGCAGCGCCATGATTTCGAGCAGGCGCGCGAGAATGGATAACGTGATGCCGTCTGCGTAAAGCGTGCTCGTGGAGGATTTGCCGTGAATCGCGCGCAACAGCGTGCCGGTCAGCTTGAATACCACCGGATCGCGAAGATGCTGCGGCTCGGACAACATGGAATCGATATCCGGCACGTCGTCGTTGTCGAGCCATTCGGTGAGCCAGTGTGGGGGCACATGGACATGCAGGAAGTCGCTCGGCGTGGCGAAACGCGCATCGATCTGGGAGCCGGCGGGTATCACGAGCGCCGCGCCCCGATCGACGACGCCGTCATGAAATGAGGCGCCGTCTATCGTCAGCGTCAGCAGCGACTGATTCAGGCAAAGCGCGACGAGAATGCAACGGCTGTCGATGCGCGTACCCCATGCCTTGGGCGTTCCGCTCGTCCAGCGCAGCACTTCGGGTAGCTCGAAGCCGCGATCCGGTTCATACGGTACGGCTTCCGATGACCTCGCATATTGACCGATGAGAAGTGGCGCGTTCATGGATCTACCCTCCGTGTCCGTGCGGGAACCTGTCTGCAAGATATCGCGTGGCGATCGGCGCGGGTAGTCTACGGGGGTATGGGCCGGCGCAGTGGAACCTCCGCGGTATTAAACGAAGGTATAGGAAAGCATCGAAATAAAAAAAGCGTGCGTTCAGAAAATACGTGGTGACGGGTATCGGGAACAATGGCTTGTGTCGTGCCCTTGTGCGGCCACGAGCAGACCCTCGCGGGAGTCTTCATGGATAACCTGACCCGTCGCCAGTTCCTCAAGCTCACTGCAACCACGCTGGCGAGTTCGAGCCTCGCACTCACCGGGTTTTCGCCCGCCACCGCGCTGGCGGAGGTGCGCCAATACAAACTCATGCGCACCACGGAGGTGAGAAACACCTGCACGTACTGTTCGGTCGGCTGTGGGATATTGATGTACTCGCTTGGCGACAACGCCAAAAACGCCAAGGGCAGCATCATCCATATCGAAGGCGACCCCGACCACCCGGTCAATCGCGGCACGCTGTGTCCGAAGGGCGCCAGTCTTCTCGACATCGTGCATAGCGAAGCGCGGCTCAAAATACCCGAATACCGCGCGGCGGGATCGGACAAGTGGGTGCCCATCTCCTGGAACGACGCGTTCGACCGCATCGCCGCGCTGATGAAAGCAGACCGCGACGCGAATTTCATTCATCAAACGGACGAGGGCAAACTCGTCAACCGATGGGTCACGACTGGGTTTCTCGCCGCTTCGGCTGCGAGCAACGAAGCCGGCTATCTCACCCATAAGGTCGTGCGCAGCCTGGGAATGCTCGCATTCGACAACCAGGCGCGTGTCTGACACGGCCCGACGGTGGCAGGTCTTGCCCCGACGTTCGGCCGCGGTTCGATGACGAATCACTGGGTGGATATCCGGAATGCCGATGTCATTCTGGTCATGGGCGGCAATGCGGCTGAGGCGCACCCATGCGGATTCAAATGGGTGGTCGAAGCGAAGGCGCATCGCGGCGCACAGCTCGTGGTGGTCGATCCACGCTTTACGCGCACCGCTTCGGTGGCGGACTACTACGCGCCGATTCGCACCGGAACCGATATCGCTTTTCTTGGCGGCGTCATCAACTACCTGCTGACGAACGACAAGATCCAGCACGAGTACGTGACGCACTACACCGACTTCAGCTTCATCGTGAGGGAGGACTTCGCCTTCGATAACGGCCTGTATTCGGGCTACGACGCGGCCAAGCGATCGTATGACAAGAGCACCTGGGAATACGAACTCGATGAAACCGGATTCGTGAAGACCGACGCGACGTTGTCGCATCCACGCTGTGTCTATCAGTTGATGAAGGGACACTTCTCGCGGTACACGCCGCAGATGGTGGAAAAGATCTGCGGCACACCGCAGGATAAGTTCTTGCACGTATGCGAAATTCTCGCCAGCACCGCGGCGCCCAATCGTGCCGGGACGCTTCTGTACGCGCTCGGCTGGACGCATCACTCGATCGGCTCGCAGATCATCCGCACCGGCGCCATGGTCCAGCTCCTGCTCGGCAACATCGGCATCTCGGGCGGCGGCGTGAACGCCTTGCGCGGGCACTCGAATATCCAGGGTTTGACCGACCTCGGGCTGTTGAGCGAGATGCTGCCGGGGTACATGGTGCTGCCGTGGGAAGACGAACAGGACTATGAGGCTTATATCCAGCGCCATGCGCTGAAGCCTCTACGTCCCAATCAATTGAGCTACTACCAGAATTACCGGGCTTTTTTTGTCAGCATGATGAAGTCCTGGTGGGGCGACGCCGCGACGAAAGAGAACAACTGGGCCTACGACTACCTGCCGAAGCCGGATAAAACCTATGACCTGATTCAAAATGTCGAGTCGATGAGCCAGGGAAAGATGACGGGCTACGTCTGCCAGGGTTTCAACATGATTGCTTCGGCGCCGAACAAGGCCAAGGTCTTCGAGGGGCTGTGCAAGCTCAAGTGGCTCGTCATCATGGACCCGCTCGCCACGGAAACGTCGGAATACTGGAAGGACTTTGGCGACTATCACAAGGCCGATCCGGCGAAGATCCAGACCGAGGTGTTCCGGCTGCCTACCACCTGCTTTGCGGAAGAGAACGGCTCGGTGGTCAGTTCTTCGCGCGTTCTTCAATGGCATTGGAAGGGCGCCGAGCCGCCCGGCGACGCCCTCGGCGATGCCGAGATCATGTCGAACCTCTTCATCCGGATGCGGGAGCTGTATCGCAAGCAAGGCGGAGCGTACGCCGACCCGATACTGAAGCTCAATTGGCCCTATGCGGACCCGCAAAGCCCCACGCCCGAGGAACTGGCCAAAGAGTACAACGGGTCGGCGCTATCGGACCTTGGCGATTCGCACAACGCTGGCGCGATCGCCGTGAAAGCCGGTCAGCAACTTTCAGGCTTTTCGCAGCTTCGCGACGATGGCAGTACCGCGAGCGGCTGCTGGATCTTTTGCGGGGCGTGGACGGAAGCGGGAAACATGATGGCCCGCCGCGACAACAGCGATCCCACCAGTATCGGTCAGTCGTTAGGCTGGGCGTGGGCATGGCCCGAGAATCGACGGATTCTCTATAACCGGGCTTCCTGCGACCTCAATGGGCAACCATTCGATCCGAGCCGCACGATCCTCAAATGGAACGGGAGCCAATGGACCGGCGCGGATATTGCCGATTATAAGGAGGACGAAGCACCCTCGCTTGGCATGGGGCCTTTCATCATGAACCCGGAAGGCGTGGCGCGCTTTTTCGCACGGCGGCAGATGAACGAAGGACCGTTCCCCGAGCACTACGAGCCTTTCGAAACGCCTATCGGTTTCAATCCGCTTCATCCGGACCATCCCGACGTCACGAACAATCCAGTTGCGCGCGTATTCGCGCGTGACAGAAGGGATTTCGGCACGGCCGCCGATTTTCCGTATACGGCCACGACGTATCGATTGACCGAGCATTTCCATTTCTGGACCAAGCATGCGCGCCTGAACGCCATCATCCAGCCGGAGCAATTCGTCGAGATCGGCGATGAACTTGCCGATGAACTGCGGATTGCTTCGGGCGACAGCGTGAAGGTCTCGTCCAGACGCGGCTACATCGTTGCGATCGCCCTCGTGACGAAGCGCATCCGGCCGCTCATGGTGGATGGGAAGAAGGTTCATACGGTGGGCGTGCCGCTGCATTGGGGCTACAAGGGGCTCGCCAAACCCGGCTATCTCGCCAACACCCTGACCCCATCGGTCGGCGACGCCAACACGCAGACGCCGGAATTCAAGTCCTTCCTCGTCAAGGTCGAAAAGGTATGAGGTGCATACGTGTCCCTGCAATCACTGGATATCAAGCGGTTATCCGCCACGACCGTGCCACCGCCCGGCGACAGGACACCTGTCACCGGCACGGTGGCCAAGCTGATCGACGTTTCGAAATGCATAGGGTGCAAGGCATGCCAGACCGCGTGCATGGAATGGAACGACCTGAGAGACGATATTGGCGAGAACGTCGGGGTCTACGACAACCCGCGCGATCTATCGGAGCACTCGTGGACCGTCATGCGTTTCACGGAATACGTCAATCCCAAAGGGGATCTGGAGTGGCTCATCCGCAAGGATGGCTGCATGCACTGCGAAGATCCGGGGTGTCTCAAGGCCTGCCCGTCGCCGGGCGCCATCGTGCAGTACACGAATGGGATCGTCGACTTTCATGAAGAGAAGTGTATTGGCTGTGGCTACTGTATTGCCGGATGTCCGTTCAATATACCGAGGCTTTCGAAGACCGACCATCGCATGTACAAGTGCACGCTCTGCTCGGATCGTGTTGCCGTCGGTCAGGAGCCTGCCTGCTCGAAGACCTGCCCGACCGGAGCGATCATGTTCGGGACCAAGGAAGACATGAAAGCGCAGGCCGCCGATCGAATCGTGGATTTGAAGCGGCGCGGTTTCGAGAATGCAGGGCTCTATGATCCGGCCGGTGTTGGCGGCACGCACGTCATGTATGTCCTGCATCACGCGGATCAGCCCTCTCTCTATCACGGTCTGCCCGACCGGCCGCGCATCAATCCGCTCGTCATGGTGTGGAAGAGCGTTGCCAAGCCGCTGGCGCTGGCAGTGCTGTTTCTCACGCTTTTAACGACGTTTTTCCACTATGTGCGGATCGGGCCGAATAGAGTGCACGAGTCCGACGAAGAGGCTGCGCGCGCCGAAATAGAAGCCAGCAAGGAGGAAAAAGATGAACAGCGATAATTCCAGGCCCGATCTCCTGATCGAGCGTTATAACGCCAACGAACGGACCATCCATTGGATCACGGCATTGAGCTTCATCTTGCTCGCATTGTCAGGGCTTGCGCTGTTTCATCCGGCCATGTTCTGGCTTTCGGCGCTGTTTGGCGGCGGACAGTGGATGAGAATCCTGCACCCGTTCATCGGCCTCGTGATGTTTTCGGCGTTCTCTTGTCTCGCGATGCGCTATTGGCGCCACAACCTCATCGAACTCAGTGACATTCAATGGCTTCTTCGCATCTTGCAGATTCTCCAGAATCGCGACGAAGGACTTCCCGAGGGGGCTCGATACAACGGCGGCCAGAAAATGCTGTTCTGGACGCTGTTGCCCTGCATGATTGCGCTGCTGCTGTCGGGTATCGTGATCTGGCGTCGCTATTTTTCGGCGTACTTCGCCATTGACGTTCTACGCTTCGCCGCGCTGGTTCATTCGCTCGTTGCGTTCGTCCTGATCCTGGCGATCATGGTGCACATCTACGCCGGAATATGGATCGACGGCACGCTGGGTGCGATGCTTCACGGCTATGTCACGCCGGGGTGGGCGAGAAAGCACCACCCGCGGTGGTTCCGGTCGGTGATCAAGTCACAGCATCTGAAGTGATCGCGCGTTCAACCGCCATCAACGCTGCAGCGCCACAACGAGAAAATGAAAGGGCATGGCGAGCAGGACGGTAAAGACGAAACCGAGCAGCCAGAGTATGGCAAACCACGTCATACGCTTGCCGAGGGTCGGCTGCTCTTCGTGCGGGGTATCCGTCATGGTTCTCTCCTCCATCAATGGTACTGGCTGCCTTCCTGGACTTTGCCGCGAAATACCCAGTAGCCCGCAGTCGTATAAACGACGATGATCGGGATGATGATCACGGCGCCAACCAGCGCAAATACCTGGCTAGACCGGGGTGACGCCGCTTGCCACAACGTCACGGAACGCGGAATCGCATACGGCCAGATGCTGATCAGCAGGCCAAGATAGCCAAGAAGGATCAGGGCATTGCAAAGCAGGAAGGGCGCGAAATCGGAGCGCCTCTTCACTGCGCGATACATGGCGACCGCCGTCACCGCAACGAGAATCGGGACCGGGTAAAGGCCATAGCGGAACGACGAACTAAACCATCGCGCGGCGACCTCGGCATCCGTGAGCGGCGTCCAGATGCTCACGGCGACGATGAACGCCAGCAGCGCGAGCGTCATGGGCCAAACGATCCCGAAGAGGCTGTCTTGCAGTTCGCCCTCCGTCTTCATGACGAGGTAGGTGGCGCCCTGCAATGCATAGGTGACCATGAGGCCCATGCCGGTGAGGAAACTGAAGGGGGAAACCCAGAAGAACGGGTCGCCCGAGAAAACGCCGTCTTTCACGGGAATGCCCTGCAGGTAGGAGCCGAGGATCACCCCCTGGAAAAATGCGGCGCCGGCGGACCCGCAGATGAAGGCGAGGCTCCAGAGGTTTTTCGTCCGGCTGGCCTTGCCGCGCAGCTCGAATGAGACGCCGCGAAAAATCAGGCACACGAGCATGAAGATGATCGGCAAATAAAGCCCTGAAAGCGCGACGGCGTAGACCATGGGAAAGGCGGCAAACAGCGCCGCGCCGCCCAATACGAGCCACGTCTCATTGCCGTCCCATACGGGGGCGATGCTGTGCATCAGCATGTCCCGGATGGTGTCCGAGGGGAAGAACGGGAACATCATCCCGATGCCCAGATCGAACCCGTCGAGGACGATATACATGAAAAGGCCAATGGCGATAATGGTTGCCCAGACTACCGTGACATCCATGGCAGGCTCCTGAAGAATTGCGCATCTGGCTTGGCATACGACTATTCGGTGGCCGCGGCAAGTGGACGGCGGCCGCCCACCTCGGGGTGAGCTGCGACTTTGGCGGGCACCGCGGGTTCGTTCTGCAGAGGCGGGCCGGCGTAGATGAGCTTGAGGATGTAATAGACGCCCGTGCCGAAGACGAGCACATAAACCATGAAGAAAACGAGCAGGGAGACACCCGCGCTCTGGGCAGTCACCGGCGAGACGGCATCCCTCGTTCGCAATACGCCGAATACGACCCAGGGCTGGCGACCCGCCTCGGTGGTGATCCAGCCGGCAATGAGCGAGACGATACCCATTGGGCCCATGATGACGGTGAGCCATTGGTAAGCGCGAAACTCGAAGAGTCTTGCGCCGCGTCGAAGAAGCGCGCCCACGAGCGCCGTCAGGATCATCAGTACGCCAAGCCCCGCCATGATCCGGAAGGTCCAGAAAATCAGGCTCGAGTTCGGGCGATCTTCTTTGGGAAACTCCTTGAGCCCGCGAATTTCGCCATCCCAGCTATGCGTGAGGATCAGGCTGCCGAGATGGGGAATCCTGATCGCATAACGCGTCACTTCTGCGTTCATATCGGGAAAGCCGATGAGATTGAGCGCCGTGCCGCCTTTTTCCGTTTCCCATAGACCTTCAATCGCGGCGATCTTGACGGGCTGATAGCGCCGGGTATTCAACCCGTGCTGGTCGCCAACGAAGGCTTGTATCGGGGCGAGAAAGAGGAGCAGCCAGAGCGCCATCGAATACATGGTCTTGACTTCGGGGTCACGCCGCCCGTGCAGAAGATGCCACCCACCCGTCCCTGCAACGACCAGCGCGGCGACGATAAACGCTGCGATCGTCATGTGCGCAAGGCGATACGGAAACGACGGATTGAAAATGACGGCGAGCCAGTCCACGGGAACGACATGACCGTCTTCGATCTTGAATCCCTGTGGGGTTTGCATCCAGCTGTTGGAGGCGAGAATCCAGAACGTGGAGATGAGCGTTCCGACGGCAACGAGCAGCGTTGCTGCAAAGTGAGCTTTCGCGCCCACCTTTTCCCAGCCGAACAACATGATTCCAAGGAATCCGGCTTCGAGAAAGAAAGCGGTCATCACCTCGTAGGTGAGAAGCGGGCCCGTAATCGGGCCGGCAAAGCGCGAGAAACCCGCCCAGTTCGTGCCGAACTGATAAGCCATCACCACGCCGGAAACGACACCCATGCCGAAGCCAACGGCGAATATCTTCGCCCAGTACATCGACAATGCCTTGTAGTGCGGCTTGCCTGTCTTCAGGTAGCACGCCTCAAGGACCGCAAGGAAACTCGCCAGGCCGATACTGAGCGCGGGAAAAATGATATGGACGGATACGGTGAAGGCAAATTGAAGCCGTGACAGATCGAGCGCGTTGGCATCCATCGTGAGCACCTTCTAGCAGGATGAGCGGACCGCATCCGGTCCGACATCAGCACACTAGCGCGCCGCGACAGTGTTGGAAACACTACTGCGGTATGCGACATGCGGCACGCAATGCCACTGACCTATACCGTCGTATAGGGATGAAGTACAACGGGCGTTAAAACGAGGATGGTGAATACAAAGCGGAGCGAAGCCGAAAGCGTGACTCGTTTACACGCGGTCGACACAGTGTGACGGAACGAGGCGATCGAAGTGGTGACCGCAATTTCAGGACTTACCGATCGCCTCGCGAACCTTTTCAAGTATTACGCTGGAATCAACCGGTTTCTCGAGATAGGCCAGTGCGCCGTTGGCGAGCGCCACGGATTCGTCCTGCGCGGTTGGGTACGCGGTAATGAAGATGGTTGGCGGGGCATGGCCTTGCTTGCGCAACTGCGCGTGCATTTCCAGGCCGGACATTCCCGGCATGGTGACGTCCGAGATGAGGCACCGCGTTTTGTGCACGGCGCCTGAACGGAGGAACGCGTCGGCTGAGTCGAAAGTCAAGACTTCCCATCCCATGGCTCGAATGAGACTCTCGATTGATTCCCGAACCGACTCGTCGTCCTCGACTATCGAGACAAGAGCGACTGGAGTCACGCGATCCCTCGGACGGACTGCCCAGGCGGAGTGCGGCAGTCCTGCAGGTTGTTAGACTTTCGCATTGCAGAATAGTGCGGCGTAGGGGGCACGGTAATCATACAAAGGTATAAAAGTGAGCGAGGCATCGCCCGTTTCTTTCATTCAGCCGACTCGATGAAGACAAGAAGGCTGCTGAAAGAAAGCGCGGTACGCAGCGCTATTCCCCCGGCGAGTATGTAAGCGCTATTTACATCGGAGTGATTTGAACCAGTCGAAAGCGTTCCTCCAGCGCGGGCTTAAACGAAGGTATAGGGTCGCGGAAAAATCCTGCGCGCGGCACAACCCTTTGTAGGGCTGTCTCACCGCGACGATCGGCGATACCTTGGTTGCACGTCGAACCGGCTTGTCGGGCCGGCTCGCAGGACGTGATTGCCGAGAGAAAGGAGGCGTCGATGTTGACCAATACGAACTTCGTCGATCCATGGATTCGCACGATAGGTTTGCTGTCCATACCGGAGGCTTCGGAAATTGTCGACGTGGAGCCTGTTCTTCCTGCGAAATGCCGGCGCGGCGTGGAGGCCAACGTTTCGGACTGGCGCCCCTTCGTCCGTATCATCGACCGGCCAAGCGCCCATTCGTTGACGATCGACTGGCGCGATCCGACCAGATGTTGCTACCGGGAGCAGTTGTGGGTCGCCGCGCATGCCCGTGTGAGCGGCCGTTGCGCGATGAGCGGCAAATTGATCGCGCCCGGCGACGAGATCTTTCGTCCACGTCCAACCAGACCGGCACCGAAGAACGTCGGCGCGATGATTCTCGCTTCGGCCGTGGACGCCTGCTGCCCGCGCGCCTCACAGGAAGAATGGAACGTAGACGCTTGCGGATTGACAGCGTTACGTTAAAAGGAGAATTGCTTTCGGGTAGTCAATGCATTGCAATCTTTCCATTTCGATGCATTAGCTAGCGCAATTGATCGACCGGTAATCACGAATCGCCGTTGTTCCAGAATATTCCTCGCCATTTCACGAAAGAGGCGGCCCGTTGATCGCGCTAATATAAATGCCAGAACGATTCCGAACGATCGAGTGGAGGAGTCGTATGGCGCGCGGTTGACGGGTGAGGTCAAGCGAACATGATGACGACCTGGGAGGGATTGCGCAAAGAATTTGCCGATGTGTACGGCGACGAGCTTCCGCGCATTGTCCACGCGTTCAAGGCTGCGCTGGCCGTGATCATGAGCATGCTGATATGCATGCGGCTCGAACTGCGCGCGCCCGGCACGGCCATGGTCTCGGCGGTGATCGTGATGTTCCATCAGCAAAGCGGGATGGTGATTGCGCGCGCCTTTTACCGGACCCTGGGCATTATCTGCGGATGCCTTGCGGGACTGATGCTGATCATCCTCTTCGCGCAGCAGCCCGCGCTTTTCCTGGCCGGTCTCGCTGTGTGGGTCGGGCTCTTCGTCGCCGGGGCTTCGTACTATAAGAACTATCAGTCGTACGGCTTCGTGCTGTCCGGCTATGCCGCGTGTATTACCACGGTGCCCGAGTGGTCGACGCCCTATGACGTGACGTACAACATCATCTATACGATCAGCGAAGTCCTAATTGGTGTGGCGAGCGGCAGTCTCGTGAGTGCGCTGGTTTTTCCGCAGAGGGTCGTGCCTGCGCTCACCAAATGGCGTGCAAACGCGATGACGCTATTGTTGAACTCGCTGCGCGGCGCGGTGCGCGGCGAGCCTGGGTATGAACCGGTTGAAACCTACCTCAAGCTGGTTCGCGAGAGCGTGACGATGGAAGGTCTGCGTACGGCTGCCGTTTTTGAAGAGCCGGAAATGCGTTTGCGCGACGAGGGGCTATTGGAACTCGACAAGACGTTTCTCGGTGTCGTCACGCGCATCTTTTCCGTTTTTCGCGCGCGGCGGAATTCGGCGAATATAGGCGAAGCGCTTCGCTCGACGGTTGACGCGATATTCGGCAAGGTGGCGAATGTCATTGCGAACGAGAATGCGGCGTGCCTGGAAACGGCGAGCGGGCTCCAGCGCATGATCGAGAGATTGAGCGCACTGGAAGCGTCGTTGCTGCTCTATCTCGACCGCAGGACGAACGGTAACGAACAGCAGGACGAATCCGGTTACGAGGCCATCGCGATGGTCGCGGCCGAGGCGTGGTCGGCGGTCGTGGCGCTTCGTCTGTTCTGCAATACCTGCAAGGTGCTCATCGACCCGCCGAGAGTGCGGTTCACGCAGCCCGTTGCCGAAGCGGTGGCATTTATCCGCAGCGTCCCGCTGCATACGAGCGGCTTCACGGCGGCGATAGCGGGCGTGCGCGCGGCGCTGGCGGTGGCAGTCGTCGGATACGCGTGGGTGCTCTCGGGATGGGACAACGGTTATAGCGCGGTCGTGGCGGCAGGCATTACGAGCGGATTCTTTTCGCTTAGCCCGACACCTGCCGTTGCGAGCTGGCAAGTCTTTGTCGGATGCCTGATCGCGTGGATCGTAGGCTTTGGCGCGAACTTCTTCGTGATGCCCGCATTGGGCGACGTCACACTGTTCGCGCTATGTCTGGGCATCGTGCTGTTCCTGGGCAGCTACGTCAATACGTTTCCGCGTGTCGCGCTTTTCGGCGCCGGGTTCAACATTTACTTCTGTTATGTGCTCACGCCAACGAACGTCGCGGTCTACAACCCGCCTTATATTCTCGACCGCGGATTCGGCCTGCTCATCGGCATCGGTGTCTCCGCCGTGGCGTTTTCCCTCGTGGTTTCGCGAGAAGGTGCCTGGATGGCGAGCCGCTCCGCGACGCGGATTCGCTCGATCGTGGAGCGCGCGGCGCGCGATCCTGTCGATACGAACGACGCCATACAGGTCGGAATCGCCATGCGCGACCTGATCGTGCATATCTCGACGTTGCCGCACGTCACGCCGGATCAACTGCAACGCGCCACGAGTTGGGCCTTCGACCAGCTATGGATCGTCAACACGTTGATGAAAGTGCGCAACCTCGAGTTCACGCAGCCGGATCTGCTTCCGCCGGCGTGGGGCGAAGCGCAGGCTGAATGGCTCAGCGCGATGGAACGACTGGCACAGCGCGCCGATGCCGAATCGGTCGAAACGGCGCTCGCGGCGATCAGGCGGGCATTGAACGCGCTGGCTGGTCCCCCTGGCGATCCGGAATCGGACGAATGCCGCGCGATACTGAAGATGCGTGCGCGGCTCTATTCGACCTGGGCGGCGCTGACCGATCAGCTGCCGCGCCTCAGGGCAGTCGCGGCGGCCGAGTCATGAGCGCCTTCGCGGGTTCCGGTGCTGGCGCGTTCGCGCTACGTGTCGTTTCTTCGATAACGCTCGCGGTGCTCGCGGGCTGCATCAATGGCGCGGGAATCAAGCCCGAGGCTTCGTATATCGATCCCGCCGGTGTAGACGCGGGCAGTGCCATGCGCACCGCGGTCAGCGACGCGAACTGGCCCACGAGCGACTGGTGGCTCGCCTGGCGAGACCCGCAGCTCGACATGTTGATGCAGCAGGCCGATAAGGGCAGCCCAACGCTCGCGATCGTGAGATCGCGCGTCACCGCCGCGATCTGGGAGGCGCGCGCGGCGCATGCGGACGAACTGCCCGATATCGAGGGCGATGGCCACTTCGCCCGCACGCGCTTCCCGCGCTACGCGACCCCTTCGCCGCCCGGCGGCACCACGGTCTGGAACAATGCCGCGGCGGTCACGCTTTCGTGGGACCTCGACTTCTGGGGCAAGAATCGCGCAATCGAGCAGGGCGCACTCAATCACGTGCAGGCTTCGGTGGCGGACGCGCAGTTCGCCAAAGTCGAACTCGAAACGGCCGTTGCGCGCACCTATACGCGTTTCGCGCTTCAGGAAGCGCTGCTCGCGGTTTATCGGTCGATCAACGAGGAACAGGCGCGCAACCTGGATATCGCGGTCAAGCGCCGCGCGGCGGGAATCAGTGGCGAGATCGACGCGAGCCAGGCGAAAGCGCAATATGAAGCAGGCCGAACCGATATCGCACGCACGTTGAACGAGATTGCGCTTGCCCGATTGCAGATTGCGTATCTGGTCGGCGAGGGGCCGGGTTTCGGCGATCGCCTGAAGGCGCCGTCGCTGCCGGGCAACGTCGCCACGGCACTGCCTTCGGCATTACCTGCGGAACTGGTCGGGCATCGCGCCGACGTCGTCGCGCAACGGTGGCGGGCTGCGGAAGCCGCGAAAAAGATCGATGCCGCGCACGCGGACTTCTATCCCAACATCGATCTCGTCGCCAGCGCCTCACTCGCGTCATTGGCGCCGTTCGGCGGATTCTTCAACTTCATCAATAGCGACGCGGTCGGGCATAGCATCGGCATTGCCGGGTCATTGCCGATTTTCGATGCGGGCCGCCGGCGCGCCAACTTCGGCGTGGCAAACGCCGAATATGACGACGCGGTGCTCAAATACAACGACACGGTGTTGTCCGCCATGCAGAGCGTCGCTCAGGACGTGACGTCGCTCCAGTCGCTCGACGTTCAGCAGCAATCGGCCGAATCGGCGTGGCAATCGTCGCGGCGCGCCTACGATCTCGCGGTCAGCGGCTATCGAGGCGGGATCACCGAGTACCTCGATGTGCTGGTGGCGCAAAAGATCATGCTCGAACAAGAGCGCGACCTCACTCTGATCCATGCACAACGCGTCGACGCATGGGTGCTGCTGATGAAAGACCTGGGCGGAGGCGCGCAGATCAACGCAATGCCGGTCGGCGCCAAGGAAGGGGAAAGCGATGCCCGTGGAAATTGACCTGTTCGGTTTCTTTGCGCCCACGCTGCTGCTCGTGTTTTTGGGGAGCGTCGTTGTGTTCGTAGCGGTGGACATGTGTCTGGCGAAGGTCGGTGCCTATCAGTTCGCGTGGCATCCGGGCCTGTTCCGGGTTGCGGTGTTCGTCGCGCTATTCTGCGGCGCGGCGCTGATCGTGCAGCGAACGTAGCTACCGATGCCCCCGAGGCCGCCGCAGGAAAACGAGGCGATAGATGAACAAGCCGTATTTCATACGCTTTGCGACCACGCTGGTCGTGGTCGTGATTGCGCTCGTGCTCATGCACGCAATCTGGGATCGCTATATGTATTCGCCGTGGACGCGCGACGGACGCGTGCGGGCAAACGTCATCAATCTTTCGACCGACGTTTCGGGAATCGTGAAGGAAGTTCGGGTCAAGGACAACGAATGGGTTCATAAGGGCGAAGTGCTCTACGTGCTCGATCCGGACCGCTTCGTCTATGCGTTGCAACAGGCCGATGCGGACGTGGCGCGCGCGCAGGCGCAGTTGCTTCAGTCCGAGTCGCTTTCGAATGCGAGCCAGTACGAACTGAAAATGCGCAAGGATCAGGCGGCGAGGCGCGAGAAGCTTTCTGCCGATGTCGTATCGGAGGAACTGCGTTCGGACTACGCCTGGCAGTCACAGCAATCCCAATCCACGCTCGATGCGGCGCGCGCCGCTCATGCGGCCGCCGAGGCGAGCCTCAAAGCCGCGCTCGTACACCGCGAGACTGCACGGCTCGACCTCGAAAGAAGCAGTGTGCGTGCACCGACGGATGGCTACATCACGAACCTGAATCTCTTTCCAGGGGATTTCGCCACGGCGGGCGTCGCGCGGATGGCCATGATCGATTCGCACTCGTTCTGGGTGTACGGCTACTTCGAGGAAACGAAGATACAGGGCGTTCGGATCGGCGACCGCGCCATCGTCCGGCTGCTGGGCGCGAAGGTGGACATCGAGGGGCATGTCGATAGCATCGCGAGCGGCATCGTGGATCGGGACAATCCCACGGGGCAGAGTGAACTGCTGGCGAACGTCGACCCGGTGTTCACCTGGATTCGCCTCGCCCAGAGAGTGCCCGTGCGGATTCACCTCGATGACGTTCCGAGCAACGTCCATCTCGCGATGGGCATGACGTGCACGATTACGCTCAGCGCGGCAAAGCAGGCTGGATGACGCGTGCGTGGCGGTGCTTTGCGTTCCGGCCCGTCCTCGTGGAGAGCGGACAAATTGCGTGTTTTCGAAAAAGACGCTCGGGCGGTCCGTAGCTATTCTGGATTCGGTCGCCTTGAAAGAAGGAGAGCGCGTCATGTTGCAGGAGAGCTACCCGTACTACCTTGCGAACGAGGCAGTCGCCGCCAATACGGACCTGGAGGTGACGGACAAGTTCAGCGGCGAAGTCGCGACGCGTGTTGCGCTTGCCGACGCCAAAACGATCGACAAGGCCATTGGCTTCGCCGAAGCGGCAATGCCCGAGATGCGTACGTTTGCCCCGTATAGACGTCAAGCCGTGCTCGAGCACTGCGTGGCACGTTTTCGCGAGCGTGCCGAAGAGATGGCCGTGGCGCTTTGCATCGAGGCAGGCAAGCCGATCAAGGATTCGCGCGGTGAGGTAAGCCGTCTGATCGACACGTTCAAGGTCGCGGCAGAAGAGTCGGTGCGAATCGGCGGCGAAATCATCAATCTCGAGATTTCGCAGCGCGCGAAGGGATACCAGGGCTATGTGAAGCGGGTTCCCATCGGTCCGTGCTCGTTTGTCTCGCCCTTCAACTTCCCGCTCAACCTCGCGGCCCACAAGGTAGCGCCGGCACTCGCCTGCGGCGTTCCGTTCGTGTTGAAGCCCGCGAGCCGCACGCCCATCGGCGCGCTCATTATCGGCGAGATCATGGCGGAAACCGATTTGCCCAAGGGCGCGTTCTCGATTCTTCCCGCCCATCGCGACGGCGCGGATCTCTTCACGACGGACGAGCGTTTCAAGCTGCTTTCGTTCACGGGCTCGCCCGGGGTGGGCTGGGAGTTGAAGGCGAAAGCGGGCAAGAAGAAGGTAGTGCTGGAACTGGGTGGCAATGCGGCCGTGATCGTCGATGCCGATCAGCGGGAGAAACTCGACTACGTCGTCGAGCGGCTCGCATTTGGCGCGTTTTATCAGTCGGGTCAAAGCTGCATTCATGTGCAGCGGATTCTCGTGCACGCGTCGCTCTACGAGGAACTGCGCGAGAAGATGATTGCCAAAACGAAATCGCTGAAGGCGGGGGATCCCAAGGACGAGGCCACTTTCGTCGGCCCGATGATATCGGTGTCCGAGTCGCGGCGGCTCGCGGGCTGGATGGAAAGCGCCGTGGCGGCGGGCGCATCCATCATCGCGGGCGGGAAGGTGGAAGGCGCGATGTTCGAGGCGACACTCGTCGAGAACGTCGGGCGCGATACCGATCTCTATCGTAAAGAAGCGTTCGGGCCCGTCGCCATCCTCGAGAAATTCGACGATTTCGAAAAAGCGCTCGTTACGGTCAACGACAGTGACTTCGGCCTGCAGGCAGGCGTGTTCACCGATTCGCTCTCGCATGCTCACCGCGCCTGGGATGAACTGGACGTGGGCGGTGTGGTCATCAACGACATTTCGTCTTTCCGCGTCGACAACATGCCGTATGGCGGCGTGAAAGATTCGGGCATCGGGCGTGAAGGCGTGCGATACGCGATCGAGGACATGACGGAGCTGCGTTTGATGGTCATGAGGCAGGGCTAAGCGCCGCGCATGGATTCCGCTGAAACGTACGACTGATCAGGAGTCTTGATGGTAACGCTTGAAGTCAACGGCCAGCCGCATACGGTGGACGCGCCGCCCGACATGCCCGTGCTGTGGGTGTTGCGTGACCTCGTCGGGCTCACGGGCACCAAGTTTGGCTGCGGAATCGCGCAGTGTGGTGCCTGCACCATCCATGTCGACGGTGTTGCGGTCCGCTCGTGCGTCTACCCGGTCGGGGCCGTGGGCGAGCGCAAGATCACGACCATCGAGGCAGTCGGCGATACGCCCGCGGGAAAACGGATTCAGGCCGCGTGGCGCAAGCTCGACGTGGTTCAGTGCGGATATTGCCAGTCGGGGCAGGTCATGCAGGCGGCGTCGCTGCTCGCGCAGAACGCCAACCCGAGCGACGCCGATATCGATGCGGCGATGGCGGGCAATATCTGCCGTTGCGGCACCTATAACCGCATTCGCGCGGCCATCAAACAGGCGGTCAAGGAGGCGTGACGTGTCGCAGGGACTCCTTGATGCGCAAAATGGCGAACCGCGGGACAAAGCGCTATCCGGCCTTACACGCAGGGCTTTTCTGAAGTTCAGCGCGAGCGTGGCGGTGCTGGGCAGCGGCGGGTTGATACTCGGGTTCAGCTTGCCCGCGCGCAGCGAGGGCGACGTACGCAAGACGGTGATTGGCGGCGACGGCGTCGAGCCTGCGCAGAGCGCGGTGTTTGCGCCGAATGCGTTCGTGCAGATCGACACGTCGGGCAAGGTGACGCTCATTATCCCGAAGGTCGAAATGGGACAGGGCGTGTACACCTCGATCCCGATGCTGATCGCCGAAGAACTGGAAGTCCCGCTCGACAGCGTCACGATCGACCACGCGCCGCCGAACGAGAAGCTGTTCTTCGATCCCTTGCTAGGCGGTCAGTTGACGGGCGGATCGACGTCGATTCGCTATGCGTGGGAGCCGATGCGGCGCGCCGGGGCCACGGCGCGGGCGCTGCTCGTCAACGCCGCTGCGCAGCAGTGGCAGGTCGACCCCGCGACGTGCCACGCGCAGAACGGCCAGGTCATGCACGCTGCCACGAATCGCACGCTCGCTTACGGCCAGCTCACGGAAGCCGCCGGCAAGCTGCCGGTTCCGGGTGACGTCACGCTCAAGGACCCGAAAGACTTCAAGCTCATCGGCACGACGGCGCGACGGCTCGACTCGCCCGAGAAGGTGGACGGCAGCGCGATGTTCGGGCTGGATGTGCGGCTGCCCGGCATGGTGTACGCGGTGATCGTCAACTGTCCCGTGTTCGGCGGAAAACTCGCAGCAGTGGACGATAGCGCGGCGAGGACGATCCCAGGCGTGCGCCAGATCGTGAAGATCGACAATGGCGTTGCCGTGGTCGGTGACCATACCTGGGCCGCGAAGCGCGGCGCGGCGGCGTTGAAGATCAGTTGGGACGAAGGGGCGGGCGCGTCCGTATCGATCAAGACGATCGTCGGCGATCTGGAGCGGGCCTCACAGGGCGAAGGGGCGGTCGCGCGCAAGGAAGGGGATGTGACCCGCGCATTCGCCGGTGCGAAGACGCGTGTGGATGCGATCTATCGACAACCGTTCCTTGCGCACGCGACGATGGAGCCGATGAATTGCACGGTGCACGTGCAGCAGGATAGCTGCGATATCTGGGTCGGCACGCAGGTCCCGACACGCGCGCGCGATGCAGGGGCGAAAATCACAGGCCTGCCCGCGGATAAAGTCGTGGTGCACAACTTCCTGCTCGGCGGCGGATTCGGGCGGCGGCTCGAAGTGGATGGCGTCACACAGGCGGTGAAAGTCGCGAAGCAGGTGAACGCGCCCGTGAAGGTAACGTGGACGCGCGAGGAGGACATCCAGCACGACATGTACCGCCCTTACTACTACGACCGCATTTCGGCGGGTCTCGACGAGCATGGCAAACCGGTCGCATGGCAGCATCGCATTGCCGGATCGTCGATCCTTTCGCGGTTCGCGCCTTCGACGATCAAGAACGGCGTCGACCCCGATGCGGTGGAAGTGGCGGCTGCGCTACCCTACGACTTGCCGAATCAGCTCGTCGACTATGTGCGGCAAGAGCCGGATGCGATCCCGACTGCATTCTGGCGAGGCGTCGGCCCAACGCGCGGTACGTTTGTCGTCGAAAGCTTTATCGATGAGCTTGCGGTACAGACCAAGACCGATCCCGTGCAGTATCGCCGCGATCTGCTCGGCAAGTCGCCGCGCGCGCTGAACGTGCTCGATATTGCCGCCCGGCTTTCGAACTGGGGGAGCGCATTACCGAAGGGCCAGGGGCGAGGCGTTTCCGTGATGCACGCCTTCGGCAGCTATCTTTCGATGGTCGCCGAAGTCACGGTCGAGCAGGGCGAAGTGCGCGTAAACCGTGTGGTGTGTGCCGTGGATTGCGGGATGTTCGTCAATCCGAACACGGTGGAAGCGCAGATTCAGGGCGGCGTGATCTTCGCCATCACGGGCGCACTGTACAGTGAGGTGACGATCGAACGGGGCCGCGTGCTGCAAAGCAACTTTACGGACTACCGGATACTGCGCATACACGAGGCACCCGAAATTCTCGTGCATCTCGTCAAAAGCGGCGAAGCGCCTGGCGGAATTGGAGAGCCCGGCACGTCGGCGGCAATGCCCGCTATCGCCAATGCAATTTATGCGGCAACCGGCAAGCGTTTGCGCGATCTGCCGGTGGGCAGGCAGTTGCAGTCTGTATAGACGGAGGCCAACAATGAGAACGGCGTTGAAGGCATTCGTCCGCGGTTGCGAACTTGCCTTGTTAATGGTTTCGATGGTTTCGAGCCGGGCTTTCGCGGATGACGCCGCGCTGATACAGCGTGGCGAATATCTCGCGAAGGTGGGCGATTGCGTAGCTTGCCACTTGACGCAAAATGGCAAGCCGTTCGTGGGTGGACTGAAAATGATGACGCCAATGGGTGCCATCTATTCGACGAACATCACGCCCGATCCCGATACCGGCATTGGCCGCTACACCGAGGCAGATTTCGCACGCGCCTTGCGTGAAGGCGTGGCCAGAGACGGCCACAATCTGTATCCGGCCATGCCTTACCCCTCGTATGCGAAGGTCAGCGACACCGACGTGCACGCGCTTTATACCTACTTCATGAAAGGCGTTGTACCCGTGAAGCAGGCGAATCGCGAGTCCGATATCAAATGGCCGTTGAACATGAGATGGCCGCTCATGTTCTGGAATATGGTGTTCCTGCACAAGGGCGCGTATGAAGACAAGGCGGGCAAAGACGTCGCCTGGAACCGCGGGGCCTATCTGGTGCAAGGGCTGGGTCACTGCGGGTCATGCCATACGCCGCGCGGCGTCGGGTTTCAGGAAAAGGCACTCGACGAGAGCGGCAGCGTCTATTTGACGGGCGCGCCCGTAGATAACTGGTTCGCGTCGAACCTCACGGGTGACCACAATGCGGGTTTGGGCCGCTGGTCGGAGGCGGATATCGCACAGTTCCTGAAAACGGGGGCGAATCTGCGCGCGGCCGCATTCGGCTCGATGACAAGCGTGATCAACCATAGCAGTCAGGCGATGTCCGATGCAGACCTCGCGGCGATTGCGCGCTACCTGAAATCGTTGCCCGCTGCGGGCGGATCGGGCGGTCCTGACTATGCCTACGATGCCAAAGCAACGAAGGTGTCGCTCGGACGCCCGGCCAACGACGCCGGCGCGCGCGTTTATACGGCTTTCTGCATGCATTGTCACGGCCCGGATGGAAGAGGGTTTCCACCCCTGCTGGCGCCGCTTGCCGGCAACCCGAACGTACTGGCAGCACAGCCGCTTTCTCTGATCAACGTGACCTTGAACGGCACGGACGACATCGTCATCGGCGGTGTACCGGCGCCATACCCGATGCCAAAATTCGCGGACGTGCTCGACGACGAGCAGATTGCCAATGTTCTGACGTTTATACGCGGCGGCTGGAATAACGGGGCGCCTCCTGTTTCGCCGCGCGAAGTGGAAAAGATCAGGCAGCAAACAGCGAAAGGTTCGGCGCAATAGCAGGCAATAGCCAATACGACAACGCGGCCGTCATTCCTCCGGGGGGCGGCTCCATCTCCCGCATCCCGAACCGGAACGCTCGTAAAGCACGGCATCAGGTTGTCGTGTATAACGTCGATACCTCTAGACCTGTCCTTCTTGTGACACGCGCCTCAGGCGTCTGTCTCCTCGATGTCCTCATGCTTGGCGCCCCAATTTTTCGCGGAGACCGCTGGGCGCAGCCAGCCGTTTGGTAGTCGCCAAACATGCTATTGGCATAGACTGAAGCAGGGCATCGAGTTATTACGGTAAGGCGCGGCTATTTGAATTGCCGATGCATCTCGCCGGCTTCCTGGGAGTATCAGTCGATGCGATTGGCCCCATGGCCCGACACTAAGTCTGTCGAGTCGATTCAAGCCGCGTGGGATGATGGCGCGTATGTCGTCTGCCGCGGCAAGCGGCGAAGGGACGATGACACGCGCGAACCCGTTCTGATCGTATGCCCGGCGCGGAATCAGTTGAATCGTGAGGTGGTGGCTCGCCTCGCGCACGAATACGCGCTTGCCGACAAGCTCGACTGTCCCGCCGCGGCGCGCCCTCTGCAACTGTTGGACGAGCAGGGGCAGACAATGCTGGTGCTCGAAGACACCGGTGACGAACCGCTCGAAACGCTTGGTGTTCCCACGACACCGGTCGAATTTCTGCGCCTTGCCGTGACCATCGCGAACGCATTGGGCAAAGTCCATGCAAGGGGGATCGTCCACCGCGATATCAATCCACGACATATTTTGCTGAACAGGGCGAACGGCGCGGTGCGCTTCACGGGCTTCGGCATCGCATCGGTGGTTCAGCGCGAACGGCAACTGCCGGTGCCTCCGGAATTCATCGCGGGAACGCTCGCTTATATGGCGCCCGAGCAGACGGGGCGAATGAACCGGTCGATCGATTCACGCAGCGATCTCTATGCGCTGGGCGTGGTCTTCTACTGGTTGTTGACGGGGCAGTTGCCGTTCAGTGCAACCGATCCGATGGAACTCGTGCATTGCCATATCGCGCGGCAGCCTCCTTCTCCGGCCGATCTCGTGCCGTCGCTCGCGCAGCCGATTTCGGCAATCGTCATGAAGCTGCTGGCCAAGACGGCCGAAGATCGCTATCAAACGGCAGTCGGCATTGTCCACGATCTGCGGCGTTGCCTTGCGCATTGGGAAACACACGGGCAGATTGCGAGCTTCGCGCTTGCGCAATTCGACATGCCCGATCAGTTGCTGATACCGGAAACGCTCTATGGCCGCAGTGCGGAAGTCGCCGCGCTCCTTGCCGCCTTCGAGCGTGTGTCGAAAGAAGCGCGCAGCGAACTCGTGCTCGTTGCCGGTTACTCGGGCGTCGGGAAATCCGCGGTCGTTAATGAATTGCACAAAGCGCTCGTGCCCAGAAGAGGCCTTTTCCTCGCCGGAAAATTCGATCAGTTTGCCCGTGATATTCCTTACGCGTCGCTCGCCATGGCGTTTCGCTCGGGCGTTCGATTGCTGCTCGGTGAGAGTGAAAACGAGCTTGCGGTGTGGCGCGACGAATTTCGACGCGCATTGGGCCCGAACGGTCAATTGATCGTCGATCTGGTGCCCGAACTGGCCATGATCATCGGCGAGCAATTACCCGTGCCGCTACTGGCCGCGCAGGACGCACGAAGGCGCTTCCATCTCGTCTTTCGCCGTTTCATATCCGTGTTCGCTCGCCCCGAGCACCCACTCACGATCTTTATCGACGATCTGCAATGGCTGGACATTGCGACACTCGATTTCCTCGAAGACATGGTCGTTCAAGGCGACACTGAGCACCTGCTTGTGGTGGGCGCATACCGGAACAACGAGGTGGGTGCGGAGCATCCGCTCACGCAAAAGATGGACGCCATCCGCGCCTCTGGCGCGCTCGTGCGCGAAATCGTGCTCGCGCCGCTCGCGAATCTGCACCTCGAACAACTCGTATGTGATGCCTTGCATTGCCCGACCACACGCGCCGTGCCGCTCGCCCGTCTGCTGCACAAAAAGACCGGTGGCAATCCTTTTTTCACGCTCCAGTTCCTTTCGGCGCTTGCGGATGAGGGCTTGCTGACGTTCGATCACGTTGCCAGCCGATGGTCATGGGACCTCCATCAGATTCACGCCAAAGGCTACACGGAAAACGTCGTCGCGCTAATGCTGGACAAGCTGGGCCGGCTGCCCGAGCGTACGCAGATCGCACTCAAGCAGTTTGCCTGTATCGGCAATGCCGCGAACGTCGCGCTGTTGGAGACGATTTGCGAGTTGCCGGAAGAGGCGATACGCGAAGCGCTTGCGCCCGCGGTGCAGGCTGGACTGGTCCTTTGCACCGGCGGTGCGTATCGCTTTCTTCACGACAGGGTGCAGGAAGCCGCGTACACGCTCATAGACGAGTCGGCGCGAACGTCCATGCATTTGCGCATCGGCAGGCGACTGCTCGACAATACGCTGCCCGCTAATCGCGAAGACGCAATTTTTGAAATCGTCAGCCAGTTCAATCGCGCCACGCAGCAACTCAAGGGGCGCGCGGAACGCGAGCAGGTGGCGCAGCTCAATCTCATGGCGGCGCAGCGCGCAAAGGCCGCGACGGCGTTTAATTCCGCGCTTGCCTATCTTGGCGTCTGCCGTGCGCTGTTGACGGACGCCGACTGGATCACTAACTATGATCTGCTTTTCTCCATTGAATATCTGCTTGCAGAGTGCGAACTGCTGAGCACGAAAATGCACGCGGCACAAGCGCGGCTTTCCGAACTCGTGCGGCGTGCGAGAACCCGGCATCACGCCGCGATGGTGACGCGATTGCGCATCACGCTCTATACGACGCTGGACCAGAGCGAGCGCAGCGTCGAAATCTGTCTGCAATATCTGCGCGAAGGCGGAACGGAGTGGTCGCCCCATCCGGACGAAAAGGCGGTCCGGCGCGAATTCGAGCGTATCGCCGCGCTGCTTGGCGAGCGAGAGATCGAGGACCTGATTGATTTGCCGTTGCTCGACGATCCCGAAGTGCAGGATACGCTCGACGTGTTGACGGAAATCGTGACGCCGGCGTTCTTCACCGATCAGCATCTCTGCGCGCTCGTGCTGTGCAGGATGGTCAACCTGAGCCTGGAGTACGGCAATAGCGACGCATCCTGCTATGCCTACGTGTGGCTCGCGACCTATGCGGGTCCGGTTTTCGATCAATACGAGGCCGGTTATCGCTTCGGCTGCCTTGGCCTCGATCTGGTGGAGAAAAAGCACCTCGCGAAGTACAGAGCCCGTACCTATACCTCGTTCGGCAATATCGTGGTGCCCTGGGCGCGTCACGTCCTCGAAGGACGCGAGCCGATACGGCGAGCGCTCGAAATGGCGAACGAAAGCGGAGACCTGACTTATACGCTCTATATCCTTTGCGATCTGATGCAGAACCTCGTTTCGGTCGGGGACAACCTCGATGACGTGCAGCGCGAAGTCGACAGGGCAGTGGCGATTTCCGAACGCGTCCGCTTTCAGCTCGTGACTGACATGCTCGTTACGTATCGGGGTCTCGTCAGAACCCTGCGCGGCGAGACTGAACGCCTTGGCTCATTCAATGACGCGCAATTCGACGAGGCGGAGTTCGAAAGCCACTTGCGCAGTTCCCCGACCCTGGCGCTCCCTGCGTTCGACTACTGGACGCGCAAATTGCAGGCGAGATTTATCGCCGATGAATTTGCCGAGGCGATCGAAGCGGAACGGAACGCCAAAAACTTGTTGTGGGTCGCGACCTCGCAGTTCGAAACGGCTGAGTTTCACTTCTACGGCGCGCTCAGTCACGCGGCCTGCTGGAACGAAGCGGGCATGTCGGACCGGCAGGCGCATGTCGATTCGATCCGTGGTCATTTGGCGCATCTCGAGAAATGGGCGTCGCATTGCCCGCAGAATTTCGAAAACCGCGCGGCGCTCGCGGGCGCGGAAATGGCGCGCATTCGCGCGGACATTGCGCAAGCGGAGCAGCTATACGATCTCGCGATCCGCTCTGCGCGCGAGAACGGCTTCGTCCATAACGAGGCGGTGGCGTGTCAGGCGGCCGCGCGCTTCTACGCTACGCGCGGGCTCGTGGAAATTGCCGACATGTACCTGAGGAACGCGCGGCAAGCGTTCGCGCGCTGGGGCGCGAAAGGCAAGGTTCGGCAACTCGACGCCTTGAATCCGCAAATCGAGCAACCCAGGCAGCCATACTCCGTGGTCAGCAGCATGGAAACGTCTGTCGAGCACCTCGATCTCGCCACGGTCATCAGGGTCTCGAAAGCGATTTCGAGCGAGATCGTGCTCGACAATCTGATCGAGACCGTGATGCGCACGGCCATCGAACATGCGGGCGCGGATCGCGGACTGTTGATCGTCGTAGGCGAGGCCACCTTTCACATCGAGGCCGAAGCAACGACGGGTGACGGGATGATTGCGGTCGGTCTGGATAAATCGACCGTGGAGAGCGGGAGCCTGCCCGTATCGATATTTCAATATGTGACCAGGACGCGCGAGAACGTCATCATTCACGACGCGTACGCCCGGCACGACTTTTCTTCGGATCGATATTTTCTTGAGCACCATACGCACTCGGTGGCGTGCATGCCTTTGCTGCACCAGGGCAAACCGATTGCGTTGCTCTACCTTGAAAATAAGCTTGCCCCCGGCGTGTTTACCGCAAGCCGGGTGGCTGTGTTGAAGTTGCTGGCTTCACAGGCTGCGATTTCGTTCGAGAATTCCCGCCTGTATCGCGATCTCGCGGAGCGCGAGGCGAGAATTCGCCGTCTTGTCGATGCGAATATCGTGGGTGTCTTCATCTGGGATTTCATCGGCCCGATTTACGAAGCCAACGACGCGTTTCTGCGCATGATCGGTTACAGCAAGGACGATCTTGCCGCCGGGCTCGTAGACTGCACGCGGATTACGCCCGACGAGTGGCACGAGCAGGACCTGGTGGCCATTGCCGAATTGAAAAAGAGGGGCGTGCTGCAGCCGATTGAAAAGGAGTATATCCGCGCCGACGGAAGCCGCGTCGCGGTGCTGCTCGGTGCCGCGCTGTTCAGCAGTTCGCCGGAGCAGGTCGTGGCGTTCGTCGTCGACCTCACGGAGCGCAAACGCGCCGAGGCGGACGCGAGGAGCCATGAGCAGCGCTCCCACGAAATCGAAATGGAACTGACTCACGCGAACCGTGTTGCTTCTCTCGGGCATCTCACCGCTTCGATTAGCCATGAGATCACGCAGCCTATCGCGTCGGCGGTGTTCAATGCCCAGGCGGCCACGCACTGGCTGGACGCCAGCCCGCCCAATCTGGGCGAGGTGCGCGCGGCGATCGCGCGGGTCGTGAAGAACGGCACGCGCGCGAATGACGTGATTCGACGCATAAGAGCGCTCGTCAAAAAGCAGTTGGCGAAGCAAGAGCCATTTATGGTCAACGATGCGATTCGCGAGGTCATTTTGCTAACGCGCGGCGAAGCGTCGAAGCACCATGTCTCGTTGCGCGAACACCTCGACGCGGATTTGCCGACGGTGGAGGGTGACCGCGTCCAGTTTCAACAGGTCGTCATGAATCTGATCATCAACGCGGTCGAGGCAATGAGCGATTGCGCCGACGGCATGCGGCAACTGACGATCGCAACGCATGCGAGCGACGCAAACGGCGTACGGATAACGGTAAGCGACACGGGACCTGGCATCAACGAAGCGGACGCCGAACGGCTGTTCGAACCGTTCTTCACCACGAAGGCTTCCGGCATGGGGATGGGCCTGTCGATATGCCGATCGATCGTCGAGGCGCACGGAGGCACGTTGCAGGTTCACGCGAACGTGCCAACAGGCGCCGTATTCGAGTTCGAGTTGCCGGGCGCCGATTATGGAGCACCGTGAGGCCTCGGGTAATGCCGGTGAACTAATTGCGGCTGGAGGTCTTGCCGGCAACGAGGCCGTTATCGACTGGCATGCCCGCAACGGTATCGCCCCACGGCGCCATGGCTTCGAATACACCGTCGCGCCTGATCAGCGCATGCAAAAGCGCGGCAGCGATATGAGCAACGATCAGGAAGAAAAACAGCAGCGCGAGAAGCTTGTGCGAGTTCCAGAATAGCGTGTGCAATGCGTCGCTGTGCGGCGCGATGGCGGGCAAGCGCACGCCCGCAACCACTACCGGATAGCCCCCCGCCGAGAGCATGCTCCAGCCAAGCAGCGGCAACGCGATCATCAGAAGATAGAAGGCAAGATGCGAAAGATGCGCGGCGAGTTTCATGACGGGCGGCATTTCGGCGGGCAACGGCGGCGCGCCTTTGACAAGTCTTACCGCGAGGCGAATCAACGCGAGCACGAGTATCAATATGCCGAGCGGCTTGTGGATGGCAAGCAGCGTGAGATGATCGGGGCGAATAGTGGACACCATACCCACGCCGATGAACAACATGGCGAGAATGGCAAGCGCCATGAGCCAGTGGAGAAGGCGCTGTAGAGGCGAGAAGCGTTGGCCGGTCGGGTTCATTGTGCGACTCCTGCCGCAGCGGTATGGGGATAATCGCTGGCTTCAGCGGTTCTTCTGTTAAACGATACGGAATAGGCAGCCGAGCGCGCCGCAGGGAACGGATCGTCCGAAACATGCATGCCAGGGGGAAGCACCGTTGGGTCGAAGTTGAGATCGCGGCACGGGCCATCGGCTTCCGGCTCGATCGCCTGCACGACCAGGGTGCCCGCTGAAATCTTGCGGCGATCGTCGGGCCATGCCTTGCTCGGGTCGGCGCTCGGGTCCCCTGGGTTGGCGACGGTGACGATCATCGTCCATCGTTGCGGCGCGTTGGCTACGCGCTGGACGATATCCGCGTCGAGAAAATTGGGCCCGCGCTGTTTCAACTCATCGGCAGAAAGCAGTTCAGGCTTCGCGGAAGGCACGAAAGACCAGCGCACCGTGCTGTCCTGCCCAGCCGTGTTGGTAAAGACAAAGCTGTCGAGGCTGTTGAACTGCTCCTCGGCAAACGAGGACGTCATCGGCGTTTTCGTGAGCCACGCACCGAAAGCGGGGAACTCCGGGTGAGCCGCAATAAACTGCTTCATCGCGTCGGGGTCGTCCTTCTTTCCCAACGCCTGCAGCAACGCATAGAACGCCTCGGGCGTCGACACCGCGAAGAACGGCGCATCGATCATGGCCGAGCGCCACTCGCTGCCGTCGGGCGCGACGACGCGTAGGCCAAGTCCGCGCACGCGAACCGCCGCATCCGCCGCCTTGGGATCGGGGGAGCCGAGATTGAAACGCCCGGTAACGGGATAGGTGCCGGCAACGAACATGGGCGCCTTCGAAACGGACGCCGCCGCGCCGCTCGATTCGAATACACCCGTGAAGCAAATTCCCTTGGCGTGATTTCGCCGGAATCCGGGCGCAGCTCCATCGGGCGGCGCGAGCGCGTCGATGAGTTTGGCGGGCGTCAGCCGGCCGGGAGAAAGCCAGCCTGCCGTGAAGCAAAACGCGATGACAATCACCACAACGGCAAGCACGATGATGACGACCGAACGTGTCTGTGAGCGCGCGGTATTCGGCTTGGTATCCATCTGGCCCTCCCGATCGACAAACCGCTGGATGGTGATTGCTGCTCGCAGATTATGCGCTTCCTCGAAACTGCGCCGCTCCCAGTGTGCCCGCGCAAAGCGTGCGGAAAGGAAAATCGGCAAATTTCCGTTCATCCCCGAAATCCATCGTACGTTTTCGAAAGAACCTCGATGACAGGCGGCGTAGCATCAGCGCGGATACATCTGGATTTCGTTTCGCCAAACCATGGAGGTGCCACGATGAAGATTCAAAACGTCATGACCGGATGTCTTGCACTGCTCTTTTCGTCGATGGTTTTTGCACAGAACGCGGTCGAGTCGTCGGGTATGGTGGGAGCCGAGGCGAATGGCGACACTGTGCAGAAGGCATCGAGCAAGTCATCCGCGCGCGAGGCGAATCGCCAGTTCGCACGCACCGTGCAGCGCGCGATCTATAAGGATCGCGCCCTTGGCGAAGCGGATATCATCGTTTTTGCCAATGCGGGAACGGGCCGTGTGGTTCTCGTCGGGCTGATCAACGATCCGACCCAGGAACGAACCGCGGTCGACGCAGCGCGCCAGGTTGCGGGGGTCACGGGAGTCACGAGCAAGCTCAGTCTGCACGAGGAAGGCAATTGACGAGCGTATGCGCCTTTGCGCGTCATTGACGTCGAATCTGGTTCGAATCGCCCTTGGCTGCGCGTGGCGGCCTTGGGCTTTTCGAACCAGTTCGTTTTGCTGGGCCTATTTGTTCATGCTGTCCAGTTTCTTCAGCAAGGCATGAGCGCCTGGTCCAGAAGATGCCGGATTTTGCCCCGTGATGAGCAACCCGGCTTCGAGAACGTACGGTTGCCAGTCCGCGACGCTCGAATAATTGCCGCCCTTGGCCTTGAGTTCGTCTTCCACGAGAAATGGCACGACGTGTGTCAAGCCAACCGCGGCTTCCTCGGAATTGGAAAAGCCTGTCACGGGCTTGCCCTTGACCATCGGTTGGCCATCCGCGCCTTTTACGTGACGCAGCACACCGGGCGCATGACATACGAGCGCGACGGGCTTTCCTGCGCCTATCGTGCGCTCGATGAGCGAAATCGAATCCGGATCTTCGGCGAGATCCCACATCGGTCCGTGGCCGCCGGGGTAGAAAACGGCGTCGAACGTGTCGTGGGCAATATCCTTCAGTATCGCGGTGCTTGCGAGCGCCGCTTTAGCACTGGCGTCGGCCTCGAAGCGGCGGGTCATGTCGGTCTGGTTCGCGGGTTCGTTGCTTTTGGGATCGAGCGGCGCCGCGCCGCCCTTGGGCGACGCCAGCGTGAGTTCCACATTCGCGTCCTTGAACACGTAGTACGGTGCGGCCAGCTCCTCCAGCCAGAAGCCCGTCTTGCGGCCCGTATTGCCCAGTTGATCGTGCGACGTCAGGACTACCAGAATCTTCATGACTTTCTCCTTGCCCGGCGATGGGCGCTGAGGGGATATCGAGGAGGTGTCATTGTTACTTAGGATCGCCTGGCGTTGCTTCCGGAAAACAAGGCGTTATTTCGCTTTTGCACTGAAGACGTCAAACATTGGCAAGCGCGCTGGCGATAGGATCCTTGCCGCCCGCGAAGCCGATGACCTTGTGCGACAGGCCCGCCTTGAGCGCTTCGATGACGACCTCGGCAACGTCTTCGCGCGCCACCGGGGCGTGCGAACCGGCCACGCCCGACACGATCTGGATCGTTCCGACGCCAGGCTCCACGCTCAACTGGCCGGGCCGCAATACGACGTAATCGAGGGTGCTGGCAATCACGTAGTCGTCGGACGCCTGCTTCATTTCCGCATAGTGGCGCAGCGCATCCGGCGCGCGCGTGGGATCGAACGCCAGCAACGCGCTGATGACGAGAAAGCGATTCACGCCTCGCTGCTTTGCGTAGTCCGCCGCGTGAATGACGGCGTCGCGGTCGATCTGACGCTCCTGGTCCGCGCCTTCGGTTTCGGCGGAACCGGCGGCATAAACAACGGCGTCTATCCCCTCGAAAGCGTGCGAGAAGTCGCTGGCAAGGTCCGCGATCGCTGTTTCGGCGCCGAGGCGGTGGAATTCGTCGGCTTTTGCAGCGTTGCGTATCAGTGCCCGAAAAGGGATGGCTGCAGCGTGCAGCTTTTGCGCGACCGGCCGGCCGGTGCGACCGCTCGCGCCGATTAGCAAGACCTTCATGACGCTCTCCTGGGGTTCATGGTCAGTTTCCGCAGTCTAGTCCGATCCGCATTTCGCTGTTCAGCGGGCGTTGCGACGTTATCGATCCGCATGGCTTGCCGATTCAAACTGTTCAAAGGGGGTGTTGCGCCAACTGCTTTAGATTCCAGGGGACAGCCCACACTTTCCGCAGTCTCAGGCTGGAGAGCCAACATGACGTTGCGACGTTCCATCGTGGCCGTGAGCGTGACGCTGGCATGCGCCGCAGGACCGGTTCGAGCCTATTCCGTGACTAGCTATGAGGCGCTCGGTGCGAGCCGGGTCGAGGCGTGTTCCACGGCCAAAAAAAACGCAGAAGCTGACACGGATGAGCGAGCCCACGGGCGACTGGAGAGCGTCGGCGGCTGTCAATGCAGCCATGAGAGCGACCCGAAGGAGTCGGGGCAATGGCGATGTCTCGTCGAAGCGATCCGCAGCAAATAGGTCATGTCGCCGGAAAATCGGCACATCAATCGATACCCGCAAGGAGGTAGCGCATGTCAACCGATGCAACGTGCACGTTCACCCATGCGGCGGGAGATGGGACCAACAATCTCGAATGGTGGCCGCATCGGCTTCGGCTGGATCTACTGAGCCAGCACTCGAGCAGATCGAACCCATTGGGACCCGAATTCAATTACGCCGCGGCCTTTGGGAAACTCGACTTCGCTGCGCTGAAAAAAGACCTCGCTGCGCTCATGACCGACTCGCAGGAGTGGTGGCCCGCCGATTTCGGCCACTATGGACCGTTCTTCATTCGCATGGCGTGGCACGGCGCCGGCACGTACCGCACGGGTGACGGGCGCGGCGGCGCAGGGCGCGGCCAGCAGCGTTTCGCGCCGATCAATAGCTGGCCGGACAACGCGAACCTCGACAAGGCGCGACGTCTGCTTTGGCCGATCAAGCAGAAATATGGACAGAATATTTCCTGGGCCGATCTGCTGATCCTCACCGGCAACGTCGCGCTCGAAACCATGGGCTTCAAGACGTTCGGCTATGGCGCCGGCCGCGTGGATACGTGGGAGCCCGACGACGAAGTTTATTGGGGAAGCGAGAAGACCTGGCTCGGTGGGGATCTGCGCTACGGTAAGGGCGCCGCCCCTCGGGACGACAGCAAAGACGGCACAGTCGTGGCCGATGTGGCGATTCACGGCGAGGAAGCAACCCGCACCGCGAGCGGGCGGCATCTGGAAGAGCCCCTTGCCGCCGTGCAGATGGGGCTGATCTACGTGAACCCAGAGAGACCGGAGGGAAACCCCGACCCGGTGGCCGCGGCGCACGACGTGCGCGAGACGTTTGCGCGCATGGCGATGGACGACGAAGAAACGGTCGCGCTGATCGCAGGCGGCCACGCGTTCGGAAAGACCCACGGGGCTGCGCCGGCCAGCCATGTCGGTCCCGAACCGGAGGCGGCGAGTCTCGAGCAGCTGGGCCTCGGCTGGAAGAACAGCTTCGGAACCGGCAACGCTGCCGACACGATCACGAGCGGTCTCGAAGTCACGTGGACGAACACGCCGACGCAATGGGGCATGGGCTTCTTGATGAACCTGTTCGGCTTCGAATGGGAACTGACGAAGAGCCCGGCTGGCGCGCATCAATGGGTCGCGAAGAACGCGAGCGCAACGATTCCCCACGCGCATGACCCGTCGAAGAAGCTGTTGCCGACCTTGCTGACTACAGACCTTTCACTGCGTTTCGATCCGGCCTACGAGAAAATTTCGCGCCGCTTCATGGAGAATCCCGATCAATTCGCGGATGCGTTCGCGCGGGCCTGGTTCAAGCTCACGCATCGCGATATGGGGCCGCGCGCGCGCTATCTCGGACCGGAGGTGCCGGCCGAAGAACTGATCTGGCAGGACCCGATTCCGGCTGTCGATCACGAACTCGTCGACGAAAGCGACGTCGCCGCGCTCAAGCAAAAGATAGCGGACTCTGGACTAACTGTTGCACAACTGGTTTCGACGGCCTGGGCATCTGCGTCGGTATTCCGTGGCTCGGACAAGCGCGGCGGCGCCAATGGTGCGCGTATACGGCTCGCGCCGCAAAATGACTGGGCCGCGAATCAACCCGCACAGCTCGCGCAAGTGCTGGAATCGCTCGAAGCCATCCAGCGCGAGTTCAATTCCGCGCGGTCCGATGGCAAGAAAATATCGTTGGCAGACCTGATCGTGCTGGCTGGCGGCGTGGGTATCGAAAGGGCGGCGAAAGACGCGGGCCGCGACGTGACCGTGCCGTTCGCGCCGGGCCGCATGGACGCTTCGCAGGAACAGACCGATGTGCACGCGTTCGCAGCGCTCGAGCCGTTCGCCGACGGGTTCCGCAACTTCCTGAAGGGACCATGCAGCGTGCCCGCCGAGCACCTGCTGATCGACAAGGCGCAGTTGCTCACGCTGAGCGCGCCGGAGATGACCGTGCTGGTGGGCGGTCTGCGCGTGCTGAACGTGCATGCGGGAGAGGAGGCACACGGTGTGTTCACCGAAAGGCCGCAGACGCTGACCCACGACTTCTTCCGCAATCTGCTCGACATGCGCACGGAATGGACGTCACGTTCGCCGACGCAAGATGTCTTCGAAGGACGGGATCGCAAGACAGGCGAGCTGAAATGGACGGGCACGCGCGTCGATCTCGTTTTCGGTTCGAACGCGCAATTGCGTGCGCTATGCGAAGTCTACGCAAGCGATGACGGACAGGAAAAGTTCGCGCGCGATTTTGTGTCCGCGTGGGTGAAGGTCATGAACCTCGACCGGTTCGATCTGGCGTGATCCGCCGCGAGACGCCGGGCCTCGCCGTGCGAAGCGCGGATCATGCCGTTTTTCGGATCGTCATGGTGGCCGCGAGGCCCGGATTGTTGTCGGCGAATACCAGCGCGCCTTGATGGAGCGTCGCGACGGCCTTGACGAGCGCGAGCCCGAGCCCGACGCCTGGCGTGCCTCTGCTGCGATCGCCGCGATAGAAGCGTTCGGTGACTTTGGAGCGCTCGGCGACGGGAATGCCGGGACCGTCGTCGGTCACCGTAATCTCGATCGAGTCCGTGGATTCGCCGAGTGAAACCGCCACCTCACCGCTTTCCTGCGCGAACTTGATGGCGTTATCGATGAGATTCCCGATTGCTTGCGCCATCAACAGGGGATCGACGACCGCCATCACCTTGCCTTGCTTGTGCAAACGGAGCGTGAGCGAAATGCCACGCAACTCCGCGACGGGCTGATAGAACTCGACCGCATCGGAAACGATGGCGGTGAGATCGGCCTCGACAAACCCCGCGCGACGCACGCCGGCGTCGATCTCGGCGAGGCGCAGCAGCGCATTGAAGATGCCGATGACGCGGTCGACGTCGGCGACCGCAACTTCGAGCTGATTCAATGTGTCCTCGTCGCCTTTCTTTTTCAGTCCGAGCATCAGGATTTCGAGCCGGGAGCGCAGTTCGGCAAGCGGTGTGCGCAGATCATGCGCGATGGCATTCGAGACGTGCTTGACCGCGTCGAGCACTTCGAGCAAGGCATCCTGCGCGCGAATGCGTGTCTTGATCTCTTCTTCGAGCCGCACGTTTTGCTCCTGCTGCGTGCGTTGCAGCGCGCGAAGCTTGAGATGAGTCTGCACGCGCACCGCGACTTCTTCCATCTGCAAGGGCTTGGTGACGAAGTCCATCGCGCCCACGCGAAATCCGTTGATCTTGTCCTCGGTCTGCGACAACGACGTCATGAAGATGACGGGAATATCGCGTGTTACCGGATTGTCCTTGAGCGCGCGGCAGGTTTGAAATCCGTCGAGCCCCGGCATGATCACATCGAGCAAGATGAGATCGGGCTTGACGATTTCGGCGCGGCGCAACGCCTCCTGGCCGTCACGCGCCACGGCTGCGCGCAGGCCTTCGGCTTCGAGCGTTTCGACGACGAGACCCAGATTCGCCGCGGTGTCGTCCACGACGAGCACCACGGGAGCGTCATCGCGCTTTATTTCTCCCATTGTTCTTTCCCTTCACTGTTGAGATACCGTTCAATCAAGGAAAGCAATGCCTGCGATTCATAGGTCATCGCGAGTTGCCGCAAACGCGCGGCGAACGGTTCGTATCGCTGGCTCAATGCCACGAGGTGATCGGCGTGCTGGTGGATGTCGCGCATGGAGCCCAGCAGTGCGTAGCGGTGCAACTGCGCGAGTTCGCTTTGGGGCGGCACGACGATCGGTTGTCCGTGTTGTTCCGGGTGGGCCGCCTTGTCGGATTGCGACGCGCCTTGCTGGAGTGTTATGCCGAGCAAACCGGCGATCGACTGCAGCAGCAGGTCGAGATCGATCGGCTTGTCGAGGAACAGACTCGCGCCAGCCTCGATATTGGCCCGTGCATTCTGCTCGGATGCGTCGGCCGAGACGACGATCACGGGCATTGCCGCGAAATCAACTGACCTGCGCAGGCTGCGCAGCACTTCAATGCCGCCCATCACGGGCATGACGGTGTCGAGGATCATCAGATCCGGTTGGTTCGATGCGATCTTTTCGAGCGCGTCGCGTCCGTCCGCGCTTTCGATCACTTCGAAGCCCGTGCGCTCCAGCACGTCAGCGAGCAAACGCCGGTTGGCCGCAACGTCGTCGACGAGGAGAATGCGCCGTCCCGTGCCGTCGAGCGTGCCTCGCTCGAGGTTCGTCGCGTGTGCATCGAATTCCGACGTGGAAGCGGGCGCGGCGAGTTCGAACCAGAACGTGCTGCCTTCTCCCACGGTGCTTCTCACATAGATTTCGCCGCCCATCATGCGCACGAGTTGCCGGCTGATCGCGAGACCGAGCCCCGCGCCGCCCGTGCGCCGCATATGATCGCCTGCCTGCTCGAACGGTTGAAAGATTGCCTCCAGCCGATCGGCGCTGATGCCCACGCCGGTATCGTGCACATCGAATCTCAGCCGTCCTGCTTCGCCGGGCCTCACGGAAAGCCGGATTTCGCCGCGATCGGTGAATTTGACGGCATTGGCAAGCAAATTGAGCAGCACCTGCCGCAGCCGGCGTTCGTCCACGCACACCACGGCGGGCAAGTCCAGCGCCGGCACATAGTTGAGCACGAGGTTCTTCTGTTGCGCGCGCACGCCGACGATCTCGGCGATCGTTTCGAGAAATGCGCCCAGCGACACCTCCGTGACCTGAAGCTCCAGCTTGCCCGCGCCAAGACGGGTGAAGTCCAGAATATCGTTGATGAGCGTGAGCAGATGGTGACCGCTTTGTTCGATCACACCGACGCCGGCCTGTTGCCGCGCATCGAGCCCAGAGTCGCGCAACAGCATTTGCGCATAGCCCAGAATGCCATTGAGCGGTGTGCGCAGTTCGTGGCTGATATTCGCCAGGAACTGGTCCTTGGCCCGGTTGGCGGATTCAGCGGCTTCCTTTGCAACACGCACCGTTTCTTCGAGCGCTTTGCGTGCCGAAATATCCTGAATGATGGCGATAACGTGACTGGGCTCGCTGGACGTGCCGTGCTGAAGCGCGAGCGAGAGGCTAACCCAGTTCAGTGCATCTTCCGCGTTCACGAGCGGCACTTCTTCCGAGTAGTGCGCGATTTTCCCAGCCGTCAAAAGGCGGAATTTCTCCTCGCTGGCCTCGCGATACGCCGCGTGAACGAGCGCGTGCAGCCGCATATGCTGCAGCGCGTCCCGCTCGCGGCCGACGATTTCACACGCGCGCTGATTGACACGCAAAAAGCGGCCGTCCAGATCGCAGTGCGCGACGCCCACGGCGGCGTTTTCGAACGTGCCTCGAAAGCGTGCTTCGCTGGCACGCAACGCCTGCTCGGTTTGCTTGAGTTGCGTGATGTCCACGATGCTGCCGACGAAGCGCACCGGCTTGCCGCTCGCATCGTGCCGCGCCGTGCCGCGAACCAACACCCAGCGATCCGTACCGTCGCGATGCCGCAGCCGGTTCTCGATTTCGAATATGCCGTGACTGTCCGCGAGAAACGTCTCCATGGCGCGGTCGGTGCTCGCGCGATGGTCGGGATGCAGAACGCCCATATACGCTTCATAGTCGAGGCGCGCCTGAGGCGTCCCAAAGCCGAGCCATTCGTAGATATTCGAAAAGCGTGCAAAGCCTCGCTTGTAGTCGCCCTCAGGCATATCGATTTCCCACACGCCCACATTCGACCCGTACATCGCCATTTCGAGCCGTGCATTCGTCTCGCGCAGAATTTCGGCTTCCTCGGCGCGGCGCTTTTGCGTCACGTCGCGAAACACGATGACGACGCCGATCGTTTCGCCGCGTTCGTCGGTCATGGGCGTGCCGGTGCTTTCGACCGGTATTTCGCTGCCGCTGGGCGTAAGCAGAATGGCGCGCGCGGGCAGCCCGCTCTCGCGGTCGTTGCGAAGGACCGCCGCCATCGGGTCCGCAATGGGTGCACGCGTGAGTTCGTCGAGCAAGCGGAACACGCCTGCTAGGGACCGCCCGGCGGCTTCGTCGCGTCGCCAGCCGATCAGCGCCTCGCCTGCGGGGTTCACGAAGGTCACGAGGCCTGCGGCGTCGGTTGCGATCACGCCGTCGCCGATGCTCGAAAGGGTGACGGCGTAGCGCTGCTCGCTTTCCCGCAAGCGCCGTTCGGCGCGGTACTTGTAGAGCGCCATCTCCACGACGGTGCGCAGCTGAATGTCGTCGAACGGCTTGAGCACGTAGCCGAACGGCTCTGCCTGAGTAGCGCGTTGAACGGTTTCGTCGTCGGCGTAGGCGGTGAGAAAAACAATCGGCACGTCGCACAGTTCACGGATCCGGCGCGCCGCATCGATGCCGTCGAGCTTGCCTTCGAGCCTCACATCCATGAGCACCAGTTCGGGCATGAGGCCGTTCTGCGCCTGCGAAACGAGCGCAACCGCTTCCTCGCCGCTCACCGCGCTGCCGACCACGCGGTAGCCGCTGCGGCTCAATTGTTGCGCGATATCTCGCGCGACAATCCGGTCATCCTCGACGATCAAGATTCGTGCGGTCATGGCGAGTGTCGATCAGGGTTCGGCGGCGTCGAAATGAATCGTGAATGTGGTTCCCTGTTGCTGGCTGACGTCCACGCTGCCGCGCAGTTGCAGCACGAGATCGTGCACGAGGCGCAAACCGAGCGTTTCGTCGCGCTCGAAAGAGAATTCCGGCGCGAGCCCCACGCCGTCGTCTGCAACCCGCAACTCGCAGCGATGACCGTCCAGTGCGCGCAAGCCGATGTTCAGCACGCCGCCGCGCCGATCGGGGAAAGCATGCTTGAGCGCATTGGAAACGAGTTCGTTGATGATGAGACCGCACGAGACAGCGCGATTCATGTCGAGCTGGACATCGTCGACGGCGATCTGCATGTCGACGCCCAACCGGCCCATGTCGTAGACACGCGCAAGATGCCCGCACAGCGTTTTCACGTGCACCGTCATGGGAATGCGCGCGAAGTTGCCCGCGCGGTACAGGTTTTCGTGGACCATGGCCATCGAGCGCACGCGATTGCGGCTATCTGCAAACAGCTCCGCGACGGCTTTGTCCTCGACGCGTTCTGCCTGCAGGTTCAGCAGGCTGCTGATGAGTTGCAGATTGTTTTTCACGCGATGATGCACTTCGTGCAGCAGTGCATCCTTTTCCGCGAGCAGCATCTGTTTCTCTTCGAGCGAAGCGTTTTCGAGCGAGATGGCCGCTTGCGAGGCAAGCAGCCTGAGCACGGCCAGCCTTGCAGGCGTGAAGGCGCCAGGCGCAAGTTCATTTTCCAGGTACAGGACGCCTATCAGCTTCGACTGCTTGACGAGCGGGAGAGAGAGAACCGATCGCGAGCGGTTGGCGACGAAATATTCATCGGCATAGAAGGCTTCGTCTGACGAAGCATCGTCGATCAGCACTTGGCGGCGCGTCCGTATGCTTTCGTGGAGCACCGCTTCGGCCAATTCCTGCGGCGAGACCGGCTTGCGCTCGATGCTCACATCCGTGCCTTGACGCGTCGCCACGGCCACGGCTTCGATCCACAGCTTTTCCTCGCGCGGTAAAACGAGCAGGGCGCGCCGCGCACCGGCGTGTTCGAGCATGATGGTCATCAGCGTATGGATCAGGCGGCCGGGAACGAGTTCGGCCGAAATCGCCTGCGATGCCTTCATGACGGTGTCGACATCGATGCGGCCTGCTACGGTATCCGGAGCCGGTCCGTATGCCGCCTGCTCGCGAAGCAGCTCGGGATAGCGCCTGTCGAGTTCCTTTACCCTTGCAATCGCTCCCCATCGCAGCCAGCCGAGTCGTGCATTGCGCAGATACATGGCGGCAATGCTCGCGAAGCCGCGCTCCAGATAGAACATTGCGGCAATGTCCTGTGCGAGGGCTTCGTTGTGGACGAAACCGTATTCACGCGCGAGCCGGATGGCCTCTTCATAGCAACCCATCGCTTCGAAATCGCGGCCGGCGAGGCGGGCGATTTCGCCTCGCACCAGCGCCGTACGGCTACCGAAATTACTCGGGCAATGCCTGGCCCACAGTTCGAGCTGATGGTGATGTGCCGTGAGTTTCTCCAGGTTCTCCGCTTGCTCGTCGCCTGGTGCTTCGGCGTGCCAGCGTGCGCGCGTGAGCGCGGCGAAGAACTGGAATTCGGCCATTTCGAAGTGCCCGGAGGACGTCCATAGCAACGGTGCGGCCTTGTTGCCAGCGTCCATCGCACTTCTGATGTCGCCCGCCAGATAACGCGCCTGCTGTTTGCGTATCCAGTACCAGCAGGCGGCGATCGCGAGGCTCGGGTCGCTTTCGAGGCGCCGTTCGAACGCATCGTCGCAGAAGGGGCCGTGTTCGTCGAGCGTATCGGCCGTGCCGGCGCGCAGCGAACGGATCAAGGCCAGTTGCGCCGTGATGATATCGACGATCAGCCCGAACTTCGCCGCCTGGACAATCTGCAAACGCCGTATCGCCTCCTGTTCCACTTCGCCGAGCGACTCTCCGGCCGCGAGCAGCGTCGTGACCGTGCAGCAGCTGCTAAAGCCGATATAGGTGAGGTCGCCGGCTTCGCTCGCGGCTTCGAACGCGAGGCGCAACAGCGGAATGCCTGTGCGGATCGGCTTGGTCCACGGCGTGACGTGATAGGCGAAACACATGTATACGCGCGCCTTGAATCTGTCGAGCCCGCGCTTGTCGACGAGCGCGAGGCCGAGCTGGCCAAAGCGATAGCCGGCGTCGTAATCGTCGAATAACGGTCCCGCAACCATGCCGAGATAGGCGTAGCCGAGCGACGAGGCGTCGCTGTTGCCATGCGCTAGGCTCAAATTCGCCATTCGGCAAAGCACGAGGCAGACGAGATTTTCGTCACTGAAGAATGCTGGCGGCAATACCGCTGTGAGCACGTTCATCGTCGCCGTCATTTCCGTGTCGCCGAGCAACGGAAGATCCACGAGCGCTTCGATCGGCGCGTTGGCAATGCCATCGAGAAGCCGGTCGTATTCCTCGCGCGCCGCGCTGCGACCGGGATGTGCAACCCAGTCGATACCGACATGCTGCAAGTAACTCAAGCAGGTTTCGACAGCCACGTTGACCTGATCGAGCGCGGTATAGAGCGTGATGCGCAGGAATGTAATGGCGGCGCGGTCACATAAGGTGCGCGCGCGCTGATCGAGCATCGAGAGACGCTCTTTGCTGCTTTCCGTGGCGCCGGTCAGGAATTCGCATTCGGCGCGCTGCGTTTCCAGCAGAAACTTTCGCGCGTAGTGGTGATCCCATTCGTCCTCGCCAAGCAGTTCGCTGCCAACGGAAAGGTAAGCGAGGGCCGAACCGTATGCCGATGAGGCGCGAGCACGTCGCCCCGCCTCGAGGTTGAAATCGACGACCCGTTCGCGCTCCTGCGAGGTATCGATGAGCGTAAGAACGCGGTTGTACTGGTTGACGATCTCGAAGACGTCACGCTCTTCGTCGGTCGGCGCCTGCGCGGCGAGAATACGGCCAATGCGCAAATGGGCGCGGGCGCGGTCGTCTTCGCGAATCAGATCGTAGGTCGCTTCGTGTACGCGGTCATGGACGAAAGCGAAACCATCGCGGCGGCGATAAAGCAAACCCGCTTCCACGCCGCCGGCGAGCGTCGTTTCCACATCGGACTCGGTCATGCCACTGATGTGCGCGAGGAGCGAGGAACTCGCGCGGCCGCCCAGGCAGGCGAACTGCGTGAGCAGTTGCTGGGTTGGCGCCGGCAGCCGTTCGATCTTTTCCACCATGAGATCCACGATGCTTTGCGCGAAGCTGGCGGCGCGCAATCGATCGCTGTCCCAAAGCCATATGCGTCGTTCGCGATCGAACACGAGATGATGTTCGTCGCTCAGGAACTTCAGGAACTGCACGACATAAAACGGGTTGCCGCCCGTACGTTCGAAGACCAGCTTGCTCAAGTCGCGCAATTCGGCGCGCGTGGTTTTGAGCGCGTCGCCGATCAGCCGCGAAACATCGTCGAATTGCAGCGGCGCGAGCATGATTTCATCGACGTGCGTGCCGGTTTGCCGGATGGAATCGATCGACTGTCTCAGCGGATGCGTGAAGCCGACTTCGTTGTCCCGATACGCGCCGACGAGGAGCACATTTCGCACGTCGGACTGGCATAGTCGTTCGAGCAAGGCGAGCGTGCCGGCGTCGCTCCACTGCAGGTCGTCGAGAAACAGCACGAGCGGCCGTCCTTCATGCGGAAACGCACCGATGAAGCGCGTAAATACAGCGAGAAAGCGCGTGCGTGCATCCTGGGGCGGAAGCTCCTGTACCGGCGCCTGCGGACCGATGATCTGTTCGAGTTCGGGAATCAGGCTCGTCATGAGCACGCCGTTTGCGCCGAGCGCTTCGACGAGGCGCGCGCGCAAGCCTTCGCGCGCGGAGGGACTGCCGTCGATCACCTGCCGGATCAGGTCCTGGAACGCTTGCGCAAGCGTGGCGTAGGGAATATCGCGCTTGTAGCGCTCGAACGTGCCTGATGCGAACCACCCTCGCGAGCTGGATGCCGATGTCGCGCGCAGGCTGTTGACGAGCGTGGATTTACCGATTCCCGAATAGCCGGAAACGAGCGCAAGCACGATTTCCTTATGTCGAACCACACGGCTCAGTGCGGCTTCGAGCATTTCGACCTGCTTTTCGCGGCCATACAACCGAAACGGATATTGCAATTGGTCGGGCGAATCGGCCGCGCCCAGTTCGAACGATTCGATGTGGCCTGATTGGCGCCAGGCGTCGAGGCAGCATCGCAGGTCGTGCGCAAGTCCCTCTGCAGTCTGATAACGCTGGGCGGCGTCCTTGGCCAGCAAGCGCGCAATGATGTTGCTGACCGGGTCGGGCACGGCAGTGCCTATGCACTCGGAAACCGGTATGGGCATTTGCGCGGTGTGGCAATGCAGCCATTCCGAAGGCGAGCTGGCGCGATAGGGCAATTGACCCGTGAGCATTTCGTAGAGGACGACGCCCAGCGAATAAAGATCGGCGCGCGAGTCGGACCAGCGGTTCATCAGGCCCGTGCGTTCAGGCGAAAGGTAGGCGAGCGCTTCGGTCGCGAGTGCCGGCAGATTGCGGACGGGTCGCTCGCGCGGTTCCGATGCCACGAGGCCAAGACCGGTGAGGGCGACTTCTTGCGTTTGCTCGTCGAGAAGGATATTGCCCGGCCTGATGTCGTTGTGCGTGAGCCCCCGGGAGTGCAGTGTGCAGAGCGCCGCTGCGAGACTCGTCGCGACAGTGAGAAACCGTTCGAGCGGAAATGGGCCTTTGAGCGTGGTGCGCAACGGGATGCCGCCTGGATCTTCCAGCACGAGCGTGACGTTGCCATGGTCTTGCAGGAGCGAATGCGGCATGGCAACACGCGCGTCCTGGAGCGCGGCGCGCATCCGGTAGGCGCGTTCGAGACGTTCCTGGCTTTCGGGCAGTGGCCGGTAAGCGGACAACGTAACGGTCAGCCAGCTCTGGCTTTCCCCATGGCTGCGCAGGCGCGACAGGACGAACTGGCCGTCGTCGCTCAAGTTCGTTCGATCGTAGTCCGTCAGCCTCATGGTTGCGCCCTCGCGAGAGACGCCTCGATTCAAGGATTGGCCGTTAGCATGTAACCCGCATTGCGGACCGTCCGGAGCATGGACTGCTCAAACCCGGTGTCGATCTTCTGACGCAGCTTGCTCACGTGCACGTCGATGACGTTGGTTTGCGGATCGAAGTGGTATTCCCAGATGTTTTCGAGCAGCATCGTGCGCGTCACGACCTGTTCGGCATGGCGCATCAAGTATTCGAGCAGCTTGAACTCGCGAGGCTTGAGGACGAGCGCCTTGCCGTCGCGTGTGACCTTGCGCGAGAGAAGGTCCATGCATAGTTCCCCGACTTTCAGGGTCGTATCATAGTGATTGTCCTGGCTGCGCCGCGCCAACGCCTCCAGCCGCGCGAGGACTTCGCCGAAGGAAAACGGTTTCACGACGTAATCGTCGCCGCCCGCCTTCAGGCCGCGAATGCGTTCGTCCACTTCGTCGAGTGCGCTCAGGATCAGCACCGGCACCTTGTTGCCCGATGCGCGCAGCGCCGAAACGATGCCAAGCCCGTCGATTCCGCCCGGAAGCATGCGGTCGAGAATAATGGCATCGTAAGCTTCCCCGATGGCGAGCGCCATGCCATCGCGGCCATTGTCCGCCCAGTCGACGACATGGCCGGTTTCCTGCAAGCCCTTCTTCAGGAAGCCTGCCACCTGCTGATTGTCTTCGACCAGGAGAATTTTCATGTCTATCACTCGCGGTCAGTACAACGAGCGCGAGACGTGCGCTGTCACACAGACCACTGAAGCACGCCGGCCAGGCGCGCCCAGGATCCTGCCGCTTCGACCATTTATTATCGCGCGGACCACGCGGGCGGGGCTTCAACGGCAGATTAAATTTTTTTAACGTGGCGCTCGCCCTCGACCGAACGGGCGCCGTTACTAACACGGGCGAAAGTTGAGATGTCGCCTTAATTAAGGTTAACGTTTCGGTCACCTTCTGCATAGCTGCACCGGCCTAACATGGCAGCGTGATTTCTTCCGTTTAGCGCCATGAGCAAGGTCGTCCCTATGTGCCAGGCAGAGGAAGCGGCGGGCGCGCCTTCAGAATGGAGCGCGTCTGGCGTTCAACATGCTTTCGATATCCTAACGATTGATGGCGAGACGCGCGGGCTCTCGCTTGCTAAAGCGAATCCCCGCCATGAGGCAAGCCGCGAGAACGCAGTATTCGATTCGGTATTTGAATTCGGACGGTTCACATTCATGCCCGCGCGTCGGCTGCTGCTCGATGGCGAATCGCGCGTGCGGATTGGAAGCCGTGCCCTCGAGCTGCTGGCGGTGCTGGTGGAACGTGCCGGGGAAGTCGTGACGAGGCACGAGTTGATGGCGCGCGCCTGGCCGAGGTCCGTTGTGGATGAGGGCAACCTCAAGGTTCAAATCGCTGCCTTGCGCAAGGCGCTCGGCGAAACGAGCCGCGGTGAACGCTATCTGGCGACGGTCGTGGGGCAGGGTTACCGGTTTGTGGCGCCCGTCAGGTCGAGGACGCCGCTTGCGGAAAACGCGCGCCACCGAGACCGCCCGGCTGCTGCGCACAACGTGCCCGCGGGCCTCATGCGGCTGGTCGGCCGCACCGCCGACACCGTCGCCATTCTCGCGCGCCTGCCGTGCACACGCATCATGACGGTCACGGGCGCGGGCGGCGTCGGCAAGACAAGCGTCGCGCTGGCAGTCGCTCGAACGATCGTTGAAACGTCCCAGTACGACGTATGGTGCGTCGACCTTTCCGCACTTTCGGACCCGCGCTGCGTGTCGTGCGCGATCGCGACCACGGTTGGCTTGAACACGCGTTCAGGCGGTATCGCTTCGGCGCTCGCGACATACTTTTGCTCGCGCAGCCGCCCGCAGTGGCTCGTGCTCGACAACTGCGAACACGTCGTCGAAGCGGCGTCGGCCATTGCTGAGTGCCTGCTTTCGGCGGTGCCGCGCATGCGGATTCTTGCCACGAGCCGCGAACCGCTTCGTGCGACTGGGGAAAACGTGTACAAGCTCGCGCCGCTCGGGACGCCGGCCGCAACAGCGGGACTCAGCGCGCGCGAAGCGCTCCGGTACCCGGCAATCCAGCTCTTCGCAGAGCGCGCGGCGGCCCGATGTAGCGACTTCGCGCTGTGTGACGACAACGCGCCTGTGGTCGCCGAAATCTGCCGCCGGCTCGATGGCATTCCGCTGGCGATCGGACTGGCGGCGGCGCGTCTCGATGCATTTTGCATCCGCGAACTTTTGGCCCAACTGGACGACCGGTTCACCGCGCCCGGAAGCGGCCAGCGTACGGGAGCGCCGCGGCACAGGAGCTTGCTGGCAACGCTCGACTGGAGCTATCAATTGCTGAATGAAGTCGAGCGTCTCGTCTTGCGCCGCCTCGGCGTGTTCGCTGACGCGTTTTGCCTCGATTCGGCCATGACTATTGCGGCCGACGGGGAAACGCGGGCGGCTCGAATCCGCGACGCGCTGTCGAGCCTGGTTGAGAAGTCGTGGGTGACGGTTGAAAAGGACGGCGACACCGTGCGCTACCGGCTATTGGAGACGACGCGGCACTACGCACGCCGAAAGCTTGCCGAGGCGGGCGAGCTTGGCCTCGTAGGCCGCCGAGGGTAGTTGGGGCAAAAATGAATGTGCTGCTTGCGGTAGACAATGTTCGCGTCGCGCGCCAGCTCGAGGCTGGGTTGCTCAAGGCGGGCCATTGCGTGGAATTCGCCGAAACCGGGCGCAAGCGCATCTTCCTCGCGGCAATTGAAACCTACGATGCGATCATTTGGAACCGGAACCTGCCCGGCAGGATCGCCGGAATCGGTGTTGTCTCGACGTTGCGCAGTTCAAGTAGCGAGATACCGATTCTTCTTATCAGCGAGCCCGCCGCCGCAAGCGAGCGCGAACGCGATCAAATCGACGGTAGGGCCGATCGCGATGACGATCCAGCCCAGTTTGCGGAATTGCTCGCGTGGCTGGATGTATTGATCGGGCCTCCACGTGGCTGGTCGCCTGATGCCGGGCAACGCTATGAGAGTTTGCGCTCCGGGAATCGGGAGAGAATACGCGCGCAGACGCGGCTGGAGGAGACCGAATCCATGCTTGCTCAAGTGCAAAGACTGAGCGAGACGGAAAGCTGGTGGTGGAATATTGAAACCGGCGAGATCAGCCCGGCGCTGAAAGCCGGAGCAATGTTCAGAATCCTCGCGGAAGGGTCGCCAAAACAAACGATAAGCGGCCTGCTCGACGCCATGCATTCAGACGACAGGGCACGTGTTTCCGCAGTGATTTCAGCGGCGATAGAGGAACGTCAGGATTTTGACGTGCAATTCAGAATCGTTGACGAGGATGCTGTTCGACACTTTCGCACGGTCGGCGAGCGGCGAAGAAACGAAAGCGGAGACCCGTACTACCTATGCAGCAGCATGGACGTGACCGGGCGAGAACGGCGCAAGGAGGCGTTGCGCCGCGCCGAAGCGGAGATCGCGCATCTGGCCCGCGTGCATGCGCTCGGAAAGTTTACGTCGTCTATCGTGCATGAAGTGAATCAGCCGCTTTCCGCGATCGTGACCTACGGTACCGCCGCATTGCACTGGCTGCACCGCGATCACCCGGATGTCGATGAGGCGAGTATCGCAATGAATAGAATCATCCGCGACGCAACGCGCGCCCGGGACGTCGTTACGCGCATTCGCCGGCTGTCGAAGAACGGACTGCCGCAGAAGTCCCGGTTTTCGATTGCGGAGATTATCGAAGAGACGTTGACGTTGCTCGCTCGCGACCTTCACACGAGACACATAACGATCGAATACGCCGTCTCGCATGCACTACCCGAGGTCTCCGGCGATCGCGTGCAGATCCAGCAAGTCCTCATCAATCTCATTCTGAACGCCATCGAGGCGCTCGAAGCGGTTCATTCGCAGATTCGGGCGATCACCGTTTTGGCAGAAACGGTGAATGCCGGTCAATTGCGCGTGGTCGTGCGTGACAACGGGCCGGGCGTCGCTCACGATGCCAGGGAGCGCCTGTTCGAACCATTCTTTTCGACCAAGGACGAGGGGCTTGGCATGGGTCTTTCGATCTGCCGCTCGATCATTCAGGCGCACAACGGCGCGCTGGCCCTGTTGTCGACTGAGGAACCCGGCGCGGCATTCGAATTCGTGCTGCCTGTCACGCAAACCGCTTGAATGAGGGGGTGTATGGCCCGCTCCGTTTTCGCGAGCCGCCGTCCTCGGGCGCTTGCGCATTTTCCCGTGCGATTTGGAAAGCGCCTGGAAAGCGGTGGACGTACCATCATCCAGGCCGGAAGCGGCGCGGCACGCCGGCAAATAGGAAAGTTGCGTGTTCAACGTTAGCCTGGAGACGGTGATGAAGAGTGACGTGGCGGCACAGGAGGATGCATCGGTATCGCGCAACCCGGCAACGGGCGAGGTCATCATGACTTACCCGCTTCAGCGGCCTCACGAAGTCGAGCAGATGCTGGCGGACAACGCGGCTGCTGCGAGAAGCTGGCGCGCCACGCCGATGACGGAGCGCGTCAGTTGCTATCGGCGGCTCGCATCGACACTGCGTGAACGGCTCGAGCCGCTGGCGCTGCTGGCGACGAGCGAGATGGGCAAGACGATCGGCGCCGCGCGTGCCGAAGTCGAAAAGTGCGCAGCGGCGGTAGACTGGTTCAGCGAACACGGCCCCGCGATTCTGGCCGACGAGCCTGCACCCGTGGACAACGGCGATCGCGTATACGTGTCCTTTCTGCCGATCGGTACGGTACTCGCCGTGATGCCGTGGAACTTCCCGTACTGGCAGGTGATGCGCGCAGCCGCGCCCATCATGTTGTCGGGCAACGGGTTCATCCTGAAGCACGCACCGAATGTCATGGGTTGCGCGTATGCGCTGCAGGAAGCCTTCGAAGCGAGCGGATTTCCGAAGGGGGCATTCGGCATCCTGCACGTCGGCAACGAGATGGTGGCGCGTGTGATCGAAGATCCGCGCACTTCGGCGGTTACGGTAACGGGCAGCATGCGGGCAGGGTCGGCGGTGGCGTCGGTCGCGGGCAAGGCCCTCAAGAAGAGTCTCCTCGAACTCGGAGGCGCCGACGCGTTCATCGTGCTCGCGGACGCCGATCTCGACCGCGCAGTGGAGGTCGGCATCGAGGCGCGTTTTCAGAACGCCGGCCAGGTGTGCCTTGCCGCAAAGCGTTTTATTCTGGAGCGGCCGATCGCGGAGGAGTTCACGCGCAAATACGTCGCCGCTGCGTCGAAGGTCAAGGCCGGTAATCCACTCGATGCCGCTACAACGATCGGACCGATCGCGCGCAGTGATCTTCGTGACGGCGTGCATGACCAGGTCGTCAGAACGATAGCGAGCGGAGCGAAGGTGCTCCTTGGCGGCAAGATGATCGAGGGCCCAGGCTTTTTCTACGAGCCCACGGTGCTGGGTGATGTCGCGCCGGGAATGGCAGCGTTCGACGAAGAGATTTTCGGACCCGTCGCCGCGCTCACGGTCGCAGACGATCTGGACGACGCGATCCGTCTTGCCAATATGAGCGACTACGGACTCAGCGGCAATCTGTGGACGTCGGACACTGCAAAGGCGAGCGAGATCGCAAAACGCCTCGAAACCGGTGGCGTGTTCGTGAATGGGTTCAGTGCTTCGAATCCGCGCCTTCCGGTGGGGGGCGTGAAAAAGAGTGGCTACGGTCGCGAGCTTTCGCATTTCGGTCTGCGCGAATTCGTCAATGCGCAGGGCGTCTGGGTCAAGAAGGTGCCGTGAATAAAATGCGTGCGTTGCCGAAAGAACGATAACGTTTGCCTCGATACCATGATGGTGTGTTGGTTGCTTCAACCATCGTCCTGAAGAAAAGGGGAAATCGTGGCTACATCAAGCGCAAACCATTCATCGGATCGCCGGTACGTGTTGACTGCGGGAGCAGGCGCGGCGGTCGCGGCAATCGCGGCGCCGGCCGTTGCGATGGCAGAAGCCACCGTTGGCAACGGGCACATGCATACCGCTTCCCGCCACGCGGCCGATTCGGTCCTCGCCAAAGACGGCACGCGAATTTTCTTCAAGGATTGGGGCAGCGGCAAACCGGTGGTGCTTTCGCACGGCTGGCCGCTCGATGCGGACGCATGGGATGCCCAGATGCTGTTCCTCGTGCAAAACGGCTACCGGGTGGTGGCGCACGATCGTCGCGGCCACGGGCGCTCGGGCCAGTCTGCGTCGGGCAACGACGTGGACACCTACGCGGACGATCTCGCAACGGTGATCAACGCACTCGATCTGAAGGGAGCGACACTCGTTGGCCACTCGATGGGCGGCGGCGAAGTCGCACGCTATATCGGTCGCCATGGATCGTCGCGGGTCGCCAAGGCCGTTCTGATTAGCGCCGTCGTGCCATACATGGTGAAGACCGACAACAACCCGGACGGCTTGCCCGAGTCGGCTTTCGACGGCATCCGCAAGAACCTGACAGGCAACCGGTCCGTGTTCTACAAGAACCTGGCGCTGCCGTTTTACGGCTTCAACCGGCCCAATGCAAAAGTCGAGCAAGGCACCATCGACGAATTCTGGCGGGAGGCGATGGGCGGGTCGATCCTGGCACAGTATCAATGCGTCAAGCAGTTCGAGGTGGACTACACCGGGGACCTGAAGAAGTTCGATGTGCCGACGCTGGTCCTCCACGGCGACGACGACCAACTCGTGCCGGTCGACGTTGCTGGGCGGATGACGGCGAAAATCGTGAAGAACGCGACCCTGAAGGTCTATCCAGGTGGACCACACGGCATGTGCACGACGGATGCCGACAAGGTCAATGCCGATCTGCTCGCCTTTTTGCAAGGCTGATCCACGCTTTCGTCAACAGTGCGAATGCGTTGCATGACGCATTCGCATTCCTGCTGGGCGAGAGTAAGAGGGAATGGCGTGCAGCGGCGGTCCGTATCGCAACTCGACACCGCCCAAAGGCGTCGTAAGAAAAGGTGCATAATTTGCGGCGTCTATCCCATCAAATCGAGCAATGAACGGTTCGGATCTTTCCGCTCTCTCGCTGTTTGCCCGCGTTGCCGAGCAACAAAGCTTTAGCGCCGCCGCGCAGTCACTCGGTATCTCCAACTCAGTCGCAAGCTATACGATCCGGCGGCTGGAGGATCAACTCGGCACGAAACTCTTCAATCGCACCACGCGTAGCGTCAGTTTGACCGAAGCGGGTAGCGAGTTTCTGAAGCGCATACAGCCCTTGATGGAGCAACTCGATCTCGCATTCAACGAGGTTGGCCGCGCATCCAGCGGCACGATGGGCACACTACGGCTGAACGTGCTGCGCGCGTCGATCGCACTGGTCATTGCTCCCGTGCTAAAGGATTTCCTGGCTGCCTATCCGGATATAAAAATCGACGTGATATCCGATAACAGCCTCGTCGATATCGCCAGCAAGGGCTATGACGCCGGCATTCGCTACGATCATGTTTTGGCGCTGGACATGGTGGCAGTGCCGATCATCTCCAATATGCGTTTTTGCGTTGTGGCGTCGCCGGACTATTTACGCGGCAAAGCGCTGCCTGCACATCCGCGCGATCTGCTCAAGCACGACTGCATCAACTACCGGAGCGCCGACACCGCGGCCCTCTATCGCTGGGAATTCGAAAAAGACGGAGAGAAGATCAGTATCGCGGTAGCGGGGCGTGTGGCGACCAACGACAACGATCTTCTGCTGCAGGCCACGCTCGATGGCCTTGGCTTCGGCTACCTCCAGCACCGCCTCGTGGAGCCGTACCTGAATTCGGGGCGGCTCGTGAATGTGCTGGACGAATGGATTCCGCGTGGTGCGTTATATCTCTATTACTACAATCCCAACGGTTTGCCGCGCAAGCTGAGAGTCTTCATCGACTTCGTGCGTGAGCGACTGAAATAAGGCGATGCAAAGGGCGCTGCCGATCGCTCTCTGCGCCCTTACTGCGTCTTGCCCACTGCATCTCTAGTCGCGCATTATGCGAATTCATCGCATAGCGCATTCGGATTGTGCTGCTTTTTGATAAGCAAGCGAACTCCTATACTGCGACGCCATGCCGGAGTGAAACAGCATCCGGCGCGAGGAGTTGGCGGCTTGCACGCCCCGAAAGTCCTGCCTTATCACGAAGCATTCGCACGTCTTTTTAGGGATCTACCATGTCATCATCAAACACCCCCGTCTGGTTCATCACAGGTTGTTCGACTGGCCTTGGACGCGCGCTCGCCACGCTGATCGTCAAGCGAGGCTGGCGGGCCGTCGTCACGGCACGCGACGTCTCGAGCGTGGCCGACATCGTGAGCGGCGCGGAAGACCGCGCCATGGCGCTTGCGCTCGATGTCACGAAGCCGGCCGAGATCGAAGCGGCTGTCGCGGCAACGCGCGAGAAATTTGGCCGTATCGATGTGCTCGTGAACAATGCCGGCTACGGCTATCAGAGCACGGCTGAGGCGTGGATGCCGAGATTCGCGCACAATTCGATGCCAACGTATTCGGCCTCTTTACGATGACCCGCGCCGTGCTGCCGCTCATGCGCGCGCAACGCAGCGGCAACATCATCAATATCAGCTCGGTGGCCGGCCTGATCGGCTTTCCGGGGTCGGGCTACTACGCCGCCTCGAAGCACGCGGTGGAGGGCTGGTCCGACTCGCTGCGCGCCGAACTGGAGCCGCTTGGCATTGGCGTGACGTGCGTGGAGCCCGGTCCGTTCCGCACCGACTGGGCGGGGCGCTCGCTGCGCCAGACGCTGACCCAGATCGACGACTACGCGGAAACGGCAGGCAAGCGCCACACCGGCACGAAGCAGACGAGCGGCACCCAACCGGGCGACCCGGTGGCGGCCGGCGAAGCGATGATCGCCATCGCGCGCAACACGCAAGCGCCGCGTCATCTGGTGCTGGGCGCATGGGGCTTCAATACGGTCGTCGATTATCTGCAGAAGCTCACGAAGGATATCGAAAGCCAACGCGATTTGAGCCTCTCGGCCGACTTCGACAATTGATGCATCATTGCTGAAAGGGGCCGCCGCGAATCCGGCATTTGAGCGGGTTCGCGGTGGCCCTTGCCACACTCGCATTCCTGATTTGATTTCAGCGTGGCGATCGAGCTTGAATTCCAGTGCGTTTCAGGAAGATCGACGCGCGAAACCGTCCCATACTTTCCTCGACAGGTTAGATAGCGCCTGCTGTCGCGCCAGCAGACGCGTCGAACCATGCGATATCGCCTATCGCAATGTTGGTTGTATTTGCACATAAGAGGAAAGCAGATGAACCGCAGACAAATGATGCAATCGACGCTCCTCGCATCTCTCGCCGTGGGCGGCAGTTCCGCGTGGGTATCGGCCGGGGGCGCGGAGCAACCGGAGCCGGCCGCGGGCTTTCGTGAGGAAAGCGACAGCCTTGGCGTCGTCAATGTGCCGGCAGACAAACTGTGGGGCGCACAAACCCAACGCTCGCTTCAGCATTTCAGCATCGGCGACGATCTGATACCGCGTGAAATGATCATCACTTACGCGATTCTGAAAAAGGCAGCAGCCAACGTCAATTTCAAGGAACAGCGGCTCGGAGCGGTTCAGCACGATCTCATCGTCAAGGTATGCGACGAGATACTCGCCGGCCAGCATCACGACATGTTTCCGCTGCACGTGTGGATGACCGGCAGCGGTACGCAGTTCAACATGAACGTCAACGAGGTGATATCGAATCGCTGCTGTCAACTCGCCGGCACACCGCTCGGCAGCAAGACACCCGTGCATCCGAACGATCATGTGAACATGTCGCAATCGTCGAACGATTCGTTTCCGAGCGCCATGTACATGGCAGCGGCAATCAATGTCAAGGAGCGGCTCGCGCCGACGGTTACCGCCTTGCGCGACGCGATTGGCGTGAAAGCGATTGCCTGGAAAGACATCGTCAAGATCGGGCGGACTCATATGCAGGACGCGACTCCGATCACGCTGGGTCAGGAGTGGTCCGGCTACGAGGGCATGCTCACCGATAATCTGGAGCGGCTCGACGACGCGCTGAAGGGCGTTTATCGCCTTGCGCTCGGCGGCACGGCGGTCGGCACGGGCCTGAATTCCACGCCGGAATTCGCGGGCGCAGCCGCTGCCGAGATTGCCCGCTTGACGAATCTTCCGTTCGTCACGGCCCCGAACAAGTTCACCGTGCAAGGCGCGCACGATGCGCTCATCCATCTGTCGGGCACGATGCGCACGCTCGCATGCTCCCTCTACAAGATCGCCAACGACATTCGGCTGATGTCGTGCGGGCCGCGCGCCGGATTCGCAGAACTGATCATTCCCGAAAACGAGCCAGGCTCGTCGATCATGCCGGGGAAGGTCAACCCGACGCAGGCCGAGGCGCTCGCGATGGTCGCTACGCAAGTGATTGGCGACGATGTGGCAACGGGTATCGGCGGCGCAAGCGGCTATCTGGAGATGAACGTCTACAAGCCTCTGATCATCTTCGACATCATGCACTCCATCGCTATCGTGAGCGATTCATGCACGAATTTCCGGAAGTTTCTGGTGGAAGGCACGAAGCCGAACCTGAAGAAGATCCAGGAAGACGTCGATCGTTCGCTGATGCTCGTGACTGCGCTTTCGCCGGTTATCGGCTATGACAAATCGTCGAAGATCGCGCACTACGCATACGACAACGATCTCACGCTCAAGCAGGCGGCCTTGAAGCTCGGCTATGTGACTGAAGCGCAATTTGACCAGATCGTCGATCCCAAGAAGATGGTGAGGCCGTACGTCGCGCACCAATAGACTGCCGATGACGGGAAACGTCTGCCGGATCCACACGCCTCCAGGCCACTGCAGGCGCTCGCGGATCGTCCGGCTTTCCGTGCTACGCTAAGCGCGCTTCGAAAGCGCGCGAGCGCGCCAGGCTGCGGCTTCGCGACGATGCTCGCGCATGACAGCTGGATGAACGCATCGAGGTGGCTGACGATGGGCGCAAAGTGAGCGCTTCGCTTCGAAGGTGTTGTGCCACCCAGTTCAACGTCTGCATAAAGCGATGGTGTCATGGACAACCTTGCCAGGCTGGTATCGATCGTCAGTCGCCGAACTTTCAGGGCGGAAGGTCATGTCTTCGCCGTCACGCCCGAGCGCGTGGCGATTGCGGAGGGCGTGCGCGCCGCCGTGGCGATGGCGCCGATGCTGGCCGCGGCAATGCTGCTGGCACGACCCGAGGTTGCGCTTGGCGCCGTTGCGGCTTTCTGGAATTGCCTGTGCGATCCCCAAGGGGAGAAAGCCGCGCGCCTCAAGGCGACGGGCACCTTCACGATCCTGGGCGGCATTGTCATGCCGCTCTCTGCCTGTGCGGCGAGCTGGGGTTATTTCGCGAGCCTCGTCACGTTGTTTGTCCTGGTGTTCCTGTGCGGACTGGCGCGATCCTATAAGCCGGCGCTTGGCCCGATGCCCACGCAGGCGGGCCTCGTTGCCTCGCTCGCCGTCGTCATTGGCGTTGCGTTAGCCAGACCGTTGATCGGCGCACTCGAACTAGGCGGATATTTTTTGCTTGGTTCCGCCTGGACCATGCTGTTCTGTGTCTTCCTCTGGCCAATTCCATTCCGGCAATCCGCCAATCTCATGCTTTCGACGATCTTCGGAAGACTGGAGCTCATGACCGGTTTTTTGCTGGCGCTGGATCCGCTCCCAGGCACGAATGTCACCGGTTGGGAGGAGTTCGATACCGTGCATCGCCGCGGCGTACGCATGTCTATCGAACGGGGCAGGGCGTTGGCGGCGCTCGACACCAGCAATGGATCGCGGCTCGGGCCATATATCGATACGGCGGCCCGAATATTTTCCGCGTTGATTGCCATCGGTCATTCCCGGCGCACGTCCGAAGCGGCGCTCAACGCGAAATCGCGCGACCTGCTGCAAGGACTGCAGGAGGTGCTTCAGGAGGTGAGCACCCATGGCTTGCTGGATCGTCCGCTTCCCGACGCGGTGGTCATGCAGTCGAACAGCCTTGTGCGCCAGGCCGCAGGTGAGGACGATGTGGTCGTACGTGCCGTGGCGTTCGCCGCAAGCGCCATTGTTCGCCTCGCTGCGGGCGGCTTAGCCTCAGTCGTAGTCGGCAACGCGTTGCCGGTCGCTGCAGCGCGTACCGGCCAGATCGTGGATTCGCTCGTTTGGCGCCACGCGCTAAGAGTTGCAATCGCGACTGTAATCGCTTTTGCCATTGGCACCTGGCTAAACGTTACGCTCGCTTATTGGGGCGCGCTCGCGGCAATCATCGTGACGCAACCGATTTCCTCCAACACATGGCTGCGCGTTCTGGAGAGAGCAATCGGCAGCCTCATTGGCGGACTGATTGCCGCGGCGCTTCTGGCGACGCTGCCGGGTCCTGGCGCCATGCTCCTCGCCATCCTGCCGCTTGCCGCTGCGGCCATTGCTTCGAGGCTCGTGAGCTACGGCTTGTTCGTGATCTTTCTCTGCCCCATGTTCATGCTGGTTTCCGACTTCATTCACCCGACTGGCGGCTTGATTGCTGCACGCTTTGTCAATGAAATCATTGGCGCCATTGTGGGCGTGGCGGCCAGCTTCCTCTTGTGGCCCGAGCGGAGCAGCGACACGCTTACGGCGGCGGTTTCCGCGGCGATCTCTGCCAACATGCGCTTCGCTTCAGCCGCGCTGCGTCTGGACGGCGGCTCGGCCACCACGCTCGATAACCTGCAACGAGACGCCGGGCTCGCAAGCACGCGCCTGGAAGCTGCGCGAGAGCGCCTGCTTCTCGAGGGGCGCTGGCGATCTGCGTGGCTCGAGCACCTGCGGGAGGTCATCGTGGCCTTGCGCTCGGTTTGCGGTGCTGCCGCGGTGCTCGAGGTCCTGCGAGAAGGAGACCCGGGCGCGGTTGATCGCCAGAGGGCTGACGGCTATGACGCGATGACAGCCCAACTGTTGCACGCGCTGACCTCCCGGACCACCTGGCAATTGCCGGCGGCTCAACCGGCCGGCGTTGCCGAAGACGACCTCGCGCAGGCGATACGTCACTTTGTCAGCGCTTTGAATACCTACGTTTCCAGATAGCTGGGAAACGTGCATTTCTGCAAAAAGCCTATTCTTCTCGTCATCGCTGCTTTGTCGATCCACCTAGAATGACAAGGCCTGGATCGCAGTAAAAGACGATGGCAATTGAAGCGCAACGTCCATTTGCTCATCCAGCCCGACGGCGACGTGCTGTGCCGGTTCTTCGCAGAGAAAGGGTGGTCACCATGGCAAAGCAGAATCTGACGTTTCTTCTGAACAAGAATCTGGACTTTCCCGTTACTGAAGAACCCTGGACAAGCCTGTTGTCAGAGGCCGGCATGAACGCCGAGGTGACGACGGACATTCCGGCGATGAACCGGCTGCTGGAAGCGGGCAGCCCGAACATGGCCTATGTTCCGGGCGCGGGTTTCTGCGTGATGATGAGAAAGGGTAACCCGTACTATCGCGGACTGGTCATCGCCACGTCGAAGTTCACCGGCCAGCCCGCTCAACGCACGCTTCTGGTGGTGCGTCACGATGATCAGGCAAATAACCTCGACGACCTTGAAGGATCGACATACGGATACCTGAACCGGTCGTGTTCTTCCAGTTTTTTTCCGCCCGCCATCATGTTGAACGAGAAAGGAAAAAAGCTTGAAACTTTCTTCGAACTCAAGCAGGTGGCGGGATGGCAGGATCGGGTCGATGCTGTCGTCGCGAAGTCCATTCGCGCAACGATGATTCTGGAAGACGTATGGAAGATGACGCCCGCGAACGTGCAGGCGACGAAGGTCATCGGCGAATATGATACTTGCGTGCCCGCCGTCCTGATCGTGCGCAAGGACCTCAGCGCGGACGTTGCGACTACGTTTAGAGAACATCTCCTGAGCTACATGCCGGAGTGGAAAAACGTCTACGGGGCGTTCCGACCGTTTTACTTCGCCGATATCCAGACCTTTTATCACCAGGTGTGCCAGCTGCCTGAAGATGAGGTTTGATTGGCATGAAGTGAGGCCGAAGGCGAAACCGTTGATGCGCTGCTAACCGTGATGCTCGAGCGCGAACTCGAGAGAGAACCGTGCAGCCTCGGCGCTGTTCAATAGTTTTTTCGCTGCGCGTTGCCTGTCGGACGGCAACTCGAGCAGTTCTGCAACCAATGCATTCGTTGCGTCTTCGAGTTCGCTGTCCATCGCGAATTCAGTGGCAATGCCCCAGTCATAGGCCTGCACCCCGCATATGAGTCGGGAGCGCATGACGATGTCCCTGGTACGCCCGGTGCCGATCAAGCCACGAAGGCACGCCACGCTTTCGAAGCCCACGACTCGGCCCGCGTTCTGCTCGGGAAGTCCGTAAAGTGTCGTTTCCGTGGCTAACCGAAGGTCGCACGCGAGGGACAACTCGAACGCCGCGCCGAAGCAATAACCCCTGGTCGCGGCAATGACCGGCTTACTGCAACGCGACGGCGAGCTTAGCGCCCACGCGAGCCTCGACTCATGATCTGTAGAGACGCCGATAGACTCGTGTTTGAAGTTCCCGCTGGAGAAGTGTTCGCCCGCGCCGCGCAGCACGATTACGCGGACGGCTGCGTCAGCGTCCAGAGTCTCGAATACGTGACGTATTTGCTCGCATTGCTTCAGCGACATCAGGTTGAAGGGCGATCGGTCGAGAACGATTTCGGCACTTGAGTTCTTCGGACTGAATTCGACGTGGAAGCCGTCGAACCGGGACGTTCGGGTGGCGGCTTCATTGAACTGGTCGACAGCCGCCGTATCGACGGACTCATTGCCATCAATACGCCGCGCTCCGATGACGTCCACCTCGCGCGTCTCGCGTCCGAAGGCTTTCCGCTTGTGGTCTTTGGATCGAAGCTCGCCGAACACGCGAACATCTATAGCATCGACGTCGACATGCGCGAAGCGTCGCGCGTCGCAACGCGGCATCTCCTCGCGCTTGGGCACAAGCGAGTCGCCTATCTCGGGTTTGCATCCGATGCGTACCACGGGGTCACGGAACGCCTCTACGGCTATCGCGACGCCATGCGGGAGTTCGGTCTCGGCGCGGAAGCCGAGCGTGTCGGCTTCGCGAACTTCAATGCACAAAGCGGGTACGACGCGATGAGCACAATGCTCGAGCACGGCCCTTCCTTTACCGCACTGTTTGCAGGCAACGACACCGTCGGGTTCGGTGCGATGGCCGCCTTGCGCAAGGCGGGCTTGCGTATACCCGATGACGTTGCTGTGGTCGGATATGACGATATTCCGCTGGCCGCTTTTGCGACGCCGCCACTGACGACAATGCGGACGTCGCCTTATGAGCAGGCGTGCGAGGCGTCCGATCTGCTAGTGCGCCTCATGGCTGGCGAACGGCCAGACGAATTGCATTCGATGATGGCGGTTCCGCTTGTCGTGCGCGAGTCTTGCGGCAGCAGGATCGGACAGGCGTAGCCATGGCGCGGCATTCGACATTCAGCGTAGACGCATTCATATGCGTTGATCAGCCCGGCTCCGTCCTCATAGCGGGAGGCTCGTCGAGCGCTTGATCTCCTTCAACGAGAAGCCCGTGTACATCTCCTTGATGTTGCCGAGCGTGCGGATCCGGTGCATCGCGAGCTGATGGAACGACTCCATATCGCGCACGACGACCTGAAGCAGATAGTCGTACTTGCCGGATACGTTGTGGCACGCCACCACGTTCGGCAGCGCCATCACACCTGACTCGAACGCGCGCATGGCCTTCTCCGAGTGGCTGTCGAGCATGATGTTGATGAACGCGAAGAGGCCTAGCCCCAGTTCCCGCTGATTCAGCGTCGCATGATAACCCTGAATCACCTGCTTCTCCAGCCGCTTCAATCTTTTCCAGCAGGCAGGCGCAGACAAGCCGACCTTCTGCGCAATCTCCGCGTTGGACAGACGGCCATCGACTTGCAGCAACTCCAGGATCTTCCTGTCCGTATCGTCCAGATCTGTCATTTCCACTCCTCTCCATTGCCCTATGGCATTGCGACGGGCGCACGCCGGTGCGCCGACATTCCTTCGACGGTTCAGGTTAATTATATTCACCCTGAGCGCAGAAAAGCTTATCGGTGAGAAATCCTCTTAACCACACTATCGACGATCATTAACCGGACAAGAACGGACGGGTGAGGGGCGCGCTGCGGTTTGCGGCGTCCGCATAGCGTCTGCGATGTCTGAACGGCTGGGGCCCGGAAGCGGGCCCTTGCGAGCCATACAAAAGAACTGGAGGAGTCGGATGAGTTTGTTTAGAACCAAGGATCTCGCGGCGATGGTCGCTGCGAGCCAAGCACCGCATGGCCTGAAGAAAGTGCTTGGTCCGTTCGATCTGATCCTGATGGGGATCGGCGCGATCGTCGGCACCGGAATTTTCGTATTGACGGGAACCGGTGCGCTCACCGCCGGACCGGCGTTGACCGTATCGTTCGTCATTGCTGCACTGGCCTGCGGATTTGCTGCGTTGTGCTATGCCCCCGATGGGCAGTTCAAACTCCTCCACTTGTGGGCGGCTAAATTCCCCCAGGCAGGACGAGCGGATTATGCGTCGGATTCCTCAGTGACGGCAAGCCTGGCAGCGGCTTCACGGAGACGATAGCTCTTGCCTTCAAACTCGAGGAGTTTGGAGCGATGCAGCAGACGGTCAAGGATCGTCGAAGCCATGGTGCTGTCGCGAAGGTAGCGCCCCCAGTCCTGGACGACGCGGTTGGACGTGACGAGGATGCTGCGGCGTTGCTTGTAGCGTTGATGGACGAGGGTCTGCAGCAG
>NZ_SMOD01000019.1 GCF_004353905.1 Paraburkholderia guartelaensis | reverse complement strand
CTTATCGGCTGTAAATTTTTAAAGATCGTTCGCGAAAGCGCCGTTAAAACTGCTCAACTACCGGCTTCTTTCTGCGTTGCTGCGTCAGCAGCAGAGAAACGAGATTATGAAGACTGTCTGGCGATCTGTCAACAGGTTTTTTTACTTCGTTCAACCTGCCGCCTAACTTCCAATCACCCGCAGACCCAGTCGCCACAAGGCTTTCGCCTGGGCTTCCCGTCTCCCCGCGCCTTCATCGAAAGCGCGAAAGACCGGAATTCTAGTCACGCAGGTGACATCTTGCAAGCGGTTTTTTGACTCGCCTGAAAATCGGAAAAACGCGTATGGGCAATCGCCTCAAATGTGGCGTTGCATGACGCGTTCGACGAGTTGCAGATAGTGGTCGAGATCCGGCGTCGGTTTGCCCGCCACCTTTGCGAGATCGTCCCAGCGGCGCAGGCGCACCGCGTCTTCGGCGTGGGGACGCGCAGCGAAATCGCGCGCCTCATCGGCATTGAAGATGCCGCCTTGCAATTCGAGGCTGCGCACCGAGTCCGCGGAGAGGCAGCCGAAATACGCCTCATCGACGGCGCAGAGGTAGCGCTTCGCATCCACGTGCAAGCGGATCGGTTCCAGCACGCTATCGGGCAACACGGGCCTCAGGAACGGCAACGCGTAGTACTGGTGGAGATCGTCAATGCCGCGTTCGGTCGGCGTTTCGCCCTGGCGATTGAGCAGGTGACCCAGATCATGCAGGAACGCCGCGGCGGTCAGCTCCTCGGTCGCGCCGTCTTCCTCTGCCAGCGCGCCGCTTTGCAGCGCATGTTCCAGCTGCGTGACCGGCTCGCCGCTATAGGCCAGGGCGCCGTACGTCTCGAACAGCCCACGAATATCCGCGAGGCTCAGTGCCATCTTCTTCAGCTCCTCTAATACGTGAATACGGCGACGGCCCACACCAGCGCGTCGCCCATCGTTCCTTCTCCGCTCAGTCGCCGCAGGACTCGCGCATGCGATTGGCCGATGCGTCGGCGTCGCGTGACGCGAGCGCGCTCAACAACGCCCGATGCCCCGCGTACGATGCGTCCATTGCGCTGTGCGTCAGCACCGCATGCCGCGACGAGAGCCGCAACTCGCTCACGGTCCCCTCGTAGGTCTCGCGCAACCTGGCGTTGCCAGCCGCTACGAAGAGCGATGCGCGAAACGCGTCGCGCGCTTGCAGGAAGGCCTCGCCCTTCTCGGCGACCACCGCATCCCGCATCGCATTGAGGTGCTCGCGCAACTCGGCGACCTGCGCCGCGTCGATGCGCGGCGCCAGCATCCGGCACGCCGCTTCGCGCAACGCCGCGCACACTACATCCAGTTCCTGGGCCTCAGCCGCGCCGACGCTGCGCACGAACACACCCCGATGTTTCTCGTTGCGCACGAGGCCCGCCTGCTCCAGCGCGCGAAACGCTTCGCGCACAGGTCCGCGCGATACGGCGAGGCGAGCCGCCCAGTCGGCTTCGTTGAGCTTGTCGCCGGGTGCGAGCAGGCCCTCCGCGATGCGTCGTTCGATCTCGTCGCGAACGAGCGCGGTGAGCGAATGCTGACGCACCATGGCGAGCGGCGTCGTGTCGGACAACGCCTGAGGGTCGTGACCCGGATCACCCGCGTTGCCGCCACCCTCGTGCCCATTGCTCATCGGATCTTGCACGTCCTGCGTTTCCCGCCTGTTGCGCGCCTGCGGCGCATCGAACCGCATGGCATCCATCCGCTCAGTCCGCCCGCCGGCGCGGCACACGTGCTGCGATCAGCAGCAGCGCCGCCAGCGAGACGAGCAACAGGACCAGCGAGAGCGCCGAAGCCGGCAGGTAGTAGCCGCGCTCGACTGCGCCCACCACGACGATCGGCACCGTCGCAAAGCCCGGCGGATACACCGTCAGCGTCGCGCCCAGTTCGCCGAGCGACAGCGCGAAGCCCAGCGCGAGACTCGCGCGGATGGCCGGCACGAGCTGCGGCAGCACCACGCGGCGCAGCACCATCGAAGGCGGCGCGCCGAGACTCGCTGCCGCTTCGCGCAGCACGGTCAGCTCGGGACGCAGCGCTGCGGACGCGCATCGATAGCAAAACGGCAGTACTAGCGCGAGCTGCACGAACACAACGATTGCAGCCGAGCTCGACAGATCGACAGGCGCCTTGTGATACGCGATCAACACCGCGAGGCCGAGCACCACGCTCGGCACGCCGTTGGGCACCATCGCGAGCGTGTCGACGATTGCGCCCAGACCACGGCGGTCGCGCCCTTCGAGCGCGAGTGCGAGCCACAGACCGAGCGCCGTGCCGAGCACTGCCACGCCGAAGCCGACTTCGAGACTCGTTGCAAGCGCATCGAAGTCGGTCGTGCCGAGGCGTTCGAACCAGCGCGTGCTGAACCCGTCGGGCAAGATCGTGCCCGACCAGTGCGACGCGACGCTCGACAACGCGACGACGATCACCGGCAACACGAAAAGCCAGAAGCACAGCAGCGCCGCGAGGCCAAGCAATGTCGCGCTGGCAATGCGCGAGAAGAGGTTGCGCTCAACAGGCCGCGCACGAAGATGCTTGGGCGGCAGCGCGATTCGGTCGGAACCGGCGACAGGATTAGTTGACATTGCGCGCGCCTCCATGACTGCGGCGATTCACGCGCCGATACAGCGCATACAGGGAAAGCGACATCGCGAGCATGACCACGGCGCCTGCGGCCGCCGTCGGCAGGTCGAGGTCGACCGTGGCCGAACTGTAGATGGCCACCGGCAGCGTGATGAGGTGCGCGCTGCCGAGCACGAGCAGAATGCCGAACTCGTTGAACGTCAGCAGAAAGCACAGGATCGTGCCGGCCGCGATACCCGGCCATGCGAGCGGCAGGATCACGCGCAGGGCGACCATGCGGCTATTCGCACCGAGGCTGCGTGCGGCTTCGATCAGACGCATGTCGAGCAGCGCGAACGCGGCGAGCGTCGGGCGCACGACGAACGGCGCATAGAACACCACTTCCGCGAGCACTACCCCGCCGATGCCGAACAGGAAGTCGAGCGGCGGCGCCTGCAAATGAAAGAGGCGTTGCAGCCCGATGCTCACTGAGCCCTGCGAGCCGTACAGAAAGATCAGCGTGAACGCGACGAGGAACGACGGGAACGCCACGAACAGTTCCAGAAAACGCGTGACGAGCTGCGCGCCCGGAAACGGTTTGAAGAACAGCAGCGCGGCGAGCGCGACGCCGAGCACGGAAGCCAGACCCGCGCTCAGGAACAGGATCCACAGCGTCGTGGCGATCACGCCGCGCGAATCGGGATTGCCGAAGAACGTCTCGTACGCGTGGAAGCTCAAGCCATGCGCGCCCGAGAGGCTCAGCAGCACGAGCCGCACGAGCGGATAGACCACGAGCGGCCCGAGCACGAACACGAGCAGAAACGCGATATGCCATTGCGCGCGCCGCTCGCGACGACGCACGGCGGCCGCGTGAGCTTCGGCGCCGGGCAGAGCGAGGGCGGAATCAGGGGTTGATAAGGACGACATCGTCAGCCTCGTAACGCAGGGACACACGCATGCCTTTCGCCGGCGTCATGCCGTGGCCGCGCTGCATGGTGACGAGCACCGGTTCGTTCGGCATCGCGTCGAGCAGCACCGGCACCGAGAGGACCGAGCCATACCACTCGACCGATTCGATCGTGCCGTGCAGCGAGCCTTCGCCGAGCGGCACGATGCGCAGGCTTTCGGGGCGCAGACACGCGAGCTTGTCGCGCACGTCGTGGCGCGCGTCGCCCACCGGGAACGCGACGTTCGGCGGCAGCAGGTTCGCCGCGCCCAGATAACGGGCCACGTAGGCGTCGTTGGGCGCGTCGTAGAGTTCCTGCGGCGTGCCGAGCTGCGCGATGTGGCCATCGCGCATCAGCAGCGTGCGGTCGGAGAGCACGAGCGCGTCGTCCTGATCGTGCGTCACACAGACGATCGTCAGATCGGGCAAACGCTCGTGCAGCGCCTTCAATTCGGAGCGCACCGAAGCGCGCAGATTGGCGTCGAGTGCCGAGAGCGGCTCGTCGAGCAGGAGCACATCCGGCTCGATCACGAGCGCACGCGCGAGCGCCACGCGCTGCTGCATGCCACCCGAGAGCTGCGCGGGCATGATGTGCCCCGCGTCGCCGAGTTGCACGAGCTTGAGCGCATCGGCCACGCGCCGCGCGATGTCGCGCGACGGCACGCGGCGCGCCTTCAACCCGAACGCGACATTCTCGAACACCGAGAGATGCGGAAAGAGCGCATAGCTCTGGAACAGCAGACCCAGGTTGCGCTGATGCGGCGGCACATGGGTCAGATCGTGGCCCGCCACGGTGAGCGTGCCTGCGAGTCCATCGGCTTCAATGAATCCGGCGATGAAGCGCAGCAAGGTGGTCTTGCCGCAGCCGCTGCGGCCCAGCACGGTCAACAGTTCGCCGCGTCGGATCGTGAGCGACAGATCGTCAAGGACAGTACGCGCGCCGAAGCGCACGCTCAGGTGGTCGATCTGCACGCCCGCAACGCCGGAGGCGTCCGTGGCGTCAGTCAGTCCGGACACATCCGGCAGCGCGCGGGCCATGCCGGCCGGCGCGAGGCTTGCGGTATTCACCGGGTTCATCTCCTATCGACCAGAGTGGGCGCTTTAAACGCCTGACTCTGGTCCTATGCAAAGCTGTCGATGGGACCTGGCGCCGAAGCACCAGGTCCCATCCCATACAAAATTACAAATCGCTGCTGCTTACTTCGGCTTCACGACTTCGAGCTGCTTGCCCGACGAGCCGATCACTTCGTTCTTCCAGCGCGTCGTCCAGTCGGCCTTCTTCGCCATCACCTGGTTCCAGTCCACCGGAATCAGCTTCACGCCCTGGATGGCCTGCTTGACGGCTTCGCCGTTCTTGCCCGTGAGCGCCACGTCCGTGCGGCCCGGAATACCGAAGATGTCCGGCACCTTCGACTGCACGTCCGTCGACATCAGGTAGTCGATCAGCTTCTTGCCTTCAGCCTGGTTCGGGCCGTTCTTGATCAGGCCGATTGCGTACGGCAGCTGGAACGTGGTGGGATGACCGCCAGCGTCGGCAGCGAGGAAGATCGGCTTGAGCGAGAGGCCGCCGTTGGCTGCGTCGTCGAGGTCCATCTGCAGGTCGCCGTTGGCCACCGCGATTTCGTTACGCGAGAGCAGCACGTCGAGGTAGCCCGTGCCCTTCGTGTGGAACTTCGCGCTCTGCTCGAGCTTCTTGAGGTAGTCGAACGCCTTGTCTTCGCCCATCAGCGAGGTCGTGAGGATGATCACGGCCATGCCGTCACCGGCCGTGGCCGGGTTCGAGTACGCGACCTTGCCCGAGTAGTCCGGGTGCAGCAGGTCAGCAAACGTCTTCGGCTCGTTCTTCACGACATCGGGGTTGATCGCGAACGAGAAGTAGTTGTTCACGAACGTCGCCCACGAACCGTCGGTCGCCTTTGCGATGGCCGGCACGTTCTTGTAGTTCACGCTCTGGTACGGCTGGAGCAGGCCGCTTTGCTGCGCCTGCTGGATGAACGGCGGCAGCGTGACGATCACGTCGGCCTTCGGCGAGTCCTTCTCGACGTTCGCGCGGTTCACCACTTCGCCGCTGCCCGCCGTCACGATGTTGACCTTGACGCCTTCCTTCTTCTCGAAGGCCGGCAGCACGTCCTTGTAGAGATTTTCGAGGCCGTCGGCCGTGTACAGCACGACGGCGTCGGCCGCGTGCGCGCTCGCTGCTGCGCCCAGCAGCGCCGCGGCGGCCGCGATCGGCAGCAGCTTGCGTGCAAAACCCGCGCGATGGGAATTCGTGTGGTTCATGTCACTCTCCGAAGGCAAAAACCAGTTGCTCGGGATACCCGATGCGTTTGTGATTGAATGGATCGAACTGAGCTGAACAATCCGAACTTCGGCGGACTGCGCCGCCTGTCGTTACCCGCCTCCCGGTGGTCTGACGTCGCGGATTGCAGATTGTCTACAATCCGCCACTTTCCACCTGAACCGGCCGGCCCGGCGAAGCCGCGGAATTGCCGCTCACCTCGCTTACCGGCCCGTCTGGACGGGCCCCGCAAGAATCACAGGTTTTGATGACACGCGCGTGACGATTGTGGCGTTTGTCAAAAAATTCCACAATTCGCCAATATTCGACAAGCCACATATGCGTGCTGATTGTGCCACTCAGGCGTTGGCGGCAGGCATACAGACGTGTAGACGGGCAAACGCAGCGCGCGCCGCAAACGGACTCAGGCGATGACGAGTTCGGGCCCGCGTGCCGTGATGGCGCGCGCAACGCTCTTTTCGGGCGCAAGCTCGGTGATGACGTAGCGCGCCTGCTCGAAACCGTTGATGCGCACAGGCGTGACGCGCCCGAACTTCGAATGGTCGGCGACGACGATTGCGCAGGCCGTGGCCGCGAGCATGCGGCTGCGCACCTCGGCGACCATGCGCGAGTAGTCGGTGAGCCAGCCGTCGGCGGTGATGCCACCGGCGCCGACGAACGCGAAATCGGCGTGGTACTGGGAGAGCTGTTGCACGGTGTCGAGGCCGAAGGTCGCTTCCTCGTGGTCGGACAGCTCGCCGCCCAGCAGCGTGACGCGGTTTTCGTTGCGGCGGCCGAGCAACAGCGCGATGCGCCAGTCGTTGGTATAGACCGTGAGCCGATGGCGGTCGGTGAGCGCGCGCGCGAGCGCATGCGTGGTGCTGCCCGAATCGATGATGACCGAGGCGCCGTCGGGCACGAATTCCGCAGCGCGCTCGCCGATCGCGCGCTTGGCGCTGGCGTTGGCGGCTTCGCGCACGTCGAGATCGGGCTCGCGGCGGTCGCTCGAGAGCGCGCCGCCGTGGGTCGTGACGAGCAGCCCGCGCTCCGCAAGCGTATTGAGGTCGCGCCGGATCGTCTCGCGCGAGACGCGCAGTTCGCGCACGAGATCCGCCACGGAAAGCGCGCCTGTCCGGTTCACTTGCGAGAGGATGTATTGGTGACGTTGTTCTGCGAGCATCTCGGTGGGCCGGTCGTGCGTGGAAAAACCGCGGGTAATGAAGTGAATCCGGCGTGAATCCGGAAAAGCCGCCGTATTGTATTACGCATGCGCGCAACGAGCCTGCCCTGCCATCGCGTGCGCATCCCTGCTAATCTCGTGAAGACCGCGCGCTCACGCGACGCCCGCTTTGCCGACCATTGGAATTCATGCGTTCACGACTTCGTCAATTGCGTCTGCTGTTTTGTGCACTGCGTTATGGCTTCAGGCTGATCTGGCTCGCAGCACCCGAGCATCACAAGCTGCACTGGTTCCTCACGCTCGCCTCGAACCTGCACGGCGACCCGCGTCTTGCCTCGCGCCTTCACGGTTCGCTGCCGCGTCTCGCGCCGCTTGCCGCGGCCTTCGCGCAAACGCTCGCCACACGCCCCGAACTCGCGGGCGCGACCTTGCACGACGCGATCGATGCCATCGAGCATTTCGAAGCGCCCCTTGCGGACGAGGCGCTCAGCACCACACTGCGTGCGGCGCTCGGCAAGCCGCCAGAAACGGTGTTCACGTGGATCGACCCCAAGCCGGCCCACAACGGCTGGTGCGAGCAGACGCATATCGCGCGGCTCGCACTGCCGGTGAACGGCCACCAGACGATCACGCTGCGCGTGCTGCGCGCACAGCAGGTCCAGGAAGTCGACGACGACGCCGCGCTCCTGTGTGGCGTGGCCCGCTGGATAGAGCGCTTTTCGCGCGCCGCGCGCAAGCTGCAGCTGCACGCGCTCGCACAGGCGCTGCGAGACGACCTGCACCGCCGCTTCGACCTGCGCGCCCAGGCCGCGAACCTGAGCCAGAGCGGCCATCAGCTTGGCGACGACCCGCGTATCGTCGTGCCCGACGTGATCTGGGACCTCTGCACCCCTCAGACGATCGCGGTGCAGCATATCGACACCGTGCGCGCAACCGATCTCGCCGGGCTTGCCGAGCACCACATCAACGTCACGCAGGTGGCGGCGCGACTGATCGAAGTGGTCACGCGCCAGGCGTTCGAACACGGTTTCTTCCATGCAGCCCTCGACGCCAGCCGGGTCGCGGTGAGCGTCGAGCCCGAGACGCGCGGCCGCCTCGTGCTCGCGGGCGCGGCGCTGATGACGAGCCTTTCTTCGCCTGAACGGGAATTCTTCGTGCACGGCGCGACCGCGCTGTTCGAACAGGACTACGGCCGGCTCGCCACGCTGCATCACGTGGCCGGTCACGTGCCCACGCATGCGCGCACCGAACAGATCGAGGCCGAATTGCGCACACGCAGCGAAGCGCATTTCGCGAGCGACACCGACGAGCGCAGCGCGGGGGCGCTGTTTCATCATCTGCTGCATTCGGTGCAGCCGTTCGGCGGTGAAGTCTCACCGCACCTCGTGGCGGCGCAGCGTGCATTTGGCCAGGCCGAGCAGTTGGCCCGCTCGATTCATCCGGGCGTCGATGCGTGGGGTATCGCGCGGCACACGCTCGCCGACATCGCCCGGCAAGATCTCGGCCACCAGGGCTGGATCCGGCGACTCTCGCAGGAGTTGCCGCACCTCGCACAAATCGCACCGCGCGTGCCGCAGATGGTGTTCCGCTTCCTTGACCACCACGCGAAGGGCGGCCACGGTCCCGCTGCCGGACAGGCCGCGCAGCAGGCCGCATTGCTCGATGCCTGGCGCCGCGAGCATCGGCGCACGCGCGCGCTGCTGCTCGCCTGTGCGATCTGCGGCGGCTTGATCGGCGTGACGGCGGTGTTGTTTGCGAGCTAGCCGCTACTAGCGTTTCCGGCCGGGCGATGTTTGCATTGGCCGGCGTGGCATGGGGCAGGCAGTTAGTTGCGTTCAAGTCATCGAGCGGCGCACGTCCGGGCCAGTGCAGTCCTGAACAAGACCGCAACCTGCACGTCGCGCGATACTCCGAGCCTTTCGTGTTTCTACGCGTGCAGCGTCAGCGCGCACCCTCTTCGACTCCGATGCTCGCCACTTTCGCGCCCACCCTTTTCGTCTTCCTGTGGTCGACGGGTTTCGTCGTCGCGCGCGCCATTGCCCCCTACGCCGATCCCAACCTGTTCCTGCTGGCGCGCTTCGCGGGCACGGCGGCGCTGTTCACGATCGTCGCGCTGGCGATGCGCGCGCCATGGCCTCGCGGACGCGAAATCGGCAAGCATCTATTCGCCGGCGCGCTCCTGCAGGGCGTCTATCTGGGCGCGGGCTACTGGGCGGTCGCGCAAGGCTTGAGCGCGGGCGTGATGGCGCTCCTCGGCGCGCTCCAGCCGCTCCTGACGGCCGCCATCGCGGCACGCACGTTCGGCGAACGCCTGCCGCCGCGGCGCTGGACCGGCATGTCGCTCGGCCTCGCCGGCGTCGTGCTCGTGCTGAGCCCGAAGTTGTACGCCGTCATGCATGCCGGCGGCGGTGCGATCGCGGACGCCGCTGCCGCTACCCCGCACATGCACGCACACGCGAATCCGCTGCTCGTGGTGGTGGTCGCGGTGGTGTCGGTCGGATCGATCACGGCGGGCACGCTCTACCAGAAGACTTCGCTCGCGCAAGCCGACATTCGCAGCGCGAGCGCCGTGCAGAACCTGGGCGCGGCCATCGTCGCCGCCGTGCTCGCGCTCGTGCTTGGCGAGACGCGCTGGATCGCCACGCCGACCCTGTGGTTCTCGCTGGCGTGGGGCATCGCGATGCTCTCGGGCGCGGGCGTGACGCTGCTCGTGTGGATGGTGCGCCACGGCGACGCCGCCCGGGCCACAGCGCTGCTCTTTCTCGCGCCGCCGCTCGCGGCGCTCGAAAGCTGGCTGCTGTTCGGCGAAACGCTCACACCCATGCAGATGGCGGGCTTCGGCGTCGCGCTCGCAGGCGTACTGCTCGCGCGGCGCGCGTAACGCCAGCGCATGCGCTAGCGCTGGCGTGCCCTCGCCGGATCGAGCGCTCAGTCGGCGGTGTCGGCGCCGGCCGGCACCTTCGCGCGCGCCTTGCCGCCGGGGGCGGGCGACCACGCCGGGCGCGTCTTGCGCTCCGAATCGACCACGACGATGAAGCGCCCTGCCCACGGCGTGATCTCGCGGTCCGAGTGGAGCACCCACAGCGACTTGCCCGCGTCGACCAGCGCCTGGTATTCGGCGTCGATGATGCCGTAGTGGTCGATGAACGCGTTGAGCGTCGCCGGAATCCGCACGCAGCCCTTCGAATGGCGGATGCCAAGCAGCGGCTCGAGGCGGTCAGGATCGGTGGCATGCATCTGGAAACGCATCTGCGAATAGCCGCCCTTGCCCCAGCCGCGTTCGCCGTCCACCCAGCCGAAGTCGTAGATGCGCATGTCGCGCCGGCCGTAGCCGCGGATGTTGTTCTGGTTCATGGTGCCTTCCGCGCGGAAGTCCATGTTTAGCGGCGTGTGCTCGAACACGCCGAGCGGCGTGAGGAAGTGGTCGAACTCGCCGGGGCGTCCCGTCGCGACCGGCGACGCGCCGATCATGAGCCACGGCTCGTCGGGCATCGCGCGGAAGTAGATAAAGAGCGCCTGCACATTCGCGCTGCGATCGACGAGGATGACGAACTCGCCGGCCAGCGCGCCGAGGTTCTTCTCTTCGAGTGCAGCCTGGAGGCGCTGGCCGTAGGCACGCTGGTCGGCCAGCGGCACATGCAGGCGCCGGTTGACGTCGCGCGCGAAGCGCTTGCGCATTTCGAGCGCGCCGCGGGTTTCCTCTGCGGCCTCCTGCGGCGTGAGCATCCGGTGAATGGGCAGCACGAGCGCGGGAGGCGCGGAGGCCGCGGAAGCCGGCTGAGCCGACGAAGCGGCAGACGCGCCTGAAGCGCCTGAAGCCGCCGATGCAGCGGCAGGCGTTGAAGCAGCGGAAGCCGCCGAAGCCGCTTTGGCAACCGGCGGAGCCGCCGATGCGCCCGAAGCAGCCGATGCTGCAGCTACTCCCGGAACGGACGGCTTCGACGCCGCATGTGCCGGCGCGCTGCGCACGGCGCCCGAGGCAACGTGCGCGCTGGAAGCCGTCGCCGCGTCGGAGGCGTAAGCGGCGCTTGCCGCCCACGAAGCGCAGAGCCAGGTGCAGACTGCGGCAGCGATTGCGCGGCGCGCCGGCGCGCCCAACCACCGCGTTCTATGATGGGGAAGTTTCGGTGCGTCGCCCCGGACGCTACCGCGTACGCGAGCGCCCATGCGCCGCGAAAAATTGTCGTTCATCGTGAGTCCGGCCGATTGTGCGTCTTGTCTGAAGTCGGATACGTCGGGCGCCGTGCCGTGCGGCGTCGCTGACAGCGCCACGACCACCCGACATTAGACCAGACAACGCAGACTGCGCGCGTATGTCGCGTGCGCAGCCAATAAAGGAACCGCCCATGCCCACCCAACCGGACGTCAACCTCGAAGCCGACCGCTTCGCCCGCCAGCAACGCATCATCGCCGAGCTGAACGTCGCCGGGCACTTTGACGCACAAGCCGAAATCGAGCGCCGCGTGCGCTTTCTCGGCCAGCGCCTCCAGGCGAGCGGGCTGCAGACACTCGTGCTGGGCATCAGCGGCGGCATCGACTCCGCAACGGCAGGGCGGCTCGCACAACTGTGCGTAGAAGGCCTGCGCGCGCAAGGTCAGACGGCGGCACGTTTCATCGCGATGCGTCTGCCCTACGGCACCCAGCACGACGAAGCGGACGCCACCGCCGCGCTCGCCTTCATCGCCGCTGACGAGATACTGACTGTCGATATGCGCCCCGCCGCCGACGCGATGCTCGCCTCGCTCACGGCGAGCGGCCTCGCCTTCGCCGACGAGAGCGAGCAGGACAAGGTTCACGGCAACATCAAGGCGCGCGAGCGGATGATCGCGCAGTACGCGGTGGCCGGTGCGCGAGCGGGACTGGTGATCGGCACGGATCACGCGGCGGAATCGCTAATGGGCTTTTTCACGAAGTTCGGCGACGGCGGCGCCGACGTGCTGCCGCTCGCGGGCCTGAACAAGCGGCGCGTGCGCGCGCTTGCGCGGGCGCTTGGCGCTCCGGCCACGCTGGTGGAGAAAACGCCGACGGCAGATCTGGAAACGTTGCGCCCGCTGCATCCTGACGAAGACGCCTACGGAATCGGCTATGACGAGATCGACGACTTTCTGGAAGGCAAACCGGTGAGCGAACGCGCGTACGAGACGATCTTTCGCTTTTACGAGTCGACGCGCCACAAGCGGGCGCTGCCCTATACACCGTACGACACCACCGGCGACGGCCGCTGAAGCGCGGCGCGAACGGCTCAGCGGCGTTGCGGCCGCTCCTCGTCTTCGAACGGCGGCGCGCTCACCCTCAACGCAACGCCTGCGAGGCGGCGGGATTGAAGTTCGCGCGCCACGGCCTCGGCCACGTAGGGCACTTCGGAATCGAGTTCGAGGTCCGCGTGGGCGTTGGGCGTACCCGCGTCATAAACGGTGATGCCCTTGGCGTACTTGCCGAGTTCGCGCTCGAAGAAGCTGCGCACATCCTGCTCGCTGCAGGTTTCGGGAACATTCCAGACAGTCAGGTGCATGACGGCCTACCTCGCGGAGTATTCAGACTCGACGTGCAGCGCTCAGCGGAACCGGCGGGGTTGCGTCGCGCGTACGCGCACGGGCTGCAGGCTCGCACGCGCGCGAGCACGGGTCCACGCCACCTGGCCGAGCACGGCAGCGACGCCAAGCAGTAAAAGGCTGGACGTAAGCATTGTTGTGACTCCCTGTTGTTGATGAATGTCAGCATAGTCTCATTTGCTGAGCGGTGTGCTGCGGCATATTGTCTGGCGACAGATTGCCAACTGATCGACACCTGATTGCCAGGCATGCCTGAGCCGGTCCGCAATCAGCGTACCCGAGGAAGGAATGGTGCGCGCGAAACGGCGCTTCAGGACCCGTCGTCGCGGCTTGCCGAGGTCGTCTCGTCGGCTGAACCGCCGCAGTCCATGCGGGTGAGGCGATCGTACTGATGCACCCAGTTGCCGGTGATCGCGGCCTGTGCCTGCGCTAGCGTCATGCGCCCCGCGCAGACGCAGCGCTTCAGGCGCACCGTGAGCAGCGACTTGCGGCGCTCGCCGGCGTGGCCGCCCCATGGAAGCAGGTCGAAGTTGGCCGTCGCGTCCGGCGACCCGCCGAGTACGATCGGCACGTGCCGGTCGAGCGCGTAGCCCACGCCTTCGTCGGCGTCGATGCCGCGCGCCGCAAGCATGCGGTCCTTCAGCGCCATGGTCTGGTCGAACGGCGGCGCCACGGTGTCTGCGTAGCCCGGACGGCAGATCGTATCCGTCACCGACTCCTGCGTGACGCGCGTATCGAGGAGCCGTGGATCCTGCGCGAATGCGGCCTGTACCGCGCTGCCCGCAGCGAGCGCCAGCAGCGAAACGCGCAACACTCGCGCGCGCCAGTACGGCGCGCCAGTGCGACAAACAATGCCTTCTGCCATGCGGCGCGCGATGCGGCGTATTGCTGCCTTTTCTGCGTTCATGGTTGATCGCATCGTGCAGCACGATGCGCAATGGATGGTTGATGCCGGGCTATTAAACCACAATCAAATTTTGTCGGGGCAATTGCGCGCATCGGCCTGGAGGCGCACCGTTTCGCACATCGCGCGCCGGCCCGCACACTCCCTCGCCGCAAGCACTCGCAAGCTCAAGGTTTAACAAGGGATTTTTGCTCTGTAATCCCAGGTAATTTATGCGCCCGGCGAGATGCCTGGGCGTCGCGTTCACGCTGGCCGTTTGGCCGATGGCAGCAGGCGACGCGATAGCGCATAATGGGCCGCCCGGTCAGCTCCAACGCGGAGCGCATCGCGCGCATTCGAAGAAACGAGGAAACCCCATGTCCATTTCCATGTACCAAGCATCGGTGCCCGTGCTCGTGCGCGGCCTCACCAATCTGCAAAACATCATCGGCAAGGCGCAGGCGCACGCGGCGGAAAAGCAGATCGACCCCTCTGTGCTGACGGGCGCGCGGCTCTTCCCCGACATGCTGCCGCTCCTGCGTCAGATCCACATCGCCACCGACACCGCCAAGGGCTGCGCCGCGCGCCTTGCCGGTGTGGAGGCCCCGAAATTCGAGGACGTCGAAGTCACTTTCGACGAATTGCACGCCCGCATCCAGAAGACCATCGAGTATCTGAACACGTTCAAGCCGGAGCAGATCGACGGCACGGAAGCGCGCAGCATTACGCTCAAGATGCGCAGCGGCCCGATCGAGTTCACGGGCCAGAGCTATCTGCTGGGCTTCGTGCTGCCCAACTTCTTCTTCCATGTCACCACGGCCTACGACATCCTGCGTCACAACGGCGTGGAACTGGGCAAGCTCGACTATCTTGGCGGGCGCTAACGCGAGCCGCTAAACACGAGCAATAAAAAAAGCGTGCGGCGCCTTGCGCGCCGCACGCCTTCTCGCAACCGTCTTTGCCGGCTGCGACCTCAATCGAGCGAGAGCCGCAGCGCGAAGCCGATCAGCGCGGACGAAAACGCCCACTTCTGGACCGTCTGCGCGAGCGGATTGCCGCGCAGCCACACAGCGATGCGCGCCGCACCCAGCACGTAGATCACGTCGAAGAGCGCGCATACGGCAACCAGCATCACGCCCAGCACGGACACCTGCAGCCAGACCGAGCCCGCCTCGGGCCGGATGAACTGCGGCAGCAGCACCGAGCAGAACAGCAGCGCCTTCGGGTTCAGCAGGTTCGTGAGCAGCCCCTTGGCGAAATCGGCGCGGCGCGGCCGCGCGACGGCCACGCCCTCCTGCTCGGGCATCGCGAACGCCGGCGCGCGGAAGATCTGCACGGCGATCCACGTGAGATACGCCGCCCCCACGTAGCGCACGACCTCATAAAGCCACGGCGCGTTGCGCAGCAAGGCCGCGAGACCGCAGGCCGAAAGCGTCACGTGGGTCGCGCGCGCAAGTCCCAGGCCGCAGGCCGCCGCGAAGCCGCTGCGCGTGCCGCGGCTCATGCTGGTCTGCATCACGAGCGCCATGTCGGCGCCGGGCAGCGCGCAGACGATAATCAGGGCGACGATGAACATCAACAGCAGGTGGGCGGAAATCATGTTGGCCTCGCGTGAAAGAGGCTCTATATTGCCGCTACACACGGAGAGATTTCTGGCGTTTTTCATACCACCTACGGCAGAGATTGGCGGAATGCGCTAAGATTTTCGAATCCGCACCAGAACTCCCCTAACCGCCATGAGTGACCTCGACAAACTCGACCGGGCGATACTCGGCGCGCTGCAAACCGACGGGCGCATGCCGAACGCGCGGCTCGCCGAAACGGTGGGCCTGAGCGAAACGCCGTGCGCGCGACGCCTCAAGCGGCTCGAACAAGAGGGCTATATCGAGCGTTACCGCGCGGTACTCTCGCGCCGCGCGCTCGGCTATGGCGTGGTGGGATTCGTCTCGGTGCGCTTCGCCGTGCACGACCGCGCGCTCGCCGACCGGTTCGAGCGCGAAGTGCTGGCGATCGAGCGCATTCTGTCGTGCCACAACGTAGCCGGCACGGCAGACTATATTTTGCAGGTGGTAGCCCGCGATCTCGACGACTACGGCACCTTCATGCGCGACCAGTTGCGCAGCTTGCCCGGTGTCACCTCAGTCGAATCGGCGCTGTCGCTGCGCGAAGTGAAGGCCGAGGGCGGCCTGCCCCTGCCCTGAACACACCCAACCCTATTCACACAAGAACGGAGCTTTCGATGACCCCAGAACAGGCACGAGCCGAAGAAGCCGCCGCCATGGAGCGCGTCCTGACCGCGACCCAGCGCGTCAAGTCGGCGTTCACCTCACTGCAGTCGCAGTTTCCGCCGGAAGGCGACGGCAAGCCGACGCAGTTCGCGCTGCAGACCTTCGACATGGCGCTCCAGGAACTGGAAGACGCCCAGGCCGCCTTCGACGAGATGCTCAACGATCTCTTCGACGGCGAACGCTGAATCCGCCCGCGTTTGCTGCGCGCCCGGCGAAAGCGTAACGGCGTGCAGCGCGCGATCGGCTTCGCCAATGAATCGCATTCCAGATCGACAACCGCAAAGCATGACCGATGACTTGAACGCTCCCGTCACCATGCTCGGCGTGGGCGTCGTCGTACGCAACGGCGATGCGTGGCTGCTCGGCCAGCGCAAGAGCACTTGGGGACACGACACGTGGGCCTTCCCGGGCGGCAAGGTCGACGCCGGTGAGGATCCGCTCGCCGCAGCCGCGCGCGAGCTGCGCGAGGAAACCGGCCTCGAACTGGTGGAGGCGCAAGCCGCCGGCTGGGCGAGCGGCTGGCTCGAAGCCGGCCGCGTGCGTCATGTGACGCTGTTCGTCGAGGCGGCCGCACCGGGCACGCCGGTCGTCGTCGAGCCCGACAAATGCGCGCAGTGGGCGTGGTTCACGCGGGATGCATTGCCCGCCGATCTGTTCGAGCCCACGCGCCTCTACTTCGAGACCCGCTAGCGCGCCGCGGCTGCGGCGCGCTCCTGGACAAACGCCGCGATACGCTCGCAGGCCTCGACGAGCCTCGCTTCGTCCACGACAAAACCAAGCCGCACATAGCCGTTTGCGGTCTCGCCGAACGCGCTTGCGTCGAGCACGGAAACCTTCTGCGCCTCGAACAGCTGCCAGGTGAACGCTTGCGTGTCGAGGCCCGTGCCGCGGATGTCGATCATCATGAACATGCCCGCTTCCGGCAACAGGCACTCGAGCCCCGGCACGCCCGCCAGTCGCTCGTAAACGATGTCGCGTCGGCGGCGATAGATCTCGCGCATTTCCGCGACGATCGACGCGCGGTTGTCGAGCGCCGTGATCGCCGCCTCCTGAATGAAACCGGGCAGCCCGTAGAGCATGCAGAGCGCGAGCCGCGCCAGATGCGCGATCATCGTTTCCGGCGCGATCACCCAGCCGAGGCGCCAGCCCGGCATAGCATGCGACTTCGAAAGGCTGCCAAGCGTGACCGTGCGCTCCGCCATGCCGTCGAGCGCGGCGATGCTCACGTGCTCGCGCTCGAACGTGAGGTCGGCGTAGACCTCGTCGGAGAGCACCCACAGGTCGTGACGCTTCGCCAGTTGCGCGACGCGTTCGAGGTGCGCGCGTGGCATCACCGCGCCGGTGGGGTTGCACGGCGTCGCGAAGAAGATCGCGCGCGTGCGCGGCGTGACGGCTGCATCGAGCGCGTCACAATCGAGATGAAAGCCGTTTTCGGGATCGACAGGCACCGGCACGAGCGTCGCGCCCGATGCGCGAATCGCCGCCTCGTACGTCAGGTACATCGGCTCGGGCACGAGCACTTCGTCGCCGGCCTCCAGCAAACAGAGCGACGACGCGAACAAGCCGTTCTGCGCGCCCGCACAGAGAATCACGTTCTGTGCGCCGACCACGCGCCCGCTTTGCAGCGCATGCTCGCGCGCAATCGCCTCGCGCAGCGGCTCACGGCCCATGATGGCCGAGTAGTGCGTATCGCCTTCGCGCAGCGCGGCCACGGCGCGCTCGACGATCGGCGCGGGCGTGCCGAAGTCGGGGTCTCCCACACTCAGCACGATCACATCCTCGCCACGCGCCGCGGCCTGCACCGCTGCGTGATGGATCTCCCACGCCGTCGTGCGACGGCCCTGCAACCGCTCGACCAGATTCGAATACTTCATCTTTCGCGACTCTCCCGAACATACGGCGCGCTCTACGCCGTGGCGTTCAAACCGTTCCCGTTGATTCGTGTGTGCAACGATACCAAGGAACGATGCCGCTGAGAAATGTCGATGCGCTCATGCGCCTATCCAACGTGGTGTTAGTATGTCCAGCCTGTTGGATGATCTTTTGTCGGCAAACCCGGCGCGCAGCTCCATGTCCTCACCCTACGAAGTCCCGGCGCTACGGCGCATACACGACATTCTCGACGTGCTCGCGCACGCTCAAGGCCCGATGCGCGCGGCGGCAATTGCGCAGGCCACCGGCCTCTCGCGCAGCACGCTCTACCTGATGCTCGACTCGCTCGAGCGCCGACGGTGGATCGAAAAGCGCGCCGACGGCTATATCGTCGGCCTCACGTTGTTCGAGCTAGGCAGTGCTTACGTGCGGCACGACCGGCTCCAGGAAGTGTTCCGCCAGGAAGCGACCGTATTCGTCGCGACGCATAACGAAGTGGTTCAGCTTGCGGTGCTGGACGGTGCGGAAGTCGTGTATCTCGCACGCGAGGACCCCGCTCGGCCCGTGCGTCTCGTCTCCGATCTCGGTTCGCGGCTGCCCGCTCACTGCAGTGCGCTGGGCAAGGCGCTGCTCGCCAGCCTTTCCGATGATGAGGTCAACGCCATCCTGCCGCGCCAGCTTCCCGCTGTGACGGCCAACACCATCACGCGCAAGCAGGACCTCATCGCGGCGCTCGCCGCGATACGCCGCTCCGGCCTCGCGCACGAACGGGAAGAAGTGACGGCGGGCATCGCGTGCTTCGCGGCGTTCGTCGGCGTGACGGCGCTCGGCAAGCGTGTGGCGGTCAGCGCGAGCCTGCCGCTGGAGCGGCTGGACGCGCGGCGAGAAAAGCGGCTGGCCATCGCGGTGGTCGAGATGGCGCAGCGTATCGCCAAGGGACTTTGACGACGAGAGCGCTTGGGCACGCTCGCGCCGCGTGCTCAAGCGCTCGCGCGCGGCACGACAGTGTACTGAATGCGTGTCTTCAAGGGATGCGACGCGCTCGAGCCGTCCGCTGCCGCGAGGGCGGCGACGATCGCCTCGCCGGTGCGCTGGCCGATGCCGTAGGCATCGACCGAAATCGTGGTGATCGCCGGATAGCAGCACGCCGCGATCTCGAAATTGCCGAAGCCGGCAACGGCCATATCGCGAGGCACGCTGAGGCCGCGCCGCTGGCACTCCATGATCGCGCCGAACGCCGACATGTCGCTCACGCACATCACGGCCTGCGTGTCGGGCCAGCGCTCGAGCAGTTCGGCCATCGCGGGTGCGCCGTGGCTCATCGTGACCGGCGAGTCGCCGAGTTGAACGACGCGGTGCTTTTCGAGCCCGAGCGCCTTCATCTCCATCTGAAAGCCCTTGAGGCGGTCGAGACCGCGCCGGTCCAGGTCGCCCGCGCCGCCAAGAAAGCCGATGCGGCGATGCCCTTTGTCCGCGAGATAGCGCACCATCTCGCGCGCGGCGCTCACGTTGGAAAAGCCCACGGCCATGTCGATCGGCTCCGTGGGCAGGTCCCACATCTCGACGACAGGCACGCCCGAGCGCTGCAGCAGCGTGCGCGTGGCGTCCGTGTGCTGCGCGCCCGTGAGCGCGATGCAGCGCGGCTGGTGGCGCAGCATCTGGCGCACGAGACGCTCTTCGCGATCGAGAAAGTAGTCGGTGTCGCCGATCAGCAGTTCGAGCCCTTGCGGTTCGAGCACCGCCGTGAGGCCGCTCACGGTGTCCGAGAAGTTGGAGCTGGAAAGCGACGGCACGAGCACGGCGACGAACGATGAGCGCCCCGAGGAAAGCGCGCCGGCCGCCGCGTCGGCCACGTAGCCCAGCTCGTCGATCGCGCGCTGCACACGCTCGCGGGTCGCCTCCGATGCGCTGCGCCCCGCCATCACGCGGGACACCGTCATCTTCGAAACGCCCGCGAGACGAGCGACATCGGACATGCGGGGCGGCGTGGCTTTCGGAGCGCTGGTTTTGGACATCGCGGCTGGACGGCAAAATAAAAAGAACGCATATCATAACGGCTGCGCCCTTCTTTTCCTCGTTTCTAGCCTACGAATGCCATCGCCTTCGTAGGCATTCATTTAATTCGCGATCCTTATCTTCTTGCGAAATCGCTGCGCACGCAAGCGCCGTTCGATTCGGGAATCCAGGAATTCGGTCACAATCGGTGGTCGGCACCGGAGGATGCGCACGCCCGCGCAGACGCCCCGCCGCCCACCCACGAGCCAGGAGGAAACTTGCCATGTCAGGACCCGCCCGCACCATTGCCGAGAAACGCGCCGACTTTCGCGCGCTGCACGCCGCCGGTTGCTTCGTGCTGCCGAACCCGTGGGACGTGGGCAGCGCGCGCTATCTCCAGAGCCTCGGTTTCAAGGCGCTCGCGACCACCAGCTCCGGGTTCGCCTGGTCGCGCGGGCACGCCGACAACACGCTGCCGCGCGACGCGATCCTCGCGCACCTGCGCGAAATCGTCACGGCCACCGACCTGCCCGTGAACGCCGACTTCGAAAGCGGCTTTGGCGCTGATCCCGCAGGCGTCGAAGAAAGCGTCGGACTCGCCGTCGAGACCGGCGTCGCCGGACTTTCCGTGGAAGATTCGACCGGGAACGACGCAGCGCCGCTGCTGCCGATCGACGTCGCCGTCGAGCGCATACGCGCGGCGCGGCGCGCCATCGATGCGCGCGGCGGCGACACTGTGCTCGTCGGCCGTGCGGAGAACTTCGTGGCGGGCGTGCCCAACCTCGAGGATGCCATCGCGCGCTTGCAGGCGTACGCACAGGCGGGCGCGGATTGCCTCTATGCGCCCGGCATCCAGACGCGCGAGCAGATCGAGGCCGTCGTCACCGCTGTCGCTCCGAAACCGGTGAACGTGCTGATCGGCGCAAAGTCGGCCTTCACGCTCGACGATCTCGCCGCGCTCGGCGTGCGCCGTGTGAGCGTGGGCGGCGCGCTCGCGCGCACCGCATGGGGCGCTTTCATGCACGCGGCGCAACGGCTCAACGAAGGGCGTTTCGACGGTTTCGAAGGGGCGGCCCCCGGCGCGACGCTCAATGGCGTCTTCCGTGGCGAGAGCTAATCACGCTACGTGCGTGACGCGCGAGGCTTGCGCGCCGGACGACGAACCCGCGCGGGCGCCGGCGCCCGCGCGCCGGTGACGCTGCCGCCTTCGCCAAAGCACGCCAGAGCCCACGCCACGAACGCGCGCTGCTTGGGAGCCTGCGCGCGGCGATCCGCGTAAAGCAGATGCATGGGCCGCACCGGTGCGGCATACGCCTCGAGCAGCGGCACGAGCCGCCCCGCCGCTACCGACGGCGCGAGATTCGGCTCGCCCGCCAGCACGATTCCCACTCCCGCCTCCGCCGCCGAGACCAACGCGCGGGTGTCGTTGCTGCGCAGCTGGCCACGCGGCTCGACTTCGATCTGCGTGTCGCCGTCCTTGAAGATCCACGTTTGGGGCGCCGGAAAGCTGTCGAACGCGTAATCGAGGCACACGTGCTGCGCGAGTTCGCGCGGATGCGCCGGCGTTCCGTGTGTGGCGAGATAGGCCGGCGCGGCGCAAGGCACGAGCCGATAGGGCGCGAGCGGCCGCGCGACGAGTTGCGAGTCGGGCAGCGCGCCGATGCGAAACGCGACATCGAAACCGTCCTGCAAGAGATCGAACTGCCGGTCGCTCAGCACGAGATCGACTTTCACGTCCGGGCAATCCGCGAGAAAAGCCTTGATTTCATGCGCAAGCCGGAAAGCGCCGAACGAGACGGGCGCCGTCACGCGCAGCGTGCCTTGCGGGTGGGCGGTTTGCGCGAGCGCGACGGCCTCAGCGGCGGCTGCCTCTTCGAGCACCCGCCGGCAGGCTTCGAAATAGGCGCGACCGGCTTCCGTGAGCGCGTGCTTGCGCGTCGAGCGCTGGAGCAGGCGCACGCCTAGCGTCTTTTCCAGCGCGTCGACATGCTTGCCCGCCATTTGCGGCGTCATCGCGAGCATGCGCGCCGCCGCCGTGAACGAACCGGATTCGGCGGTCTTCACGAACACGGTCATGCTGGTCAATTTGTCCACGATTGGAAATCTGCCGTTTCAAGTGTTTCACCCGGATGCCTGATTATCGCATGGTAGTTTCAGCGATACGCTGAGGTCTCCATTACGAAACACGGGGCTTCCCATGAACGAACATCGTGAACATCGATTGGCTATCGGCATTCTCGGCGCGGGCGAGATCGGCTCGACGCTGGGCAAACTGCTCGCGCAGGCGGGGCATGAAGTGATGCTCTCGTCGCGTGATCCGAAGGCGCGCGCGGCAGAGGCGGCGGCGCTGGGCTGCGAAATCGGCACGCTGGAGCAAGCCGCGTCGTTCGGCGAGATCGTGATCGCGGCGCTGCCGCTGTCCGCGCTCGGCGAGATACCGGTCAAAACGCTCGCCGGCAAAGTCGTCATCGACACCATGAACTACTACCCGGCGCGCGACGGCGCCATTGCTACGTTCGACGAACACCGCGAGGCCACGAGCGAGCGCGTTGCACAGCAGTTGAATGGGGCACGGGTGGTCAAGGCGTTCAGTGCGATTCTTGCGTACGACCTGCCGCGCGAAGAGCGTCCGCCTGTCGAAGGCGGACGGCGCGCGCTACCCGTCGCGGCAGACGATAATGCGGCGAAGGCGCTCGTGGCCGCGCTACACGAACAGCTCGATTTCGACGTGCTCGACGCGGGTTCGCTTGCCGACAGCTGGCGTTTCGAGCGCGCAAAACCGGCCTATTGCATTCCGCTGAACCACACGCAGTTGCGCGCCGCGCTCACCGCGGCCGAACGCGACAAGGAACTGCCGCATGGCTCGTGGCGCCGCAAACCGCGACAGGATTGACGCTCACCGATACCTGGGAAATCGCCTGGCATACCGAATCAAACAGCACGAAGCCGCCGCGATCCGACACCCGGATGAGGTCTAACTCGAATAGGGAGGAAGTTACGCGCGGGCCAGAACGGCCCGGCGAGCGCCGCCGGATGCGGCGGCGCGAATCACCAGGCGCAGCGGCGAGTGGCCGTTGCGCCCGGCAAGCCGTGCTTAGTCGTAGTGACGATGCTTGTGGTGCTTGCCGTGATAGCCGCGCGAATAGTCGTCGGCGTACGAGTTCGAACGCGAAACATTGCCGCCGAGCGCCGAGCCAGCACCGCCGCCCACGGCCGCGCCGATCAGGCCGCCGGTGCGGCCGCCCATAGCGTTGCCCGCGGCAGTGCCAGCGCCGCCGCCGAGCGCGCCGCCGATGATGGCGCCCGTGCGTTCGCGACGATTCGAGGTGACTGCGCCACCCGCGCCGCCGCCCACTGCGCCGCCGATCACCGCGCCGGTGCTACCGCCCACGGCGCCGCCCAAAGCCGCGCCGGCGACGCCACCCAGCGCGCCACCCAGTGCGTTGTTCATATCGCCGGCGAGCGCCGGCAGCGAGGCTGCAGCAGTCAGCGCAGCAACGGCAACCATCTGGATGATTTTCTTCGACATAGTTGTTCTCTTACGTTTTTGAGACGGAACCGAGTATAGCGGCCAACGTGAAAGGGCTTTGTAACGCCATAGGCCTGGCGCCGTAAGAGGTGTAACAAAATGGTCTACTTTGGGGTCGCGCCCCGAAAACGCGTCGCGACGCCGCTCAATCCAGCCTGAACACCTTGACCGCGCTGGCGAGCAAGGCCGTCTGGCGATGCTGCTGCTCGACCTGCTCGACCGTGTCGGCGACATGCGCCGCGTTCTCGCGTATCGCCGCGTCGATGTGGGCGATGTTCTCGCCCATCTGGTCGATGCCCGCGCGCTGCGCGCCGGTGGCCGTCGCCATTTCGTGAACGATGGCCGACAGGCGCGTGACGCTTTCGAGCACCTCGCCCACCGTATTGCCCGCGCTTTCGACGAGACCGTTGCCCGTGCGTGCGCGCTCGACCGACTCCCCGATCAGCGCCCGGATCTCCTTCGCAGCCGAGGCGCTGCGCTGGGCCAGCGTACGGACCTCCTCCGCCACCACCCCGAACCCCCGCCCCTGATCGCCCGCACGCGCGGCCTCGACCGACGCGTTGAGCGCGAGAATGTTGGTCTGGAACGCGATGCCGTCGATCACGCCGATGATGTCGGTAATGCGTTCGCACGAGCGATAAATGTCGCCCATCGTATCGATCACCGCCTTGATCGCCCCGCGCCCCTGGGTCGCGACTTCGCTCGCGGAGCCCGCCAGCGCGCTGGCCGCCATTGCGTGATCGACGCTCTCATGCACGCTTTGCTTGAGCTGCTCCATCGCCGCGACCATGCCTTCCAGAGAATGGCGCTGTTGCTCGGTCCGCTCGGAAAGGACGGCGTTACGCGCGCTGGTGCCTGCTACGGACTCCGAAACTTCACTCACGCTGTCGCGCACCTGCAGCAGCGTTTTACGCACGGCCGCGAGCGTGGCGTGGAATGCGCCGGCCACATCGCTCGCGGGCCGGCTCGTTTGCTCGCCCAGCGTGATGTAACCCGAGGCCTGGCCGATCCCCTCCGACATGGCCGCGAGTTCGCCGGCGATGTTTGCGTCGCGCTCCTGGCGCGCCGAAATCGCCGCGATGAACAAGGTTTGAAGCCAGAGAAACGCCCAGTGCTGCGCCACGACGTCGAAGCCCGTCTGCGAATAGACCCTGACCGGCCAGCCCCATGCCTGGAAATAGTTGAACGCGAGTTGCTGGACGGAAATGAAGGCGGTGGCGAGCAGCACCACCTGCACGTCGCGATAGGCGAGCAGCAGCGAGAGCAGGATGAACACGACGAAGTGAAACTCGTCCTGTCCGCCTCCCACGTCGATCAGTAGGGCCGCGCCGCCCATGAAGGTGAGCGCGGATCCCATTCTGGTGATCTTGAGACCTGGCAGAGCAAGTGCGAGCAGCGTGGAAATGAGCGCTAGCGGCAATCCGACGACGAGCACGGGCGTGAGCGCGTCGAAGTGCCAGCCGATTCCCAAGGCGCCCGCCAGAAGAATCCAGTTGACGAGCGCGCAAGCTCTGTCGGCTCGTTTGCGCGCGTTCATGAGCGGGCTTTCGACGGCCGCTACCCGTCGAGCGGCATTGGCTGGGGCGTAGGCCTCGCCAAACGGGGCTTCTGCGAAATTGCTGGACATGGAATTCCCGACTCCTGATTGACAATGCAACTTATGGCCAGGTGAGGCAGACCGGCCGAATCACATTACGCAGTTATCGGCAGGTGAACCGGCAGCTAGATAAGGGAAATCCATTGAGGAATTATGGTTGACTTATCATCCAATGTCATTTTGGCGACAGCCGTTGTAACCGGACCTAACAAAACTGCATCGGCCGAGGATGTTCCGCAGAGCCGTTTTTGTGGCAGGCTTGGCTCATTCGACCGCGAAAAGGCCTTTACCATGTCCCGAAGCCCGCACTCCGTTTCTGCGTTGTCTTTCGCACGTCCCACATATGGCTTGACGCTGCGCGTGCTGCATTGGCTGACCGCGCTATGCATGTTCGTGGTGATCCCCGTGGCGTGGTACATGACGACGATGGACCGTCATGACCCGTCGCACGGCAGTTGGGTGAACTTCCACAAATCGATTGGCCTGACCGTCCTGCTGCTCACGCTGATCCGCGTGGTGACGCGGCTTGCGGGCAATGCGCCGCCGCTGCCGCAACGCATTCCGGTGTTCGAGCAGAAGCTCGCGCATATCGGTCATGGCCTGCTGTATCTGATTCTCTTTGCCATGCCGATCAGTGGATATATCAACTCGTATGGCGGCGGCCATCCGGTGAACTGGTTCTGGCTGTATCAGGTGCCCGCCGTCGTGCCGGCAGACAAGGCGCTCGGCCATCTCGGCTCGAAAATCCACTATTGGCTGGCGTACCTGACGTACGCACTGATCGCCGGGCACGTGCTCGCGGTGATCTACCATCAACTGGTGCAACGCGTTGATATCCTGGGACGCATGACGGGCCGCGCGGGCAAGCGCTGAGGCGCCGGGCCTTCACAACACGCGTTCGATCGCATCGATCAGCGCCCTCAGTACGCCTTCGATCGGGCGTGAAAGTCGCCTGTCGCGCATCGTCATCACACACAGGTTGCGCTGGTTGAGCGTCGGTTCGTCGAAACGCTTCGCCACCAGAGAAAGATCGTCCGCGAGGCCCGAAAGCGAGAGCCGGCTGCCAAGCGTGATCGCGCCCGCCAGCGCGGCGAACGCATGCAAGGCGCTCGAATTGTTGCTCGTGAGAATGGGCTCGAGCTTGACGCCGTGCCGCGCGCAGCATTCGTCGAATAGCTGGCGCGCCGTGTTGCCGCGTTCGAGCAGCGCGACGGGATAGTCGCTCAAGTCCGCGAGCGTGAGCGAGTCGCGTTGCGCCAGCGGATGCCCCGGATCGAGCAGCGCGCAGACCGGCGCCTGTGCGCTGTACTGCACGTAGACCTTCGCGGGGTCTCCGCTCGAAAATGCCAGCCCGAGATCCGCCTCGCCCGTGGCCACCCACTGCTCGACCTGCGAAGGCGTACCCGAGCGCAGATTGAAATGCACGTGCGGCGCGGCCGCGTGATGCTGCGCGAGCACGTGGGGCAGGAACGAGCGCGTAAAGCCCTCCGTGCAGCCGATTCGCACGATGCCGTGCCCGAGCGCCTTGGCCGTCGCGATCTCGGCGAGCACCGCGTCGCCCTCCAGCAGCGCGCGCCGCGCGTGCTCGGCCAGCCGCTCGCCCGATTCGGTCAGCACCATCCCACGCGGCATGCGCTCGAAGAGCGCCGTGCCCACGTCTTCCTCCAGCTTGCTGATCTGCCGGCTGATCGCCGAAACGGCGACGTGCAGGTTCTCGGAGGCCGCAGCCAGCGACCCGGTACGCGCGACCTCGACGAAGTAGCGCAAGGCGATTCCATGAAGCATCGGTTTATCCGTTCAGTGGGTGCTCGTTGCGTTGCCAATTCGGCAATGCTATCCGCAAAATTTGAAATTGTTGCGAATTTTTGACGTTCCTAGACTGCTTTCATTCCCCGTACCCAGGCATGAGAGGAGCCCTTTTGAACGAGACCCGACAAACCGCCATCGACCGCGCCCTGCGCGTCTACGATTCCGGCGCGTTCTTCACCGACCTCCAGCGCCGCGTGGGCTTTCGCACCGAAAGCCAGAACCCGGAGCAGGCCCGCGCACTCGTCGCCTATCTCGCCGACGAGGTGATGCCCTCCCTCACGCCGCTCGGCTTCACATGCCGCGTGATCGAGAACCCCGCGGGCTCCCGCGCGCCGTTTCTGATCGCCGAGCGCATCGAAGACCCTGCGCTTCCCAGTGTGCTGACCTACGGCCACGGCGACGTCGTGCGCGGCTACGACGAGCAGTGGCGCGAAGGCCTTGCGCCCTGGACCGTCACCGTCGAAGGCGACCGCTGGTATGGCCGCGGTACGGCCGACAACAAGGGCCAGCACTCCGTGAACTTCGCTGCACTCGCCGCGGTGCTGGACGCGCGCGGCGGCAAGCTCGGCTACAACGTGAAGCTGATCTTCGAAACCGGCGAGGAAATCGGCTCGCCGGGCCTCGACGCCGTTTGCGCCGCCCATCGCGACGCGCTCGCAGCGGACGTGTTCATCGCCTCCGATGGCCCGCGCGTGCTGGCCGAACGGCCCACGTTGTTCCTCGGCTCGCGCGGCGGCGTGACGTTCGAACTGCTCGTCGATCTGCGCAAAGGTGCGCATCACTCGGGCAACTGGGGCGGCGCGCTGCGCAACCCGGCCATCGTGCTGTCGCACGCGATTGCGAGCCTCGTCGACCGGCGCGGCGCCATCGTCGTGGACGGGCTGCGTCCGCCGCCCGTGCCCGCGAGCGTGCGCGAGGCGCTTGCCGACATCGTGCTCGGCGGCGACGAAGACGCCCCCGCAATCGACCCGGACTGGGGCGAGCCCGGCCTCACGCCCACCGAGCGCGTGATCGCCTGGAACACGCTCGAAGTGCTCGCATTCAAGACCGGCAACCCCGATGCCCCCGTCAACGCGATCCCGCCCACGGCCAAGGCCACCTGCCAGCTGCGCTTCGTGGTGGGCACCGACGCCGCACGCGTGGGCGAGCACCTCGAAGCGCACTTCGCGCGGCTTGGCTTTGACGACGTGCAGGTACGTGTCACGCAAACGTCCGCCGCGACGCGGCTCGACCCCGACGACGCCTGGGTGCACTGGGCGCTCGATTCGCTGCGCACTTCGACTGGAAAGAAGCCGGCGTTGTTGCCGAATCTCGGCGGCACGGTGCCGAACGATGTATTCGCGTACACGCTCGGCCTGCCGACGCTCTGGGTTCCGCACTCGTATCCGGCCTGCGCGCAGCACGCGCCGAACGAACACCTGCTCGGCTCCGTCGCACGCGAGGCGCTCGCCGTGATGGCCGGACTCTGGTGGGACCTCGGCGACGATGCCGCGCGTCTCGCCGCGAGCCGCGCATCGGCGCAAGCGCAAGCGCGCACGACGCGACCCACCGACGCCCTCGTCTAACGACAACGATAAAGGTGCCTGCCGCCATGTCCGCAAAACAACCCGTGAGCCTTGTCAGGCTCGTCATCGCCACCTCCGCCGGCAACGCGCTCGAATGGTTCGACATCGCCATTTACGGGTTCTTCGCGGTGTACATCGGCAAGCACTTCTTTCCGGCAGTCAACGAAACCGTTTCGATGCTGCTCACGTTCGGCACCTTTGGCGCGTCGTATCTCGTGCGCCCGCTCGGCGGCGCGGTGCTCGGCGCCTATGCCGACCGCAGCGGACGCAAGGCCGCGCTGATGCTCTCGGTCAGCCTCATGATGGTCGGCACAGCGATCATCGCGTTGATTCCCGACTACGCGACGATAGGCCTCGCCGCGCCGCTCGCGGTGTTCGCCGCGCGGCTCATCCAGGGCTTCTCGGCGGGCGGCGAGTTCGGTGCGTCCACGGCCATGCTGATCGAGCATGCGCCGCACCGTCGCGGTTTTCTCGCGAGCTGGCAGTTCGCCACGCAGGGCCTCGCCACGCTGCTCGCGGCCTCGTTCGGCTATGGACTCGCGCGCCTCATGGCGCCCGCCGACCTCGCCACCTGGGGCTGGCGCCTGCCGTTTTTCTTCGGATTACTGATTGGTCCGGTCGGCCTCTATCTGCGCCGCTTCATTGAAGACGCCGAGGACTTCAAGCGCAGCGCGCGCACTGAAACGCCCGTGCGCGAAGTGCTGGGCCAGCAAAAGCGGCTCGTGCTCACGGCGATCGGCCTGCTGACTGTCTCGACGGCGGTCAACTATCTGCTGCAATACATTCCCACGTTCGCGATCCGCCAGCTGCATCTGCCTGCGGCAACCGGCTTCGCGGCGACGATGGCGGGCGGCGTCATTCTCACCGTCGTCACGCCGTTCGCGGGGCATCTGTCCGACCGTATCGGGCGGCGCACGCAGATGACCTGTGTGGCGCTGCTCTTTCTCGCGAGCGCCTACCCCGGCTTCGCCTGGGCAACCAGCCAGGAGAGTGCGGTGCCGCTCTTCGTGCTGATTGCGTGGCTCGCGCTCCTGAAGTCGATCTATTTCGGCGCCCTGCCCGCACTCATGGCCGAGATCTTCCCGGCCGCGACTCGCGCCACCGGCATGTCGATCGGCTACAACGTCGGCGTGACCGTGTTCGGCGGCTTCACCCCGGCCATCGTCACGTGGATGCTGAGCGCCACCGGCGACAAGAGCGCGCCGAGTTACTGGCTGATTGCGACCGCCATGATCAGTTTGGCCGCGCTGGCGTATGTGAGCCGCGTGCGCGTCGCGGCCACGGTTGCGCAGCAGGCGACGGCGTAGATCGAGCGAGGGAAAGCGAAATTTGCCGACAACCCTATTGAAATGAGTGTCATCGCCCATATCGTAGAATCACGATATATGATTCGGACAGTTACGATGCAACCGCAATGAAGAATTCCCCAACTCCCCCCGCTCTCGACGTCGACGCGATCTGCAAGGCGCTCTCCAATCCGGTGCGCCGCGAGATTCTTGCGTGCCTGCGCGAGCCGCAGGTGCACTTCGGCGACCAGGAGCTGCCGCTAGACAACGGCGTTTGCGCGGGCAAGATCGACGCGCATTGCGAGCTTTCGCAATCCACGGTGTCCGCGCACCTGGCCGTGTTGCAGAAGGCCGGACTCGTCACGTCCAAACGCGTGGGGCAGTGGGTGTTTTTTAAGCGCAACGAGCCGGTCATCGAGGCGTTTATCGCCCATATGAACGCGCAGTTGTGAGTCTTCAGCGACGAAACATCTGCTGAATACGCATCGTCCGTTTCGATTCCCTATCGCTTTTCAGCCCGCGGGCCGCGCCCGCAGACAAGGTGACACTACACATGGCAACGCTTTTCGACCCCATCCAGATCGGCGACCTCACGCTGCCGAACCGCATCATCATGGCCCCGCTCACGCGTCAACGCGCTGGCGAAGTACGCGTGCCCAACGAACTCATGGCGAAGTACTACGCCGAGCGCGCAACGGCCGGCCTCATCATCAGCGAGGCGACCTCGGTGACGCCGCAAGGCGTCGGCTATGCCGAAACGCCGGGCATCTGGTCGCAAGAGCAAGTGGAAGGCTGGAAGATCGTGACCTCCGCGGTGCATGCCGCGGGCGGCCGCATCTTCATGCAACTGTGGCACGTCGGTCGCGTGTCCGACCCTGTGTTCCTGAACGGCGACCTGCCGGTGGCGCCCAGCGCCATTGCGCCGCAAGGCAACGTGAGCCTCGTGCGTCCGCAGCGCGGCTTCGTCACGCCGCGCGCGCTCGAAACCGAAGAGATCGCCGGCGTGATCGCGGCGTTCCGCCAGGGCGCTGTCAACGCGAAGGCGGCCGGTTTCGACGGCGTGGAAATTCACGGCGCGAACGGCTATCTGCTCGACCAGTTCCTGCAGGACAGCACCAACCAGCGCACGGACGCCTATGGCGGCTCGATCGAAAATCGCGCGCGTCTGCTGCTCGAAATTACTGACGCGTGTATCGATGTGTGGGGCGCGAGTCGCGTGGGCATGCATATCGCACCCCGCGGCGACGCTCACACGATGGGCGATTCGAATCCGGCGGCGACGTTCGGTTACGTGGCGCGCGAGCTCGGCAAGCGCAAAATCGCGTTCCTCTTCGCGCGCGAATCGCTTGGCGACAACCGTCTCGGGCCGCAGCTGAAAGCCGAATTCGGCGGTCCGTTCATCGCGAACGAAAAGTTCTCGCTGGAATCGGCACAGGCCGTACTCGAGGCAGGCGAAGCCGACGCGGTCGCGTGGGGTCAGCTCTTCATCGCGAACCCCGACCTGCCGCGCCGTTTCGAATTGAACGCGCCGCTCAATGCGCCGAATCCGTCGACGTATTACGCGCGCGGCGAAACGGGCTACACGGACTATCCGTCGCTCGAAACCGCGGCGTAAAGCTGACACAAGCAGAACGCGTGCGGCACGCTGCCGCACGCCATAGGCGGCCACGGCGCAGGCATTCTGTCTCGCCGTGGCCGTTTTTTCGCTGGAAGTCCTGGAAGTACGGGACGGACGCACGTGCGAGCAGGCACTAATGCTCAGACAGATCGCGCTTTCGACGCGTGCGGCGATTTTGCTCGATAGACGGATTCAATTGGTATCCCGCGCCCGGATATCCTTGAATACAAACCCGCCTACCGTCCCACCCTCGCTGACCGGAGCCCAGTCATGCCAAAGACCGCCGATGCTGCCGAGATCGTCCATACCATCGCCGAAGAGACCAATACGCCGGAGGAAACGGTCGCGCGCATCTACACCGACACGCTCAATGAATATCGGGCGCAAGCACGCATCCAGGACTATCTGCCGCTCTTCGCCGCGCGCAAGACGCGTGCGACGCTGCGGCAAAGTGGCACGAAGCCGCACTAGCCGCTGCCTGTCAGCTTGTCTTTTTGCCGGCCGCACGGTGGCCGGCCGTTCTGTCCCACGGCATTTTTCTGGACGGTGCGCGCCCGCATAGGGCTCGCGCCGCCGCATCCATTGGCCCACCCGGTCACACTCGGGCACACATCGCCCAGCTCCCTCTCTTAAGGTTGGTTTAATTCTTTGCTGCAAACATAGGCTCAACCCCTGTTGAGCCGCCGGAACATCGGCGGCGTTTTTTTGCGCGGCAAGCCTAGGAGGAGCGAGGTCATGGTTGAAGACGATGTGCTGGTGCACCTGCAGTCCCTGCTGCGAGACGGCGCCGCTTCGACGGTCGCGTCGTGCCGGGTCTCCACGCCACTCCAGCATCCGTGGGGCCGCGCCTACCGGCTCGTCGAATGGACGACGCCGCTCGACGACAGCGCCCGCCGCCAGGTCGTGCCCGCCGAAAGCACGGCGCTCGACATCGCGCGCCTCGTTGCGCAGCACGTGCCCGGCCGCCGCATTCTGCTAAACGGCGAACCCGCCGCAGTCGAACGGCCTCGCACGCGCCGCCGCCGCGCGTCCAGCGCCGCGAACGCACGCGCGGCGCGCTAGAAGCGCCGCTTCCGGGCGGCGTACTCACGGCGGCACAAGCCGCATTTTGTACTTCCACCGCCGGCATCTCATCCCGCCACGTGCCCTTCCAGCACGGGCAGCGTCACACCACGAGGCTCGCCAGCGACGCCTCCAGTTCACTGCTCACACGCGTCATCGGCGCGCGCAGCTCATTGCGGATCAGCCCGCACGCAGCCAGCCCCGCCTTCACCGGCCCCGGATTCGGCTCCGCGAACGCCACGTGCACGAGCGGTACGAGCGTGTGCCAGATCGCGCGTGCATCGGCGAGACGCCCTTCCTGCAACGCGCGCGCCATCCCCACGAAACGCTCCGGCCGCCAATGCGCCGACGCCGCGATCGCCCCGCTCGCACCCGCACACATCGCGCCGAACATGTCGATGTCCTCGCCGCAGAGCACCTGCAAACGGCCGTCGAGAATCAGCGCGAGCGTCTTGTCGAGCGAGCCGCCGCAGTCCTTCACCGCGACGATGCGCTCGTGCGCGGCGAGTTCGAGCAGGCTCGGCAATTCGATGCGCACGCCCGTGCGCGCGGGAATGTCGTAGACGATCAGGGGCTTGCGGCTCGCATCGGCTAGCGCCGCGAAGTGGCCGATCACACCCGGCTGCGATGGGCGGATGTAGTAAGGCGCGGCCGCCAGCACGCCCGCGATGGGCCGCTCGTTGAGCGCCGCGATCCGCTCGCAGACGGCGGCCGTGTGATTGCCGCTCACGCCCGCCACGACCGGCAGGCCGCCCGCCGACGCCAGCACGGTGGCGAGCACGTCGTCCGCTTCCTCGTCGCTTAGCGCGGCGGGCTCGCCGGTCGTGCCGAGCGCGACGAAGCCGGCCACGCCGGCCTCGACGTAGTGGCGCACGAGCGCGTCGAGCGCAGCGTGATCGACTGCACCGGCGTTGAACGGCGTGATGAGCGGAATCCAGATACCCGAAAACTCAGACATGACTTTCCCTTGAACTCGACCGTATGGAAGGTCCGTTCAGCGGTGCGCAGGAGGGAAGCAAGCCGGGAGTGAGGCGGAAGGCAGGGCGCCTTCGACTGGCTGTTCCGTCGCACATCTGACGGAACAGCAGACTCCGGTCAGATGAGCGGCTGTTTTTTGGCTTTGGCTTTCACCCACACCGATGCGGCCTGCGCGAGCGACGACACCGCGCGCGTGGCGGCGGTGAGATTCGGCAGGTCGTGGCGGAGCGGGTTACGTAGCATGTCGCGCAGTGTAACCGAGATCGCGCAGTTGCGGGCGGGCGCCAGCAAGCGGCGTGCTGCGCGCGCGGTACGTCCTCACGCGCGCAGAACGGCTTCTCGAGCGCTCCTCCGACAAAAGAACTTGACTTCTCGCGCCACCGAACTAATATACGCACCGCGTACATTAACCAGAAATCACGGGTGCCAGCATGAGCGTTCCGCAACAAGCCTTCCTCCGTGACGCCATGCGGCGTCTGAACATGACCCGCGACGCATTTGCGAGCCGCATCGGCGTGTCGCGTCGTGCCCTCGACACATGGCTGCTGCCCGAGGAGTCGCAGGAATCGCGCGCCATGCCGGAGATCGTCGAGCGCTTCGTTTCGGAAATCGTCGGCAACGGCGAGCCGCGCGAAGACTATACGCAAAGCGTAGACTCGACGCGCTCGCTCGCCAGCCAGATGCAGTTCGAGGGCAAGCCGCAACTGCTCTCCGTGGACCAGTTCTCGCGCGACTCCGTCGAAGCCCTGTTCCGCGTGGCCGACATCATGCAGCCCATCGCGCGCCGCCGGAAAATCTCGCGCGTGCTCGAAGGCGCAGTGCTCGGCAACCTGTTCTTCGAAGCCAGCACGCGCACGCGCGTGAGCTTTGGCGCCGCGTTCTGCCGGCTGGGCGGTTCGGTGTGCGACACGACCGGCTTCACGTTCTCCTCGATGGCCAAGGGCGAATCGATCTATGACACGAGCCGCGTGATGGCCGGCTACGTGGATGCGATGGTGATTCGGCATCCTGATCAAGGCTCGGTGGCCGAATTCGCGCGCGCCGTGAACATCCCCGTGATCAACGGCGGCGACGGTCCCGGCGAGCACCCGAGCCAGGCGCTGCTCGACCTCTACACGATCCAGCGCGAGTTCTCGCGCCTCGGCAAGATCGTCGACGGTGCGCATATCGCGCTCGTGGGCGACCTCAAGTACGGCCGCACGGTGCACTCGCTCGTGAAGCTGCTCGCGCTGTATCGTGGCATCAAGTTCACGCTCATTTCGCCGCCGCAGCTCGAAATGCCGGCATACATCGTCGACAAGATCTCGACCAACGGCCATGTGGTCGAGCAGACGCACGACCTGCGCGCGGGCCTGCGCGGCGCGGATGTGGTGTACGCCACGCGCATCCAGAAGGAGCGCTTCGCCGACGAGTCGTTCGAAGGCTACACGCCCGAATTCCAGATCAACCAGGCAACGATGGACGAGTGCTGCAGCGCTGAAACGCTCGTGATGCACCCGCTGCCGCGCGACAGCCGCCCGGGCGCGAACGATCTCTCGACCGATTTGAACCACGATCCGCGCCTCGCGATCTTCCGCCAGACCGACAACGGCATTCCGGTGCGCATGGCGATTTTCGCGGTGCTGCTGGGCGTGGAAAATCTCGTGCAGCATTCGATGCGCGACGCAGTGTGGCGTCCGCCTGCATACCTCGGCCCGGACGACGCCGTGTTCCACGGCATCGACTGAGCCTCGTTGCACTCGCAACATCATCGGCCCGCAAGCGTCAATCGCGCTTGCGGGCCGATTTGTTTATGGCGCGCTCAAGCGCCCGGCGACGTGCAAACCGTCACGCAGGTCAGCCCTTCGGCTTTTTCCGCCGCGTCGATCGCGGTCTCCAGCGCATCGAATGCGTGGCGCTGCACTTCGATCGCGTCTAGCGGCAATTGCCCGGACTGCACGAGCGCGATCAGCGCGCGGTAGTCCGCACCGCTGTACATGAAGTGGCCCATCACCTCCCAGTTGTTGATGAGCATCTCGCCATACTTGATCGGCAGATCCACCTCCATGCTGCCCATCAGCACCATGCGGCCGTTGCGGCGCAGGCTGCGCAGCGCGGCGAGCGTGGCGCCCGGGTCGGTGGCGTGGCCCACCATGTCGAAGGCGAGATCGGCGCCGCCATTCGCGGCGGCATGGATGGCCTCCACGTCGCGCGCCATCTCGCCGCTGAGCGCGACGGTGACCACGCGGCCGCCGCCGAGCTTCGCGAGTGGCGCCAGCGCCGCGGCGCGCCGCCCGAGCGCCACCACACGGCCCGCGCCGAGTGCGAGCGCATCGAGCACGGCCGCCGAGCCGAACGCGCCGGCCGCACCGTTCACCACCACGGTTTCGCCTGCCGCGAGCCGGCCGCGCCGCAAGCCGCCGAACGGCACCACGAGCTTGCCGAGCGCCGCGAGCTGCGCCGAAGGCACGTGATCGAGGCCATCGAGCGGAAACACCGTCGAGGCCGGAAACTCGACCGCCTCGCGCAGCGTGCCGTGCGGAAAATCGCCGAGCATGGGTCCGCTGTCCGGGCTGATCGCCGTGAGCCCGAGCAGCGCCTGGGCGGGCTCGCGCAGCGCTTCGTCGGCGATCCAGTAGGGGCTCAGCGCCACGCGCTGGCCGACGCGATAGCCGTACACGCCTTCCCCGACCGCGAGCACCCGGCCGATGCCGTTGGTCCCCGGCGAGAACGGCCCCTGCGGGTAGCCGTAGGGCAGCTTGCCCTGCACATACTGGCGCGTATAGCTCAGGAGCGGCACGGCCTCCACGCCCACCAGCAGCGCGCCGCGGCGCGGTTCGGGTTGCGGTACGTCGCGCAGCGCGAGCGGCTGGCCGGGTTGATCGAGCATCCAGGCTTTCATGGCTTCTCCTAGCGGAAAGGGTTTTGACGGTTGATCCGACGGATTGAACTCTAGGCGAGCGAGACGTATTCTTGAAATCAATCGTCGACATTCCACCTATCACCGTGATTGATCTCTCTGGCATCGACCTGAACCTGCTCGTGTCGCTCGACGCCCTGCTCGCCGAGTTGAATGTGACGCGCGCCGCCGCGCGCCTGAATCTCACGCAGCCGGCCGTCTCGGCGCAGCTTGCCCGGCTGCGCCAACTCTTCGACGACCCGCTGCTCCTTCCCGCCGCCAATGGCCGCGGCATGACGCCCACGGCGCGCGCGCTCGAACTGATGGAGCCGCTGCATGCGGCGCTCAAGACGCTCGAAACGGTGGTGCGCCGCGAGAGCGCCTTCGATCCGCTCACGGGCACACGGCGCTTCGTGGTCGCCGCGAGCGACCAGTGCGTGGCCGTGCTCGGCTTGCCGCTGATGATCGAATGGCCGCGTCTGGCGGGGCCGGGGCTACAACTGGCGTTCATCGCCGTTGAATCCGGCTCGCTCGCGGAGCGCTTCGAGCGCGGCGAAATCGATTTGCTGCTCGGCTCCGCGCAGCAGGTGCCCCCAACGCTCAAAGCCAGAAAGCTCTACGACGAACGCTTCGTCGTGGCGCAGCGCAAAGGCCACCCGCGCGGCACTGCCCCGTTCGATCTGGATAGCTATTGCGCGCTCGAGCACGTGCTCGTTTCGACCAGCGGCGCGAGCTTCTTCGGCTTCATGGACGAACATCTGGAAGCGCTCGGCCGCCGCCGCCGCGTGGCGCACTCGGTGCAGCATTTCACGCTCGTGCCCGAGGTGCTCGCGCGCACGGACTACGTGGCGACGCTGCCATACCGGCTCATCGCACGCTACCAGGACCGCGTGGACCTGTTCGAACTGCCGTTCGAGGCGCGCGGCTTTTCGATGCATGCGGCATGGCATCCACGCAATCACGCCGATCCGGCGCTCGTGTGGCTACGCGAGGCGGTGGCTGCGCTAAGCACAGGTGACATGGTTAGCGATCCTCTCGAATGACACTCGTGCGCAATTCGTCAGTCGATTAATTCGGCGAATGTCTGCATGCGCGCCGCCTATACTGCATGAGACGTCAAAAAAACGGCCGCGCTGCAACACGAACGCTCGGTCCCCGCGCCGCTGTCCCATCGTCGTTTCCTGCTTGCCCGCGACTTGCGAAGCCATGCTGACCACAGACGAAATCCGCGCGATCCCGCTTTTCTCCACGCTCCCCGAAGCCGAACTCGAACGTCTCGCCCACACCTCCGCCGACCTGCATCTGAGTCCCGGTGAATACGCCGTGCACGAAGGCGGCGAGCGTGCGCTCTATGCCGTGCTGTCCGGCAAGATGGAGGTCGTCAAGCTGTTCGACGGCATCGAACGCACGCTTGGATGGCGCTTGCCCGGCACGATCTTCGGCGAGGTGCCGCTCGCGCTCAGCTCGCCGTTTCCCGGCGCGTACCGCGCAGCCGTGCCCTCGCGCGTCATGCGCGTGGACGCGCAGCATTACTACGCGCTCGCCGCCGCCTCCTCGGATGTCGCAACGCGCATGGGCGCGCTCGCCCGCGAACGCATCGGCGGCTTGCAGGGCCTTTCCGCGGAGCCGCCGAAAACACGCGTGACGCTCGTTGGCGCGCGCTGGGACCCGGCTTGCGCGAACCTGCGCCAGTTCCTCGCGCGCAACCAGATCAGCTGCGAGTGGCTGACGCCCGACGCGCCCGAACTCAAAACACGCTGGAACGGCCCCTGCCCCGAAGAACAGCACTGCCCCACCTTGCGCCTCGCCGATGGCACCCTGCTGAGCCGCCCCGTGACGCGCGACCTGGCGGAGCGGCTGGGGCTTCAAACCCAACCGCGTCTCGCGGAATACGACACGCTGATCATCGGCGGCGGCCCGGCTGGCCTTGCCGCTGCGGTCTACGGCGCGTCGGAAGGACTCCGTACCATCGTGGTCGAGCGTGAAGCACCGGGTGGCCAGGCCGGCACCTCTTCGCGTATCGAAAATTATCTGGGCTTTCCTGGCGGCATTTCCGGCGACGAACTGGCGAGCCGCGCGTTGCAGCAGGCACGGCGCCTCGGCGCCGAAATCCTCGTCACGCGCGCGGTTGCACGCGTCGATACTGCGGCGCGCGAAGTCCACCTCGACGGCGGCGACGTGGTGCGCGCGCACACGCTCATACTCGCGACGGGCGTCACCTGGCGGCGTCTGGCGATCGAAGGCTTCGACCGCTTCATCGGTAAAGGCATTTATTACGGCGCAGCGCGCAGCGAGGCGAGCGGCACGCACGGACTCGACGTGTATCTGATCGGCGGCGGCAATTCTTCGGGACAGGCCGCGCTGTACTTCGCGAATCATGCGCGCGCCGTGACGCTCGTTGTTCGCGGCGAGTCGCTCGAAAACAAGATGTCGCGCTATCTCGTCGAGCAGTTGGCCGCAAAGGAGAACGTCCGCGTCGAGCTGAATTCGGAAGTGGTCGGCGTGTATGGAGAGACGCATCTCGACGCCATCGACGTGCTCAATACGGCCAGCGAAAGCGTGAGCCGCCGCGAATGTGGCGGTCTGTTCGTATTCATTGGCGCAGACGCGGAAACGGGCTGGCTGCCGCCGGAGATCGCCTGCGACAAGCGCGGCTACGTGCTGACCGGCGACGATGCCGTGAAAGCCGGGCGCTGGTCGCACACGCGCGATCCATACCTGCTCGAATCGAGCGTACCCGGCATCTTCGCCTGCGGCGACGTGCGCCTGAGTCCGGTCAAGCGAGTGGCATCAGCCGTTGGCGAAGGCAGCATGGCGATCGCCTTCGTGCATCGTTACCTTCAGGAAGACCGCGCGTAGCATTGCGCCGAACACCTCGGCGCGCGACGATCTTTCAATACGCTTTTCCCTCTTGCTGCATTGCATTTCTGTCCACGGCGCCAGCTTTGCGCCGGGCTGGCGTCAGCCATGCGACAGCGTTGCGCCATCAAACAATATGCAGCGAAAAATTCACACGTAAGCGCTTTACTTTCGTGTTCGAGAAGTGCAATTTGCAGTTCTGCAATGCCCGGTCGAGCAACCGCGGCATCGGAATTGCTTCACGAAAGAGGCGCGCCGCTGCGCGACGAAGCCCTGCGCAAGCCCGCGCGGCCAGCGCCTGAAGTCCCGGATTATGTTCCGTCTTCATCCTGGAGTCCGCAGATCGCCATGTCCAACGAACGTCCCCTCGATGCGCCGTGCGATTGCGACGACGCCTCTCAAGCTTCCCCCTCCCGCGCGCCCGCTGACGTCACACGCCGCCGTTTCCTGCAATCGGCAGCCGCCGCTGCCGCGTTGAGCGCGACGCCTCATCTGCAAGCACAGAATGCGCCGCCGGCCACCGCCCCCTCGGAAGCGGCGCCGCCCGCGCCCGCGCAACCGGTCAGGCTCGACATCAACGGCCGCGCATACACGCTGCATATCGAACCGCGCGTCACGCTGCTCGATGCGCTGCGCGACTATGCGGGCCTCACCGGCACGAAGAAGGGCTGCGATCGCGGCCAGTGCGGCGCCTGCACGGTGCTCGTCGAAGGACGGCGCATCAACAGTTGCCTCACGCTCGCGGTGATGCACGAAGGTCAGCGCATCACCACGGTCGAAGGGCTCGCGGGCGTGGCCACGTTGAGTCCCGTGCAGCGTGCCTTTATCGAGCACGACGCCTTCCAGTGCGGTTTCTGTACGCCCGGCCAGTTGTGTTCCGCAACGGCATGCCTGAGCGAATTCGCGGCAGGCGCAGCGAGCGCCGTCACGCCCGACGTGCGCACACGCCCAGCACAACTGAGCGATGCCGAAATACGCGAGCGCATGAGCGGCAACATCTGCCGCTGCGGTGCCTATGTCAACATCGTGGCCGCCGTGCGCGACGCGCACACGGCCGGCGCCTGAGTACGGAGGCACAGATATGGATGCCATCTCGTACCAGCGCGCCGCCGACGTGAACGGTGCGATCGCCGCCGCGCAGCGTCCCGGTGCCGTGTTCATCGGCGGCGGCACGAATCTGCTCGATCTCATGAAAGGCGGCGTCGCGCATCCGGTGACGCTCATCGACATCACGCGCATCGCGGCGCTCGATCAAGTTCAAACGCTGCCCGACGGCGGCCTGCGCATCGGCGCGCTCGTGCGCAACAGCGAAGCGGCCAATCACACGCTCGTGCGCACGCGTTACCCGCTGCTCTCGCAGGCGCTGCTCGCCGGCGCTTCGCCGCAGCTGCGCAACATGGCGACCGTCGGCGGCAATCTCATGCAACGCACGCGCTGCCCGTACTTTTACGACACCGCGTTCACCCAATGCAACAAGCGTGCGCCCGGCAGCGGCTGTGCGGCGATTGACGGCTTCAACCGCATGCATGCGATCCTCGGCGCAAGCGCACAATGCGTGGCCGTCAACCCGTCCGATATGAGCGTCGCGCTCGCGGCGCTCGACGCCACTGTGCAGGTGAGCGGGCCGAGCGGGTCACGCACCATTCCGTTCGCGTCGTTTCATCGCCTGCCAGGCGACCGGCCCGATCTCGACACGACGCTTCAGTCAGGTGAACTGATTACCTCGGTCGACCTGCCGCCACAGTTGTTCAGCGAGCACGCGCACTACCTCAAGATCCGCGACCGCGCGAGCTATGCGTTCGCGCTCGTCTCAGTTGCAAGCGCGCTGCAACTCGACGGCCACCACATACGCACGGCGCGCATCGCGCTGGGCGGCGTGGCGCATCGGCCCTGGCGCGCGAGCGTGGCGGAGCAGCATCTCGCGGGAAAGACGCTCACCGCGTCGACGCTACGCGAGGCTGCCGCGGCGGAACTCGCGCAGGCAAAGCCGCTGAGCGGCAATGCCTTCAAGCTCGGGCTCGCGCAACGCGCGATCGTCCGCTCGACGATGCTCGCCGCCGCCGGCACGCAAGGCAACAACACCGGAGATTTCGCATGAGCACGCTGACCGGACAACCGATGGACCGCATCGACGGCATGCTCAAGGTCACGGGCGGCGCCCTCTACGCGAGCGATTTCCCCGAAACGCGGCTCGCGCATGCCGTGCTCGTCACCAGCACGATTGCGAGCGGCACGATCACATCGATCGACACGAGCCGCGCGCAGTCCATGCCCGGTGTGCTGCTCGTCATGACGTACCAGACCGCGATGCGCCTGCCCAACGGCGGGCGCTCACCGCTCAAACCACCAGCGGGACGGCACCTCACGCTGCTGCAGGACAACGTCGTGCGCTACAGCAACGAGCCGGTTGCGGTCGTGGTGGCCGACACGCTGGAACACGCCACCGATGCCGCGCGCCACGTCAGCATCGCCTATGCGCCGACGCAGGCCACGCTCGACTTCAACCGCGCGAAAGGCGACGCGCACGCGCCGCCAAGCATGATGGGCCGTCCGGTCGAATCGACGCGCGGCAACGTCGAAGCCGGGTTGCACGAAGGCGCGGTGCGCTTCGAGGCCGTCTACACCACGCCCACGCAGTTCCACAACCCGATGGAGCCGCACGCGACGATGGCGCACTGGGACGGCCCGGATCTCACGCTCTACGACGCCACCCAGGGCGTGAGCGGCGCGCGCAATGCGGTGTCGGCCGTGTTCGGCATCGCGCCGGACAACGTGCGCGTGATCTCGCCATTCCTCGGCGGCGGCTTCGGCTGCAAGGGTTCGTCGTGGTCGCATGTGAGCCTGTGCGCGATGGCCGCGAAGCAGACGGGACGCCCCGTGCGGCTCGCGCTCGCGCGGCCGCAGATGTTTGGGCCGGTCGGCTCGCGCCCGCACACCGAGCAGCATCTGTCGCTCGCCGCGCGCCCGGACGGTACGCTCACGGGCCTGCGCCACGACACGCTCGCCCACACGTCCACGTTCGAAGACTGGCTCGAGATGTGCGGCCTCGTCACGCGCATCATGTACGCGGTGCCCAATTGCAGCACGAGCCATCGTGTCGTACCCCTGAATGTCGGCACACCGACCTTCATGCGCGCGCCCGGTGAAACCACTGGCTCGTTCGCGCTCGAATCGGCCATGGACGAGCTGGCGTGGCAACTGAAAATGGACCCGGTTGCGCTGCGCCTGAAGAACTACGCGGAAAGCGAGCCGCAAGACGGCAAGCCGTGGTCGTCGAAAGCGCTGCGCCAATGTTACGAGGCGGGCGCGCAACGCTTCAACTGGTCGCGGCGCGTCAACACGCCGCGCGCCATGCGCAACGGCAACACGCTCATCGGACTTGGCATGGCGAGCGCGACCTATCCCGCGAATCGCAGCGAAGCCGCCGCCGTGGCGCGCATCCTGCCCGACGGCAACGCGATGGTCGCGTCGGGCACGCAGGACATCGGCACCGGCACCTACACGGTGATGACCCAGGTGGCCGCCGACGCGCTCGGCTTCCCGCCCAACCGCATCCGCTTTGCGCTGGGCGATTCGACCTTGCCGATCGCGCCCGTTTCGGGCGGCTCGCAATCGGCGGCAAGTGTCTCGCCCGCCGTGCAGGCCGCATGCGCCGCCGTGCGCGACAAGCTCATCGCGCTCGCGCGCGCCGATCGCGGCTCGCCCGTCTACGGGCTCGCCGCCGACGACGTGACCGTGCAGGACGGCTGGGTCGTGAGGCGCAGCGACAGCTCGCGACGCGATCCGGCCGCCGCCATCATCGCGCGCGCGGGCGGCCAGCCTGTCGAGGCACAGGCCGCGGCGAAGCCAGGCGCGGAAAAGCAGCAGTATGCGTTTCACTCATTCGGCGCCGTGTTCGCCGAAGTACACGTCGATGCCGATACCGGAACGATCCGCGTGGCGCACATCGTCGGCGCATACGACGTGGGACGCGTGCTCAACGAAAAAACGGCGCGCAGCCAGCTAATGGGCGGCATGGTGTGGGGCGTGGGCACGGCCCTTCATGAAGAGGGTCTCTTCGACACGCGCATGGGCCGCATTGCGAACAACAACCTCGCGGAATACCACGTGCCCGTGAATGCGGATATCGGCGAGCTGGATGTGCTGTTCGTCGGCGAGCCGGATCTGCGCTTCAACCCGCTTGGCGTGCGCGGTATCGGCGAAATTGGCATTACCGGCGTGCCGGCGGCCATTGCGAACGCCGTGTATCACGCCACTGGCGTGCGCGTGCGCGATTTGCCGATCACGCTCGACAAGGTCGTTCCACAGATGAATTCGCTTGCGTGACTGGCACCGGCCTGCACCCGTATAGTGCATGCGCAGTCGGCAAATGGAGGAACAAAGCAAGGCAGATGCCGCGCGCGGGGCTTGCCTCGCGCGCGCTTGCGCCGCACAATCACTGCTCACCCTCTTCGCGGGCGTACCACACCCATGGCCTATGCTTCGTTCGCCACCGGCGTGTTGCTCGCCGCCGGCACCGGTTCGCGCTTCGATCCCAACGGACTGCGCAACAAGCTCCTCGCTCCCCTTCCAGAAGGCACGTGCGTCGCGCGCGAGTCCGCGCAACGGCTGCTACGTGTCGTACCCAAAGTGATCGCCGTTGTACGTCCCGGGGCGGAAACACTCGCGCACGTGCTCAACGACGCGGGCTGCGACGTGGTGTTCGCCCCCGACGCCGCGCGCGGCATGGGCGCGAGCCTCGCCGCCGGCGTGGAAACCGATCATGATGCGGAAAGCTGGATCGTCGCGCTGGCCGACATGCCCTGCATTGCCGTCGAATCGATCGAAGCCGTGGCGCGCACACTGGATGGCGGCGCATCGCTCGTCGCGCCGTTCTATCGCGGGCAGCGCGGACATCCGGTGGGCTTCGGCTACCAGCATCGCGCGGCGCTCGTCGCGCTCGATGGCGACGCGGGCGCACGCGCCCTGCTGAGCTCACACCCGCTGACGCGCGTCGAAGTCGACGATCCAGGCATTCTGCGCGACGTCGATACGCCGGCCGACCTCAACGGGCTTTGATTCGCGCACACTCACGCGCTGCGATTATTCAATTGCGAGTGCCAGGCATGCAATCGATCGCCTAGGCTATAAGGTGACGCGCACCACACGGCCACACGCAATAGCGCAAGAGGACCTCGCGATGATCTGCTCGCACACGAATCCGCTTCCCGATCCACTCGCCGATCCGACGCGGGACCCCGAACGCGACCCGCTCACCCCGCCGGCGCCGGGCCATCACAACGACGAACCACAGCAGCCAGAGGGACCGCCGGACAAAGACCCCGTGTAATCGCACGCCCGGTCGCAACGGCCGGGTATTGCGTCTCACGGCCGTAGCGGCGCTCGCGACGCCGGTTCGCAAGCGCCACGGTTGTTCCTGCGCGCCGCGCGACTATTCCGCCCCCAAATCCCCGCCTTTCGCAAAGCTTGCGCCTTCGACGGTCGATCCGTAGAATGCAAACGATTCCTATTTGCAGTATTTTTCAAGATTTCCGTGAGCCCAATCGTGATCGCGTTCGCCCCCGCTCGCCGGCCGGCGAGCCGAGGTTTCGCATGAGACCGCTGCTGGTCCGCCTGCACCGCTGGTTCGGTCTTGGCACCGCGGCCTTCCTGTTCCTCGCCGGACTCACCGGCGCGGTGATCGCGTGGGACCACGAACTCGACGCGCTGCTTAACCCATCGTTCTTCCGTAGCGCGACGCCGGGCACGCCGCTGCCTGCGCTCGAACTCGCGAAGCGTCTCGAGGCCGCGGAACCGCACGCGGTCGTGACCTTCATGCCGCTTGCCGTCGAGCCCGGCCATACCTGGATCGCGCAGGTGGCGCCGCGCCTGAACCCTGCAAGCCAGACGCCCTATACGCTCGACTTCAACCAGGTCGCACTCGATCCCGTAACGGGCGAAGAACAAGGCCGCCGCATGTGGGGCAAGGCTTCGCTGGCCCGCCAGAACCTGATCCCCTTCCTTTACCGGCTCCACTACACGCTGTTCATGCCGACGAAGATGGGCATCGACTTCGGCGTGTGGACGATGGGCGTGGTGGGGATGGTATGGCTTCTCGACGGCTTCATCGCGATCGTGCTCGCGTTCCCCAACCTGAAAAGCTGGCGCAAATCGCTCGCCTTTCGCGTGAAGCGCGGTGGGTATGCGCTCACGTTCGATCTGCACCGCTCGGGCGGCGTGTGGCTCTGGGGACTCCTGATCGTCGTGGCCGTCACGTCGATTTCTATGAACCTCGGCGCTCAGGTCGTGCGCCCCGTGGTGTCGGTCTTCTCGACGCTCGCGCCGGACCCGTTCCGCATCGTCGCACCGGGCCCCGCGCTCACGCCCGCTGAAGCCGCGGCCGCGCGCGAACGCATCGTGGCCGAAGCCGCCGTTGTGGGCCGCCGCGAAGGCATCACGGCGCCGCCGGGCGGACTCTTCGGGCTGCCCACATCGGGCGTATATGGCGTGGGCTACTACGCGGCGGGCAACGATCACGGCGATGCGGGGCTCGGCAATGCGTGGCTCATCGTGAACGCGCGCACGGGCCAGGTGGTCGGCAGACAGATTCCGGGCCGGGGCAGCGCGGGTGACATCTTCATGCAGGCGCAGTTTCCGTTGCACTCGGGCCGCATCGTCGGGCTGCCGGGACGCATCGCCGTCAGCTTTACCGGCGTTGTCGTCGCGATGCTCAGCGTGACCGGCGTGCTCATCTGGCTCAAGAAAGCGCGTGCGCGGCGCAAGCCCGCGAAGCAGGCGAAGGCGGCCAGCACGATCGGCACGCGCGAGCGCGCCGCGAACTGACCGCCAGGGTCAGCCAATCAGAACTTGTGGCGGATGCCCGTCACCGCGAGGAACTGATTGCCGTTGCTCGATGCGCCCGACGTCCCTTCGATCTGCGCCACGGCGTTCGTTGCGCGCTGATAGATGAGGTCGAGATAGATGTCCGTGCGCTTCGAGAGGAAGTATTGCAGCGCGCTGGTCGTTTGCCAGTAGTGCCAGCTATCTTTCTGGCCGTTCGCGTTCACGCCCGTCCACGTCTCGCCGATGGCGGCATGAATGGACGGCGTGATCGCATAGCGCAGGCTGACTTCCGCGTTCTGATAGTGCTGGTACTGGCTTTGTGGCGTCAGCTCGAATGCGACGTTCGTGTACATCGCGCCCACGCCGAGATTGCCGAAGGTGTACACGCCGCCCGCGCCCCAAATACGCTGCTGCGTAATGCCCTTCAGGAACGTGAAGTAGTTGTCCGAAGGAATCGCGCCGGTCGTGTCCGTGGCCGGATGATCGAGCTGCACGTACGCTGCGCCAAACTGCAGCGGCCCGCCCGCGTAGCTCGCGCCCACGCTCCATGAACGATTCGTCGCGAAGTTGCCTGCGTTGTTGCTGAAGCCGTACATCGAGTTGATCGTCAGGCCATGGAAATTCGGCGTGACGTACTTGACGGAGTTGTCGGTGCGGAACGTGTTGTTCAGATCGTCCGTGTCGAACGGGTGCGTACCGTACTGCGAAGTCTCCACGGCCATTTGCAGCGGCTCGAGCGAATCCTGCGCCGCGTTGTACTGGCGGCCGAACGTGAGCGAGCCCCAGCGGTCGCTCGCGAGCCCCACCCACGCCTGGCGGCCGAAGATGCGACCGTTCGCACTCGCGGTGCCGGTCTGCAGGTTGAAGCCGTTCTCGAGGCGGAAGATCGCGCGATTGCCGCCGCCCAGATCTTCGCTGCCGAGCAGGCCCCAGCGCGAGCCCTGCTCGCTGCCGGCCGTCGCCTGGAAGTTCGACTTGCCGCCCTGGTTGCTCGTATAGGTGAAACCGCCGTCGGCGATGCCGTAGAGCGTGACGCTCGACTGCGCGTAAGCGTGCGAGGCCGCGAGGCCGAGACCGCCGATGACGAGTGCGAGGGTGCGCCGGGATGCGTGAAACATGCGTTTTTCTCCTTCTGGCATTCGATGTGCCGTGAATTGACGTTGATCTCCAGATGCGCGCCGCGAGGTGCGATCTATCTTTTGCAGTCCTGATGAAACGGCATCGCTGCGCAGCGCAGAGCCACGGTTACCTGCTCGCGCTCCCCGTTGGCGATGGCTTGCCTCACCACCCGCTTGTTTTATTGTTTAAAACAGCGTATTATTTATTATTCGGGTCGGCTTTCCGTCCCGTCAAGAAGCTGTCAAAAACCCGCGACACGACGCAGGGCGTCGCGGCGTCCGTCAAAAACGCTGTAATCCTTTACAGCCGGTTCAATTCGCCATTTTTACCGAGCCATTCCAGGGGAAACCCCAATCGGCCCAATTTTTACCGCGCGCTACGCTGTCTCTTGAAATTAAAACGCTGTTTTAATCATTAAAACACGCGGCAAGCAACTGACTAGCGATGACGAACACCAGCCCAGCTTCCTCCCACGCAGACGAACACGCGCCCTGCTTCACCCTTGCGGCACAGGCCGCGCCGCTGCCGATCGTGTTCGACTCCCCGCATAGCGGGATTACGTTGCCGGACGACTTCGGCACCGTCGCGCCGCGCGAGGCGATCCTCACGTCGTGGGACGCGTTCGTCGACGAACTGTGGGGCGGCATTCCCGCGCGCGGCGGCGTGCTGATCGGCGCACGATTTCCGCGCGCCTATATCGACCCAAATCGCGCCATTACGGACATCGACGCCGAACTGCTAGCCGAGCCGTGGCCCGAGCCGCTCGCGCCCGAACGGTACACGCAGCGCGGCATGGGCCTGATCCGCCGCTATGCGCTGCCCGGCGTGCCGCTCTACGATCGCAAGCTTTCTGTCGCTGAAGTCCGTCATCGCATCGACGCGTATTACCGCCCCTATCGCGCGGCGCTCGCGCAGGCGGCCGATGCGGCCTACGCGCAGCACAGCGCCCTGTGGCACGTGGACTGTCACTCCATGAAATCGCGCGGCAACGAAATGAACGTCGACTCGGGCGAGGCGCGCCCCGATTTCGTCATCAGCGACCGGCGCGGCACGACGTCGGATCCGGCATTCACGCAATGGGTCGCGGATCACTTTGCGGCCGCCGGCTATCGCGTGCAGATCAACGAGCCTTATCAGGGCGGCGACCTGCTGCGCGCCGTGAGCGATCCGGCGCGCAACCGCCACAGCATCCAGATCGAACTGAACCGCGCGCTCTACATGGACGAGGCCGCGTGTTCGAAGCATGCGGGTTTCGACACGCTCAAGCGCGACCTCGACGCCTTTGCCGACGCCCTCGCCAACTGGGTGCGCGCGCAACTCAACGCCAAGGGAGGCCGGCCATGACCTACATCGTCGATGCCGTCGACAACGCGCTCAAACTGCTCAGCTATGTGGCTGAGCATCCGGGCCTTGGCGTAACGGAGCTATCCACGCAGTTGGGTATCAACAAATCGCGCACCTATCGCATGCTCTGCACGCTGGAACTGCATCGCTATGTCGTGCAGGACGCGCAATCCTCCACCTACGCACTCGGCCCGCAAGCCTTCGTGCTCGGCGTGGCGGCCACGCAGCAGAACACGCTCGTACGCTCAGCCTCGCGCCACATGCTCGCGCTCAACCAGGCGATCAACGAGACGATCGTGCTGCGCGTGCGCGAGGGCCTCGAGACGGTTTGCGTCGCGCGTTGCGAGACCACGCACCAGGTGCGCGCCGTAGGCGCGGTGGGCAACCGCCGGTCGATCAACCACGGCGCTTCGGGCAAGGTGTTGCTCGCGTTCGCACCGGGTGCCGTGCGCACCGACTATCTCGCGCGCATGAAGAAGATGCCGGAGGCGCCGGACCTGATCGCGCTCGTCGAGGAACTCGATGCGATCGCGCGCAAGGGCTACGCCGTGAGTCTCGGCGAAGTGACGGCCGGCGCGGTGGCGATCTCTGCCCCCGTGCGTGATATGTCGGGCGCGACGGTGGCGGCCGTCGCCATTTCGGGGCCGGAAATGCGCATCGGCCGCGCCGAGATTCCCGACTACCTCGAACGCCTTCAAGCCTGCGCCGATGCGATCTCCGCCGAACTCGGCTATGCGGGCGCACGCGCCGCGGCGCTTTCCGCCTGAGCACGCACGGAGGAATCCTCATCATGATCGCCGCTCCGCCCTCTTCCCCGCGTGAAGACACGACACCCACAGAAGACGCAAAACCGGAAACCAGGCCGCACGGCAAGATGCTGCACCCTGTCGTCATGATGCTCTGGGTGCTCGCCGCCGCATTGGCGATGACCTGGTTCGTCGACGCGGGCCGCTTCGAGCGCCACGACAAGCTCGTGATTCCGGGCACCTATCATGTCGTGCCGAAAAGCGGCGATCTCGCCACGCTCGTCGCGCCGGCAGTGACAAAGAGCACGCCGGACCATGCTGCGCCCGCGAGCCTCGTCTCGGTGTTCGTCGCCATACCGAACGGGCTCATCAAGAACGCGCCGCTCATCGTCATGGTGATGTTCGTGGGCGGCATGTTCGGCGTCATGAAACGCACGGGCGTAGTGGACGCCGGCATCGACCGCCTGCTCCAGCTCACCGCCGGGAACGTCTACGTGCTCGCGCCGCTGCTCATGATCCTGATCGGGCTTGGCAGCACCCTGCTCGGATTCATTTCAGAGTACCTGGTCATCATCCCGATGGTGATGCTGCTCGCGAAGCGGCTCGGCCTCTCGAATCTGTTCGCGGTGGCGCTCGTCGCGATTGCGGCGAAGATCGGCTATATCGCGTCGGTCACGAATCCGCTTTCGCTCGCGGTGGCGCAGCCCATCGTCGGTGTGCCGCTCTTCAGCGGGCTGGCGTTGCGGCTCGGCGTGTTCGTGGTGTTCCTGACGATCGGCGTCGCGTATCTGCTGCTCTATGTGCGTCGCAGCGGCTATCGGCGCGAGGCCGCCGTCGAGGCGCTGCATGCGCCCACGCCACTCTCGCGCCGCCACAAGGCGACGCTCGTCATCCTCGCCGTTGCGGCCGCCGCACTCGTGTTCGGCACGCGCGAACTGAAGTGGGGCAACGTCGAGCTTGCAGCGTTCTACGTAGCAATCAGCATCGTGACGGCGGTCGTGGGGCGGCTCGATTCGCGCAGCGCGTCCGAGGCGTTCGTCGACGGCATGAAGGGCATGGTGCTCGCGGGCCTCCTGATCGGGCTTGCGGCATCCGTCGAATTGATCCTGCAGAACAGCTTCGTGCTCGACACGCTGATCGACTACTTCACGCGCCTCGCGCAAGGACGCTCCAGCGTCTGGGTCGCCAACGGACTCATGGCCGTGCAGATGCTGCTCGACGTGTTCATTCCCTCGGTGTCGGGCAAGGCCGCGGTGAGCATGCCGATCATCGGGCCCATCGCACAGCTTTCGGGTGTGAGCGGCCAGACCTCGGTGCTGGCATTCGTGCTGGGCGGCGGCCTCACGAACATGGTCACGCCCACCTCCGGCATGCTGCTCGCGTATCTCGCCACGGCGCGTGTGGGCTTTGGCGAGTGGATACGCTTCATTCTGCCGCTCTTTCTCGTGCTGCTCGTGCTGTCTTCGGCGACCCTTGCACTTGCGGTGCTCACGGGATATTGAAGCGCAGCCACCAAAGCAAACGGGCGGCCGAAGCCGCCCGTCAATCGCTTTCGAAATACGCCCTTAACGTGTCACTTCATCGAACGCCGCCAGCAAGCGCTCGACATCGGCGGCGTGAATGTCGCCCATCGTCGAAATGCGGAACAGTTCCGCCGACAAGCCGCCCTGCCCCGCGTAGATCACGAAGCCGCGCGCCTTGAGCGCGTCATGCAGCAACGGATAATCGACGCCCGCGGGCAGGCGGAACGCGCGCAGCACCACCGACGATTCGTCCTTCCGCAGCACGCTCTCCATGCCGCGCGCGGCGAGCCCTGCGCGCACCTGCTCGGAAAGCGCCGCATAGCGGGCGTGACGCGCCTGCCAGCCGCCTTCATCGGCGAGTTCGCGCAGCGCCTCGACGAGCGCGTAATACGCGTGCACGGAAGGCGTGAACGGCGTATTGCGCTGATCCTGCAGCGTGGCAAGACGCTTGAGGTCGAGGTAGTACGCGCGGCTATGTGCTTGCGCGAGCGCGGCGCGGCGCACCACCACGAAGGCCGCGCCCGGCACGCCGTGCAGGCACTTGTTCGCCGTGGCCGCCACCGCCGCGATGCTCGTGTCGCCGAAATCGATCGCTTCGGAACCGAAGCTGCTCACGCCGTCCACGAGCATTTGCACGCCGCGCGCGCGGCACGCTTCGCCCAGTGCGCGCAGATCGTTCAGGCGGCCCGTCGTCGTTTCGTGATGAATGATGGCGACGTGCGTGATCGACTTGTCGGCATCGAGCGCGGCCGTGATGCGCGCGAGGTCCGGCGCCTGCATCCAGTCGTGTTTGACGACCTCATGCGCGATGCCGTACTGCTTCGCGATCGCGGTGATGCGCTCGCCATACACGCCGTTTTCGACGATCAGCAGCTTGCCGTTCGCAGGCACGAGCGTCGAGATCATGCTTTCGACCGCAGCCGTGCCGGAGCCCGTCATGAGCACGGCCTGCCATTGCGCGGGATCGAGATCGTAGACGCCCACGAGACGCGTGCGCGCCTCTTCCTGCACGTCGAAGAATTCGCTTTCGCGATGGCACAGGTCTTCCTGGAGGAGACTCTGGCGCACGCGTTCGGTCAGCGTGACCGGGCCGGGATTGAGCAGCAGCATCGGTAATTCCTTATTTGGCAGACGTGTCGACAGCAGCGCCGATGTGGCGCATGAGGCGAGTCTTGACATCGGGCGGTGTGATCGTGGGGCGTGGCAAGCCGTCTGGCGTGCCACGGCGAATCGTCAGGCGTACGAAGCGTGTGCCTTCGACACCCGAAGCGCCCTTCGCGCGTTCGCGCGCGGCGGCGAGCACGCTGTCGAGCATCGCGAGATCGTCGCCTTCCACGGCCTCGGCGTAACCGCACGCGGCGGCCACGTTCGCGAACGACACTTGCCCCGACACGGTGGCCTGGCCACCCGTCGAATCGTGCGCGCCGTTGTCGAGCAGCACGTGTGTGAGGTTCGCGGGGCCATAGGCGCCAAGCGTGGCGAACACGCCCATGCGCATGAGCGCCGCGCCGTCACCGTCGAGTGCGAGCACGTTCAGGTCGGGCCGCGCAAGCGCGAGGCCGAGCGCGAACGGCGTGACGCAGCCCATCGAGCCCACCATGTAGAGCTGGTTCGAGCGATCGTCGAGTGCGTAGAGTTCGCGGCCGCAGAAACCCGTCGAGGCGACGACCACCGTCGACTCGGCAGGCGTCGCGGCGATCACGCGCTCGAGCGCCTGCTGGCGCGTGGGCAGTTGATCAGGCGTCCGCCCGGTCCATTTGACCTGCGCGACCGGCAGCGCGTGCTTTGCCGGCATCGCACCGCCGCCCTTGAGTTCGTACGGCGCCACGCTGCCCTTCTGCATGACGAGCGCATACGGGCGGCCCGTTTCGTCCATGTGCTTGATGGCGCGATCGAGCGCCGCCGCGATCTGGTCGGCTTCCGTCGGGAACGTCTCCCACGGAATTTCCATCGTTTCCAGCATCTGCGGCGTGACCGGGCCCATCAGCGCGTGCTGCGGCTCGTCGGGCACGCCCGGTTGGCCGCGCCATGTCACGATCAGCAGTTGCGGCAGGCGGAACGTCCACGTAAGCGAGGTGAGCGGGCTCACGGCGTTGCCGAGGCCCGAGTTCTGCATCATCGTGATGCCGCGCTTGCCCGCGAGCGCCACGCCCGCGATGACCGCGACCGCGTCGCCTTCATTGGCCGCGCTCACGTAATGCAGGGAGTCGTCCTGCAGCACGTAGTTGATGAACGGCGTGAGGTACGAGCACGGCACGCCGGCGTACCATTCGAAGCCGCGCGAGCGCGCCGCTTCGACAAACTGTGCAGCTTCGATCATGCCTGCCCCTCCGCGCCCAGCGGCGTTTGCGCGTGCGTATAGACGCCCTGAGCGAAATCTCCCGCACGGCGGAAGTCTTCGAGGTCGTTCACGCCGCGCCAGTGGCCGTGCACGTATTGCACTTCGATTTTCTCGCCGTCTGCGATCAGCGCGTTGAGCAGCGCCGGCATGTCGAGCGTGTCGAAATCGGCGCGCGTTTGCAGTTGCGCGAGCTTTTTCGCGAGCTTCGCGCGGCCGGCGCCGCGCACGTTCACGAGGCCGATCCAGCGGCCGTGCGGGGCCGCGCCGTTTGCGGCCGGATCGCTCGCCACACGCTCGAGGAACACCTTGTTGCCGAACAGATCGCGCTCGTCGGCGGCCGAGCACCATGCGAAGTCGCGCGTGCTGCTGTTCTCCGACTCAGGCGACGAATCCACCACCACGCTGATGTCCGCTTCGCTTTCCACGAGGTCGCGCAGGATGTAGCTGCGGAACACCAGGTCGCCGTACGAGATCACCGTGTCGTTGTCGAGCGCGCCGACCGCGCACGCGAGCGAAGCGAGTTCGTTCGTCTGCGCGAAGCGCTCGTTGCGCACGAGCTTGATGCCCGCTGTGTCGATGGCTTCGGCCTTATAGCCGCCCACCACGGTGATGTCGTTGACCGACTGCTTCTTGAACGCATCGACGAGCCAGCGCAGGAGCGGCTTGCCCGCAACCGGCAGCATGACCTTGGGCTTGTCTTCCGTGTAGGCGTCGAGGCCCGAGCCGCGGCTCGCGGCCAGCACAATCGCCGAGCCTGCCCCGCGCGACGTGGCGGAAAGGTAGCGGTCTTCGGCTTCCGAGTATTCGTCGGCGTCCTGCAGGCGGAAAATTTCGTTGACCGTAGCAATGCGGTCTTCGACATCGACGAGCGTTTGCGTTTCGTAGATCGTCCTGGTGACGGCCTGCATGGCCGAAACGGCCGCGCGGATCTGATGGTTCGCCCAGATCACCGTGCTGATGCCCGCCTTGCGGAACACATCGGTCGGCGTGCTGTAGTACTTGGTCGGCACGATCACGAGCGGGCCGCGGCCCGCCCATTCGCGCGCGAACGTGAGGATCTCGTCAGGCTTCGAGAGCTTGCTGTGGATGAGGATCGCGTCCGCGCCGGCCTGGCGATACGCCTCGGCGCGCTTGAGCGCTTCGTCCATGCCCCAGCCCGCGATCAGCGCCTCGACACGCGCGACGATCGAAAAGTGCTCGTCGGTCTGCGAGTCCTTGCCGGCCTTGATCTTGCCGCAGAACTCGTCGATATCGGCGAGCGGCTGCGCCTCGCCCTTGATGAAGCTGTTGGTCTTCGGGAACTGCTTGTCTTCGATACACACGCCCGCAATGCCGCGCTGCTCCAGCTTGCGCACGAGACGGCGCACGTTGTTGAAGTTGCCGTAGCCGGTGTCGCCGTCGAGCAGGATGGGCAGGTCGCTCGCGTCGGCCATGAATTCGAGGTTGTCGACCACCTGGGTCCAGCTCGCCTCGTTGTTGTCGCGCACGCCGAACTGCGCGGAGATCGAGAGGCCCGAGCCCCAGATCGCCTTGAAGCCCGCCTCGCGCGCAATACGTGCGGAAAGGCCGTTGTGCGCTTCCATCAGGAATTCGAGTTCGTTGCTGGTCAGCATCTGGCGCAGCCGCGCGCTGCGCGATGTGGTGACAGCGGCGGGGACCAGGACGGGTTCGCGTGCGTTCATTCTTGTTGCTCCAGTGGACGTCATGAGGGCGGCAGCGGGAACTGCGCCGTGTGCGTCGCATCGTTGTGAAAGGTCCTTCATCCCGGCTTGATCGCAAGCCTCGAAGTCAGGCCGGCCGGGGACAAAGTCGCGACTATATCGGAAATGATTCCTATCCGCAGTCGATCACTGCAAAGAGTGGCAAATCATGGAGTTACTGTGAAATTTGTGGCTTTTATCGGCGTAATCGCCGGTGTTTCAGCGGCGCGTCATATGAGCCAGGTCAAAGGTCGTTGTTTTGTATGAAGAAAAGCTGCCTAAGCAGGGTTCCCCCTGGGTCTCGCGCACGTTTGCGTGGGCCGTAAACACAGTCTGGCGGCAACGCATCGCCAGTCGTACCGCTCCAGCCCTGTGAAACACCGACCGACCATGCAGAACATGACCCTCAACAAAAAGCTCCGCTCGATGATCGCGATCCTCTGGATCGGCCTGCTGTTGATCGTCGCCTTTGGCGCCTGGCAAAGCCGCGAAGCGATGATCCGCGAGCGGCGCGCGCAGCTCACGACGCTCGTCGACGAAGCGACGAGCATCGCCAACTACTACTACGGCCTCTCGCAACGCAACGTCATGCCCGAAGCCGACGCCCAGAAGCAGGCGCTGACCGTGATCGGCTCGATCCGCTACAGCACCGACGGCTATCTGAGCATCAACAACTCGCAGTCGGTCATGCTGATGCACCCGATCAAGCCCGAGCTCGACGGCAAGAACCTCAGCGACTTCACCGATCCCGCGGGCACCCACGTGTTCACCGGGCTCGTGAATGCCGCGAGCGGCCCGGACGGCGGCTTCCTCGACTACCTCTGGGCCAAGCCCGGCCACAGCGAGCCCGTTCCCAAGCTGAGCTACGGCCACCGCTTCGTGCCGTGGGACTGGGTGATCGTGACGGGCATGTACATGGACGACGTGCGCGCCGAGTTCTACGGCAGCCTGATGCGCTGGCTCGGCGTGACCTTCCTGCTGGGCGGGGCCGCCACGGCCGTGATGGTGCTCGTGGTGCGCAGCGTGCGCAGCAGCATCGGCGGCGAACTGGAAGGCGCGGTGGACGCGGCCAATCGCATCGCCCAGGGCGACCTCACCTTGCGCCTGCAGGTGCAGGGCACGAACGAGACCAGCCTGATGCGTGCGCTCGCAACGATGCAGGCAGCGCTCGTGCAAACCGTCTCGCGCGTGCGCAGCGGCGCGGAAAACATCAATGTGGGCGCGAACGAGATTGCGGCGGGCAACACGGATCTCTCGCAACGCACCGAGGAACAGGCGGCGGCCCTCGTGCAAACGGCGTCGAGCATGGATCAGATGACGGCGAATGTGCGCCAGAATGCGGATAGCGCCCAGCATGCGGCGTCGCTCGCGAGCCAGGCCGCCGATGTCGCGACGCGCGGCAGCGCCGTAGTCGACGACGTGGTGCGCACGATGGGCGACATCACGACGAGCTCGCAGCAGATCGGCGACATCATCGGCGTGATCGACGGCATTGCGTTCCAGACCAACATTCTCGCCCTGAACGCGGCAGTCGAAGCGGCGCGCGCGGGCGAACAGGGTCGCGGCTTCGCGGTAGTGGCCGCCGAAGTGCGCAGCCTCGCGCAGCGCTCCGCCACCGCGGCCAAGGAAATCAAGGCGCTGATCGAAAAGTCGACCGGCACCGTGACCGAAGGCCAGCATCTCGTGACCAACGCGGGCTCGACGATGACGGAGATCGTGCAATCGGTGCGACGCGTGCATGAGATTCTCGAAGAGATCAGCAACGCTTCGCGCGAACAGAGCGCCGGTATCGAGCAGGTCAACCGCGCCGTGGGCGAGATGGATCAGGTGACGCAGCAGAACGCGGCGCTCGTGGAAGAGGCCGCCGCCGCCGCCCATTCGCTCAAGGATCAGGTAAGCGTGCTGCGCGAGTCGATCGCGAGCTTCCGCTTGCCCGCGCACGCGTAACGCTCTCGCCATACCGGCTCGACGCCGGTTTGCCTGTCTACCCGCCGGGCCGCATTCGCGGCCCGTTTCGCTTTGCGCCTCGCCCGCTCCCCTGCACCGCTCGCGCCGCATGACGGCACGCAACGCACGCCCGATTGCCTTGCGACCTTGCGCACCTATCATTTCATTTAAATTACATCATGTTTACAATATGACTCTGCCAGCCACCCCGCCTTGCCGATGATCCGCTCCAGGAAACCGCCGCGCGACCCGCACGCAACCGCGACCCGTCACCCGATGCTTGCACCGCGCCTGCCCGCGTGGCGCTCAAAGTTCATCGTGTTCATCACGTTCGCGGCCTTTGCAGCGCTGGCCGGGCGCGCGTTCTGGATTCAGGTCGCCAATCACGGCTTTTACGTGAAGCAGGGCCAAAAGCGCTACCAGCGCACGCTGGAGCTCGACGCCATGCGCGGGCGCATCGTCGACCGCAACGGCGCGCTGCTGGCCGTGAGCCTCGCGACCTTCGAAGTCTGGGTGAATCCGCGGCTCCTTGACGCCGCCGCGCACGCGCCGCTCGCGCGTCTGCTCGACATGCCGCTCGCGGAAATGGACCGGCGCGTTGCCGGCGACCGCTCTTTCGTGCTGCTCAAGCGTCAGGTCGACGCCGAAACCGCCGCGCACATCGACGAGATGGGCATGGGCGGCATCACCCTGATCGCCGACTCGAAGCGCTATTACCCCGAAGGCGAATCGGCGGCGCACGTGGTGGGTTTCACCGACATCGAAGACGCCGGCCAGGAAGGCGTGGAGCTTGCCGCGAACGCGCGCCTGCGCGGCACGCCGGGCCAGCGCGAGGTGATCCGCGACCGGCTCGGGCGCGTCATTTCGGAGCCGAGCGAGCGCGTGCAGCCGCGCAACGGCGACACCGTGCAGCTCACCATCGACCGCCGCGTGCAGCAACTCGCGTACACGCAGCTCAAGGCCGCTGTGGCGAAGAATCATGCGGAAGCGGGCAGCGTCGTCGTGCTCGACGCCCAGAACGGCGAAATCCTCGCGCTCGCGAACTGGCCGTCGTTCGACCCGAACGACCGCACGCGGCTCACGGGCAAGCAGTTGCGCAACCGCGCCGTGGTCGACACGTTCGAGCCCGGCTCGACCATCAAGCCCGTGGTCGTTTCGCTGGCCATGGACCTGCACAAGGTCAACGCGAACACGCTCATCGACACCTCGCCGGGCACGTACCGCATTGGCCTCGCGACGATCCACGACACCTCGAATCACGGCCGCATGACGGTGGCGGAGGCGATCCAGAAGTCGAGCAACATCGCACTCGCCAAGCTCGCACTGAATCTTCCCGCAGAAACGATCTGGGACAAGTATCAGGAGTACGGGCTCGGGCAGCGGCCCGGCGTCACGTTCCCTGGCGCGGCGCCTGGCCGCGTGCGTCCATGGGCGCGCTGGCGCCCCATCGAGCAGGCGACGATGGCATACGGCTACGGCCTTTCCACTTCGCTGTTGCAGATGGCGCAGATCTACACGGCCTACGCCGGCGACGGCAAGCTGCATCCGGCCATGCTGCTGCGCGAAGCGCCAGGCGATGCGGCCAGTTCAACTGCGTCTGCGGAACGCGCGATCACGACACCGGCCACGGCAGCCGCCATGCGCAAAATGCTGGAAATGGCGACGAGCGACGGCGGCACGGGGCGCGCCGCCAATGTTGAAGGCTATCGGGTGGGCGGCAAGACCGGCACCGCGCGCAAGCAGATCGGCGCGGGCTACGCGAAGAACCGTTATCGGGCGCTATTCGTCGGCATGGCGCCGATGAGCGCGCCGCGCGTGATCGTCGCGGTCATGATCGACGATCCGGCGGGCAAGGCGTTCTACGGCGGCACAGTCGCGGGACCGGTGTTCTCGGGTGTGACGGCGGGCACGCTCCAGTTGCTCGGCGTGCCGCCCGATGTCGCGGCCGGGCCCGAGAACGCCAAGGGTGCCAACGGCACCCAGGCCGGCTCAGGGCGCGGCTAGCGCCTCAATCAATGGTGGCGATAAGCGGGCGGTTCACTGCCTGACGCGGCGGGCGCGCCTGCTTCTGTATTGGGCGCGGGCGATGCGCCGTAGCCCGATTGCGCGACCTGCTCCTGCGCCACGCGCGCTTCGTTGGCGCGCTTTTCGGCAAGCCGGCCCATGGCGCGCTGCACATCTTCCGGATAAGTGGCGTCGTTCGCCGAAGCCGGGTTGTACCCCACCGACTCCAGATCGACCAATTCCTGAAGCACCTGGGCGCGCGTTACCGGGCCGTTGTGCGTGTCGGCGGATTGGGCAAACGGCACCGCCGGAACGATCGCCATCATCGACACCAGCGCCGCGCGCAGCATTGCGTTTTTCACCTTGCTCTCCGTATGTATTCGATGAGCAAAGTCTACGCAGCACGGCCACGCCTAAAAACCGGCTCGCGGAGGAGAGAGTCTTCTATTCCCCGCAAGATTGATAAGGAGTTCTGCGATCCTCAGATCTGGTCGCGGCCAAACGCGCGCAGCCCGTCGAGATCGAGCACGTCCACGCGGTTGTACGAGAGCGCGACGAGCCCCTCGCGCTCGAGCGTCTGCAGCGCCTGGTTGATCCGTTGACGCGACGCGCCCGCCAGCATGCCGATCTCCTCCTGGGAGATGTCGAGCGCACGCCCCGTCTCGGGATAAAGATAGGGATTGAACATCTGCGCGAGCGACTGCGCAACGCGTGCATCCACGTCGAGCAAGCGGCTGTTCTGGATCAACGCGATGAATTCGCCCATGCGATTGTTGAGCTGATGGATCACGAAGCGGTTGAACGGCAGGCTGCTGTCCATGAGCCGGTGGAACGTATCGGTGGCGACGGCCATCACGAGCGACGGCTGCAGCGCGATCACGTCGTACTTGCGCGGCTCGCGCTTGATCACGCTCCCCTCGCCGAACCAGCCGCCGTGCGGCACGCCCGAGAACGTGCAGCCGCGCCCCGAAGCGTTGAAGATCGCCAGCTTCACGAGGCCGGAACTCACGCCGAGCCACCAGTCGGAGGGCGCTTCGCGCGCGGCGACGATCGCGCCCGCGGCATAGCCCTGCGCATGCGAGGACGCCAGCACCCACTCGCGATGCTCGGGCGCGAGCGCGCGGAACCAAGCGCACCGCTCGAATAGCGCCGCCAGGCGCGCGGCGTTTGCGGCGTCGATGCGCTCGCCTTCGCGCCATGAATCGCGGGCGGGCGGTGTCCCATCCGGGGGCATAATGGATTGCGACATCGCGCTTTCCTGGGGTTAGGTCAATCTTTGGGTCGATCTTGTCGAGCGGATCGTGCGTCGCGGCCCGCTCTGTCGCGCCGGCGACAGACTGGCGTGCGCGGCCCTGCTACGGTAGCGCGAATCATACCTACAAACCTTCGACTGACCGCGGCGCGGCTTGAGGCCGGCATCGGCGATCGACACTGGAGACACCGCCATGTTGCACCCGTTCGAAGAAGGGCTCGCGCAACGCGAAGCCAATTATGTGCCGCTCACGCCGATCGATTTCATCGCTCGCGCCGCCGAAGTCTATGGCGACCGCCTGGCGGTGGTCCACGGCGACGTCCGCCGCAACTGGCGCGAAACCTATGCGCGCACGCGGCGGCTCGCGAGCGCGCTGACACAGGCGGGCATCGGCCGCGGCGACACGGTGGCGGCGCTCCTGCCCAACATCCCCGCGATGGTCGAGGCGCACTTCGGCGTGCCCATGCTCGGCGCGGTGCTCAACACCCTCAATACGCGACTCGATGTCGCAACGATGCTGTTCATGCTGCGCCATGGCGAAGCGAAGGCGTTGATCGTCGATACCGAATTCGCGGCGCTCGCGCAGCGCGCGGCACTCGAATTCCCCAACCTCAAGATCATCAGCGTGGCCGATATCGCGCCCGCAGACCCTGAGTACTTCCCGCGCGCAATCGACTACGAGGCGTTCCTCGAACAAGGCGATCCCGACTTCGTCTGGGAGCCGCCGCGCAACGAATGGGACGCCATTGCGCTGAACTACACTTCGGGCACGACGGGCGACCCCAAGGGCGTGGTCTATCACCATCGCGGCGCGTACCTCAACGCAGTGAGCAACATCCTCGAATGGGACATGCCCAAGCACGCCGTGTACCTCTGGACGCTGCCGCTCTTTCACTGCAACGGCTGGTGCTTTGCGTGGACCGTCGCCGCGCGCGCGGGCGTGAATGTGTGCCTGCGCAAATTCGACGCGAAGCTCGTGTTCGACCTCATTCGCAGCGAGCGCGTCACGCACTATTGCGGCGCGCCCATCGTTCAGGGCGCGCTCGCCGACGCCCCCGCCGAGTATCGCGAAGGCATCACGCACACGGTGTGCACGATGGTGGCAGGCGCGCCGCCCGCACCGGCCGTGATCGCGAAGATGAAGGCGATCGGTATCGAACTCACGCATGTCTATGGTCTGACCGAGGTGTATGGCCCCGCTGCCGTGTGTGCGGTGCAGGCGCGCTGGCAGTCGCTGCCCGACGAGGAACAGGCGCGACTCGCCGCTCGCCAGGGCGTGCGCTATCACCTGCAAAGCGGCGTGAGCGTGCGCAATGCGCAGACGATGGAGCCCGTGCCCGCCGACGGCGAAACGCTCGGCGAGATCATGTTCCGCGGCAACATCTGCATGAAGGGCTATTTGAAGAACGAACGCGCGACCGAAGACGCGTTCCGCGGCGGGTGGTTCCACACGGGCGACCTCGGCGTGATGACGCCCGACGGCTACGTGCGCATTACCGACCGCAGCAAGGACATCATCATCTCGGGCGGCGAGAACATTTCGAGCATCGAGGTGGAAGACACGCTGTATCGCCATCCGGCCGTCGCGCTCGCCGCCGTCGTGGCGATGCCCGACCCGAAGTGGGGCGAAGTGCCTTGCGCGTTCGTCGAACTGCGGCCCGGCGCGAGCGCCACGGCCGAGGAAATCATCGCGCACTGCCGTCTCTTTCTCGCACACTTCAAGGTGCCGCGCGCCGTGCGATTCGGCGAACTGCCGCGCACCGCAACGGGCAAGATCCAGAAATATGAGTTGCGCGCGCAACTAGGTTCGCAAAGCGCGATCGACGTGGCTGGCTCACAACCCGCGCCGAAAACACCTCGGTAAGAACGACAGTGTGACCTGCTGGCCGGTACACGTGACACATTCGGGCGGCCCACGTCGCCCGAATGTAACGTCAGTTGACAACCCGACCCCCTACGGCTTGTTCCCGATTGTCAGGTGTGGCGCTTAATCCTTTTTGCATCAAGGGCCGAGTGTTAGATCGGCTTTTTTTGCATGAAGAATCGTATGAAACGAAAGCTTACAAGTGGTCACGTTTTCCTCCGCTCCAGGCCGATAAGCTTTGAACCGTGGTCGCAACACAAAGGCATCCCGATGCCGCGTGACTGACGACGCAACCAACGAGGAGGTAACTCATGAACACGAAGAGCTGGAAGACCCCCGCCCGCGCCATCGCCGCAGCACTGATCGCCGGCGGCGCATTGATGGGCGCATCGAGCGCCTTCGCTCAATCCGCACCGTATGGGCTGCGTGCCGAATCGGCGCCGCAATACGGTCAACCGCACATGATGCCGGTGGACGCGCACGTCTCGATCGGCTGGCACGACAACCGTTATTACGACGGCCACCGCTATTGGGAACACGACGAGTGGATGCACCATCACCCGCGCGATCCGGGCCCCCCGCACTACCGCGACGACGACCATCGTCCGCCGCCCCCGCCGCGTTACTGATCCGCGTGACGCACGCGTGATCTAAGGGCCGCCTTCGCCGAAGGCGGCTGAAGCGGCACACCGAGGCCGGTCTTCCCCAAGGGAGACCGGCCTCGGCGCATTTCGGCGCCTTACTTCGCCATGCGCGTGCGCTTGCCCTGATATCATTCGGCATGCGAATCAATTTGACGGAAAGGCCCGCCACACGGCGAATCCGGCCTGCCATGCCGCACGCTGGGCGCGGCAAGAAAGGCAGACGTCAGTAATTGCAGGTAATGCGGAAGTGTTGCCGCCCGCACGCCCCGCGGGTAACGTTGATGGGCGTTTCGTTCCCCGGAGCGCACGGTGTATTCTCATTGCCCGGCCAGAGATGGCCGGGATTTTTTTTGCGCGCGAATGAGAACACTAGCGCCCTTCGGGTGCCAGGCGCACCAGGTTTTTTTTCCGATTGCGGACGCAATTTTGCGGACGTAAGGTGGGATTGCCTCTTGAGAACAGGCGAGCCTTGTGACCCCCGGTCGTGACACAGTCCGACCGGGGATTTTTTTGGCTTCTGTGCTTCTGGAGAATCGCGTCGGCCGGAACGGCGCCGCGAGAGAAAGAACTATGACGGATCACCGAATGAGGAGTTCGGCTTCGCTCCAGCCAGAGCTAGATCCGTCATGCCGTGCATTATCCGGGCTGAAGGCCGGGGCGTCACTAGCATCTGACGCAAAGAACCATTACGCAAACTGGCAAGATATGGGGACGGACGTCGAAAGCCGGCCCATGAGCATCGGTTAACATGGGGGTTTCGCCTGCAGTGCCACCCCGCTTGTGCCAACTTTCACGCTCGCCCATCCCGTCACCGCGGAACTCGATATCCGCAAGAGCCGCTTCATCGCGCACGCCATTCCTGTTGCCGACCGCGAAGCGGCCATGGCTGAAATCCGCCGCCTGCGCGACGAACATCCCACCGCCACGCACGTTTGCTGGGCGCTGCTAGCGGGCGGCCAGTCCGGCATGTCCGACGACGGCGAGCCCTCCGGCACCGCCGGGCGCCCGATCCTCGAAGTGCTTCGCCATCACGACCTGGACGGCGTGCTCGCCGCCGTGGTGCGCTACTACGGCGGCGTGAAGCTCGGCGCGGGCGGCCTCGTGCGCGCCTATACCGACGCCATTGCCAGCGCCCTGCAGGGGGCCGAGCGCGTCGAGCGCATCGCGCAGGCGCGCCTCACGGTCGAACTCGGCTATCCCGACGAAACCCGCGTGCGCCACTGGATCGACCAGGAGCAGTTCACGCTCGTGGAGAGCCTGTACGCCATGACGGTCCGCCTCACGATCCAGCTGCCCGCCACCGCCGTGGACGCCGCGCGCCTCACGCTGACCGACCTCACGCAAGGCCGCTCGGGCTTCCCCGAGCACCGTTGAAGCGGGCGGCCGCCCGCATCCAAAGTGCCGATCGCGTATTTTTCAAAATCTTTTCGATTCTTTCATAAAGTTTCATGAAAGCTTGCCGTAATGAAAGCATGGCCGCGCATTTGCGCGTTCCGTCGACTCGACGCACCAGAACGAACGGACTTCTTTCATGGCAAGCACGATCACGAACACCACGACCGCCAGCGCGAACAGCGCGCTGAGCGACGCCGCCCAGTCGATCATCAGCGGCGCGACCAACTCTGCACTCGACGTCAACCAGCTCGTCAAGGCGCTCGTCAACGCGAAGATCGCGGGGCCAAGCGCCATCCTCAGCGCGAAGCAGACCGCCAGCAACACGACGCTATCTGCGCTCGGCACGCTGAAGTCGGCGCTCGCTTCGCTCCAGACAGCACTCACGCCGTTCAAGGACGGCGCCGCGCTGCAACGCTTCACCGCCACGGCCAGCGAGAAGGACAAAGGCTTGAGCGCGGTGGCCGGCAAGAACGCCGTGGCGAGCAGCTTCACGGTCGAAGTCGATCGCCTGGCCACGGCGCACAAGCTCACCTCCGATAGCTTCGACACCGGCGAGACGCTCGGAGAAGGCACCCTCGACATCTCGATGGGCGGCAAGACCATGCATCTGACGATCGCCGCGGGCAGCAACAAGCTCACCGACGTCGTCGCGGCGATCAACCGGGCGAAGGACAACCCCGGCGTCACGGCGTCGGTCGTCAACGGCGCCGACGGTCAGCACCTCGTGCTGAGCGCGAACAAGACCGGCGCGGCCAACGCGATCGACGTGCAGGCGGGCACAGGCGTCGATACGCGCCTCGCTTCCTCGCAGATGCGCGAAGTCGAGGCCGCCGCCGACGCCGAGCTGCGCATAGACGGCACGCGCGTGACGAGCGCGAGCAACACGCTCGAGGGCGTGGTGAGCGACATCACGATCAAGCTCGAAAGCGCCTCGGTCGGCACGAAGCAAACGCTCACCATCACCCCCGACACCGAAGCGACGGGCACATCCATCCGCGAGTTCGTGAAGGCGTACAACAGCTACGTGGATGCCCTGAACGGGCTGACCTCCTACACGGCCGCAACCGGTTCGACGAGCGCGCAAGCGGGCGCGCTGCTCGGCGACTCGATCGCGCGCACACTCGCGGCGAGTTTGCCGGCGGTCGTTTCGGCGGGCGTGAAAGGCAGCGACGGCGTGACCCATTCGCTGGGCGAGATCGGCATCAAGCTCGACAAGAGCGGCAAGCTGGAAATCGACGACGACACGTTCAAGAAGGCGCTGCAACCGGGCAACACTGCGATTGCGGCGCTCTTCGGCAGCAGCGGCATGACCACGAAGCTCAACAGCGCCATTACGCCCTACGTGCAGTCGAGCGGCATCATCGAGCGGCGCAGCACTGCCATCAACAAGGAACTCGACGACATCAAAAAGCAGTCGTCGATGCTCGATGTGCGCTCAACCCAGCTCACTGCGAAATTCAACCGCCAGTTCACCGCGCTCAATAACCTCATGTCGATCATGAACAACAACCAGCAATATCTGACACAGCTCTTTGGCGGCGCAAACAGCGCGGGTGCCCTTGCAACGAATCACAAATAAGGCTGGAATGCGCGGGGCTCGACGCTAGCAAACGTCGACGTCAGACGAAAAAAAAGGCCGCCGAACTGATCGGCGGCCAACAGGGGACGTGAAGAACAACCGCGAATCGAACTATCGAATCGACCCGACCGCTCCATCATGGCGAGCCAAAATTAAGACAAACTTAAACGCGCGCAAAAAACGATCGGGAATTCCGGCGCGCCAGGCGCAGGCAATTGAAAGAACGCGTAATAATGGGCTGGCTATACTTGATCAGGTGCGGGCCGCTCATTCATTCGCGCCCGCATGACCGACCTCTACCCAACCCGGAAGAGCCGCCATGTTTGATCGACTGCATCGGTTTATGGAAGGCGCAGGTCCCGAGCGGCGCCATCGCGTCTGGAGCAAGGTGCGCATTTTCGTGGCTGCAATGGGCACGCTCGGCTCTGCCGCCGGCATCGCCATCGCGGTGGTCGGCCTCATCAACTTCGACCACCAGAAGGTGATTGCCGGCGTGGCCGTCATCATCGTCTGCACGGCGATCTACGTATCGATCCTCGTGCGCGACCGCAATCGCGCCGACTAGCGCACACCGCCCAGGCGTCACTGCCTCACTGCAAGTTCTGGCCGTCACGCGTGACCTGTATGGCCGTCGCGCCCACGTAGTCGGCACGAATGCTGTCGCCTACCTTGATCGATTCGAGCGGCACGTCCGGCGGCGCCACCACCACGACCGTGCGGTTCGGTCCGCGCAACGCGACCTTGCGGCTCTTGCGGTCGATCTTCTCCACCGTCGCGATCACCTGCACGCTACGCGCCGTCGCCGTCACGCCACCGGAAGCGGGCGTGGTAGCGACCGTATCGACGCGTGAGCGTATGCCCCGCGTGGCCACTTTTTCGGCGCGCAGCAGCAACGCCTCCTTGTAGAGGATGTTCACATGATCGCCGGGCTTGAGTTTGCTCACGTCGCCGACTGCGGGATCGACCGCGACCGTCACCAGGTTGCGGCGCGCGCCGCGCAGCGTAACTGAGTTGGTGGCCGCGTCGATGCTCACGACCGTCGCCGTGGTCTGCACCTCGCCGATCTGCAGCGCGGCATTCGGCGCACTTTCAGGCGCGGCATCGGACGCCGTCTGCGCAAACAGCGGCACGTGTGGCGACACGCCGAGGGCAAGCACCAATATGGCGCCGAGCAGCGGCGCGGAAGAACGAGAGCGCGTGGACATGTAGCCTCCTTGTGTGGATCGTGAATGGCAAGAGAGCGGCATCGCGCCGCTCCTACGCATCAAGCGCTGTGCGTGCAAGCCTCTTCGGCCGCACAGCGCAGGTAATGGGCATACACACGCTCGCGTTCCTCGGCCGCGAGCTGACGCTTTTCGGCAAGCCGCAGCATGCGATGCCGGTCCGCGCCGAGCGCTTCGTAGTAGCGCTCGGAATGCAGGCGCTTGAAGCGCGTATAGAAGTCCGGGCCGGGCAGACCCGAATCGGTCGAGAGCAGCGAGGCATAGTCGGCCTCGCGCGGTTCGCACAACGCGGCCGCGGCCGTCTCGAGCTTTTCGTAACGCACCCGCAGCGGCACGTCGCCCGCGAACAGGGCATGAAACGCACCGTACGGCACGAGCGAGCGCCGGCTTGCAGCGCGGCGCAACAAACGACCTACCTTTTCATCGATTTCTTGAGTCATCCGCAGCGGCCAGAAAGCGGACCGCCACCCATACCGCGTCGTTTGACGAAGAGCACGGAAGCATGTGGCGGCCCGGCAGGATTCAGGGACCCGTTTCGCTACGCGATACACCGCGCGGCGAATCCGGCATTCTGCATTCGCGCATTCGAATCCAATCTGCATTCGAATCGATTCGAAATGTTTGCGAAAACATTCTGCACAAAAAAACCAAATCACTCCCCGAAATTGCTCCATTGCCGTCGTCACCCATGGCGAGCTACGCCAATTTGCGTCGGCAGTGGCCGAAAACGCTAACAAACATCCGAGGTGCGACCGCCGCGATTTAATCCATATTGGGTAACGTTGATTCAACTCAATATATGCTGAATTCTGAATTAGTCATACAAAACAACGCGGAGTGTTGCTTTCCAATGTTTGAGCAATTAAGTCAGGTTAACTGGCTGAAAATGGGAGCAAACTTCGCATTGCGGGATCAACGCGAAATGCCAACGTGCATTGTTGACCGACGCGAGTCGGTTGTTTTTTCCCATTAGTTCAGGATTATCCACAAGTCAAGCAGACTATTTTTCCGCTAGCTATACACATTCCCTACAAAAACAATTATTAATATCCGCTGCGGAACACCGAGGCGTTTCGCAACAAGCGCCCTTCACCGGGCGTCGATTTCGCCGTCCGTCATGGCTCTCGCGTCACCGCACCGGCGCCGGGTCCATGGCAAGCGACAAGACCCGCTTGCAGGAAGGGTTACAGGAGCGGCACATCCGCATTGCCGCGTGTCCGGAATCTTTCGTCGACGAGTGAACACATGCTTACCCGAACCGAGAACCTGCCGAGCGTCGCGAGAAGAATGGCCGCCGGCCAGATGTTGATGGAAGGCGCGACCGTGAATAGCGTCGCCGACTCACTCCACCTTTCCGCCCAGACGGTGAGGCGCTACAAGTCCATCGTCGAGGACGGCGGGCTCGCTGCGCTCCAGCAGATGAGCGTGGGCGGCCGGCCTTCGGTGCTCGATCAGGCCGCGCTAGGCTGGATCGCGAGCGCCCTGCACGGCTCCGCGCGCGATCACGGCTTTCCGAGCGATGCGTGGACCAACAGCCGCGTGCGCGAGCTGATCGGCCGCCAGTTCGGCGTGCACTATTCGCGCGTCTATACCTGGCAGATCGTCTCGAACCTCGGCCTCGGCCACCGGCTGTCGAAGTCAGCGCGCTGAACGGCATGGAGGGCGTCGCGCGCCGCACGAGAAGCCGGCGCGCCTCAGCCCCGGGTTGCTGGCGCATCGCGGCCTCGGCTTCCGGCATCGGAATCCACCAGCGGCTGCGCCCCCTCGCCCGTCCATTGCTGCGACCGGACCTGATTGCGGCCCGCTTCCTTGGCCTCGTAGAGCAGGCGGTCGGCGGCTGCTAGCAGCTTCGCGCCGCTGCCGCCCTCTGGCGGATTGCAGCTCGCACACCCCGCGCTCACCGTCACGCACCCATGGTGCGTACCACTCAGCGTGAGATTGTCCGACTCGATGCGTTTGCGGATCTTCTCCGCCATGCGCGTCGCGGCGTCGAGCCCCGTGCCCGGCAGCACCACCGCGAACTCTTCACCGCCAAAGCGCGCGGCGAGATCGGTTGCGCGCCTCGATCCTGACGCGATGCGTCCGGCCACGAACACCAGCACCTCGTCGCCCGCGGCGTGTCCGTAGGTGTCGTTGAAGAGCTTGAAGTGGTCGATGTCGAAAAAGAGCACGGAAAGCGGCGTGCGTTCGCGCACCGCGTGATGCCATTCCTCCGCGAGACGGCTGTCGAGCGCGCGGCGGTTCGCGAGACCCGTGAGCGGATCGGTGACGGCGAGGCGCAGGAGCTTGCCCTCGGCCACCACCTTGTCGCGCAGCGCGAATGCGAGCATCCAGGACACCACGACCCACGCGCCGCCGAACACCGTGGTCATCACGAGGGCGATATAGCTGCGCCGCCGCCAGCTGGCGAGCACGTCCCCTACGGCGGGCGCCACGACGACGATGAACGGCGAGTTGCCCACGTGCGCAAAGGTGTAGATGCGCTCGACCCCGTCGATTGCCGAGTGCGATGTATAGGTCCCGGCGTCGCGGCGCGCAAAGAACGCGAAATTCGGCAGGTCCGCGTAGTTCGAACCGGCGCCGCGCATCGAGGGCGGCTTGCTCGCGAGCAATGTGCCGTCGCGCATCAGGATAAAGAGGTGGCCGCCCGGGCCCAGGTCGATGCGCTCGAGCAGTTGATCGAGATAGTCGAGGCGCACTCCGAGTAGCGCGACGCCCGCGAACGAGCCGTCGGGCGCGTTGATGCGGCGCGTGAGGCCGATCGTGAGCGCGCCGCCGCGCAGGCGGGAATGGAACGGCTTCGAAAAGAACAGGCCCACATGCGGGTCGCGCTGCTGCGCGACGAAGTAATCGCGGTCGGCGAACGAAATGCCGGCGGGTGAAGCGTCGAAGGCGTTGCTGCGCGAGGCTTTCACATGGCCCGTGGCGTCGATCACATAGGCCCCGCCGAGCCTCGACGCCGCCGTCGCCCGGTCGAACAGCACGCGCTGGCGCAGCGATTCGGGCATGCTCCAGGTCTGCGGCTGCTGCGCCGCCTGGACCACGGCTTGCAGCGACAGGTCGTAAATCTCGACGTTGCGGGCAATGTCGTTGCTGATGAGCTGCACGAGGTTGCGCGAGTTCTCCTGCGCGTGGCGCAACTCCTCGGCGCGGCCCTCGTAGAGCGCCGCGTAGGTGAAGATCGCCATCACCGTCGCGACGAGCGTGCCGGAAAGCCCCGCGAAAAAGGGATAGTTGCCGATCAGGCGCGTCGCCGCCTTCGCCCGAACGTGGGCCCAGCGGTGCACCAGAAGACGCAGCGAAAGAACCCGTTTTGGCATCTGCGCAATCCTCTTGCTGACGGCGCGAATCGATGGGGCGCCGTTCCATCGGGCATGCATCGGGCATGACTGGCACGAATCCGTCATTAAACGGACACCTGGGCGGTTCACGATCGGAGACGAAACCTTTGCCCACTCCCTCCCCCAGGAGCCCGCCTGCCATGCCAGAATTTTCCCTGTCACCGCAACCGGGCACAGCCCCCGCGCGCGGGCGCAATGCCAGCCTGCTCGCCTTCCTCATCGTCATCGCCGCAGGCGCCGTGTACGTGGGGATGCATCTCGCCGACGACCTCTCGCCGGTGCGCGAAAGCTCGGCGATGCCGTGGATCCTGCTCGGCATCGCACTCCTGATCGCCCTCGGCTTCGAGTTCGTGAACGGCTTCCACGATACCGCGAATGCGGTCGCGACCGTCATCTATACGCACTCGCTTTCGCCCAATATCGCCGTGATGTGGTCGGGCGCGTGGAATTTCCTCGGCGTGCTCACCTCCACCGGCGCGGTGGCCTTCGGCATCCTGCAACTGCTGCCTGTGGAGCTGATCCTGCAGGTGGGCAGCAGCGCGGGCTTCGCCATGGTGTTCGCACTGCTTATTGCCGCGATCATCTGGAACCTGGGCACGTGGTACTTCGGCCTGCCTTCGTCGAGCTCGCATACGCTGATCGGCTCGATCATCGGCGTGGGCCTCATGAACCAGCTCATGCACGGCGCGAGCGGCACGAGCGGCGTGGACTGGAGCCAGGCGCTCGGCGTGGGCAAGTCGCTGCTGTTTTCGCCGATCGTCGGCTTTTTGCTGGCCGGCCTGCTGCTGCTCATCTTGAAGGCCGTCGTGCGCGTGCCCGCGCTCTACTCGGAGCCGAAGGGCAAGGAGCCGCCGCCGTTCTGGATCCGCGCGCTGCTGATCCTCACGTGCACGGGCGTGTCGTTCGCGCACGGCTCCAACGACGGCCAGAAGGGCATGGGCCTCATCATGCTGATCCTGATCGGCACGGTGCCCACGGCCTATGCGCTGAACCGCGCCGTGACGGCCGAGCAGACGCAGACCTTCATCGCCGTTGCGCACGACGCCACGCGCGCACTCGAGCGCTACACGAACGGCGTTGCCGCGCCCGCCGATCCGCGCGCCGAAGTGGAACGCTTCATCGGCAGCCGCACGTTGTCGAGCACGACCGTGCCCGCGCTCGCCGCGCTTTCCGGCCAGGTGGGCGAACAGGTGCGCGGCTACGGCTCGCTCGCGGCGGTGCCGCAATCGGTCGTCGATAACGTGCGCAACAACATGTACGTGATTTCCGAAGCGATCCGCCTGCTCGACAAGCAGAAGGCGGTGCCCTTCTCACCCGACGACCTGAAGTCCATCAACAACTTCCGCAGCCAGATCGACCACGCGACGAAATTCATCCCGACGTGGGTGAAGGTGGCCGTGGCGATCGCACTGGGACTCGGCACGATGGTGGGCTGGAAGCGCATCGTCGTGACGGTGGGCGAGCGCATCGGCAAGCAGCATCTGAGCTACGGCCAGGGCGGCTGCGCGGAGGTCGTGGCGATGGTGACGATCGGCGCGGCGGACGTGTACGGCCTGCCGGTTTCGACCACGCACGTGCTCTCCTCGGGCGTGGCGGGCACGATGGCCGCCAACGGCTCGGGCCTGCAATGGAATACGGTGCGCAGCCTCGTGATGGCGTGGGTGCTCACGCTGCCCGCTTCGATCGTGCTGGCAGGGGCGCTCTATTGGGTGTTCAAGCACGTGTTCTGAACTCGAACGGCCAGAAAAAAGCCGCGCTTCCTGTAAGGGGAGCGCGGCTTTTTTTGCATTGTGCGACTGCGTTCAGACGATCGAGATTTTTAGTGTCTTGCCGCACGCCTGCGCGTACTTGCGCAATGTGTCGATAGAAGGCGAGTGCTCGCCTGATGCAAGCGCGCGCTCGAGCCGCGTAACCGCCGGCGCTTTCGTGCCCATGCGCTCGGCGACCTGCGCCTGGCTTAGTCCTGCTTGATGGCGGGCTGCCAGCATCTGGTCGAGCAGCGCAAATTCCTCCCGATTCAACCGGTCGTATTCCGCCCGCGCCTCGGGATCAGCGAGGACTCGCTCGCGCAATTCCCTAAAGGTTCCCACTCTTTACCTCCTGGTGCCGCTTACGCGCAATTTCCAGTTCTTTGTGCGGGGTCTGCTGCGTCTTCTTCACAAAGCAGTGAAGCATCACGACACGACGATCCACAATTGCGCAGTAGAACACCCTTGCAATACCTTCCGCCCCTTTGAGCCGAAGTTCGAACAAGCCGTCACCCATCGCTTTGGTGTGCGGCTCTCCAAGGTTCGGACCGTGTTGTTCCATGCGCTCGGCAAGCGCCACAAAGCGCACCGCGAGCATTTTCGGCAACGCGTAGACGCTGCGTTCGACGCGTTCACTGTAGAAGTCGATCCGGTATCCCATGGCCATTATAGTAACAAATATGTTACTACGCCATGGGCATCCCAAATTCGCCGCTTTTGCCTTCGATCAGATCAAAATCAGATCAAAGGCGGGCAACCCCTCAATAAATATCCGGAATGAACATGTCCTGCGGCACCGGCTGGCGAATGTAATCCGGATGATGCACGCGCGCCGGCAGCGTGACGTGCGGGTGCTCGATCTCGTGATACGGCACCTGGCTCAGCAAATGGTTAATGCAGTTCAGGCGCGCGCGCTTCTTGTCCACGCCCTGCACGACCCACCACGGCGCCTCGGTAATGTGCGAGCGCTGCAGCATCACTTCCTTCACGTGCGTGTAGGCCTCCCAGCGGCGGCGGCTTTCGAGGTCCATCGGCGAGAGCTTCCACTGCTTGAGCGGATCGTCGATGCGGCTCTGGAAGCGCACTTCCTGCTCGTCGTCGGTGATCGAGAACCAGTACTTGACGATCTGGATGCCGCTCCTCACGAGCATCTTTTCAAACTCGGGCACCGAGCGGAAGAACTCTTCATATTCGTCGTCGGTGCAGAAGTTCATCACGCGCTCCACGCCCGCGCGGTTGTACCAGCTGCGATCGAACAGCACCATCTCGCCGCCCGCCGGCAGATGCTGCACGTAGCGCTGGAAATACCATTGTGTGCGCTCGCGGTTGTTCGGCGCGGGCAGCGCGGCGACGCGGCACATGCGCGGGTTCAGACGCTGTGTGATGCGCTTGATGACACCGCCCTTGCCCGCCGCGTCGCGTCCCTCGAAGATCACGACGAGCCGGTGCCCCGTGCTCACGATCCAGTCCTGCATCTTCACGAGTTCGCCCTGCAGACGGATCAGCTCGCGGAAATAGACACGGCGCAGCGCACGCGCCTCGTCGCTGATCTGCAGACCGCTTTCCTGCAGCCGGTCGTCGACCTCCATTTCGAGCTCTTCGTCGTAGGCGTCGATGAGTTCTTCATCCAGACGCCGGCGGCGATGCAGTTCGGCTTCCTGCTGCTGCGCATCCCGTTGTCCGGCGTCCATCGTGCGGTCTAATTCGTTCATGGCGACTCTCTCCTTGGTCGATATGCTGTCAACTCGCGCCACTATCGGCGCAGCGAGTGTCACGAATATTTCAAATGCATTGCGGCGGCTCAAGTGAGCGGCTTGGCGAAGCTCAGTTCGTGGCCGTCCGGATCGACAAGATGGAAGTAACGCTCGCCCCACGGCGCGTCGCGCGGCGCGAACTCGGGCTTGGCGCCGGCCGCCAGTGCGTCGGCGTAGAAGGCGTCCACGTCGGCGACGTAGAGGATCACGCGGCCCCAGCCGTTCACCGCGCCGTGCGGCCCCTCGAGCAGGTTCAGATAGCAGACGCCGGCCGCGCCGCCCAGTTCGAACGACGCAAAGCCCGGCACCGCCGGCCCGGCTCTCTGCACGAAGCCGAGCGCCTCGTAAAAAGGCACCGACCGCGCGATGTCGCTGACGGTCAGCGTCACGGCGCTCAACGCTACGATTTGCGAGGCGCGCTCGTTCATTTATCTGCTCCTCCCGCTCATGCGGCCAGCTACTGCGTGCGGCCCGGAATGATGCCCGTCGGCCCGATCAGCCAACTTTAGCAGCGTTCGCGCGCCCGGCGCGGGCTGCTGGCTTTTCCTTTGCGCCGCCCGACGTCTTGCGCGCGGTTTTGCGCGCCGGCTTACCCGCCTGAGCGGGTACTGCCGTGGCACGAGGCGCATCGTCACTGGTTGGACCACTTTCCGGCCAGCCGATCTCGTCTCCCACCCGCGTGCGTACGAAGTCGATGTGCGTCTGCATCGCCGTACGCGCCTCCTCGGGACGCCGCGCGACGATCGCGTCGCACAGCGTGCGGTGCTGCAGCAGCAACTGGTCCGGCGCGTCTTCGTTCTGCACGCGCAGCCCCGTGCCGTTGATCGTGATGTGTTCGCGCAGCACGCCCAGCACGCTCGTGTGCAGATGCAGGAACATCGCGTTGTGCGAGGCCTGCGCGATCACTTCGTGCAGCTTCGCGTCGGTGTCGGCTTCGGCGGCCTTGTCGTCCACTTCGCGCGTGCGCTCCAGTTCCTGCATGAGCGCGCGAATGCGCTCGAGATCGTCGTCGCTCGCACGCAGCGCCGCAAAATACGCAGTCGCGCCTTCCAGCACGCGGCGAAACTCGAGGATGTCTTCGCGCAAGGCCGGATGATCGGCCACGAGTTGCCCCCAGGGCGACGCAAAGCCCGTGCGCAACTGGTCGGTGACGAATACGCCCGCGCCCGGCCGGCTCTGCACGAGGCCGCGCGCAGCCAGGCGCTGGATCGCCTCGCGCACCGTGTTGCGCGCGACGTCGTATTCCAGCGCGAGCACCCGCTCGGAAGGCAGCTTCGCTCCCGCGCGCCAGGTGCCGTCGAGCAGCGACGTCTCCATCTGGCGCATCACAGTCTCCACGCGCCCACGCGAGCCTGCCCTGTCCCTCATTGTCATACCCGAGTCTCGTTCTAGCTTGCGGCAAGTGGTCCAACCAGTTTGAACCACGCGCCCGAAGCGGGAATTATGCGCCCAAACCAGCGCTCGTCCTCAAGCTGCCCGACCCAGGGCCCTGGGAAGGAGCACGAAAGCGCGCAAAGACACCGAGCGAGACATGAAGCCACGGCAATACCCCACCGAGCGCCCCACCGACGTCTATCTGTTCGCCACCTGCCTCGTCGACCTGTTCGTGCCGCAAGCCGGCCTCGACACGGTGAAGCTGCTCGAACGCGAAGGCCTCACGGTCCATTTCCCGCGCAGCCAGAGCTGCTGCGGCCAGCCTGCGTACAGCAGCGGCAACCCGCGCCAGGCGCGCGAGGTCGCGCTCGCGCAACTCGGACTCTTCGAAAAGCCATGGCCCGTGATCGTGCCTTCGGGTTCGTGCGCGGGCATGATGCGCCACCACTGGCCCGCACTGTTCGATGACGACGCCGCCAACGCCGCGCGCGCCGAGGGACTCTCGGAGCGCGTGTACGAACTCACGGAATTCCTCGTGCGCGTGCTGAACGTCGACTTCGACGCGTATGGCGCGAAGGGTTCCGTCCGGCAGCCCGAAGAACGCGTCGTGCTGCACACCTCATGCGGCGCGCGGCGCGAGATGGGCACGCGTGTGCACGGCGTCGAAGTCGTCGATGCGCTGCCTGGCGTCACACGCATCGAGCACGAACGCGAATCGGAATGCTGCGGCTTCGGCGGCACGTTCTCGCTCAAGCACCCGGACATCTCCGGCGCGATGGTCGCCGACAAGATCGCCTCCGCCTGCGCCACGGGCTGCGAGCGCCTGGTTTCCGCCGACTGCGGATGCCTGCTCAACATCGGCCACGCGGCGGCGCACAAGGGCGCGCCGCTCGCCGTGGAGCACCTCGCCTCGTTCCTCTGGCGCCGCACCGGCGGGGAGGCCGCATGAACGTCGATACGATGAGCGCGCGTGCGCGCATGCTGCAACGCCTGCGCGGCCATGCACCCGCAGCGCCCTCCACGACCCTCGAAGCGCTCGACGCGCGCATCGACGCGCATTTCACCGAGCGCCGGGCGCTCGCCCCGCTGGCGCTGAACGAACGCATCGCGCAGTTCCAGCGCATGCTCGAGGCCGCGCACGCGGAAGTGATCTGCGCGAGCGCCGCAACGTGGGCCGTCGATCTCGCTGAACGCCTCGCGGCGGCGGGCGTGCGCAACCTGCTGCTCGACACCGCCTGCGCCGAAGGCCAGGCGCTCGAAGCGGCACTGCCTTCCGTCGTGCAGGCGCGCAGTTACGCGCAGCCGATCGAGCAGTGGAAGGCAGAACTGTTCGACACCATCGACGCGGGCTTCACGGTCGCGCGCTCGGGTCTCGCGGCGACGGGCACGCTCGTGGTCGCCCCCGACGCGAACGCGCCGCGCACGGTCTCGCTCGTGCCGCCGCTGCACGTCGCGCTGATCCACGCGTGCACGCTGCACGCCGATCTGCATGCCGCCGTGGCGGCGGAGCGCTGGCGTGACGGCATGCCCACCAATCTCGTGATGATCTCCGGGCCTTCGAAGACCTCGGATATCCAGCAGACCACCGCGTACGGCGCCCATGGTCCCCGCGCCCTGTGGGTCGTCGTCGTGACTGATGACGATAGCGAAACGCGTGCGCAGCACGGAGCCGCCGAATGAGCACGACCACGCAGACATCTCAGGAAAACACGCTCCATTTCGTCCCGACTGCGGAATTCCGCCAGCGCGCACGCACGGCGCTCGACGATCCGCAGTTGCGCAAGAGCTTTCGCGGCGCGATGGATTTCCTGCAAGGCAAGCGCGCCGCGCAGTTCCCCGAAGCAGACGAACTCGAAGCCCTGCGCGATCTCGGCGAAGCGGTGCGCCAGCATGCGCTCGCGCGCCTGCCTGAACTACTCGAGCAACTGGAAACGAAGCTGCGCGCGAACGGTGTTCAGGTGCATTGGGCCGAGACCGCCGATGACGCGAACCGCATCGTCCATGCCATCGCGCAGCGTCACGCGGCCACGCGCGTGATCAAGGGCAAGTCGATGGCGAGCGAGGAAATCGAGCTCAACCATTACCTCGCCGAGCGCGGCGTCGACTGCATCGAGTCGGACATGGGCGAGTACATCGTGCAGCTCGCGGGCGAGAAGCCCTCGCACATCGTGATGCCCGCCATCCACAAGACGAAGGGCGACATCGGGCACCTGTTCGAAGAGCACATTCCCGATACGCCCTTTACCGAGGACGTGGACACGCTCATTCAAACGGGGCGCCGCGCGCTGCGCCGCGCCTTCGTGGATGCGCAGATCGGCCTCTCCGGCGTGAACTTCGCCGCCGCCGACACGGGCACGCTCTGGCTCGTGGAAAACGAAGGCAACGGCCGCCTTTCCACCACAGTGCCCGACGTGCATATCGCGATCATGGGGATGGAAAAGGTGGTGGCAAAGCTCGAGCACATCGTGCCGCTTTCGAGCCTGCTCACGCGTTCGGCCACGGGCCAGCCCATCACGACGTATTTCAACCTGATTAGCAGCCCGCGCCGCGAAGGCGAGAAAGACGGCCCGCGCGAGGTGCATCTCGTCCTGCTCGACAACGGCCGCAGCCAGGCCTACGCCGACGAGCAATTGCGCGCCACGCTGCAATGCATCCGCTGCGGCGCGTGCATGAACCACTGCCCGGTGTACACGCGCATCGGCGGGCATGCGTACGGCACGACATATCCGGGGCCGATCGGCAAGATCATTTCGCCGCATCTGCTCGGGCTCGACGCGACAGCGGAGCTGCCCACCGCTTCGAGCCTGTGCGGCGCATGCGGCGAAGTCTGCCCAGTGCGCATTCCGATTCCGCAGCTGCTCGTGCGCCTTCGCACCGAGGCGAACCGCGACCCCGACGAAAGCGTCGCGCATCCGTTGCGCGGCCAGGGCGCGAATCACAGCAGGAGCGAGCAGTTCATCTGGCGCTTCTGGAGCGGTGCGTTCGCGCATCCGCGCGCCTATCGTGCGCTGCGCTGGGCCGTGACGCGTCTGCGCGGTCTCGCGCCCTCGCAGCAAATGGGCTGGACGCAGCACCGCACGCCGCTCAAGCCCGCGCCGCGCAGCCTGCACGACCTGCTGCGCGAGCGCGACCAGCCGCAATAGCGTTCATGTCGTCAGGCCTGCGAAATAACTCTCAAAGCAAGCCTGACGGCCTCACATAAATTTTCTACCCGCATCATCGGAGGAGACCGTAGTGCAACCCTGGTACCAGATCTACACACCGCTCGGCAGTCTGTGGCTATCCGCGCTCGTGGCCGCGATTCCCATTCTGTTCTTCTTCGTCGCGCTCGCTGGCCTGCGCATGAAAGGCCATGTCGCCGCGGCGATCACCCTGCTGCTCGCGCTCGCCGTGGCGATCTTCGAATACGGCATGCCCGTGCGCCAGGCGCTCGTTTCCGCGGGCTTCGGCTTTGCCTACGGCATCTGGCCGATCGCGTGGATCATCGTCACCGCGGTGTTCCTCTACAAGATCGTCGTGAAGACGGGACAGTTCGAGATCATCCGCGCCTCAGTGCTCTCGATCACCGATGACCAGCGCCTGCAGCTGCTGCTGATCGGCTTCTCGTTCGGCGCGTTCCTCGAAGGCGCGGCCGGCTTCGGCGCGCCGGTGGCGATCACCTCGGCGCTGCTCGTCGGCCTCGGTTTCGAGCCGCTCTACGCCGCGGGCCTCTGCCTCATCGCCAATACCGCTCCGGTTGCGTTCGGCGCGATGGGGATTCCCATCATCGTTGCGGGCCAGGTGACGGGCATCGATCCGTTCCTGATCGGCGCGATGGCGGGCCGCCAGTTGCCGCTGCTCTCGCTCTTCGTGCCGTTCTGGCTCGTCTTCATCATGGACGGCAAGCGCGGCGTGAAGGAAACGTGGCCCGCCGCGCTCGTCGCCGGCGGCAGCTTCGCCGTGACGCAGTACTTCACGTCGAACCACATCGGGCCCGAGTTGCCGGACATCACCTCGGCGCTCGTGAGCCTCGTCGCGCTCGCCGCGTTCCTCAACGTGTGGCAGCCGCGCCGGGCAACGCAAGGCACGAGCGTGAAGGTGAGCGGCGGTGCCGCTGCGCTGGGCGGCTTCGGCGGCGGCGGTTCGCGTGCGGCGGCTTCGAGCCGCAAGGCTTCGCCGTACACCATCGCGCAAACCGTACGAGCATGGTCGCCGTTCATTCTGCTCACGGTCATCGTGACCGTGTGGAGTGTCAAGCCGTTCAAGGCGCTCTTCGCAGCGAAGGGGCCGCTCGCAGGCACGATTCTGAGCCTGCACGTGCCGGGTCTCGACCAGCTCGTGGTGCGCACGGCGCCGATCGTCGCGTCGCCCAAGCCGTACGAAGCCGTCTTCAAGCTCGACTGGCTCTCCGCCGTGGGCACCGCGATCATGATCACCGCGATCCTCTCCGCGATCCTGCTGCGCATGAAGCCGCGCGCCGCCGTGGCCGCGTTCTTCGAGACGCTCGGCGAACTGCGCCGCCCGGTGCTGTCCATCGGTCTCGTGCTCGCCTTCGCGTTCGTCGCGAACTACTCGGGCATGTCGTCCACGCTCGCCCTCGCGCTTGCGGGCACCGGCGCCGCCTTCCCGTTCTTCTCGCCGTTCCTCGGCTGGCTCGGCGTGTTCCTCACGGGCTCCGATACGTCGTCGAACGCGCTGTTCTGCTCGCTGCAGCACACCACGGCGCACCAGATCAACGTGTCGGACACGCTGCTCGTCGCGGCCAACACTTCGGGCGGCGTGAGCGGCAAGATGATTTCGCCGCAGTCGATCGCGGTGGCCTGCGCGGCAACCGGCCTCGTCGGCAAGGAATCGTCGCTGTTCCGCTTTACCGTGCGTCATAGCTTGTTCTTCGCGGCTGTCGTGGGCGTCGTCACGCTGATTCAGGCTTATGTGCTGACCGGCATGATTCCGCAGTGATTACGTAGTTGCCGGTGCAACGCGCCGTAACGAAGTGACGAAGGCCGTCTCCCGCCGCACGCGGGCGACGGCCTTCTTCCATGCGGGCGCAAAAACGCGGGCTTTAAGCGGCTTTTAAGCCGCCCTGCCTACGCTCGATTCGTCCGGCACGCATTCGCACGCGGCAACGCGAGACGCGGGCCGGCATCCGGTCAACGAATCGATGGAGGTGTTAAATGAAAGCACGCTCAACTCCGTGGATCGGCGCGGCGCTCGCGCTCGCCGTGGTGTTCGGCGCGCCGCTCGCGTGGGCGGCAACCCCGGCAGCCGGCAACGCAAGCGTCACGTCCGCAACGGCGGGCGTCCTACCGCCCGCCCAGCACAAGGGCGACATTGCGTATCTATCGGGCGGCATCGGCAGCGACCAGTCGGCGGCGTTCAAGTCGGCGATGCACCAATACCCGCTCTCGCTCGAATTCGCGCGGCAAGCCGCGGGCGGCAACGAGTATCTCGCGAACGTGCCCGTGAAGATCGCCGACATGCACGGCACGCCGCTCCTTTCCACGCGCACGCGCGGCCCGTTCATGCTCGTTTCGATTCCGGACGGCCGCTATATAGTCACCGCGAGCCATGGCGGCAACACGGAGCGGCGCACGGTGGACATCGGCAAAACGACACGCGCTCACGAAACTTTCGTCTGGCCGATGTGACGATCATCGACGAGCCCCCAAGCAGGAGGAGCTGGCGCACCCTTCTTTCGTATGACACTCCGTGGCCGCCTTGATGCCACATGAATGAACTCCGTCCCCGTTTGCGGCTATGATCGTGAACTGCGGCGCGGCGGCTCGGCGCCCTGTCGGATTCACGGGGAGTGTCGAATGGCAATGGGGTGGCTCGTCGTATTACCGTTCGTCGCCGCAGCGCTCGTCGCGTTCGCGGGGCCGCTCCTTGGACGCTGGGCGTCCGCCTCCGGTACGTGGGTCGCATTCGCGGCGGCGCTCTTCGGCCTGGGACTGCTGGGCAGCGAACGCGTGGGCATGGCCACCCATGGCGTGCTGCACTGGCAAGCCGACTGGATCCCGCAGCTCGGCCTCTCGTTCGCGCTGCGTCTGGACGGTCTTTCGTTCATGTTCGCGCTGCTCGTGCTCGCGATCGGCCTGCTCGTATTTATCTACGCACGCTACTACCTCGCGGGCAGCGAGTCGCTGCCGCGCCTTTACGCGCTGCTGCTGCTCTTCATGGGCGCGATGCTCGGCGTGGTGCTGTCGGACAACCTGCTGCTGCTCGTGATCTTCTGGGAACTCACGAGCATCGTGTCGTTCCTGCTGATCGGCTTCTGGCCTTCGCGCCCCGAAGCGCGGCGCGGCGCGCGCATGGCGCTTACCATCACGGGCGCGGGCGGCCTCGCGCTGCTGGCCGCCGTACTGTTGCTTGGCCATGTCTGCGGCAGCTACGACCTCGATGTCGTGCTCGCGCATGCGGGCCTTGTGCAGCGCAATCCGCTGTATCCGGCGATTCTCCTGCTCGTTCTCTTCGCGGCCTGCACGAAGTCGGCGCAGTTCCCGTTCCACTTCTGGCTGCCGCATGCGATGTCGGCGCCCACGCCCGTTTCCGCATACCTGCATTCGGCGACCATGGTGAAGGCGGGCATCTTCCTCATCGCGCGCTTTTACCCCGTGCTCGAAGGCACCGACTGGTTCTTCTACGTGACGAGCCTGATCGGCCTCGTCACGCTCACGGGCGGCGCGGCCATGGCGCTCGTGCAGCGCGATCTCAAAGGGCTGCTCGCGTATTCCACCATCAGCCATCTCGGGCTCATCGTGCTGCTGTTCGGTCTCGACACGCAGCTCTCCACCGTCGCCGCGCTATTTCACACCTTCAATCACGCGGTATTCAAGGCTTCGCTCTTCATGGCGGCGGGCATCATCGACCATGAAACGGGCACGCGCGACCTGGGCCGCCTGCGTGGCTTGCGCCGCTTCATGCCGCATACCGCCGCGCTGGCCGCCGTGGCATCGCTCGCCATGGCAGGCGTGCCACTGCTCAACGGCTTCCTCTCGAAGGAGATGTTCTTCGGCGAAACGCTTGCACAAGGGCTCCTCGGCGACTTCAACTGGATCATTCCCGCGCTCGCCGTCATCGCGGCGGGGCTTTCGGTCGCGTACTCGCTGCGCTTCGTGTGGGGCGTGTTCTTCGACGGCGAAACACCGCACGACCTGCCGCACTACCCGCCGCACGAACCGCCGCGCTTCATGAAGCTGCCCGTCGAGATTCTCGTCGTCATCTGTCTGCTCGTGGGTCTCGTGCCGGAGCAGACCATTGGCAGGATGCTCGAGTCCGCGGCGTGGTTCGCGCTGGGCGGCGTCGTGCCCACGTACAGCCTGAGCTTGTGGCACGGCATCAATCTGCCGCTCGTGATGAGCTGCGTATCGTTCGTGGCGGGCGCGCTGCTGTTCTTCTATCGCCGCGACGCGTTCCGCCATCACCGTTCGGTGCTTTCCGAAATGAACGCGAGCGAAGGCTTCGACCGCTTGGTGCAGCAGCTCGAAAAGGCCGCGGGCTACGTGGTCAATATCTTCGAAACGCGCTCGCTGCCGGCTTATCTCGCGTGGATGATTGCGTCGATGCTGATCGTGCCGGGCGCAGCGCTGCTCGCGCTTGCTTCGCTGGACGGCGCGTACCGCTCGGCGCCGCTCGACGCGATGACGCTCGTCGACCTCGTGCTGATGGCGCTGATGGCCGTGGGCGTCGTGCTCGTGCGCGCCAATACGCTCTATGCACTCGTGATGCTGAGCACCTGCGGGCTCCTCGTCACGCTGGCGTTCGTGCGTTTTTCCGCGCCAGACCTCGCGCTCACGCAGATCTCCGTGGAAGTGGTCACGGTGCTGCTGCTCGTGCTCGCCATCTACTTTCTGCCTGTCGTGCAGCGCGCGCAGGAGCCTCCAGCCGCGCGTACCCGCAACGCGGTGCTCGCACTCGCGGGCGGCGCGCTGATCGGCGGCGTGGCATATGCGGTGATGACGCGCGCGCCCATCGCTGGCGTCGGCCAGTACTTTCTCGCGAACGCACTGCCGGGCAGCGGCGGCCACAACGTCGTGAACGTGATCCTCGTGGATTTCCGCGGCTTCGACACGATGGTCGAGATCAGCGTACTGGTGGTGGCGGGGCTCGCCGTGAAGGCGCTGCTGCGCGGCCTGCGCCTGAAGTCGCCCGATACGGGCCCGGGAGGCCTGCCGTGGTCGTCGCAATCGCATCCGCTGCTGCTCGCCATTCTCGCGCGCCTCATGCTGCCGCTCACCCTGCTCGTTGCCGTGTTCATCTTTCTGCGCGGCCACAATCTGCCGGGCGGCGGCTTTATCGCCTCGCTCGTGGTCTCCATTGCGCTGCTGCTGCAATACGTGGCGAGCGGCGTGCTGTGGACCGAGTCGCGCATCCGCATCAACTACCGCGGGCTCGCGGGCCTCGGCATTCTGGTCGCGGCCGCGACGGGCGTGGGCGCGATCGTGCTCGGCCAGCCCTTCCTCACCAGCGCGTTCGGCCATCTGCATGTGCCGCTGATCGGCGAAATCGAACTGAGCACGGCGATGCTGTTCGACCTCGGCGTACTTGGCGCCGTGGTCGGCACGACGCTCACGATCGTCTCGCATCTCGGCGTGCGCGACAAAGACATGCAATCCGTGGAGAAAAGCTGATGGAAGCCGCCTTCGCCATTACGCTCGGCGTGCTCTGCGCGAGCGGCATCTACCTGCTGCTGTGCGCGCGCGTGCTGCCGGTGATCCTCGGCATCACGCTGTTCTCGTATGCAATCAACCTGTTCCTGCTCGGCATGGGCCGGCTCTCCACCGGCAAGCCACCCGTGATCACGCCCGGCGCGCAGTATGCGGACCCGGTGCCGCAGGCCCTCGTGCTGACCGCGATCGTGATCGGCTTCGCCATGACGGCCTTCACGGTCGTGCTCGCACTGCGCGCGCTCGCGATCGACGGCACCGATCATGTGGACGGCGATAACCCGCAGCGCAGCGGCCTGGAGATGCGCGGCGAATGAATCACGCTCTCATCCTCCCCATCCTGATTCCGCTCTTCGCGGCCGGCGCGATTGTTGCGCTGCCGCTGCGCGCGAAGCGCCTGCAGCGTGCGATCAACGTGATTGCCACGCTCGCGCTGCTGCCCATCGCGGTGGCGCTCGCCGAATTCGCAGCGCAAGGACAGATCGCCAGCTATGCGCTCGGCGCGTGGCCCGCGCCGTTCGGCATCGTGTTGCAGATCGACCGCCTCGGCGCACTCATGCTCGTGCTGACCGCGCTGCTCGCGTGCTGCTGCCTGCTCGGCACCACGAGCGCCGATGTCCGGCGCGGGCGCTACTATCGCGCACTCGTGCAGTTCGAGCTGATGGGCCTGAACGGCGCGTTCCTCGCCGGCGATCTCTTCAATCTGTTCGTATTCTTCGAGCTGCTGCTGATCGCCTCGTACGCGCTGCTGCTGCAGGGAGGCGGCCGCCGCCGCGTGCGCAACGGCCTGCACTACATGTTGTTGAACCTCGTGGGCTCGTCGTTCTTCCTGATCGCGCTCGGCGTGCTCTACGGCCTCACGGGCACGCTCAACATGGCCGACATGGGCGAGCGGCTCGCGCATCTGGACGCCGCCTCGCTGCCCCTCGCGCAGTTCGCAGGCGCGACGCTCATGCTCGTATTCGGCCTCAAGGCCGCCGTGTTCCCCATGTCGTTCTGGTTGCCACAGGCGTATCGAAGCGCAATCGGGCCCGTAGCCGCGCTGTTCGCGATCATGACCAAGGTGGGCATCTACGCGATGCTTCGCTGCGATGCGCTCGTGTTCGGCGCAGCGGGCGGCGTGCTCGACGCGTTCCTGCATCAATGGGCGTGGTGGCTTGCGATTGCGACGATCGTCTATGGCGCGCTCGGCGCGCTCGCGGTATCGAGCCTCAAGACCACGACCGGCTTTCTCGTGCTCGTCTCGGTCGGCCTGCTAATTGCGGCCGTCACGCTGCAAACCGTGCTCGCGTGGAGCGCGCTGCTGTACTACCTCATCAGCACGACGCTCTGCACGGGCGCGCTGTTCATGCTCGCCGATACGCTGGAGTCCGAAGCAAACGAGCCTGCGCTCGCGCCCGCTGCACCCGAAACACGCGAACCCGCCTCGCTCGAATCGCTCGACGACGCCACCGCGCCCGCGATCACGCCCGAAGCGGACGGCGAGCCAGTCGCAACGCCTGCCAAGGCGGCGAACCCTGGAAAAACGCCTGCGCCCTGGCCCTCGAATATCGCCGGTGTGCTCTATCTCGCGGCAGCGGTTGGCGCAGTCGGCCTGCCGCCGCTCTCGGGCTTTCTGGGTAAGGCCTTGGTACTCGCCGCCACGCCGCTTTCTCAGGCGGTCGTGCTCTGGCCCGCCGTGCTGGTTGCGGGCCTTCTGTCGATCGTCGCGCTCAGCCGCACAGGCACACGCCTGCTGTGGGCGGCACCCGCTGCGCGCGCCTATGACGGCGCACCCGCCACCGCGCCGCGCGGCAGCCGCGCCAAGCTCGCCGCGTGTGCGCTGCTGCTCGCGGGCGTGGTGGCCGCAACGGTATTTGCCGGCCCGCTCAAGCAGTATCTCGACGCCACCGCCGCGCAGTTGCTCGACCGCGAAGCCTACGTTCACGCTCTCCTGCCCGCGCAGGCCACGCAAACGTCACAGAGCGGAGGAAGCTGACATGCTCAAGAAGCTCTTTCCGCACCCCTGGCTCACCGTCGTGCTGCTCGTATGCTGGGTCCTGCTGATGAACGACGTGTCGCCGGGCAACCTGCTCCTTGGCGTCGTGCTCGGGACCGTCATCGCCTACCGCGTGGGCGAAGGGCTGTGGCTCGCGCCCGTACGCTTCGGCAAGCCGTGGCTGCTCGTGCGGCTCTTCGGGCATGTGCTCTACGACATCCTCGTGGCGAATCTCGAAGTCGCGTTGCTCGTGCTTGGCCCCACTAAGCGCCTGCGCCCCGCCTTCATTGACGTGCCGCTCGACAGCACTCACGAAATCGCGCTTTCGGCGCTCATCAGCATCGTCTCGCTGAGCCCCGGCACGCTGTGCGCCGAGCTTTCCGACGACCGCAGGCGCCTTGTCGTGCACGTGCTCGATCTCGAAGACGAAGCCGCGCTCGTCGCCTTGATCAAGTCCCGTTACGAAGCGCCTCTCATGGAGATCTTCGCATGCTAGCCATCGTCATTCCGGTGTCGTTCGCGATCCTCGGGCTCGCGTTCCTGCTCACGCTCGTGCGCCTCGTGCGCGGGCCTTCGCTGCCGGACCGTCTCGTTGCGCTCGACACGCTCAATATCAACGCGATCGCGCTGATCGTCGTCTACGGCATCATGCTGCGCTCGACGGTCTTCTTCGAAATCGCGCTGCTCATCGCGGTCATGGGGTTCGTGGCGACCGTCGCGTTCACCAAGTACCTGCAGCGCGGCGATATCATCGAACTGAACTAGGGCTTCGCCATGCAAACCGTCATCGAAGCGATCGTCTGCGTGCTCCTCCTGCTCGGCAGCGCGTTCACGCTGATCGGCGCGATAGGCCTCGCACGCCTGCCCGACTTCTACATGCGCCTGCACGGACCGACCAAATCGACCACACTCGGCGTAGGCGGCGTCGTGCTCGCTTCCGTCGTGTACTTCAGTGCGCACAACAATTTCGCGAGCCTGCACGAAGTGCTGATTCCGGCGTTCCTGTTTCTCACCGCGCCCATCAGCGCGCATATGCTCACCAAGGCCGGGATTCAGCAACGCGTCGCCGTTTCGTCCGTCACACGCGGACGGCCGGATGCCGCCGGCGCCAGTGCAGGCGGCGAGCAAGACGCGAACCCGGACAACAATGCCGCACAGGACGCCTGAATACCGGCGCGGATCTCCGCGCCGGTAAAAGCTGCTATCGAACGTCGCAAAGGACGTATAGGTCGCGCGCGCCGGGCTTCATTCGAGCGCCGGCCCTCCATCGATCCCCCTCCCCTCATCCCGTTGCGCGCGCATGCATCGCGTCGAATCGCAACGCACGGCACACCAATTGCTGATCGTGCTCGCGCCCATGCAGCATCGCGCCGCCGTCCCGGCTCGCGCAGGGGCGCGATAACAACGCGCGGCCGCAATCGAGGCCGTACACCGTGCAGCCTGAACGAAACGAATGAGGTGAACAATGAAGACGATACGCACCCTGCTCGCGTTTGCGAGCGCGGCAGCCCTGCTCACGGCATGCGGCGGCGGCGGCAGCAGCAGCAACGACGTAGGCAAGGAAATCGGCGTGCAGAACCCTGAGATACATTTCGTGCATGCCCTGCCGGGCGGCCCGAACGTCGATTTTCTGGTGAATGGCAGCGCCCTGCAGACGAACATCGCGTACAAGCAGGTCACGAACTTCGCCAACATCAACACCGGCAACACCAACGTCTCGTATGCGAGCACGGGCACGACCACACCGATTGCAGGCGGCGCCTTCGCCGACGTGGCGAAGGGTCACGAGTACACCGTGCTCGCGTTGCCCGCGCTCACGGGCGGCGACATCGGCCTGATCGACGATCCGTTCGACAAGGGCCTGCTTTCCAGCAGCGCACGCCTGCGCGCGTTCAACGCCACCGTCAATGCGCAGAATCTCGACATTTACATCGTCGCGCCGGGCACGGACATCAACACCGTGCAGCCGACCTTGGCGGCCGTGGGATACAAGAATGCCGTGCCCGCGAGCGGCCAGGACTCGATCTACATGAACGGCGGCAACTACGTGGCGATCGTCACGACAGCGGGCAGCAAGACGGCGATCTACGAGTCGGCCTCTTTCAACCTCGCGAATAATGCGGACTGGCTCATTACGACCGTGCCGATCTCGGGTACGCTCTCGCAGCTCCTGCCGGGGCAGATTCACCTGCTCGTCGCACAGGGCGGCAACACCTCGCAGCCAGCGGTGGAGTACAGCAACACGCTCACGGGCCAGTAGTTCGTTGCGCATGCAACCTGCGCGGCAAGCGGCGACGCGCTAGATGCGCCGCTCACGCGGCCGCGCCGCGCCCGGTCTTGCGGGCCTCGCCCAGCACGTAATCGATGAAGGTGGACGCCGCCCGCGTGTGGTGGCGATTCGGCATATAGAGCATGTACATATGCGTGCCGAAAATGCTCAAGCGCCATGCGTCGAGCGACGTGACGGCAGCGCCCTCGCGAATGTCGTCGTGCATCACGTAGTCGGGCACGATGCCCACGCCGAGTCCCGCGAGAATCGACTGGCGCAAAAATAGAAAGTTTTCCGAAATAATCGAGGGCTCGAGCAACACCTCGTGCCGGTCGTCGTTCAGATAACCCGCAAGGCGCAATTGCCGCCCCACCACCGTCGCCGTGATGACGGGTGCGCGCGCCAGATCCTCCAGCGTTTGCGGCATGCCGTGCTTTTCGGCCCACTCCGTGCACGCACACGCGATGTACTTCACCGGCCCCATGTCGCGCGCCACGAGGTTCTGAGGCGGCTCGTGCATCACGCGCACGGCAATATCGACTTCGTCGCGCAGCAGGTCTTCCACGCGATTTTCGAACATCACGTCGAGCACGATGCCGGGGTACATCCGCTTGAACTGGATGAGCCAGTCCGACATCACGAGCTGCCCGTAGCCGCTCGGCACGGAAAGCCGCACGCGCCCCTGCAGGCTCTGGCCGAGCGTGGAGACCGATTCGCGCGCAGCGAGCAGCGCGTTCTGGATCGCCCGGCCGTGCTCGTAGAGCTTCAGGCCGATTTCGGTCGGCTCTACACGGCGCGTGGTGCGGCGCACGAGTTGCAGGCCGATCGACTTCTCCAGGTGGTTGAGGTGGTAGCTGACGTTCGCGCGGCTCATCTTGAGCCGGCGCGCCGCCTCGCTCAGGTTGCCCGCGTCGAGGATTTCGACGAGCAGGGTCAGCGCATTGACGTCCATGGCACATCCACTGTCAAAGGTATTTTGACAGTCTGTCAACGAGCGATGGGATTGTCAATTGCCGCTGGCGCGCCGAGAATCGACGCGAACATGAAACACTGCCGTCTGGCCCGCCAGTCCGGCCCTCATTATGGAGACAGCATCGCCATGGCATCCGATCCCGTGAACGCCTCCCCCGTCACTCATGAACTGCGCGGCAAGGTGCTGCTCGTCACCGTGGACAATCCGCCCGTCAACGCGCTGGGCGTGGACGTGCGCCGCGGCCTCGCCGCCGCCATCGAGCATGCCGAAGCGAACGACGCCGTGCAGGCCGTGCTGATCGTCGGCGCCGGGCGCAATTTCATTGCCGGCGCGGACATCCGCGAGTTCGGCAAGCCGCCGCAACCGCCCGCGCTGCCCGACGTGTGCAACCGCATCGAGGGCTGCCACAAGCCGGTGATCGCAGCCATTCACGGCGCGGCGCTCGGCGGCGGCCTCGAAGTGGCGCTCGCGGCGCACTATCGGCTCGCCGTGGCGGGCGCGAAGCTCGGCCTGCCTGAAGTGCAGCTGGGCCTGCTGCCTGGTGCCGGCGGCACGCAACGCACGCCGCGCCTGATCGGCGCCGAAGCGGCGCTCTCGCTGATGCTGAGCGGCCGTCATGCGAGCACGCAGGAAGCGCATAAGCTCGGCCTCGTCGACCGGGTGGGCGCGAGCGACGACATTCTCGCCGAAGGCCTCGCCTACGCGCAGGAACTGCTCGCGGGTCATGCGCCGGTGCGACGCACGCGCGACACCCAGGCGCTCGCCGATCGTGCCCAGGCGCAAGCCGCGATCGACGCCGCGCGCGCCGAAACCGCGAAGAAGTCGCGTGGTCTCTTCTCGCCGCTGAAGATCGTTGATTGCGTGCAGGCCGCGCTCGATCTTTCGTTCGACGAAGGTCTGCGCTTCGAGCGCAAGCAGTTCCTCGAATGCCTCGAAAGCCCGCAGCGCGCAGGTCTCGTGCACGCATTCTTCGCCGAGCGCGAAGTGCAGAAGGCCCCTGAAACGAAGAGCGCGAAGCCGCGCGCGATCGAAACCGTCGGCGTGATCGGCGGCGGCACGATGGGTGCGGGCATTGCCGTGGCCGTGCTCGACGCGGGCCTGCCGGTGACGATGATCGAACGCGACGACGCCTCGCTCGCGCGCGGCCGCGCCCATGTGGAAAAGGTCTACGACGGCCTCATCGCCAAGGGCCGCATGAAGCCCGAAGCGAAAGCGCAGATCCTCGCGCGCTTGAGCGGCAGCACCTCGTACGACGCGCTCGCGAACACCGATCTCGTCATCGAAGCCGTTTTCGAGGACATGGCCGTGAAGCAGGCCGTGTTCGCCGAACTCGATCGCGTGTGCAAGCCCGGCGCCGTGCTCGCGACCAACACGTCGTATCTCGACATCGACGCCATTGCGGCGAGCATCAAACGTCCGCAGGACGTGGTGGGCCTGCACTTCTTCTCGCCCGCCAACATCATGAAGCTGCTCGAAATCGTCGTGCCGAAGCAGGTGAGCGCCGATGTGGTCGCCACGGCATTCGAGCTGGCGAAGAAGCTTCGCAAGGTACCGGTGCGCGCCGGCGTGTGCGACGGCTTCATCGGCAACCGCATTCTGGCGGTGTTCCGCACCGCGGCGGATCATCTGATGGAAGACGGCGCTTCGCCGTACCAGATCGACAAGGCCGTGCGCGATTTCGGTTTTCCGATGGGCCCGTACCAGGTGGTCGATCTCGCGGGCGGCGACATCGGCTGGGCCACGCGCAAGCGCCGCGCCGCCACGCGCGACCCGAAGGCGCGCTACGTGCAGATCGCCGACCGCATCTGCGAGCGCGGCTGGTTCGGCCAGAAGACGGGCCGCGGCTTCTATCTCTACCCGGAAGGCGCACGCACGGGCACGCCCGACCCCGAAGTCGCGTCCATCATCCGCGCTGAGCGCGAGCGCGCCGGCGTCGAGCCGCGCAGCTTCAGCGACGAAGCCATCATGCGCCGCTACATGGCCGCAATGATCAACGAAGGCGCGAACGTCGTGCATGAAAAGATCGCGCTGCGCCCGCTCGATGTCGATGTCACGCTGCTCTACGGCTACGGCTTCCCGCGCTATCGCGGCGGTCCGATGAAGTACGCCGATACCGTGGGCCTCGCCAACGTGCTCGCCGATATCCGCGAGTGTGCGAAGGAAGATCCGCTGTTCTGGCGTCCTTCGCCGCTGCTCGTCGAGCTGGTCGCGCGCGGCGAGAATTTCGCGAGCCTCAATCAATCGGCCTGAATGTGCCCTGAAGGAGCTTTTCACACATGGACCTGAAATTCACCGCCGAAGAAGAGGCGTTCCGCAGCGAAGTGCTCGCGTTCCTTAGTGACCACCTGCCGCAGAGCCTTGCCAGCAAGGTGAGCAACGGCCGGCACCTCACGCGCGACGACATGGCGCAATGGCACGCCATCCTCCACGAAAAAGGCTGGCTCGCGAATCACTGGCCGCAGGAATACGGCGGCCCCGGCTGGAGCGCCGTGCAGAAGTTCATCTTCGAGAACGAATGCGCGATCGCGGGCGCGCCGCGCATCGTGCCGTTCGGCGTGAACATGCTCGGGCCCGTGCTCATCAAGTACGGCAGCGAGGCGCAAAAACGCTATTGGCTGCCGCGTATTCTCGACGGCTCGGACTGGTGGTGCCAGGGCTATTCGGAACCGGGCGCGGGCTCGGATCTCGCCTCGCTGCGCACGACCGCCGTTCGTGACGGCGACCACTACGTGGTGAACGGCCAGAAAACGTGGACCACGCTCGGCCACTACGCGAACATGATTTTCTGCCTCGTGCGCACCGCCACCGACGTGCGCAAGCAGGAAGGCATCAGCTTCCTGCTGATCGACATGAACACGCCGGGCATCGAGGTTCGCCCCATCATCACGCTCGATGGCGAACATGAGGTGAACGAAGTGTTCTTCACCGACGTCCGTGTGCCGGTGGAGAACCTCGTTGGCGAAGAGAACAGGGGCTGGACCTACGCGAAATATCTGCTCACGTATGAGCGCACGAATATCGCGGGCGTAGGCTTTTCGGTGGCGGCGCTCGCGCGCCTGAAGCGCGCCGCGCAGAAAATCACGCGCAACGGCAAGCCGCTCGCAGAAGATCCGCAATTCGCGGCGCGCATCGCAAAGGTCGAGATCGATCTGGAGAACATGAAGACGACGAACCTGCGCGTGATCGCTGCGGTGGCGGGCGGTGGCGTGCCCGGTGCGGAAAGCTCGATGCTCAAGATTCGCGGCACCGAGATCCGACAGGAGATTTCCTCGCTGCTGCGCCGCGCGATGGGACCGTATGCCGCGCCGTTCGTCGAGGAAGCGCTCGAAGCAGGCTATGCGGGCGAGGCAATCGGGCCCGACGATGCCGCCAGCGCCGCCGCGCAATACTTCAACAACCGCAAGCTGTCGATTTTCGGCGGCTCCAACGAAATTCAGAAGAACATCATCTCCAAGATGATTCTCGGTCTTTGAGATCTTTGAGAGGCACGCCATGGACTTCCAGCACACAGAAGACCGCCGCATGCTTGCGGATACGCTCAATCGTTTCATCACGGAGCAATACGGTTTCAATACGCGCGATACAATCGCGCGCTCCGAAGAAGGCTTTAGCGCAGACATGTGGCAGCGCTTCGCCGAACTCGGCGTGATCGGCGCGCTGTTCGACGAGGCCGACGGCGGCTTTGGCGGCGCGGGCTTCGATGTCGCGGTGGTATTCGAAGCGCTCGGGCGCGGACTCGTGATCGAGCCGTTCCTCGATACCCTGATCGTGGGCCGCGCGCTCGCCCATGCGGGCAGCGAAACGCAGCGCGCGCGCATTGCCTCGTTCATCGACGGCTCGCAAATCGCCGCGCTCGCGCACGACGAGCCGGGTTCGCACTACGAGGACGCACGCGTGGCGACGCGCGCGGAGAAAAGCGGCGATGGCTGGGTGCTGCAAGGCGCGAAGGGCGTCGTGCAGCACGCGGAACACGCCGACGTGCTCCTCGTTTCGGCGCGTACCGCTGGCGATGCATTCGACGAAGCAGGCATCTCCCTCTTCCTCGTGCCGCGCGAATCAGCGGGCGTGAGCGTGCGTGGCTACGGCAAGATCGATGGCGGCCGCGCAGCGGAAGTGGCGCTCGACAACGTGAAGGTGCATGCCGATGCGCTCGTCGGCGCGCAAGGCAGCGGCTTCGCGACGCTCGAACACGCCCGCGGATACGGCATCGTCGCGCTCGCATCGGAGGCCGTAGGCGCGATGGAGATCGCGCGTGACTTCACGCTCGAATACCTGCGCACGCGCAAGCAGTTCGGTTTGCCCATCGGCAGCTTCCAGGCGCTGCAGCATCGCATGGCGGACGTGCTGCTCGAAATCGAGCAGGCGCGCTCGGCGGTCATCAACGCGGCAGCCGCGATCGACGCGCCGCGCGCGCAGCGCGAACGTGCGCTTTCGGCCGCCAAGTACACGATCGGGCGCATTGGTGCGCGCGTGGCCGAAGAAGCGATCCAACTGCATGGCGGCATCGGCATGACGTGGGAATTGCCGCTCGCGCACTATGCAAAGCGGCTCGTGATGATCGATCATCAGCTTGGCGACGAGGATCATCATCTCGCGCGCTATATCGCATTGGGGCGTGAGGCGGCGTGAGCCATGAAGGGGCAACGGCATACAGTTGCCCCCGACAACGAACCAGGAGTACCTGTTGATGCAGACGGACAAAAACAGCTTGCCTCTATCGGGCGTTCGCGTGCTCGATCTTTCGCGCGTGCTGGCCGGGCCGTGGAGCGCGATGGTGCTCGGCGACCTCGGCGCTGAAGTCATCAAGATCGAGCATCCCGACCGCGGCGACGACACGCGCGACTGGGGCGTGCGCGTCGGCAAGACTGAGACTGCGTACTTCAACAGCGTGAATCGCAACAAGCGTTCGATCACGCTCGATCTGCAAACGCCCGAAGGCCAGCAGATCGTGCGCGAGCTGGCGAAAACCAGCGACATCGTCGTTCAAAACTTCAAGTTCGGCGGCGCGGAAAAGCTCGGGCTCGGCTATGAGCAGTTGAGCGCAGAGAATCCGCGTCTCATCTATTGCTCGATTTCGGGCTACGACCGCACGGGACCCGAAGCGAAACGCCCCGGCTACGACCTCGTCGTGCAGGGCGAAACGGGCCTCATGGCGATGAACGGCGAAGCCGACCAGCCGCCGCTCAAATTCGGTGTGGCGGCCGTGGATCTTTTCACGGGCATGTATTCCGCACAGGCGATGCTCGCCGCGCTCTACGAGCGCGAGCGCACGGGCCGCGGGCGCCACATCGAAATGGCGCTGTTCGACTGCGGCCTCATGATTACCGCTTACTACGGCCTCGAAGCGCTGCTGATCGGCGAGGACCCGCCGCGTTACGGCAATGCGCACCCGTCGATCGTGCCGTATGGCGTGTTCGATGCGGCCGATGGTCCGCTCGTCATCACCGTCGGCAACAACGCGCAGTTCGAGCGCTTTTGCCGCGAAGTGATCGAGCGCGCCGATCTCGCCGACGACGCGCGCTACAAGACCAACATCCTGCGCGGGCAGAACCGCGATACGCTCGTGCCCGAACTCACGCGCGAACTGGGCAGCCGTCCGCGCAAACTGCTGCTCGAACGGCTCGCGCGCGCGGGCATTCCGTGCGGCGAAGTGGCGGGCTTGCGCGAGGCGCTGCTGTCGCCGCGCGCAACGCTTGGCGGGCTCGTCACGCAACAGCCGCATCCGCATACCGAAAGCGGCACGACGCCGGTACTCGCGCCGCCGTGGCGCTTCGACGGCGAACGCATGCCCGTGCGGCACGCGCCTCCGCAACTGGGCGAAGGCACGCAGGAGGTCTTGCAGTCGATGCTCGGTTATTCGGCGGAACAACTGGCCGGGTTGAAAGAGAAAGGCGTTATCTGAATCTGGTCCCGGTCGTGCCGGGACTCGCTGGCTCACCCAGCTGATACGCCGCCCAATCCGTCGCCCCCCTTGAGCGTCGCCGCCGCGCGACGCGGCCCCGTCTTCGCACCCTCTCTGCGCCCCGCCTGGCCTCGTGTCGCACGTAGTTGCGCGCGCCCGGTTATATTGCGCCTGATGGTCTCGCACGCCGCTTGCGGCTAGTTGCGCAAGGCCGGTGCGAACCGGCACCCGCCCGATCTCGCGCCCTTCCCGCGAGCCCCAGCAAACGAACCCGCCCCGCTCATGGAGCACGCCTACGATCATTTGCTGCACCTTCTCGCCGCGCACGCTACGTGGACGCTCGCCTTTGTCGTGGTCGCCGCTTTCCTCGAATCGCTCGCGTTCGTCGGCACCTTCATTCCAGGCAGCACGGCGATGTTCATTGCCGGCGCGTTCGCCGCCACGGGCACGATCAACCTCGGCTGGCTCTTCGTCTGCGCCATTGCGGGCGCCGTGGCAGGCGACGGCGTGAGCTTCTGGATCGGCCATCGCTACCGCGGCTCGCTGGCCCAGATGTGGCCGTTCAGCCGCCACCCCGCCATTCTCGAGCGCGCGCACGCTTACTTCGTGAGCCACGGCACGCGCAGCGTGATCCTCGCACGCTTCATCGCGCCGCTGCGCGCCGTGGTGCCGATCGTCGCGGGCATGGCCGGCATGAAGCCCATGCGCTTCTTCATGATGAACGTGATCTCCGCGCTCATCTGGGCGCCCGCGCATATCGTGCCCGGCGTAGTGTTCGGCGCATCGCTCCAGCTCGCAGGCGCGGTGTCGTTCCGGCTCGTGGTCGTCATCGGCATCGTCGCGCTCGCGGTCTGGCTCATCTGGCGCTTCGTGCGCATGCTGCTCCTGCACATCGACAACTGGGCCGGTGCGTCGCGGCGCAGCGCTGCTGAGTGGGCGGCGCAGCATCCCGGGCGGGCCTCGAAGCGCATCGCCCGCCTGCTCGATCCGGCACAGCCCGCGCTCGCCCCCGTCATCGTGATCACGGGCCTCGTGCCGGTCTGCGCGGCCGTGTTTTCCTACGTGCTCGGCAACGTGCTGCGCGGCGCGCCGCTCGTGCAGATCGACCAGTCCGTGCGCCAGTTCCTGCAGTCGATCCGCACCACCTGGGCCGACGCGGCCCTCGCGCGCGTCGAAACGCTCGGCAGCACCTGGACGCTCGCGGCGCTCGTCGCGACGGTAGGCATCTGGATGGTGCTGGAGCGGCGTTGGCGCACCATCGCTTACTGGATGATTGCGGCGGCTGTTTCGCAATTGCTCATCCTCATCCTGCGCTTCGTGATCCACCATACGTCGCCGGGCGGCGGCCAGGCCGTCGAGGCCTATGTGTTCCCGAGCGATCGCGTGTCGTCGATGGTGATCGTCTACGGTTTCGTGATGTTCCTGCTCGTGCGCCGCGCGAGCATGCTGGAGGCCGCGCTCGTTGCCGCGCTCGGCAACGGGATCATCGTGGCGGTGGCGTTCGCCGGGCTCTATTTCGACCGCTTCCTGTTCTCGGACGCCATCGGCGGCGCGGCCTTCGCCGCGATCTGGGTGGCGATCGTGGTGCTCACCTCGCTCTGGCGCTACCCCAAGCGGCCGCCGCAACGCGCATACGTGCCGCCCATCGTGCTCCTCGTGCTGGTCGGCGCCGTCCTGCTGCAGACGGTGCCGGCCGGGCGCACGCCCGCGCCGCCCACGACCGCGGCGGCGGCGCCGCCTGTCGTCCTCTCGCAAATGCAGTGGAGCGATTCGCTGTGGAGGACGTTTGCGTGCTATCGCTTCGACATGAAAGGCGCGCGCCGCGAGCCGATGACGATCCAGTGGGCCGCGAGCGCCGACGACCTGCGCACGGCACTGCGCGACGCGGGCTGGGCCGAAGGTCCACAGATCTCGGTGAGAAGCGTGCTGTCGCTCGTCGCACCGAATGTGGACGTAATGTCGCTGCCGCTGCTGCCGAAGCTGAACAACGGCCTGCCCTCGCCGCTCGTGTTCGCCCGCGCGCGCCTCGCCGGGAAACCCGGCGACGCAGGCGAGCCGGGCAGCCGCCGCGACGTGCTGCGCTTCTGGCCATCGGGCTACGCGCTCGCGCCGCGGCGCATTGGGAACGGCGGCAGTGGCGATGGCCACGCGAGCGACGGGGAGCCCACGCCGATCTGGGTCGGCTCGCTCGTCCACGAGCGGCTGCGGCGCGGGTCGTGGCCGTTCAATGTGGTCACGACCTACCCCGACGACGTCGCTGACCTCAGCGCCCCCGGCCAGCCGGCGGGCTGGCGTACGCTCGCGCTGCCGGGCGAGGTGAGCTGCGAAGGACGGCCCGTGAAGCTGATCGTGCAGGGCGGCCGCTGAAAGGGAAATTGAAGGCTCAGGCCGTGCTCTCGGCCCAGCTTCCCGTGGCATGGAAGCGGTCGATGCGCTTGCGGGCGTCCGCGTAGGCGGCGTCGAGCGCGGCGTCGGGGCCGGTGTAGTTGCGCATCATGTCGTGAAAGCGCACGCTGCGCCCTTCGACATGGGCGTCCGCGCCGTGGCGGCAGATGTAGCCGCTGTAGTGGAACAGCGGCTCGGGCGCGCGCGGCCCGAACGCCGGAATCGGCAGCACCCAGATCTCGAAGCCTTCATGCTCGGTGTGGTCCCACATGGTGCGTCTCCACGATGGCCATGACACCAACATCCTCGCACGGCACCCCTCTCGCCTGCAAACGGCCCTTTTCCCCGAGTTTGGCTAAACTATGCGGGCACAGCAGAACCCAAACCCGACTCTGGACTCACAAGCGATCCCCCACATCATGACGCCGGCCTCTCTCACGCAGGAACCGCAGTCCGTCTCCAGCGCCGTCACGCGCAATGCCTTCTTTATCGTGGCGACCGTCAACGAAGACGCCGCGAGCCGCGCCACCGTGCGCGCCTGGTGCGCCGACGTCGCCAACCTCGTGCGCGCGGTCGGCAAGCGCGTACCCGCCGGCAATCTGTCGTGCGTGGTCGGCTTTTCGTCCGACGCATGGGACAAGCTGTTCGGCGAGCCGCGCCCGGCCGGGCTGCACCCGTTCCGCGAATTCGGCACGGGCGAGCGCAAAGCCATCGCCACGCCCGGTGACATCCTGCTGCATATTCGCGCCGACGAAACCGACCTGTGCTTCGAGCTGGCCACGCAGCTCATGACGCGCCTGGAAGGCGCCGTCACGACCGTGGACGAAGTGCACGGCTTTCGCAACTTCGACATGCGCGCGATGATCGGCTTCGTCGACGGCACCGAGAATCCGACGGGCAACGAAGCCGTTCATTTCACGGTGATCGGCGAAAACGAAGATCCCGAATTCTGCGGCGGCAGCTACGTGCTCGTGCAGAAGTACATGCATGACATGAAAGGCTGGAACGCGCTTTCCGTGGAGGCGCAGGAGCACATCATCGGCCGCACCAAGCTCCAGGACATCGAACTCGACGAAGCCGTGAAGCCGAGCTGGTCGCACAGCTCGCTCACCACGCTCGAAGACGACGCGGGCAACGAGATCAAGATCCTGCGCGACAACATGCCGTTCGGCCGGCCCGGCTCCGCCGAATTCGGCACCTACTTCATCGGCTACGCGCGCTCGCCCGAGCCGATCGAACAGATGCTCGAAAACATGTTCGTCGGCCTGCCGCCCGGCAACTACGACCGGCTGCTCGACTTCAGCCGCGCCGTCACGGGGGGCCTCTTCTTCGTGCCGTCGCAGACGCTGCTCGAAGCGCTCGCCGAAGTCGACCCGGGCGCCGCGCCCACCATCGAGGTGAGCGCCGCCAACGCATCAGAAACAGAAACCGAGTCTGCCGCCGCGCCCAGCACGGACGGCTCGCTCGCCATCGGATCCCTCAAAGGAGCACCCCGGTATGAATAACCTCCATCGCGAGCTGGCGCCCATTTCCACGGCCGCGTGGTCGCAAATCGAAGAAGAAGTTGCGCGCACCTTCAAGCGCTCGCTCGCGGGCCGCCGCGTCGTGGACGTCGAGGGCCCCGGCGGCCCGGCGCTTGCGGCAGTCGGCACCGGCCACCAGAACGGCATCGAAGCGCCGCTCGAAGGCATCCGTGCGCGCCAGCGCGAAGTGAAGGCGATCGTGGAACTGCGCATACCGTTCGAACTTTCGCGCGAAGCCATCGACGACGTCGAGCGCGGCGCAGAAGACTCCGACTGGCAGCCGGCCAAGGACGCGGCCACGCGCCTCGCGTTCGCGGAAGACCGCGCGATTTTCGACGGCTACACGGCCGCGCAGATCACGGGCATTCGCGAAGGCTCGTCGAACCCGATCCTGCCGATGCCCGCCGACATCGCCGACTACCCCACGGTCATCGCCAAGGCGCTCGAGCAGTTGCGCCTGCAAGGCGTGGACGGCCCGTATGCGGTGCTGCTCGGCTCCGACGCGTACACGGCGGTGAGCGAAGCGAGCGACATGGGCTATCCGATTCTCGAGCACATTCGCCGTCTCGTGAATGGCGAGATCATCTGGGCGCCGGCCATCGAGGGCGGCGCGATCCTGAGCACGCGTGGCGGCGATTTCGCGTTCCACCTCGGGCAGGACGTGTCGATCGGCTATTCGTCGCATGACGACAAGAGCGTGAAGCTGTATCTGCAGGAAAGCTTCACGTTCATGATGCTGACTGCCGAGGCTTCGGTGGCGGTGAAGCCGGAGTAAGCCTGCGCTGATTCTCGCAGGCCACGAAAAAGGGGCGCTCATTTCGAGCGCCCCTTTTTTCATGACTCGCCGTTACCGCCGCTAGCGGCGTTCGCGATCACTGATAGAAGTTCACCGTCACGACCGCCGAGCGGCCCGGCGCCCAGGTTGCGTAGATCGGATAGGCGCTCTGGTAGTACTCCTTGTCGAAGATGTTGTTCACGTTGAGCTGCAGATCGACCTTCTTCGACACACGCCACGTCGCCGCAGCATCGAAGCGCGCATAGCCCGGTGTCCACTTGCGCGACGTCGCCGAAACCGATGCATACGTCAGGCTCGAAACCGTTGCGCCCGCACCCACCGTGAGCTTCGGCAACACGTCGTAGCTCGTCCACAGCGTGAAGTTGTGCTTGGGCACCATCACCATCGGCAAGCCGGAGAGCGTCGGGCTGGCCGGGCCTGCATCGGTCGTGATCGCATCGAGGTACGAATAGCCGCCGAACACCGACCACTTGTTCGTCACGTTGCCCGCGAAGCCGAATTCGAAGCCGCGCACTCGCTGCGAGCCCGCGTTGATTGTGCCGCCCAGGCCGTCGCTCACGCGCGCATTAGTCTTGTCGGTCTGGAACAACGCCGTGGTGAGCGAGAGGCGCTGATCGAGCACGTCCCACTTCGCGCCCACTTCGATGTTGCGCGAGCGCTCGGGCGCGAGGTCCTTGTTCGTGGCCGTGATCTGGTCCGTGCCGCCGCCGAGACCCGAATTCGAGCCCGGTGGATTCGCCGAAGTGCCGTACGACGCATAGAGGCTCAAGGTCGGCACCGGCTTGAACACGAGGCCGAACTGGTAGCTGAAGAGATTCGACGTGTTCGACAGATCGGCCACGCCCGCCTGCTGTGCGCTCACGTCATAGCGATCGAAACGCAAGCCCGCGTTGAAGATCCAGCGCTCCGAAAGCTGCACGCTGTCGAACATGTACGCCGAAGCGATATTCGTCTGCGTATGCGTGGCAGGTCCGGGGAAGCTCTTGTCGCCGTTGAGGACGATGCTGCCCGTCCACGGGTTATTCGGGTTCCAGTTGTTGATCGACGCGCAGTTGTACGCAACCGAGCACGGGCCGCCCGAGCGGATGTTATTGCCCGCCGAATCGGTCACGAGGTAGCCCTCGTACAGGTCCTGCTCGTGGCTGAATTCCACGCCCGCCGTGAACGTGTGGCGCATGCCGTAGAGATCGAACTTGCCGTTCGCTTCGGTCTGGTTCGCGACACTGTTGGTCGCGTACTTGCCGCTCTTGGCCTGCAGGCTGAGGATGTTCGAGGTCGCGTTCGTCAACTGCGGATTGGTCGCCACATAGTCGAGTGTCGAGCGGCCGAACATCGTCGTGTTCTTGATCTTCCACGCGTCGTTGATGCGGTGCTCCACCTTCACTTCGCCCGTATCGGTCTGGCCGTAGCGGTAGTCGCGCGAGTTCAGGCCGTAGAACTGGCCACGGTTGGACGACACGGGAGTGCCGCCCGTCGAGCGGAACGGCACGCTGAAGTCGGGCATGTCGTAGGTGTTCAGGTGGTAGTAGCTCACCGTGACCGTGGTCGGCGTGTTCAGGCCGAACGCGATCGAGGGCGCCACGCCCCAGCGCTTGCTGTACACGTCGGTGCGACCGGCCTGGTCGGCGTCGTGGCCCATGGCGTTCAGGCGGAACGCGGTGGTGTCGTTGAGCGTCTGGTTCCAGTCGATGGTGGCGCGCTTGTAGCTATCGGTGCCAAGGCCCACGCTGCCATTGATGAAATTGTCGGCCTGCGGCGTTTTCGTCGTGATGTCGATGCTGCCGCCGACCGACCCGCGCCCGGCATACACCGAGTCCGGGCCCTTGATGATGCTGATGTTCTGCACGTCGAAGGTTTCGCGGTTCTGCACGCCCGAGTCGCGCATGCCGTCCACGAAGATCGAGTTGCGCGACTCGAAGCCGCGAATCACGGGCCGGTCCGCAGACGGATTCGCCGCCGCGTCGCCGCCGAGGAACGTGATGCCGGGCACCGTGCGCAGCGCGTCCTGGAACGTCGTGACGTTCTTCTGCTTGAGCACCTCCTCAGGAATCACCGTGATGGAGCGCGGCGTGTCGATGAGCGGCGCGGTGAACTTGTACGACTCGAGCGTTTTGGTCTGCATGTCGGAAGGCGCCGAAACGACCTTCACCGCGGGCAGCGTGCTTTCGGCGGCCGCGGCGGACGATGCAGGCGTGGCTGCCGCTGCGCTCGCGGCGGCGGGACTATCGGCAGCGGGCGCGGTTTGCGCGTGTGCGAGAGGCGAGGCGAAGAAACCGGAGCAATAGAGCGCAGCGACGGAGGCGATGGCACGCATCCGGGTCGGGAAATGGACGGACATGAGTAGGCGAGTTGGTCGGCGAATTGTCGTAGTTGCAAATGCGCATGATTCTCATTTGTGATATCGATTGTAATAACTCGTCATTTGTTTGTAAATATTCAATTCGCAATTCGTACGGCGGCACGGCGGTGCCATGCGCCCGCCGCGCCCGACTGCCGGTATGATGGCGGCCTTGCCCCGGACGACGCGTCGTCCCGGCGCCCGGTTCCATTCACGAAGACAGAGGAAGACCGCCATGACGGCAGCAGCACAATTCGACCAGGTTTCCGTAATCAAACGCGCCAACGTCTACTTCGACGGCAAGTGCGTTTCGCATACCGTGCTGTTCGCCGACGGCTCGCGCAAGACGCTCGGCGTGATCCTGCCGGGCACGCTGAACTTCGGCACCGACGCCCCCGAACTGATGGAAGTGCAGGCCGGCCAGTGCCGCATCCGCCTGGAAGGCAGCGACGAGTGGAAGACCTACAGCGCCGGCGAGTCGTTCTCGGTGCCGGGCAAGAGCCGTTTCGACATCGAAGTGGTCGAGACGCTCGACTACGTTTGCAGCTACCTGTAAGCGCTGCATCGATTCGAACGCCCGCCGCGTGACTCGCGGCGGGCGTTTTCGCTTTTGCCGGGTGCGCTGAACGCGCTGGACGCGCCGCCCCCATGCCCTCGCTACAATGGGCGCCAGCCCGTCGCCTGGCGACTCCCACGCTTGTCTTCCCGCCGTGTCATCCCTCACACCCCAACCCTCGCCGCGCCCTCGCGCCAACGCAGATCGTCCGCCTCCACGCAGCCCGCTCGTCACGCTGGCGATCGTGACCGTGCTCACCGGCATCGGCGCGGGTCTCTCCGGCATGCTGCTCGCGCTGCTGCTGCACGCGATCCAGCACGTCGCCTATGGCTACGGCGCGGGGCACATCATTAGCGAGGAGAGCTTTCTGCAGGGCGTGACGGATACCGCGCCCTGGCGGCGCGTCGCGGTGCTCGTGGCGTGCGGGCTGATCGGCGGAGGCGGATGGTGGGCGCTCTATCGCTACGCACGCCCGCTCGTGAGCATCAGTGCGGCGATCAAGCCGGGCGGCAAGCGCATGCCCATTTTTGCGACCACCGTGCACGCGCTGCTGCAGATCGTGACCGTCGCGATGGGTTCGCCGCTCGGGCGCGAAGTCGCGCCGCGCGAGATCGGCGCCGCGTTCGCGAGCTGGCTCGCGAAGCAAACGGGTCTCACCGCTGCGGAGCGCCGCGTGATGATCGCGTGCGGCGCAGGTGCGGGGCTCGCGGCGGTCTACAACGTCCCGCTGGGCGGTGCGATGTTCGTGCTCGAAGTGCTGCTCGGCACGTTCGGCTGGTCTGTGGCGGTGCCCGCGATCAGCACCTCGGCCATTGCGGCCGTGATCGCATGGATCGGTCTCGGCGACGCGCAGCAATACCACTTGCCCGCCTATGGCATCAATGCGCAGCTCGTGGTGTGGTCGGTGCTTTGCGGGCCGCTGTTCGGCGCGGCCGCGCACGCTTTCTCACGCGTGACGAGCCGCGCGCGCGACGCCTCGCCCAAAGACTGGCGGCTGCCGCTCTACACGCTGGTGAATTTCGCGGGCATTGGCCTGCTGGCCATCTGGTTTCCGCAGTTGCTCGGCAACGGCAAGGGCGCGGCCGGCCTGAGCTTCGACGACAATCTCGGCATCGGCCTCGCGGCCACGCTGCTCGTGCTGCGCGTGTTCATCACGACGACCACGTTGCGCGCGGGCGCCAAGGGCGGCCTGCTCACGCCGGGGCTCGCGAACGGCGCGCTGCTCGCCATCGTGATCGCGGGGCTCGTGAATCACGTGTGGCCGGGTCTATCGCCGGGTGCATTTGCGATCGTCGGCGCGGGTGCGTTTCTCGCGTCCTCTATGCAGATGCCGATCACCGCGACCGTGCTGATTCTCGAATTCACTCACGCGAATCACGATCTTGCGATTCCGCTGCTGCTCGCCGTGGCAGGTTCGGTCGCCACGTTGCGGCTGCTGACGCGTGCGCAGGGTCCTTCTCACGGCACGCCAGCAGCTGGCGCCGAACGTGAACTGCGGCTCGCCGCCCTGCGCGAGCCGTCGGCGCGCGAGTCGTCCGACTGAACCGTTATGCGCCGAGGTCCGCCAGCGGATGCGCCTCGCCGCGCCACGGCGACGCAAGAAAATGCTGCACGCGTTCGGTCCGCACTTCGACGAGCGTGGCGGGCGCCCAGCGCGGCTTGCGGTCCTTGTCGACGAGATGCGCGCGCACGCCCTCACAGAAGTCACCCTCTTCGATCGCACGGCCAACGATGCCAAGCTCCATGCGGAAGCATTCGGCGAGCGTCATCTGGCGGCCTCGCAACAGCGCTTCGCGCGTGACTTCGAGCATCGTCGGCGAATAGTGTGTGAGCGCTTCGAGTGTGGCTTCGAGCCACGCTTGTTCGGCATGCGAGTGTTCGCTTTCGAGGTCGGCGCGCAGCGAGGCGACGATCTGTTCGACACGCAGACGGCGGTCGAAGTGCCGCACGATGAGCGGCGTGAAGGAAGCGAGCGCTCCATCGTTAGCCTCGTGACACGGCGCGATGAATACTTCGCGCAACGAAGCATGCACATCGCCTGACCATTGCGCCGCCCGCAGACGCGCCTCGTAGCCATCGAGCCATTCGCCCGGCACGCAGGCGTCGGCAAGGCCGCAATGCAGCGCGTCCGCGCCGCTGAGCATCGCGCCGGTCAAACCCACGTAAAGCGCCATCTCCACCGGCATCTTCGCGAGGAAGTGCGTCGCGCCCACATCGGGCAAGAGGCCAATACGCGTTTCCGGCATCGCGATCTTCGTGCGCGAAGTCGCCACGCGCAGCGCCGCCGCCTGGCCGAGACCCATGCCGCCGCCCATCGTCACGCCGTCGAGGAGCGCGACGAGCGGCTTGGAAAACGTATGCAGCGCGTAGTCGAGGCGATATTCGTCGACGAAGAACTGCTGCCAGCCGTTTGCGCCTTCGCGCGCCTTCTCGCGTGCAAGCCGATAGATCGCGCGCACGTCGCCGCCCGCGCAAAAGCCTTTCGGTCCCGCACCTTCCAGCACGAGCGCGACGATGCCGTCGTCCGTGCGCACGCGTTCCAGCAGCACGGCCAGTTCGCGCACCATGGCGTGCGAAAGCGCATTGAGCGCAGCGGGCCGGTTGAGCGTGACGATCGCCACGCGATTGACCACGCGGAACAGCACCTCCTTTTCGGCTTCCGTTGCAGCCTGGGCGGAAGCGGGTGTTGCATTCATTGCCTAGTTCTCCGTTTCAATATGCCAGCGTGGCTTGCGCTTCTCCAGAAACGCGTTGACGCCTTCGCGCTGGTTGGGCGAATCGAACAGATCGACGAAGCGCTCGCGCTCGACCGCGAGCGCCGCGCCGCGCGGCACGCCGTTGCGCGCCTGATGGATCAGCGACTTGCTGAAGGTGACCGCTTGCGGGCTCAAGCCCGCCACACGAGCGGCCATCGCGAGCGCGGCCTCGCGCGCGCCGCCCGTTGCGACGACTTCCTCCACGAGACCGATGCGCAGCGCCGTTTGCGCGTCCACGCGCTCGCCCGTGAGGATGATGCGCTTGGCCCAGCCTTCGCCCACGAGCCAAGGCAAGGTCTGCGTGCCGCAGCCAGAGGGCAGCAATCCCACGGCAGGCTCAGGCAGCGCGAGTTGCGCATGCGCCTCGGCAATGCGGATATCGCACGCTAGCGCGCACTCCAGGCCGCCGCCCATCGCATAGCCGTTGATCGCCGCGATGACCACGGGCCGCGCGTGCTGCAGCGCCTCGAATGCCGCGCCGAACGCGCTCGCCGCCGTGCGTGCGACCTCGCGATCGCCACTGGCGAAGGCATTGAGGTCGGCGCCCGCGCTGAAGAACTTCGGCCCGCTGCCGGTGATGACGACCGCGCGCACCTGCGGCTCGCGATCAAACGCCTCGACGACCTGCTGGAGCTGACGCAAGCCGTCGACCGTAAAGGCATTCGCAGGCGGCCGCGAAAGCGTGAGCAGGGCCACCGCGCCTTCATGCGCGTACTCGAATTCGATCATTTCGGACTCCGTTTGGATATCAGCGCAGCTCGGGGAAATCCTCTTCCCAGTACTCGTCGGGCTGGCGCGCGGGTTCGGCGCTGCGCTCCATTTCGCGCCGGCGCAGCTCGACGCGGCGGATCTTGCCCGAGATGGTCTTGGGCAGGTCGCTGAACTGCAGGCGGCGAATGCGCTTGTACGGCGCGAGCTTTTCGCGCGAGAAGCGGAACACCTCGCGTGCGAGTTCGGGGCCCGCCTCAAAGCCCTGACGCACGATGACAAAGGCCTTCGGCACGGACAGGCGCAGCTCGTCCGGACTCGGCACGACCGCCGCCTCGGCGATCGCCTCGTGCTCGATCAGCACGCTTTCCAGTTCGAACGGGCTCAGGCGGTAATCGGACGACTTGAACACGTCGTCGGCGCGGCCCACGTAGACGTAAGAGCCGTCGTCGCGACGCAGGGCAACATCGGACGTGTGGTAGTAGCCGTTGCGCATGGCGTACTCGCTCGCCTTTGCGTTGTTCGCGTAGCCCGTCATCAGGCCGAGCGGACGGTGAACGAGCGGCAGCGCGATTTCGCCCTCGCTCGCGGGCCGATCGTCGGCATCGACGAGTTCCACGCGATAGCCCGGCAGCGGCCGTCCCATCGAGCCCGCCACCACGGGCTGGCCCGGCGAATTGCCGATCTGGCAGGTCGTTTCGGTCTGGCCGTAGCCGTCGCGGATCGTAATGCCCCACGCGTGACGTACGCGCTCGATGATCTCGGGATTGAGCGGCTCGCCCGCGCCCACGATCTCGCGCAGTTTCACCGCATACGCTGCGAGCGGCTCCTGCACGAGCATGCGCCACACCGTGGGCGGCGCGCACAGCGTGGTCACACCGCATTGCACGAGCGCGGCAAGCGTGTCTTTCGGCACGAAGCGCGCGTAGTTGTAGACGAACACGCAGGCCTGCGCGTTCCACGGTGCGAAGAAGCAACTCCACGCATGCTTGGCCCAGCCCGGCGAACTGATGTTCCAGTGGACGTCGCCGGGCATGAGGCCGATCCAGTACATCGTCGAAAGGTGGCCGACGGGGTAGCTCTCGTGCGTGTGTTCGACGAGCTTCGGCTTCGAGGTCGTGCCCGAGGTGAAATAGAGCAGGAGCGGGTCGGAGGCGCGCGTCGGGCCGTCGGGTTCGAACGCGGGGCTCGCTTCGTACGCGCGCGAAAGATCGATCCAGCCTTTACACGCATCGGGCGCCGCGCCCACCGCAATGCGCTTCACGCCTGGATCGAGCGCATCGAATTTGCCGAGTTCGGCGGCGTCCACGACGACGTAGCGCGCACCGCCCGTTTCCACGCGCTCGCGCACGTCGTCGGGCGAGAGCTGCGTCGTGGCGGGCAGCACGATGGCACCCAGCTTCATCGCCGCCAGCATCACGTCCCAGAGTTCGACGCGATTGGGCAGCATCAACAGCAAGCGGTCGCCACGCGCAACGCCATGCTCGCGCAGAAAATTCGCCATGCGCGACGAGCGCTCCGACATCTGCGCGAACGAATAGCGCGTGCCGCCGTCCGCGAGGTCGTCGACGATCCAGAGCGCCGGGTTGTCGTTGCCGCGCGCCATCACGTCGAAGTAGTCAAGCGCCCAGTTGAACGCGTCGAGCTTCGGCCACGCGAATTCGTCGTACGCGCGTGCGTAGTCGGTGCGGTGACGCAGCAGTAGTTCGCGTGCGTCGATGAAGGCCTGCGCGGAAGGGGTGAACCCGGTCATCGTCGTCTCCTGTCGAGCCGGAGTTAGTGCTTTATCACTTACTCCGGTCCCATACATAGCTATGGCGCATACGCGCTCGCTTATTATTGCTTCGTCTTCCTCACTTCATTTCAAAGCTGCCGTGCAATCACCATCCTCTGCACTTCGCTCGTGCCTTCGTAGATCTGCGTGATGCGTGCGTCGCGGTAGTGACGCTCCACCGGATAGTCGTTCAGGAAGCCGTAGCCGCCATGAATCTGAATCGCGTGGGAGCACACTTCCTCGGCCATTTCGGAAGCATAAAGCTTGGCCTGCGAAGCCTCGGAAAGACACGGCTTGCCGAGCGTACGCAGCCGCGCTGCGTGATGCACGAGATGACGCGCGGCGTTGATGCGCGTCTGCATGTCCGCGAGCAGGTTGGCCACGCTCTGATGCTTGATGATGGGCTCGCCGAACTGCACGCGTTCGTGCGCGTACGCACGCGCCGCATCGAAGGCCGCGCGCGCGATGCCAAGCGCCTGCGCGGCAATGCCAATGCGTCCGCCTTCGAGATTCGCGAGCGCGATCTTCAACCCTTCGCCGCGCTGGCCGAGCAGATTCGCTTCGGGAATCGCGCAGTCGACGAGCGAGATCGGGCAGGTGTCCGACGCGCGGATGCCCATCTTCTTCTCATGGGGCCCGACGTTGAAGCCAGGCGTTTCGGTCGGCACGATGAACGCGGAAATGCCGCGCTTGCCGGCGTCGGGATCGGTCACGGCGAACACGATGGCAATGTTCGCGCGCGAGCCGTTGGTCACGAACTGCTTGTTGCCGTTGAGCACCCACTGGCCGTCGCGCAGCTCGGCGCGCGTTCGCAGGTTGCTCGCCTCGGAGCCTGCCTGCGGCTCGGTCAGGCAAAACGCGCCGATCAGCTCGCCGCTCGCGAGCTTGCCGAGCCAGCGGTCCTTTTGCGCGTCGGTGCCGAACTGCAGGATCGGCCCGCAGCCCACCGAGTTGTGCACGCTCACGAGCGTCGCGCACGAGGCGCAGCCGGCCGCGATCTCCTCCATGGCGAGCGCGTAGGCCACGTAGTCGGTGTACGAGCCGCCCTGCTCCTGCGGCACGATCATGCCGAGAAAGCCCAGCTCGCCCAATTGCTTGACGACCTCGTCGGGCAGCTTGCCGTCGCGGTCCCATTGCGCCGCGTTCGGCGCCAGTTGCCCGCTCGCAAAGTCGCGCGCGGCGTCGCGAATCATGCGCTGGTCGTCGGTATAGAACTCGTCCATGTGTGTCCCCTTCCTGTGTCTCTTGCGCTTGCCTTCCACTTTGGCGCGATGCGGCCCCGGCGGCAAGGCTTACGAAAAGTGTAGGCACGCGAGCGGCCGTATTCGATGCCCGCCACGCTCAAATTCGCTGATCGGATTTACCATATCGGCTGCGATAACCCCTTGGGAGGCGGCTCTGTGCAGCCAGCGAGAATCCAGACACTGAGCGAAAAAGGCACGATCTCGATGAGCCTCGTCAACGAGACGCTCGCGCTGGCGCGCGCTGGCGGCCTCGAAACCGCACCGCTCACCGATGCCGCCGGCATCGCGACGGCCGTGCTGCTCGCGCCCGAGGCGCGCGTGAGCGCGGCGCAATATGGCCAGTTATGGTCTGGCATCGCGCGCGCGCTCGACGACGAATTCTTCGGCCAGGATTCGCGCGCGATGAAAAGCGGCAGCTTCATCGCCATGACGCACTCGGCGCTCGGCGCCCGCACGGGCCGTCATGCGCTGCAGCGCGCCGTGCACTTCATGCGGCTCGTGCTCGACGATCTATCGGGCGAGATCGACATCGACGCCACACGGGTGCGCGTCACGCTCTCGCATCGCGTGGGCAAACCCACGCCCACGATGTTCGCGTACGCCACCTGGTTCATCCTCGTCTATGGGCTCGTGTGCTGGCTCGTGGGGCGGCGCATTCCGCTGCTCGCGGCGCGCTTTCGCTGCCCGCAGCCGGGCGCCGTGCACGAATACCAGCTCATGCTCTGCGACGACATGACATTCGATCAGCCGGCCACCTGGTTCGAATTCGCGCCCGGCTTTCTCGAATTGCCCGTGATCCAGACCGCCAGCTCGGCACGGGCGTTTCTGCGCAACGCACCCGGCAACTTCGTCGTGAAGTACCGCAATCCGGGCTCGTTCGCGGCGCGCGTGCGACGCGCGCTGCGCGCACTGCCCGTCACCGCGTGGCCCGACGCCGACGCCATCGCGCAACGCCTGAACGTGGCGCCCGCCACGCTGCGCCGGCGGCTGAGCCAGGAAGGCCACAGCTGCCAGTCGATCAAGGACGAACTGCGCCGCGACCTGGCGATCGCGGCGCTGCGGGAACCGGGCCGCTCGGTCGCAGACGTCGCCGCCGCGGTCGGGTTCGCGGAGCCCAGCGCGTTTCATCGGGCGTTCCGCAAGTGGACCGGACAGCGCCCGACCGACTACCGCGCAGCAAGCGCTCTATCGAAGCGCGGCGCGTAACCAAAGAAGGCTTCGATCCCCCTTTCTGTTATTGAGATAGCGCCTATACTCCTAGGGATATCCCTAATATGAAAGGCCTTGCCATGAACTCCCTTCCACGTGTAGCGCTCGGCGTCCTCGCCGCAGCGTGCTGCTTCGCGTCGGCTGCGGCGGTGGCCCAACCGTACGATCCTTCACAGCCGCTGACTCGTGCGCAGGTCCGTGCGGATCTGATCGAATGGCGGCAGGCGGGCTACGATCCGCTCGACTGGATTGACTACCCGGAAAACGCTCAACGGGCGGGCGCGATCGTCGCGCAACGGCGTGCGGCGCGCGCCGGCGCCGGAGCTCCCGCCGGTCAAATGCAGCAGTAATCGCTTGATTGCAGGACGGCCGCAGTAACCCGGCACCGGGCGTGCAACGCCCGGCGCTCGTGAGCGGCTGTGCCCATTTCTTCCCGCCACGGGCGCGACTCGCCGCGCCTTCTCACGCTTGCCGCCGCTACGCGCGCTGTTGTACCTGTTCCACGCTCACAACGGCTTTTCTGCGCTCGACGGACAATTGTTTACAATCGCGCCCGTAGCTACGCGCTACGGCACGCGCGCGTGCATGGGCACGTCAACGACCTGCCGGCTACACGCAAGAAATCACACAAACAAGCAGCGAACAACCCGCTCGACTCTCAAGGGCCCGATCTTCATGGACGCCATCAAACGCTATTTCGGTTTCGAAGAAGCAGGCACCAACCTGCGCACCGAACTGCTCGCCGGTTTCACTACTTTCCTCACGATGGCTTACATCATCTTCGTGAATCCGGCCATTCTCGGCGACGCCGGCATGCCGAAGGAAAGCGTATTCGTCGCCACCTGCCTCGTCGCGGCACTCGCCTCGATCATCATGGGCCTCTACGCGAACTACCCCATCGCGCTCGCGCCCGGCATGGGCCTGAACGCGTATTTCGCCTACACGGTCGTGAAGGGCATGGGCTTCACGTGGCAGGCTGCGCTCGGCGCGGTGTTCATCTCCGGGTGCCTGTTCTTCATCGTCACGCTGCTGCGCGTGCGCGAAGCCATCGTCAACGGCATTCCGCATTCGATCCGCGTATCGATCACAGCGGGTATCGGTCTTTTCCTCGCCATCATCTCGCTCAAGACCTCGGGCGTCGTGGTCGGCAGCCCGGCCACGCTCGTCGAACTTGGCAACCTGCACGATCCGCACACGATCCTCGCGATCATCGGCTTCTTCGCGATCGTCACGCTCGACGTGCTGAAGGTGCGCGGCGCGATTCTGATCGGTATCGTGGGCGTCACGATTCTCTCGTTCTTCTTCGGCGGCAACCAGTTCCACGGCGTCTTCTCGCCGCCGCCGTCGATCATGCCGACGTTCGCGCAGCTCGACATCAAGGCGGCGCTCTCCACGGGCGTACTCAACGTGGTGCTCGTGTTCTTCCTCGTCGAACTGTTCGATGCGACCGGCACGCTGATGGGCGTGGCCAATCGCGCCGGCCTGCTCGTGCACGGCAAGATGCACCGTCTGAACCGCGCACTGCTGGCGGATAGCACCGCGATTCTCGCGGGCTCGGTTCTCGGCACCTCGTCGACCACGGCGTATATCGAAAGCGCCTCGGGCGTGCAGGCGGGCGGCCGCACCGGCATGACCGCGCTCACCGTGGCCGTGCTGTTCCTCGCGTGCCTGTTCGTCGCGCCGCTCGCGGGCGTCGTGCCGGGCTACGCCACGGCGCCGGCACTCCTCTACGTCTCGTGCCTGATGCTGCGCGAACTCGCCGATCTGCCCTGGGACGACGCCACCGAAGTCGTGCCCGCCGCTCTCACGGCACTTGCCATGCCGTTCACCTACTCGATCGCCAACGGCGTGGCCTTCGGCTTCATTTCGTATGCGGGCCTCAAGCTCCTCACGGGCCGTGTGCGCGACGTGAAACTGATCGTGTGGATCATCGCCGCCGTGTTCCTGTTCCGCTTCTTCTATCTCGGCAACGCATAAACGCAAAAGGGTGGCCTCGCGCCACCCTTTTTGTTTTGATTCGCCGCCGCCCCCCTCAGCATCAAACTTCCCAGCCGCATAACTGCCCCGTACGGCGCGTCCTCCTTATCATAGGGAACTATCGTCAGATTCCCCGCACACAGGAGCCGCCACGTGGCAACTTACCCCGCCGCAACCGAACGCTACACGAAGCCCGCCATCTTCTTTCACTGGGTCATCTTCGTTCTCATCGCGCTCGCCTATCTCGCGATCGAGGTGCGCGGCCCCAAGGGCACCGACAGCCGCGCGTTCTGGAGCAACGTGCACTTCTGGGCCGGCTCGCTCGTGCTCGCGCTCGCCGTGCTGCGTCTCGTGTGGCGTCTTTGGCGCGGCGCGCCTGCAGAGATCGACTCGAACGCGCTGCTGTCGTTTCTCTCGCGCCTCGTGCATCTCGCGCTCTATCTGTTCATCTTCGTGCAGCCGCTCCTCGGTATTTTGATGATCAACACCGGCGGCCATCCGGTCACGCTCGCGGGGCTCGATCTGCAGATCGCACTCGTCGGCCCGGACCCCGCCGCGCGCACGTTCCTCAAGGACGCACACGTGCTGATCGGCAATCTGTTTTATTGGGTGATCGGGCTGCACGCGCTCGCAGCGATCGCGCATCACGTCGTATTCCGCGACAACACGCTGCGCCGCATGATCTAGCGGCAAGGCGGCGCGCGCGTAAACGAAAGCCGCGCCCGAAAAGGGCGCGGCAAGAAAACTCAGTTGAACAGAAAGCGCCCGCGTCCTGCGGGCGCTCTTGTGTTGACTACGCGTTGGCGTGCGCCTGCACGAAACGCACGTAGCCGCTGCGCAGCACGAGGCACTGCGCACGTGTTTCGGAGAGCAAACGGCGCGCGCAAGCCTCGATGCGGTCGCGATGATGGTCGAACGCGCTGAGCATATCTTCGGCGCGCGGCGAAGCCGCCCCGAAGTGATCTTCCAGCGCCGCCGCCGTGATCAGACACTCCACCCGCTCGCCATCGATCATCGCCGGAAACGCCAAGGTCAGGTCTGGGCCCGAGTACTCGGGCACCTCATTCGGAAACATGATCTGCATGGGGGTCGCCTTTGGTGGAGGGTGAAAAGGCCGCGTTCAGCCGGCCACGGGCTGCCCCAGATTAGTGCCTGGAAACACCCCGATCCGGCACACGCGGATCAACATCGACCTTAGCGAACGATACGCTCGCGCGGGTTGATTTGATTCACTTTAGACGACTTCCTGCCGCCCGCAAGGTCGACGTTGTCACACGCCTGAAATAGCCGGCGAGGCCTTCGTCTCGCCCCTTTTTTCGCGGATGCAGCATTCGCATGCGCGGTTGCGCGCACAAACACTCTCCTCCCCGGCCCTGCGCCAACGCGCTGCGCCGGTTGCCGCATCGCACCATGCGCGCCACCGGGCGCGTCAGGATTCGCGATGCCGGTGCTGATCGAGATGTTCGAGGTCTTTCGGGTGCAGGGTGAGCATCACCACGAACGCGACGATCCCAAGGGCCACGGTCACCATGCCGGACAGCACGACGTTGTTCTCGTCGAAGATCAATCCGTCAATCGCATACCCGAGGCCAAAGAGCGCAACGAACGTGGCGATCACCGCCACCACGATCCTCAATTCGCCGTGCACCATGACGAACTCCGCTACTCAGCGGGGGCGCGACGCGAATGCGCCCTCACCTTCATCATGGCACCCGCGCCGGTAAACTCAAGGCGCAGTTGAGGGGCGACGGCACGGCTGAAACACGGGCTGCGACCCGGCTTCAACCCGAATAGGCAGCCGCCGCGTATCCTGTACCATGAACTGCCCCAGAGGCGCCGCTCGTGCACTGCCATGCTGCGCCGCAGCGTAGCGCCCAAAACGACTGGAGACACGAGTGACCCGACGCCCCGTCACGCCGCACGACGCGGCCCGCGCGGACGCCATCGCGCAGGCACACGCGCGCTCGCGCGCACTCGGGCTGCGTGCCACCGAGGCGCCCGAATTCGACGCGCTGGCCGCCGCCGACCTGCGCGAGCTGATCGAGACGAACCGCACGCTCTATCACCAGGCGCGTCCCGTCATGGACGCCTTGCACGCGCAGATCGTCGATACGCAGAGCATGGTGCTGCTCACCGATCGCAACGGCGTGATCCTCCATAGCTATGCCGACAGCGATTTCGTCGAGAAAGCGCAGCGCGTCGCGCTGCGACCGGGCGTATCGTGGGCCGAGCAGCATCGCGGTACGAATGCCATCGGCACGGCGCTCGTGGAAGGCCAGCCGACCACGGTGCATGCGGGCGAGCACTTTTTGCGCGCCAATCACATCCTCACCTGTTCGTGCGCGCCGATCGCGGATCCATACGGTCGCACGCTCGGCGCGCTCGACGTGAGCGGCGAGTCGCGCGGTTTTCACAAGCACACGCTCGCGCTCGTGCGCATGTCGGCGCAGATGATCGAGAACCATCTGTTCAACACCGAATTCGCCGATGCCATCCGGCTCCAGTTTCACGCGCGTGCGGAATTCATTGGTACGCTCTACGAAGGATTGGCCGCATTCTCGGCCGACGGCACGCTGCTCTGCGCAAACCGCAGCGCCCTGTTCCAGTTCGGCGCGCCGCTCGCCGAGCTGCAGCAGCGCGAGTTCGCGGCGCTCTTCGGCCAGCCGTTCGCGGCGTTCATGCAGCAGCTCATGCGCGCGAGTGGCGAGCCGCTCACGCTCGCACTGCCAAGCGGCGTGCGCGTGATCGCGCGCGCCACGCCCGGCGCGGCCACGTCGGGCGTCGCTACGCTCGCGCGCAGCGCCGTACCCGAAACGTCCCGCTCGCCGTACACGCCCGCTTCCGTCCAGGCGACAGCGCCCAACGCCACCGACACCACCCCGCAGCCCACGCTCGCCGAACTCGACACCGGCGATGAGCGGCTTGCCGCCGCCCTGCAGCGCGTGGCGCGCGTGCGCGGCCGCGACATTCCGGTGCTCGTGCTTGGCCGCACCGGCACCGGCAAGGAATGGCTCGCGCGGGCGCTGCATCGCGATTCACCGCGCCGCGACGGGCCGTTCGTCGCGCTCAACTGCGCCGCCCTGCCCGACACGCTGATCGAAGCCGAGCTGTTCGGCTACGAGGACGGCGCGTTCACGGGCGCGAAGCGCCGCGGCAGCGCCGGGAAGATCGCGCAGGCGCATGGCGGCACGCTCTTTCTCGACGAGATCGGCGACATGCCGCTCGCGCAGCAGGTGCGGCTCATGCGTGTGTTGCAGGAGCGCGCCGTCGTGCCGCTCGGCGGCACGCGCGCGGTGCCGGTGGATTTGCGCATCGTCTGCGCGACGCACCGCGATCTACGCGCGATGATCGCCGAAGGCACGTTCCGCGAGGATCTCTACTACCGCATCAACGGCCTCGTCGTCACGCTGCCTGCGCTGGCCGAGCGCACCGACCTCGACGCGCTCGTCGCCCGCATGCTCGAGATCGTGCGGCACGAGGTGCCGGGCGCGCCCGCGCGTCTGACACCGGCCGTTCGTGCGTGCTTCGCGCGCTGCCGCTGGCCGGGCAATCTGCGTCAGCTCGCGAGCGCGCTGCGCACGGCGGCGATCATGGCCGAAGGCGAAGACGCCATCGACATGGCGCATCTTCCCGAAGACCTCATGCACGATTGCGCCCCCGCGAGCGAATGCACGGAGCAGTCCGCCGACGTCACGGCTGAAGACCAGACGAGCGACACGGAACACGAACCCGCGCGGCTCTCCGTCTGGCAGTCGCGGCTCATCGAAGAGACCCTCGCGCGCCACAGCGGCAATGTTTCGGCGGCGGCTCGCGAACTCGGGCTCGCGCGCAACACGGTCTATCGGCATCTGCGTCAGCGCCGCTGAGCGCACCGGCCTGGCGGGTCGAGGCGCGGCTTCTGGGCAAAGCGGCGCCAGGGTAAGCTTGGCGGATCGCTTCCCGCACCGCGCCCCATGGCCACCGCTCAGGAAATCAACCGCTTCCGGCGCAATCTCGCCGACGAACTCGACAGCGCCGCCGTCTACGACACGCTATCCGCGGTCGAGAAAGACGACGAGCGCCGCCGCATCTTCGCGGAACTCGCCGCCTCCGAGCGCGAGCACGCGAGCGTCTGGAGCGAGAAGCTCGCGGCCAACGGCGTCACGCCCCGGCCGCATCGGCGCAGCGCAAAAACCCGCCTGCTGCAAGCGCTCACGCGCACGTTTGGCCCTTCGCTCGTGCTGCCCACGGTCGCCGCCGCCGAATACGCCGACCGCGACCGCTACGCGCGCGAACCCGGCGCCGAGAAGCTTTCCGCCCAGGAACAGCAGCACGCCGCCATCGTCCAGGCGATCGTCGCGAAGAAGCGCGAGCCCGAACATGGCCATGGCGAAGCGATCGGCGCTGCGGAGTCGTGGCACAAGAGCGCGACGTCGGGCAACGACCTGCGCGCGGCGGTGCTGGGGGCGAACGACGGGCTCGTCTCGAACTTCTGCCTGATCATGGGCGTGGCGGGCGCGGGCAGCGTCAATCGCACGATCTTGCTCACGGGGCTGGCGGGCCTTGTCGCGGGCGCCTGCTCCATGGCGCTCGGCGAGTGGCTCTCGGTGACCAACGCGCGGGAGCTTGCGCGCACCCAGCTCGCGAAGGAAGCCGACGAACTCGAGCACACGCCCGACGCCGAGCGCCACGAACTCGCACTCATCTACCAGGCGAAGGGCATCGATCCGGATGAAGCGCGCCGCGTGGCCGCCCAGATCATGCGCAACAAGGACGAGGCGCTCAATACGCTTGCGCGCGAAGAGCTTGGCATCGATCCGAAGGAGCTGGGCGGCAATCCGTGGTCGGCCGCCGCCGTTTCGTTTTGCCTCTTCTCGCTCGGCGCGGCGTTTCCAACTGCCCCGTTCCTGTGGGCGCACGGCGTCACGGCCATCGCGCAGTCGGTGGCGCTGAGCGCGTGCGGACTTGCCCTCGTCGGCGTGTTCACGTCGCTCTTCAACGGGCGCAGCGCGACGTTCTCGGCATTCCGGCAGATCGTGATCGGACTCGCCGCGGCGGCGTTCACGGCGGGCGCGGGGCGGCTGCTCGGGGTGTCGATTTCATGAGCGATGTGAGTCACGCAAGCAGGCAGGACGGACCGCCGCATGTGCCTGTGGTCCGCGTGGAGCCGCTCGGGCGCAGCTTCGAAGCGCCGCCCGAGCTGACCTTGCTCGAAGCGGCGGCGTTCGAGGGCATTCGTCTGCCGCGTATGTGCCGCAACGGCACCTGCCGCGCCTGCATGTGTCGCGTGGTGAGTGGCGAAGTGAGCTTCACGATTGAGTGGCCCGGATTGAGCCGCGAGGAAAAAGCCGAGGGCTATGTGCTGACCTGCGTGGCCGTCGCGCGCACGGATCTCGTGCTCGACTCGCCGGAGGCGGAAGCCATATAGCGGCTACAAGATGGGAAGCCCGAATGCGAAACGGCCCGCGAAGCGAAGTCGCGGGCCGTTTTTATTTGCTGACTGCCGACAGGCTTACTGACCGCCGAAATACACCGATTGCGGACCCGTGCGAGCCGCTTCCGACACATAGCGAGCACCCGCAACCGACGTCGTGTTGCTCACGCCGCCGAACGAACCGTCGGTCTGGGCGACAGGCGCGGCCGTCTGGGCAGTGGCTGCAGTCTGATTGCGGCTCGTTTGCTGGAATTCGACGAGTTGCTGACGCACTTGCTCGCGGGTCAGACCTTGATCGGCCTGAGCGAAAGCAGCGAGCGGAGCAGCCAGAGCAACGGTAAGGGCAACAGCCTTGAGGAGCGACTTCATGATTACAACCTCCGAAATTATTTAGCGTCTATGCGCAACGACGGTGCATACCTTGTCGTGCTCGGCCGGCTCGCTGCGACTCGCCGCATCGGCTGGCTGTGAGTGGATTCTAGGCAAGCGCCCCGGCCGGATACAGACCGTTTCGGGCGAATTGGAATTACGGATTTCGCAATAATCCGGCGAGATTTTAGGGCCGGATAATCTGCGGCCGTCCGGCCTTATTGCAAGCGCGTCGCGCAATACTTCAGGAGATCCCGAACCCGATTGTTGCCTCCAGAAGAACACTGAATTCGTTTTCTAGGTATTTACCCTGACCCTCCAACCGCATACATTCACCATATGGGCCACGCCGATGCGATGGCTCCTCACAAAAAATATTGGAGGTTAGTCATGAATTCGTTTCTGAAGGCCGCTGTGCTCGCCGTCATCGTTGCCGTGCCCGCCGCCGCGTTCGCGCAGGCACAACCCCAGCAACAACCCGTGACCCGCGCCGAAGTTCGCGCCGATCTCGCGCAACTGCGCGCCGCCGGCTACGATCCGAGCGACTGGATGCACTATCCGGAAAACATTCAGGCTGCCGAAGCCAAGGTCGCAGCGCAGCGCGCTACGGCTTACGGCCCGTCGACGAACGGCACGTCGCAGTCGAGCCAGTAAGTTTCGCGACAACCCCGGCTGTGACGCCGGGTTCTCGTGCAAAGCATCAGGCCCGCCCTCGTGAGAGTGGCGGGCCTGATTCGTTTTGAAGCGCACTTTCGACTCGGCGCGGATCATTGGGCAACACGTAACCGCGCCGATGTGAGCGGCAAGCCCGCATCAACGGCCGCCCGGGCCGCCGCCACCGTGACCGCCACCGCCGTGGCCTCCGCCACCATGACCGCCGCCGGGGCCGCCTCCATGACTACCGCCCGGCGGCCCCCAAGGTCCACCGTGACCGCCACCGTGACCACCCGGGCCGCCACCGTGCCAACCACCGCCGCCGCCGTGCCAGTCGCCGCCGTGATAATCGCGACCGCCGCCACCGCCCCAGACGCCGATGTTCACACTGCCATACGTGGGCGCATAGCCCGGCGCGTAGCCGCTGTAATAACCCGTGGAGTACGGCTGGCCATAGCCGCCGTAACCATAGTCGTAGCCCGGGGCCACCGCACACCCGGCAAGGAGCGCGATGGCGCCCACCGTGAGAACGAACTTGAACATAGCTGACTCTCCTTTCTATTTGTAAGAAAGAAAAATCAGCGTTAAGTTCTTATTGAATTGTGAGCACGGGTTACCGCTGTAACGCGGAACACGCCGCTACATGGCGTCTACGCGCCCGCTCCGGGATTTAACCGCGGCGGCCGAGCGCGTCCTCTATTTTCCGGTCGGTCTTGAACTGGCTGAGCGAATACACGGCCCAGATCGCGGCCGGAATCCAGCCGATCAGCGTGATCTGCAGGATCAGGCAGACGATGCCCGCAATCGGACGTCCAATGGTGAAGAACAGGAGCCAAGGCAGGATCAGCGCAATCAATAAACGCATTCGAAGAAACCTCTAAAGCGTGGAAGAGACGAGTGAAAAGAATCAGTTGACGGGCGCGAAGCGCGGCACGAGTCCGCCTTCGTACTCGACGAGTTCGAAGAACACGGTGGAGGGTCGCGTCCAGATCGTACCGTTCGCCGCGCGATACACGATCATCGTGACGGAAGGATCCGATTCCAGCGTCGCCTCGCAAACCAGTTCGTAAATGCCACCCTTGTAGTGCCTGTAGCGCACCATCGTGTTCCCCTCTTCGAGTGCGCAGGCCGTCCCTGCGCGACTGCGCCAGTGTAACAAGGGAAAGCGGCATGCGGACCCGCGTAGCGGACGCCGACAGGCAAGGTTCAGCGTGACATCACTTCGCGCGCCGTCGCACCGCACGCGCATCGGCCGCAAGCGGCGCTTCGCCGCAGATCAACGCGACGCCCGCCACCGCCATGGCGCGCAGCGAGGACCTCGAATCGCCGGCCCGCGCGCGCAGCGCCATGCTGTGCAATAGCGCGGAGGCGAGGCGCGCGAGCATCGGTGCGCTGGCATCGGGCGGCAGCTCGCCTTGCGCGAGCGCCGCGCGCAGGCGCCGCTCGAACGCCTTGTCGAATGTGCGCAATCCTGCGGCAAGGCGCTCGCGTACCGCGTCGTCGTTGACGGCTTCCACGGCCGCCGTGCCGATCAGCAGGCAGCCACGCGCCGCATCGTGCGCGGGCAAATACCAGCCGAGCGCGCCGTCGAATACGCGCATCAGCGCCTCGCGTAGCGGCACTGCGCTGTCCAGCGCAGACTCCATCGCCACGCGCCCCGCTTCCACGTAACGCTCCATGGTTTGCAGATAGAGCGCGTGCTTGTCGCCGAATGCGCCGTAGAGACTCGGCCGGTTCATGCCGGTCGCCTCGCTCAGGTCGTCGAGCGATGTGCCTGCGTAGCCGTTGCGCCAGAACGTATCGCGCGCGCGGGCGAGCGCCTCTTGTGGATCGTAGGCGCGCGGACGCCCGCGCGGGCGGCTATCCTTTTTTGTACTGGATTGCATAGAAATATTGGATCGGCGATTTTTGTTCACTATAGTACAAAAATCAGAAAAACCCGAAGCCCGCAAAGGAGGAAGACGATGGATCTGTATTTCGCCCCGCTGGCGTGTTCGCTCGCCACGCGCATCGCGCTCTACGAGGCAGGTGCACAGGCACGCTACATCCAGGTCGATACGCTCACGAAGCAGCTTGCCGAAGGCGGCGATTTCTTCGCTGTCAACGCACTCGGCCAGGTGCCGGTGCTGCGCGAGGACGACGGCTGGACCCTCACCGAAAACTCGGCGGTGCTGCCGTGGGTGGCCGACCGTTTTCCCGAAGCGCGACTCGCGCCGCCAGCGGGCACGCGCGAGCGCGCGCGCCTGCAGCAATGGATAGGCTTTATCGGCACCGAACTGCACAAGGCCGTGTTCGTGCCGCTGCTCGGCAAGGACGTGGACGAGGCCGTCAAGGACTATGCGCGCGGCAAGATCCCGCGCCGCTTCGGCTTGCTCGCGCATCATCTGGAATCGCGCACCTTCCTGCTCGACGAATTCAGCGTGGCGGACGCCTATCTCGTGACCGTGCTGAACTGGGCGCCGTACGTGGGCATCGATGTGTCGCAATGGGAGGCCGTCGCGACCTACGCGCAGCGCGTGCGCGAGCGGCCCGCCGTTGCAAGAGCCTTCGCCGAAGAGTACGAGATATTCAAGCGCACGCGGCACTGAGGCGCGCTTTGCCGGGCATTTTTTCTCGCCCGGCAAGCGTTTTTTTGTCGTGCGATAACGTTGCGGTCGCCACATTCGCCGGAGCCGCACCATGGCCACGCTCGAAGCCTTGCGCATCGTCCTCGACGATCCGCATACGCCCGAAATCATCCGCAATCACGTCATCGACTCATTGCAATACGCGCTGCGCAATCATGGCCAGGTGTTCGCCGCGAAAGAGATCGAATGGCTCGCCACGTGGGACGACGCGCGCATTCCGCTCGCGGCTTCGAAGGAATTGCGCCGGCGCGTAGATCAGGGCTGACGCGCACCTCGCACGTTCAGCCGTTCGCGAGATCCGCGAACACCGTCTTGAGATCGCGGCCCGCGCGTGCGCGCGCCTGCTGCACCACGCGCTCCTCCAGCTCGGCCAGATGCGCGCGCATCGTCGCGAGCGCCGCAGTCAGGTCCCCCGCTTCCAACGCCTCGATGATCTGCGCGTGCTCGTCGGGCGCGCACATCGACGCTTTCGACGGATCGAACAAGGCCTTGTAAAGCTCCGTTTTCGCGACCAGTTGCGCCAGCGCTTCGACGAGCGCGGTGCCGCCCGCCTGCTCGGTCAGCAGCAGATGGAACTGCCCCGCGAGGCGCACCGCTTCGTCCACACGCGCCTCGCGCAACGCCTTCTTCTCGCTGCGCACGTGGGCCGCGAGCTTGCGCCGCATCGCGGCGTCGAGCTTGCCGCACAGGCTCACCATTACGCCGGCTTCGGCCACCTGGCGCGCGCGGTACACGGCGCGTATGTCGTCCTCCGAGGGCGACGGCACGAACGCGCCGCGATTGGGTTCGAGCACGAGCTTGCCCTCGTAGCCGAGGCGCGCCAGCACCTTGCGCAACGCGCCGCGCGTGCAGCCGAACGCCGCCGCGAGTTCGCGCTCAACCAGTTGCTGGCCCGGCGCGAGCTTGCCTTCCAGCAGCGCGGAAGAAATCGACGCATAGACATGCGCTTCGACATCGGACGGTTCGTCGGTATCGCGGGGCGGAGCGAGGCGGGAGGATTGGGCCATGGGCAGGCGCGCTAGCTGGGTCGGGTCGCTGGGTCAGGTCGCATTGTAGCGAGCGGCATGGCGAGGCGATATAGACGCGCGCCCATACTCGATCGCCGATGCCGGGCATAGCGGACATCGCCAGATTGTTGACAATTATTTTGTATAATGGTCAACCAAACAGTAGTAAAAAGGTTGACCGCATTGAACCCTCAAAACCGCTCCAATCATTCCCAGACGCCGTCCGGCGAGTCGGCCAGCGCGCTTGCGTGGTATGCCGCGATCGTCGCGATCGGCCTGAATCTGCGGCCGCTGCTCACCTCGATCAGCCCGCTCATGACGACCATCCGCAACGACACCGGCCTGAGCTTCTACGGCGCTTCGCTGCTCACGAGTCTGCCCGTCGTCGCGATGGGGCTCGGCGCGTTCGGCACCGGCCTGCTCGCGCGCCGGCTCGGCGAGACGCGCGGCGTCGCGCTCGGGCTCGTGGCGATCGCCGCGGCCTGTGCTGCCCGCGCGTTCACCGGCAGCGGCGGCGCGCTCATGCTTACGGCGGCCGCGGCCGGCGCGGGCGTCGCGGCCATCCAGGCGCTGCTGCCTGCCGTCATGAAGCAACGCTTCGCCGCGCGGGTGCCGCTCGCCATGGGGCTGTTTTCGGCATCGATCATGGGCGGCGGCGGGCTCGGCGCGAGCCTGAGTCCGCTCGTCGCGCGCATCAGCGGCTCGTGGCACACGGGGCTTGCCGTGTGGGCCCTGCCCGCGCTAGTCGCGCTCGCGATCTGGGGCGTGTTGAACGGCGGGTTCGGCTCAGGCCGGCGCGCGCAGCAAGCCGCCACCGCATCCTTGCAGCAGCATGCCAACGCGGCAACGGTGCCGGTCTGGCGCAAGCGCCGGGCGTGGACGCTCGGGCTGCACTTCGGGCTCGTCAACGGCGGCTATACGAGTCTCGTCGCGTGGCTGCCCGCCTACTATCAGCAGCACGGCGCGAGCGTCGAAGCGAGCGGCTCGCTGCTCGCCGCGATGACGGTGTTCCAGGCCGCCAGCGCCCTGCTCCTGCCACTTGCCGCGGCGGCGTTCAAGGACCGGCGTCCGTGGCTCGTTCTGGGCCTGTGCGGCCAGCTCGTCGGCGTGATCGGCCTCGCCGCATGGCCCGAGGCCGCGCCGCTGCTGTGGGTCGCGGCGGCGGGCGCGGGGCTCGGCGGGACGTTCTCGGTCACGCTCGTCACCGCGCTCGACCATAGCGCGGACCACCGCGTCGCCGCGCGCCTCGTCGCCTTCGTCCAGGGTCTGGGCTTCGTGATCGCCGCGCTCGCCCCGATCGTGGCCGGCCGCGTGCGCGACCTCACGGGCGGCTTTACGGGCGCGTGGATCATGCTCGCCGTATCGATCAGCGCGATGATCGTGCTCACGTTCGCGTTCTCGCCGCGCAGCTACGGGCGCTGGCTCGGCGCCCACGGGCCGGCCGCGGACCGAGCGATCGCACAAAACCGGGCGACGCTCGACGCCTGAACCGCCCGCAAACGCCAGATTGAGCGTCGGCGCAAGCCCCGTAAGGCCGCGGCGCACCCATGCAACACCTCGCCCGCAGCACGTCGTGAAACGTTTGCATAAGCGCCTGTATGAATGTACAGTGCGTGCAGCCGGCCGTTCGTGCCGCCCGGTCGCCGTACCGGGTTACGCCGCCTCATCGCGCCCCGGCGCATGGCGCGGCCCCGGCCTGTACATCGAAACGGAGAACACGACGTGCGATTCTTCATCACGGGGACCTTGCTGGGCGTCCTCGCGTCCACCGCGATCGCCGGGGAACACTACATCGAGATCTGGAATCCGCCGGAAGCGCGCACGCCCTCGGTGCATGCGGGCAATGCCGGCAAGAAGTCGCACCACGGCACGAAGCACAAGCTGGCCTCTGCCGACAAGCTGACCACTCGCAAGGTCGCCGAACCGGCCGTGCGCGCCCCCGCGCCCACGCTGCCGGCCACGCCGGGCGCCCCCGCGCGCACTGCGCCGGGCAACGGAACCCTGCCGGAAATTCCGCCGCAAATCGGCCCCGACGGCAACGTCCTCACGGTTTGAGCTAGCGCGTAGCCGCAGTCAGCGGCGCAAAGCACGACATACAGCGCGGCACGCAGCTGCCGCGATCATGGCCTCGAAGACCTCGAAGCGCCGCCCGTTTCCGTCTCCCAAAAAAAACAGCCCCGTCACCGGAGAAGTGCGGGGCCGAATCCCATGTCAAGGAGATGTCATGGAGGAGACGGCTTCATCTTAGCCACGGCCTGCCGCGTGTCCAACCAATGGTTTGGCATATGCATTTCGGGCCGCATGGCGCAGCGCAACGTAGCGCCGCCGGCATATGGATAGAACAAAAAGTCGTTTCGCGCCGCGCGGCGCGCTCTCTAAGATGACCCTTTCCAGCCTTTCAGGCTTCGTGGCTGCGTTGCCCGATCACGCACGAGCCAGGTCTCATCGCATTTCAGGGAGCCCCCCTTGAGCATTTCCGATTCGCAACGCCGCCCGCTCGTGGTGGGCATCGGCGGCACCACACGCGCCGCCTCGTCGACCGAGCGCGCGCTCGCTTTTGCGCTGCGCGGCGCCGAAGACGCCGGCGCGCGCACGCAATTGTTCGGCGGCACGTTCCTGCACACGCTGCCGCACTACGCGCCCGAAGACCCCGCTCGGACCGACGCCCAGCTCGAACTGATCGAAGCCGTGCGCGCCGCCGACGCCGTCATCATCGCGACGCCTGGCTATCACGGCGGCGTATCCGGGCTCGTGAAGAACGCGCTCGACACGCTCGAAGAACTGCGCGCCGACAACCGCCCGTACCTGGACGGCCGCGCAGTGGGCTGTATCGTCACGGCCTACGGCTGGCAGGCGGCGGGCTCGGTGCTGACGTCACTGCGCTCGATCGTGCACGCGCTGCGCGGCTGGCCAACGCCGTTCGGCGCGGGCATCAATACGCTCGAGACGCGCTTCGAGAGCGCGCAACAGTGCTCCGACGCCAAGGTCGCCGAACAGCTCGCAACGGTCGGCCGCCAGGCGGCGCAGTTCGCGCTCGCGTTCGGCGGCCAGGGCCATGAGCACTACGCAGCGCCGCTTGCGAGCGCCTTGAACAGCGTCGGCGGCGCGCAGGCAGCCAACGCGCCGCGCACCGAAAAGCGCCTGAGCCTCGCCGTCTGACACGCTGCCCCACCTCTGCCGCTTACCCTCCCGCGTGCCGTCGAGTACGCGGGCGGTAAACGTTCCCTAACCCACATTGCCGGCGTCGCGCGGTGCGCATCGCGTGCGCCATCCCACAGACGCTGCATTTCGTCCGGTCCACATTGAAGCCGGATTCACCCCTCGCCTCATCCGGATCATTCTGCTGACCGTTCCAGGCCACACGTGATTTGCTTGCGACGAATGATTGGTTCCATCGACATACGGCGGCCCGTACGCTGGTCCGTGTCGGCACAGTGAGTGGACAGCAAGATACACGTGCCACTCGAAAAGAGAACCCGAGCAATTCGGCAGTCGATCAGCAGGAAGCGCGGCCATGAACACACCATTACGCTACAAAGGCTACGTCGTCGCCCCAAGCGCGCAGCAGCTCCCGAACGGCCTTTTCGCCGCCAATCTCACCATTGGCACGCAGCCGGGCGCGCAGTATTCGTTCGACGAACTCGATTACTTCTTCGAAGAGAGGCACGCGCTCGCCTACGCCTGCCGCTGGGCGCGCATGTGGATCGAGCAGCAGCGCCGCTGCGCGTGACGGCGCATGCTTCCTTACGGTTGTGACAGAATAGGAGTCATACCCCCTTCACGTTAGATGCTCATGTCTGAAACCCTGACGCATCCGGACGAAGGCGCAGCCTTCATCTCCGAGCAGGACGCCGCGCTGCGGCGTTGGACGCACGACGCGCCAGGGCCCATCAAAATCGGATCGGACGAGCACCGCAAGATGTTCTGCCGGATGCTGCTCGATACCCACGATCCGTACCGCCCCGCCGTGCTCGACTGGCCAAAGCTCGAGCCCGACGCGCTCCGCCGCCTCACGTCGCTGCCGATCTGGGACATGGCCGTGCAGACCGAAGGCCGGGCTTCGATCCGCGTACTGACTTACGCGCGAACCCTGAACGACCCGCTGCTGCACGAAGCGATCGAAATGGATGCCGCCGAGGAAGCGCGCCACAAGGTCGTGCTCTCGAACCTCGTGCATGCCTATGGCATCGAACTTGCGCCGGAACCCGCATACCCGCCGCCCAAAAAGGCGGAATGGGCGTGGATGTTCACCGGCTATAGCGAGTGCATCGACAGCTTTTTCGCGTTCGGACTGTTTCGCTCGGCGCAGCGCTCGGGCTTTTTCCCGCCTGACCTCGTCGAAACCTTCGAGCCGGTGATCCAGGAAGAGGCGCGCCACATCCTCTTCTTCGTCAACTGGGTGGCGTGGTATCGCAAGACCATGCCCTGGTGGCGCAGGCCGTGGCACTCCGTGCGCGTAGCCGCCATCTGGTTCATGCTGGTGTGGGAGCGGCTCGCGATCGCGCGAGGCATCGACGCCAGCGGCAACGCGCGCGACTCGAATTTCCTGCCCGCGAATCGCGAGGTGCTGGGCGATTCGCTCGATCCGCGCGGGATGATCGAACTCTGCCTCGAAGAACACGACGCGCGCATGAGCGGCTACGACGCGCGTCTCTTGCGGCCGACGCTCGTGCCCACGCTCGCACGCTTCGCGCTGCGTCTCTTGAAGAAGTAGCGCCACAACGTTGAACGCGCGCGTTGTTAGCATGGCTCTATAGCCGCACGAGGAGAACGCTGCATGACCTGGACTGTCGACCAGCAACTGGAACTGAGCGCGACGCAAGCCGTCGAGGCTATCCACGCCGGGCAACTGAAGGCCGCCGACTACGTCGCCACGCTGCTTGCGCGCGCGCAGGCGCTCTCCAACCTCAACGCACTCACCGTGCTCGACGTGGAAGGCGCGCTCGCCGCCGCGCAGCGCATCGATTCGCTCGGCGCAAACGAGCGCGCGCGTCTGCCGCTCGCCGGGCTGCCCGTGGTCGTGAAGGACAACATCAATACGCGCGGCCTGCAGACCTCAGCGGCCACGCCCGCGCTCGAAGGCTTCGCGCCCGCGCGTCACGCGCCTTCAGTGCAGCGCCTCGTCGATGCCGGCGCGATCCTGCTCGGCAAGGCCAACATGCACGAGCTCGCGTTCGGCATCACCAGCACGAATCTCGCGCCGCATGCGGGGCCCGTGCGCAACCCCTGGGACCCCGAACGAATTCCGGGCGGCTCCTCCGGCGGCACAGCGGCCGCCATTGCAGCGCGCATCGTGCCCGCCGGACTCGGCACCGACACCGGCGGGTCCACGCGCATACCCGCCGCGCTGTGCGGCATTGTCGGCTTGCGCCCGAGCGTGGGCGACGGCGGCACGCAACGCCGCTATCACGACCCGCAGGCCGTCGTGCCGATCAGCCATACGCGCGACACGGTCGGGCCGATGGGGCGCACGGTAGCCGATGTCGCGCTGCTCGACGCCGTGATCACAGGGCACGGCCCGCTCTCGCCGGCCGCCGTGACGAATCTGCGCATTGGCCTGCCTGCGCCGCTGTGGGAAGGACTCGAAGGCGCGCTCGAAGACGTGGCACGCGCAGCACTCGCGAAACTCGAAGTCGCAGGCGTCACGTTCGTGCCGGTCGAAATGAGCGAGCTGCTCGCGCTGAACGACCGCGTGAGCTATGCGATCGCGCTGCACGAGCCCATCGACGATCTCACCGCATGGCTCGTTGCAAATCACGCACCCGCGCAAACCGTGGCCGAAGTCGCCGCGCGCATTGCGAGCCCCGATGTGCGCGCGGCCTACGACGCCGTGCTCGCCGACGCGCGCGGCGGCGACTATCACAGCGCGATGACGGTGTGGCGGCCGCGCCTGCAGCAGCTCTATGCGCAGACTTTCGCGGCCAGCGGCCTCGACGCGCTGCTCTTTCCCACGACGCGCCTCGCCGCCGTACCGATCGACGAACTGAATGGATCGTCTCGCGTGTCGATCGACGGCGCGGCGCCGATCGACGAGATGGAGGCGTATCTGCGCAACACCGATCCCGCGAGCAACGCCGGCATTCCGGGCCTCGCGCTGCCGGCGGGCCTTATCGACGCGCGCTTGCCAGTCGGGCTCGAACTCGACGGACCGGCCGGCGGGGACCGGAGGCTGCTCGCGATCGGTCTCGCGTTCGAAGCGATTCTCGGGACGCTGCCTGCGCCGGAGATTTGAGCGGACGGCGCACCCTCGCAACGAGGAAGTCGCGCGGCGCATTCTTGCATCGCGGATCATTTAATTAGTCATTCTGAGTAAACGGCCACTGCGCCGGAAACCGCGCGCTGCCTGCGGCAAATAAGCGCATGCGCCACCGATACCCCGCCTCCGCTGCGGGTTCTCTGCCCGCATCGGCGGGCCCAAGGTGCATTTGCCGCCAAAACTACCGCCCTGCCGCTACAATGAGAACAATTCTCATTCGTTGTAAGCAAGTCCCCCACCTATGCGTCTGACCGATCTGTCCAAAGGAGCGACCGCCCTCGTGGAGCGTGTCGAGGATATCCATGCCCCCGACCCGATCGCGCAGCGTCTGCGCGACCTCGGCTTCGTGCCGGGCGAGCCCGTGCGCGTGGTTGCGCGCGCACCCTGGGGCGCGGACCCGCTGCTCGTGCAGATCGGCTCGACCCGCTTTGCATTGCGCCGCGCGGAAGCGCAGCGCGTGAGCGTGACGGCAAACGGGGAGACCGCGCAATGAGCCAGGTCCCGGTTACGCCGCTGCGCGTGGCGCTCGTCGGCAATCCCAACTGCGGCAAGACCGCGCTCTTCAATCTGCTGACCGGCGCGCGCCAGAAGGTTGCCAATTACGCGGGTGTGACGGTCGAGCGCAAGGAAGGACGCTTTGCCACGCCCTCGGGCCGCAAGGTGCAACTGCTCGATCTGCCGGGTGCTTACAGCCTCGACTCGACGAGCCCCGACGAGCGCGTGACGCACGATGTGCTGCTCGGCCGCTACCCGGGCGAGGCCGCGCCGGATCTGATCGTCTGCGTGGCCGACGCGACGAATCTACGCCTGCATCTGCGCTTCGTGCTCGAAGTGCAGCGCATGGGGCGTCCGATGGTGCTCGCGCTGAACATGATGGACGCCGCCAGGCGCCGCGGCATCGAGGTGAATGTAGGCGAGCTTGCGCGCCGGCTCGGCATGCCCGTGGTCGAAACCGTGGCCGTTCGGCGCGGCGGCGCGCAAGCGCTCATCGAACTGATCGAGCGCACGACGGCTGAAAAGCCACAAACGCCAGCAGGAGCCGCAGCCGCGAGCGACGACTTGCACGCCACGGTGCGCACGATTCTCGCGAGCGCCGTGACGATGCCGCGCGCCACCGACGCTCGCGACGACGCCATCGACCGCTTCGCGCTGCACCCCGTGCTCGGCCCGCTGATCCTCGCGTTCGTGATGTTCCTCGTGTTCCAGGCGGTGTATTCGCTCGGCAAGCCGCTCACCGACGCCATCGGCGACGGCTTCACGTGGCTCGGCGCGGCCGCCGGCGCGGCGCTGCCCGACGGCCCGCTACGCAGCCTCGTGACGGACGCGCTGTTCGGCGGCGTCGGCACCGTGCTCGGCTTCTTGCCGGAAATTCTGGTGCTGTTCTTCTTTATCCTCGTGCTGGAGGAGTCGGGCTATCTGCCGCGCGCGGCCTTCCTGCTCGATCGCATGATGGTGGCCGTCGGTCTCACCGGGCGGTCGTTCATCCCACTGCTGTCGAGCTTCGCGTGCGCGATTCCCGGCGTGATGGGCACGCGCAGCATCTCCGACCCGCGCGACAGGCTCGCCACGATCCTTGTCGCGCCGCTCATGACGTGCTCGGCGCGCTTGCCCGTGTATGCGCTGCTGATCGGCGCATTCATTCCGCACCGCACGGTCTTCGGCGTATTCAACATGCAGGGCCTCGTGCTCTTCGCGCTTTACGCCGCCGGCATCGTCGGCGCGATGGCGGTGGGCTGGGTCATGAAGAAGCTGCGCCGCGACCACCGCGAACACGCGCTGCTAATGGAACTGCCCTCGTACCGGCTGCCGCGCGTACGCGACGTCGCCATCGGCCTGTGGGAGCGCGGCGCGATCTTCCTCAAACGCCTCACGGGCATCATCCTCGCGCTCACGGTGCTGATGTGGTTCATCTCCACGTTCCCCTCGCCGCCCGCAGGCGCGACGCTGCCCGCCATCGATTACTCCATCGCCGGCTATCTCGGCCGCGCGCTGCAATGGCCGTTCGCGCCGCTCGGCTTCAACTGGCAAATGAGCCTTTCGCTGATCCCCGCGTTCGCCGCGCGCGAAACGGCGGTGGCCGCGCTCGCCACGGTGTACTCGGTGGCGGGCGGCGACGCGGATACCGCCGCGCTCGGCCACACGCTCGCGCAGAACTTCTCGCTCGCCAGCGCCCTCTCGCTGATGGTGTGGTTCGCATTCGCACCGCAATGCATGTCCACGCTCGCCGTGATTCGCCGCGAAACGCGCTCGTGGCGCGCCGTCGTGGTGTCGTTCGGCTACATGTTCGTCGTGGCCTATGCGGCGTCGTTCGTCACATATCAGATCGCGAGGCACTTCGTATGAACGCCGGACTCGTCGCGCAATATGCGGTGATCGCGCTGCTAGTGGCCGCGAGCTTCGTCTATACGCTGCGCAAGCTCGCGCCGAAAACGGCCACGCGCGTGCAGGCTGCCGTGGCCTCCAGATTGTTGCGTTCGCAACATAGCGCATTCGCGCGGCGCCTCGGGCGGTTCGTGCAGCCCAAAGGCGCAACCGGCGATTGCGGCGACGGCTGCGGCACCTGCGGCACGTGCGGGCCGACGCCCGCGGCAACGGACGCATCGAACACGCAACCGGTCACGTTTCATCCGCGCCGCAAATAAGCCTCGGCAACCGCGCACAAGCGACTGTCACGGGCATTGCGCTACACTGCGCGCAGCGTTGCGCCGCAACGCGTGCAGACTTCGCACCGCGGCGCATTTGATCGACTAAACCCAGACACTTCGTGCCGATGCGATCCTTGCGCCTTGCCCCTTTCATGCGGATGTCCCGGCTTGCCGTAGCCACGACGGCAGTCGTTGCGCTCGCCGCCACCGGCGCCTGCGTGCGCCTCTCCGCGGTCGACTCCAACGGTCTTTGGCAAGTCGTCGGCGGCCAGTGCGTGCCGAACATGCGCGACAAGGGGAAGCCCGGCCCCTGCACCACCGTCGACTTCCAGAAGCGCTATGCCGTGCTCAAGGACATCGCAGGGCGCGCGCAGTATCTTGTGATTCCCACCGACCGCGTGAGCGGCATCGAAAGCCCCGAAATTCTCTACGGCGGCGCGCCGGAGTACTGGGTAGGCGCATGGGGCGCGGGGCGCTTCGTAGAGGCGAAGATCGGCATGCCGCTCGCCGGCAACCAGCTCGGCCTCGAGATCAATTCCTCTGAGCGCCGCACGCAGAATCAACTGCATATTCACGTCGATTGCATGCGAGCCGACATCACCAAGGCGCTTGCGCCGTATGGCGACATCGCGCCGGGTACTTGGCGCTGGACCACGCTCGATGGCTCGCGCTACCGCGTCACGCGCGTGACGAGTCTCTCGGATAGCAACAATCCGTTTCGCGTGGTCGAGCGCGATCTCGGCCCGCAACAGACCATGGCCGTGCAGACGATACTCGTGACGGGCGCAGGCCCCGATGCGAAGCACAGCGGCTGGCTCGTCGTGAACAGCGGGCTCGATGTCGATGGCGGAACCGGCACGGCCGAAGGCCTGCTCGACCATTCGTGCAGCCTCGCGCAAGCGAAGAGCGCTGCGCAGTAACGTGCAGTCGCGCCCGGATGCATTCAGCCCATATCATCCTCGCGCGCGACGCTCACCAGCCAGCGGCGTATTACCTGCTCCTCTTCGGCCGTGAAGCCCGCGGCCATGCGCGCCTCCAGCTTCTTCACGCGCGCGCGGCACTGCCTGAGCAGCGCCTCGCCCTCATCGGTCACATCGATTTGCTGAATGCGTCCATGCACCGCGTGCGGGCGACGCACGATCGCGCCACCGCGCTCCAGATTCGCGACGATCACGCTCACCGTTTGCGGCGTGAGCGCCGCGAGCCTCGCGAGATCGGCGCCCGAAATACCGGGGTAGGCGGCCAGCATGGTCAGCACGACGAATTGCGGCGGCGTAATGCCGAGATCGTCGAGCGCGCGCTCCATGCGCAAACGATGCGCCGCGCCCGCCTGGCGCAGCAGGTAGCCGAAATAACCGGCCTCGCCGCGCTTGCCCTCGCCGACCGCCGGAATGGCGCTCGCGTGTTCGCTCCTTTCCGAAGCCGGGTCTTTCCTTGCTGTCTTGCGCATAATGTCAGGGTTCGAATATGATGTTCGTGCTCTGATATTAACGACCAAACTTCGCGAGGTCCAGTCATGTCCAGCACGTCTACCCGCATTGCTTACGAAACCTTCGCGCGCGACGCCGCCCCGGTTACCGCCGCCCTCTCCGCCATGAGCAAGGCTGTTGACGCCTCCGGCATCGAAAAGCCGCTCACCGAACTGCTGAAAATCCGCGCCTCGCAAATCAACGGCTGTGCGTTCTGCATTCAGTACCACCTCAACATTGCGCGCGAGAAAGGCGTGCCGCGCGTCAAGCTCGATCTCGTGGCTGCATGGCACGAGGCGCCGGAATACTTCAGCGAGCGTGAACGCGCCGCGCTGGCTTACACGGAAGCGCTGACCGCGAAGCTCCATGACGGCGTGAGCGACGCGCTCTACGAGGACGTGGCGCGCCAGTTTCCCGGCGAGCAGATGGCATTCTTGACGGCCGCCGTGGCGAATATCAATGCGTGGAACCGCATTGCGGTAGCGCTGCGCTTCGCACCGCCGGTGCGCGACGAAGCAGGCTGAAGAAAGGAAAGGTAAGGATTGCACGAATTCCTTACCTGAACTCTTTCCTCGAATTACAAAGCCGCCCCTCGCAGTGAAAGACGGCATACGATTGCGCCGACTGAGTGGCCTGACCAGCCTTCTCGGTCGGACATCGACCATATCGCACATTCACCGGGGGGTTAAACATGTCGATAAGCGCGTTATCCAACTCAAACTCACTGTTTTCGACCTGGGCCGCTTACCAGGCAGAAGGGCAAACCACGAGCAGCAGCCAGACGTCGGGCATGCCCATGGCTTCGGACGCCTCGTCGGACTCGAACAACGTCAATCCGCTCGCCGCCGCTATCGCCTCGGCGCTCTCGTCGCTCGGCTTCACCACGGACAGCACGGCCAGCGCGTCTGCGAGCACCACCAGTTCCGATTCTTCGTCGAGCTCCACCGGTTCGACGTCGAGCACGTCGTCCACGTCGCCCGATGCGCTTGCCGCCGCGCTTCAGCAATTCCTCGGCGCGCTGTTCCAGGCCGCCGCGCAACAGAGCGGCGTCACCACGACGGCCACGGACGATAGCAGCGACAGCAGCAGCGCAGTTTCGTCGGCAAGCGCAACATCTGCGACTACGGCTTCCAGCTCCAGCACGTCGTCCGCATCGAGCGATACGAGCACGACGACCACTGCGGCAGCGATGATGCCCCCGCCGCCGCCTCCGCCGCCCTCGTCGGCAGGCGGTTACGGCAGCGATCTCGCTTCGGCGATCTCGAACCTCGCGCAGTCGCTCTCGTCGGCTTCGAGCAGCACGTCCTCCGATTCGAGCACGGCAAGCAGCTCATCGAGCAGCAGCAGCAGTTCGGACAGCGAATTGACGTCCGACTTCCAGAACCTTTTGACGGCCATGGGCGCCTCGTCGAGCAGTTCGTCGAGCGGCACGACGTCCGAGCTTCAGCAATTCCTCACGACGCTCGCGAGCAACCTGCAGCAGCAGGGCTCGGGCGCCGCGAGCGGCCTGTTCGTCAGCACGACGGCCTGATCCACTACGTCCACAAGCGCCCGCATTTTCAAGCGTTGGCACGTTTGCGCGCCGGTCCGCGAGGGCTCGGCGCGTTTTTTTGTGGTGGCGTATCAGCCGTGGGCGACAGGAAAGCAGAGCTTCACGAGCAGGCCGCCATCGGCATGGTTCGTGACGTCGCATTGGCCACCGCTGTCGCGCGCGAGCCGCGCGACGATAGCTAGCCCGAGGCCGCAGTGGCCTTCGCCGCCACGCGCCGCATTCAGGCGTACGAACGGCCTCATGGCGGCGGGAATGCGCTCGGGCTCGATGCCGGCGCCGTGATCGCGTACGCGTATCAGGTGCGATCCGTTTTCGATCGCCGTCGAGATTTCGACCGGCGGCGCGCCATACTCGAGCGCGTTATCGACCAGATTCGTGACGAGCCGATCCAGCGTGACCTGCGGCAGCTTGAACCGGGGACCGGCACGCAGATCGAGCACGAACAGTGGCTCGTTGCCGCCTTCGATTTCGTCAGGATTGCCAAACTGGCTTTGCAGAAAGCCATCGACGCTCAATAGCCTGCCCGCGTCGGGCGACTGTTGTGCGAACTCCAGAAACTGCTGGACGATGTGGGTGAGCGAGTCGACGTCGCGCAGCATGCCGTTGCGCTCCGCCTCCTCGGCCATCAGCGTCGCGCGCAGCTTGAGCCGCGTGAGCGGTGTCTTCAGATCGTGCGCGATGCCGCTCAGCATCACCACGCGGTCGTCTTCGGCCTCGTTCACGCAGCGCATCATGTCGTTGAACGACGCGCTCACGTCGCGCAGTTCGCGCGGCCCCTTGCCTTCGAGCGGCGCAATACGCTCGCCGGTGCCGAACCGGCGTGCCGCCTGCGCAAGGCTCGCGAGCGGCTTCTGGATCTGCCATGCGGCGAGGAACGACAGCGTGAGCGCCGCCAGCAGCATCGAAATCCCTTCGATGACAAAGCGCGGCGGCGGCGGGATATCGACCGGCACGACAACCCAGGTCGTGCTGCCCGGAAAGCGCACCCAGAGCTGCGGCGGGCGCCCGTCATCCACGGCGAACTGCGTGCCGGGCGGCAATTGCTCGCGCAGATGACGCGTCAAGTCGACCAGCGGCCTGCGTGTCGGTTCGTGCAGGTGAACGTCCTTGGGCACGTTCCACACCGGCACGCGGTGCACGCGCAACACGTCGCTCAGGTCGCGGTCCTTCGGCGGCTCGAGAGAGCCGCCGAGATGCACCGGTGGCGGCAGCGTGCCGCCGCCGACGTGCTCTTCGCTGGCCACGCGCAGCGCAAGCAGGACACCACGCGCGAAGCCATCGACTTCATGGCGCGGCGGCTGGCGGGCAAGCAGCAAAAACCAGCCGAGCTGCATGGAAAGCAAAACCGCCGCCGAGAGCAATGCCATGCGCCCGAACAGCGTATTCAACGGACTTCTCACTGAATTGCTGCGCCGTGCGCCTCCGAATAATTCGCCGGATCCGGCACGAATACATAGCCCTTACCGCGCACGGTCTGGATATGGCGCGGATTCGATGGATCGGCCTCGATCACGCGGCGCAGTCGCCAGATCGGCACGTCGAGGCTGCGTTCGTGGAACTCGCGCTCGTCGCGATGCACGATATCGTGGATCAGCGTGCGCGAAAGCACTTTGTAGGGATGTGTGGCGAATACCTTCAGCAACGCGAATTCGCTTTCCCTGAGCGGGATTTGCGTGTCGCCGCAGGAGAGCGTGCGCATCGTGAAGTCGAGTTCGAAGTCGCCGAACCGGTAGCGCCGCCTTGCCTCCGGTGCGCTGGCGGTGGACGGGCCGCGCCGCCGCAGAATGTTCTGGATACGCACTAGCAGTTCATGCGGATCGAAGGGCTTGGGCAAATAGTCGTCCGCCCCCAGCGAGAGCCCGCGAATGCGGTCGCTCACGGCGCCGCGCGCGGTGACGAAAATGACGGGAATGTCGTCACCCGCCGCGCGCAAGGCGGCAATGGCCTCGAGGCCATCGGTCTCCGGCATCATGATGTCCAGCACCACGATGGACGGACGTTCGCGCTCGAGGCGGCGCTGGAGGTGGACGCCGTCGTGCAGCACGGCGGTATCGAAGTTATGCGAGCGCAAGAAGCGGCTCAGCAGATCGCGCACGACGGGATCGTCGTCGACAATGAGGACGCTGGGGTTCATGCCGCGATTTTAAAGCAGTGCAGCGGGCGGAACCTTGCAGCGTTTCTTACCAATCCTTTCTTCGCATCGCCTTGAAAAAGGGCGGCATCGTCAGATCCCGCCCGGTCATCGAGGCTGCGCGTACGCGGGTATTGCTCAATTCTCCTATGCAAACGGCATGGCTTTAATGTGCGAGCCCCGCCGCGTCCGGAGCCGGTTGACTCAGCATCGGCGCGGTTGCCCACGCGCCCAGTTGCACCGCGCCAATGCGCTCACGCAGCCAAGCGTCGAAGGTCTCCTGCAATTCCGCGTGCCTCAGGGCGAAGTCGACCGTCGCCTGAACATAGCCGAGCTTGGTGCCGCAGTCATAGCGCTTGCCCACGAACTCGTAGGCCAGCACCTGCTCCTCTTCGCGCATTGAATGAATGGCGGGCGTAAGTTCGATCTCGCCATTCGCATCGGGTTTCAGCGAACGCAAATGATGGAAGATGCTCGGCATGAGCACGTAACGCCCGGCCACACCAAAACTCGAAGGCGCCAGTTCGGGCGTCGGCTTTTCAATGATGCGGCTCACGCTGATCACGCGCTCGTCCCAATGCCGGCCGTCGATCACGCCATGACTCGTCGACTCGCACGATTCGAATTCTTCCACAGCGAGAACCGAGGAATCGTAATGGCTGAAGATATGGACCATTTGCGCGAGAACCGGAGGCTTGCCGTCGAGCAGATCGTCCGCGAGCACGACTGCAAAGGGCTCGTCGCCAATCAGCTTTTCCGCGCAAAGCACGGCGTGCCCGAGACCGAGCGGTTCCGCTTGCCGGACATAGACGCACTCCACATTGGCCGGCTTGATGCTCTGCACGAGCTCGACGAGATTATGCCTGCCGCGCGCCCTCAGCACGTGCTCGACCTCGTAAGACCTGTCGAAATGATCTTCGATGACGCGCTTTCCGCGGCCCGTCACGAATATCAGCTCGGTGATGCCTGCACCGATGGCTTCTTCAACGGCATATTGAATGAGCGGTTTATCGATGACCGGCAGCATTTCCTTCGGGCTCGCCTTCGTTGCCGGCAGAAAGCTCGTATCGATTCCCGCCACCGGGAACACAGCTTTACGAACACCAAGCATGATGACCTCACCTGTCTGGTAGAGGGGCGGAACGACCATGACGAAGGGTGCGGGGATTTGCACTCCGACCCCGGATCGCCGCATGTGGCGAATCAGCTCGGCGACAAGTTCCCAGGATTCGGCCGGAAAGGTCTGCCGAAAAGCCAAACTCAATCATCGCACTGTTTTTGAACGAAGTGCGCGTAGGTGGAGGCGCCCACACGCGGAGGCACGCAAGGCTTGCAATTCGCGCGCCGTGCAGCGATTACATCGCATGTAATTGGCGAGCCGCGCATGTGCGCCTATCCTCAACATACGATCGCATCCGCATCCAACCCGGGAGAACCGATGAACCCCATGCGCCCCGAACCGAACGCGCCGCAAAGCGAACTTGGCACCCTGCTGCGCTATTGGCGGGATGCGCGTGGCGTGAGTCAACTCGATTTGTCGCTCGACGCCGGGATTTCGCAGCGGCAAATCAGCTTCATTGAAAGCGGGCGCAGCGTGCCGGGCCGCGACACGCTGCTGACGCTTGCACAAACACTCGATGTGCCCCTGCGCGAGCGCAACGCCCTGCTGCTCGCCGCCGGCTACGCGCCGGTCTATTCGGACGCCCCCTGGAACGCGCAGGAAATGGAGCATGTCGTGCGGGCGCTCGAACGGGTCATTCGCCAGCACGATCCGTTTCCGGCCATCGTCATGGACCGGCACTGGAACGTGCTGATGACCAACGACGCCGCGCCGCGCTTCTTCGGCCACTTCATCGACATGTCCGCGCGTACCGGCACGCGCAACATGCTGCATTTGATGTTCGATCCTCAAGGCATGCGCCCGTTCCTCACGGACTGGGAGAACGTCTCGCGCAGCCTGCTGCAGCGCGTGTATCGCGAAGCGGTCGGGCGCGTGATCGACGATGAAACACGCACGCTGCTTGACGAGTTGCTCGCGTACCCCGGCGTGCCAGGCGACTGGAAAGCCCATCATGGATCGGCCGGCACGCCCACCATGCCGGTCATTCCGCTGAGTTTCATCGACGACGGCAGAGTGCTTCGCTACTTCTCGATGGTGACGAGCGTGGGAACGCCGCAAAACGTCGCCGCCCAGGAATTGCGCCTCGAATGCATGTTCCCCGCCGACGACGCCACCGAAGCGCGACATCGGGAGTTGCTCGCGGCGCATGCGAAGGCACACTGAGCGGTTCCCAACTGCAAGCGCGAAAAAAAGGGCGCTCCGCTATTGCAGAGCGCCCCAGGGCAAAACTCTCACGTCGTTCTCCGGCTACAGGGGAGGCCGGAAGGAACTGCTTGGCCCTGCAAGTCAAACCGCTTCGAGCGGCATCAAGCGGTATCAAGCGGCTTCAAGCACGAGCAATTGCGCGCCGTCAGCCACCTGATCGCCTACGCCATACAATACTTCGGTCACCTTACCAGCCGCAGGCGCGCCGATGGTGTGCTCCATCTTCATCGCCTCCATGACGATGAGCGGCGCACCCTTCTCGACCACGGCGCCCGGCTCGACCAGCACGGCGATCACCTTGCCCGGCATGGGCGCAGTCAGACGGCCTTCGCCGTGCTCCGCGTCTGCGGCATGCGCGAGCAGGTTCTGCCACTCGAACGCCATCGCCGTGCCGAGGCAGAACACATGAAACACGTCGCCGTCGATGAATACGCGGCCCGTCACGCGCCTGTCGCCGATGGTCGCGCCGTATTCGTCCACGCCCTCGCTGCGCCACCACGAGTAGCGCGCCTCGTGACCCGCATAGGCCAGGGTTTCCTCACCGCCGTCATGCGTGTGCGCAACCGTGAACGCGGTATCGCTTTCGACATCGCGCCAGGAAAGCGTTTGTGCGAAGCCGCTATTCAGGCGCCAATGCGAAAGCGCGTGCCACGGTGAAGCGCCATGCGCCGCGCCGCCCTCACGGCCGAGCAGCGCCGCGCACGCGAGCGCGAGCGCTTCGCGAACCGGCTTCTGCTGCGGCGAGAACAACGCCTCGTGGTTACGCTCGATCAGGCCCGTGTCGAGATCGGCGCTTGCGAACGGCTCACAGGTCACGAGCCGCTGCAAAAATTCGACGTTCGTATGCGGCCCCACCACCTCGCACGCTTCGAGCGCACGCTTCATACGCGCAAGCGCGTCCTCGCGCGTGGCGCCGTGCACGATCAGCTTTGCGATCATCGGATCGTAGAACGGCGTAATCGTGTCGCCTTCGCGCACGCCGCTGTCGATACGCACGCTCGCGCGCTGGCCCGCGTCGCCGAGCCGGAACTCGACGCCATCCGGCATGCGCAGATGCTTGAGCGTACCCGTGGAGGGCAGGAATCCGCGCGCGGGATTTTCCGCGTAAATGCGCGCCTCGAGTGCATGGCCCGTGATCGAAAGCTGCGACTGCCCGAGCGGCAGCGGCTCGCCCGCCGCCACGCGCAGCTGCCATTCGACGAGATCGAGGCCCGTGATCATCTCGGTTACGGGGTGCTCGACCTGCAGGCGCGTGTTCATCTCCATGAAGTAGAAGTCGGCGCCCGTCATGATGAATTCGACGGTGCCGGCGCCTTCGTAATGCACGGCGCGCGCAGCGGCTACGGCCGCCTCGCCCATAGCGCGGCGCACCGCGTCTTCGAGGCCCGGCGCGGGCGCTTCTTCCAGCACTTTCTGGTGGCGGCGCTGCACCGAGCAGTCGCGGTCGAACAGGTAGACCGCGCCGCCATGTTTGTCGGCGAACACCTGAACTTCGACGTGACGCGGCCGCGTGAGGTACTTCTCGATCAGCACGCGGTCGTTGCCGAAGCTGCTGGCCGCCTCGCGCTTGCACGAAGCGAGCGCCGCCGCGAAGTCTTCGCTGCGCTCGACCACGCGCATGCCCTTGCCGCCGCCGCCCGCGCTCGCCTTGAGCAGCACGGGGTAGCCCATTGCATCGGCTTCACGCTGCAGGAGCGCGGGGTCCTGATCATCGCCGTGGTAGCCCGGCACGAGCGGCACAGCCGCCGCATGCATCAGCGCCTTCGCGGCCGCTTTCGAGCCCATGGCGGCGATCGCGCCGACCGGCGGCCCGATAAAGACGATGCCAGCCGCTTCGCACGCGCGGGCAAAGTCTTCGTTCTCCGAAAGAAAACCGTAGCCGGGGTGAATGGCTTGCGCGCCCGTGGCGCGCGCGGCTTCGATGATGCGCTCATAGCGCAAATAGCTTTGCGCAGCGGCCGCTTCGCCGATATGCACGGCTTCGTCGCAGGCCGCGACGTGCTTCGCGTTCGCGTCGGCGTCCGAGTACACGGCCACGCTCTTCACGCCGAGCCGCCTGCACGTAGCCGCGACCCGGCACGCAATTTCGCCGCGGTTGGCGATCAGGATTTTGTTGAACATGTCATGTCCTCGCTTCGTTTCCTGCTTCTTGCGTTATTGATCGCGCCAGCGCGGCGTGCGCTTTTCAAGGAACGACGACACGCCGTCGCGCCCTTCCTCGCTCGCGCGAATGCGCGCGATGCGAACAGCGGTGTCTTCGATCAATGTGCTGTCGATCGTCTGGCCGGCGATGTCCTGCACGAGCTGCTTGCATTCGCGCACGGCATTCGGGCTGTTCGCACAAAGCGTTTCGGTAATGCGTTGCACGGTGGCGTCGAGGTCTTCAGCGCTCACCGCTTCGCTCACGAGGCCGAGCCGCTGCGCGGTGGCGCAGTCGAACGCTTCAGCCGTGACGAAGTAGCGGCGCGAAGCCTGCTCGCCCAGCGCGCGGATCACGTAAGGCGCGATCGTGGCGGGCATGAGACCGAGGCGCGCTTCGGAAAGGCAGAAGTGCGCGCTTTCCACGGCCACCACGATGTCCGCCGCACATACGAGACCCATGCCGCCCGCGTAGGCGTCGCCATGCACGCGTGCTACGACCGGCTTGGGGCAGCGATAGACGGCCGAGAGCATCTGCGCGAGACGCATGGCGTCCGCGCGATTCTCCGCGTCGGAGTAGCCGGCCATCTTGCGCATCCAGTTCAGGTCCGCGCCTGCGCAAAAGGCCTTGCCGCTGCCGGCGAGCACGATCGCGCGCACGTCGTCGCGCGCGCCGAGCGCGGTGAACGCAGCCGTGACGTCCGCGATCATCGTTTCGTTGAACGCGTTACGCACTTCAGGGCGATTGAGCGTAACGGTGGCCACGTGTCCGACGACTTCTACTGTGAGCGTTTCGTATTGCATTGTCTGGTCCTCAATGCATCACATGCGGAACACGCCGAAGCGCGTGTCTTCGATCGGCGCGTTCATCGTGGCGGAAAGGCCCAGGCCGAGCACGTCGCGCGTTTGCGCCGGGTCGATCACACCGTCGTCCCACAGACGTGCGCTCGCATAATACGGATGGCCCTGCAGCTCGTACTGATCGCGAATCGGCTGCTTGAATGCGTTTTCCTCTTCGGCGCTCCACGTGCCGCCCTTCGCTTCGATGCCGTCGCGGCGCACCGTTGCGAGCACGGACGCAGCCTGCTCGCCGCCCATCACCGAGATGCGCGCATTCGGCCACATCCACAGGAAGCGCGGCGAATACGCGCGGCCGCACATGCCATAGTTGCCCGCGCCAAACGAGCCGCCAATGATGACCGTGAATTTCGGCACCTTCGCCGTGGCCACTGCCGTCACCATCTTCGCGCCGTTACGTGCAATGCCCTCGTTTTCGTACTTGCGGCCCACCATGAAGCCCGTGATGTTCTGCAGGAACACGAGCGGAATCTTGCGCTGGCAGCACAGCTCGATGAAGTGCGTGCCCTTCAACGCCGATTCGGAAAACAGAATGCCGTTGTTCGCGATGATGCCCACCGGGTGGCCCCAGATGTGCGCAAAGCCGGTCACGAGCGTCGTGCCGTAGCGTGCCTTGAATTCGTCGAACGCCGAGTCGTCCACGATGCGGGCGATCACCTCGCGCACGTCGAAAGGCTTGCGCGTATCCACGGGAATCACGCCGTACAGGCTTTTCGCGTCGAAGCGCGGCGGCAGCGGCTCGCGCAGCACCACGGGCGGCGTTTTCGTGCGGTTCAGATTGCCGACGATCGAACGCGCAATGGCGAGCGCATGCGCGTCGTTCTGTGCGAGATGGTCGACCACGCCGGAAAGGCGCGTGTGGACGTCGCCGCCGCCCAGATCCTCTGCGCTCACTTCCTCGCCCGTCGCCGCTTTCACGAGCGGCGGGCCGCCGAGGAAAATCGTGCCCTGGTTCTTCACGATGATCGACTCGTCGCTCATGGCCGGCACATATGCGCCGCCCGCCGTACACGAGCCCATCACCACCGCGATCTGCGGAATACCCTGCGCAGAGAGATTCGCCTGGTTGTAAAAGATCCGGCCGAAGTGATCGCGGTCCGGAAACACCTCGTCCTGATTCGGCAGGTTCGCGCCGCCCGAATCGACGAGATACACGCAAGGCAGGTTGTTTTCCTGCGCGATTTCCTGCGCACGCACGTGCTTCTTCACCGTGACCGGATAGTACGTGCCGCCCTTCACCGTGGCGTCATTGCAAACGATCACGCATTCTTGCCCCGCAATGCGGCCGATGCCCGTGATGATGCCGGCGCCCGGCGCGTCGTCGTTGTACATGCCGTAGGCCGCGAGCTGCGAGAACTCCAGAAACGGCGTGCCCGGATCGACCAGTTGCGCGATGCGATCGCGCGGCAGCAGCTTGCCGCGCGAGAGGTGCTTGTCGCGTGCGGCTTCGCCGCCGCCCAGCGAAAGCTTCTGGATCTTCTCGCGCAGGTCCGCGACGAGCGCTTCGAGTGCCGCGGTATTGGCCTTGAAGTCGTCCGAACGCGGATTGAGCTTCGATTCGATGACCGGCATCCCGTCCTCCCTTCGTTACCGTGAGTTTCTTAGGATTACATCGTTTCCGCGAACAGCTCGCGGCCGATCAACATGCGGCGAATCTCGCTCGTGCCCGCGCCGATTTCATAGAGCTTCGCGTCGCGCCAGAGACGCCCGACCGGATACTCGTTGATATAGCCGTTGCCGCCGAGGATCTGGATCGCTTCGCCGGCCATCCACGTGGCCTTTTCCGCGGTGTAGAGAATCACGCCCGCGCAGTCCTTGCGCACCTGGCGCACGTGGTCCTTGCCAAGCGTGTCGAGCTGGCGGCCCACTGCGTAGAGATACGCGCGGCACGCCTGGTAGGTCGTATAGAGGTCCGCGACCTTGCCCTGGATGAGCTGGAATTCGCCGATGGCCTGACCGAACTGCTTGCGGTCGTGGATGTACGGCACGACCGCGTCCATGACCGCGGCCATGATGCCGGTGGGACCGCCCGCCAGCACGGCGCGCTCGTAGTCGAGGCCGCTCATCAGCACTTTCACGCCGCCGTTGAGCTGGCCGAGGATGTTCTCTTCGGGCACTTCCACGTCCTGGAACACCAGCTCGCCCGTGTGCGAGCCGCGCATGCCGAGCTTGTCGAGCTTCTGCGCAACCGAAAAGCCCTTCATGCCCTTCTCGACGATGAACGCCGTCATGCCGCGCGAACCCGCTTCAGGATCGGTTTTCGCGTAGACGACCAGCGTGTCGCAATCCGGGCCGTTGGTGATCCACATCTTCGTGCCGTTGAGCACGTAGCGGTCGCCCTTCTTTTCGGCGCGCAGCTTCATGCTCACGACATCCGAGCCGGCGTTGGGCTCGCTCATGGCGAGCGCGCCGACGTGCTCGCCGGAAACGAGCTTCGGCAGATATTTGCGCTTTTGCGCTTCGGTGCCGTTACGGTGGATCTGGTTCACACACAGGTTCGAATGCGCGCCGTACGACAGGCCGACCGATGCGGACGCGCGCGAAATTTCCTCCATCGCGACCATGTGCGCCGTGTAGCCCATGTTCGCGCCGCCGTATTCCTCCGAGACCGTCATGCCGAGCACGCCCAGGTCGCCGAACTTGCGCCAGAGGTCCATCGGGAACTGGTCGGTGCGGTCGATTTCGCCCGCGCGCGGTGCGATTTCCTTCGCCGCGAAGCCAGCGATGCTGTCGCGCAGCATTTCGACTTCTTCGCCTAGCGGGAACTGCAAACCGGGTACGTTGCTCATGTGTGTCTCCAGGGAATCTCGAACCGGGCGTTGCTTCGCCCCATGGACGCACATTTCACGCCAGATTTACGTTAACGTCAATAGGTATTTCTGAGTTACGCTCAAGTTGTCATATAGATGAAATTTCCTTGTCCGGTGGCGTTTTTTTCGCGGATAATCAATCCCATCCTGACGTAAATTGAATGAAGCTCAATATGGAAGCCGTCGCCCCGAAAGCCGTTCTGCCCGCATCGCGCCGCCAGCCGGCGGGCCGCAAGTCGCAGCAGCGCGTGCGCGAGATCCTGCAGGCGGGGCGCGAAGTGTTCTCGGAAAAAGGGTACGCACGCGCCACCACCGCTGAGATCGCCCAACGCCTCAGTGTGTCCGAGGCGACGGTGTTCAGCTACTTTCGGGGCAAACGGGAGTTGTGCGCGCGCGTGATCGGCGACTGGTATGACGAATCGATCGCCGCGATCGAAGGCGGCCTGCCGCGCGACGGCACCGTGCGCCAGCAGTTTGCATTCATCGTGCGCATGCATCTGCAGTTGATGCTGGAGAGCGGCACCGGCATCTGCGAACTGGTGCTCTCGGAAGGCCGCACGCGGCACCACGATCTAAGCGAAGCGCTCACGGAAATGCAGCGCCGCTACACGGCGCCGCTCATGCGGGTACTCGCGCGCGGCCAGGAAAGCGGACAGATCCGCAACGACCTGCCGCTGCGGCTACTGCGTTCGCTGGTATTCGGGCCCATGGAGCATGTGCTGTGGGACGCGACGCTCGCCAACCGCCGCACGGACATCGACGCCACGGCAGAACGCCTCGTGGACGCACTCTGGTCCGCGCTGCAGCCGCCCAACCTCGAACTCGCCGCGCTCGCGCAGTTCAGCCAGGACGTGGGCGAAGCCGTGCGCCGGCTCGAGCGCGAACGCGCCGCACGCTAGCCGGCGCGCTCTGGCCGTCGATCAGACCGCCGCTTCCTTGGCCACGCGCGCACATAGCGACGCGGGCTCGAGCAGCATCAGCGTGCCCTTGCCCGGCAATTCCACGGCTTCGCGCATATCGGTATTCACGCGCGCGCCGTCGTTGCGTGTGAACGCCTGCGGCAAGGTCAACTGGGCCGATCCGGTCAGCGTCACGATATCCTCGACCGAATCGACAAGCAGTCCGTATTTTTCGTGCTCGTATTCGACGATGAGCACCTTCGCAGCCGCGAGATCCTCATACGGCGGCATGCCGTACATCGCTCGCACGTCGATCACGGTCACAAGCACGCCGCGCAGGTTCAGCATGCCGCGCACGACGCCGGGCAGCCCTGGCGTATGCACGATGTCGTCGCGATAGTCGATCACCTCACGCAGCTGGGCGATGCGCACGCCGATCAACTGGCCAATGCGGAACGTGACGAGCGTTTGCCGCGTGCCCGCGCCGCGTTTTTGCGCCGCCTGCGCAAGAGCGTTTCGATACAGATCGCGATGACCCGCAGCCAGCGCAACGACGCGTTCGTTGGCAAACAGGGCGTCGGCATTCATGAGCAGCACGCCCGCGCTATTTTCGGCCGCCAGATAGCCCGCGAACAGTGAACGCTGCGCATTGCCGCCATAGGCCGGCATGGGCAACAGGTCTTCTTCGCGGTACGCGACGATGCTCGCCACTTCGTCCACCAGCATGCCGAAATGCAGGTCGTTGCGATGAAGCACGACAATGCGCCGCTCGTCCACGCGCGCTTCGTCGCCCGCGCGCGCGAAGCCGAGCAACGCGCTGAAATCGAGCACCGGAATCGTCGCGCCACGCAGGTTCAGCATGCCGATGCAAACCTCGCTGGCCAGCGGCGACTGCTGCAAGGCCGGCACGCGGATGATTTCCTGGATCGCTTCCATCGGCAGCGCGAGCGCCGTGGCGCCCACCTTGAACGATACGTTCTGGCGACGCTGGCCCTGGTGTGCACGCCGCTGCGCCGCGCGCGGCGCCGTTTGTGCGAGTTGCGGCATGTCGCGCAGGCTGAGCAGCACCGCGGGCGCGAGCACCTGCAGAATCCGCTCGCCGCCTTCGAGCTTGAGTACCGCGTCGATCGCCATGGGCGGGCTGCCCTCGGGAACGTCGAGCCTGATGACCTGCTCGCGCGGCACACGCAGAATTTCGCCTGTTGCGTCGAACAGCAGCCCCACGCGTACGCCGGAGGATTCGACGATGGCGACTTTGCGCGCCGCGCTCGTGCCCTCCGCGTTCAGGCGCAGCAACTGCCGCAGATCGACCACCGGAATCAGCGTGCCGCGCAGGTTGAAAAGCCCGAGCAGGTACGGTGGCGCAAGCGGGATCGCAGTGAGCGTCTCGGGCGGGTTGACGACTTCCTGCAAGGCGGCCACCGGCAGCGCCAACTCGGCGCCCGCCAGATGGAACGAGCCGTAGAGCTCGACGTTGGGACCGGCGGCAAGCGTGCATAGACTCATCGGGTGACTCCTTATCCTGCTAACTGCGAGGGAGACTGCGAGCGCGTAGCCGGAGACCGCGGCTCGAGCGAGCGCGAGAAGTGGCGTACGGCGTAGTGTTGCTGCTCGCAGTCGATGGTCAACTGGCGCCCGCACTCGCCGCCCACGTCGACGTGGACGAGTTTCAGGCGCGCATCCGCCAGCATCTGCCGTGCGATGCGAACGTTCAGTTCTCCGATCGGTTCGTGGATGGTTGTGCGGTGATGCATCATGTTCGCGCCGCCCGCGAGCACGGCCTCGATATCGCCTTCGCGCGCCTCGTCCGCGCGCATCATGGCGAGCAGTTTCGGCAAGGCTTCGATCACATACTTGGCCCCGTTGCCCGCCTGCGGAGCGCCGGTTGCGCGCGTGCCTCCCGTAGGCTCGGGCAGCAGACAATGCGCGAGCCCGTAGGTCCCACGCGAGCGCCACAGGAGGCCGATGCCCACGCACGATCCCAGCGTCGCGCGCAGAATCTTCGCCTCCTCCGCGCTGCTCACCGCGATCTCACACATTCGCACCTGCACGTCACGCTGGATGCTCATGTTCACGTTCCTCGTTGCGATAGATGAGCGGCTGCTCGAAGGCGAATCCCGCTGCGACACGGCTCAACGATTCGGATTCGCCCACGATCAGCACGGCGCCTGGCCGCATCGCCCGCCGAACGTTGGCGAGCACGGCCTTCTGGCCTTCGAGATCGAAATAGATCAGTACGTTGCGCAACAGGACCAGATCGAACGGGCCCAGATCGCGCGGCACGTCGTAAAGGTTGTGACGGCGAAAGCTCACGTGCGAGCGCAAAGCCTCATTCACGCTGATGGCCGCAGAGTCGCCGCGGAAATACCGCTGCACGAGTTCCGGCCGCTGCTGGCGCAGGCCCTCCATACTGCGGCCGGCGTAGTTGCCGGCGCGCGCGTTCGCAAGAATGCCGTCCGAGATATCGGTGCCGACGATCGCGTAACGTAGCGAGGGATGCTGCAAACGGAACTCCTCGCACAGCATGGCCGTCGTCCACGCTTCCTCGCCGCTCGACGCCGCCGCCGACCAGATGCGCAAGGGCTCGCCCGATCGCTTCGCAGCCCATCGCGGCAGGAATTCGCGCGCCAGGTACTCCCAGATGCGCGGCGTGCGAAAGAACGACGTCTCGTTCGTCGTCACGAGATCGATGAAGTCGCGCACTTCGTCCGTGCTGCCGTCGAGCACACGTAAATAGTCGCGATAGTCGGGCAGCCCGAGCGTCATGATGCGGCGGCGCAAGCGGCCCTTGAGCATGGTCCACTTGCGCTCGTTCATCGCAATGCCGGTATGTCGGCGCACCTGCTCGAACAGCGCAATACGCACCGGCAGTTCGGCATCCTGATCGATATCCACTACACCCTCCGGTCTTCACACCACGAAGCGCGCCACCGTCGTGTCGAGACCCAGCGCGCCGCCCTTGAGCGACGCTGCCGCGCGCGCGATCGTGTCGCACGCGCCCGCCGACTTCTCGGTTTCCTCGGCCACCTGCTGAATCGCGGCGCTCACTTCGCGGGCCGCGATGAGCTGCTCGTCCGCGCCGCATGAGATTTCCGAAATGGCCTGGGTCGTGCGGCTCACGCCGGCCACGATCTTCTCGAACGCCTCGCCTGCCTGCTTCGAAATTTCGCTGCCCTGCGCCACGCGCTTCACCGACTCGTTGATGAGCTTCGAGATTTCCTTCGTTGCCTGCGAAGAACGCTCGGCGAGCTTGCGCACTTCGTCGGCGACCACGGAGAAGCCGAGGCCGTGTTCGCCCGCGCGGGCGGCCTCGATCGCCGCGTTGAACGCGAGCAGATTGGTCTGGCTCGCGATCTCGCCGATGACCTTGATGATCTCGCCGATATCCTCGGACGAGCGGTTGATCAGCTCCATCGCCTCGATCGATCGTGTCACGGCCTTCGCACCGCGCTCCGCTTCCTGTTGCGTGTCCTTGGCGAGCTGGTCGGCGCCACGCGAGTTGTCGGCGATCGAGTTGATGGAAGCCGTGAGTTCCTCGATCGACGCGTTCATTTCCTCGACCGTCGCGCCGAGCAACTGCGCGCCGCTCGCCACGGTGTCCGCGCGCGCGGCGATGTCCTGCGACGAGTCCTTGAAGGTGCCCGCCGATTCGACCACCTTGCCGATCACGCTCGCGAGGTCGCTCATCATGCCCTTGATGCCGGCGGCCAGCTGGTCGATCGGTTCCTCGCCATGTGCCTCGACCTCGCCCGTCAGGTCGCCGGCGGCCGCGCGGCTCACCACGCCAAGCAGTTTCTCGACCTTGCGTTGGTCGTCCTGCGCGCGGCGCTGCACGCTCTCTTCGAGTTCGACCTGCGCGGTCACGTCGTTGGCAAACTTGATGACTTTGTAGAGCCGGCCATTCACGTCGAAGATCGGGTTATAGGTTGCCTGGATCCAGACCACGCGGCCGCCCTTGGCGACACGCTTGTAACGTCCTGCGTCGAATTCGCCGCGATTGAGCTTGGCCCAGAACTCGCGATAGTCAGGGCTGGCCGCGTACGCCTCCTCGCAGAACAAACGGTGGTGCTTGCCGAGAATCTCTTCGAGGCGATAGCCCAGCGTGTCGAGGAAGTTCTGGTTCGCGTGCAGCACGATGCCGCCCGTGTCGAACTCGATCACCGCCTGGGCCTTGTCGATGGCGCGCAGGCGTCCCTCGTATTCCGCGTGCTGCTGCTTGGCAGCCGTGATATCGGTGGCGAACTTGATGACCTTGTAAGGACGGCCGCTATCGTCGATCACCGGGTTGTACGACGCGTTGATCCAGATCTCGCGGCCGCCGCGCCCCAGGCGCCGGTATTCGCCGCGATCGAACTCGCCGCGGCCAAGCCGCTCCCAGAACTGGCGGTAAGCCTCAGTACGAACATAATCAGGATCACAGAACATTCTGTGATGCTTGCCGCGCACTTCTTCGAGCGTATAGCCGAGCGTCGCGAGAAAATTTTCGTTGGCGTGAAGAATGGTGCCCTGAAGGTCGAATTCGATTACTGCCTGAACACGATTTAGCGCTGCATTCACTGCGCTTAATTCGCGCAATTCGATCTGGCGATCCGGTGTCGATTGTTCCATGGTCTTGCCCTCGTATTGGTTTCGCTTTCGATGCAAATCGGATTGCGGCGTGCCGCCGTCAGGTTCGGGCGATTTCTCTCAGATTTTTTATGGCGCTCGTGGCGCGTGGATGCTGCATCTCTTACCCGTGCATTAACGGCTCACTATTTGGGTAACTTGACCAGGGGTTTGCGCTAAGGCAAACGTTTTCGTTCTGGCCCTTACTTTAGATTAGGCGACGATTTTTCCGCGAGACCCAGGCGCTTCAATCCGAATCCGCATTTAATGAAAAATTGGCAATTGAAATGCCATTTTATGCAATAAACATTGAGAACGTTTTAGATTTGACTTATTCAGTTCTTCAAAAATAAAAATGCGCTTTACATTACGCTTGCGCTCACGAGATCGCACGCTCGACGAGGGATTCCCTTATGCCGCATAGCGACCCTCCCGCTCCGGCGACGAGGCGAGCGTCGACAGCGCCACAAGACAAGCAAGATCCCTATTTATGCCGCAGTCCTTATTAATTTTGAATGCGTACGGCGACGCGCCACAGTGGTGAAGTGCGCACAGTCCATGTCGATCTGACGAAAGACCCTACATCTATCCAATTATTACAAACGGGCGACGAACGCTCGTGCCTCATTGCACGCATTTCCGTGGAATATGGGTCGCGAAGCCAACCGTTGCGCGCCGTACGCGCTCCGGAAGGCCCTTGCGCCCAACCCGCCCAGCGCGTTCTGTAACAACTCGAAAAATCGGCGCAACTCGCGTAATTGCATTGGTTCCGGCAATGTCTTAGCGTTCGATAATTGGCTGGCGCGCGCCGTTGCTCCAGCCTGCCCGTTTCTGGAGATCGTGTGTGAGAAGGTCGAAACTGTTTCTCGGGGCCGCTGCGGCCGCGCTGATCGGCGTGTGCGGCGTAGCACAGGCGGCGCATGTCGGCGTGTATTTCGGTGCCGGCGTGCCGTATTACTACCCGGTCGCGCCCGCGCCCTACTACTACGCGCCGGCGCCCGTCATCGTCGCGCCGCCCCCGCAGGCGCCCGACTATATCGAGCAGGGGCAAGCCGGCGCCCCCGCGATGGACCCGCAGCAGGGCCCCGCCTATGCCGCGCCTGGCGATGCAGCAGGCGACCAGCAGGCAAACCCCGACACCTGGTATTACTGCGACGAGTCGAAAACCTACTATCCCTATGTGAAGCAATGTTCGTCGGGCTGGCGCGCGGTTCCCGCCCAACCGGCGCCTTCGAACTGAATACCTTGAAAATATCGAGCCGCAAATGAAATACACGTATCTCGCGCTACTCGCCACAGCGGGGTTGCTGAGCGCATGCGCCGTGACGCCTACGGGGCCGAGCGTGATGGCCCTGCCTGGCACAGGCAAGACCTTCGACCAGTTCCGCGTCGACGACGCGAATTGCCGCCAGTTCGCCTTCCAGCAGGTGGGCGGCGTCACCGCGAACCAGGCGGCAACCGGCGCGGGCCTGGGCAGCGCCGTAGTCGGTACGGCGCTCGGCGCGGCCGCGGGCGCCGCATTTGGCGGCGGCCAGGGCGCGGCCATTGGCGCGGGTGCAGGCCTGCTCGCGGGCAGCGCGGTGGGCATGGGCAACGCACAGGGTTCCGCGTGGGACGTGCAGCGTCGTTACGACTACGCTTATCTGCAATGCATGTACGCCACCGGCAACCGTATACCGGCGCCCGGCAACATGACGATGTCGCAGCCGCAGCAGTTCCAGGCGCCACAGCAGCAGTTCCAGACAGCGCCGCAACCGCGCTATTTGCCGCCGCCTCCGCCGGGGTCGGCACCTCCGCCGCCGAGCGGATATTGAAGCGGATCTTGACCGCATAAAGAAGAACGCGAGGCTGGCGCATCTGCGCCAGCCTCGCATTTTGCTTTGGATTCCGAATAACCTGAATCAGTGCGCGTCGTCGAATTCGAGCGCCTTGCCGTTCCACACCACGCGGCGCATTTCGCCCGATTGCGGGTCGATGAGCGTCATCTGCTGCGCGGCGTGGACAGGATCGGGCTTCGCGTCGCCATCCGACCCGGACCTCGATTCGAGAAGCGGCTGCAACACCGGTGCGAGCGACTTCAGCAGTTGCACGGACAGCGCACTCGTGAACGTATAGCGCGCCGCGTACGGTTCATGCACCCATGCCGTGAGCGTGCCGTAGAAGCGGTTGCCAATCACGAACACGAAGGTCGCGCTCCGGTTCACCTTGCGCGATTCGATGAGCCGCGCGCCCGGGGCGTACACGTTGAAGCGCTGGTCGCCGGTACCGGTCTTGCCGTACACGGGCAGTGTCTTGCCGTCGGGGAGCGTCATGCCGTCGGCGAGGCGCTTGGCCGTGCCGCCCTCCACCACCGACGTCAGCAACTCGCGCACCACCTGCGAGATTTCCGGCGAAATCAGCGCTTGCGGCGGCGTGGTCGCGTGAACGAAGTGCGTTTCGTAAGGCGTGCCGCGCGCGAAGTCGAGCGACTCGAAGCTATGCGTCGGCAGCTTTTCGCCATTGCTCGAAATCAGGCCGATGAGTTGCGCGAGCGCCGCGGGCCGATCGCCCGAAGCACCGATCGCCGCGCCATACGACGGCGTGATGCTGTCGAACGGATAACCGACCGCGCGCCAGGACTTGCCGATCGCCTCATACGCGCGCAGCTCGATCATGTGGCGAATGCGACGGTTCTGGGTCGCGTGATACTTCGTCTTGAAGAGCCAGCTGTAGGTGTAAAGGCGCGTGTCGCGGCTCTCCTGCTGAACCTGCGCGAGCGTCGCATCCGGGTGCAGGCGCAAGTAATTCAGCAGCCACAGTTCGAGCGGATGAATGCCCGCAATATAACCGCGGTCGTTGAGATTGAATTTGTCAATGGCGTACTTGTCGTAGTAGTGCGCGAGGTCTTCGTCATCGAGCCACTGGAACTTCGTGTTCTTCAGTTGCGCGCGCATCTGTGCATCGAACCACGGCAGTTTGCCGTCGGGCTTCACGCTGCGCAGCACGGTCGCGATGCGCGCCGGGCCCTTGCGCGTGTGCTGCAGCAAGATCGCCAGCGCTTCGTCATTGCTCTTGCCCGCGTAGCGCGTGTAGAAGCGCTTCATGTAAACCTGGCTCTCACCATCGGCGAACTGCGTGAGAAAACGCGTGCGCACGACAGGATCGTCGAGCCATTGTGCCGGCGGCCCGGAAGTCTGGATCATCTCGTAGTGAACGATGTCGCGCATGAGCCGCACGAACACCAGATTCACCGAATGCTGGAACGCGCGGTGCACGGTGAGAATCTGCGCGTTGTCGCTCGACTCGAAATTGTTGAAGCTCTGCGCGCCGCCGCCGGTGTAGAACGTCTCGCCCGGGCTGGCCGAGTACTTGCGCTCAACGGCCGCTTCCAGCATGGAATGCAGCGAGCGGTCGGAGGTCTTCGAGAGATAGTCGATCGCCCAGCGCGTGAGCGCGTCGCTCGGATCGACTTGCGGCAGCATCGCGCGCAACGACTTCGCGTCATCGGCCGCGTACCGCGCGTGCAGCGCGCTCACGATCTGCAGATACGTCACGAGCGTGCGCAGCTTCGCCGTCGACCCCAGATTCAGGCGCGCGCCGGAATTGATGTCGAACGGCTGGTTCACGCTGTCCGTTTGCACGCGCACGAGGTTCTCGCCGCTGCTGCGCTCGAACAGCGTGAAGCTATACGCGATCTTCGAAGGATCGTCGGAGGGGCGCAGCATCTCGAATCCGACCAGACCCGCCTGCCGCGCACCGTCCTTCGTCGCAGCATCGGCAAGGCGGTCGCTCACGGCCTGCTGCACGCTGTCGACGAGCGTGGCCGTGGCAGTGAGATCGAGGCGGTCGAGATCGTAAAGCGTTGTCAGCCCCAGTGCCTGCATGAGCTGGGTGCGCAGCGTCAGCACCGCCTTGCGCTCCACGAATGAAACCGGCGCGCGCTGCGATGGCTTCGAGCGATCGAGCGTCAGCTGCGTGGCGAGCGCTGCGTCGCGCAGCGCCGGCGTAATCACGCCGCCGGCGCCAAGCAGGCGGATATAGCTGTCGGTCAGCTTCGCGAGCGCGTCGTTGTTCTTTTGCAGGAAGTACGAAGGCGCGCGCTGGGCGATCAGCAGCGAGAGCACCTGGCGGAACGCCAGCGCCTGCGCGTCGAGCGTCTCGGGCGTCAGCGGCGCGCGCAGGATGCGATTGACGTCGCGGAAGTCGCGCCCATACCAGGCGGCGAGGCCGTCGCCGAGGCCGTTGACTTCGCCCACACCCGGCTTGGCGGAGAGCGGCACCGAATTCAGGTAGTGCACGAGAATCTGCTGGCGCGCTGGCATCGTCTGCGGGCCGTCCAGATAAGCGCGCAGCGAAGCGGACGCGATCTGGCGCAGCTTCTCCGGCGGCGTGGAGGTGCGGCCGCCCGTCGAGTGCCGGAACTTCTCGATCTGCGTGGCGAGCGTGCTGCCGCCCGGCGTTTGCTGATGCTGGTTCACGAGGCGCGCACCCTGATCGACGAGCGCGCGGCTAAAGCGCCCCCAGTCGATGGCCGGGTTGCGGTTCGGCTGGTCCTGGGCCAGCAGGTATTTGTCTTCGATGAAAAGCAGCGAGTCGCGCACCACGGCCGGCACCGCGTCGAAATTCTCGTACGCGCGCTGCGGATAACGCGTATGGAAGAGCGTCGCACCCGTCGCGTCGCGCAACACGATGCCGGCCTGATCCTTTTCCTCGAACGGCAGGAAAAGCCCCTGGTCGGCGACGGCGATCATGCGATCTGAATCGCGCGCCTGCGCGGCGATCGCGAAACCGCGTTCCGCAAGCCGGTTCTCGAAGGTCGGCAATTGCGCATAGCCGAGCCGCACGTCGTACGGCCCGTTCGTGGTGGGAAAGCGGATGCTGTGGCTCGGCCCGTTCTCGACCGTAAAGCCTATGTCGCGCGTGAGTTCGGAGAGGTAGCGCGCCTGCAGGCGCGACGTGTCGATTTCGATCTGGACGATGCGCGCGATGATGACGAGGGCGGCCAGAAACGCGACGACGAATCCCCACTTGACCCACCTGAAGAGTGAGCCAGCGCCAGCGGCGCGAACAGGAAAGCGTACCGATGGGCGGTTCATGCGTATTCTCCTGACGTCACGTCAGATTTCCAGACGGCACCCCTTAAATAGTCTATCTCGCTCCGTAGGTTCTTGCGCGCCAGTATGTAGGCCTCCGCACTCACGTCGCACTGCCGCAACACAGATGCCCGGCGCGTGACAGTTTTGCGGCAGCACCGTGGCACGGGAGATGCTCCCGATATAATGATTGGCTATTTCGTTGGATACCGAGAAATATGAAGAAGCTTGCCGTGCCCCTTGCCCTCTCGCTCTCGCTCGGCGCGTGCGCGTGGTTTCAGAGCAACCCGGACGCTGGCCAGCCGGTCATCGATTCCACAACCAACCGGTCGGTCCAGGACGTGATCTCGTGCCTGACCGTGGAAGCCTCGCGTCACGGCGCCAGCTTTACCACCTCGCCGCTGCCGCAAGGCCAGATGCTCGAATTCGGCGACTCGAACGTCATCAAGGTTCGCACCGACAATGGTGCGACAACCTACCGCTACTACGCCGGCAAGCGCCACGCCTCGAACCTGTGGATCGAGGGTGCGAGCAAAACCTGCGCGCCTTGAACGTTTGACGGGTCGTTTTTGCCCGGCAGCCGCCGGGCGGCCTTCGTGCCCTTCTATTACAGCCTTTTACATTGATGCGCGCCGTGTAGCGCGATGACACATTTTCGCCGGGCGTTTTAAGAATCGCTTAAGTCTTCGTCCTCATCATCGCTTCACCCAGAAGAAACGAATGCCGCAGGAGGTTCCGTGAAACAGCAAGACCCGCAAATCCAGACGACAGGTCAGGCCGACAGCGAGGCAGCGCCTGGTGCGAAGCCCGCTCGCCGCACCTTGTTGCGCCGCTTGCTGAGCCATCACGAGCTTGCGACGCTCCTGTTGCTGCTGCATGCGCCGATCGACGCGCACGCCAAACCCGAGATTCCGATGCTCAAGGAAGCCGGCCTCGTCGAGCAGGTGCAGGACGACGCCGGTGACCCGCGCATCCGCCTCACGTCGGAAGGCAACGCCGTGCTGCAGGGACTCGGCCTCGCGCGCTGAGGTTGCCGCGCGCGGCGCGCGACGTATCGAACAAGGAAGACGGCGGCACGCCATGCGTGCCGCCGTCTTCTTTTATCGAACTACAGAATCGTAGCGCTTCGCCTCAAGCCGACTCGAGCGTCGCGCCTTCGGCGGCGAGCGCCTCATTTTCGTCCTGCAGGCACAACAGCCGGTAGCCGCTCTTGTACACCGGCTGCAGCCGGAAGCCGTTCGGCGTTTCGATCTCCAGCAGCAGACGCAGTCGCGACACGTGGCTGTCGATCGTTCGGGTCAAGGTATGCAGCTCGCGGCCCCACACCATCGCGTAAATGTGATCGCGCGAGAGCACCCGCCCAATATTCGAGAAGAAGAGCGCAGCAAGCCGGTATTGCGTAGTCGACAGCAGCACAGGCTTGCCGTGCACGCTGACCGCCTGACGCCGCATGTCGAAGCGATAGGGGCCGGCTTCGATCGTGAGGTTCTCGTACCGGTCGGGAAATGCGCGGCGCAGGAGCGCGTCCACGCGCGCACGCAGCACCGCGGGACAAACCGGCAGGCACACGTAGTCGTCGGCGCCGACAGAAAACGCTTTCACCACGCTCTCGTCGGAGGCGTCCTCCGAGACGAACAGCACCGGAATCTGGCTGCCGTTCACGGCCCGCAATGTTCTCAGCAGCTCCGCGCCGGCGATTTGCGAACCCTGCCAGTCGAGCAGGAGCATATCGACGGTCGATGCGGCCAGCGTCCTGCCAAGCAAGAGTGCGTCGCTTGACGGAACGCAGGCGTGGCCGCATTGCGTCAGCACGCGTTCGAGCTGCTGGCGATGGTCGGCGTCGCGCTGGAAAATCGCGATGCGCATGTTGAGCCCCCTGATGAATCGATGATGAGAGCGGGCAATTTTGTGGATATGTGTAAAATCTGCCCATCAGACGAGTCCGAATTCCAGAGCGCTTCGCCGTTTTCCCACAGCGGCGCAGGAGCGTCCTGACGGGCCGCGCATCGGGCAGCTTCCAGGCTCCTGTAGAATCGCGCACTGGCCTGAAGTCGTCGCACGTCCGCCCACCCTCGCGGACGCGCTGTTGCCGTGCCCCACCCTTGCGCCCGCCTATCCGACGACCGCCGCCCCCGCGCCACGCGCGCACCAGGCAAATTCGGCCATCACGGACGTCCACACGCGTTCCGCACGCGCTACATACAACGTCGTACATAACAACACCCTGGTTTTCGGAAATGCAAGCAACAGATATTGGCGTGCGCACGCCTGCCGCTGCGCGCGCGCTCACCCGCAGCGATTACAAGACGCTCGGGCTCGCCGCACTCGGCGGCGCCCTCGAGTTCTACGACTTCATCATCTTTGTGTTCTTCGCGCCGGCTATCGGCCAGTTGTTCTTCCCCGCAACGATTCCCGACTGGCTGCGCCAGCTGCAGACTTTCGGCATCTTCGCGGCAGGCTACCTCGCGAGGCCGCTCGGCGGCATCGTGATGGCGCACTTCGGCGACCTGCTCGGCCGCAAGCGCATGTTCACGCTCTCCGTGCTGCTGATGGCGCTGCCCACGCTCGCCATGGGCTGCCTGCCCACCTACGCGACGATCGGCGTGCTCGCTCCCGTGCTGCTGCTCGCGCTGCGCGTGCTGCAAGGCGCAGCCGTGGGCGGCGAGGTGCCGGGCGCGTGGGTGTTCGTCTCCGAGCACGTGCCGCGCCGCCATATCGGCTATGCATGCGGCACGCTCACGGCGGGCCTCACGTTCGGCATCCTGCTCGGCTCGCTGATCGCCGCGGCGGTCAATCATCACTACGCCCCGGGCGACATCGCCGCGTACGCCTGGCGCATTCCGTTCCTGATTGGCGGGCTGTTCGGCATGTTCTCGGTGTATCTGCGCCAGTGGCTGCACGAGACGCCCGTGTTCGCGGAGATGAAGGCGCGCAAGTCGCTCGCCGACGAAATTCCGCTCAAGGCCGTGCTGCGCGACCACGGCCGCGCCGTGATCGTCTCGATGCTGCTCACGTGGATGCTTTCGGCCGCCATCGTCGTCGTGATCCTCATGACGCCGCCGCTCCTGCAGAAGCAATTCCATCTCGACGCCACCACGTCGCTGCTCGCGAACTGCGTGGCGACGCTCTTCCTCACGGTGGGCTGCGTGAGCGCGGGCGCGCTCGCGGACCGCTTCGGCGCGCGCCGCGTACTGGCCATCGGCGGCATCGCCCTCGCGATCGCGTACTACACGCTGTTCCGCCAGATCGCCGTGGACAGCTCGATGCTCATGCCGCTTTATGCGCTCTGCGGGCTGCTGGTCGGCACGATCGGCGCGGTGCCCTATGTGATGGTGAATGCGTTCCCGCCCGTGGTGCGCTTCTCGGGCATCTCGTTCTCGTACAACGTGGCGTACGCCGTGTTCGGCGGCCTCACGCCGATCGTCGTCGCGCTGCTGATGAAGTCCGCGCCGCTCGCGCCCACGTACTATGTGGCCGCGATCTGCGTGCTCGGTGCGATCACGACGCTGTTCTTCAAGGACGCGCATCGCGAAGAGTAAGCGCTCGGCAGTGCGCGCCGAACACCCACTGAGCGCGCACTGGACGGCCGCCACCGGTCAGGCACCATTTTTTCGATGGCTTCGACGATTCACCTCGCGCTGAAACGTCGAAGCCTGCGAGCGCCCTACCATGGGCGCATGAATACCTCACACCCCACCCCCGTCCATTTCACCCCTGCGCTCACGCGTATCGTCGCGACCGTCAGCGTTGGGTTCGTCGTCACACAACTCGACGTCACCATCGTCAATATCGCGCTCGTCCGCATCGCGACCGACCTCCATGCGAAGGTTGCGGGCCTGCAATGGATCGTCGACGCCTATACGCTCGCCTTCGCTGTGCTGATGCTCTCGGGCGGCGTGCTCGGCGACCGCTACGGCGCGCGCCGCCTCTACGCCATCGGTCTCGTGGTGTTCGCCTTCGCCTCGCTGGCCTGCGGGCTCGCGGCCAACCCGGTCATGCTGATCGCCTCCCGCGCGCTGCAGGGCGCGGGCGCCGCGGCCATGCTGCCCAATTCGCTCGCGCTGCTCAACGAAGCGTGCCGCCACGACCGGGCGCTCAGGGCACGCGCCGTGGGTTTCTGGACCGCAGCCGGCGCGATCTCGATCGCCGCCGGCCCGGTAGCGGGCGGTCTGCTGATCGCGGCGTTCGGCTGGCGCAGCATTTTCCTCGTGAACCTGCCGCTGTGCGCAGCCGGTCTCTGGGCCGCGCTCGCCTGGATTCCCGCGCCGCGCCGCCATGCGCACGATGCCGGCGCCGCAAGCGCCTCCGCCGTGCGCAGCCTCGATGTGCGCGGCCAGCTGCTCGCCGTCGTGGCGCTCACGGCCTTTACGGGCGCCGTGATCGAATGGCGGCCGCTCGGCTTCACGCACTGGGCCGTGGCGGGCGGCTTTGCGCTCGCGCTCGTCGCCGGTTTCGCGTTCGTCTCGCTCGAAGCACGCACACGCGACCCTATGGTGCCGCTCGCCATGCTGCGCAACCGCACGTTCAGCGCGGCGGTGCTATTCGGTATCTGCGTGAATCTCACGTATTACGGCACCGTGTTCGTGCTCGCGCTCTATCTGCAACATGCGCGAGGCGAGACGCCGTTGCAGGCGGGCCTCGCGTTCATCCCGCTCACCGGCGGCTTCCTGCTCTCGAACATCGTGAGCGGCCATGTGGTGGCGCATTACGGCACGCGCCGGCCGATGATCGTCGGCGCGCTGATCGCGGGTGCGGGCTACGCGCTCTTGATCAGCGTGAATGCCTCGACGCCGCTCGCCTACATGCTGCTCGCCTTCCTGCTGATTCCCTCCGGCATGGGCCTCGCCGTGCCGGCGATGACCACGGCCGTGCTCTCCTCGGTCGAGCCGGCGCGCGCAGGGACGGCCTCGGCGCTGCTCAACACGGCGCGTCAGGCGGGCGGTGCGGTGGGGGTGGCGGCGTTCGGCGCGCTCG
>NZ_SMOD01000018.1 GCF_004353905.1 Paraburkholderia guartelaensis | reverse complement strand
CCGCTCTTGCCGTTGCGCTGGTTGGTCGCGTTCTCGGGCCGCACGGCGCCGGCCGGATAGCCCAGATGGTGTCCAAGTTCGGCGCCCAGCGCCCGCTCGATCAGCGCCTTCTTGAACGCCGCTGAGGCGGCATGCACCGCTTCGGCCGTCATCGGCCCCTTCACGAACTGGTCGATCAGTTCCTTCGGAATGGACGGCAACGCCGTCAGGGCCTCGGGGGACGTCTTGGGTTTGCGTGGCATACATGCTCCTTGAGCTACATGTTATGCCTTACACACAAAATTTATGACAGGCCCCCTACTTTCTTTGCGGCGGCAATGCCAAAGCGCCAAGAACCACCCCCCTCCGCGATAGCACCAAAAACCACAACAAAGCAAACCCAACCCAAACACCAAAGAAATACATATCAGAATTCGTTAGTTTGTCGCAAATGGAACCCTGACTAGACTGCAGATCCATCTTGTTATGACAAGCCAACCATGTCCCGAACGAATCTGGTGGCGCTATCCCCCCAGCCGCTCTACGTACAGATCAAGGACACGCTCCGAGAGCGCATCCTGAACGGCACCTACGCGCCGCACAGCCAGATGCCCTCCGAACACGAGCTATGCACCCTGTTCGGCGTCAGCCGCATTACCGTGCGCCAGGCGCTAGGCGATCTGCAAAAGGAAGGCCTGGTCTTCAAGCTCCACGGCAAAGGCACGTTCGTCTCCAGGCCCAAGGCATTCCAGAATGTGACCTCGCTGCAAGGCTTCGCGGAAGCGATGTCGTCGATGGGCTATGAGATCGTCAACCAGTTGCGCAGCTTCAAGATCATCAAAGCCGATCGCCACGTCGCGCAACGTCTGAACCTGCCGGAAGGCACGCCGGTCACGGAAATCCACCGTGTGCGCATGCTAAACCGCGAACCGGTTTCGCTGGAACTCACGTGGGTGCCCGAAGCGCTCGGCAAACGGCTCGCCAACGCTGACCTCGCCACGCGCGACATCTTTCTGATTCTGGAGAATGACTGCGGCGTGCCGCTCGGCCATGCCGATGTGTCGATCGACGCGATTCTCGCCGACGACGACATCGCCCGCGCCCTGCGCGTGGAAGACGGCAGCCCCGTGCTGCGCATCGAGCGCCTGACGCACGACGCATCCGGCAATCCCATCGACTACGAATACCTGTATTTCCGCGGCGACGCCTTCCAGTACCGGCTGCGCGTCGACCGCCAGAAAACCCGTGCACGGGGAAGGAAAACGCAATGAATACCGAAGTGCTCGAATACGACATCGTGGTCGTCGGCGGCGGCACGGCCGGCCCAATGGCTGCAATCAAAGCCAAGGAACGCAACCCGGCGCTCAAGGTGTTGCTGCTCGAAAAAGCCAACGTCAAGCGCAGCGGCGCGATCTCAATGGGCATGGACGGCCTCAATAACGCCATCATTCCCGGGCACGCCACGCCCGAGCAATACACTCGCGAGATCACCGTCGCGAACGACGGCATTGTCGACCAGGAAGCCGTGTATGCCTATGCGCGCCACAGCTTCACGACCATCGAGCAGCTCGACCGCTGGGGCGTGAAGTTCGAGAAGGACGGCAACGGCGACTACGCCGTGAAGAAGGTCCATCACATGGGCGCATATGTGCTGCCCATGCCCGAAGGACACGACGTGAAAAAGATCCTCTACCGGCAGCTCAAACGCGCACGCATCGAGATCACGAACCGCATCGTCGCCACGCGGCTCATGACCGACTCGCGGGGCCGCGTAAGCGGCGTGCTCGGCTTCGACTGCCGCACGGCGCAGTTCCACGTGGTGCGCGCGAAAGCCGTCATCCTGTGCTGCGGCGCAGCCGGGCGCCTGGGTCTGCCCTCCTCCGGCTACCTCATGGGGACTTACGAGAACCCGACGAATGCAGGCGACGGCTATGCCATGGCGTACCACGCGGGCGCCGCCCTCGCGAATCTGGAATGCTTTCAAATCAATCCGCTTATTAAGGACTACAACGGACCGGCATGTGCGTATGTCACCGGGCCGCTCGGCGGCTTCACCGCGAACGGCAAGGGCGAGCGCTTCATCGAATGCGACTACTGGAGCGGCCAGATGATGTGGGAGTTCTACCAGGAGCTGCAAAGCGGCAACGGCCCCGTGTTCCTGAAGCTCGACCATCTTGCCGAGGAAACGATTCAGACCATCGAGCAGATCCTGCACACCAACGAGCGCCCGAGCCGGGGCCGGTTCCACGCGGGCCGCGGCACGGACTACCGCCAGCAGATGGTCGAGATGCATATCTCCGAGATCGGCTTTTGCAGCGGGCATAGCGCATCGGGCGTCTACGTGAATTCGCGCGCGGAAACGACCGTGCCCGGCCTGTATGCAGCAGGCGACATGGCGGCCGTGCCCCACAACTACATGCTGGGCGCGTTCACCTACGGCTGGTTCGCGGGCGCCAACGCGGCCGAGTACGTGGAAGGCCGCGAACACGCGAACCTCGATGAGGCACAGATCGCCGCCGAACGCGCACGCATCTATGCGCCGCTGGAGCGCGAAAACGGACTCGCTCCGGCGCAGGTCGAATACAAGCTGCGCCGCATGGTGAACGACTATCTTCAGCCACCCAAGGTCACGCGCAAGATGGAGATCGGCCTGCAGCGCTTCGACGAGATCGCCGAAGACATCGAGTCGATCAAGGCCAACAACGCGCACGAATTGATGCGCGCCGCCGAGGTGCGCGCCATTCGCGACTGCGCGGAAATGGCGGCGCGCGCCTCGCTGTTCCGCACCGAGAGCCGCTGGGGCCTGTATCACCACCGAGTCGATTACCCGCAGCGCAACGACGCCGAATGGTTCTGCCACACGCACCTGCGCAAGGACGCATCCGGCAGGATGACGAGCGAAAAGCGCGCGGTCGAGCCGTACATCGTCCCGCTCGCGCAAGCGGATCGAGGCGCCTACGATCAGCTGCGCATTCGCCCCGACCAGGAAAGCGCGGAACTCGTCACCGAACACTGAGGAATCCGAATATGTCCTATACGCCGCACGAAATCTTCAAGCGCAGCAGTGCGCCGGTCACGATCGACGAGGACCGCTGCATCGCCGACAAAGGCTGCACAGTTTGCGTGGATGTGTGCCCGCTCGACCTGCTCGCAATCGACGTGAGCAAGGGTAAGGCCTATATGCAATTCGACGAATGCTGGTATTGCATGCCCTGCGAACGCGACTGCCCGACCGGCGCAGTCAAGGTCGACATTCCATACCTGTTGCGCTAACCGCTGTCACCCCACGACGGTTCCCGTATTGCTCGCCAAACAGATCATGAAAACACGCCAACGGATACTTCGCCTTCTCGCCGCCCCGCTGCTGTTGAGCGCCGCGATCACCGTACACGCCGAGACGATTCGCGTCGCGATCGGCACCCAGGACGCGACCATCAACTGCGCGACGGGCGGCCTCCTGATCCGCGAATTGCATCTGCTCGACAAGTATCTGCCGCACACCGGCAAATACGCGAACGTCACCTACGACGTGCAATGGAAAGACTTCACTTCCGGCGCGCCGCTCACGAACGAAATGGTGGCCGGCAAACTCGACTTTGGCGCCATGGCGGATTTCCCGGGCTCGCTCAATGGCGCAGCGTTTCAGAAAGCGGGCCGAAAGAGCCTCTTCATCACCGTGCTCGAAGGCAGCACCGATGGCAGCGGCAACGGCATCGTCGTGCCCGTCAACTCGCCGGTACATTCGATCGCCGACCTCAAGGGCAAAACGATCTCGGTACCGTTCGCCTCGACGTCGCACGGCATGCTGCTGCGTGCGATCAAGGCGCAAGGCTGGAACCCGGATACCGACGTGAACATCATCACGCAAGCACCGGAAGTGGCCGGCAGCGCGCTCAAGGCGGCCAAGATCGACGCCCACGCCGACTTCGTGCCGTTCGCCGATCTGTTCCCGTACCGCGGCATCGCCCGCAAGATCTACGACGGCGCGCAAAGCCATGCGCCCACCTTTCACGGCGCGCTCGTCGATGCCGCCTACGCGCAGAAGTACCCCGAAGTGGTGGTCGCGTATCTGCGCGCGGCAATCGAAGCGAATCGCCTGATCGCAGATGATCCGGAAAAGTACAGCCTGCTGATCGAGAAGGTGACGGGCATCGAGGCGCCTGTCGATTATCTCTATCATGGGCCGCTCGGCCTGCAAACGCGCGATCTCACCTGGAAGCCGGAGTACCGCCAGGCCGTGGCGACCGCCATCGACACGCTTAAGCTGCTCAAGAAAACGGATGTCAATCTCGATGCGAACACGTTCATCGACGACCGCTACATCCGCGAGGCGTTCAAGGAGTCGGGGCTCGACTATGACGCCGCGCTGAAGAACTACGCGCGGCAACCGCTCACCACGAACGACGCGCTAACCGGCAAGCCCATTCGCGATTTCCTCGCGGTAACGCAGGTGTGGGTCGCAAACGAGGCACACGTGCGCAACTATGCGAACGCGGCGGAAGGGTTCGCTGCGCTCGCGAAACTCGAACAGTCGGGCAGCAAGGTACGCGCTGTATACGTGCAGGACCATGACAGCGGCCAGAAGCTCTTCGCTTCCGACGCCTGGTACGTGCGCGACGCGCACGGCGGTGTCACCGCCTTCCTGCAGAAAGCGGGCGCCGATGCCTACGCACAGCACACGTCGGGCGCTGTCGTCGACTATGCCGCCGCGAAAACGGGCGCCCAGCAGGCCATCGCTTCGCGCTAACGCGCCGCGTCTTGTCCGCTCGCTCACTTGCCATTTATGAGGAGTCCGCATGTCCTCCACGTTTGACCTCGCAGCCCGGCGACTCCCAGCCGCCCGCGACCCGGCACTAACCGCAGGCGCAGCGCGACGCGCGCCGATGCGCCGCCGCGCCTGGCGAGCCGGCTCGATCGTGCTGTTCGTGGCCGCCTGGCAGTTGGCCGTTCATTTCCGGCTCTCGCTCGGCATTATCACGTTCGCGAATGTCCCCTCGCCCGCCGACGCCATTCCCGCGCTATGGGCGCTGCTCCATTCGCCGAAGCTGCCGATGCATCTCGCCGCGAGCCTGACACGCGTGCTGGCCGGCTTTTGCGCGGCGGCCCTGGTCGGTGTCGGGCTCGGACTCGCGATCGGCCGCTATCGCGCGCTTGAAGATGTGCTGCTGCCGCCGCTCGAGGTGCTGCGGCCAATCCCGGCGGTCGCGTGGATTCCGCTCGCGATCCTGATGTTTCCCTCCTCGGAACTGAGCATGATGTTCATCACGTTCATCGGTGCGCTGTTCCCGATCCTGCTGAACACGATCCACGGCGTGGAAGCCGTCGACCCGCGCCTCGTCGCGACCGCGCGGGGTCTCGGCACCGGCTCGCTGTCGCTCTATACGGAAGTGGTGTTGCCTGGCGCGGCGCCTGCGATCTTCACAGGGCTTTCCATCGGCATGGGCACCGCCTGGTTCTGCCTCGTGACCGCTGAGATGATCGCCGGGCAGTACGGCATCGGCTATTTCACATGGGAGTCCTATACGTTGCAGAACTACGCGGATATCGTCGTCGGCATGGCGCTGATTGGCGTACTCGGCATGGGCAGCAGCCTCCTCGTCAAGCGCATCGGCACCGCGCTGACACCGTGGTACCGACTGCGGGGAGCACGCCAGTGAACACGCCCGCCGCCATCCACCCGGAAGCCCGCGCCAGGGCGCCGGTGTCACACGCGCCGGGGCGGATCGACGTGCGTTCGCTGACCGTGGAGGTCGGGCCACCGCACGCGCGTTTCGCCGCGCTCGACTCACTGAACGTCGATATCGCGCCCGGCGAGTTCGTGTGCGTGCTTGGGCCGTCCGGCTGCGGAAAGTCCACGCTGCTCGGCGCCATTGCGGGACACGTCCCGGCCACGCAGGGCGAAATCGCCGTGGACGGTCTCGCGGTCGAACGCCCGGATCCGGAGCGCGGCCTCGTGTTCCAGCAGCACACGCTGTTCCCCTGGAAGCGTGTGATCGACAACGTGGCCTTCGGCCTGAAGATGAAGGGCGTTGGCGCGAGCGAGCGCTGGCGTGAAGCCGCCGAACTGCTCGCGCTGGTCGGCCTCGCGGGATTCGAGTCGCACTATCCCGCGCAGTTGTCGGGTGGCATGCAGCAGCGCGTTGAAATCGCGCGCGTGCTGATCAACCGCCCGCGCATTCTGCTGATGGACGAGCCCTTCGGCGCACTCGACGCCCAAACGCGCCGCATGATGCAGACACTGTTGCTCGACATCTGGGCGCAGATCCGCACGACCGTCGTGTTCGTCACGCACGACATCGACGAAGCGCTGTTTCTCGGCGACCGCATCCTGATGCTCTCGCAACGCCCCGCACGCCTCATCGCCGATATCGCGGTGCCGCTCGCGCGGCCGCGCAGCGACGAGAGCACGACCGAAGCCGGCTTCATCGACATCAAGCGCCGCTGCCTCGCGTTGCTGCGCGAAGCGGCGTAACCCCGCCAGCGCCCACCAGACAACCGCCCTTTCCCATGACCGTTTCCGTTTCCGCCTTGCCGAACCCGCAGCACCCGAGCGTCGAAGCCAGCGCCCTGCTCGCGCGCCTCGCCGACGCCGATCCCGCCGTGCGCCGCATCTCACTCTTCGAACTCGCCGATCTCGAGGATGAAGCGCTGTTGCCCGCGTTCGTGGCCACGCTGCGCGACGATCCCGCACCAGACGTACGCCGCGAAGCCGCCGCCGTGCTGGCCGCGTGGGAAGACGACGACGTCGTCGAAGCGCTCTGCGCGGCGCTGCTCGACACCGACGAGGACGTGCGCGAAGCCGCGGCGCAGAGTCTTTCGGAATTGAAAGCCCAGTCGTCGGGCCACGTGCTGCGCCGGTGGGCCACGCGGCCCGAGGCGTTCGTGCGCCGTGCGGCCCTGCGCGGCCTGCGAGAACTCCGCTTTGCGGATGCCTTCGAGCCCGCGCTGGAGGCGCTCGCCGACACCGAGGCCGACGTGCGGCTCGAAGCCGTAGCCGTGCTCGGCTGGCTGAAGGAGCCACGTGCGCTGGCGGCGCTCGCCGCGCTCGGCGCCGGCGACGCGCACCCGGAGGTCCGCCGCGCCGCCGTTGGCGCGCTTGGCTTCGCCTCGCCGGGCGATCAGGCCACGCTCGACGCGCTGCTCACGGCGTTGCGCGACGACGCCTGGCAAGTGCGCGAAGAAGCCGCGACGACGCTTGGCAAGCTGCGCGCCGCCACGGCGCTGGCACCACTCGTCGAGGCGCTCGGCGACGCGTACTGGCAGGTCCGGCTGCGCGCGGCCCGCGCGCTCGGACAACTGCGCGACGCGAAAGCGGCCACCGCCGTTGCCAAGCTGCTTGCGCATTCGATCAGCAATTTGCGCAAGGAAGCGGCGCTTGCGCTTGGCGAACTGGGTGCGCGTGAGACATTGCCGGCGCTGCAAAGCGCGCTGCAGGACCGCGATCCCGAGGTACGCAAAGCCGTGCGCATCGCGATCGGCCAGATCGAGGGCGCAGCGCCATGAAAACGCCGCTAGAGGTCCGCAACGACGCCGCCACGCGAGCGCTCATGCTCTGCTGGCCAGCGGGAGAGACACAACGTGTGGACCACGCCCGGCTGCGCGCGGCCTGCCCGTGCGCAGCCTGCCGGCGAGTGCGGCTCGACGGCGCCGCGTCCGAGGCCGTAGCGGACGTGACGCTGATCGCCATCGAGCCGATGGGCTACGGCGTGCAGCTCGCGTTCAGCGACGGCCACGCACGCGGCATCTATCCATGGCCCTACCTCGAGCAACTTGGGCGCGACGAGGCCCGCTAGCTCGCGCTCTGGACCTCGCAGCCACCCATCTCGCTTCAGTCTTCGATTAAAGAACGCTCGCACCGCGCCGATATGCATGCCATGCCGTGCTCGTTTGAGCGGCGCTCCATCCGCTGACAGAGAATCGAAGAAAAGATGCGAAACAGAATAATCCGCCTGCTTGTCGGCACTTCCGTCACATCCGTTGCGCTTTTCTCAGGATGCACCCAGTTCGTGCCGGTCAAGGATATGGCCAACGACAAGCCCGGCTATCTCGCGGCGCACTTTACGGTGGACTCCTTGCCCGCGAGCGTTCGCGAAAAGATGCCGGCAGCGGGCACGCACAAGTTGCCCTTCAAGGTCTTGACGGTGCTCGGTAAGGTAACGGGGCAAGTGGGCACCGTGGGCATCGAGCGCGACTTCAAAACCGTGCTGATCAACGCGCAAGATACGGGCATGGTCCAGCAGGTGTATGAAAGCTCGGCCAACGGCGTGCCCGCCGCCGCAACATTCAGCCTCTCTTACCTCAACATTTACAGCCTGAAAGAGGAAACGGCGAACTACGCACAGACGGCGGCGTTCATCCCCTTCGTCGCGCACGACGTCGACAACAGCGAGTTCGCTTTCAATGCCCCGCAGGAGGATGAAACCTATACCACGACGTTCAAGTTCGGCACGACGGTCCAGATCGTCAACTTCCGGGCGCTCACGTGGAGCTGCCATACAAGCCGCTACTATCCGGCCTCCCAGTTCAACGCCGCGCTCACGGGCAAAGCGATCGACCTCGACTGCGAGCAGACGAAAGACGGCATCGTCCAGAACAAGACGCGTCGAACCTATCTGACTCAATACGGCATCGGCCTGACCCGCTCGGTCGCAACCACATCCGGAAAGCTGGACTGGACGTATAGCGGCTTCGACAAGGACGGGCAACAAACGTTGACGCCTCACGGCCAGGCGGCGATCGAAAAACCGATTTGAGGTCGAGGCCGTGACGAGGTGCACGCGAGCATCGGCGGCTCACTTTCGTCACGAACCTCGCTTGGCCGAAACGAGCAGGTCGGCAATCGCACCCGAGAGCGGCAATCCCGGGTGCTTTTCCAGCCAGAAGAATTCGCCGACCGGGTTGACCTCAAGAAAGCAGTGACGGCCGTCGGGGGTGAGGATGTAATCGGCGGCCCCGTAGTTCATGTCCAGCTCGTAGTCCTCGCACGCAACAACCTGCCGCTCCTCGTCACCTCTGTACTGGCTGGAACGCCGAATATCGATGGGAAAGCGGTTGGTATCGAAGCGGTAAGCCACGCCGCCCTTTTCCGCGACAGCATGCATGACGAGCGGGATACTCTCGTTGTCGTTGCTGTGAGTAATGACCAGCACCACCGGCCGTGGGTGCCGTTCGGACATGGTTGCGCTCCTTTCCTGAAAGCGCGCGGCGGGATTGCACCTTGCCGCGCGCTCGACACCGGCTCAGGCATCGCCGCCTGATAATGCACAGGAATACTAAAGAGGAACCACTTGGCTGTCCGAGGGATACGCCATGGTCGTCACCGGCGGGGTGGGCATACACCACGAAGGCGGCATAGGCCGCCGCCACGTCCTGCAACCGCCGTGCCAGCAGTGCCCGCGCTTCACTGTGGCGCGCGACAGCCTGTCCTGGCGGAGAATTTACGTCTAGTCAGAACCGGAATCGTTAGCTCGAAGCCAACGCGCGGGCGCGCAAAGATGGCCATTCGCCAACAGCAAGGCCGCCAGCGGGGCCAGCAGCAGGCCCAACAGCGGGCTACACTACTGGCGCAGCAGCCGTTGAAACGCCTGCGAGATAATCGAGCAAACCACAGGAGGAGCACACAAATGACGCTTTCGAAGAGAAAATTGGGTCGTACCGGCTGGAATGTGTCCGAAATCGGCTTTGGTGCCTGGGCAATCGGCGGCTCATGGGGCAGCGTTGGCGAAGACGACGCGAAAGCCGCACTGAACGCCGCGCTCGATAACGGCGTCACGTTCATCGATACCGCCGACGTGTACGGCGACGGCCGCTCGGAGCGCATCATCCACGACGTGCTGCGCCAGCGCGGCGGCGAGCGTCCCATCGTGGCCACCAAGCTCGGACGCCGGCTCGACCCGCATGTGACCAGCGGCTATCTGAACAAGCGCGAACTCGAAGGCTTCATCGATAGGAGTCTCACGAACCTGGGTGTCGATACGCTCGACCTCGTGCAACTGCACTGCCCGCCCACGGAGGTCTATTACCACCCCGAGGTGTTCGACGCGATGGACGCGTTTGTCGCCGCCGGCAAAATCCGCTATTACGGCGTTTCGGTCGAAAAGGTGGAGGAAGCACTGAAGGCGATCGAATATCCCAATGTGGTTTCGGTGCAAATCATCTACAACATGTTCCGTCAACGTCCTGCCGAGCTGTTTTTCCGCGAGGCGCTAAGGAAAAACGTAGCGGTCATTGCGCGAGTGCCGCTCGCCAGCGGCATGCTCACCGGCAAGTTGTCCGCGGATTCCGTTTTCGCGGCGGACGACCACCGTGCGTTCAATCGTCATGGCGAAGCATTCGATGTCGGCGAAACGTTCTCGGGCGTGCCGTACGACGTCGCCTTGAAGGCGGTCGATGAACTGCGCGGCCTGGTGCCCGCCGATGCTTCGATGGCGCAACTCGCCCTGCGCTGGATACTGATGGAAGACGCCGTCTCCGTCATCATTCCTGGCAGCAAGAACGCGGCCCAGGCAGCGTCGAATGTCGCGGCGGCGAGCCTTGCACCGCTGTCCGATGTGGCAATGCAACGCGTGCGGGACGTCTATGAACGCCTGATCGCGCCGCACGTTCACCAGCGCTGGTAAAAGCCCCTGCGGTCGACGCCGTTGGAATTCCGCACGCGCTTACTCCGCTTTACCTCGATTGTTCATCTGATCCTGCCAGTCAATTCGCGTCCAGCCGCTTTATCGCGGCGGCGCGGACCCTTAGATTCGTACGCGTCGCCGGCCGATTGCTTCATACCAGTCAGGACGCCGGCTCCATTCGATGCTGCGACTTACGGTAAGGAGAACATGATGAGTAAACTTGCAGGCAAGGTAGCGGTCGTCACGGGCGCGTCGAAAGGCATTGGCGCCGCAATCGCCAAGGGCCTCGCTGCCGAAGGCGCTTCGGTGGTCGTGAACTACGCGAGCAGCAAGGCGGGCGCCGATGCGGTGGTGAACGCCATTACGGCGGCCGGCGGCAAGGCGGTTTCCGTTGGCGGCGACGTGTCGAAGGCGTCCGACGCGCAAGGCATCATCAGCACGGCCGTCGAAACCTACGGTCGCCTCGACATCCTCGTCAACAACTCGGGCGTCTACGAGTTCGCGCCGATCGAAGAGTTCACGGAGGCGCAATATCGCAAGCAGTTCGACACGAACGTGCTCGGCGTGCTGCTCATCACGCAGGCGGCCGTGAAGCATCTTGGCGAGGGTGCGAGCATCATCAACGTGAGTTCTGTCGCGACGACGGTCACGCCGCCGACAACGGCTGTCTATAGCGGCACGAAGGGCGCCGTGGATGCGATCACGGGCGTGCTCGCACGCGAACTGGGACCGCGCAAGATCCGCGTGAATGCGATCAATCCTGGCATGATCGAGACAGAGGGCACACACACGGCCGGCGTCATCGGATCGGATTTCGAAAGCCATACGGTCAGCCAGACGCCGCTCGGCCGCCTGGGCCAGCCGGACGATATCGCCTCGGCCGTCGTGTTCCTCGCATCGGACGACGCCAAGTGGTTGACGGGCGAACATATCGTCGCAAGCGGAGGCCTGCGCTAAGGCGGGTCGGTGAAACTGGCTGGCGCCGATAATCGCGTGCGTGCTAATCTCCGGAGGATTGGCCGTGCCGCCCTCGTGGCGGCACGGCCGGCAACCCTTCAAAAAGAGGAGTTTGGCCAAGCCGTTTCATGCGAGTTTCCGACCTTGTAGACAGCCGTACCTTCCTGCGCAGCCGGCGGCGCTGGCTGTATTTCGGCGTGTTCTGGCTTGGCGCTATCGCGACGGGGCTCGTCGCGGTCTTATACGCGCGGCTCGTCGACTTCGGCTACGCGCTCTTTTTGCAGATGACTGCCCACAGCCGGTGGCTGCCGCTTGTCATCACACCGGCCATCGGCGCATTCTGCGTCTGGGCCACGCGCCGCTGGTTTCCGGGTTCGGAGGGCAGCGGCATCCCGCAGGTCATCGCAACGCTGCACGACGTGCGTAAATTCGGCCCGCGCCTGCTCACGCTGCGCATCCTGATCGGCAAAATCGCCCTGTCGTTCCTCGCAATCGTCGGCGGATTCACGATTGGCCGCGAAGGGCCGACGATCCACGTGGGCGCCGCGCTGATGTACACCCTCCGGCGTTTCTACCCGGCGCGGCTACGCAGCATGTACGGTGTCGGCCTCGAATACAAGCTCGCGCTCGCGGGCGCCGCCGCGGGCCTTTCTGCCGCGTTCAATGCGCCGCTCGCAGGCGTGGTCTTCGCTATCGAGGAACTCACGCGTAGCTTCGAGGCGCGAACGAGCGGCGTGATCATCACGGCGATCATCTTTTCGGGCGTCGTCTCACTCGCGCTGCAAGGCAACTATGTGTATTTCGGCACGATCGCCATCGGCAGCCATTTGCCCGATCTGCTCGCGGTGGCCGTCATTCTCGTTGGCGTGATCACTGGCCTCGCGGGCGGCGTGTTCTGCTGGCTGCTGCTCAACACCGAACGATGGATGCCCGCCCGGTTGTTCGTTCTCCGAAGGGAACGGCCCGTGGTGTTCGGCGCGCTGTGCGGTTTGTTCATCGCCGTGATCGGCGTGGCGAGTGGAGGCAATCTGTTCGGCAGCGGCTATGCGGAAGCGCGCGGCATGCTCGAAGGCCATTCGCAGCTCGGCGTCGCTTATCCCGTGCTGAAAATGGCCTCGATGGTGGGCTCGTATCTGCCGGGCACGCCGGGCGGCCTCTTTGCGCCGTCGCTGGCGATCGGCGCGGGCATCGGCAACGTGCTGCACATGGTGTTCGGGCAGATGCAGCTGCCGATGCTGATCGCGCTCGGCATGGTCGGCTATCTGGCCGCCGTCACGCAAAGCCCGATCACGGCATTCGTCATCGTCATCGAAATGATCGACGGGCACGCGCTCGTGATCTCGTTGATGGCAACGGCGCTCGTGTCGAGCCAGGTTTCCAGGCTATTCGCGCCGCCGCTGTACGAAGCCCTGGCGCAACGCTTCCTGAAGCATTGACGCGCGCTACCGCGCGTTGCCCCACACGCGCCACTACCAGCGCAGCAGCCGCGGCCCCAGCCACGCGCCAATGCCGGCGGGCAGCAGCATGCCGATCACATACCAGACGCTCCAGAACGCCGGGCTCATCTCCGGGCAATGGAGGCAATACGCAATGGTCGCGAGCGAGCTCGCAAAGAGGCCGGCTGCCGCGCCCGCCGCGCGCAGGCGGGTGGGCGCGAGACCGCGCACAGCCCAGAAGACGGCCACAAACGTGGGCACTGAAAGCAGCACGATATTGAACGGGCACGTGCGCCATGTAAGGCCCATCACGAGCGGCATGCGCTGCGCGGGCGCCGCGTCGCCCAGCGCGATCCATGCGCCCGCCAGCACCGCGACGAACGGCAGCGCCACCAGCGCCCACGCATAGCCGCCGCGCCGGCCCGGCCGCCCGAGGCGGCTGACCGCGAGCGCGGCAGCTGCCGCGACGCACAACGGGAACGCGAGTTTCGCCCAGAAGATCGGCGTGTGCATGACACTCATGAGATCGTGCCGTACGCCGAACACCACGCTCATCAGCACGACCGAGCCCGCAAAACCGAGCGCCAGCGCCCGCGTGAAGCGGCGCAGCACAGCTTTGTGGTCCACGCGAGCATCGCCGGCGGCGAGCAGGTCGATCAGATCGTTGGTTTTCATCGCGCTCCCCTGATGCGCGCGGCAAGCGCCTTCAAACCACGATGAATACCCACCTTGACCGCCGATTCGGAGAGTCCGGTGAGCTTCGCCGCCTCCACGACCGAAAGGCCTTCGAGCTTCACGTGGAGAATAGGCAGGCGCTGCTTGTCGGGCAACTGTTCAAGCAGCTTGCCTATATCGCGGCGCGCCTGCGCCGGTTCGTCGTCGGGCTCGGCGAAGAGATCGGTGTGATCGTCGATCGGATCGTTGAGCATGTCGCGGCGTGCGCGCGAGCGGAAAAAGTCCATCAGCTTGTAGCGGGCAATCGCGTGCACCCAGGCCGTGAGCGGTTCGTCGGGGCGCCATGTGTGGCGAGCGTTGTGGACCGCAAGCAGGATCTCCTGCACGAGGTCTTCGACATCGTCGCGCAACTGCGGAATGCGCCGGCGCAGATAGCCGCGCAGATGGCGCGTGAGCTCCTCGAGGAAGTTGCGATACGCTTGCGCGTCGCCTTCCAGGCCGCTGACGAAAAGCGCTTTGAGACGGGTTTCCGCGGAGTGCAAAGGTCGTCCTGGATGGTCGCGACGATACGTTGGCGGGCTTGTGGGTATGGCGCTCGCCCGGTCTTGCGAAGGCGAACTTTCAAAATGATTACGAGCGCCGCCGCACTCGCGCCCGTTCGCGTGAGCGTAGCCGAACGCCTCGTGCGCCGCAACGGCATGCGCACCGCCGGCGCTCGCGCCGGGCGTCGCCCCTTCCCCCATCGTCGCCCATGTGCTAGTCAAACCCACCGTCTGCCTCTTTCGCGTAGCGCGAGCGCATGCGCCCGTTGAGGGTAGTTCGTTCGCAATGCCAGTTGGGTTACAGCAAAAGCAGTTTATTTTTTAGCCGCCCCCGGTCTCGCGAATTTATTCGCGACGCGCTGTAACCGGCGTGCGCACCACAGCGAATTCACTGTCAACTCTGCGCCAACGAGGAATCGCCATGCACACGTCGATCGGTGAATCGCCCGCACTTGAAGCCCGCACGCGCCGTCCACACGCAATCCAGCCGCTCTGGCTGCGCGTCACGCATTGGCTCAACGCGCTCGCGGCGCTCGTCATGATGTTCTCCGGCTGGCGCATTTACGACGCGTCTCCTGTGTTCGCAGGTTTCGTCATTCCCACCTCGATCACGCTCGGCGGCTGGCTCGGCGGCGCACTGCAATGGCATTTCGCAGCAATGTGGCTGCTGTTTTTCAATGGTCTCTTCTATCTCGCCATGAATCTCGCCACAGGCCGCTGGCGCACGAAGTTCTTCCCGCTGAGCCCGCGCGCCGTGCTGCACGATCTGCGCGCCGCACTCACGGGCCGGCTTTCTCACGCCGACCTGAGCCAGTACAACGCCGTGCAGAAACTCGCCTATCTCGTTGCGATCGCCGTTCTCGTCGTCCTCGTGCTTTCGGGCCTCGCGATCTGGAAGTCGGTGCAGTTTCCGCTGCTGCGCGAGTTGATGGGCGGATACGACCGCGCACGCGTGGTGCACTTTTGCGCGATGTCCGTGCTCGCGGCGTTCGTGCTCGTTCACGTGACGATGGTCGCGCTCGTGCCGCGCTCGCTGCTCACCATGCTTCGCGGTCGCTGAACACGCCGCCCGATCCTGTTTGAGTCACCGTCCTTCGATATCGATAAGGATTCCAGATGAAACCGACCGACCGCAAGATCATCGCAATCGACCGCGCAGCGATTCTTGCCGACGCACGGCGCGAACTCGACATGCCGTCACGGCGCCTGTTCGGCAAGCGCATGCTCACGCTCGGCGGTCTTTCGCTGCTGACCGACTGCACGATAACCGACGACGCCTCGGTCAACACATTCCTTACCGCCGTTTCGCGGCTCAACGATCGCGTGCAGGCGTGGCTGTTCGACCCAACCCGACTCGCGCCCACCTACACCGAGGCACAGATCACGCGGCCCTTCCCCTTCAACGCGTTCTATAGCGAAAGCGAGGCGCCGGTGGTCGATGGCGGTGACTATCGGCTCAGGCTCAGCGGACTCGTCAAGGGCCAGCGCGTCTGGACGCTGCCCGAGTTGTACGCGCTGCCGCACGCCGAGCAGATCACGCGGCATATCTGCGTCGAAGGCTGGAGCGCGATAGGCCGTTGGGGCGGCACGCCGTTCGCGCATTTCCTGCGCCGCGTCGACGCGGATCTCACCGCGAAATACGTGGGCTTTCGCTGCGCCGATAACTACTACGAAAGCATCGACATGGCGACGGCGCTGCATCCGCAAACCTTGCTCGCTTTCGATTACGACGGCCAGCGCCTGCCCGCGAAATACGGCTACCCGATGAAGCTGCGTATGCCGACGAAGCTCGGCTACAAGAACCCCAAGCACATCGTCGAAATTTTCGTCACGAATACCTATCCAGGCGGCTACTGGGTCGACCAGGGCTACAACTGGTTCGGCGGTTCGTGACGTCTTCCTGCCGCCGCCTGATACGCCACTTCATGCGACGGCTCCGTTTCACTTCCGCCCGCAAAAGGGGCAACGTTTTTTCCACCCAGTAAGGAGCAGTGCAAATGAACACGATCCGATTCGCAGCCATCGCCATTTCGGCCGCCCTGTTGAGCATGAGCGCAGGCACTGCATTCGCACAGGCAAGCGGCGCGATGTCAAACGACGCCATGTCGAAGGACTCGATGCAGAAGGACACCATGGGCAAAGGCGCCATGTCGCACGATACGATGAGCAAAGGCGGCGCGATGAGCCATGATCAGATGAACAAGCCGATGAAGCCCGACGCCATGGGCATGGATCATCCGGCATCGGGCGCCATGGCGCATTGAGCCAGCGTAACGCGCTCCCGGCGTGGCCTGCGCCAGGAGCGCATCGCGAGCGCATCGCCACCGTGCGCTCGCGATGTATGATCTCCGAGGGGCCACACGCCCTGCGCCGGGAGTACGTAATGGGAAGCGATTGGCAACGCCGCTTGAAATTGTTTATTCAGCGCTTCTGGCAGCCGACCAGTGCGTGCATGACCTGCATGCCGGGAAGCTGGGGCAACATAATGAGCCTGGCCCATTGGACCATCGCGTTCAAGACGGGACTGTTCACCGGCGCGCTGGCGGTACTGCTCACCTTCACGCCGGCGTCGAAGTGGTACGCGAATCGCTATGGCAACGCGCTGCTGGTCGGCTGCCTGACCGTCATAGGCGATGCCTACGCTCACACGAGTCACTATCGCATTCATGTTCTCGAACACATTGCGACGGGAATCGTGTCCGGCCTGATCGCGCTCGCAGCGTCGTATCTGCTCGAAGGCCCCGCGCGCCGTCTACGAACGCTATGGACGCGCCGGATCGGGTAATTCACGAGGCGAAGCGAGTTTCCGCATAGGACATAGGTCCGATTGACTGGGCCTCCACGCATGGCACCCTTCGACAGAGCCGCCCTTCGGCTCATCACAGGGGGAACCCGATGCGCGCCTGCCGATATGTGCTCCTTTGCGCTTTGCCATGCATGATCGTCGGCTGCAACACGCCGCCGATCCCACCTGGCAAGCCGGTCGATATCCCGACCGCCCTCGAGCAGGTTCTCTCGGGCCTGTGCAATTTCAAGAAGGAACAGGCCGACCGGAAGCAGGATATGGGCGTCGCAATCGATACGGTCACCGTGGAACTCGACCTGACCGTCGACGGCGCAAGGAATCCCCCTGTGGCGGTCGCACCGGATATCCAGTTCATACCCACGGTGAGCTATGGGCAGATCATCACGGCGAACCGGGGCAGCCGGCTTACGCTCACGCTGAAAAACACGGGCTCCTACGGCGGCTGCGACGTCATGACATCGGCAAAGTAGCGGCTGTTCGCTTTCGCTATAGGACCTTGGGCCCATAGCCAGATCATGCGGTTGTGACATGATGGAAGGGCGCGGAATACTCGGCCCTGGCACCATGCGTATTGTTCATACGTTGCTGATCATCCTGGCTTTCGGGATGAGTATTGCCGGCCGGCCGACAGGTTGCCTCGCGGCCCAGGGAACGCCTGCGCAGGCCGCGGCGTCGCAGCCCGCGAAGGCCGCGCCAGCCAGTGCGCCATCGCCCCCCGCGCCCTCCACGCCTCCCAAGCGCGCCGCCGCCCGCCGGCTCGACCTCGCCCTCGCCATTCAGCCGAAGTTCGGCGATTTCGACGCCATGCTCGACCGCAGGCTGATCCGCGTACTGGTGCCGTACAGCAGGACCCTCTATTTCAACGAACTCGGCCATGAGCGCGGACTGACCGCCGGACTCATGCGCGACTTCGAGCGCTACCTGAACAAGACGTACCGGAGCAGCCTCGGCAAGCGGCCACTGACGCTCGTGATCATCCCGACGACGCGCGAGCAGCTTATTCCCGCGCTGCTTGCCGGGAAGGGAGACATCGCCGCCGGTAATCTGACCGCCACCGAAACACGGCTGAAGCAGGTCGACTTCGTCGCGCCGCGCGACCGCAAGCCAGTCCGCGAGCTGGTCATCACCGGTCCGAAGTCGCCCGCGCTCACCAAACTCGACGACCTGAGCGGCAAGACCGTGCATGTGCGCGCGAGCAGCAGCTACTTCGAGAGCTTGACCGCCCTGAACGCGCGCTTCAAAAAAGACGGTAAGCCGCCGATGAAGCTGGTATTGCTACCCGATGCGCTCGAAGACGAGGACGCCATGGAGATGCTCAATGTCGGGCTCGTCCAGATTCTCGTCGTCGACGACTGGAAGGCGAAATTCTGGGCGCAGGTGTTGCCGGACATCGTGGTGCACGACGACATGGCCGTGCGTGACGCCGGCTATATCGGCTGGGCGATTCGCAAGCAGAGCCCCAAACTCCAGCAGGCAATCACCGACTTCTACATCGGCTACGTGAAGAAGCAGAGCGTCGCGGAAGTGCGGCTGCAGCAGGAACTGCAGCGCGTCAAGCAGATCACCAGCAACACCGAGGACGCGGAACTGAAGCGCTTCAAGCAAACGGTCGGTCTCTTCGAAAAGTACGGCGCGCAATATCACTTCGATCCATTGATGCTTGCCGCGCAAGGGTTCCAGGAATCGCAGCTCGACCAAAGCGCCCGCAGCCACGTTGGCGCGATCGGCATCATGCAGCTCATGCCGTCAACCGGCAAGGAGCTGGCCGTCGGCGACATCCGTGTGACGGAATCGAATATCCATGCCGGCGCGAAATACCTGGACCTCCTGATGTCCCGCTACTTCCCGGATGCGCACTTCTCCGATTCGGACCGCGCCCTCTTCGCGTTTGCGAGCTACAACGCGGGTCCGGCGAGGATCGCGAAGATACGCAAGGAAGCCGCCGCCCGGGGGCTCTCGCCCGACAAGTGGTTCAACAACGTCGAGATCGTGGTGGGCGAGAAGATCGGGATCGAGACCACCACTTACGTACGCAATATCTACAAGTACTACGCCGCCTACCGGCTCGTTCAGCAAGCGCAGGCGGCGCGCGAGCGCGCCATCGGGCAGGTGCGCAAGCAGGGTTGAGGCAGGCTTACGCGTCAGGTGTCCAGCACTGCGAGATGAATCTTGCGACCTCATCCAACGCATGCCGCGCGCCCGGCAACTCGTGGGTGGAGCGTTGGAACACGTGGTGCAGCCCTTCGTAAATGTCCAGTTGCACCGTGTTGCCCTGCTCCGCCGCCGACGCTGCGTAGCGTCGCGCGTCGTCGAACAGCAGTTCGTCCGTACCTACCTGGAGCGCGATGGGTGGCAGGCGCCCTCCTGGAATGCCATGCAGCGGCGACGCGCGTCCGTCGGTGGGATCGACGGCGCCAAGGTATGCCGCGGCGGCATCGGCGAGCACAGGCCGCGTCAGGACGGCATCCCGGGTCGCATCGCTCTTGAACGACGGCCCCGTCAACGCCAGATCGACCCACGGCGAGAAAGCGGCCACGCTCGCGATGTTCAACGTCCGCGGTTCATCGATACCCAGAGCCGCAAGCGCGAGGCCGCCGCCTGCAGAATCGCCAACCAGGGCGACTTCGCGTATGCCGCCGTTCGCGAGCCATCGCAGCGCGGCGAGCACGGCATCGTGCGCCGCGGGAAACGGATGCTCGGGCGCAAGCGGATAGTCGAGCACAAAGGTGTGAACGCCTGCGCGCACCGCAACCTGGCTCGCGAAGCCGCGATACCCCCAGGCAGACCCGAGCACAAAAGCCCCGCCGTGCAGGAACAGGATCGCGCGATGGGCAGGCGCGGCACGCGGCCGAATCCACCATCCTTCTACGTCCGCGTTCGTGACGCTCTCCAGGCCGGCGCCATCCGCTACCGGCGTTTGCGCGGTCATGGCGTCGTACGCCTCGCGCATCGTTCCATCGAATTCGTTGAAGTGGCGTTGCGTGCGCTCGATCGAGGCCCTCGCCGCGTCGCGGTCTTCATCGCTCAGGCTGTGCCGCACTTCGATCAGGTTTGCGCGTTGTCCGATGCTCATCATGGCTCCTTCGTTGGGTGTGTGCGTCGTCGATGGGCATGACGATATCGATTCCACTCAGAGCATGGAAGAAGGCCAAATGGAATAGAATCCATTCCAGACAGGAAGCTTTGGGGAAGAAGAAGTGGACCGGCTCGACGCGCTCAAACTTTTCATTCGCATCGTCGAAAGCGGAAGTTTCGCCGCGGCGGCGCGCGACATCGGCGTGGGCCAGCCCGCGGTCAGCAAACAGATCGCGTCGCTCGAGCGCTATCTTGGCGCCCAACTGGTCAGGCGCACGTCGCGCAGCATGACGCTCACCGAGACCGGCCAGTCGGTTTATGAAGCGGGCTTGCGCATCATTGGCGACTTTACCGATCTCGAGTCTTCCGTCGGGCATGGCCAGATGTCTCCGGGCGGGCTGGTCCGCGTGACCGTGCCGCCAGTCTTTGGCCGGCTCTATCTCGTGCCGCACCTGCCGGCGTTTTTCTCCCGATATCCGCAGGTCAGCGTAGACCTTTCCGCGACCGAGCGAAACGTCAATCTCGTCGAGGAAGGTTTCGATCTGTCGATCAAAACCGGACCGCTTGCCGACTCCTCGATGATTTCGCGGCATCTGGTCTCGAGTCCGGTCGTTGTCGTCGCAACGCCGCAATACCTCGAAAAACATGGCCGCCCCGAACGGCCGCAAGAGATCGAACGGCATGCCTGTGTCGTTTTCGCGCCGATGCACGAGCCGCGGGCATGGCGTTTCGCCAACGTCGAAGGGCCCGGCCTCCATGTTCCGTCCGGTAATTTCCGCACCGGCGACGCGGAGCAGATTCGCGCTGCCGTCCTGGCCGATATGGGCCTCGTTCAGGCGCCGGCCTGGCTCTTCGCAGCGGAGATGGCGAGCGGAGAGGTCATCAGCGTGCTGGAGGATTTCGCGCCGCCGCCGTTGCCCATCCACGGCGTGCATCCATCAGGCAGGCGGCTGCCGAACAAGACTCGCGTGTTTCTCGATTTCGTCGCCGAAATCCTCGCGGCGGATCCGCGCCCGGCTTTCGTTCCGGTCTGATGCCTTCGCGCGCATGGGCGGAACGGCGCTTGCTGGAATGGGAGGGTCACTCATTAAGGAGAGCCAAAATGCCCGAGAAGAAAACGATCGAGCGTGCGCGTGCTGACAAGCGCGCGGGCAAATCCGCAAGCATCCAGGCCGGCGAATTCGTGAAAGAGGAATTCGATCGCGTGCGCGAGGGCAAGCATGGCGTGCGTTCCGCGAAGCAGGCTGTCGCGATCGGCCTTTCGAAGGCGCGCCGCGCGGGTGTGGACCTGAAACCGCCGGCGCCCGGCAAAACCAGCGAAGCGACGCGCAAGAAGGCCGCGAAGGATACCGCGGCGGCCCACGGCGCGAAAACGGCCCGCACGAGCACGGAATCGAAGGCCAAACGCTCGCGCACGACGACGCAAGTGCTCAAGGGCGAGAGCCGGGCGGGCGCGTCGCCACAAGCCGCGTCGAAGCAGGCGAAGACCGCGGCAGCGCGCCGCCCCGCTGCAAGCCGTACGGCGGCTGCGAAGAAGGCTGCGCAGACCAAGGGCGCAGCGGGCCGTTCCGCTGCGGCAAAAAAGGCGGCGAAGACACGCGCCGCACGTGCGCAGCACGCTCGCCACTAGCGGGGCGCGGGGTTATGAGACTATGCTCCTCATCGCCCCGCATGCGCATGCTGCAAATCCGCCGATGTCCTCACCCGCCCTGCTGCTCGAACAGATCCTTCGCGACGTCCCACGACGCTATCGCTTGCCGCAAGAGGCCGCGGCTTCGGCGCTGCCGCGTCTACACGCCAATCCGGCTACGGCGCTGGCACTCGTCATCGAACAGGCACGTGAAGCCATGGCTCATGGCGGAGCACCCGACGCGGCGCTAAAGCCGCGTTTTGTCGAGTCGCTCGCGGCCATGATCACCGAGGCCATGCACGCCGATTCCGGAGACCGCGCATTTCAGGCGATGGTTCTACGGCACCGCGCCACCCAGGTACGCGAATTTGCGTCGCTTTCGGCACAAGCCGATCAGGATCGCCGGCAGATCCATGCCGCGGTCAATGCGATCGCGCATCCGGCCAAACAGCAGCGTGCCCTGGAAGCCTGGCAGCGCGAAGCACTTGCGCGGCTGCATTCGTCCGCATCTGTCGCGCACGACGAGGCGCACTATGCAGGACTTCACGAAACCGCGCGAAACCTCCTCGATTTGCCTGAGCTTGCAAAGGGCTCGGATTTCGAGCGCGCGCTGGAGGATCTGCGGGACAGTCCGGGACTTGCGCGCCTGTGCCGGCTCGAAGCCCTGGCGCCTGACCCACTTGTGCAGCAGTACATATCAATGCTGGACGCGTATGGTCCGCGGCCGGGTACGCCGGCGGCCGTGGCACAAGGCCGGGCGTCGCAGCGACGCGGCGCAGCTGTCGAAGCGCTGGCCTTACAAGCACTCGAAGCCCTGGCTCAAAGGCTCAACGCAGCGCAGGAGCACTCGCACGCGTACCGTGTCGTGAGTTCGATGCGCGTTCCGGCCTCGATACCGGGCACGCACGAGCGAGCCAAAACGGAATGGGACGTGGTATTGCTGGAGCGGCTGCACGCGAAGACCTTCGATATCGTGCCCGTCTGGAACGTGCGCCTGCTCGTCGAAGCGAAGGCATCCGTCGAGTCCGCGACGACCGACCTCCCGCGCCTCATGCGCGGTTTGCGCCTGCTCGCGCACGCCGAAGAAAACGCCGTCTATGCGTTCGAGACCCAGCAGGGGCCGGTACGACTGCACGGCGCATCGCTACGTGCACAAGGCATCGACGAGTCCGGCTTGTCGAAAACGGTACTCTATTGTTGTGACGCCCCTGCTGAAGGCGCATCGCGAATGCTCAACGCCGCGAGCCGTATGCAGCTTTTGTCCGCGCCGGCGAGCATTGAATACGCCAGCGCCCAGTGGGACGGACAACATGCTGATCCGGAGATACTGGGTGCTGTCTGGCAGCAACTCACGCAGTCGCCGCGCTGGCACGCGGTGCTCAACCAGTATTCGATGCTGCGCCTCGTGCGCGAATTGATGGTGCACCCCGATGACCTGATGGCCACGATTCGCGATGCATCGGAGTGTGCGCCGGGATCTGCGCCGGGGTCTCAGCAATACACGGCGAACGAACGGCCTTGTTGACCTGCGTTCGTTCGCGACAGGCGCCCTAACGCCTCAATGCTCCGTGCTCGCACGCGCCGCCGCAGGGCACGCAGGGTCCTTGCCCCAATGCCCGTCGCACACGCGCCAGCGGCAAAGCTGATCTTCGAAAAAGCCCTGTTCTCCGCACGCCTTGACTTGCTGCGCGAGCGTGAGCTTGCTTGCCGCCGGCTTCGAAGAGTGCGAAGACGCGTCCTTGACATCGCCCGGCTTCGTGCGGGCAACGAGCACAGCTAGCAAGTCGACATCGGAGTCATCCTTCTGGCCGCCTGAGCGCGCATCATGCCGCTTCTTCGCCAGCGCTTGCGCGTTGGCGTTCCCCGCATGCGCGCCACCCTTCGCCTCGTGCCGGGTTTCGGCGCCCTTGGCCGGGTGCTTGTGATTCGCGTCCACGGACGCGCTCGCAAGCGGCGCGGCGCCGCCCGCCGGCGCGCTCGCACCGGCATCGCGCGCGCCATTGGCCAACGCACGCGAAAGCCGGCCGTCGTCGGGCACCGTTGCCGACGCAACGGCATCGGGTGTGGGCTTCGCGTTGTCGGCGCTATCGTCGTCGCTCACGATAGTAGCGGCGTGCGAAGCCGACGCCGTATCGGGCGCACTCGCCGCGTTTGCAACGGCTGGCGTAGCGCCTGCGGGGGCAACACTCGGGGCAACTGCGTGGGCAGCCGCCTGCGTCTCGGCGTTCGCCGGCGCGCTGCGCTCGGCCACACGCCAGGCGCCGAAACCGGCGGCGCTGATCAGAACCAGCGCCCCGACCAGCATCGGCGCGCGCGAGCGCCGCACTGTGCCCGGCGGCGTGGCCGGCGGCACGACGCGGCCCTCGAGATTCGCGAGGATGCGCGAGCCGCCCGGCTGTGTGCCCGGCACGCTGGCAGGCGTGTCGGCGAGGAGGCTGGGCGCAGCTTTGGGGGTAGAGTTGTCCGGCGCACTCATTCACTGTCTCTTTGGAATCGTGCTCATTGTGCTCATTGAATTGAGCCTGTTTCACCGCAATAATACGAGGCGGCCCAACTTCGGGCAGCGCTGATTCTAAAATCAAGCATTACAAAAAACAATTGCCACTCCGCGGGTTCGCTTTTGGTCGCCATTGCTCTCGTCGCCTATTTTGCCATTGCCGTACCACTGGCCGCACTATTGCTGCTGCCCGCCGTACGCGCATCGCTTTTCAGCACGTTATTCGAATTGCATAATTTAATTATGCGCCGCGCTTCAGCAAGCGCCACTCACGCCCGGAGTCAGCTCTTTAAGTCGGCAAAAATTTCTCATTCGAGAATGGCCGATATGAAAAATATACTCATCAGGCGGCGCTTGCTGATTTCCATTACCACAGGTATTCTTGCGACGCCGCCGCTCATTGCATTTACATTGCGCGGTCATCAGTTATTTCAATACGATGACACGCCCCGAGTGCCGGACGAAAAAATCGCTGCCTTGCTGAACGGCGAGCAGCTGGTTCCACCGCCGCCGCTGCCTCCCGAGGTATTCGACACGAAGGAGGTCGAGCAGGTGCGGCCCGCGCTGCACGACGCAAGCCGCGACTGGAATCTGCTGGACGCCGATTTCCGCACGCGGCTATTGCTCGTCTACAAAATCATGCGCGAGCAATACGGTTATGAAATGGCACTACTGGAGGGTTACCGCAGCCCCGAGCGGCAAAACCGGCTGGCGCAATTGGGCGGTAATGTGACAAATGCGGCAGCTTTCCAAAGCTATCACCAATATGGACTCGCGGCCGATAACGCATTTCTGCGTGACGGCAAGCTCGTCATTTCAGAAAAAGATCCCTGGGCGATGCGGGGTTACCAGTTATACGGCCAGGTGGCCGAGCAGGTTGGCCTGACCTGGGGCGGACGCTGGAAATTGATGGACCTGGGCCACGTCGAATATCACAAACCCGGCTTCGTTCTGGGTCGCGCGCCGGCAATTGTTAAATGAGGCGCGGCGGGAAATAAATGGGGAGTTTTATGGGGCGTTCATTCATTCTGCCGGGCGGCAAAACCTCTTGCTGCGTGACGACACCGCACATCACTACAAACAGCACCCAAGGCACCAGGACCTGAACGGCTTATGCAACGCTTCTTCAACGTGTTGACAAACACGCGCACGCTCTCTGTCGTCGGCGTGATCGCGCTCGCGGCCGCATTGTTCATCGCGGCCGATGCGCTGCAAATCAGCCCTGTCTGGCCCGCTGCCGTGCTCGGCGCGCTGTTCGCGATCTGGCTCGTGTTCTGGCTCTGGCGCCGCGCGCGCGTGCGGCGCGCGAACCGCAAGCTCGGCGACATGCTGGAGCAGCAGGCGCAGACCGACAGCGGAGAGCCTGCACCCGCCCCCGCGAGGCAGGCGGAGCTGGATGTGCTGCGCACGCGGCTCGTCGACGCCGTCAAGACCATCAAGTCCTCGAAGATCGGCCAGCTTTCGGGCGGCTCGGCGCTGTATGAGTTGCCGTGGTACATCGTCATCGGCAATCCGGCGGCCGGCAAGAGCAGCGCCGTGCTGAACTCGGGGTTGCAATTCCCCTTCGCCGACAAGCACGACGCCGTGGTGCACGGCATTGGCGGCACGCGCAACTGCGACTGGTTCTTCACGACCGAAGGCATCCTGCTCGACACGGCGGGCCGCTATTCTGTCCACGAGGAAGACCGCAGCGAATGGCTCGGCTTTCTTGGCCTCCTCAAGCGCCATCGTCCGAAGGCGCCCATCAACGGCATCATCGTCACCGCGAGCATCGCGGAACTTACGGGCAACCGCCCCGAGTTCGCCATCAATCTCGCGAAGAACCTGCGCCAGCGCGTGCAGGAACTGACCGAAAAGCTCGAAGTGTTCGCGCCCGTGTACGTGATGTTCACGAAGGTCGACCTGATTACCGGCTTCACCGAATTCTTCAGCAGCAACGACCGCCAGGAGTACGACCGCGTGTGGGGCGCTACCCTGCCCTACGAGCCGGACGAGAAGCGCGATATCGTCGCGCTGTTCGACGAGCGCTTCGAGGAGCTTTACGAAGGCCTCAAGGAAATCAGCATCGCGCAGATGTCGCTCAGCCGCGGCAAGCAGCTCTCGCCAGGACAACTGAGCTTCCCACTCGAATTCTCGGCGATCAAGCCGGCACTGCGGGCGTTCCTCGCCACGCTGTTCGAGAACAACCCGTTCCAGTACAAGCCGATCTTCCGCGGCTTCTATTTCACGAGCGCGCTGCAGGAAGGCGAAACGAGCAGCGCTGCCGCGCAGCGCATTGCCAACCGCTTCGTGCTCTCCGCAGAGGGGCTGCCCAAGCCGCATAGCGCGTTCTCGAAGAACGGCTTCTTCCTGCGCGACCTGTTCTCGAAAGTGATCTTCGCCGACCGGCAAACGGTGAAGCAGTTCGCGAGCCCCGCCAAGACGCGCCTGCGTTACGCCACGTTCTTCGGCTTCGTCGCGGTGCTAGCGCTCGCGCTGGGCGGCTGGACGTGGTCGACCATCGGCAACCAGCAACTCGTGGCGAATGTGCAGGCCGATCTCGACAACGTCGAGCGCCTCCAGCAGAACCGCAACGACCTGCAGTCGCGCCTGCAGGCCATGGACATTCTCGAAGACCGCATCGAGCAGCTCGAGCAGTTCCGCCGCGACCGCCCGCTCGCCGTTTCGCTCGGCCTCTACCAGGGCGACCGGCTCGAACAGCATCTGCTCGAGGAGTATTACAGCGGCGTACGGCAGATCATGCTGACGCCCGTCTCGCAGAATCTCGCCTCGTTCCTCAAGGATGTGGACGCGCATCCCGAACTGCTCGCGCCGATGTCGCATACGCCCGATTCGGGTGCGATTCCCGTCTCGGCGCACACGGCGATGGCGAGCGGCAGCCAGGGCGGCCTCTATAGCGCCGCCTCGCCGACGAGCGTCGAAGACGCCTATAACGCGCTCAAGACTTACCTGATGCTCTCCGACAAGCGTCACGTCGAGGCCGCGCACCTGACCGACCAGATCGCGCGCTTCTGGCGCGGCTGGCTCGAAACGAATCGCGGCAACATGCCTCGCGACGAGATGATCAAGAGCGCCGAGCGCATGATCACGTTCTACCTCGCGCGCGTATCCGACGACGACTGGCCGATGATCGACGCGAACCTCGCGCTCGTCGACCAGACGCGCGAAAACCTGCGCCACGTGGTGCGCGGCATGCCGGCTCGTCAGCGTGTGTACGAGGAGATCAAGGCGCGCGCCTCCACGCGTTTCGCGCCCATGACAGTTGCGCGCATTGTCGGCGACACGAATACCTCGCTGATTGCGGGTAGTTACGCGATTTCCGGCACCTTCACGCGCGAGGCATGGTTCCAGTACGTGCAGCCCGCGATCCGCGACGCCGCGACGAAGGAACTGCAAGCGAAGGACTGGGTGCTCAACACCTCGGCGCAAGACGATCTCACGCTCGAAGGCAGCCCCGAGCAGATCCAGAAGGCGCTGGTGTCGATGTACAAGACCGAGTACGCGCAGAACTGGCAGAAGTTCATGCAGGGCATTGCCGTGCAGGACTTCGGCAGTTTCGGCCAGGCCGTCGATGCGATGAATCGCCTGGGCGACCCGCAGGATTCGCCGATCCGCAAGATCCTCGAAACCGCGTACGACCAGACCTCGTGGGACAACCCGTCGCTCGCGAGTGTGAGCATCAAGCGCGCGGAGAGCGGCGTGACGGGCTGGGTGAAACAATGGTTCTCGCGCATGTCGGGCAACACTGCCACGGCTAATCTCGACCTCAACGGCAATCCGGTCGAGCCTACGATGGGTCCGATCGGCCAGGCGTTCGCGGGTCTGGGCCGCATGGTCGTGACGCACGACAACGCGTCGCTGCTCGGCGGCTACATGGATTCGCTCTCGAAGGTGCGCACGCGTCTTAACGTCATCAAGAATCAGGGCGACCCGGGACCGGGCGCGCGCCAGCTCATGCAGCAAACGCTGGACGGCAACGGCTCCGAACTTTCCGATTCGCTCAAGTTCGTCGACGAGCAAATGCTCACGGGCTTGACCGACGCGCAGAAGAAGGCGCTGCGCCCGCTGCTCGTGCGCCCGCTCATGCAGGCCTACGCGGTGGTGATCCAGCCCGCGAGCGTGGAAGTGAACAAGGTGTGGAATGCGCAGGTGTACCAACCATTCCAGGCTTCGCTCGCGAACAAGTACCCGTTTGCGGGCAGCGCAAAGATCGAGGCCGGCGCAAGCGAAATCGCCCAGATGTTCGGGCCGGACGGTGCGATCTCGAAGTTCGTCGGCACGACCCTCGGGCCGCTCGCCGTGCGCCGCGGCGACACGCTCTCCGCACGCACCTGGGGCGACATGGGCCTCGCGCTCACGCCCGACTTCACGACCGGCTTCGCACGCTGGGTGGCCCCGCTTGCGGGCGGCGCGGCAGGCGCGGGACAAGGCTCGTCCGAGCCGCAGACCGTGTTCCAGATCCTGCCGCAGCCTTCGAGCGGCACGACCGAGTACACGATTGCCATCGATGGACAGCAACTGCGCTACCGCAACACGCCGCCGCAGTGGACGAACTTCGTCTGGCCCAATCCGCAAGGCGCGCCTGGCGCGACGCTCTCGGCCACCACGTTCGACGGTCGCACGATCCAGTTCGTCAACGAGCCGGGACGTTACGGTCTGGAGAAACTCATCAACTCGGCGCAGCGCACGCGCCATCCGGACGGCACCTTCGACCTTTCGTGGACGCAAGGCAGCGTGACCGTATCGGTGAGCATGCGCATCGTCAGCACCTCGCAGCCCACGGCCGCGAGCGGTAACGCGCCGCAGCAGCAGGGCTTGAGCGGCGTGCAGTTGCCCTCTTCGATCGCAAGCGTCGGGACGGTGAACAACGCGGCCGCCAACCCCGCGGCCAGCGCGAGCGCTACGCCCGCCGCCGTGGCCGCAGCGGCCCCCACTCAGACAGGAGGAACCGCGCAATGACGCAGTCCGTTCAGGCGCAGATCGCGTACTTCGGCAAGATTCCGTCGCGCGGCGACTTCGTCAAGAGTGCGCACAATCCGCAGTTGCTGCAGACACTGGACCGCTGGATCGCACAGGCGATGGAACTGCTCGCCGACGATCCGCGCTGGAAGATCGTCTATGGCGAAGCGCAACCCATGCACTTTGCGTTTCTCGGCTCGCAGAGCAAGCTCGCGATCGCGGGGCACATGGTGGCGAGCCAGGACCAGTCGTCGCGGCGCTTTCCGTTTCTCGCGGCCACCGCGCTCGAAGTCGAGCAGCCGCTCGCCTTTCTCGCGCGCAGCCCGCTCGCCTTCGCGCGGCTGTGGTCGCGCGCCGCGCAGCAAATGCAGCCGCTCCTTGGCGCGAGCGAACCCGCCGGTGCTCTGCATGCGCTCGGCGAAACCCAGGTGCCCGTAGACGTAGGCGGCGTGGGCAACCCGCACGACGGCACCTTCAACGACTTCGTCGAACACCAGACGCTCGAAGGCCTCGAGCGGATGCTGCTCGCGAGCGGCCACCCCGTGCGCCTGCGCGGCGCGATGCTCGCGCTCGGCTCGCTGCTGCGGCCCGTGATGACGAGCGGCTCCTCGCATCTGGAGCGCGGCCTCACGCTGCCGCTGCCGACCGACCCGTTCTACCGCAGCCTCGTGGCCGCGTTCTGGCTGGAGCTGATCGCGCCGTTCGTTTCGAAGGCGGACTTCGAACTCGCTATCTTCATCGGCACCATCGCGCAGCGCGAACGGCTCATCGTCGGCTTCAACGGCGCATCGGCCCGGACCCTGCACAGCGTGGTCGATCCGCAAACCTACGCCGCCCACAACATCGATATCGACGATCCCGAATGGATCGACGGTCACGCACAAAGCGACCATGGCATCAGCAAACTCGTCAGCTACCTCGATCAGCCGCAACTGTCGCTGCGTCTTGCAATCGACACGTTCCAGGAAGCGTTCGTTGGGGAGGTTGGACATGCACGGCGCGGATAAGCAGACGCGCGTTCCCGTGCGTACGGCGATGGCTGCGGCGCTCGCGGCTGGCGTGTTCGGGTTCGCTGGCGCGAATGCGTGGGCCGACGATGCGAGCCCTGCTCGCGTGACGCCCGTGAACAACAGCGGCGCGCAGGTCAGCACGACTGAGCTTCCTGCGGCGAACCCGGCGTCCTCTACTGCTGCCACTGTGCCCCGCTCGACCGCCACGTCCACGCCCGCGCCTGTCGATACGGCGCCCGGTCAGGTCGTGGCAGGCGGCAAGGTGCCCGACGAAGCCACGCACGCGGCTGTGCTCGCGCGTCTGCGCGAGACCTATGGCGCGGCGAACGTCGTGGATCAGATCGAAGTGGGCGACGTCGCCACGCCGCCCAACTGGTCGGACAACGTGCAGAAGCTGCTCAATGCGCAGCTCAAGCAGATCCACAAAGGACAACTGAAGATCGACGGCACGCAGATCGACATGCGCGGCGAGGTAGGCAACGAGGCCACGCGCCAGCAGATCGCGAGCGACATGGCCATCGCGCTGAATCCAACCTATACGATTCGCAATGGGTTGCGTGTGAGCGCGTCCGAACAGGGGTTGCTCGACCAGACGCTTGCGAATCGCACGATCGAATTCGAAACTGGCAGCGCGACGCTCACGCCGCAAGGCCGCGCGATCCTGGACCAGATGGCGGCCGTGCTCGTGAAGATGAACACGCGCACGGTGGCGATCATCGGGCATACGGACAACTCAGGTAATCGCACTTCAAACATTGCGCTGAGCCAGGCGCGCGCCGATGCTGTTAAAGGGTATCTCGTCGGCAAGGGGATCTCGCCGCAACAGATGACGGCGACGGGTGTGGGTCCTGATCAGCCGATTGCTTCGAATGATACGAGTGATGGGCGGGCAAGGAATCGGCGGATTGAGTTTCGGGCGGGGTTGTAGGCAACTCAGCCGGGGCGCAACCTGAATGGATGCGCCCGTCAATGCTTGTTGCACGCGTCCATCGAGAACGACGGCACGTAAGTTGGATCGTGAGCTTCGAAGTTTTTGCTCGCGATATCAAGAACGTCGATGGCAGATACCGAGGAGACAACGAGGTATTTTCCGTCCGCGCTGAAGTCTGCGGAATAGATCCCCGCTCCATAAGTTCGTGCGAACCCTTTCTTCGTTCCTCCGCCAAACGCATAGAGCGTGAGGAACGTAACCTGAGCATTTCTCGGCTCTACCTTCAACGGTTGACCGTACAACACCAGATACTTGCCGTCAGGGCTGAATTTTCCACCTTCGACTTGATGATTAATCTTGACGCTTACAGGGTTCCCGTTCTTCCCAACGACGGAAATCATGCCCGGCCGGATTATATCGACGCGGGATGAAGTATCACACGAGACGACCGCTTCGCCAGCACGTGCAATCCCGCACGTAAGGGCCATTGCCAACGTCAATCTAGTCAACATTTGCGTCTCACAGTGGCCATATGCCACTTCAAGTTTCAGGCCCCCGTCGCTCGGAACCCGGACCGCCTTTCATGCGTTCATAGACATGGACTGTTGCGACGGGTCACCAGTTGCAACCCACGCCCTCAGTTCTCTGCGCGTTTGCATCGAAAACAAAACTATACTTCTTTTTACTCTTATAGCCCTTATACGACATCGATTCTATACTCGCTCCCCGGCTCGTCATTTCATATTCACCAGTTATTACGCCTCTCGAAATCTCGAGCCACTTCCTCGTTAATTCAGCCGGGTGACCTTTCTCAATCTCATCTGTCTCGACGCTAGTCAGAACTACTGGAATCAGTTCCTTCGATTTCTCGTACCTGACAAACGCGCCCGACCACTTGACCGAATCGTCGAAATACGTTCTCATCTCGAAACGCACTGGCTTGTCGCCGCTCGTCGCGAAACAATAGTCTTCTGTGATTATTTCGCAATAAGCCGGGACGGAGAACATCAATACAAGAAGACCAAGTATTCTTTTCATGAATTGCACGGAATCACGCTCGCGGATATGAGCAGACCTATAAAGTATCAGTTTTGCTTAAACTTTGTAACGCAAATTACCGGATCATTTCCAGAAAAATACATGCTTTTAATAGTTCTTGTTTTGCCGTCAAGTTTTACATTCAAAAATTCATCTCCGCACGCGGGAGACTGCTCCTCAAAATCTCTCAGCCTTCTCGAGTAAGTGAAGATTCGGTAAACCTCGTAAACACCCGCGCCTTCATCTAACCATGATATCGCAAAGCCTTTCTCCCCATTGAACCGATAGTTGCCGGCACTCAAATGTAGTTTTGACTCGGTGTCGACATCAATACTTTTCTCGATCACTCCCTCTTTATCGTTTATTTTATACGCGACCTTCCCATCACGCGCTGACATCATCACATTTACTCCATCGACTGGGCGAAAGCTAATCTTCTCAGCCTGCACTGACGAGCATACACAAGCGAAGAAAAAACCAGTTTGGAAAGAGCATTGCTGATTGACATCTAATTCACCCAGCCGTCGAAATTCAGGTCTTCCAGCTTGATAGCCTGTGACTCCGACACATGATCAAGTTGAATTGCGTTCGCTTTCCCATCGGGCGTTACGAAAGCCACCTTACCTCCAACAATGGAGATCGTGGGTGCCTTCCAGGCGTTCTACCCATGCGAGAGATTGCAACTCAATATTAGAACCGAAGCCACCGATATCTTGCAGAATTTAAATTGTTTTCCTTGAAATTTCGCCAAGGGAAATGATTACCTATCCAACTCGCTGCTTCACGCGGAAAGCGTTCCCGTGGCTTGCGATGCCACGAGCTTCGGCTGGGCTTGACAGTGGCACTGACATAGATCGCCTTCCAGCGCGACCTGTTTTCCCATTACAGTCAGCGTGTGCGGAGTCCCGTCCGAAACAATGACACCTTGGGTCTTGCAGGTATGGCACATGACCAGCGCACCGATATAAGCCATAGGTCTGCCGGAAAACGAGGACCCCTCGATGCCATCCATAACGACGCCGTTGTGATCGGTCTTGTCGTCTTTCAGTATGAATTTGCGAGTCATCTTTGCACCCTACGCAATGACCGTTGCTGAGGTTTCGTCGGATGCCGACGCACGCTGCACATCATCCGGCCACACAGGCTCCCGGCTCGTCAACTGCCCGATGTAGTGAAGTATCGCAAGAAGGGCCGCCGGAAGGGCGACCAACGTCACCAGGACCCTGGCAACGCTGCCGACTTCCTTGAAGCTCTCGAACCAGATGCTAAACGACGCCTTTAACGAAGGCCCTTCCGGCAGGTACCGCTCAACCGCCAAATGCTCAGGTCCATCTTCCATGAATTGCCGAATGAACTCGAAATTCGCGAGGACTTCCCCGAGCACCTTTTTCCCCCACTCATCCGTTTCATCGTCGCCATTAACTACGCGAACGCCGAAACTGAATGTATCCTTGATGGTCTTGCCATCGTCGTCCATGACGTAGCAACGCATGAGCGTTGGCGCGCCGCCAAACATCGCAACGGACGACAGGCGATGCGGGAAGAAGAAGGCTTTATCCCACGGCACCGCCACCACCCCTCCGGGGCCGTTGTGCCGGAAGGCATAGACCATCCGCTTCTTGCGATTGAACCGAACAGTTTTGTGGCGATAGTTAAAACAGTCCCGTAGCAGAAGTACCACGCAGAGGACGCCAAGCAGCACCAGACATGCGAAGAACGCCCAGAATACAGGTACCAGTTCACCATATCGAGTGAACAGCACAGCTTGCCAGCCGCCGTAAATCGCAGCGGGGAAGCCGACAAGGAATGCAAGCGTCGCCCAACCCGATTGCAGGTACGATGTGTTGCATACATCGAGAACAACGTCGTTCATCCGGAACACGACGTATCCGTCTTCCGTCTTATCGGCCGCACGTTTTCGAACGTTTAACCGACGCTTCGCTTCCGACTCATCGACGGGACAGTTCACGTCAATTTTGGTCATGTAGTCGTACATACGTGCTCCGCCTTACGAGGTCAGTTGCGCAAACTGCTTGTGTTCATCCCGTCCCTCGAAACGAATTTGTCGATTTTTTGTCGGCAACGCACACTCGAGTGCATTGCTTGGCAAGCTGGCCTCATCGCATTGTCCAGGTCGCCAAACCTCAAATAGCCAAACGTCGTTTGACTCGATTGGTCGCTGTTGGTTACGTCGGGAATGAGCGTTATGCTTCGATGGACATGGACTGCTGCGAAGCCACAAGCTTCGGTGGCGGATCACATTTACAAATGCAGAGATCGTCGCTCAATGCCGCATGGCGGCCGTCTGGCGCGGTCATCACCTGCCGCGGCCCATCGCATTTAATTTTGCCCGTGGTGTTGCATGCGGGGCAATGCACATCATCGCCCTCGTGAGCGACGTCATGGCCTTCAAGTTGAATCGTGGTTGACATAGCGACCACTCTTCCGTTCGCTGTGGTTTTGTCGCCGTTGAGTATCAGGAAGCGTTGCATGATTTGTAGTGCCTTCGGGTTTCAAGATGACCATGTCGGCCGTCTGTCGCATCACATCGAGTTTGAGCCGAACTGTCTTTGGGGTTCGCTACCCGTCCACTAACACCGGCTTTTGGCGTTCCTTCTCGAGTTGTCTCGGCAGGAAGACCATGACGAAATAGACGCGAACAAGCAGCCCACCTAACCACAGGGACACCGGCATGCCCAACACCGCCAGAAAAAACAACACACCGTTCGTTCCGAAACTGACACTCAGCAGTCGACTTAAAATGAGATAAAACGGCGCAATACCAGAGACGATCCAGTAATAAATCTTCGGAAACGGCAAAAGCTCACTGTGGAGTCGGTCGAACAGCGTCATTCCAGGCTGTATCCGGAAGCCGAGGTAGGACCGCTGTTCGATAAAAGCCCGCTCGACGAAAGGAGTCGTCGTGATCGTATGAAGGACGCTTCGTTTGATGCTGGCCAGCCAGTAAAACGTCAATGTGATGCCACCCAGAAGCCCCGTCCATTTAACCAGAGGCTGCAGTGGCGCAAAGATGAAATAGTAAAAGTACGCAAAAATGCCGAAAAAGAAATAGACCGCAAATATGCCAATCGACTGCACCAGCCCACACACCCACAGCAAGTTCGTGCGGCGGTACATCATGTAGATCATGAAGGGCGAGAAAAAGCACGTCAAAGTTACGAGCATCGCGAATTTCCATGGCCACCCAGAGACTGCGAGGTCATCGGCATAGGCGGCGTATGAAACGCCGGTACCTAGCAAAGGCAATAGCAGGCTCATCGGTATGACTCTTCTCACCATGTGCCACACCAAATCCTTGGGTGCCGCGTGCCGGTCGTCTGTCGCAGACATCACTTGATGCGGACCTTCGCGGTTAACTTTTCCCGTGGCATTGCATGCCGGGCGCCGCTGCCCATCATCGCTATTGTGTGCAATGTCACGGCCTCCAGATTGGATCGTGGTTGGCGTCGCGCCTCCCGATCTGTTCGCAGTGGTCTTGTCGCCATGGAGTGTCCGGTAACGTGGCACGGTTCACCCCGGCCTGACGCCAAATAGTCCAGCGGACAATCACACGGCGATCGAAATGACCTGCTGCGAAACACAGTTTCGACTTCGGGTCGTATTAGTGAACGTCATCACTAACAACGACGACCAATTTCCCTTGCGTGCGCTCCAGCTTTCTGGGCAAGCGTATCATCACGATATACTGCCTGACGCCGATTCCGGCGATCCACTGCGAAACGGGAAATAGAATCAGCGCGACCAGCAAGATCGGGCCGTGCGCACCAAAAACTGGCGTCAGAATGCGCGCGATGACGAGCGAAAGAGGCGCAATAAGCAGCACCAAGTACATGTGAAACTTTCCAGAGGGGCTGCGTGAACTCAGCACTGCCTCTAGTTTGGAGATACTCTGCAGCCGATACTGCAAGACACTTCCTTTGTCCTCAAATGCCTGTTGAACGAAGCGCGAGGTCGCTAGCGCCCTTTTGACATCTCGGGCTGTAAATGCCATCCAGTAGCCGGTCAGTGTGATACCGAGCGCGAGACCACCAGCCTTTGCATACAAGGGCATCGGCGCGAACAGAAAGTAAAAAAAGAAACAAACGATGCCAAAAAAGAAGTAAAACGCGGTCACCATGATCGCATTCGCGAGCCCCAGGGAAACGAGCCTCGATTGATCTCTGTCGATCAAAACAATGACGCATGGCCCCACAACGGCGACTATCAACATCGCCGTAGCTAGCCAGAAAGGCGCTAGTGACACACGAAACGCCAGCGCGTAAAAACCATAGGCGATAGCGATCGAAACGACATTGACGAACAGCGTCAGCGGAATTGTCTTCTTCACCAAGTTCCAAAGAACATTCTGCGAATGATTCGTGGTTGTAGTCATGGCATGAACATCATAGGATATCCGTTGTAATCTTTCGGGTAGCTTTCTTCCAGAGCTTTGGCTGCATGGCGCAACTTTTCGGCAACCCAGTGCGTAATGTGAAATTCATTATCGGCCAGATTGATGAAATATCCTACAGCCACCGCTACGCCGATCGCAGCGGCGGCCACCGCCCATACAGGCGCGCTGGCAATCAAACCCGCGGACAGTAACGCCGTCGTGACTGCACCAACCAATGCTGTCGAAACAGCCGCGGTGATCCCAGCGGCAACCAGGTCGACACCAATCTTTGCAAATAGATCGTACAAGTCCTTCGAGTGCTTTCCATCCGGGCCAACCTTCGAATAGTCGTGGTACCACTCGGCGGCATCGAGTGCAATCGTGAACACCAGCGCAATTCCGGTCGCGCGTTTGAATGCACCCTTACTGGCCTCCCATGCCGCAGCCGTCGCCGATTCGAATGTCCCCGTACCTGCCGTAATCGCGAGAATCTTCGAGCTTTTCGCACCATACCGGGTGCCAGTAATCACTTTCCGCAACCCAGCATTGCCACGGAATACGACATACGTCTTTGCTCCCGCCTTCGGATGCACAATTTGCATCAACCGGAAGCTACGGTTCCAGAGGTCGCGCAACTCCGCGAAGTTATCCTTCACGAACGACGTCCCTCCGGCCAGTTGCCCCAGAAGCCAATTGCGTGTGACGATTTTGTTTGTGTCAAGCGCCGTGTCTTCGCCGCCGTTTTCTGCAAACGCAACGATCTCCGCAGGTGCGTTTGACAAACTCACCTCAAAGACGTGAACAACCGAGTCTTCTTCCGCATGCGCCTGCAGAGCAGCCGGCATCGACGCAGTTGTGCTGACGTGCGCCTGCGTCCCGAAGTCCAGCGGGATCATCCCCCCCCACCATGCCGCCCCCGGCAATTCGCCGTTTGTATTGCGACAAACTAACGTAGTTGGCTTCGCAAAGAGACTGATGCCCTGTTGTGGACCACCTGTAAATTGAGCCTGCGCTTTTGAGCCGGACTGATTCCCGAGTGTCAAGATTAGCGGCGCCGGCTTAACCTTGGGATCGCTACTTTCGCTCCGCAAATTGAGAGCTGCAAGCGAATAGCGATGGAGCACCGTGCCGTTCATGCTCAGTACCAATTCACCCTTGAAGTCTCTCCCCACCCACAGGTGGTACCGCTCGCCGTCCAGGAACTGTCCTTTCTGCACACGCTTTTTCTTCTTGACGTCGTACATCCAGTCCTGCGTAGCCTCAACCGAATACGTCGCGCCTTTTTTCAATTCGATATCGAAAATCACGTCACGATGCTTGCGCAATAGCACGGTCAAGTCTGTTTCGGCCCAACAGTTAACAGGTTCCCCGGGAAGGTCGATACAGGCCGTATGCTGCACCAGCGGACGTTCGCCCATATTCAATCTCCAACACGTTTCGTCTGAACTGCGGTCAAAGAGCCGAAATCGATATTCTTCAACACTGCCTTTCCTTCTCCGTCAAGTGAAACACTATGTGTTGCGCCATCTTGCGCAGCTAGCTGGAGTGGCTCGCCGAAGGGAACGTTTCCGTCGGCATCGACGTAGCGGAGGCGCATTTCGGCCTTCTTGCCTTCGAGGTTGTATGTCTCGGCAAGACTCGTTGGACCGGCGAATGAATGTTGTGCGCCCTTGATATCAATCTTTCCCGGCGCATGAATCTCGATGTTCCCGTCTTTGACCCTGATGTATGCGCCACCCGAGGTCAGGAGAACTTGTTCCTTCGCGATCGCTTCTATGCTTCCTGCTGCCGAGAGCATCTTGACGCCCTTTTGCGCAGTGACCTCCACGTTATCGGAATATGCGCGCACCTCGACCTTCCCCTTGGCCGCAAACAGTTTCATCCCCGCGTTCTGCACGAACAGACTGATCTTCTCGGCAGCGCTGGCTACAAGCGATTTCCCGCTGGCGATGAACGTGCTCTGTCCACTAACCAGGTTAGTCTGCTGATCACTCGCCAAGTGCACTGACTTTTGCGTCGACAGCGCAATACCGGACGGACTCGCAACCAGCATCACAGGCGACTTGAAAGCGTTTGCACTGCCGGTGCCACCTCCAGCCGTTCTGCCACCGGACGAAGCCGCACCCTGCGCACTGCTCTGTGTTGCGTCGGTGAAGGATTTGAGCGCGTCGTGGCCGTCGCTCAAAGTTTCGGCCTGATGCGCCTCGCTAGCCTGCGACATCGACTCGACCACGCCCTCGGCGCCCACGAGTTGCTGCCTGGCCTCGCTCACGTCCAGTTGCTGGCTGCCAGCTTGCTTAGGATGCGTCGAGACGTACAGCCCCTGCGAAGCACGCACCGCACCGTACGAATCCGTCTTCAGATCGAATCCTGAGCCAAGATATGAACCGCGTGTATTTCCACTCTGGTCGATCAAGTACCCCAAGTGAAGCAGACTGTTCCCCGTACTGCTGAACAACCTTGCCCGATTCTGCCCCGTCGCATCGTCGAGAACCATTTCGTTAAATCCCGAACCCGAATACTCCTTCGATCGGTAGCCCGAGAGAATCCCGTTGCTGTGCCACTGCGGCTGGACGCTCCCGTTGTAGACGCGATGCAGAACAATCGGCCGATCGCAATCTCCGCCTACATACCCGATGAGCACTTCCTCACCGACCCGAGGAACGTGAACGCTACCGTAACCGCCCCCCGTATCCGACTGCGCGACCCGCACCCAGCACGAAGCGCCCGCATCTCCAGAATTCTGCCGGTCCCAGATGAACATCACCTTCACGCGGTTCAGTTCGTCCGTGTAGACCTCTTCGCCCTGCGGACCGACGACGATAGCCGTCTCCAGGTGCATTTCTGGCTTCTTGTGCTCGAACGGACTGCGGTACGGAACCGTCACGCGCTGCGCTTCGACTTCGACCAGATAAAAACCTGCGGAACCGTCTTCCTGGGTAACAGTTTCTCCGGTGTGCCCGGATTTGGCCTTCGCCAGTTCGTTCTGCAAGCTGTGCGGAAAGCTCGCTTCGTGGTCCGAAAGCGGCAGGTTGTTCTCGATGTACCGGCGCACCTTGATTGCCGCGAATTCCCGCTGGCCCGCCGGATCGTGATCGTGCTCCGGGTGACCGGTCAGTTCGAAGCGCAGTCCCGCATCCATACCGCGAACGCCACCCGCCGCATAGAACCGTTTGGCACGCGACTCCCATTCTTCCAGATGAACTCTTGAAAGGTGCTCGCCACGAGTCTGGTCCGAGTATGTATATGCACCGGTATACTCATAGACCTCAGCTTGCTCGGGCAGATTCCCCTGGTTCGCCATCGTCGGCAGTGTTGTCCCTTTGGGATTGACCGCGGACGACGGCGTCTTGTAGTCGAACGTGCGCGTCGTATGCACCGTGCTCTGCAACGTCCGCGAGCCCGACCACTGCGTGAAGGCGTCCGTTTCGCTGCCAGTGCCGGACCGGTAGAACGTAACCGGATTAGGCGACACCTCGTCGAGCGAATGGATGTCGTCGGTCACGACCAACGTATGTGACTTGCCGTCCTTGGCCTGCCGCCAGAAGCCGAACAGACCTTCTTCCTCCATCAGCCGGTGGACAAAATTCCAGTCAGTTTCGCTCTGGCGACAATATGAGCGTTGTGGCAGCGGCTTGCTCAGCGCGAACTGGAACTGGCCGCGCGCCTGCGGATGCCCGTTGAATACGTCCGTGATGATGGCGTCGGCGCTCTTGTCCTGCCAGTACCGCATGTCGCTGCGGAACCTAAGAAAGTGCATCCATGAGGCGTAGGTCAGCTGGTAACTCGTGAAGCTGCCGTCCGCACCGAGCCTTCGGGCCGTATGAATATAGCCGTTGACCGGGAGATAGGACTTGTCCGCCTGCTGAATCCACAGCGTCATTGGCTGCGCGATGAGCTTCTTGAGTTCGATGTCGCCCGCCGTGGACACCAGATCGAGCGTGCCACTGAAATCGCGCCCCAGCTCCGAACAAAGAACCGCCCTGCGCGGCACGAGCGCACTATCCGGCAAGGCTGGAATATCGGTCTTGATCAGGCGGTCCTGCTGGATCAGACCGCCCTGAATGACCTGAACAAGTTCAGTGAGATTCATGCTCAACCCGCATCATCCGTCTTCACACCAAGCATCTCGCGAATTTGCGCGAGCGTGCCATCGTCTTTCACCACGGACGAAAGCCACTTGTGCAGCGGCATTTCCGCCCATTCCGCCGCCTTGTCCGCGAGATAGGCGGCGGGGCTATGCGGTTCGGTCTCGCGAAAGAACACCGCCACCGCACGCAGTTGCGCGACGGCTTCGGCACGGCTCTGTATGCCCGCGTACGCGCGGACCGGCATTCGAATCGGATTCGCCATGGTGTCCTCAACGGCCAAAGGTGTCTTGAAGCTCGGTTCTGCGCGTTCGACAGCCACGGGCGAAGCGGCCGGTTGCACGGCAGGCTCCAAAGTCTCCGCATTCAGGTTCACGCCCACGTCACGCGCGAACCGCTCCGCAAGTCCATACACGCTCTCGTTGGCCTCGCGCGCTTGCCGGAAGCTCGGCGCCGCATCACCGGCTCGCGCCTCGAGCACCATATCGAGCGCAGCGAGAGCGGCTTCGAATGCTTTCAACTGCGCGAGCAACGTTCGATAGAACGAAGCCGGCGTGGCCCGCTTCGAGGCGTCGATCTGCTCAACCGAAGGCTTGCCGCGCGCGATATCGTCTGCGTGATCCGGATCGCGCTTGACTGCCTGCGCGACGTGCATCGCGACATCCCAGTCGATCGCGCTGAACGCCACACCCGACTGCGTGAGCGGCACCGAACGCAGCAATTCCGCCGTGCGGCCCGCGAGCCACGCGACATTGCCGAGCCGATACTCCGTGTCGTCGCCTTCGGGCAGTGGATGAACCTGCTCCCAATACTGATCGACGAGTCCGGCCAGGAGCGCATAGCCCTGCGTGAGTCCCGGCACGCCCTCTTGAATCGCGAGCGCCTCGGTGAGCCACACGGCGAGCCGCAAGTCCTTCGTCTGCGTGCGCAGCATTGCCGTGCAACGCTCGACGACGAAAGGCCAGTCGGCTTCCTTGATCTCGGTGATCCACTCGCCCTGGTCGAGCGACGGGTCGTCGAAGCGGCGTGCATGCTGAATCGCGTCGAAATCCGCCGAAAACAGCAGGTCGGCGCCGCACGGCGACGCTTCATTAATAGGCGCTAGCAGCGCGGTCGTGTCAGTCGACATGGCGTTCTACAAAAGGGCTAAGGCGGCGGGCTTCGAGCGAAGCGCGGCGGCCGCGTTTCATGGTCATGGTCATTGCACCGCGTACTCGAACTCACCTGCATCATCGGCGCGCACGCTCACACGCGCGAGCGATGTGCCCTGCGCGATGCGCTCCAGAATCTGCTGTGCGAGTTCCGGCAAGAGCGTGCCGTTCAAAATGTGGTCGACGTTGCGCGCGCCCGAATCGACTTCAGTGCATCGTGCGAGCACCGCATCGACGAGCGACTCGTCCCATTCGAACGTCGCGCCATGGTTCGCCTCGACGCGGCGGCGAATGCGCTCGAGCTTCAGCTCGATGATCTCAGCGAGCACATCGTCGGAGATCGGGTAATACGGCACGACTTTCATGCGGCCGAGGAAAGCGGGTTTGAACGACTTGTACAGTTGCGGGCGCAGCAGCTCTGCCAGCGCCTCAGCGTCAGGCAGTTCTTCATCGGACTTGTTCAGGCAGGCCTGCATGACGGCAGTCGAACCCACATTCGACGTGAGAATGATGAGCGTGTTGCGAAAATCGATCGCGCGGCCCTCGGCGTCGTCCATCGTGCCTTTGTCGAAAACCTGGAAGAACATTTCCAGCACGTCGGGATGAGCCTTTTCCACTTCGTCGAGCAGCACGACGGAATACGGATTGCGGCGCACGGCCTCGGTCAGCACGCCACCTTCGCCGTAGCCTACATAGCCGGGCGGCGAGCCCTTCAGGCCCGACACGCTGTGCGCCTCCTGATACTCGCTCATATTGATGGTGATGAGCTTGCGCTCGCCGCCGTAGAGAATGTCGGCCAATGCGAGCGCCGTCTCCGTCTTGCCCACGCCGGACGGTCCCACGAACATGAAGACGCCACGCGGCTTGTTCGGGTCCTCCAGATTCGCGCCCGCCGTGCGCACGCGCTGCGCGATGGCTTCGAGCGCGTGATCCTGGCCGATCACGCGGTCGGCCAGCAACGGATGAAGATTCAGCATGGTCTGGATTTCATCCTTCACCATGCGGCCAAGCGGAATGCCGGTCCATGAAGCGACGATTTCCGCCACCACGTGCGCATCGACCTGCAGCGGCACCATCGGCGCGTTCTGTTGCAGCGTGTGCAGGCGCGCGATGAGCGACGGCAACGATTCGCGCGCGGCATCGGCGTCGCGCATTCGTTCGGATGACGTACTGTCTTCGCGCGCCGAGTCGATCTGGCCGCGCAGTTTCGTGATCTGCGCCACGAGTTCGCGCTCCTCGGCGTGGCGCGTCTCGCTTTCTGCCAGTTCGCGAGCGGCAGTGTCGCGCGCCTCGCGCAGCGCCGCGAGGCGCTCCTCATGCTCGGCGCCATGCACGGTTTCCCGCTCGAGCGAAGCGATCTCCGCTTCGATACGTTCGATGCGCTTCTTGCCGTCGTCGATCGCGCCGGGCGTCGCGCCCTGCGCGAGCGCCACCCTGGCGCACGCGGTATCGAGCACGCTCACGGCCTTGTCGGGCAGTTGCCGCGCGCTGATATACCGATGCGACAGCCGCACGGCCTCGGTGATTGCCTCGTCGAGAATGCGCACGTCGAAGTGGCGCTCCATGAGCCCCACCATACCGCGCAGCATGGCTGCCGCGAGCGTTTCGTCCGGCTCCTCGATCTTGACCACCTGAAAACGCCGCGCCAGCGCCGCATCTTTCTCGAAGTAGCGCTTGTACTCGCTCCACGTAGTCGCAGCGATCGTGCGCAGCTCGCCACGCGCGAGTGCGGGCTTGAGCAGGTTCGCCGCATCGTTCTGGCCCGCCTGGCCGCCTGCTCCAATGATGGTGTGTGCCTCGTCGATGAAGAGCACAATGGGCTGTGCACTTTTCTTCACCTCGTCGATCACGCTCTTCAGACGGTTTTCGAACTCGCCCTTCACGCTCGCGCCAGCCTGCAGCAGCCCCATGTCCAGCACGCGCAGCACAACGCCGCACAGCGCCTCTGGCACGTCGCCCGCGGCGATGCGCAGTGCGAGCCCTTCCACCACAGCCGTCTTGCCCACACCCGGCTCGCCGGTGAGAATCGGGTTGTTCTGGCGGCGGCGCATCAGGATGTCGATCGTCTGGCGGATTTCCGCTTCGCGCCCGATCACCGGGTCGACGAGCCCCTCGCGCGCGCGCTGAGTCAGGTCGGTCGTGTAGGTATCGAGCGCGGGCGTTTTCGAAGGAGCGATACTCGTTACGCTCGCGACTTCACTACCGGCTTCTGCCGCGCCTTCGACCGGCTCGACCTCGACCGAGCCGTGCGTCACTTCCTCGAAGCGATGCTTGAGTTCGGCGACTGGAACCTCGGCGAAACGCGCTGACATGCGCTGCGCGAACTGCGCGAGATCGGGCGCGCTCAAGAGCGCGAGCAGCAGATGACCGGAGCGGATGCGCCCGATCTGCGAGTCGAGCGACGCGATGAGCCAGGCCTGCTCGAACAGCGCGATCAAATGCGGCGAGAACACCGGCGTACGTGTATTGCCCGTCTTGAGGCGTTGCAGTTCGCGCTCCAGATCCGCACGCAGCGCATGCGCATCGATGCGCGACGCACGCAGCACGCAGGCGAGGTCGCTGGCCGGTTCTTCGAGCAGCGCGAGCAGCACGTGCTCGAGGTCCACTTCGTAGTGTCCGCGCGACAGGCACGCACTCGCCGCACGCTCGGTAGCCAGCCGGCAGGTCGTGTTCAGCTTCGCGATCAGGGTTTTCAGGGGCGTGCTCATGTCGTCCGGTCCGGCCTCGGGTCTCTTGTGTTCAATGAATGACGTGCAGTTCGTAGCGTGCGTCGCGGCGGTCGCGGTCGGCTTCGTGCGTGCAAAGGAAAGCATCCCAGCCGAGACGCGCGCCGGCGCCCAGGCGGCTTGGCCCAACTTCCTCGCGGCGCAGCACCAGCAGCACCTCGTATTCGAGCGTCACGCGCGCGACCAGCGTGAGCATGCGTTCGAGTGCGAGCGCGTGTTCCGCGCCCGGCAGGAAGGCCTCATAGTCGGTCTTCGAAAGCGGCCCGATCACGAGGCGCGCACGCATGTCGCGTTGCCAGACGCGCTCGCCCGCAAGCGCCGTTGCGCCGAGCATCACGTTGCGCTGGCCGAGCATGGAAAGCTGATCGGGCGGCACGTCGTACCACTTGCCTACGAACTGTTCGACTTGCACGGGCACGCCGAAATAGTCGGAGAGCGTCTGGCGCAGATACGCGGCGGAAACCGGCTGATGACGCGCGGCCACCGCATGCCCCGCGATCGCCTCGTCGAAGAGCGCGCCGCCACCGTCCTGCAGGCTCTCGCGCGACGCGTCGTTGGCCACACCCGCAAGCGCGAGCAGCAGTGGCAGATAGCGTTCGTCGCGATCGAGTTCGTAGTGCAACGGAAGCCGATACTTTTTCCACGCCGAATAGAACAGCGCCGTGGCGCGGTTCGAGAACACGTCGAAAAACTCGCGTGCCGCGCGGTCGCGCCGCAATTGCTCGCGCGCGACGATCTGCTCGGTGTAGTTCAGCGGCAGCGCGCCTTGCGCGCCCAGCAGCCCGAAGAACGCGGGCGTGAGATCCACGCGTTCGAGCTCGCCCGCATCGAGCGCGGCCGAGCGTTTCTCGGCATCGGCCAGCGGCGCGCCGGCCGCGTCATAAGACACGGCGCCCGCAATTTCGCTGGCCGGAAACGCGAGCGACAGCGTGTTGCGAAAGCCGATTCGCTGTGGGAGCACGTCGCGCTGCCGCGCGCCGGCCTTGTCGACGAACCAGCGCTCGAGCAGGCGCACCGCCTGGAAGAACCCAAAGCGGTGCGGCTCATCGAGCAGCCGCTCGATTACGCCAGAATCGATTCGCCGCTGCGGGGGCTGCATCGCATGATCTCCTCGCCGGTGCGCCGCGAAACGACGACCAGTTGCACGAAGCTGTTGATGTGCACGTAAAGCCCGAAAAACACGTCGATGACGCGCACGAACGTTCCGAGGCTAGTGCCGACGAAGTGATCCTCGTCGACGGTCAGGCGGATCTCGATGCCGCGCACGAAGGTCGCGAACGGCTTGCCGGGCAACCATTGCACGGCCGCGCGCTGCTCGACGTCGACAATGCCGTCCACGTGCCGCGCCGACACCGCCGTGCGCCGCAGGTCATAGAGCGCGAGCATTTCCTTGAGCGTGGTGGCGCCGTGGTTCACGAGCGAGACGTGGTTGAGCGCGAGATGCGAAATGAGCCGCCAGTGCGCGGCCTGCCGGCGCTCGAAGCGCACGCACGGCGTCGGCCGCATCAGGAGCGCGATGCTACTCGCAATCGCGCCGCCCTCCAGAAACAGATCGCCGCCTTCGAGACCGGTCGCGAGCGCAGTGGGCAAATCGCGGTTGGTACAGGTCAGATCGAGGCTCAGTGTTTCGTTTTGCTCGGTATCCACTTCGAAGTCGATATCGACGATCGAGATTTCAGTTTCGTAGCCGGGACTCTTTTGTGCGACGGATTCGTCGCGACGGGCAAACCAGTAGTGACCGGCACGCATCGATTCGCCATGGCGCAGCGAGTAAAAAGGCCGGAACTCGACGACCGTCTCTTCGTGCGCGCGTTGCCGCACCAGTTGCACGGAGTCGATCGAATAGACCTCGTAGGCGAATGCGCGCCTCCCCTCTGCCACAACCGGATACGAGACCGCCTGATGATCGAGGCGAATCGGCTCACCATGCTGCTTGAACAAGTTCACCACGGGCGTGCAGAAAAGCCGCAGATGGTGCGCCGCGAGTGCGTCGAGCAACCGTGCCACGTGCGAGTCGCCGCGCACGTCCTTGAGCACGATATGAAGCGTAAGTCGCTGGCAGCGCCCCGCCGCGGCGGTCATTGCCGCGAGGTCGAAGTCGACGAAATCGAACTTGTCCGGAAACGCGAAATACTCCGTGAGCAGGCGGTACGCGGGGTGCGATTTCGCCGGATAGTCGATCAGCGCGTCAGCCGCGTCGAAGCCGGCCTGCGCGAACGGCAGCGCGGAGAGCGCGCGCCAGCGGCCATTGCGCTCGGGCTCGGCGTAAGCGGCAATTGCATGCACGAACAGGCAGTCGCCGAGCGCCGCGATGAACGACTGCTCGCCGTGCAGGTAGGTACGTAGCGCGCCGCTTTTCCACGCAGAGAGGTCGAACTGCGGCGACGTCGATTCGATCGTGATCGACAGGACGCCCGTTGCGTTCGGCGGCAGGATTGTCGCGCTCGGTGCGATCGCCGCCGGCACGTAGCGCGCCTCCGAAATGCGGATCGGCGCGAGCGTCACGTCGTAGGCGGCGCGAAAGCGGCATTGCACGCCGCGGATCGGCCGCGACTTCAGTTCCGTGCCGCGTTCGATCACGGCCGGCTCGGTGAGATTGCCGAGCGCGCCCGCGACGCCGAACTGTGCAATCGAGCACGAGGGGAACGGACGCAGATAGTGCGGGTACAGCACCTCCAGCAGCGCCTCGGTGAACTCCGGGTAGTCGTCGTCGAGGCGCTTGTTGATGCGCGCGCCAAGCAACGCGAACGACTCGATCATCCGCTCGACGTGCGGGTCTTCACAGTGCTCCCCCGTCATCGCGAGGCGGGCCGCGATCTTCGGGTAGCGCTGGGCGAATTCGCGCGAATAACGCCGCAGGAACGACAATTCGCGCTCGTAGTACGGCAACAGCTCTTCCATCGGTACGCTCCCGCCCCCCCAAAACTACCTTTGTTTCATGCCATGTCGCGCGCCGCCGGTCGCGGCTGCGTCATGCTTTTGCGCGTGCGCGCGTGACCGAATACTGCAGCGTCGAAGGCTGCAGCATCGCGTCGAAACTCACCGGCTCTTGCGCCGGATGCACCACCAGCAACGCCTGAATCGCGAAGTACAGTGCGTTGGTCGAGCGCTCGTTCAGTTCGAGCGTCACCGTTACGCGCTGCAATCGCGGTTCGTGCCGCTCGATTGCCTGCTGGATCGACTTGCAGATGAATGCGCGATCGTAATGGCTCGCAAGGCTCAAGCCCGCGAAATCGTTCAGCCCGTAGGTCAGGATCGAACGGCGGCACTCGGGCAACATCGCGAGTTCGTGCTCGGTGAACGCAATGCGCGAGTTCAGGATCGACTCCAGATCGCGCGCAACGGTCGCCTTGAGTTCTTCGATCGAAAACTGCCGCACTGCCGCCGGTGCCGGCGAATGCGGATCGTCGTCGAAGAGCTTGTCAAGCAGTCCTGGCTCGAAACGCTTCATCGGTTCAAATAGAGTCGGTCAGCCAGATGAAACAGGCGCAGGCAGTGCACGCGATCGCGCGCGCCGCCTGCGCACGCCGCGTCAGACCGCGTAGGTCTTGTCGTTCTTCGTGAGGCTCCATGCGCCTTGCGCATTGCCGCCCTGGTTGCCGCCGATCTTCTGCTGCGTGTACTTCCACTGCACGGCCGCATACTTCAGCGAGAACTGCTCCGTGGGCAGCCCTTCGCCGACCACTTCCGGCGTGATGCTGGAGATGATCACGTATTTGAGCTTGATTTCGAGGTACTTGATACGGTTACCCTCGCCGTCCGAGCGCATGAAGTCGATCGTGACTTCGTCGAAGGTGGTGCCGCCCGAAGCGTGCTGATAAAGCAGCGGGCTCACGACGTCGATGTCCTTCAGGAAGCGCATGTCGGCATGCTCGCAACGCTCGACCGTATGACCGCCCGCCGTCGAGGCCGTTGCCGAACGCGGCTGCAGAATCGAGTGATTCCACGAATCGATTTCGATCCAGCCGGCATGGTCCTTGTCCTGCGACTCGCCCTTAATGGCCGGATTGCCGAATTTTAGATAGATGTCCTTCATAACGCCTCGACTCCCCAGAGTGGGGGTTTACGGTAGTTTGCTAACGCGGGCCCGAGGGCGATGCCCCGGGTTGCTTCCCGGAACGATCCGTGGATGAACGACGGACCGCTCCGGCTCAACTCATTCGCACGCTTGCGCGGCTTTACGAATTAGCGGGTTTCGGCAGATCCGCCACGAGCCGCAGCGAAATCGACAGTTCGTCAAGCTGGAAGTGCGGCCGCAGGAACGCGACCGACCGGTACGAACCCGGCTTGCCTGGAATCTCGCTGACCTGGATCGACGCCTCGCGCAACGGAAACTGCGCCTTTTGCTCCTGCGAGGCGTTGTCGTCGAGCAGCACGTACTGCGAAATCCAGCGATTCAGGAACACTTCGACGTTCTGTGCGGACGCGAAGCTGCCGATCTTGTCGCGCATCATCGCCTTCAGATAGTGCGCCACGCGCGACACCGAGAAGATGTATTGCAGCTGCGCCGAAAGCACGGCGTTCGCATTCGCGTTGTCGGTACTATATTTTTTGGGCTTCTGCACTGACTGTGCGGCAAAGAACGCAGCGTAGTCCGAGTTTTTGCAATGGACGAGCGGAATGAAACCGAGGTCGCTCAGTTCTTTTTCGCGCCGATCCGTGATGGCGATTTCGGTCGGGCATTTCAGCGCGATTTCGCCGTCGTCGGTCTTGAAGGTGTGCGTGGGCAGGTCTTCCACGAGGCCGCCGCCTTCCACGCCGCGAATCGCCGCGCACCAGCCGAAGTCGTCGAACGCAGCGGTCAGGCGCGCCGCAAAGGCCCATGCCGCGTTACACCACAGGTATTTGGCGTGATCGGTGCCGTCCACGTCTTCGACGAAATTGAAGCCTTCGGCCGTCGCGCCATCCTTCGGATTGAACGGCAGGCGACCGAGAAAGCGCGGCAGCGTGAGCCCCACGTAGCGCGAATCTTCCGCGTCACGGAACGACTTCCACTTCGTGTATTCGACGGTGTCGAATACCTTGCCGAGATCGCGCGGCTTGCCGAGATCGGCGAACGACTCGAGGCCGAGCAGTTCCGGCGAGGCCGATGCGACGAACGGCGCATGCGCCGCCGCCGCAACGTGCGACATCTGCTCGATGAAATACATGTCTTCCGGCTGGCGCGTCACTTCGTAGTCGCCAATCAGCGCACCGAAGGGCGCCCCGCCGAACGTGCCGAACTCTTCTTCGTAGATCTTCTTGAAGAGCGCGCTCTGGTCGAATTCGACGGCGGTCTTGAAGTCACGCACGACGTCGCGCTTGGGCGCATGCAGCGCCTTGATCTTGATGGTCGAGCCGGTATTGCTCTCTTTGCACAGGTAATCGAGGCCGCGCCACGTGCCTTCCAGCCGCTGGAATTCCGGCGCGTGCATCACGGCGCTCAACTGCGCCGAGATCAGGCGGTCGAGTTCGGCCACGCGAGCATCGATCGTCGCGGACAGATTGTTCGAGACGATCACGGTGCCGTCCAGCACCTGATGCACGAGCTCGCCGATAAGGTCTTTCGCGCGCGCGTGCTCGGATTCGGATTTGGCCACCTTGCTCTTTTCGACGATCTCGTCGAGCAACGAGGGCGCGGCCTGGGCTTCTTCCAGGGCCGGTGCGCGAACTGCGCCAGTTTGCTGATTCATGTCGATCTCCCCAGGCGCTTATTGATCGTTGCTGTCGCTGGATTCGTTGCGCTCGCCACGCTCCGCTTCGCCGGCGGCACCCGTGTTGCCCGCGAGCGCCTGCAGCTGCTGCGTGTTGGCCAGCACCTCGCTCAGCAGGTCTTCGAGCTTGTCGTTGCCGGCGAGCTTGTTGCGCAGGTCCGCGAGCTTCGAGCGCGCCTCGAGCAGACGGCGCAGCGGCTCGATCTGTGCGACGACTTCGTCGGGATTGAAGTCGGCCATCGAATGAAAGCGCAAGTCCACGGCGAACTTGCCGCCCGCTTCGCTCAAGCGGTTCTCGACCTGGAACGCCGCGCGCGGCTCGATGCCCTTCATGACGTCGTCGAAATTGTCGCGGTCGATATTGACGAACTTGCGGTCACGCAGACGCGGCTGTTCGACTTCCGACTGACCCGCGAGATCGCCCATCACGCCGACTACGAACGGCAGTTCCTTCACCTCAATCGCATCGCCGAGTTCGACTTCGTACGTCAACTGGACGCGCGGCGGCCGCACTTTCTGCAAGCGCTTCTGAATACTTTCTTTCTTGGCCATCGAGGGCTCCCCTGTTCGAGTCGTTCAAGACCTGTTGTCAGCAATTCACCGCCACGCGGTTCAGCGCAGTGCGCTAAACGGATCGGACGCGCCACCGCTTGCAGCCGCTTTGGCCGGCGCCGCTTTAGCAGGCGCAGGAGCCGCAGCCGCGGGGGCAGCGGGCGCTGACGGTGCAGCCGGCGTGGCCTCGGCCGTTTCAACGGGCTTCGCTGCCGGCTTCTGCACATGGCGAACGATGCGGCGCTTCTTCGGCGCGGGCTTATCCGCCTGCTCGGGCGGGAACAGCGAATCTTCGCCGAGCGTGTCGCGCAACTGCTTCGCGAGCGCCTGCGCATCGGACTTCGCGTCGCCCTGCAGCGAGGCATCCTGGCGCAGTTCGCCGAGCGACTGCGTCGCGACGCGCAACCCGGCCACGGCCAGCACGCTCTTCGCAGCGCGATCGGTCTGATCGCGCTGCAGCGCTTCCTGAGCCGCCACGATGGCCTGTCCATAGTGTTGCTGCTGGAACTGGATCTGCGCGATGCGCGACCACGGTTCTTCGCGCGTCGGATCTGCCGCAGCGAGTTTCTGGTAAAGCGCGATCGCGCGATCCTGATCGCCGCCCTTCGCCGCGGTATCGGCGTCGGCTAGCGCCTTGTTGAATGCGTCTGGCGATGCCGCGAGATTATGGTCCTGCGTAGCGCAGCCCGCGATTACCCCGCATGCCAGCACCACCCCGGAGAGCCTTGAAATGACCCGGTTTATCATTCTTTCACCAACGTGTAATTATTAATTCGATGGGAGGGAACTAGAGTTTTGCTTTAGCTCTAGCGCGCGGGTATAGTACAGCCCAAATTTTGATAATTCAACTTCTTAATGTAATGCGCCGACACTAAATAGCTTCTTTGACGCGGGGTTTACTGCCACAAGAAATTCACACAGGAAAGAATTTCTCACTCGTGCAATTGAAAACACGAGCGAGCCGGAAAAGTTTGCCGCCTCAAATAATCAACCGCTTATCGGCGCCAAGCGGGGTTAAATGCGCTTTTATGCGGATAGCATTATCCGGATCGCATATCACCACTTAACGGACTCCGGGCATTCACGCCTGGCCAACACATAATGAATGCGCGTGTTATTCGTTTCGCATCGATTGTCATCGTCACGACGCAACTCGCCGGTTGCGCGGCGGCCGTGCCGGCGCTCGGCAGTGCGGCGTCGGCGGCTTTGCAGCTCGCGGGCATCGGCAAGCCCGACGTGCCGGACAGCCAGAAACCCCCGCGCGACCTCGGTATCACGCTGCTTGCGGCGCAAAACCTCAACGCGGCGACCGACCGCAAGCCGCTTGCGCTCGTCGTGCGGCTCTACGTGCTGAAGGACCCTACGTCATTCCAGCAGGCGCCGTTCGATACGTTCACCGACCCCGCAAAAGAAAAGAGCGCGCTGGGCAGCGACCTGCTCGGCGTGCGGGAAGTGACGCTCATTCCGGGCCAGCGATATAACGCCACTGAAAAGGTTTCACGCGAGGCGCAGGCATTCGGTATCGTCGCCCTATTCCGCGATCCGGCCATGCAGCGTTGGAAGTTCGCCTTCGATCCTGCGAAATCCGAGAAATCCGGCATAATGGTCGGCCTGCATAACTGCGCAATGACCGTCACGAGCGGCACGGTGATCTCGCCGGACCAGGGATTACCGCCGCAGCAGCTGAATCTGCTTTCGTCGGTGACTTGCGGGTGAATAAAGGGCAAAGCACCAGGCAGAGTAACGAGCAAGCGGGATATTTAACAATTTCAGTCCGCCGATCGCCGGCGCGAGCGGCACGGGCCGAATCACGCATATAGCCGATTTAACATGAGTTATTCCTCGAAAGTGCTTTGGGGAGAAGGCCTGTTCCTCAGGCCTCAGCACTTCCAGCGGCAGGACGCCTACCACGAAGCGCGCCTCTTCGAATCGATCCAGGCCATTGCGCCGTACAACTGGGGCGTTCGCACCGCGCGGCTCGACCACGACGCACTGGGCAGCAACATGCTGCGCATGAGCGAACTCGCGCTCGTGTTTCCGGACGGCACGCTCTACAGCGCGCCGCAGGCCGACGACCTGCCGCCGCCCGTGGCGCTCGACACGCTGCCCGAGGGCATCAACGAATTCACGTTCTACCTGGCGCTGCACCAGATGCGCGAAACCGGCACGAACTACGCGCCCGATCGCAACGAGGGCTTCGTCACGCGCTACGTGAGCGAGCAGGCGAGCGTCGCCGATCACTACACGGACGCCGCGCAGGCCGACGTGACGTTCCTGAAAACGAACGTCAAGCTGATCGCGCACAGCGAGCCGCGCGACCAGTTGCTCTCGGTGCCCGTCGCACGCGTGCGGCGCACTGCGACTTCGGGATTCGAGGTCGACGAAAGCTTCGTGCCGCCGAGTCTCGCCATCGAAGCGTCGCCGCTGCTGCACCAGCGGCTGCGCCGGCTCATCGACGCGCTGCAGGCCAAGGTCAATGCGCTCTATGGCTTTCATCGCGAGCCGACCAAGAACATCATCGAGTTCCGTTCGGGCGACATCGCCTCGTTCTGGCTGCTGCATACGGCAAGCGGCGCGTTCGCCACGCTCGCGCATCTCTATCAGCATGCGGCGCTTCACCCCGAGCGGCTCTTTCACGAGCTGCTGCGCCTCGCGGGCCAGCTCATGACGTTCTCCAAGGGCTACGCGCTGGCCGACCTGCCCGCGTACCGCCACGACGATCCCGGCCCCGGCTTTGCGCGCCTCGATACGATTCTGCGCGACCTGCTCGAAACGGTGATCTCCACGCAGTACTTCGCCATTGCGCTCGAAGAAGTGCGTCCGTCGTTCCATATCGGCCGGCTCGATTCGGGCAAGATCGACGACAAGACCACCTTCTATCTCGCCGTTTCGGCGGACATGCCCGCCGTCGATCTCGTCGAAGCCGTGCCGGCGCGCTTCAAGGTCGGCGCGCCCGACGACGTTGACAAGCTCGTGCTCTCGGCCATGCCGGGCGTGAGGCTCGTCTATACGCCCCAGGTGCCGCCCGCCATTCCCGTGCGGCCCGGCGCATGCTATTTCGCGTTCGAGGCGCGCAGCGCGCTTTATGAGCGCATGGTGCAGGCGCAGTCGGCCATGGTCTACGCGCCCTCGGGCATCAACGATCTCAAACTCGAACTGATCGCGGTGACGTCATGAGCAACGCCCCTTCCCTTTTCGGCGACGCAGCGCCGCCCGTGAATCACCCCTCGCCCGCCGCGGAGCCCGCTTACCAGGTACGCTCGCTGCTCGACTTGCTCTACGACGGCTTCTTCATGCTGTTCCTGTTGAAAAACGGCCGCGAGCCGGGCGACGCCAGCGAATTCGGCGCGCGCGTGCAGCAGTTTCTCGGCGATTTCGAGCGCGGTGCGAAGAAGCTGAACGTCGCGGCCGAAGACGTGTACGCGGCCAAGTTCGCGTTCTGCGCCGCACTCGACGAATCGGTACTGGCATCGTCGTTCCGCATTCGCACCGAGTGGGAACGCCGCCCCTTGCAGCTTGCGCTCTTCGGCGAGCAACTCGCCGGCGAGAAGTTCTTCCAGTATCTCGAAGAATGCCGCGCACAGGGCGCGCCGCGACTGCAGTCGCTCGAGGTCTTCCATATGTGCCTGCTGCTCGGTTTCCAGGGCAAGTACATTCTCGAAGGACCGGAAAAGCTCGCCTATCTCACGGCGCGACTTGGCGACGAGATCGCGCATATCAAGGGCAAACGCGCGCCCTTCGCGCCGCATTGGCCGCTGCCCGATCAGGTTGCGCACCGCCTCAAGCGCGAGGTACCGCTGTGGTCGATCGGCGCGGTGTTCGCGCTGGTGGGTCTGCTTGCGTGGCTCGGCCTCAGCACCTGGCTGCGCGACAACACGGTGCACACGCTCGCGCCGTATACGCAACTCATCAAGCTCGGTCCGCAATCGGCGAATTTGACGATCTCGCTGCCTTGAGCGTGTGAAAAGGGCGTGGCGTGCAGCCCGCCCCTTTCGCACTCGATCAGCACGGCACGAACAAAAAGCAGCAGGACCACAGCAGCAGCGGATATTTCGAAGCAACAGCAGAAGTAGCCGAATTGACGCATTGTCGATACGAACAACTAAGCAAATCATAATTCGTTGGTTTGCCTGGAATCGTTGCAGATCGACAATCATCGAGCATCGTCAATTCACTCACCTACCCTGCTCGTTGCCGAGTCTCCGCTCATGAAGGCGTTCTCCTCGAAAATCCGCCGGCACTCAGCCGGAACCGCCCTGCTTGCCGCGTGCGCGGCTGCGGCCCTGATTCTCGCAAGCGGTTGCAAGCCGCATGGTGAGCAGGCGCAAGACGCGTCTGTCACGACCACGCAAGCGTCGGCGCAGCAGGAAATCACCTATTTCAAGTACCCCGACAACCCCGCTTTCGACCTGGTCTATCTCGCCGACAAGCTCGGCTATTTCGACAACACGAGCACGCGGCCCAAATATGTCGGCAAGATCTCCGCGCCGCAGATCATCCCGCTCGTAGGCACCGGCGATATCGATTTCGGCACGCGCATGGTGCCGCTCGTTATTTCCGCGATTGCCAGCGGCGCCGATATCAAGGTCATTTCCGCAGGCGGCGAAACGCTGCCCGACGCGCCGCACATGAAGTATTTCGTGCGCAAGGATTCGGGCATTCTCGGGCCGAAGGACTTCGAGGGAAAAACGGTAGCGTTCAACAGCTTCGGCGCGTGCGCGGAATTCGTTACCAAGAAGTATCTGGCGCAGCACGGCGTGAATGTCTCGAAGGTGAACTGGCTGGTCGTGCCCGACAATCAGTCCGAGCAGGCGCTCGTCACGAAGAACGTGGATGTCGCGATCATTCATCCGCCGTTTTCCGGATCGGCGGAGGCCGACCCGCAACTGCGCAAGCTGTGGAGCGACTGGGACGAGGATCACGGTCTTGGCGGCATGGCGCCCTATAGCGTGAATGGCGCGTTCGCCCGCGCCCACCCGCAGGCGGTGCGCGACTTCGTCACGGCCATCGCCAGGGCGGGCAACTGGGTCAATGCGCATCCCGACGAGGCGCGCAAGCTAACGGCCGAGCGGCTCGGCATCGACGTCCGGCTCGTGGAACGCTACGCCTACGTGAAGGATCTCGTGGTCACGGAGCCGCCCATCCAGTACTACATCGATATCCTCGAACAGGCTGGCAAGATTCCGAAGGGCAAGGTCAACGTTAAGGATGTCTATACGAACGACTTCAATCCGGTTGCGAAGCACGAGGCCCAGGCCAGCGCGACGCCCTTGCCGAACGGAACACGCTCGTGAACGCGGCAAACACTGCGACGGCGCTACGCGAGAAGATCGTCGCGCGCGACCTCTCGCTCACCTATACCAACGCGCAAACTGACACGCACCATACGGTCCTCAAGCGCTTCGATCTCGCCGTACGCGAAGGCGAATTCATGGCGCTTTTGGGCCCGAGCGGCTGTGGCAAGTCGACCTTCCTCAACGTGCTCGCCGGCCTCACGCTGCCAACCTCGGGCGATATCCGCGTGGACGGCGACCCCGTGAGCGCCGTGCGGCAGAAGCTCGGCTTCGTGTTTCAGGGCTACGCCCTCTTTCCGTGGCGCACCGTTCGCAAGAACGTGGAAGCAGGACTCGAAATTCGCGGCATGAAGCGCGCCGCGCGGCGCAGCGAGGCCGAACGCTTCTTGCGCCTCGTGGGCCTGCTGGAATTCGCGGATCACTATCCGCACCAGCTTTCCGGCGGCATGCGCCAGCGCGTGGCCATCGCGCGCGCACTCGCTTATCGCCCCGAGATTCTGCTGATGGACGAACCGTTTGGCGCGCTCGACGCGCAGACGCGCGAACTGCTTCAGCAGGAATTGCTCGCGATCTGGGAGCAGAGTGCCACGACCGTCGTGTTCGTCACGCACAGCATCGACGAGGCGATCTTTCTCTCCGATCGCGTCGCGGTTCTTGGCCGAGGCCCCGGACGCGTGAAAGAGATCATCGACGTCGATCTGCCGCGCCCGCGCGACGCCGCGCTGCGTCACTCGGCGGCGTTCGTCGCGCTGCGTCAGCGCGCATGGGCGAGCCTCAGCACGGAACTCGACACGCGACTCGACGCACAGCCGCAAACCCATGCATTGACGGGAGCCGATCATGTCCGATTCGATGTCTGACTCGATATCCAACTCGATGTCCAACGCGGGCGCGGTCCGCGAATCCTCGCGCCGCGTTCAGCGCGTGCGTGCAGCTTCGTCTATTGCGCGCCTTTACGTTGGCGTGGAGCGCTCTATCGCGCTTATCGCCTTCCTGCTGTTGTGGGAGTTGCTGCCTCGGCTCGGCGTGGTCAACGCGGCGTACCTGAGCCCGCCTTCACAGGTCGCGCTCGCCATCGCAAGGCTCTTCGAAAACGGCGACGCGTGGACGCATATCGGTGCGAGCGCCGTGCGATCCATCAGCGGCTTGCTGCTCGCCGTGGCCGGTGGCATTGCATGCGGCTTCCTGCTGGGATGGTTCCGGCGCGTCGAGCGCATTGTCGATCCCGTCTTTCAACTGTTGCGGCAGGTGTCCGCCTTCGCGCTCTTTCCCGTTTTCATGCTGTTTCTCGGCATTGGCGAGTCGTCGAAGATCGCCATCGTTGTGTGGGCCGCGTTCTGGCCGGTGCTGCTCAACACCATTGCGGGCGTGAAACAGGTCGAGCGCGTGCTGATCGACTGTGCGCGCTCGATGGGCGCCTCGCAGCGCTTTATCGCAACGAAGGTCGTGCTGCCGGCGGCGCTGCCGCAGATCCTCACGGGCGTGCGTCTGGCAGGGGCGTACAGCATTACCGCGCTGGTGGCGGCGGAAATGATCGGCGCGCGCTCGGGGCTCGGCTTCTATACGCTCAATTCGCAGGAGACGTTTCAGATTCCCGATATGTACGCGGGCATCGTTCTGCTCGCTATCTTTGGGCTGCTGATCAATCAGAGTCTGTCGATACTCGAACGGCAACTACTGCGTTGGCGCGTCGGGCTCGCGCAGAATGGCTAGGAACGCCCAACTCGGCGCTTCGACAATTCCGCGGCGCTTAAGCTTGCCGGCCACCGTGCTAATGGTCACCCTCGCGTTCGTAGCATTGCTCGCATGGGCGCTGAAGAACGAGTTGCCACGCGCCCTTCTCAAAAGCGACCCGCCTTTCGCAGCCGCGGCAGCACGCGGCGTGCTGATCGTGGCGGTGCCCCCGCGCCCCGCGCCCACGCTTTACGTCGGCAAGGTCGATCGCACGGTGCGTGCGCCCGATCCGTTCGCGGCGGCGCTTGCATCGGACCTCGCCCGCCGCGCGGGGCTGCCGGTGCAGTTCCTGCTGGCCGAACCAGCGGCCGCGCGTGCCGCCCTGCAGTCGGGCAGAGCCGATGCCGCCATTGCCGGCCTGAGCTTCTCGCCCGACGCGCAGGTTGCGTTCGCACCGGCTTCGTATTCGAGCGGCCGTGGCATGGCGCTCGTCCTGGGCCATGGCGACGTGCGGACATGGCGTGACCTGCGCGGCCGCGCGATTTGCGCATCGCAAGGCAACCCCTATGCGGAGCGTGCAGCGCACGAGTTCCATGCAAACATGCACGGTTCCAACCGGCCGCTCGATGCCCTTCTGGCGTTCCAGGCGGGCGATTGCGCCGCCCTCGTCGACGACGAATTCGTAATCGAGGCGCTGCTCAAGCAGGCGGACTGGTCCTACTATCGCCCGCTACGCGGAACGATCGCCGCGCAGGCCGCGTTCATCGCCACGCGCGCCGGCGACGCGGCAAGCGCGGTATTCGTCGGCAATACGGTAAACCAGTGGCAACGTAGCCGGTGGCTAGCGACCGTACGCAAGGATCAGGCGATCAGCCTCGCGTTCGACATGTTCAACGCGGAAAACGACTTGTATTGCCACTAGCCGCGACTATCCGCCCCGCTTCAGTTCGGCCACGCGAAGCTGATAGCTCTTCAAGAGGCACGCCTTGTCGGCGCACGCATTGCGCGAGTTTCGAAGCCACGCTCTCTGCTCTGCTCTTAGCCGGTCTTTGTTGGTCGATACGTTCAGCTTCTGGTTGAAGACTTCGGCCATGGTTCTGTCGATGCGGGCAAGCTCCGAGTCTCCACAAACAAGCTGTGCCTGAGCGGAGATGAGTTCGCTGCAATTGAAGCTTTGCGTCAGCGCCGCTTTCGTTGCGGGCTGCGTTTCGAGAAGCCCTGGCCTGCAAAGCCCGCGAAGCAAGGTGCACGCGATATTGCGCCCGACCCACGCCATGTCTGCCGCGCCATATTGCTCGACGAAGCGATTGATGCCGGCGTGGCTCACGCCCCGTTGCATGGCGTTCGCCGCGATGATCTCGTTGCAGAGCGAGTCCGCGGCGTAGGTGCTCCCGGCGCGACGATAACAGCTATGAAAGCCAAGCTGCCCCGTGCCCATGACACTTCTACGCTCCCCTGAGGCAAATAGAATCGAGGCGCATGCAGACGCGCATCTCGCATTATCCGGAACGATCGTATAGACCCTGACCTGATCCATCGCGTCGACCACGCGAAAAGCCGCTTCGACATTTCCGCCGGGGCTATCCAATACGAGTGGAACGAGTCCTTCGCTGTCACGGCCGGCAAGTTTGGCGGCCGCAAGCAATTTTTCTGCATCGCCACTCTGAATCTTTCCCTTCCCGATCACCATGTTCAGTTTCAGATCGGGCTGGTAATAGAGCTTGAATTCCATTGCCAGCGATACGCCGGGCAACATGAGCAGCGCTGCGGATAGCCACGCGCGTGCGAGGCGGTGCAGGGTCGTCGAATGCCGGGCGCTACGCATACACGCCTCTAAACGGAACCCGCGCTAGAACCCGCGCCTCAGGTTCCGGTCGCGCATTGGATCAGGCGTCTTCTGCGTGAGCCGCAAGATGCCCTGATCGTCGAAGTAGAAGTGAAACATCATGTAGTCGATGTTGTTCTCGATGTAGCGGTAGGACCAGACTTCCCGCTGCATGCGCGAAAAGTAGGCTGTCTCCGCGGGCCGGCCGAAATTGATCAGGACATCGTTGCGTGTCCACACGTTGACCTTCGCCCGATAGAACTCGCTCGCCTGCATGACCTGGCGCACGCTCACGACCTTGCCGCTCGCGTCGATGTCGGCAACGGTGTTCGTCGACCCCATCGGCTGGGTCGGCCACATGAGACGTTTGCCGCCATCCGGCAGGTTATAGGTTTCGCGCGGCGGCCCGAGACGCGCAATCAACGCGGACTGGTCGGTGCCGGGCTGGACGCTTTGCCACGGCTGGGCGCAGCCGGCCGCGAGCAGCACCGCGGCGGCGAGCCACGCGCGCTTCACGAAATTGGACAGTGTCCCCATTCACGCTCCCCTGAGCAGCGAACCTGGCGAGCAACACAGGCAGATCATGGCGGCCGTGGCGGACGCGGGCAATCAGACCTTGGTCCTACCGGCAACGCGCCCGTGGCGGCGCCGCAGAAAGCGCTGCCGACGCGTTTGCCCGTTGAAAACGAAGCGCCAAAGAGTATGCTTTGGTCTGACGTTCGGGCTCCCGCGCATCGGGGGCGCCGCCTCAGTGTGCGTCCAGCCTCTGGTTCGTTGCTTAACGTTCCATCCCTCCGGGGTGCGAAATGATCAAGCGCATCACGCTGATTTCGGCTTCGATCGCACTCGGGTGCCTCGCCACCCTCGTACCCGTTTTCACGAGTCTTTACGTCGCGGACAAGGACGTCCAGCGGCGCGATCGGGCCGACCTCAGGGAGTTCGCCGAGAAGGCGGTCATGCGTACGGACCTCGTCACGTACCAGGCTTTCGCCGCCCTTTCCGACCTGGACCGGGAACCGGGCACGCCCTGTTCGCAGTCCAGCCTCGAACAGGCCGCGCGCGTCATCTACAACTACCGCTACGTTCAGGATGCCGGCGCATACGCCGACGGGCACTACCTCTGCTCTCCACTGCTTGGCGACGCGCGCAACAAGGATCTCACGCTGCCGCCGCCCGACTATCGCAGCGAAGACGGCTACCTGGTGTGGTTCGAGCAGAAGAGTCCGCTGAGCGACGTCCGCAAGGACATTCAGTTCGGCCGCAACGGCCACTACGTCTCCATCGACCCGGGCTCCTATGTCGATCTCATCGATCCGGCGAGGCGTCCTATCGCCGTGATCCAGGTTGCGACGGGAAGGCTCCTCGCAGTCTCGGCCGGCGCGGATCCGGACGACATGCTCGATGCGTGGAAGCACAGCGGCAACGTGAACAGCAGCGACTGGAATTACGCTGTCGCCCGCTCGTCGACACGGCCGCTTGCCGTCGTGGTGAAGTCGCCGCGCAGCAGCGTGGCGGGCGACTGGCCCAAGCTGCTCGCCGCGTGGCTGACGATCGGCGTGTTCGCCGGCGCCGCGCTCGGTTGGCTCGCCTACAAGCGCGTTTCGCGGCAACTCTCGTTCCCTGCAACGCTGCAGTGGGCCATTGCCCGGCGCAAGATCGACGTGGTTTTCCAGCCCATCGTGCGGCTCGCCGATAACCAGTGTGCAGGCGCCGAAGCACTGGTGCGGTGGACATTGAACGGGCGCGCCATCTCGCCCGAGGTTTTCGTGCGCGTGGCCGAAGACAATCACCTCATTCAGCCTTTGACCGATCTCGTGCTCGAAAAGACGATCACGCAGCTAGGGAAATTGCTCACGGCGAACCCTGCGTTTTATGTCTCGATCAACGTGAGCGGCGAGGATCTGCAGAGCTTGCGCTTCCTGAACCTGCTTACCGCGTCGCTCGAAGGAACCGGCATCGCGCCCGCGCAAATCCGCATCGAGGCGACGGAGCGCAGCTTCATGAACGCCGAATCCACGCGCGGCGGCATTGCGGCATTCAGGGCCGCGGGCCATCCCATCTATATCGACGACTTTGGAACCGGCTACTCGAGCCTGTCGTATCTGCAGACCTTCGAGATCGATGTGCTGAAGATCGACAAGTCGTTCGTCGATACGATCGTCCAGGACACCGCCTCGAGCGTCGTCGCGCCGCACATCATTTCGATGGCCCATGAGTTGGGCCTGGAAATCGTCGCCGAGGGCGTGGAGACGGGCGCGCAGGTGACGTGGCTGCGCAACAAGGGCGTCCAGTATGGCCAGGGCTGGTACTACTCGAAGGCGTTGTCCGCCACCGAGCTTGCGAAATGGCTGGGCAAGCATCGCGCGCCGCGCGAAGCGGACAGCATGCCGGCGAACCTCAGTTGACAAAAAGCTGGCGCGCCGATGAGACCGGCCATGGTGTGTGCAATACTGGCGCAGCATGGTTGCACGCCCTGAACGGAGCCTTGATGACTCTCACTCCCCCTGCCCCCGCCCTCATCGGCGACTCGCTTTCCTCGGTCGGCACCCCTTCGCTGCTGATCGATCTCGACGCATTCGAAGCGAATCTTCGCGAGACGGCGACGTTCGTCGCCGAGCACGGTGTTGCCTTGCGGCCTCACGCCAAGGCTCACAAGAGCAGCGCCATCGCCCTGAGGCAGATCGAAGCCGGCGCCGTGGGTATCTGTTGCCAGAAGCTGAGCGAAGCGTATCCGTTCGCCGCTGCCGGCGTGCGTGACATTCACGTCACCAATGAGTTTGTCGGCAGGGACAAGCTCTTGATGGCCACCCAACTCGCTTCGCACGTCCATTTGAGCGTTTGCGTGGACGCATTGCCTCAAGTGCGTGCACTTGGCGAAGCAGCGACGTCCGCAGGCGTCACGATCGACGTGTTGCCGGAGATCGACGTCGGTCAGAACCGTTGCGGGGTGACAACCCATGACGCACTGCTCGAGCTGATCGATGCCATCGCCGCGCATCCGGGCCTGCGCTTTGCCGGTTTGCAGGCCTACCACGGCGGAGCGCAGCATATTGCCGACTGGTCCGCAAGAAAGGACACGGCCGGCCGCGCCGCCGAGCGCGCTGGAACATTCGTCCGCGCACTCGAGGTGCGCGGCGAGCGATGTGCGCGCGTGACCGGCGGCGGCACCGGCACGTTTGAATTCGACGTTGCCAGCGGCGTTTACACCGAGGTCCAGCCGGGCTCTTACGCGATCATGGATGGCGAGTATGGCGGCATTGCGTGGCACGGCGCCGTACGGCCGCGCAACAGCCTGTTCGTGCTATCCACGATCATGAGCGCCACGCGCCCTGGCATGGTGGTATGCGACGTTGGCCTCAAGGGGCTGGCCGTCGATGCCGGACTTCCGCGAAAGGTGACATGGGCGGCGTCCGAAGGTCCCTCGCTCGCCTACATCGCGGCCAATGACGAACACGGCAAGCTGGAGACAGTCGGCACGCCGGATGCCGATACGACCCAGCTGCTTGGACAGCGCGTACTCGTGACACCGGGGCATTGCGACCCGACCGTGAATCTCTACGATCAGTACGTCTGCTTCCGGGGCGAGCGCGTGGAAGCGATCTGGCCGATTGACGCACGCGGTCTTTCCCGATGATGTCCCGATCCCGCAACGATTGCTGCGGCATCGGCTTTAACGTCAAGCGCCCGCGAACCGGAAGACCGACACCGCCTGCTGCAACTGCGCCGCCTGATCGGCCATCGAGCTTGCCGCGGCGGCGGCCTGCTCGACGAGGGCCGCGTTTTGCTGCGTAACCTGGTCCATTTGCGCAACCGCGCGATTGACCTGCTCAATGCCCGTGCTCTGCTCGCCCGAGGCGGCGACGATCTCGCCCATGATGTCCGTGACGCGCTGCACGGCCGCCGTCACCTCGACCATCGTCGAGCCCGCGCGCTGCGCCAGCGTGGCGCCGTTGGCGACGCCCGCCGTCGAGGCTTCGATCAGCTCCTTGATCTCCCGCGCCGAGGCCGCGCTGCGCTGCGCGAGCGCGCGCACCTCGCCCGCCACGACAGCAAAGCCACGCCCTTGCTCGCCGGCGCGCGCCGACTCGACGGCGGCATTGAGCGCCAGAATATTGGTCTGGAAGGCGATTTTCTCGATCGTCGCGATGATGTCGGTCATGCGCTTCGCGTCCTGCGCGACCTCGCCCATCGCCTTCGCCACTTCGCTCACCAGTTCGCTGCCGCGCGCCGCAACCTCGGAAGCGCCGCGGGCAAGCCCGTCCACCTGTCTCGCGTTCTCGGCATTCTGCCGCACGGTCGAGGTCAGTTGCTCCATGCTCGTCGCGGTCTCGCCGAGCGACGCCGCCTGCTCTTCGGTGCGTTGCGAGAGGTCCGTGTTGCCTTGCGAGATTTCGCGCGCGGCAACAAGAATGGAACCGCTCGAGTCATGAATGTTGGCGACGATGCCGGTGAGCTGCGCACGCATCTCCCCCAGCGCGCACAGCAGGCTGCCCGTATCGCCGCGACGCATTGCTATGGATACCGAAAGATCGCCGGCCGCGATGCGTCCTGCAATTTCCATGGCATCAGCCGGCTCACAGCCTAGCTGGCGCGAAAGCCGTTGCGAAATCAGCCAGGCTAGCAACGCGCCAGTCGCGACCGCTCCAAGCAGAATCACCATGATGAGAGCGCGCATGTGCTGGAATTGCGCGGTGGCTTCGGTCTGCGCGCTCTTCGCCTCGCGTTGCAGCGAATCGATCAGTGCGGCCACGCTGTCGCCCAGGGCCTCGCTCGCCGCGATGGCACGGCGTACGAGTTCGGCGTTGTCCACGCCTGCGGGCACGGGCTCGAAACCGATCTGCTGATGCACGATCGCTTCCCATGCAGAGGTTTTTCTGAGCACGTCGTCGTAAAGCGCGCGGTCGCTAGCCGAAACGCCTGCGCCAGCATAGCGATCCAGCGATTCATGCATGCGTTTGAGTTGCGCGACGATGTCTTCCTTCAGACGATTGCGTCCCGCTTCGTCGGCGTAGCCCAGATTCGCGGCGTCGAGGTCGGTGCTCAGCTTGCTGCGGGCCGCTTCCTCGAGCCAGAACTGGCCGCTCATAGCCGGTTGCAGATTTGATCGGCGATGTCATGCATCGACGCCAGCGACGAAACGCCGGCAACACCGACGGCCACCGCAAATACGATCACAACGGCGAATGCTGTCAGCAGCTTTTTGAACACCGTCATGCGATCGAGCCACTTCATCGCTGTCCCCTTATCCGATTCCCTGTTATGTGGCTCACGGCGAGTCAATGCCTCGACGCGAGCGCGCCAAGCTTGACTCAATCACCCCCACCAAGGGTAGGCGGGCAACTGGTATAGGGAGAATCAGCCTGCGCTTCTAGCGGCGTCAGCGGACTTCTGCTAATCCGCCGCGCGCGCTTTATTTCAAGCCCGCTGCAAGGAGCCCTCAGTTTCCAGCCTGCTGCGCGCTGGCAGGCAAGAGCTTCAGCGTATGCACCACCGCGCCCGGCAGGAACGGCGCCGCGTCGCCGTGCACCCACGTTTCATGCCCCGCGAGGAAATACGGCGACATGGGATTGCCCGATTGCCCGCCCGGCATCTCGAAGATGCCGTCCTGCTCGCGCCCCGGCGACACCGCGAAACGCTCGGACGCGCCGAATGCCCGCGTCTGCACGCGCGGCATGTTGATGTCGCCCGGGAGCGGGTCGTGCGGCGCGCTGAGCCAGCCGCGAACCCACGGCAGCCATGCCGGCACCATGCGCGCGAACGGATGCGCAATGGTCGAGCGGTTGCGCTCGCCCCAGCGCGCCTGTTCGAGCGTGGTGCCCTTGGGCAACCGGGCGATCGTGTGATCGATGCGGTCCAGCATGAACGCGCGCCAGTCCGCGAAGCCGCCCGGTATCCACGCGCGATGGTCGGCCAGCGTCTCCATCGTCGCTTCGTAACGCGAGTTCGCCGCGCGATAGCTGAGGTCCGGCGCAATCGCGGCCATCTGCTTGTCCAGTACACCGAACCATGCTTCGTAGAGCGAGTCGTAGAACGCGCGCACCAGCCGGTAGCCGACCGCCTTCACATCGGCGCGGCCATCCCACGCCTGAACGAGGCGCCGGAATTCGGCGCGTTGTGGATGGCCGTCGAGCGCGCGTGCATCGAGCGCGTCGAGCACCACGCGTCGCCAGTACTCGATCCAGAACGCGCGATCGTCGGTCTGCACCGCGAGCATGTCGTGCTCGCTCGCGTGCGGCAGCGCGAGCAGGTCGTTGCGAATTTGCGTGGCGCGCGCGCCGAGATCGGTGCCGGCGTCGCCGAGCTGCGCCACTTCCTCGAGCGGCAGGGTACGGTTGTTCGCGGTCCAGATGCGCCCGGCCGGCGGATCAACGCGCACGGGATATGCATCGGGCGTCCGATACCCTTGCCAGCCGGCGTACGTTCCGGAGGGGTACGGCATGCTCGCGAGCGCTGCAGCTTCATCGTCTGCATCGGCTTGCGCGAAGCGCGGCAGCGGCCCGGCGAGCGTCCAGCCGATATGCCCTTGCGCGTCGGCCACCATGAAGTTCTGCGTCGGCATGCCGAAGGTCTGCGCGGCGTGCAACGCGTCGGCGACGTTCGTGATGCCTTCGAGCCGCATGAAGTTCATGTTGGTCGCCTGCGGATCCTGCGCGACCCAATGCAATGCATACGCGCGCTCGCCGGCCACGAGCTGTGGCCCCCAGCGCGTTTGCACGACCGGCAGATCGACGCTCGCGCCGCCGTTCACGTCGAGCCGCTCGTGGATCACCTGCGCATGCTCCCATCCGCCGTTCGGGACGCGGTAGCGCAGCGGATCGGCCGGGTCGCGCTGCAGTTCGACCAGATCGACGAAGCGCCCATAGCTGTTCGTGAAGCCCCACGCGATATGGCCGTTGCTGCCGGCCACGACGAACGGCGTACCCGGCAGGCTGACGCCCGTGATACGCCGCTCGCTGCCTTCAGGCGCGGGATAGACGAGCGAGAGCCGGTACCAGATGTTCGGCAGCGACAGGCCGAGGTGCATGTCGCTCGCGAGCAGCGCGCCGCCGTGCGCACTGTGTGCGCCGTCGACAGCGAAACCGTTGCTGCCGACCATCGAATCGACCGCGCTCCCGCCGCCTCCCAGATCGCTCACGAAACCAGGCAGGCCGGCGAAAAGTACGTTGGCCTCCGGTTCGGCATCGATGGCGGACCGCGTTGACGGGAGCCATGACGGCGGCGGCAAAGCGCGCTGCCCGTCGAGCGGGGCGTCCCAATGGCTCGTCTCAGGCAGCAGGAACGCAAGCAGATCGGCCGGCACGCGCTCGCGTAGCGCCGCGCGAGAGAGCACGCGCCTCACCTGGTCATACTGAAGATCGAAGTACATCGCGTAGACGGCGAGCACCGTGTCTTCGGGACGCCACGGCGCCGGTTGCGAGCGCAACAGCCAGTATTCGAACGGCCGCGCACGAAGCGAGCGCAGGCCGTCGTTGACGCCCGCCGTATAACGCTCGACCAGTTGCCGCTGGTCGTCGGAGAGCGCAGCGAGCGCCGCCTGCGCGTGTTCGCGAAAGCGCAAGGGCCGGTCGCGGCGGTCCAGCGGCAGCGCCGCCGGTCCAATGAGCGCCGCCATCTCGCCGGCGGCGACCCGGCGCAGCAAATCCATCTGGAAGAAACGGTCTTGCGCATGAAGGAAGCCGGTCGCATAAGCAACGTCGCCTCGCGTGCCGCCCTGCACCGTCGGCACGCCGAGCGCGTCACGCCCGATCGTCACCGGTGCGGAGAGCGGCGCGGCGCGCGTGCCGTCCAGCTGCGGCAAGCTGCCGCGCAATGTCAGCCAGCCCGCCAGCGTCACGGCGGCCAGAACGATGACGACGGCACACAACAGAATCAGCGGCCATGCGCGGCGCCGCTTTTGCGGGAGAGAACTCGAACGGGTCATGGAGAAGCACGCAGGTCGTTGTGTTCAGCGCTTCCAGGCGCGGCGACCGGATCGGCCGGACGCCGTACGACCATAGCATGACCCTGTGGCAACAACACGCAGGAAGAGCGGCGCGACCTTCTCCCCTTTTCACCGAGCGTCCTGGGCGCGACACTCTGCCATCTGCCACCGTGCCGCGGAAAGAACACAATCTCAATATTGCGTTCCGTCCGAGATCGCACAGGGGCGACATCATGGCAAAGAAGTTTCCGATTCACCCGCTGCACCCCGAGCGCCTGTGCTGGGGCTGCGACCACTACTGCCCTGCCAACGACATGCGATGCGGCAACGGCCAGAGCCGCACGCAGCATCCGGCCGAACTGCTCGGCGACGACTGGCTCGAACAGGGCGACTGGGGTATCGAAGTCGACGCGTCCGGCAAAAGCGTCACGCCTTAACGCGCGAAATCAACCGCGCAATCAAATATGAATGCCGCCGGCCACCTCGATGCGCTGCGCGTTCACCCAGCCAAAGTCATCCGATAGTAGACCCGCAATCACGGGCCCCACGTCAGTCGGCAATCCCACGCGGCCCAGCGCGGTATGTTCCGCCACCGCCTTGTTGACCTCCGGATTGTCCCGCACGATGCCGCCGCTGAAGTCGGTCGCAATGGCGCCTGGCGCCACGACGTTGACCGCGATTCGGCGCGGCGCGAGTTCGAGCGCCATATAGCGCGTGAGCGCTTCGACAGCCGCCTTCATCGGGCCATAAATCGAGCGGCCCGGGTACGCGAAGCGCGCAAGGCCCGAGGAGATGTTCACAATCCGGCCGCCGTCATGAATGAGCGGCAGCAGCTTTTGCGTCAGCAGGAACGGCCCCTTGAAATGCACCGCGAACTGCGCGTCGAGTTCCGCTTCGGTGCCCGCTGCGAGCGTGGCCGTCGATGAGATACCGGCGTTGTTCACCAGATAATCGAAACCCTTTGCATTGAGCGTCCCAAGCGCTTCTCGCAGGCGCGCGACGAAGTCGTCGAACGTGCCTGAATTCGCGATGTTCAACTGCAGGGCAATCGCCCGGCTGCCCGCTTGCGCGACCTCCGCACAGACCTTCTCTGCCTCGGCTCGATTGGTGTTGTAGGTGAAAACCGACTGGACGCCGCGGCTTGCCAGCCGCAAAACGGTGTCGCGGCCAATCCCGCGGCTGCCTCCGGTGATGACCGCGATTTTCAGGCCCGACTGACTGCCGTTGTTCGTTGCCATTTGGCACCTCTCGCTGTGTTGGATAGCGTCGATTCTGCGCCTGACGCCACCGGCGAGTGAATACCCGAACCTGCCGGATTCTTGCCTAATCCTGCCTCGCTGACTAAGATGGGTCGGCGCGCACTTTCCCTCACGCGACCCTTATCGAGCCACTATGACGAACGAACTGGCCGCCGCCATGCTGCGCTACACGCAAACGCAGCCAGGCACGAGCCCCTACAGCACCGCTGTCGACGGACTGCTCATCCTGCGCTCCGACCACCCCGCGCCGCCCTCGTTTCGCTCGGCGCGGCCGGCTTTGTGCATCGTCGCCCAGGGGGCCAAATGGGCCAGTTTTGGCGGGGAACAGCTGGAGTACCGGGCCGGCCAGGCGCTCGTGGTCGGCGTGGAAACGCCGTCGCGGGGCCGCGTGTTCGAAGCGAGCCCGGACAAACCTTGCCTGGTTCTGATTCTCGAGCTGGACCTCGCCATGTTGCGCGCCGTGGCGAAGGAGATGTCGCCTGCGCCCGTGCCGGCGGCAGACGCAAGCCGCGGCGTGTTCGTCGCGAACTTCGACGGCCCGCTCGCCGATTGCGCGCTGCGCGCCGTGCGCCTGCTGGATACGCCCGACGCCATCGGCATGCTGTACCCCATGCTCATGCGCGAGATCTGCTACTGGTTGCTCAGTGGTCCGAACGGATCTGAAATCGCGAGGCTGGCGTCGACGGAAAGCCCTTCTCACAGCCTGCTGCGCGCGGTGGAAGATTTGCGCGCACGGTTTGCCGAACCCGTGCGGGTGGAAGACCTGGCGGCAGTCGCCCAGCTCAGCGCTTCGGCGTTCCACCGGCAGTTCAAGGCGCTGACCGGGTTGCCGCCCCTTCAATACCAGAAGCAGTTACGGCTTCTGGAAGCGCGCAGACTGCTGCTCTCGCTGTCGATGAGCGTACAGGCCGCCGCATTCGAAGTGGGATACGAGAGCGCCTCGCAGTTCAGCCGCGAATACACGCGGATGTTCGGAGCGCCGCCGAAAAAGGACTCGACGCAAGCGAAGGCACTGCGCGAGGCCGCGTAGCACACTCCGCTTACACGCGGCGCGAGAGCGGTGCGTCCGCTATCGCGCCGTACACGCGTCACGCTGGACGCATCACATCACTTACCATACACGTCGAAGTCGAAGTACTTCTTCTCGATCTTCTTGTACGTGCCGTCCTTGATGATGCTGGCGATCGCGCCGTCGATCTTCGTCTTGAGCGCGGTGTCTTCCTTGCGCAGGCCGATGCCGGCGCCGTTGCCGAGCGTGGCCGGGTCATCCAGGTCGCCGCCCGCGAAGCTGTAGCCCTGGCCGCGCGGCGTCTTCAGGAAGCCCACGTCGGCCTGCACGGCGTCTTGCAGCGCCGCGTCCACGCGGCCGGCCATCAGGTCCTGATAGACCTGGTCCTGGTCCTGGTAAGGCACGACCTCTACGCCGGCCGTTGCCCAATGCGCCTTTGCATAGGCCTCCTGAATCGTGCCTTGCTCCACGCCCACGCGCTTGCCCTTGAGCGATTCCGCGGTCGGCATGATGCCCGAGCCCGTCTTGGCGACAAGGCGCGTCGGCGTGTTGAACAGTTTGTCCGAGAACGCGATCTGCTCTTTGCGCGCCGGGGTCATCGACATCGACGAAAGCACGCCGTCGAACTTGCGCGCCTTCAGCGCCGGGATCATGCCGTCGAAGTCGTTTTCGATCCAAACGCATTTGGCATTCAGGCGGTGGCAGATCTCGTTGCCAAGATCGATATCGAAGCCGACCAGTTTGCCGTCCGGTGCTTTCGATTCAAACGGCGGGTAGCTTGCATCGACACCAAAGCGAATGGTGTCCGCCGCAAATGCGCCGGCGCTGGCTGCGGAGGCGATCAAGGCAATGGAAACGGCTGCAAACAACTTTTTCATAGGATCCCCCTCGGTTCTCGATATACAGGGTGGTCAAGACATGGACACCGCCCGCCTGGTTGCGGCGCGGACATTCCCCACGCGGCGCACGCCGCGAGCGTGATCGACGCTACGGGTGCACCTGCGCCCGGCAAGGTAGCAGTCCAGAATACTCGCGTCGAGTCATCAAAAACACGCGAAAACACCTATGGCCTGGGAGAACCCTGGGAGAAAGCGCTGGACGAACCGGGGCCGCCCGCCTTCATGGCAGGGAAGACCCTAAAGAAGTTGAAAGCCGCCGTTGAAGGCGGCCGATGGCGACTTACCTGAACGTCCAGTTGCTCTTGCCGGCGCGTGCCGCGCGCCGCAAGCGCTTGACGCGATACATCTCATGATCCGCCTGGTCGAGCGCCTGCTGGGCGCTCACGAAACGAACCGCGACGCATCCGGCCGTCGCGCCCTCGTAATGAAGACGCATGTTCGGCAAGGTGTATTCCCCCGCCGTCACCTCGGAGACATGACTCGCGATGACTTCGGCCATGCTCGCCGCCTGATCGTAGTCGGCCGGCCCTGATGCAACGAATGCGAACTCGTCGCCGCCGATGCGCGCAAGCAGACCTCTATCGGAAGTCGCGGCCAACAGCCGCGCCGCGCACGTTTGCAGAAACTGGTCGCCCACCACGTGGCCCCGTTGATCGTTCAGCTCCTTGAAGCCGTCCAGGTCGATCATGCACACCACGACGTAGGAACCGTCCGACGCGGCCTGCGCCATCAGTCGGCCGAGTTCCTCATGCAACGCGCGCCGGTTCGGCAGTTCCGTCATGTCGTCGATCAGGACGCGTTGTGCGAGATGCTCGTTGGCGAGCGTGAGTTGTTCGATGAGTCGCTCGCGCTCGATATGCTCCGAGATCAGTTTCGCGAAGACGTTCAGTGCACCGCGCGCCCGCGAGTTGACTTCGAGGCTCTCGCGGCTAATGCCGCACAGCGTACCGATGACGGCGCCGCCTTCCGCGCAGACCGGCGCGCTGGCGTAGGTGCAAATCCCGAGTTCGGAGGCCGCCCGCGAGTCGCCCCAGATATCCTTGACGTTGCTGACCACGCGCCGACCGCTTTCCAGACTGCGCTTGCACAGGGTGTCGAACCACTGAACCTGCAGGCCCTCCATGATCTGCACGTCGCCGTCGTTGCGCGAATAGAGGACGGTCTGCACCTCGCGACGGAAGTCGACCGATGTCAGGTAAGTCGACTCAAGTCCAGTCAATATTCCAAGCATCTCGAGAAGCGGCCGCACGAGACCTTCGAGATTCTGGGCCGCGACAACCTTCTGGGAAAGCCGCTCAAGCAATTCATCCATATTGGCGATTCACCGTAAAGCAATTGAAACCCTGTTTTGGCAACGGTCCTTCCCGCCGGGTTTTGGTGCGAATTACAGTAGCAGGTTTTCTATGACGAATCCACGCCGCTTTATCCCTTATTACGGGCGAGCGTATTGCCGCATTAAAGGCGCGGACGAACTGCGCGAGGGAGATCGCGGCGAACTTCGCGAGGCCGCCAGACACGGCGGCGCGAGCGGGCCGCACGCATGCCCGCACTGTCACGCAATCGGGGCAGACCGCTTTCCCTCTCGATGGCGGCGTCGTCGAAAGCGCTGCTGCACGGGAAGTCGATCAGGGCGGACAAGTCGGGATTTCGCCCAGCCGGCACGAAAACTCGGGCGAGTTCGGAAAAGAGGCGCTTGAACATGGGCAGTTATCCGGCATGACCACCGTTGCGGACGCCATTGCCCGGGAAATGATTGACCTGCCCGGTATGACGCGCCGGGTCGCACGAAGCCGGCGTCGCTGCCGGCTTTCGTCAGCGCGAATTTTCCCTGGAATAAATTTGCCGGGCAAGCTTTAATTCAACGCGATTCGGCCAGGTAGCGAATTTCGCCCTCTTCGGCATCCGATGTCATGACGACGCGATTGCGCCCCGCCGCCTTCGCGACATACAGCGCAGCGTCGGCGCGCACCATCGCACTCTCCAGCGTATCGGCCGACACGAACTTGCCCACGCCCGCGCTGAGCGTGCAGCGCACGCCTTCGGCGGACGAACGTTCGACAGCGAGCCTCAGCGTATTCGTCAACGTCGCCGCGTCGTGCTTTTGCGCGTATGCGAAGAGGATCGCGAACTCTTCGCCGCCCAGCCGTCCAAACAGATCGCATGACCTCAACTGCTCGGTAACGACCGACGCGACGTGCGCCAGGATGCGATCGCCGACCGCATGGCCGAAGCCGTCGTTGACGGCCTTGAAGTTATCGATGTCGAGAATCGCGATCGCGAGTGGATCGCCCTTTTCCCGCGCTTGCGCGAGCAGTACCTGCGCCCTGGCGATGAACGCACGACGCGTGAGCGCGCCCGTCAGTTCGTCGATCGTCGCGAGCTTTTCCATGCGCCCAAGGATCCGGTCGTGAGCGAGCATCACCATGCCGATCGACATGCAAGGCAACGTGACGATCGCGAGGCCGAGCAGCACCACGTTCCAGGGCGACGGCTGCAAGAACGACAGCGACGGCACGGCGCCGAATACGATCGCGGCGATTCGCGCGACATAAACGAGCGCACCGAGCCCGGCGGCCACGGCGATCAGCCGACATGCGTAGCGCGTACCCTCGCGCGAGGCGTGCCGCAGTACCAGCGCACCTATCGCGAGCCGCCCATAGATGAGACCCAGTGAAACGAGCACGCCTCGCGCGCCGACACTGGGCGACACCCACATGAAATAGGCCAGCGCAGCGCAGATCATGACCAGCGCCGCGGATTCCGTGCGCCATACGGCACGCATACCGAAGAACTGGCGTGTGCCCTGCACGAGCAGCACGACCGCGACCAGGGTCGCGACCGCCGTCGCGACGATTGTGAACCCGCCAGCACCCGGACCGGCGAGCACGATCCAGGCGGAGGCCGCCGCCACCAGCGCATAGCCGAGACACCAGCGGCCTACGCCCGGCACGGCGGTTCGGATCAGCGAGCCCAGGATGGCGACGCTCATCAGGCAAGATACGATCAAGATCCCGAATAGAGCGAAGGCGCTGAGCATGAGGACGGGCCGGGCAACGAAAGAAGAGAGTCAGGACGCCTGAGGTGCCGCTCGACCGATGAAAGCAAATTGAAAATAATTTCGGCCGCGTGTGGCGCATATTACGTAAGCGTCGGGGACGTATCGTATCGCAGGTTTGGGCTGAATCCATGCAATCCAGATCGATTCGGTCGACCTGGCGCGCTCGAGCACGCGAATCGAAACCGAGCGACCGGCAACAGTCGGCACACGGCGCGAAATCCGCGACGGATCAACGCTAAACTAAGCGGCACCTGCGGACTCTACGAGACGAGGGACTTGCCATGCCAGCACCAGACGCCAGGCGCTCAATGCGACTTTTCTGCAGCTTGCTTTGTGTGCTGTTCTGGCTTGGCGGCTGCGCGGGATTGATGGGCGAGCCGCTGCGGGTCAACGTGGCGGGGCTCGAGCCGCTACAGGGCGAAGGCATGGAGATGCGCTTCAACGTGAAGTTGCGCATCCAGAATCCCAACGACACACCGGTCGAATTCAGCGGCGTGTCGCTACAACTGGATCTGAACGGTCAGTCGTTCGCCAGTGGCGTGAGCGATCAAAGCGGCGTCGTGCCACGCTACGGTGAAACGGTGATCGTCGTGCCGCTGACCGTGCCGGCATTCGCCGCCGTGCGCCAGGCTTTCGCGTTTGCGGGCAGCGCACAGGCCGGCAACATTCCCTATGAAATACGCGGGCGCCTGGCAGGCGGCATCGGCGGCACGCGCTTCGTCGACCACGGCAAACTGTCGCTGCCGACTCAGGGCCTGCTCGGCCCGTGAGCGATGCCGGAGCGCCGGCCAGATGTGCCGCGACTCGCCTGCGCGCTCATTCCGTGGGGTGCTCGACGCCGAGCGCAGGACGCGCTTCACCAGGCGGAAAGATGTACCAGCCGCCGTCGTCGTGACGGAAGAAGAACATGCCCGCTTCGCCCACGGCGCCGACCGTGCTGACGTAGACGCACGACCGGTGCTTCCTCGCACCCTGCGCGATACGTGTGACATGCACTTGCGTGTCCGGCCGCAAGAAGAGCCATTTGTCGGCGATGGCTCGCAATGATCGTGATTTCCTGCGCATTGTCGTTTCCCTCCCAGGCTTACCCCGATGTTCCAACCCCGGCGTGCCCGCGTGACGTTATCCGGAGCATTGGGCCCATCAGCATGGTCCGCGCATCGACCCTATCGACCCGATCGGCCCGATCGGCCCGATCGGCCCTTTTGGATCCATCAGACGATTCAGATCGATTAGTCTGTAGAGCGAACCATGCAATCGATCACGCCCATGCCTTTGAATTCGCATCGCATGTTCCTGCGCCCCGCGCTTTTCAGGCATCGAAATAAGTCAGGCCCAACGCGCCTTTCACCTCGGAAAGCGTCGCGCCGGCGACCTCGCGCGCGCATCGTGCCACGGCGCAAGATGGCCAGCACTTCGGCGCGGTCTTGCTCGAATTCGCGGCGGCGCATGCGAATGGGTTCCAGCAGCGCCTGCAGCCGCTCGTTGAGCAGCCGTTTGACAATGCTGTCGCCCAGGCCGCCCTGGCGATACTGCGCCTTGAGCGTTTCCACGCGGTCGGTGTCCGGCTCGAATGCATCCAGAAACGCGAAGACGACATTGCCCTCCACCTGCCCCGGGTCGCTCACGCGCAAGTGTTTCGGGTCGGTGTACATGTCATGCACGGCGCGCGTGATTTCGTCCGGGGTCGCGCCAAGCGTGATGGCATTGCCGAGCGACTTGCTCATCTTGGCCTTGCCGTCGATGCCGGGCAGCCGCGGTGCGTGCGAGAGCACGGCTTCGCACTCGACCAGCACCTGCCGGTCCACCGTGTTGTTGAAGCGCCGCACGAGTTCGTTGGTCTGCTCGATCATGGGCAGCTGGTCGTCGCCCACCGGTACGTGCGTCGCCTTGAACGCAGTGATATCGGCCGCCTGACTGACCGGATAAGTCAGGAAGCCCGCCGGGATATCGCGCTCGAACCCGCGCAGACGGATTTCTTCCTTGATGGTGGGATTGCGTTCGAGGCGCGCGACCGTAACGAGGTTGAGCAGATACTGCGAAAGCTCGGCGAGTTCCGGCACTTGCGACTGGATGAAGATGGTCGACTTCGCCGGGTCGATCCCGACTGCCAGGTAATCCAGCGCGACTTCAACGACGTTTTCGGTGACTCTCTGGTGCCGCCCGACGTTGTCGGTCAACGCCTGTGTGTCCGCGAGCAGGAGGAACTGCTGCGCCTCGTGCTGCAACTGCACCCGGGCGCTCAGGGAGCCGACATAGTGGCCGAGATGGAGCGGCCCGGTCGTGCGGTCGCCGGTCAGGATAATGGGTCGATTGGATGGCGTCATGGTGTGATGGTCCTGATTGCGGACACCACCAGCCCTGAGCGCGGAGAAACAAAAATGCCGCCCTGGCTGGCGGCATCGTGTTTTCGATTGACATGGAGAAACCGGCCGCCTGGGTCAGGCGTGCCACCAATGCAGGTTGAGCGAATGCGGTTTCGTGTCCATGTTTCGAGTATAGCGCAGCCTCGGCATGATCTGCCGGCGTATGCCGAGCAGTCGGGCTAGTTGCAAATGCAACTGGATATAACCCTATTTACAGACCAGCAACACACGGCTATGACAAAGCCGCATAGAATATGCCGATTGCCGGTCCTGGGCGCCCCCGTACAGAACCAAGATGACGACGCGAGACGCAGATCCGTTAATGAACCCGGCCGCGGCGGTCAGCACCGACCCCGCGACGCTAATCGCCCTGCTCAACGAGGATCTCTCCGCGAGCCGATCGTTGCACGAACTTTCGCTCCATCTGCTAGTGGAGCATCAGCCGGCGGCGCTGTATAGCCGTATCGTCGAGGCCGCCCGGCAACTCCTCGGCTCCGATTTCGCGAGCCTGCAAATGCTGTCAGGAAGGGAGAACGGCCGCGAGCGGCTCGACCTCATCGCACATTGCGGCTTCACGCTGGCCGCGGCCGAACACTGGCGCGTCGTCCATATCGACTCGACGACGAGTTGCGGCGCTGCCTGGGCGCGGGGCGCGCGCGTGATCGTCCCCGACGCGGAAAGCTGGCCTGAGTTCGCCGGCACCACCGACCTCGACGTCTTCCGCGCAACCGGCATCCGGAGCATGCAGACCACGCCGCTGCGCGCCCGCGACGGCACGCTGATCGGCATGCTTTCCACGCATTGGGCCGTGCCCTGGCGGCCCACCGAGCAGCAGCTCCAGCTCTTCGACATCCTTGCGAACCAGGCGGCCAGTCTCATCGAGCGCACGAAAGCCGAAGCGCTGCTGCGCGAGCGCGAAGCGAAGCTCGCGCACGTCGACCGCATGAAGGATCACTTTCTTGCGACGCTCGCGCACGAGCTACGCAATCCGCTCGCACCCATCCGCAATGGCCTGCAGATCCTGCGCGCGAGTCCCGCCCCGTCCGACGGGAAACACGTGCTCGACATGCTCGATCGCCAGCTCGGTCATCTCGTGCGGCTCGTCGACGACCTGATGGAAGTGGCGCGCATCAACAGCGGCACCATTGCGCTGCGCCGGCGGCGCGTCGATATCCATACCGTGCTCGAAACCGCGCTCGACCTGAGCCGGCCGGCGATCGAGAAGGCGCGGCATACGCTGGCCCTGAGCAAGGCGACCGCGCCGCTGCATCTGCATGGCGACGACGTGCGGCTCGCCCAGGTTTTCGCCAATCTGCTCAACAACTCGGCGAAATACACGCCCGAGGGCGGCCGCATCGACATTGCCGTGGAGCGCGACCTGAACCGCGTGGTCGTGACGGTCACTGACAACGGCATGGGCTTCACACAGGAAGAGTCGTCCCTGCTCTTCACGCTGTTCGGGCGCCTGCAGCCGGAACAGCACACGGACGGACTCGGCGTGGGGCTCGCGCTGTCGAAGAAACTCGTCGAACTCCATGGCGGCACGATCTCGGCAACCAGCGAAGGCAGGAACCTCGGCAGCCGCTTCGTCGTTTCACTGCCCGCTGACCGGGCATTCGAGCCAGCCGAGCCCAATGGGGAAACCGTCGCCGTCGCCGGCCTCGACGGCACGAAGGTGTTGATCGTCGATGATAACCGCGACGCCGCGGACAGCCTCGGCGAACTGCTTGGCGTACTCGGTTGCGAATGTGCCGTGTTCTACGATGGAAAAACGGCTCTCGATTCGCTGGAACGGTTCACGCCCGCGATCGCGTTCGTCGACCTCGACATGCCGGGCATCGACGGTTGCCAGTTCGCGCAGCAGGTACGCGCGCGTGCGGGCCTGGACGATCTGCGCCTCGTCGCGCTGACGGGCTGGGCGCAAGCCGGCGACGTGCTGCGCAGCGCGCAGGCCGGCTTCGATCGGCATCTCGCCAAGCCTATCGGCCTCGATCAGCTCACCGCCGCGCTGACGCTTGCGCGCAAGCGCTGATTTGCACTAGTTTCATCGATCGCTGCACTGCGGGCATTCGCGTTGCTCCACCGTCATTGCGCAAGTGGAGCGCGCATATTCGATGACCCCACCCTGAGCACACAGGAGCACGATCATGGACACGAGACACGCACACGCCGTGGCGAACGAGGTCGCGGGAGAAGCGCAGCACCTGGCCGGTCGCTTGCTGGGCGACCCCGCCATGGGTCTGGCCGGCAAGGCAAAGATGCTATATGGCAAATCCCAGCAGGCCCTCAACAATGCCGCCGACGCCACGCGCGACAACGTCGCCGACAAGCCCATGACGGCGCTCGGGCTCGCCGCCGCCGTCGGCTTCGCGCTCGGCGCGGCATGGGCCTTGAACCGCGGTAAATCCGAAGACTGAAAGCCAACCCCGGCGCGGGAACGCTTTATGCGCGTGGTCCTGAAACTGCCTCACTGATGCGAATCGTGTGTCATCGCGAGGCGTAGTCAGGAGCCCCGCCCATGACGATCGGCTGTCCCGAATGCGGCGCCCTCGAGGACATCCCTCCGCTCGGCCCGCGCATGCTCGCGCGCTGCAGGATCTGCCACTACCCGCTCGAGCGGCGCAGCGGGCGCAGCATCACCGCTTCGCTCGCCTGCGCCATCACGACATTCGTCCTGCTGTTCCCCGCCAACCTCGCGCCGCTGATGACGGTGCACATGCTCGGCGCCGATCGCTCGTCCGTTCTCGCGTCGGGCGTCGTGTCGATATGGCGCGACGGCTGGCTCGCGCTCGCGCTGTTGCTCGGCGCGTTCGGCATCGTGCTGCCTCTCGTGCGCTTCGGCGCGCTCATGATCGTGCTGGCCATGGTCCGTTTCGGAGTGCGATTCAAGCATATCGGCACGCTCTTTCGCTGGTCTATCGCACTCGACATCTGGGCCATGCCCGACGTGTATCTCGTGGGCTGCCTCGTCGGCTATGCGCGCGTCACGCAAAACCTCACGGGGACGATCGGGGCGGGCGGTTACTGTTTCATCCTCGCCGCGCTCATGTCGATGCTCACGCGCGCCTCGCTCGATCGGCGCACCGTCTGGCGCGCCATCGCCCCGGACGAACAAGCGCCGCACGGGCATGGCGCGCTGTCCTGCCCCGTGTGCGACCTCGTCGTGCCCAATTCGCAAGAGGGCCGGCCATGCCCGCGCTGCGGCCTCAAACTACGTGCGCGCAAGCCGGACGCCGTGGTGCGTGCGTCCGCGCTCACGCTTGCGGCGCTCGTACTCACCGTGCCCGCCAACTTCTATCCGATGACCATGTCGCGGCAGCTTGGACACTACGACTCGCACCGCATCATCGACGGCGTGTATCAGCTCTTTCACGTCGGCTTGTGGCCATTCGGCATCCTGATCATTTTCACGAGCATCGTCATTCCCCTTGCGAAGCTCGGCGGCATGGTGTGGTTCATCACCTCGGTCTTGCGCCATTCGCGCCGGCATTTGCGCGCCAAGGCCCATCTTTACCGCTGGATCGACGAACTGGGCCGCTGGTCGAACGTCGACGTATTCACGATCGCGGCCTTCGTTCCGCTGATCCACTTCGACGGCGTGGCGGTGGCGAGACCCGCCATCGGCGCGACGGCGTTCGCGCTGGTCGTCTTCTTCACGATGATGGCTTCGCGCAGCTTCGATCCGCGCATGATGTGGGACGTGCATACGCGGAGAAAGCCATGAGCGGCGCGCATCGCCACCGCACGCAAGCCGAAGTGCGGCGCAGCGCCTGGCCCGGCTGGATCTGGGCCGTGCCGATCGCCGCGATCGGCGCGACGGGCTGGCTCGGCCTGCGCGCGCTCATCCATGACGGCGAGACCGTTGTCGTCACGTTCGACAACGCCTACGGCATGAAGCCCGACGACACGATCGTCACGCTGCACGGCGTGAAGGTGGGCGCCGTCTCGGACGTGTCGCTCGCGCCCGATGGTCAGCATGTCGAAGCAAAACTCCGGATCGACCGGGCGGAGAATCCGTATTTGCGCTCGGGCACGCGGTTTTACCTGCGCGGCGCAAAGGTGGATTTGAGCGACCCGGCCTCGCTGAAGGCCATGCTTTCGGGACCCGAAATCGTTATGGAACCCGGTCCCGGCAAACATGCCGACCACTTCGACGGCAGCGATCGCCGCCCCCCGCTTGCACCCGAACACGGCCCGATGGTGACCTATGCGGTGCGCTTCGACGGCGCGGTCGGCAACCTGGAGACCGGCTCGGAGGTGGATCTGCGCGGCTTTCCCGTGGGGACCGTCACGAGCGTGCGCCTGAGCTACGACGCGCGCACGGGCGCGCTGAGCACCCCGGTTCAGCTCGCGCTCGACCCGGCGCAGCTCGGCATCGTCGGCGCGCCGCCGCCCGCAGACGGCAACTGGCGGCCGCTCGTCAACGGTATGCTCGATCACCTCGTCGCCGACGGGCTGCGCGCGCGCCTTTCGCAGGATCCGCCGCTCGTCGGGCCGCGCAAGGTCGATCTCGACTTCGTTGCGGGCGCACAAGGCGCAACGCTCACCGCCGACAACGGCCTTCCCGTGATCCCGAGCGTCGCCCCCGCCGACTTCGACACCATGACCTCGCGCGCCAACGACGTGATCCGGAAGATCGACGACCTGCCCATCAAGCAAACGGGCGACGAGGTGCGCAGCATCGCGGCGCACGTGAACGCCATCAGCTCCTCGCCGCAGATCCGCGACAGCCTCATGCATATCGACCGCTCGGTTGCGCAGATCGATCAAACGCTCGCGCAGGTGTCGCCCCAGATCGGCCCGCTCGTCGCGCAGCTGCGCGAGACGGCGAACGAAGCCGATCGCACTGTCGCAGCAGCCAATCGCACGCTGGGCGCAGACGCCTCGAGCCAGAACGACCTGCCCGCCGCGCTGCGCGAGCTGACCGATACCGCACGCTCGGTTCGGGCGCTCGCCGACTATCTCGACCGGCACCCCGAAGCGCTGCTGCACGGCAAGGCGCAGGAGGAGAGCCAATGATGCGCCGCCAGGCGAGCCGGGCCTCGATCGCGCGACTGCTGCGCGCAGTCGTGCTCGTGGGCATCGGACTCGGGATCACCGCATGTGGCCACAGCGCGCCCACACGTTACGTCACGCTCAACGCGACGCCCTCGCAAGCGCCGCTTTCTACCGCCGCCATGGCGCCGGTGCAGCTGAGCGCCGTGCATATCCCCGCCGTGCTCGACCGGCCCGAAGTGGTGACGCATGTCGCGCCCAACCGGCTCGCAATCGACGACAACGACCGCTGGGGCGCACCGCTCGCGCAGATGATGCGCAGCACGCTCGCGCAAGACCTGCTGCCGCGCCTGCCGGCCGGCGCTTTCGTTTTTCCGGACGCGCCCGCGCCCGCCGGCACGCGCACGCTCGTCGTCACGGTGCTCGATTGCAACGCGAGCGCAGGCGGCACGCTCACGCTGCAAGTGGCGTGGACGCTCCTCGCGGGGCAGCCCGCACGAACCACGCTGACCCAGGAGGCGGCGCTGAGCGCGCCGGTCGAGGGTCACGATGCGGCGTCGCAAGCCGCAGCGCTTAGTCGCGTGCTCGGCGAGCTTGCCGACCGGATCGCGGCGTCGATCGCCGTGCACTGACACGGCGATCCCGGATCATAGTCTGCCCTCGTCTCTGCGCTATCCCCCCGTCTGGAATCCTAACGAAGCGGCCTTCGCGCGCAGGTCCGCGAAGCGGTCCACGTTCGGGTTGGTCGCAAGCTGCGACTGATCGATCGACGACACCGGATTCGAGGACGACGACCCGGGCGTCCCCGAGCACTCGCCGCCGAACGTGCCCTGAGCGATCGTGAACGCCGGCGCATCGGTGCGCGGCGCATCGGTGAAATCGAGCGCATAGGCAAGATTGAAGGTTGCCGAATCACTGCCGCGCACGCCGAGCGGCTGCAAGCCGAACCGCCATTGCAGCAGCGCGTGTATTGAACTTGGATCGAACGGGTAGCGCGTGACCGTGCCTGCGCGAACGCGCGGCCCCAAGAGCGCGAGCGGCACGCGAAAGCCCAGCTTGCCGTCGTTGCCGAGTGCGAGTTCGTTCTTGCTGATCGGCCTCGTGGGCGGCACCACGTGCTCGAGAAAGCCGCCCCATTCGTCGTACACGACGATCATCAGCGTGCGGCTCCAGGTCGGGCTCGTGCGCAGCGCCTCGTACACCTGCCCGAGAAATGCCTCGCCGTTGCGGATATCCGCGTGCGGATGATCGTCCGCGGAAGTGCCTTGCGGCTCGCCCGCGAACGCCGGATCGACCATGCAGAACGGCGGCAGCGTGCCGGTCTCGGCATGCGCGACAAAATCCGAAAACGGACGCGAAATGCCGACATAGCGCGTGCCGTAAAGCGCCGTAAACGGCACGTCGTGATAGTAGTAGTTGCAGCCGATGTTCGCGTCGCTGAGCCTGTCCCAGATCGTCGGGAGCGTCGAACTGTCGATGCTGTCGTCGAGTCGATCCGTGGCGCCGCTGTGCAGGTAAAGGCGGTTGGGAAACGTGCTGGTGAGGATGCCGCTGAAGTAGAAGTCGCCGATCGTGTAACTGCTCGCCACGGCATCGAAGAACTGCACGTCGGCCTGCGTGTAGTAGCCGATGGGGAGCAAGTCGCCCTGATGCAGGCTCGTGCCTGGCGTCAGGAGAAAGCCGTTCATCTCGCCCGAAGCCAGTTGCGTACGTGCGCCGTCGTAGCTGTGATTGGGGTCCTGATATGCGCACGCCTGGTAGCCATAGGCGGAATTCGCCGCTAGCGAAAACGGCGTTTGCGTCGCGCCGAACCCGTCCTTGAACTGCCGGTTCGCGGGCATGCCTTCGGCGCCCGGCACCCAGCCGAGGAAGTGGTCGAAGGAACGATTTTCCATCGTGACGAGCACGATGAAATCGATGCCCGAACTCGCGGGATTCGGCAACGCCGGACGCGGCAAGCTATAACGGTCGGCGCCGTCCGGCGAGGGAACGTCGCCGATCGAGGGCGCGGGCGCATCGCCGTTCTGGCCGCCCGGGTCGCCGCCACCACCGCCGCCGCCACAGCCCGGTAGCGCAACACTGCCGGCAACCGCCGCTACGCCGGCAAGAAAACGGCGCCGGTCGTATCCATGATGCGCGTTGTTCTCGTCTCCCATGACACGTCTCCTGGTTGGACGCGGCGCTGGCTATCCGCCCATGCCTCGCTGCCGCGAAGCGAAACGCGCTCGCTACGGCGAGCAGCGGACCGCCTTTGCCCGCAAGCGTCGCGCCCGCTGTCGTGCAGCGAGGACAAACCTGGAGTGTTGCGATGGGAAAGAAAGACGAAGGAGATCAGGAGGCGCGCTGCGGTGTCACGACTGCTCGATCAGCGCCTTGATGCGCTCGGCCTGCCCGGCATCGACCGGGTTATAGACGATCATGTGCAGGTCCGGACGGCCATCGACGGAAAACGCCGATTGCTCCAGCGCGATCAGACCCAGCGTGGGATGGTGCAAGCGCTTCACATGGTCGGCTTCTGCATGCGCCAGCACTTCGTTCTCGCGCCACAGGGCGTCGAACTCGGGGCTGACGCTGCACAATTCATCGACGAGTTCGCCAACGGCCGAAACGAGGCCCGCGCGCGCCACGTCGGCCCGAAATGCGCCCACCACGAAGCGGGCCACGCTGTCCCAGTCGTGCTGCTTGGCGCGCACGTCCGGGTTGCAGAACAGGAAGCGCAGAATGTTGCGCTGACCGGGCGGGAGCTTGCCGTAGTCGGTCAGCACGATGGCCGCAGCGCGATTCCAGGCCACGACCTCCCAGGTGGCCGTCTTGACGATGGCCGGGCTGAAGCGCAGCGAGTCGAGCAGGCGTTGCAGCCTCGGATTGACGCCGTCCACGGGCTTGTAGCGCACTTCCGGCGGCCGCCCTAGCCCCAGCATGAAGAGGTGCTCGCGCTCAGGATCGGTGAGCATCAGCGCGCCACAGATGCGCTCGAGCACTTCCGGCGAAGGCGCGCCGCCGCGCCCCTGCTCGAGCCACGTGTACCAGGTCGGACTGATATTGGCCCGCTGCGCCACTTCTTCGCGACGCAGCCCCGGCGTGCGCCTGCGCCCGCTGAAACCGAAGCTCGCGGGGTCGAGTCGCGTGCGGCAGCGCTTCAGGAAGTCGCCGAGCGAACCGGCCGAATGAATTGGAATGGAAAGCCTGTTAGTCATCTTAATATGATGAACTCACTACTTTAACGGTATAGAGATTTTGGAGATAGTACGCCAGTCATGACCCAGGAGAGATGACCATGCGTATTTTTCTGACCGGCGCGACCGGCTTCATCGGCTCGGCGCTCGTTCCCGAACTCATCGAAGCCGGTCACGAGGTGATCGGCATGACCCGCTCCGAAGCCGGCGCACAGGCGCTCGCCAAGGCAGGCGCAAGCGTGCATCGCGGCACGCTGGAGGAACCGGAAAGCCTGCGCAGCGGCGCGGAGCAAGCGGACGCCGTGATCCACACGGCCTTCGATCACGACTTCTCGCGCTTCATCGAAAACTGCGAGAAGGACAAGCGCGCCATTGCGGCGCTCGGCGCCGCGCTCGCGGGCTCCGAGCGTCCGTTGCTCATCACGTCCGGCACGGGCATCGGCAACGCCCAGCCAGGCGAGCCGGCGAGCGAAGACGTCTTCAATCCGAACCATCCCAACCCGCGCATTGCGTCCGAGCTGGCCGGGCAGGTGCTGCTGGAACAGGGGCTCAACGTGAGCGCGGTGCGGCTGCCACAGGTCCACAACCCGTTCCGGCAGGGGCTCATTACGCCGCTCGTTGCGATTGCACGCGAGAAAGGCGTCTGCGCGTACGTCGGCGACGGCCAGAACCGCTGGCCGGCCGGCCATCTCTCCGACGTCGTGCGCCTTTATCGGCTTGCCGTGGAGAAGGGTCAGCCGGGCGCGCGCTACAACGCGGTCGGCGAAGAAGGCGTCACGAGCCGCGAAATCGCCGAGGCGCTGGGCCGCGGGCTCGGCCTGCCGGTCGTTTCGATCGCGCCGGAAGAGGCGGCCGCGCATTTCGGGTGGATGGGGATGTTCGTCGGCCTGGACATGCCCGCTTCGAGCGCGCTCACCCGGGCGCGGCTCGGCTGGCGCCCAACGGGTCCCTCGCTGATCGCCGATCTGAACGAAGCGCGCTTCGTCGAGGTGGGAGCGTCGACTTGATCAGGCAGCAATCCTGAATATCCTCACCTCACCGTCTCGTGGCCGATGACGTCGTCGCCGCGCTTACGCGGGGTCGCGTCGCGCGTCATGCGCGCGCAACGCCTCGGCGAATCTGCCTGGCTCCCAGTCCTCATGCAGCGCGCGCTGCATGAGTGCCTGCTGGCTTTCTGGCGCCAGGCCGCCGAGAGGCGGGTCGCGGTCGAGATTCGTGGGAAACGGATAGCCCTCGGCGCAAGACGCGATGATCGCCTTGGTCGCGAGTTCGTCTGCAACGCCCAGGCCGTTCCTGCGCTGCTCGCGAAGCACGGGATAAATCGCTTCGCACATGCTCGTGCGGTCGAGCGCTTCCATTGCGCGCCCCATTGCCGATGAAACCTGCAGCAGGTTCGCCATGCGCTGTACGTCGGCGGTGCGGTTCGCGCCTGCCGCATGAAACAGCGCGGGATTGAAGAACAGGGCGTCGCCCCTGGTAAGCGGCAACTGCACGCAATGCGCTTCGAAGTACTCGCGGAAATCGGCTCGTCGCCACGCAAGATAGCCCTCGGCATAGCGTTGCGAGTACGGCAAGAGTTTCGTCGGCCCGCTCTCGACCGGCATGTCGCTATGGGCCACTGCCCCCTGGAGCGTGAGGAAAGCGGATACATGATGCACATGCGCCGGATAACGCTGCGCCTCCTCGATCGTCTGGAATCCCAGGTGATAGTCGCGATGCGCTTCCTGCGCCGCTCCGCCCGGACGCACCACGTTGACCTGCGAGGTCATCTGATAGCACGGTCCGAGCCACGCCTCGCACACAGCCATGAGCGGCAGATTCGCGAAGTAATCGACGAACACGGCGGGCGCCTTGAGGCAAAGCTTCTGTTGCGCATTCCAGATGCGGTCGTTTGCGCCCGCCTTCGCAAAATGGTCCGCACCGCTCGCGCCCTGCTCCCGCTCGGCCCGGATGATGGCTTCGAACACTGCGGTCGCAGCGTCCACAGGCTGCGTGTTTGCGTAAGCGCGCTCGAGCACCAGCACGCCGGCGCCGTCGCGCAGCACGTGCGCCCATTCCGCCTGCAATTGCGCGCGCTGCGCCGCGTCGTGTAGCGCGCCTTCGAGCGCCACGCAGTCGTACACGGGAATGCGCTGCCTTACCTCGCAGGCGTAACGCAACGGGCTGCCGTCGTCGCGTAGCCGCTTCACGAAGGCATCGAGCGAGCATTCACGTTCGACGTACCATTGCCGCCCCAAATCCGCCACCGGTGTTTCGTGCTGGTCCATGCGTCTGCCTCCGTGTTGGATCAAGCATAACGTCGGCACCCGGCGCCGTGGATACCAAAAATCTATCAAAAACGCATCAGGAAGGCGGCGGCATAGCTGCGTGCGCCACGTCACTCCAGCGGAAAACCATCCTTGAATGTCTGCCGCAGGAACTCCGTGAAGTGCTTGACCGCACGCGGCACCTGCGCCCCATATGGCCGCACGACGTGCAATTGCGAAGCGAACGCGCCGACGGGGCGCCAGTTGGGCAGCAGAACGACGAGCTTGCCGGCCTGCAGCGCGGCCTGCGCGCTGAAATCGGGCAACAGCGCGATGCCGAGATGCTCCAGCGCCGCGTCGCGCAACGCTTCGCTGTTGTTCGCCGAGAACGGGCCGTTCACCGTCACTGTTTCGCGCGCGCCTTCCGCGCGGCGGCCGGCTTTCTCGAACGACCACACGCCGGCGCCCAGCGGGCGCGGATAGAACAGACAGTCGTGCTGCGCCAGATCGGCGGGCGTTTGCGGCGTGCCCCGCTGCTTGAGGTAAGCACGCGTGGCTACGATGACCGAGCGCGTGTCGCAGAGCTTCCAGGCCACGTGGGTTTCCGGCACCTGCGCGCTATGGCGAATCGCGAGATCGAACCCTTCCGTTGCAATCGAGGAGAGCCGGTCGGAAAGTTCCAGTTGCACGCGCACTTCGGGATGCGTGCGCGAAAACTGCGCAAGACGCGGCACCAGTTGCTGGCGCGCGAAGGCGACGGGCGCGGTGACGCGCACCGTGCCGCGGGCGACATCCGCCATCTCGCGCACGCTCGCGAAGCTCGCGGCAATGCTGTCGAACTGCGCGCGCGTGTCCTCCACGAGCCGCAGCCCGGCTTCCGTGAAGCGTACGCTGCGCGTGGTGCGCTGCACAAGCGGCACGCCCGCCACGCGCTCCAGTTCGGCAATGCGCTGGCTCACGGCCGCCTTGCTCACGCCCAGGCGTGTCGCCGCCGCGGTATAGCTGCCCTGGGTGGCCAGCACATTGAGCCAGTGCAAATGTGTCCAGAGTGCTTCGACTCGCTGCGTATCCATCGATGAAAGTCCGCGTCAAAACTCGTAAATCCCGCGTCGATACTAGCATGCCGCTCGCGCACTTTTCACAGACCGCGTAAGAGATTGTTCACGGTTGAAAACAATCAATTCAGCGCCAGCGTCTTTCCTCGACCCCGCACCCTCCGTAGACTGGCGGCACGCACTCACCTAACGAGGAGATGACATGCAGGCCTATACCGATTCCGCAGACGTGATCCACTTCATCGGCGGCAAGACCGAGCGCGGCACGGGCGACCGCACGCAAGCGATCTTCAACCCCGCGACCGGCGCCGCCGCGCGCCGCCTCGTGCTGGGCGAAGTTGCCGACGTCGACGCCGCCGTGGCGAGCGCGAAAGCCGCGTTCCCGAAGTGGCGCGACACGCCGCCCATTCGCCGCGCGCGCATCATGCTGCGCTTTCTCGAACTGATGAACCGTCACGCGGACGAACTCGCGGCGATCATCACGGCCGAGCACGGCAAGGTCTTCTCCGACGCGCAGGGCGAAGTGGCGCGCGGCATCGACGTGATCGAATTCGCGTGCGGCATTCCGCAACTGCTCAAGGGCGACTACACCGAGCAGGTGTCCACGGGCATGGACAACTGGACCGTGCGCCAGCCGCTCGGCGTGGTGGCCGGCATCACGCCGTTCAACTTCCCTTGCATGGTGCCGTGCTGGATGTTCCCGGTGGCGCTCGCAGCCGGCTGCACGTTCATCCTCAAGCCTAGCGAGCGTGACCCTTCGGCATCGCTCTTCATGGCGCGTCTGCTCAAGGAAGCCGGCCTGCCCGACGGCGTGTTCAACGTCGTGCAAGGCGACAAGGTCGTGGTCGACGCCCTCCTCGCGCACCGCGACGTGAAGGCCGTGAGCTTCGTGGGCTCCACGCCGATCGCGAACTACATCTACGAGACCGGTGCGAAGCACGGCAAGCGCGTGCAGGCGCTCGGCGGCGCGAAGAACCACATGGTCGTGATGCCCGACGCGGACCTGGACAAGACCGTGGACGCACTGATCGGCGCAGGATACGGTTCGGCCGGCGAACGCTGCATGGCGATCTCGGTGGCCGTGCTGGTGGGCGATGTGGCTGACAAGATCGTGCCGCGCCTCGCCGAGCGCGCACGTAGCCTCATTGTGAAGAACGGCATGGAAGCCGACGCCGAAATGGGCCCGATCGTCACGAAGCAGGCGCTCGAGCGTATCGAAGGCTATATCGCGAGCGGCGTGGAAGAAGGCGCGAAGCTCGTGGTGGACGGACGCGGCCTCAAGGTGCCGGGCCACGAAGATGGCTTCTTCACCGGTGGCACGCTGTTCGACAACGTGACGCCCGAGATGCGCATCTACAAGGAAGAAATCTTTGGACCGGTGCTCGCCTGCGTGCGCGTGAAGGACTTCGCGGAGGCCGTGCAGCTGATCAACGATCACGAATTCGGTAACGGCGTCGCCTGCTTCACGAGCGACGGCCACGTGGCGCGCGAGTTCGGCCGCCAGATCGAAGTGGGCATGGTGGGCATCAACGTGCCGATTCCGGTGCCGATGGCATGGCACGGCTTTGGCGGCTGGAAGCGCAGCCTCTTTGGCGACATGCACGCATATGGCGAAGAAGGCGTGCGCTTCTATACGAAGCAGAAGTCGATCATGCAGCGCTGGCCGGAAAGCACCGAAAAGGGTGCCGAGTTCTCGATGCCGGTGGCGAAGTAACGGTTGTTGGTGAGAGAAAAAAGCCCACTTCATGTGGGCTTTTTTTATGGTTCATCGCCGGCGGCTTTACATCTGCCCCCGCCGCGAGCAGATCTGGGCGATGCGCGAAATCGCGGACGGTTCTCTGGCACCCGGCATATTCTGCAGGATGCACTCGTGGTATGCCCGCTCGCGCGGCAACAGCAATTCGCCGTTCCGATACAGCGCATAGCACGAGCGCTGGATATAGTTCGACGCCACCTCACTGCGGGCGTCGCGCAATCCAGCCAGCATACAGTCATCATAGGATGACTGATCATCGGCCAGCGCGGCATGCGCGGTCAGGAGGCCCAGCAGGCCGATCGCAGTCCGCAGGGTGAAAGTCCAACTGCCATTCTTTACCATGACGTTCCTTATTTTGCTTCTTGTCTGTCTGCGTGAGTATGCGTGGCGTGGACACTGGCCTCGCAGGCGCAGCAGTGTATCAAAGGACGTCATTCATGCTTCGATGGAGGTCTCATCTGCGGCTTCGAGCGCTTCGCATTGACGCGTCTCGACGAAAGATTGATGATTTTTCGTCAGCGAAAGCACACCGGAAAATGCCGCTTCGTGCTGCAATGCGACAGCGCCGCGCGCGGTTTTCCCATGCCGCCGCAAAAACAAAACGGACGGAGACGCCCCATGACGGACACCGCTTCGCCGCGCCGCAAGCGCACGGCGCGTTTCGTGGAGATTGCCGAGGCCGCAGGCGTGAGCCCCGCCACGGTGGACCGCGTGCTCAACGAGCGCGGCAGCGTGTCCGCTGCGATGCGCGCGCGTGTCGTAGCGGCCGCCCGCCAGCTCGGCGTGCCGCGCGTGTTACCCGAAACGCATCACGGGCTCGTGCATATCGACGTTCTGCTGCCACAAAACAGCACGCCGTTTTTCCAGCGGCTGACACAGGGCCTCGAGCGCTCCATGCAAATGCTCGACCGGCGCATCGTGCTGCACCGGCAGTTCCTGCCCGAAGCCGACGACGCTGTCATCACCCGCGCCATCCTGCAGCCGAACTACAAGCGCGCGGGCCTGATCGTCACCACACATGACACGGAGGCGGTGCGCGACGCGCTGCGCACCGTGATCGCCCAGGGCGAGGCCGTGGTGACGATGGTTACCGACATCGACGAAGTCGAGCGCGTGCATTACGCAGGCATCGACAACCGGCTCGCGGGCCGCACCGCGGGCTACTTCGTCGGGCGGCTGGCGAAAGAGCCGGGCCGCGTGCTGCTGATCTGCTCGCGCAAGGACTATCACGCGCATATCGAACGCATCAGCGGATGCCGCGAACAGCTGGCCGAATCGTTTCCGCACCTCGTCTGCGACGAAGAAGCGGTGGAAACGCTCGACGACGTGGACCTATGCCATCGCGCGGTGCTCAAGTCGCTCAAGCGCGGCGGCGTGGTCGGCATCTACAACAGCGGCTATGCGTCGGCGGGAATCGAGGCCGCGTTGCGCAAGGTGGGCGCGACGGGAAAGATCGTGTGGGCAGGCCATGAGATGCTCGACCTGCACCGCCAGTACATCGAGCAGGGGACGATGGATATCGCCATCGACCAGGACCCGGATGGGCAGGTCATCTCGGCATTGCAGCACGCGCTGAACGCATGCGGCGTGCTCGAAACGCCAGCGCCTCCGGGGCCGGTCGAGTTCCGGATTTTCTGCTCGGCGAATGTGAGGCGCAATCCGTATCTGGGCGTTGGGACTTGAATGCCGGGTTTCAAACCGCCGCGCTTTCGCGCGCGGATTCCTTTTCGACCTCTTGCCACAACTCGCGAATCCAGTCGCGCATGAGCAGCGATTCGCGCCAGCGGTCGGTCGTGTCGTTGCCATCCGGTCCGATGATCGCGTAAGGCTGCGGCCCCAGTTCGCAGGTGAAGGTGAGCGTGTCGTCCGCGCCCGCTCGCTTGCGCCAAGAACGAAAGCCGTAGCGCCACCAGTCGAGAAAAAGATCCACCCATTTGCGGTGCGGCGCGAAAGAAAGCTCGATCTGCACTTGCTCGCGGCTCGCCACGCGGCCATGAAATGCCCACGAAGCATCCAGTATGCGATGCATGAGCGCGTGGTTCTCCTCGGAAACCGGCCACGCGAACTCGCGCCCGACGAGATAGTGCGAAATGTCGCCGAGCAGCTTGAGGTCCGGCCGCGCGTCGAGCAGATCCAGCGTGAAATACAAATCCGTCGTCATGCGGTCGCGATGCGTTTCGATGTACACCGGTATCTCCACCTGCTCGACCAGCCGCTGCCAGCCGTCCAGCAAGGCGAGCGCCTCGCGCTGCGTGCGCGGACGCACGTCGGGCTGAAGGTCGACGTGGTGCAGGCCGAATTCGGTTGCGAGTTCGAGCACCGGTTGCAGGTCGTCGACAGTCGTCGGGAAGCATTGGCCTTCCGCTGCCAGTCCATAGGTTTTGCGCAGTTCTGCGAGACGCTTCACGTCCTCGCGCTTCGTACAATGCGCGCTCACGCCGTCGAAACCCGCTTCGGCGATCATCCGCACGTTTTCTTCGAGCGTGCGCTCGTAGCCATCGGTATGGCGGCGCTCCATCGACCAGAGCGACTGGAACACCAGGAGTCGTTGCGCCATCATGTCTCCGTGTTTCGTGTCAAAGCAGGCTCTTGAGCTTGACCTCGGGGTTTGCCAACACATCTGGCAACGCCTCGGGCGCAATCGAAACGCCGCGCTCCACCAGCATACGCGCGAGTTTCATTTCTTTGGCGAGCGCACTGGTGGGCCCAAATCCGCTCGCGCCAACGAGGCGCGCTTCGTCATCCAGTTCGAAATGGATCTGGGCATCGCTGCCGATCGCGCGCGCGATCGAACTCACGCCAAGCGCGGGCTCGCCCGCCACCTGCAACTGATGGTCGTACTGATCGGACCAGAACCAGGGCAGCTCGCGATACGCGTCGTGCGCGCCGAGCATGTTGTGCGCCGCCACGCGTGCCTGGGTTTCGGCGTTGTGCCAGGTTTCCTGGCGAATACGATGCGAACCGAAGCGGCTAGGAAACACCGCCACGTCGCCAGCGGCATAGACGCCGCGCGCCGAGGTCGCGAGTTCTTCGTCCACGACGATCCCGCGTTCGACTTCGATTCCCGCCTCACGGGCAAGCAGATCGGCAGGCTCGATGCCAATACCGACGATCACCGTATCGGCGCCCAGCGCCTCGCCGGTTTCCAGTAGCACGTCGAGCGTGCCGTCGCTCAGCCGCTCGAATGCCTGCGGCGCGCAGTTCAGGAGAATGCGCACGCCATTGCGTTCGTGCAGCGCATGGGCGCGCGCCGCGATCACCGCGGGCACGGCGCGGCCCATCAGCCGCGCACCGCCTTCGATGAGCGTGACGTCGCAGCCTCGCGCGCGAGCCGAGGCCGCGACTTCGAGGCCGATGAACCCGCCGCCCACCACGACGATATTCGACCCCGGCGCGAGCCGCGGACCGATTGCCGCCGCATCGTCGAGCGTGCGCAGACTGAGCACGCCCGCGAGCGTTGCGCCGGGAATGGACAGCCGTCTCGCGTGGCCGCCGGTGGCCAGCAGCAGCGCCTCGTAGGCCAGAGTCGCGCCGTCGCCGAATTGCAGCGTGCGCGCCTCGGGATCGATCGCCTGCACGGTCGCGACGATGTGCTCGACGCTATCCTCGCGCCACGCCTCGATTGGGCGCAGGCCACATTGCGCCGGGCTGCGCTCGCCCGTCAGGAGGGCTTTGGAAAGCGGCGGCCGCTCGTATGGCAGATGCGGCTCAGAGCCGATCAGCGCAATGCGTCCGCGCCACCCTGCTTCGCGCAACGTCTGGGCAGCGCGGCCGCCGACATGGCCCGCGCCGACGATCGCCATCACCCGTTCCGTGGCCGTCATTTCGTGTCTCCCTGGGCTTTCACGCCGATTGCGTCCGCCACCGATGGCGACGTCCTCCTAGGATCAAACATAAGCGGCGCGCGTATCGCGCTCAACGGAAACCTTGATGAAATTTCGTCAATTTCCGTCCGGGTCGATGGAGTCCATCGGGTTCGTGTGGTCCTGTTCAGTGCCGAGCATGCGCGAAATATCCGCGACGAGCGCATCCACCGCCACGCGCACCTTCGACGGCATGTGGCGCGCCTTCTGCCGCACGACGTGAACTTCGTCGCCCAACACGCTCTTGCTGTCCATCACGAGTTCGAGTCGACCGTCGCTCAAATACGGGCTCATGAGCCAGCACGGCAGCCACGCGAGACCGGCGCCGGCGGCGGCCGCATCGGCGATCGCCAGCAGGTCGTCGAAGCACAGCCGCGACGCGAGCCGGCACTCCTCGACTGTGCCGCCGGGGCCGCGCACGCGCCACGCCGGGCTCTGTCCCGCACGGCCATAGGCGATGCCTGTGTGAGTGGCGAGGGCTGCGACGTCCGCGGGCTTGCCGTGTTGCGCGAGATACGCAGGCGACGCGCAGATACCCATACGCTGCACGCCAAGCCGGCGCGCGACGAGCGTGCCGTGGTCGGGCAGCGTGCCGATGCGTACGGCCAGATCGAAGCCGTCCTCGACGAGATCGGCCACGCGGTCGCTGAACGAGAGTTCGACGTTCAGACGCGGATGCTCCTCAACGAGCCGCCGCACCACAGGTGCCACGCACTGGCGCCCGAACAACACCGGCGCGCTGATCCGCAAGCGCCCCGAAGGCTCGCGCCGTCCGTGATCGAAGGCGGCTTCCACGGCGCTCAGCTCCCCCAGCACGCGACGGCACTGCTCGTAGTAGGCGTGGCCTTCGTCGGTGAGGCTCAAGCTGCGCGTGGTCCGCTGCAGCAGGCGCACGCCCAGACGCTGTTCGAGCCGCGCGACGATCTTCGCGACCGCCGAGCGCGTCACGCCAAGGCGCTCGCCCGCGGCGGAGAAGCTGCCCGCGTCCACCACGTCCACGAATTCAGCCACGCCGCTCAGGCGATCGTTCATATCCTCACTCCTTTGTATCCTTCGCGGCGACAACGAAGCTCCGGAATCTCGCCAATGTCGCCCACGAAGCAACACTATCATAGGTATTCCCACTCGTACTGGAGCAGTCATGAACGCATGGAAACTGAAGGCCGGCAGCGGCCATGGCGCACTCGCGCGCGCCGACTTCACGCCGCGCCCGCCCGGCCCGCATGACGTGGTCGTGAAGATTCACGCGGCCTCGCTCAACTATCGCGACCTGATGTTCGCGCGCGGCGATTACCTCGGTCTTGGCGACGCGCCGCTCGTGCCGGTCGCCGACGGCGCGGGCGAAGTGGTCGAAGTCGGCGCGGCCGTCACGCGCTTCAAGCCAGGCGACCGCGTGATCAACACCTACTTCCCGCACTGGGTGGATGGCCCTCCCGCGCCGTGGAAAGTGCGCGAGTCGGCGGGCGCGCAGGTTGACGGCGTGCTCGCAGAGCGCTTCGTCACCGTGGAAAGCTCGCTCGTTTCGATCCCCGCGCACCTGAGCTACGAGGAAGCCGCGACGATCTCGTGCGCCGGCATCACCGCCTGGAACGCGATCTTCGCCGATGGCGGCGCACGGCCCGGCGCGACCGTGGTGCTGCTCGGCACCGGCGGCGTGTCGATCTGGGCGTTGCAGCTTGCCCATGCGGCCGGTTTGCGGACCATCATCACATCGTCGAGCGACGAGAAGCTCGAACGCGCCCGCGCGCTAGGTGCGAGCGAAACGATCAACTATCGTTCGCACCCCGAATGGCAGGACGAAGTACTGCGGCTCACGGGCGGCGAAGGTGCGGATATCGTCGTGGAAGTGGGCGGACGCGATACGTTGCCGCGCTCGGTGGCCGCCGCGAAGATGGGCGGGCTCGTTTCGATCATCGGCGGCGTCACGAGTTTCGCGGGCCCCGAACTCGGCCTCCTTGCGGTGATCGGCGGAATCAAGCGTCTGCACGGCATCATGGTCGGCAGCCGTACCATGCTCGACGACCTCACGCGTTTCGTGGCCGCGCAGCAGATTCGCCCCGTGGTGGATCGCGTGTTCGCTTTCGACGAAGCGCCCGAGGCTTACGCATGGCTGGAAGCAGGCAAGCATTTCGGCAAGGTGGTGATACGCGTGGCCTGACAGCACGTGTGCAGAAAAGCGAAGCGGGCACGCCAGGTGCCCGCTTCATTTTTGGGTGTGACGGTCGCCTTAGAAAACCGGGTGCCCGTTGATCACGCTAGGCAGCCACGTCGAGAAGAACGGGAAGTAGGTGACCAGATTGATCGCGCTAAAAATCGCGAGATAGTACGGCCACGCGACCTTGGTCGTCTCCCCGATCGACACGTCGCCGATTGCACAGCCGATGAACTGTACCGAGCCGATTGGCGGATGGACGAGGCCCAGCGCGCAATTCAACAGGATCATGATGCCGAACTGCACCGGGCCCACGCCGCTATGCATGGCGAGCGGCAGGAAGAGCGGCGTCGTGATGAGGATGTGCGCCGCCATGTCGATGAACGTGCCCAGAAACACCTGGATGATGTTGATGTAGAGAAGCATCAGCCAGGGAAGCGTCGTGGCATGTTCGAGCACGCGCTCGATGGCCTCGGGAATCTCCAGATAAGCCATCTGATAGCGCAGCATGTTCGACACCGCGATCAGCAGCAGCACGACGCCCGTGGTTTTTGCGGCACGCGAGAGGGCGAAGAACAGCTTCTCCTTCGTCATCGTGCGATACACGACCACGGTGAGCGCGAGCGAATACACCACGGCAATCGCGGCCGCTTCCGTTGCGGTTGCAATGCCCCGCGCCACGCAGAAGAGAATGATCGCGATCACGAGCAGGCCAGGCAGCGCACCGAGGAAAGCCCGCACCACGGCGAGCCAGCCGGGAAACACCTGCAGCTTGGTCGTGCCGTCCGCGCTGAGCGGATAGCCGAAGCGGCGCGCCTGCCAGTACGCGGCAACCAGCACGAAGCCCATGACCCACAACACCGGCAGCAAACCCGAGAAAAGCAGGTCGCCAATCGAAACCCCGCTCATCTGCTGGCCATTCAGCGTGCCGGTAATGCCTTGCGCCGCGAACGCGTAGATGATCATGTTCGTCGAGGTCGGCATCAACGCGCCTGCCAGCGACGAGTGCGTCGTCACGTTGACGGCGTAGGCCGCGCTATAGCCTTCGCGCTTCATGAGCGGAATGACCACGCCCCCCATCGCCGACGTATCGGCGGAAGGCGAACCGGAAACGCCGCCGAACAGCGTGCACGCGACGACATTGGCCATGCCGAGACCACCGCGGAAATGCCCCACGGCGGCCTGGGCGAAGCGCAGGATGCGGTCGGCAATGCCGCCGTGCAGCATCAACTCACCGGAGAAGATGAAGAACGGCACTGCGAGAAACGAGAACGCGTTCATGCCCGAGATCATCGACTGCATGGCAGTCGCGGCCGGCAGTCCTTCGTAAAGGTACGTGCTGACGCAGGCGAGACCCAGGGAGAAAGAAACCGGCACCCCTACGGCGAGGAGCACCAAAAAACTGAGCGAAAGAATTGCGAGTTCCATATTTGCCCTACTTTGCCTTGCGTACGAACAGCGCCAGCAGATGCTCGAGCGAAAACAGCACGATGCAGGTGCCGGACACGACGGGAATGACGTAGCGCACCGCTTCCGGCACGCCGAGGATCGCGATGCGGTCATCCATGGTCGTTTCCACCATTTGCATGCAGCCGAAGAAAATCGCCACGCCAAGCGCGATCAGGCAGAGGTGCTGGAACGCCTCCGCGATCAGTTGTCCCCGCGGGGAAAGCTTCTTGACGAGCGAATCGAGACCGATATGCCCGCGCTCGCGAACCTTGAGCGCGGCGCCGAACATGGCGATCGTGACCACCAGCAGCAACGCGATCGGCTCGACGAAATCGGGTGCGCTCTCGAACACGTAGCGCATGATCACGCCGTAGAAGACGAGAACCGTCAGCGCGGCGAGCGCAGCCGAGGCAACGATCGTCAGCAGGCGAAACAGCAAATCGTTGGGGAGTTTCAGGAAAGTCATGATCCATCCTTGCACGGCAAACACTGCACCACTGCGTCTTTCCGGCTCCGCGCCGCAAGCGGCGCGGAGCCCCGGGCTTTAGTGAATTGCCTGGATTTCGTCCACGATCTTCTTCATATCCGGCGTCTTTTCATACTTCGTCCAGACCGGCTGCATGGCCTTCACGAAGGCCGCGCGATCGATCTGCCCAGCCGGAATGATGGTCGCGCCGCCCTTTTCCACCGTCTTGCCCGCCGTGTCTTCGCGCGCCGTCCAGAGCTTCACGTAGTACGGCACCGAGTCGGCTGCCGCCTTCTTGATGATCTCCTGCTCCTGCGGCGTCAGCGTGTCCCACACCTTCTTCGAGAACACGAGCACTTCCGGCGTCATGGCGTGGTCCGTCTCGGAGTACACCTGCGCCACTTCGTAGTGCTTGGTTTCCTCGTACGACGGCAGATTGTTTTCCGCTGCGTCCACGAGACCCGTCTTCAGGCCCGTATAGACTTCGGCGAACGGCATCGGCGTGGGCGTGCCGCCCATGGCCTTGATTTCGTCGACCATCAGGTCAGACGGTTGCACGCGCACCTTCAGGCCTTTCATGTCGGCCGGCGACTTGATCGGACGCTTTGCGTAGATCGAGCGCGCGCCGCTCTCGTAGAACGTCAGCGCGATCATGCCCTTGGCCTTGAACGCGTCGAGAATCTTCTGGCCTTCGGGGCCGTACATCACCTTGCGGAAATGGTCGATGTCGCGAAAGAGGAACGGCAGCGAAGGAATCATCGATTCCGGCACGATCTCGTTGAACGCGGCGCCGTTGGCACGCACCATGTCGAGCGCGCCGATGCGCACCTGGTCGATCGTATCGTTCTCCGAACCGAGTGCGCTGTTGCCGAACACCTTGATCGAGTCCTTGCCGCCCGTGGCCTGCGAAATTTCCTCGCCCATGTGCTTGAGCGCCATGTTGGTCGGGAAGGTGTCGCTGTGCACGTCGGCGACGCGGAACACGCGCGCGTGCGCGGCGCCTGCGGTGAGCGCGAGCGCCGCCGCCAGAACGGTCATTGCGGTCTTCACGGTGCGTGCACCATGTGAGTTGCGAAAGGTCTTTTTCATTGCTTGCCCCAAGAATGGAAGAGTTGTTTTCGAGCCGTGTTTGGGCTGATTCGCTGGCCAACCGGGTGTCTCAGAACCGGTGGATGATGCCTGCACCTGCTGCGACCATGCTGCGGGACGAAGACGGCGTGGTCTGGAAGCCGTCGCCGATCGTCGCGGTCGCGTTGATGATTTGCGTACCGTTGCCTGCCGGCGTGAGGGTCTTGCCGTTGGCACGCTGGAAAGCCTGCAACGCGTAGAGTCCCGTGCGCCTGGAACGCGAGTAGTACTTCGAGAGATTGAACTGCTGGTATTGCGCGCGGCTCGTGATGCTGTTGGCGCGCGCGGCGCGCGTGTAAGGCGTAGCCCGTCGCGAATTCGCATCGACGATACCGTCGAGCGTGACACTGCTTTGCGCAAACGCGGGCGCGGTGCCCGCAATCGCCACCCCGACCACAGCGCACTTCAACCGGCGCATGTTCTCCGCCATTTTCCGATCTCCTTTTGTTCTTCGCGTGCCACTTCTGGAAAACGTTTTCTCGAAATTTAATGCGTTCCTTTCGAAATGGCTAGTAGGTAGTTACGCGGAGCGGCGCAGCGTTGGCGGGTGCGAATTGGCGACCCGGCAGCAGGCGTGACGAGGCCGCCGGCCGTTGTCTGGCGGCCAGCGAGCGGGGGATTCAGCGATCAGGGGATCAGCGGCAGGCGACGGTCGAGTCGCGCACGACGAGGCGGGGTTCGAGCACGACTTGCTCGACATCCCCGCGGCCAGCCAGGACATCGATGAGCTTTTGCATGGCCAGTTCGCCCATGCGCTCGCTCTGCCCATCGATCGTGGTGAGGCGCGGCTCGACATATTCGCCGTAGGGCACGTTGTCGATACCAGCGACCGAGACGTCCTGCGGCAGGCGAAAGCCGAGCGACCTGGCTTCCTTCATGAAGCCGATCGCGATGAGGTCGTTGTAGCAGATCACCGCCTGCGGGCGCTTCGGCCCCAGCATGACCCGCGAGCAGGCCTGCTCGCCCGCCTGGGCGGTCGGCGCGTGCGTCTCGTACACGTCGAGCGTGAGGCCGGCCTCGGCCAGCGCCTCGGTCGCGCCGGCAATACGCTCGTCGTTGATGGTCGCCGCGGCGAACCCCAGGTAGGCGACATGCCGGTGCCCGAGGTTGAGCAAATGACGCACCAGCATGGAAGTCGCGAGCCGGTTGTCGAAACCGACGGTGGGCATGTCGAGCCCGCGCACGGTCCTGAGCATGACGACGGGCTTGCCCAGCTTCATCGTCCACCGAGCGATTTCCTCGGAAGCGCGCGAGCTGACGATAAGCCCGTCCACGCGCGGCGCGAGCGCTTCGATGAGCGAGCGCTCGCGCGCGAGATTCTCTTCGGCGTCCACGAGAAGCAGCGTGTAGTCGTGCTGGAGCGCCACGCGATTCGCGCCCTTGACCACGTTCGTGAAGTGCGGGTTCGCGATGTCCAGAATGGCGATGCCGATGGTCCGCGTGCGCCCCGTGATCATCGAACGCGCCAGCGGATTGGAGCGGTAGCCGAGCAGCTCGATGGCGTCCTTGACCTTCGCCTCCACCGCCGGCGAAAAGCGTTGCGTGCCGTTTACGTACTTCGATACCGTCGCGACCGAGACGCCGGCCATGGCGGCGACATCGCGAATCGTCGGGGAACCACTTTTCATAGGTTGGCAGCGCCAGGGAGGATCGACGGCGAGCATTGTCGCAGAAACGGAACTGGGGTGAACCCCTGTATTTGCCGCAGGTATTCCTCCATTGACGCTGCGACTCCCGATGGCTATATTCGGAAAACGTTTTCCTCGCGTTTCTCAATATCAAAATAATTCCCAGGGAGCCCCGATGTCGCAACATTCACATGCAGCCAAACCGTTCGGCCGTCTTCTTCTTACTGGTGCGGGCGGCAATCTGGGCCGTCAGTTGCGCGGCGCGCTCGCGAACTGGGCCGACGTCGTTCGCGTCAGCGACATCACGGAACTGGGCGAGGCGGCGGCACACGAGGAAACGCGCCGCGTCGACCTCTCGGATCGCGAGGCGGTCATGCAACTCGTGGAAGGCGTGGATGCGATCGTGCACCTGGGCGGCATCTCCATCGACGCGCCGTTCGACGATCTGCTCGAAGCCAACATCCGCGGCACGTACAACCTCTATGAAGCCGCGCGCAAACACGGCATCAAGCGCATCGTCTACGCAAGCTCCAATCACGTCACGGGCTTCCATCCCGTGACGAGCGTGCTCGATACCGATGCCGCGCACCGGCCGGACAGTCTGTACGGCGTGACGAAATGCTTCGGCGAATCGCTGTCGCGCTACTACTTCGATCGCTTCGGCATGGAAACGGTCTGTCTGCGCATCGGTTCGTCGTTCGAAGAACCGAAGAACGCACGCATGCTCGTTACGTTCCTGAGCTATCGCGACTTCATCGAACTCGTGCGCTGCTCGTTGTTCACCAACCGCGTGGGGCATGCAATCGTCTATGGCGTGTCGGACAACCCGGCAAGCTGGTGGGACAACGGCAAGGCGGGTTTCCTCGGCTACCGGCCGCGTGACAGCTCGGCGGCGTACGCCGAGCGCTTTCCGGCGGCCGCACCGAACGCCGACCTTGCCGACGCCGCGCAGCAGTATCAGGGCGGACCGTTCGTGCTCGGCGAGCCGATGCAAGGCGCCGAAGTCTGATCGGATTCCTGATTAAACAGGTGACCGGGCGGGAGACCGGCCCGATCGCCTGAAGGCAGACCCGCTCTGGCCGCGAAGCGGCTGGGCGGGGTTGTGCGGCGGTTGACAGTTAGTTGCACATTCACCCGTGCCACGCGCCCCGACCGCACTCGCCCGGCACCGGATACAACCCATAGCCTGTATTTTCAAATTACAGCCTATGATTTGTATTTTTACTTTACAGCGTATAGACTGTATTCCACTGCGCCGCGCGTTTGCGCTTGCACCGGCCGTTTGCATCGGCATTTAGCCGCCCGGAGTTGCCGTGGACTACCCTCTCAAGACCCTGAGCCAACTGCGCCCGATTCTCGTCGGCTTCCGCAAGAAGGCCGGCCTCACCCAGAAAGACATCGCCGCGCGGCTCGGCATCTCGCAGCAGAGCTATGCCGCGTTCGAGGCGAATCCCGAAGCGGCAAGCGTCGAGCGGCTCGTACGGGTCTTGCGGCTCGTCGACGTCGAAATCAAGCTCGGCGCGCCCGAAGCCCAAACCTCGCCGGTCGCTGCGAAAGCCGCGCCCCGCCCGGCCAGGACGCCTGCAGCCGCCGCCAAGATGTCGAGCGCGGCCAAGCCCCCGGCCGCCCGCAAACGCACCTGCACCACGCCGGCAGACGCAGCGCCGCGGCGCCAGTCCGCCGCCCGCGGCAAGCCGAGGGAGGACTGGTGAGCGCACGCCCCCGCCTGCCCAACCGGCTTGACCTGTGGATGAACGGCCTCCCGGTGGGCTACTGGGAGAACGCACGCGGCAACGAACGCCTCGTGTACCTCGACAGCTGGCTCGACGACGAGCAAGGCCGCCCGCTCTCCCTCTCGCTGCCGTTCACGCCCGGCAACCAGCCCTACCGCGGCCAGATCGTCGCCGATTATTTCGACAATCTGCTGCCGGACAGCGACCGCATTCGCAGACGCATCGCCGCGCGTTACCAGACAGGCGGCACCTCGCCGTTCGAGTTGCTCGCCGCGCTCGGCCGCGATTGCGTGGGCGCGCTGCAGATCCTTCCCGCAGGCGTTGCGCCCGCCGGCCTGAAGAGCATCAAGGGGCGCGCCCTGAGCGAAGGCGACATCGCGCAACTGCTGCGCGAAACCACCGCCACGCCGCATGCGGGCGAGCACGAAGCCGTGGACAGCCTGCGGCTGTCGATCGCCGGGGCGCAGGAAAAGACCGCGCTGCTGTGGCATGGCGGCGAGTGGCTGCTTCCACAGGGCAGCACGCCAACCACGCACATTCTGAAGCTGCCGCTCGGCCTCGTCGGCAACATGCGCGCCGACATGCGCACTTCGGTCGAAAACGAGTGGCTGTGCACGCAAATCATCGCGGCCTACGGTTTGCCCGTCGCGCCGTGCGAAATCGCGCAATTCGAGGACACGAAGGCGCTCGTCGTGGAGCGCTTCGACCGGCGTCTCGCGAGCGACGCGAAATGGATCGTGCGCCTGCCGCAGGAGGATCTGTGCCAGGCCACGGGCACGTCCGGCCTCGCCAAATACGAAGCCGACGGCGGCCCTGGCATCGACGCGATCATGCAAGTGCTGGACGGCTCCGCGCAGGCCACGGCCGACCGCCGCCACTTCTTCGTCACGCAGGTCATCTTCTGGCTGCTCGCGGCCACGGACGGCCACGCGAAGAACTACAGCATCGCATTGCTGCCCGGCGGCGAGTACGCCGCCACGCCGCTCTACGACGTGCTCAGCGCGCATCCGATCGTCGGCCGGGGCCGCAATCATATTGCGCCGCAACGCGTGAGCCTTGCGATGGCCGTGCGCGGACGCAACCGGCACTATCGCGTCGAGGAAATCTATCCGCGGCACTGGATCGCGCAAGGCCAGCGCGTGGGATTCGCTGCGGCGGATGTCGAAGCGATGCTCGCGCAGGTGGCAGCGCAAACGCCGCGCGTGATCGAAGCCGTCGCGGCGCAGATCCCCGCTGATTTCCCGGAAGACGTCGCCGATGCCGTTTTCGCCGGCATGCGCCGGCTCGCCGCGCGGCTTACCGCGTAGGCGCAATCAGCCGCACGCAAGCTCTTCGTCGTCGATCGCGCGCGTGAGCAGGTCGAGAAAGGCCTGCATGGTTTGCGGCAGCGTACGGCCCGCCATCGTCTGGATCTGCAGCGTGCGCTGATGCAGCTCCGGGTTCGTGAGCGGCACGGCGGCCAGCCCCTCCACCTCGAGACGGCCGCGCACGGTCAGAAAACCGGTGAACGTCACGGCATCGGTCAGGCGTACGAATCGTTGCAACGCCACATGATAGTTGCTAACGAACACCGGCTCGAAGATCAACCCTTCGAGACTGCACGCGATGTCGAGCAACTGGCGGATCGTCACGCCCTGGCTGTTCATGGCGACCGGCCAGGGGATCAGATCGCGCAACGACAGCGACTCGCGCGCCGCCAGCGGATGATCGCGCCGCATGAGCGCGAAGATCGGCGCACGCTGCGAACAGTGCACGGCGATCTCCTTCTCGGGCGCGACGCTGAAGCACAGCGCGATATCGGCCGTGCCCTCCCGCACACGCTGCGTTGCAACAGAAGGCGCCGACACGTCCAGCTGAAAATGCGTTTGCGGGTATGTCCGGAGAAAGTGTGCGAATACCTGCGGCAGAAAATCCGGCGCGAGGCCTTCGGAACTCGCAACGCGAATGGTCGCGCGGCCGCCCTCGCTCAGCCCGCGAATCTCGCCGATCACACGCTCCGTTTCGAGCAGGCTGCGCCGCGCGTGCTCGGCGAGCATGCGCCCCGCCTCGCTCAGCACCATGCCGCGTGGGCGCCGTTCGAATAACGGCGTGCCGAGTTCCTCTTCGAGCCGGGCAATCTGCCGGCTGAGCGCCGACACGGCGACGTAGAGCCGCTCGGACGCCTTGCTCAGCGAGCCGCTGCGGGCCACTTCCAGAAAATAGCGCAGTGCGGTGTTGTCCATGTCGATGAGCGCGGTCTCGTCCGCTTTGCCGTTTCGGCAAAGATAGATCACAAATATTGTAATTGTGCAGAAATATCGGCGGTTGCAGGATCGTTCGACAGCTTTCAGACGGTCTCAACCAGAGGGAGACGCGCGTTGACCCGTGACACCGCCATTCAGACCGCAGCCGGTCACTACGATTCCGGCCGCTTCCTGAACGATCTGCGCCGCCGCGTGGCGTTTCGAACCGAGAGCCAGGAGCCAGAGAGCGGCGGGCGTTTGCGCGGCTATCTGGACGAGGAACTCACTCCGTTGCTCACACAATGGGGCTTCACCTGCCGGGTCGTCGAGAATCCCGCCAAAGGCGCGGGCCCGTTCCTGATTGCCCACCGCCACGAAGACGATGCGCTGCCCACCGTGCTCAGCTACGGCCACGGCGACGTGGTGCGCGGCTACGACGCCCAATGGCGTGCGGGCCTCACGCCGTGGGACGTGACTGTCGACGGCGAGCGCTGGTACGGACGCGGCACCGCCGACAACAAAGGCCAGCACAGTATCAACCTCGCGGCGCTCGAGGCCGTACTCGACGCGCGCGGCGGCAAGCTCGGCTTCAACCTCAAGCTGCTCTTCGAAACGGGCGAGGAAGTCGGCTCGCCGGGCCTGCACGAACTGTGCACCCGGTTGCGCGACGAACTCGCAGCCGACGTGCTGATCGCCTCCGACGGGCCGCGCCTTAGCGCGCACCGCCCAACGATCTTTCTCGGCTCGCGCGGCCTAGTCAATTTCAAGCTCGAACTCACGCTACGCGAAGGCGGCCATCATTCGGGCAACTGGGGCGGCCTGCTGCGCAATCCGGGCGTCGTGCTCGCGAACGCGATCGCCTCGATGGTCGACGCCCACGGCAAGATCCTCGTAGAAGACCTGCGCCCGCCGCCGATTCCGGAATCCGTGCGCCGCGCGCTCGCCGATATTCGCGTGGGCGGCAATCCGGGCGAGCCCGAGGTCGACCGCGACTACGGCGAGCCGAGCCTCACGCCAACCGAGCGCGTGTTCGGCTGGAACAATCTGGAAGTGCTCGCGTTCCGCACGGGCAACCCCGAGAAGCCCGTGAACGCGATTCCCCCGCACGCCATCGCGTACATGCAGATCCGCTTCGTCGTGGGCACGAACTGGCAGGACCTCGAACGGATCGTGCGTGCGCACCTCGACGCGCACGGCTTCGACATGATCGAACTCGAAGTGGAGCGCGGCGCACCGGCCACGCGTGTCGATCCCGACAACGCCTGGGTGCAATGGGCCCTGCGCTCGCTGCGCGAGACCACGGGAGCCGATCCCGTGCTGCTGCCGAACCTGGGCGGCACGCTGCCCAACGACGTATTCGCCGAGGTGCTCGGCATGCCCACGCTCTGGGTGCCGCATTCGTATCCAGGCTGCTCGCAGCACGCGCCGAACGAGCACCTGCTCGGCCCAGTCGTGCGCGACGGGCTGCGCATCATGGCTGGCCTCTTCTGGGACCTCGGTGCAAGAGAGGCCGGCGCGTCCAACCCCGCACCGCATCCAACCACGCTTGCATGAGGACGTCCCGATGAGCATCGAATCCCTACCCGCGCACGGCAGCGAGCCCTGGTCAGAGCCCGCTCAAGGTACGTCAGGCAAGAACGTCTCGCGGCTCATCGTCGCGACGTCGATAGGCAACGCGCTCGAGTTCTACGATCTGCTGGCGTACGGCTACTTCGCCTCGACGCTCTCCAAGCTCTTCTTCCCCCTTCACAACGCAACGATGTCGCTGCTGCTCACGCTCGGCACGTTCGCGCTTTCGTACCTCGCGCGGCCGGTCGGCGCGCTCGTGCTCGGCTCGTACAGCGACCGCAAGGGCCGCAAGGCGTCGCTCACGCTCTCCATTACGATGATGACGATCGGCACCGGCATGGTCGCGCTGATGCCCACCTACGCGACGATCGGCATACTCGCGCCCATCGGCATTTTTGCCTCGCGTCTTCTGCAAGGCTTTTCGGCGGGCGGCGAGTTCGGCAGTTCAACCGCCTTCCTGATCGAGCACGCACCGCAGCGCAGCGGTTTCATGTCGAGCTGGCAGTTTTCGAGCCAGGGCGCGAGCACACTGCTCGTCTCTTTGTTCGGCGCGGTGCTCACAGGCATGCTCACGCAGCCGCAGCTCGAAGGCTGGGGCTGGCGCATTCCATTCCTGTTCGGTGTGCTGATTGGTCCCGTGGGCCTTTATATCCGCCGACGCATGGACGAAACGCCCGAATTCGAGCGCATCGAAAAAGCCGAGTCGCCCGTGCGCGAATTGTTCGCCACGCAGAAGGCGCGCGTGGTCGCATCGATCGGCGTGCTGATTCTGACCACGTCGGCCCAATACGTGCTGCTCTACATGCCGACCTATGCCGCGCGGCAGCTCGGCCTCGCGCCTTCGTCGGGCTTCATCGCCACGCTCGTGGCCGGCCTGATCGCCATCGTGCTCACGCCGATCGTGGGCCACTGGTCGGACAAGGTGGGCCGCACGCGCATCATGTTCGTGGCGGGCGTGCTGTTCCTGCTCACCGTCTATCCCGCGTTCATGTTCGTCAACTCCCATCCTTCGCTGCCCTCGCTGCTGGCCGCCGTGGTCTGGATCGCGGTGCTGAAGGTCACCTATTTCGCCTCGATCCCGGCGCTCATGGCAAGCTTCTTCCCCACGCGCACGCGCACCACGGGCATGGCGCTCGCCTACAACGTCGGCACGACCGTGTTCGGCGGCTTCACGCCGCTGGCCGTGGCCGCGCTCATTGCGGCGACGGGCAACAATCTCGCGCCGGGGCTCTGGCTGATGTTCGCGGCCGTGTTGAGCCTCGCAACGCTGATCTGGGCCAGCATGCGCCTCGACGCCCGTTGAAGCGGCACCGTACAAGAACACCAACAGGAAACACGCACGTATGCAACACGATTTGCCGCAGGAAGTTCAGGACGCCATTCAGTTTTCCGTCGATCACGAATCGGCATGGGACCGTAACGCCGATGGCAACTTCGGCGTGCACGTGAACGACCCGCCACCGTGGAACCGCTTGCTGGGCCCCATTCACGATCGCGGCCCAGTGTCCGGCGCCGTCGCCGTGAATGGGCGCCCGCTCGCGCAATGGGGCGCGCCCGATCGGCCCGATCTGACCTTCAGCATCGCGAAGACGTATCTCGCGCTGCTCGCGGGCGTGGCACACGACCGCGGCCTGCTGCCCGATCCCGACGAGCCCGTCCACGTGCGGGTGCCCGGCATCGGCTTCGACGATGCCCACAATGCGCAGGTCACGTGGACGCATCTGCTGCAACAGACGAGCGAATGGCAAGGCACGTGCTTCGGCCTTTCCGATCAGGCCGATCACTATCGCGCCGTCACGTTCGGCGAGCCGCCCGACGGTAAGAAAGGCGACTTGCGCCCGTTGCGCGCGCCCGGCACGTATTGGGAATACAACGACGTGCGCATCAACCAGCTTTCTCTCGCGCTCCTGCGTCTGTTTGGTCGTTCGTTACCCGAAGTCTTTCGCGAGACGATCATGAGGCCCGTAGGCGCGACCGAGAACTGGCAATGGGTCGGTTACGACGACGCGTGGATCGACCAGGGCGGCAGACGCGTGCAGTCGGTGCCAGGCGGCTCGCATTGGGGCGGCGGCATGTCGGTGAGCGCAAACGACCAGTTGAAGGTCGCGCAAATGCTGCTCGACGATGGTGTCGCCTCGGGCCGCCGCGTGCTCTCGAGCGAATGGATCGCGCGCATGCGCACGCCCTGCGCGCTCGCGCCGTTCTACGGCTCGCTGGTCTGGCTCAACACGGGGCGGCGCATGTTTCCGAGCGTGCCCGAGTCGAGCTGGTTTGGCGTTGGCGCGGGCAGTTCGTTCATGTGGATCGAGCCCGAGCGCAAGATCGCGCTGATCGTGCGCTGGATCGATTCACAATTCGCCGATGCGTTCTTCGGCAAGATGCTGCACGCCGTGGATGCCGTTTGCACGCGACAGGGCACGAGCACGCTCGCGAGTTAGCCCAACGCCATTTCCAGCACCCTCGCCACGTGCAGCGCCGTGGCGTTTGCGCCATCGTGGATCTGGTGGCGGCAGCTCGTGCCATCCGCCACGACGAGATCAGCGCGATCCGCTTTACGCACGGCGGGCAGCAACGCAAACTCTGCCATCGCCATCGATGCTTCGTAGTGCTCCGCTTCGTAGCCGAAGCTGCCCGCCATCCCGCAGCATGACGATTCGATCGGCTTCACATCCAGGCCAGGAATCCAGCCCAGCACCGTGAGCACGGGCCGGAAGGCGTCGAACGCTTTCTGGTGGCAGTGGCCGTGCACCCACGCGCGCGGCGCGTCGAGTTGGTGCAACTTCAGATCGAACCGGCCCGCGCCTTTCTCGCGCACGAGGAATTCCTCGAACAGGAACGCCGCGGCCGATAGCTCACGCGCTTCGTCGCCGTAGCCGTATTGCAGGAATTCGTCGCGCATCGAGAGCAGGCACGAAGGCTCCAGCCCGACGATGGAAACGCCGCGCGCCACGAACGGCATGAGCGTATCGAGCAGGCGCCGCGCCTCGCGCTTCGCCTCCTCCACCAGTCCCGCGGCGAGGAACGTGCGGCCGCAGCAGAGCGGGCGTTCTTCGCCGCGCACGTTGAAGTGCACGAAATAGCCGGCCGCTTCGAGCACCCGCTTCGCGGCGCGGGCGTTTTCGGGCTCGAAGTTGTCGTTGAAGGTATCGACGAACAGCACCACTTCTTTCGTTGCCGCTGCTGCCTCCTGCTTTGCGGCCGCAACCTCCGCAAGGAACGAAGGTCGGAACTGCGGCAGCGAGCGTTGCGGCGCGAAGCCGAGCACGCGCTTCGCCCATGCGGATACCACGGGGATGCGCTCGCCAGCCGCAGCAAAGCTACCGGCTTGCGCCGCGCGACGTGCATAGCGCGGCAGAAACGCAATCATTTTCTCGCGCAGCTTCAGGCCGTGCTTCGTGTTCCACGCCGCGCGCGCCTCGATCTTCAGCTTCGCCATGTCCACGCCGGTGGGACAGTCGCGCTTGCAGCCCTTGCACGACACGCACAGGTCGAGCGTATCCTTGACATCGTCGCTCGCGAGTCCGTCCTCGCCCAACTGGCCAGAAATCGCGAGCCGAAGCGTGTTCGCGCGGCCACGCGTCACGTGCTTCTCGTCTTTCGTCACGCGGTAGCTCGGGCACATCGTGCCCGCGTCGAACTTGCGGCAGTGGCCGTTGTTGTTGCACATCTCCACGGCTTTCGCGAGGCCGCCCGTCAGGTCGTCGCCGCTGCCGGGCGGCGTTTCCACACCGGTCAGCGGATCGCGGCTCACGTCCCACGCCGACCAGTCGAGCATCGGCCGCATCTGGCGCTCGCGATATCCGGGCGCGAAGCGGAACAGCTTCGCGTCGTCCATCTTCGGCGGCCGCACGATCTTGTCGGGATTGAAGCGGTTCTCGGGATCGAACAGCTGCTTGATTTCCGAGAACGCGGCGTTGATTTTCGGTCCGTACTGCCAGGCAATCCATTCGCCGCGGCACAGACCATCGCCGTGCTCGCCCGAGAACGCGCCCTTGTACTCGCGCACCAGTTCCGCAGCCTGCTCCCCTATCGCGCGCATTTTTGCCGCGCCGTCGCGGCGCATGTCGAGTATCGGCCGCACGTGCAGCGTGCCGACGCTCGCGTGCGCGTACCACGTGCCTTCGGTGCCATGCTGATGGAAGATCTCGGTCAGGCGGCTCGTGTACTCCGCGAGATGTTCGAGCGGCACGGCGCAGTCCTCGATGAACGAGACGGGCTTGCCGTCGCCCTTCATGCTCATCATGATGTTCAGGCCCGCCTTGCGCACTTCCCATAGCGCCTTTTGCTCGATCGCATCGGTCATCTTCACGACCGAGTCCGGCAGGCCGTGATCGCCCATCAACTCGACCAGCGCTTCCAAACGGCGCACCTGGGCGTCGCGCTCGTCGCCCGCGAACTCGACCAGCAATATCGCATCGGGCCTGCCCACCAGCGCCTTTTCGATCACCGGCTTGAAGCCCGGATTGCCGAGCGCGAGTTCGATCATCGTGCGATCGACCAGCTCGACCGCGGTCGGCTTGAGCTTGACGATGTGCTGCGCCGAGTCCATCGCTTGCCGGAACGTAGGAAAACTCACCACGCCCAGCGTTTTGTGCGCGGGCAGCGGCGCGAGCTTCAGCGTAATCTGCCGGCTGAACGCGAGCGTGCCTTCGGAGCCCACGAGCAGATGCGCGAGATTCGCCACGCCGTCGTCGGTATAAGCGAGCGGGTTCTGGCAGTCGAACAGGTCGATGTTGTAGCCGGCCACGCGGCGCAGCACCTTCGGCATGCGTTCGGCAATCTCGCCGCGCTCGCGCGTGGCGATGCGCTGTACGCCTTCGAGCAGCGCCGCCAGTCGCGCGCCTTCGTGCGGGAGGTTCAGCGACTGGAAGCGCGCCTCGCTGCCGTCCGCGAGAATCGCGTCGATGCCGAGCACGTTGTGCACCATGTTGCCGTATTCGATCGAACGCGAGCCGCACGAGTTGTTGCCCGCCATGCCGCCGATCGTGCACTGCGCAGCCGTCGAAACGTCGACGGGAAACCACAACCCATGCGGCTTGAGCCACGCGTTCAGATGATCGAGCACGACGCCCGGTTCGACCGTTACCGTGCGCGCATCGGCGTCGAACTCGACGATGTTGTTGAGCCACTTCGACGTGTCGATCACGAGCGCTTCGCCCACCGTCTGCCCGCACTGGCTCGTACCTGCGCCGCGCGCCAGCACGGGAGCATGCGCGAGGCGCGCCACTTCCAGTGCGGCGCGCAAGTCGTCCTGATCGCGCGGTACGACCACGCCGATGGGCATGATCTGATAGATCGAGGCGTCGGTTGCGTAACGGCCGCGGCTCGCGGCGTCGAAGAATACGTCGCCGCGCAGGGCTTCACGCAGGCGCCGCGCGAGCGGCGAGCCGTGGCCCGCACTCGAAGGAACGAGATGAACCGGCTTGACCAGCATGCCCGAGGTGCGTGCGCCTTCCATCGCCGTTCACACTCCTTGATGAGAACCTGCGGGTTCGTCAGCCTTCTCGCCCAGCTCGAAGCGGCTGTCCGGCTGCATGCGGAACGCGAGAATCACGCCGCACCCCATCAGTATCATGCTGCCCACGAACGGCAGGTCCCAGTTACCGAAGCGGTCGATCAGAAAACCGCCCACCACGGGCGAGATGATCGCGGCCAGTGCCGAGCCCGTGTTCATCATGCCGCTCGCCGTGCCCGAGAACTCCGGCGCAATATCCATGGGAATCGCCCACATCGGCCCGATCGTCATTTCAGCGAAGAAGAAGCCTGCCGCGAGGCACGCCATGGAAATGACGGGGTCGTGCACGAACATTAGTGGCACGAGGACGATCAGCGTGATGAGCATGCACACCGAAACCATCCAGCTGCGCGCGCGCTTGAGATTGCCCGTGCGCTGAAAGAGCCAGTCGGTCACGAGGCCGCCGAGCGTGTCGCCCACCACGCCCGCGAGAAACACCACCGAGGCGAAGATCGCCGACTTGCCAAGTTGCAGGTGATAGTTGTGCAGGAAGTATTGCGGAATCCAGCTAAGGAAAAGCCACAGCGTCCAGCCGTAGCAGAAGTAGACGATCGTCACCGGAATCATGCGCTTGAAGAGCGCCATCCACGGCAGACCGGTCACGCGCGGCTTGGGCGGCGGCAGGATCGCGAGCTCGGCCTCGGTAATGCGCGGGTGATCCTTCGGGTGTTCAGTGAACGTGAACGCCCACACCACCACCCACAGCAGGCTGAGCGCGCCGCAAACATAAAACGATTCGCGCCAGCCGTAGCGCGCCATCACCAGCACGACCACTGCGGGCGCCACCGCATTGCCGATGCGCGACGCGGAGTGCGTGATGCCCTGCGCGAAACCGCGCCGCTCTTTCGCGACCCAGCGCGACATGGCCGAGGTCGAGGCGGGAAACGTTGCGCCCTCACCGAAGCCGAGCAGGAGGCGCGCGGCGAGCAGCGTGGCGAGGCCGCCTGCCATGCCCGTGAGAATCGTCGCCACCCCCCACAACGCGCCGCAGAAAAGCAGCGTGCGGCGCGCGCCGAAGCGGTCGCTCACCCAGCCGCCAATGATCTGAAACAGCAAATACGGATACGCGAACGCCGAGAAGACCAGCCCCACCTCGGTATGCGATAGCTGGAACTCCTTGCCGAAGCCCGCCGCTGCCGTGCTCACGTTCACACGGTCGAGGTAGGTGATGAAGTACATGACGCAGAGCATGATCAGCACGATGCTGCTCGCGCTCGTCAATCGATACCGTTTCATCGTCTGTCTCCGTTGCTGGTTCTATCGGCCGCATCGCCCTTCTCGAAGTGGCGTCCGGCATGGGAACGACCTGCCATCGCCTGGAATCGGCCTGTCATGCCGCACCCCGTGCGCGGCATGTGAAAACGTGCTCGTTTCAGGCGGCTCTCAGCGACACCACGTTGGGCTGCGCCGCGAGATATTCCATCGCGGCCGGCAAGCCGCTGTCCTTCAAGGGCACGCCCGCGATGCGCAGGCCCATCTCGCAACCGGCCAAAGCCGCCAGCAGCGTGAGGTCATTGCAGTCGCCCAGATGCCCGATGCGGAACATGCGCCCCTTGACCTTGCCGAGGCCCGTGCCGAGCGAAAGATCGAAGCGCTCGTAGATGATCTTGCGCACGGCGTCTGCATCCACGCCTTCGGGCATCATCACGCCCGTGAGCACGGGACTGTAGACGGCAGGGTCGGCGCACTGGATCTCGAGGCCCCACGCGCGCACGGCGCGCCGGCAGGCCTCGCCCAGCCGCTGATGCCGCGCGAACACGTTGTCGAGCCCTTCGTCCTGCAGCATGTCGAGCGCTTCGGAAAGGCCGTAGAGCAGGTTCGTATTGGGCGTGTATGGCCAGTACCCGCTCTTGTTCATCTCGATGATCTCAGCCCAGCCCCAGAAGCTGCGCGGCAGCTTCGCGTGCTCGCTCGCGGCCAGCGCCTTCGCCGAAACCGCGTTGAAGCTGATGCCCGGCGGCAGCATGAGACCCTTCTGCGAGCCGGAGACCGTCACGTCCACGCCCCATTCGTCGTGGCGATAGTCGGCGCTGGCGAGACCGGAAATCGTGTCGACGAGCAGCAGCGCCGGGTGGCCCGCGGCGTCGATCGCGCGGCGCACCGCGGCGATGTCCGAGGTCACGCCGGTCGACGTCTCGTTATGCACCACGCACACCGCCTTGATGGCGTGCTGCGCGTCCTCGCGCAGACGCTTTTCGATCATGTCGGCCTGCACACCGCGCCGCCAGCCTTCGATGCCAGGCAGGCCGAGAAATTCGGGCTTCAGGCCAAGGCGCTCGGCCATCTGCTTCCATAGCGTCGCGAAATGGCCCGTCTCAAACATCAACACCGTGTCGCCGGGGCTCAGCGTGTTGGTGAGCGCGGCTTCCCACGCGCCGGTGCCGGAGGCCGGGTAGATCACCACCGGCTGCTGCGTCTTGAAGATCTTCTTGATGCCGTCCAGCACCTTGAGCCCGAGCACGCCAAATTCGGGGCCGCGATGGTCGATGGTCGGATAGCTCATCGCGCGCAGGATGCGATCGGGCACCGGGCTCGGGCCGGGAATCTGCAGGAAGTGGCGACCAGCGGGATGGAAATCGAGCTTCAGCATGCAATCGCTCCTGTTTTGAATTTTGCATTCAAAAAACTATAATCCAGCCAGCTCATGTGCAGACAGACAATTCTGATGTGGTTTACCCCAATCTCAGCTGGCTTCTTTGGGGTCCTGTCCTTGGGCTAGAATTCGCTGGAAATCGATGGAAATGCCTTTTGCATGCAAAACCCGAACCTGAACCCCACTGCGATCAGCCCGGAACTGCCGCCTATTCCGCGCCAGCAACTCCATGACACCGTCGTCGACCATCTGCGGCGGTTCATCGTGGAAGGCGTGCTCGAGGCCGGGCGCAAGCTCAACGAACGCGAGCTGTGCGAAACGCTGGGCATTTCGCGCACGCCGCTGCGCGAGGCGCTGAAGGTGCTCGCGTCCGAAGGGCTGATCGAGATTTCGCCGAATCGCGGCGCATCGGTCTCGAAGATGTCGGAGGCGGAACTGCGCGAGACCTTCGAACTCATGAGCGGCCTCGAAGCGTTTTCGGGCGAACTGGCGTGCGAGCGGATCACCGCGGCCGAAATCGCCGAGATCAAGGCGTTGCACTACGCCATGCTCGCCTGCCGCGCGCAGAACGATCTGGCCGGCTACTACAGCCGCAATCAGGCGATTCACGACAAGATCAACGAGGCGGCGCGCAATTCGGCGCTGCGGCAAACGTATATCGCGGTGAATCGCCGTTTGCAGGCGCTGCGGTTTCGCTCGAACTTCGAAACCCCCAAGTGGGATCGCGCGATCCACGAGCATGGCGAAATGCTGGAGGCGCTCGACGCGCGCGACGGCAAGCGGCTCGCGGCGATACTGCGGCAGCATTTGCTCGCCAAGCGCGATGCGGTGTTGAGGATTGGGGATACGCCGTCGGTACAGGACGCCGACAACTAAATCGTCGCGCGCGCCACGTCTCCCGACTACTTCGCCGCCGACTCCAAAAAACTCTGCGCGAGCTGCTTCCTCAAATGATCGGCGGCTGGCGAGAGCCTGCGGCCCACGCGCGTGACCATCTGGCTCGAAAAGCCCGCCGCGATCGGATGATCGATCGGCACGGCCACCAGTTCGCCCAGATCGATGCCACGGCGCGCCGTAATCGACGACATGAACGCCACGCCAAGACCAGCGGCCGCGAGCGTCTGCGCCGTGTTGAACAGATCCACGCGATACGCCGGCATCACGTTCAGACGCGCGTCCTCGAACAGCGACTGCACGAAGTGCTGCACACCGAACGACTCGGTCATGAAGATCAGACGCTCGCTGGCGAGTTCGGCGGGCGCCACCTTCTGCATCTTCGCAAAGCGGTGCGAAGGGGCGACGAGCGCGCAGAGCGGCCGCGACGCGAAGGGATGAATGCGCATGGCAGGGTCGTCGGAGGTGCGCGTACACAGCCCGATATCGACGACGTCGTCGCGCACGAGCGACAGCACGACCGGCGTCGGTCCCGAGCGGATCTCCACGAGAATGTCCGGGTACGTCATCGAAAAACGCTGCAGCGCCCGCGCGATCAGATTGCCGATGAAGCCCTCGCCCACGCCCAGCGCCACGCGACCGCGCCTCAGGTGCCGGTACTCCTCGAGGCGCGCGGCCAGATCGCGCTGACGGCGCTGCCCGTCGCGATAGTGGTCCACCAGCACCTGACCGATCTCGGTCACGGCCACGCTGCGTCCGCGCCGCTCGATCAGCGGAAAACGCAACCGCCGCTCCAGCGCCGCCACCTGCCGGCTGATGACCGAGGCGTTGATGCCCAGCGCCTCGGCGGCCATACGCACGCCGCCAGCCGCCGCGATTTCGGCCAGATAGCGCAGCGGCCGCTCGCCGATATCGTCGATCGCGCCTCGCGCCGCATCTTCCCAATCTGCCTTTGCCCGCACTGCATTGCTCCTTTCGCGCGCGTTGTCGTGCTGCGCCGCGACAGTCGATCGTTGACTTCAAGTCAACATTCTCGGTGCTTTTCCGTCATGGGTCGAGTTTTTCGTCGATGCAATACTCGGCCTTTGGCTTTTGCCCAAAACCTATTCCAATAAAAGGAGTCCCCGTGAGCGAGCACCACTACTGCGAAGTCGCCGACCTGGCCGAAGCCCGATCGGAACTCGACGAAATCCGTCATCACCTCCACAAGCACCCCGAGTTGTCGTACGAGGAAGCCGACACGTCGCGCTACGTCGCGGACAAGCTCGAGTCCTGGGGCTACGAAGTCACGCGGCACGTTGGCGGGCACGGCGTCGTGGCGGCGCTCAAGGCGGGCACGAGCACGCGCACCGTAGGCGTGCGCGCCGACATGGACGCCCTGCCGATCCAGGAGCTGACCGGCCTCGACTACGCAAGCATCCACGCGGGCAAGATGCACGCGTGCGGCCACGACGGCCACACCACCGTGCTGCTCGGCGCCGCGCGCCAGCTCGCGAAAACGCGCAATTTCGACGGCACCGTCCACCTGATTTTCCAGCCCGCCGAGGAAGCCGGTTCGGACAGCGGCGCCGAGCGCATGATCGCCGACGGCCTGTTCGAGCGCTTCCCCTGCGAAGCCATCTTCGGACTGCACAACCATCCGGGCGTGCCCACCGGCACCTTCGGCTTTCGCGCCGGCCCGCTCATGGCCGCGTGCGACACCGTCAAGCTGCGCGTTCACGGCAAGGGCGGCCACGCGGCGCGCCCGCATCTGGCCGTCGACCCGGTGCTCGTGGGCAGCAGCATCGTGATGGCCCTGCAGTCGGTGGTGTCGCGCAACGTCGATCCCAACGAAGCCGCGGTCGTGACAGTCGGCGCGTTCCGTTCGGGCCACGCGCCGAACGTGATTCCCGAAGACGCCGTGCTCGAAATGAGCGTGCGCTCGTTCTCCCCCGAGGTGCGCGCAACGCTCGAGGCGCGCATCCGCGCGCTCGTGCAAGCGCAGGCGCAAAGCTACGGCGCAACGGTGGACATCGAATTCATCCGCGGCTATCCGGTGCTGATCAACAGCGAAGCCGAAACCGAATTCGCACGTCAGGTCGCCGAGGAACTGGTCGGGCCGGAGCACATCATCGCGCCATTCCCGCCGATCGCCGGCAGCGAGGACTTTGCGTACTACCTGCAGCAGCGCCCCGGTTGTTTCGTACGCCTTGGCAATGGCGAAGGCCGTCCGATGCTGCACAACGCGCGCTACGACTTCAACGACGAGAACCTGACCATTGGCGCGGCGTTCTGGACGCGCCTCGTTGAACGCTTCCTCAGCAAGGAGCGTGCATGAACGCCGCCACCGAACCGCTTCTGGAAGCGGCCGAAGAAGCGACGCTTTCGCCTGGCTACCAGCGCAAGATCGTTCTCGCGGCGGTGATCGGCAATCTGCTCGAATTCTTCGACTTCACGGTCTATAGCTATTTCGCGCTCACGATCGGCCATCAGTTCTTTCCGGCCGACAGCCAGGTCACGTCGCTCTTGCTCGCGTTCGCGGTGTTCGCCGTGGGCTTCGTGATGCGCCCGCTCGGCGGTATCGTGCTCGGCCGCTACGCGGACCGCGCGGGCCGCAAGCCGGCGCTCACACTCACCATCCTGCTGATGGCGGTGGGTTCCGCGTCCATCGGTCTTGCACCCACCTATGCGCAAATCGGTCTGGCCGCGCCGCTCCTGATCGTGGTCGCCCGCCTTGTGCAGGGCTTCGCGCAAGGCGGCGAGTTCGGCGCGGCAACCGCCACCCTCCTCGAAATGGGCGGACAGGCAAGCCGCGGTTTTCGCGCGAGCTGGCAGCTCGCGAGCCAGGGCGCGGCGGCGCTGCTCGGCTCGGGTCTCGCGGCGAGCCTCGGCTTTCTGCTCTCCGCGGAAACGATGCATAGCTGGGGCTGGCGCATTCCGTTTTTGCTCGGCACGCTCATCGCGCCGGTCGGCATCTATCTGCGCCGGCACATTCGCGAAGAGCCGCCGGCCCAGCGCGTGGTCGCGGACCGCAACGACCCGAAGCGCGGCCTGTACGTGCGCAACTGGTTTCTCACGATCTTCGCGATCATGGGCATGTCGGTTTCGACGTACGTGATGATGTACTACATGCCGACCTACTGCATCGAGTACCTGGGACTGCCACCCAAGATGTCGATCCTCGCGGGCGTGGCGTCCAGCACGATCTCGCTCGTGATGTGCCCGATCTACGGCGCGTGGTCGGACCGCATGGGACGCCGCAAGCCGCTCACGGTAATCGGACGCGTCGCGCTGATCCTCTTGCTCTATCCGGCGTTCTGGCTCATGACGCACTTTCCGTCGCTGCCGGTCGTGCTCGCCGCGCTCATCGTGCTCATGCTCTGCTATACGATGGGCTCCGCCCCCGCTTACGCGCTGATGCCGGAAAACTTTCCGAAACACCTGCGCGCAGGCTATATGTCGAGCGCGTACGCGATCGCGGTGTCGGTGTTCGGCGGCACGGCTCAGCTCGTGGCCGGTTGGCTCATCCATGTGACCGGCAACAAGATGGCGCCCGCGTGGTACATGATCGGCTGCGTGCTCATTTCGCTCATCGCCGTTTCGATGTTCGAGGAAACCGGCAACAAGACGATCGACTGAACGGTCGATTGAAAAGCTTTCGGCCTTAAAAAAGGGCGGGCGAACGCAGATTGCGTCGCCCGCCCTTTTCACACTACGTCCCCGATTATTCTTCAATCGTTAGTTTAACTACGTTTCCCATCTTTACTGGCTCCCCTGCGAGCCGCCGTTAGGTTGCGTGCTCATCCCACCATTGCCGTAACCATTGTCGTTGTTATACGGCATGGTCTGGCGGGTTCCCGGTGCAGGCGCAGGCGCCGCGCCAGTCCCCGTTCCCTGGCCGCCCCCCGTCGCTGTGGTGCCGGGCGCGCCGTAGCCGCTGTTTTGATAACGGGTGCCTGCGGTGCTTCCCGGCGGACGCGCCGTATTGATGCCCGCCGCGCCAGTCGTGCCGCCGCCTGCGCCCACGCCATTGCTACCGCCGCCGGCTCCGCCGGCCCCACCGCCAGCGCTCTGCGCAAGCGCCGCTGCCGAACATGTTGCGATGACGACACCAGCCAGCAATTGTTTGATCGATCCATTCATTTCGCTCTCCTTGAGTGTTGTGGATGGAACTGCTGCGTGGCGAACCGGTGGCGCGCCACGCTTGCCCTTTGTTCCGCAATCGCCATGCCACGGGCGAGTGAAACCCGGCTACGTGCCGTTTCCGCTGATTTGTGTTGCACGCGCCGCGCGGCATCCGCCTTGCTGCGGTTGAGAACGGTTGCAATCGGTCTTTCAACTGTCTCAGACGGGTCTCAAACGAGGAGGAAATCGCAATGGCCAACATGCTCGATAACTGCAAGGTCGCAATCCTTGCCATGGACGGATTCGAGGAAGTCGAACTTACTGAGCCGCGCCGCGCATTGAAGGAAGCGGGGGCGCAGGTGGACGTGATCTCGCAGAAAAGCGGTGAAATTCAGGGCTTTCGTCACGTCGACAAGGGCAGCAAGATCAAGGTGGACCGCACTTTCGGCAGCGCGAAGGCCGATGACTACGACGCCGTCGTGTTGCCTGGCGGAGTGGTGAACTCGGACGCCATCCGGCTGATTCCGGAAGCCCAGGCGTTCGTGCGCGCGGCCAACGACGCGCACAAGACTATTGCCGTGATCTGCCATGGCGGTTGGCTACCGGTCTCGGCCGGTATCGTCAAGGGGCACACCATGACGAGCTGGCCCTCGCTGCAAGACGATATCCGCAATGCGGGCGGCAAGTGGGTCGACGAGACCATGGTCCACGACGGCAACTTCATCACGAGCCGCAAGCCCGACGATCTACCCGCCTTCAACGCGGAGATCATCTCGACGCTGTCGGCGCCGGCCGGCACGGCATGACAGCACAGGCCCACGTCATGCTCATAGCGCCACCTGTACGCCCAGCTCGACGACATGTGCGGGAGCCAGACCGTAATACTCGGCGCTCGACGTGCAGTGATACGACATGAACGCGAAGAGCCGCGCACGCCAGAGGCTCACGTCCTGCCTCGCGTGCTGACGCAGCACCTCGTCGCGCGGCAAATAGAACGTGGTCTGTTGCGGGTCGAAACGCCATTCGCCCAATTTGCCCTGCAGCGCGGCCAAAAGGTCCGGCAGGTTGGGCCGCTCGACAAAGCCATGATGCGCGACGATCTCCCAGCAGCCCGCGCCGAGGTCGCGCGACTCGATGCGCGTTTCATCGTCCGCCTGTGGTGCGGACTCCGAAACATTGGCGAATACGATCACCGTACGATGCAGGACGTGATTGTGCCGCACGTTGCTCACGAGCGCGGCCGGCGTCATGCCGGGTGCGTTGCCCGGATACACGGCTGTGCCCGGCACGCGCGGCAGCTTCGGCTCGGCAGCGCAGATACCACGTAAAAAGTCGTCCACCGACTCGCCGCGCGCCGCATGGCGCGCCTCCAGTTCGCGGCCGCGGTTCCAGGTACTCATCGTGATGAACAGCAACGCACCAACGGAAACCGGAAACCAGCCGCCCGTGGGAATCTTTGGCAGATTCGCGGAGAGCAGCAAACCGTCCACGATCAGCAGCGGCACGCACGCGAGCCACGTGGCGACGCGCGGCCAGCCCCAAACTTCGCGGCACACGGACAGCATCTGCATCGACGTGGTCACCATCGTCATCGCCACAGCGAGGCCATACGCGGACGTGAGCCGCTCGGAGGTGCGAAAGAACAGCACGAGAAACACCACGGCCACGAGCAATCCCGCGTTGACTGCCGGAACATAGATCTGGCCGCGCCGCGTGCTCGAGGTTTCGATCGTGCGCATGCGCGGCAGGAAGCCCAACTCGATGGCCTGGCTCGTCATCGAAAACGCGCCCGAGATCACAGCTTGTGAAGCGATGATGGTGGCGAGCATGGCGATACCCACTGCCGGAATCAGTGCCCAATGCGGCACCGAGCGAAAGAACGGCTGGCTGGCGCCGCCCGGCTCGAACAGCACGGTCGCGGCCTGGCCGAAATAGCCCGCGACGATCGCGGGCAGCACGATGCAAAAGAACGCGATGCGAATGGAGCGCGTGCCGAAGTGGCCGATGTCGGCGTAGAGCGCCTCGGCGCCCGTCAACGCAAGGATTACCGCGGCGAGCACGCCAAACGCGAGCCCCGGATGCGTGAGCGCGAGCCGCACGGCCCAGACCGGCGACGCCGCGGCGAGTATCGCCGGATTGCGCACGATGTGATACACGCCCACCGCGCCGAGGCTCAAAAACCAGAGCGCCATGACGGGCCCGAACGTGCGCCCGACCACGGCGGTGCCGCGCGACTGGAACAGGAAGAGCGCCACGAGAATCGCCAATGAAACCGGCAGCACGGCGCTGTCGAATGCAGGATTGATTTCCTTGAGCCCTTCCACCGCGGAGAGCACGGAAATGGCGGGCGTGATCATCGAGTCGCCATAGAACATCGCTGCGCCAACGAGCCCGGCGAGCACGAGCAGACGCGGCGCGGGGCGCCCCGCCTTCGCGAAGCCGGCGCGCACGAGCGCGGTGAGCGCGACGATGCCGCCCTCGCCTTCGTTGTCGGCGCGCATGACAAAGCAGGCGTACTTGAGCACCACGACGATCAGCACCGCCCACAGGATCATGGAGAGCGCGCCCATCACCACGGGCTGCGCCGTGGAATGCGCCGTCTGGACGGCTTCACGCAGCGCGTAGATCGGGCTTGTGCCGATGTCGCCGAACACCACGCCGAGCGCGCCGAGCACCAGCGCGCGCTGGCCGGCATCGTCGGCCTGCTTGCGCGGCTTCTCTTTTGGCGCGTTTCTGAGCGGGTTGAGGCGATCCTGAAGCATGGCCGCGCGGCGTTCGTGGAGGCTCTGCCTTCTCGCAATTGGCGTGCCTCTTGCGCCTGAACGCGTGAAGGGTCGAACGGCAATTTCCCCGACAGCGTTGCGAACTTGCGTTCTCCGTCGGGCGCGCCTATATTGAGTTCGAATGGTTGCGACTCGCAACCATTCACATGAAGACCATAACGGAGACCATCATGGATTTTGTCGACGTGCCCGCGCAGCCCCGAGAGACGACCATCCTCGAGCTGCGCGAGTTCTCGCGGCGGCTCGTGCGCGAGCTGGGCTTTATGCGCACGACGCTCGCCGACAGCGATCTCGCCCCATCCGCCGTGCACGCCATCATCGAGATCGGCGCACAGCCGGGCATCAATGCACGGGCGCTGGGCGACATCCTGCGGCTCGACAAGTCGAACACGAGCCGGCAGGTCGCGCGGCTCGAAGCGGCCGGTCTCGTCAAGCGCAAGACCGCCGACGACGACGCGCGCTCTTCCGAGCTGACCCTGAGCGCGGCGGGCCAGAAGCTGCGCGCGAAGATCGACCGCTTCGCCACGGACCAGGTTTCCAATGCGCTGCGCAGGCTCGTTCCTGCCGACCAGCAGACGCTCGTTCGTGCGCTCGCGCTCTACGCCGACGCGCTCGCGCACGACAATCCCAACGAGACCAGCGTAACCGCGTCGGCGGCGGGCGTGCAGATCGTGGAAGGCTACCGGCCGGGCTGCATTGGCGACATTGCGAGCCTGCACGCGCGGTTCTACGCGGCGAACTGGGGCTTCGGCGCGTATTTCGAGCAGAAGGTGGCGACGGAACTCGCCGAATTCGCCGGTGCCTTGCCGGCCGTCGGCAAGGCGCTCTGGCTCGCGGTGGAGCGCGATCGCGTACTGGCCTCGCTGGCCATCGACGGGCACGGGAGCGGCAACGCAGGTGTCGCCCACCTGCGCTGGTTCATCGTGGACGACTCACTGCGCGGCACCGGCGTCGGCAGGCAGTTGATGACGAACGCGATGCAGTTCGTCGATGCGCACTACGCCGAGACTTACCTGTGGACGTTCAAGGGCCTCGACGCCGCGCGGCATCTGTACGAGTCGTTCGGCTTCCAACTCGCGGAAGAGTCCGAAGGCGACCAGTGGGGCACGAAGGTCACGGAGCAGCGCTTCGTGAGGCGCCGCGCCGGTTGACGCTCACTGCACGGAGCTTGCGGAGCGCCCGCGCGTTTCCGGCATGCGCAGATACACGATCAGCGAAATCGCCGCGCAGGCCGTCACGTACCAGTAGAAATACTGCTCGTGGCCGCTCGCCTTGAAGCGCAGCGCGACGAACTCCGTCGTGCCGCCGAGAATCGCCGTGGTAAGCGCGTATGGCAGACCCACCGCGAGCGCGCGGATGCGCGTGGGGAACAGTTCCGTTTTCGCGAGCATGTGAACCGAGGTGAAGCCGCTCAGCATCACGAGCCCGGCGAACGACAGCAGGAACGCCACCAGCGGATCGCGCGTGTGGCTGAGCGCCGTGAAGAGCGGCACGGAAAACAGCGTAGTCGAAAGGCCAAAGCAGATCAGCACCGGGCGGCGACCGAACACGTCGGAGGCGAGTCCGAAGAGCGGCTGGAGCGGCATATACAGCAGCAGCGCGCCGGTGGAAACGAGCGTCGACATCTCCTTCGAAAGGCCCACGGTGTTCACAAGATACTTTTGCATATAAATCGTGAACGTATAGAAGCCCACCGTGCCACCCACGGTAATGCCGATGGCGAGCAGAATCTGCCGCCAGTGCAACAGCAGTTGCTTGAGCACGGGCGGACCGGGTTCACGCCTGCCGCGCTCGAATGCTTCGGTTTCCGTCACGTTGCGCCGCATATAAAGCGCGAACAGCGCGAGCGCGCCGCCCAGCAGAAACGGCACGCGCCAGCCCCAGCGCTCGATCTGCTCCGCCGTCATCAGCAAGTTCTGCATGACGAGCATGAGTGCGAGCGCAACGAGTTGCCCGGCCACCACGCTCACCTGCAAAAAGCCGAGATAGAACCCGCGCCGGTTGGCGGGCGCGATTTCGCTGAGGTAAGTCGCGCTGGTACCGTACTCGCCGCCCATGCTCAGGCCCTGCAGGAGGCGCGCCGCGATCAGCACGATCGGCGCGAGCACGCCAATGCTTGCGTAACCGGGCGTGAGCGCGATCATCAGCGAGCCGATGCACATGGCCGTAACCGACCACGTGAGCGCGGACTTGCGCCCGTGGCGGTCGGCGTAGAAGCCCACGAGCCAGCTGCCGAGCGGCCTCGCAACGTAACCTACGGCCGCGATGGCCGCCGTGTTCATGAGCTGTACGGTCGGCTTGTCGCTCGGGAAAAACGACTTCGCGAAGTAAATCGAAAAGATGCTGTACGCCAGAAAGTCGTACCACTCGATCAGGTTGCCGGCCAGGCCCCCGACGATCGAACGGATGCGTGGCCGCGCAGCGTGCGTTTCCACCGTCTGGCTGTCGATTCGGACTCCGAAATCCGCGTCATTTGGCATGCGTGTCTCCTCCTCTTGTTTTTTGAAATTCAGTCCTTCGGTGCGTACTCGCTATCGAGCCGGTCGAAGAGCGGCTTGTTCACGAGGCGCTGACGCTCGGCGAACGGCGCGACGATCGTCGCGTCTTCGTCGAGGCGGCCGTTTGCGCGCAGCTGCCCAAGAGCGCGCTGCATGCCGACCAGCGCGCCTTGCAGCGCCGCGTTCGCGTACAGCACCAGCGCGTAGCCAAGGCCCGCCAGCGCTTCGCGCGACTGCACCGGCGTCTTGCCGCCGATCACGATGTTGATGAGCTGCGGCGCGTCGATGAGCTTGGGCAGGCGCTCGATGTCTTCGAGCTTTTCGGTGGCTTCGATAAACAGAATGTCCGCGCCCGCTTCGATGAACGCATGGCCGCGCGCAATCGCGTCTTCGATGCCATGCACGGCGGCCGCGTCGGTGCGCGCCATGATGAGCAGGTTGCCGTCTTCGCGCGCATCGACGGCCGCGCGGATCTTGCCCACCATCTCGCTTGCGCCGATCACTTCCTTGTTGGCGAAGTGGCCGCACTTCTTCGGCATCACCTGGTCTTCGAACTGGATCGCGTCGGCACCGCTGCGCTCGAGCGTGCGCACCGTCTGGCGCACATTGAGCGCGTTGCCGAAGCCCGTGTCGGCATCGACGATGAGCGGCAGGTTGACCGCGTCGCGCACGCGCGCCGTGTGCTCGGCAATGTCGCTCAAACCGATGAAGCCGAGATCGGGCAGGCCGAACGACATGTTGGTGACGCCCGCGCCCGTGAGGTACAGCGCTTCGAAGCCGGCGTCTTCGATCACGCGGGCGCTCATGGCGTTGAAGGCGCCCGGCACGAGCAGGCCGCGGCGTTCGTTGACCTTGGCGCGGAACGCGGCGCGGCGTGCGGCAGTGGAAGTGGTCATCGCGATGACTCCGTTCAGTGGGTTTTGAGATGGCCCAGACATGTGCAGGATGTATGCCAACCAGCAGAAGCCGGGCGCGAACCATATAAAACAATAGCTTAGGCAGCCCCTGCGTACGAACGGCGTTTCATGCCACAATATCTGGAACGTTTCACGGAACGTTCCAGAACACCCACCTTCGCGCCGAGGATTCCGTCGTGCCTCCCCCCAATTTGCCCCAGACCGCCAGCCGCCCGAGCATCGCGCTCGTGAGCATCAGCCGGCTGCGCAATCTCTGCGAGACCGTTGCCCCGCGCTATGCCAGCGAGGCGCGCTTCTTCAACGTGCGCGAAGGCTATGGCGACGCCGTCACCGCGCTGCAGCCGTATATCGAAGCCGGCACCGTGGACGTGGTGCTCGCCGCCGGGTCCAACGGCGCGTACCTGCGCGACAACCTGAGCGTGCCCGTGGTCATGGTGAAGGTGAACGGCTTCGACGTGCTGGCCGGCATCACGCACGCGAACGCCACCTGGCCCGGCGCGCCGATCGGGCTGATCCTGCACGAGAGCGTTTCGCACGAACTCGCCGACCTCGGCGCGTGGCTCAACCTGCGCCTCACGCAGCGCGCCTATCGCACGGTGGACGAAGTGCGCGACGCCGTCACGGCGCTCGCCACCGAGGGCTGCCGCGTCATCATCGGCCCCGGCATGGCCTGCGATCTCGCCCAGGCGGCTGGGCTCGAAAGCGTGTTCCTGTACTCGCTGGGCGCGGTGCACGAGGCGTTCGAGCGCTCGGTGGAACTGGCACGCGTGAGCCGCCAGAAGGAATCCAAGCGCGTGCGCCTGAACACGATCGTTGCGCACCTGCGCGACGGAGTGGCCGCATTCGACGAAGCCGGTCAGCTCGAAGCGGTCAATCCGGCCATGCTCGATCTGCTCGGTCTCGACCGCGCGCGTGATGTGAGCGCGCAACTGGTCCGCTCAGTGGGCCCGCTGCTGCACGAAGTGGCCGGCAGCGACGCGGCAGTCGATGAGCGCATCGAGCAGATCGGCGGGCGCTCGCTGATCGTGAGCTGCGTGCCGATCGTCGAGCAAGGCGCGCGCTCGGGCGCGGTGGTCACGGCGCAGGATGCGCTCGTCGCGCAGCGCATCGACCGGTCACTGCGCACGACCCAGCGGCCGCGGCACCTCGTGGCACGCTACGAACTGGACGACCTGGTCGGCGTTGCGCCCTCCATGGCGCGCGTGCGGCGCCTCGCGGCCATGAGCGCCGCGCACGACGCCACCGTGCTCCTCACGGGCGAAAGCGGCACGGGCAAGGAACTCGTCGCGCAGGGCATCCACAACGCGAGCCGGCGGCGCGGCAATCCATTCGTTGCCTTCAACTGCGCGGCGCTGCCCGAGGGGCTGATCGAAAGCGAGCTGTTTGGCCACGAGGAAGGCGCGTTCACCGGAGCGCGGCGCGGCGGCAAACCGGGCCTCGTGGAAATCGCGCATACGGGCACGATCTTTCTCGACGAAATTGGCGAGATGCCGCCCGCGCTGCAAAGCCGCCTGCTGCGCGTGCTCCAGGAGCGTGAGGTGATGAAGCTGGGCGCCAGCCGCGCAACGCCCGTAGATGTGCGCGTGATCGCGGCCACGCACCGCGACTTGCGCGCGCTGGTGCAGGAAGGCGCGTTCCGCGCCGACCTGTATTTCCGGCTCAATCTGCTGCATATTCCGTTGCCGCCCTTGCGCGAGCGCCGGGAGGACATCGCCGCGCTCGCGCGCCATCTGCTCGAACGCATGGCCGATCGCTACGCCTTGCGTGCCGCCGCGATCGAGCGCGTGCTTACGCTGTTCGCGCCGCACTTCGCGAGCTATGCGTGGCCGGGGAATGTTCGCGAACTCGAGAATCTGCTCGCGCGCGCGGCCATCTTCCTCGCTGATGAGTCCGGCGGCACGTACGACAATAGTTCGTTATACGATGTATTTCCGGAATTCGCACAGAACGACGAAGTGAACGATACGCCGCGGCGCGTGGCGACTGCCTCGAACGGCGCGCGCCGCGACGCCGCCACGCCGGTCACACGGGAAGACGTCGAGCGCGCACTCGCCGCGCACGGCGGCAATCGCGCAGCCGCCAGCCGCGCGCTCGGCATCGGCCGCACGACGCTTTGGCGTTTGATGAAGGATAGTTGAACCGAACCGTCAAGCGGCTTCGACGTGCGTGTCGTTAGCCGGCGCGGCGGCAGCTTCGGCCGGGCTCGCGATCGCATCGATCGGGTTCGCACCGCTGAGTTCGCGGATCGCGTCCAAAAGCTGTGCCCCGCTCCCTCGCCAACGGTCCTCGCGCAGGCAATGGCCAACGGCATCGCACACGCGCAGCACACCGGTGTCGGGGTAGAACGTGAAGGTCACCGGCGCGCCGTCGATGACGCAGGTCGTGGTGCAGGGTCTCGTCGCATACATGGTTGCTGTCCTTGGCGTGGGTTCTCGCGCCGCGCGCGGCGAAGCAATGCCGCAAACGGCGTGCCCGGCGTCTGAGCGTGCGCTTTCCTTCGACTGATCAACGCCCGATCTCGCGCAGCGGCTTGCCCGCCAGCAGATTCTGCTCGATCGTTTCGAGCGGCACGCCGCGCGTTTCCGGCACGAACCAGAACGTGAACGCAATGAACGCCGCGTTCAATGCCGCGTAGAGCCAGAACGTCTGCGCGTGGCCGAACGAGTTGAGCATCGTGAGGAAGGTTGCGCCCACAATCGTGTTGGCGACCCAGTTGGTAAAGGTCGAGGCCGCGATACCGAAGTCGCGTCCCTTGATCGGCTGGATTTCCGAACAGAGAATCCAGATCATCGGCCCCGCCGACATGGCGAACCCCGCGATGAACACGAGCAGCATCGCAACAGCCACAAGCTGCTGCGTGTGTGTGACCACCCCGAGCTTGAGGAGCCAGCCAAGCGCGCCCATGCCGAGCGTCATCACGCCGAATCCGGTAAGCAGAATAGGACGGCGCCCCCAGCGGTCGACCAGCCCGATGGCGATGAACGTTGCAATCACATTGACCGCGCCTACGATGACGGTGCCCCATAGCTGCGCCTGATGTCCGCTGTAGCCTGCCAGCCCAAAAATGCGCGGAGCGTAATACATGACGACGTTGATGCCGGTGAGCTGCTGCACGACCTGGAGCATGACACCCAGCGCCAGCGAGCGCCGAAAATCACGGCTCGTGCGTAGGAGCGCGAAGCCTTGCTCCTTGACTTCGAGCTGACGCTCAATATCGCTCATCTCCCGCTCCACCACGGCCGTTTCGGTGCGCAGGCTGTTGAGCACCTTGCGCGCCTCGTCGTTGCGGCCTTTCATCATGAGCCAGCGGGGACTGCGCGGAAGCGTCAGTATGCCTAACAGAAATAGCGCCGCCGGAATGGCGACGACGCCGAGCATCCAGCGCCACGCGCCCGAAGGCGAGAAGGCCGTATCGGAGAGAAACGCGATCAGAATGCCGACCGTGATCATCAACTGATACGCCGACACCATGGCGCCGCGCACCTGCCCCGGCGCGATTTCCGACAAATAGAGCGGCGCCGTAAACGTCGCGATGCCCACGGCGACGCCGAGCACGAAACGCGAGCCGATCAGGAACGCCGGATTGGGCGCACTCGCGCACAGCAGGGAGCCCGCGATGAAAAGCGCGGCGCCGAGCAGCAACGAGTATTTGCGCCCGAGCCGGAACGAGAGCCAGCCGGCAGCCAGCGCGCCAACGGCTGCACCCACCATCATCGAACTGACGATCCACTCCTGCGTGTGGTCGTTCACCTGAAAGTCTTTCGCGATGAAAGGCAGCGCGCCGGCGATCACGCCGATGTCGAGACCGAACAGCAAGCCGGCCAGTGCGGCCATGGCACACGTCATCCAGATGCGCGAGCGCGTGCTTGCGTACAAGCCGTGGTGAGAATGCGAGGCGTATGAACCCATTTCGAAGACTCCTGCGCAAGTGCGTGCAGGTCACGGCACGAGTTGCGCGCGCGACCTTGCTTGAGCGATGTGGCGTGGGCCGTTCCGCAAGCGCCGTGCCGCGAGAGGCGCACGGAGTATCATGACAACCTCGACGATGCGCCGATTGAGAGCGCATCGAACCTGCCGCGGAACCTGCCATCGTGAACTATTTCAATGTCCTGCTCGCGCTTTCGGGCGTCCTGCTGCTGAGCGTCGCCAGCCCCGGTCCGAACTTCGTCATCGTCACCTCCACGGCGGTGGCTTCGCGGCGCGCGGGGCTCGCGACCGGTCTCGGCCTCGCCGCCGCCTCCGGCACGTGGGCATGGATCGCCATCGCGGGCCTGAGCCTGATCGTCACCCACGTGGCCTGGATCGGCACCGGGCTGCGCATCGCAGGGGCGGCTTATCTGATCTGGCTCGGCGCGAAGATGCTCCTCACCGCGCGACAGCCCTTGCAGGTTGCCGCGCAGGCGGGCGCTTCGGGTTGGGCCGCCGCGAAAAAGGGCTACGTCGTCAGCATGACGAATCCCAAGGCCATTGCGTTCTACGGCAGCATCTTCGCGTTGATGGTGCCCGCTGCCGCACCGCGCTGGCTCGAAGTGGCGGTCGTCGTGATCGCGATCCTCATCTCCTGCGCCTGGTATTGCTCGATGGCCCTGCTCGCCTCGCATCCCACCGTGCGCCAGTTCCTCGTCCGGCGCAAAGCCGCGCTCGACTCGGTGGTGGGCGTCGTGCTGATCGGACTCGGCGGGCGCATGCTCGCAGGGCGCTGAGCGGGGTCACGCGGCCATGAGCGGGCGCATGGCTTCGCGATGGCTGCGCGCCGCGCCGCTGGCGTCGGCTTTGACGCTGGCGTTCGTGCTCGCAGCGTCGTCCTTGCCGGCCCACGCGCAAAGCGCGCCCAGGGTCGTCGACATTCCTACCCGGCCCGGCGTCACCCAGCGCTTCCTTTTCATTGCGCCGGCGGCGCCAAAGGCGGCCGCGATTCTTTACGCGGGCGGGCACGGCGGCCTGCAACTGGACCCGCAGGGAAGCTTCGGCTGGGGCGCCAACAACTTTCTCGTGCGCACCCGCATGCTGTTCGTGAACGACGGCGTTGCCGTGGCGGTCATCGACGCACCGAGCGACCGGCAATCGCCGCCCTACCTGGACGGCTTTCGCCTCACGCCCGAACACGCTGCGGACGCGCGCGCCGTGATCGCATGGCTGCGCGAGCAACTGCACGTGCCGGTCTGGCTCGTCGGCACGAGCCGCGGCACGCAGTCGGTCGCGGCCATCGCGATTGCTCTTGCGAACGACAGCAACCCCAGCGCTGGCCCGGACGGCATCGTGCTCACCTCGACCATCCTGCGCGAAAATCGCGGCGGCGATCCGGTCACGGGCATGAACCTCTCAGCGCTCAAGATTCCCGTGCTCGTGGTGCACAACAAGGACGACGCCTGCAAGGTGTGTCCGGTTTCCGAAACGGACACGCTCATGCAAAAGCTCACGCAATCGCCGAGAACGAAACTGATGCTCGTCTCCGGCGGAACTTCGCGGGGCGACCCGTGCGGGGCGTCCGCGTATCACGGCTTCAACGGCATCGAAAGCGATGTCGTGCACGGCATCACGGCGTGGATGCTCGCGCCTTAGCGGGGTTTCCGCGCCGGGCGCCCCACCTCCTCCCGCACCTCGCTTCTTAGCCAGTCACGAAATGCCGTCAGGCGCGGCAGACTCGCGCACTCAGGGCGATAGACCACGTAATACGCCAGCGCCGACGTGAAGGCGACCTCCGGAAAGAGGCGCACGAGCCGCCCGGCCGCGAGGTCGTCGCGCGCCATGACGCTGCGCGCGAGCGCGACACCGTGCCCTTCTATCGCTGCCTGCAGCACCGCCGCCGAATTGTTGATCTTCATGCCGCGGCTCGCCGATGCGGGCGTCACGCCCACACTCTCGAACCACGCGTGCCATGAAGCAAAGCCCGCATGGCTGTCCACGGAGAGGTCGTGAATGAGCGGCGCGCGGGTGAGATCGCGTGGCGCGCGCCATTTGCCGGATCGACGCACGGCCGGCGAGCAGACGGGATAGATCTCCTCGTCCATGAGCTTTTCGGCAACGAGCCCAGGCCACGCGCCGGCCCCATAACGCACGCCGATATCGACGCCCTGCGCGACGAAGTCGAGCAGTTTCAGGCTCGTGTCCAGCCGCACGTCGGTGTCCGGCCACGCGGCCTGAAAGCGGTCGATGCGCGGCAAAAGCCATTTGGCGGCAAACGCCGGGCTCACCGTGACCGTCAGCACGCCGTTCGCCGATCCTTCCTTCAGGCGCTCCAGCCCCAGGCTCAAGCGATCGAAACCCGCGCGGATGTCGGGCAGCGCGCGCTCGGCCGCCTCCGTCACCATCAGCCGCGCCCTGCCGCCGCTGCCGCGCACGAACAAGGGCGTGCCGAGCCAGTCTTCGAGACTGCGTACAAGCTGGCCGACGGCGGCAGGCGTCACGTTCAGCTCGGCCGCCGCGGCGGAAAAGCTCTGATGCCGCGCGCTCGCTTCGAATGCGCGCAAGGCGTTGAGGTAGACCGGCGTCTTCATGATCTAAATATTTTCTATCAATAGGAGACAGAATATCTGATTTGTGGGTGCATGCGGACGCGAACAGAATGAGTGGCATTGACGACGTGCACGGCACATCGATTGCCGTTGGCGTCGCCCCTATTCCATAGCTTCGAGGAGTCCATCATGAACCATAGTTTTTCTTTTGACTTTACGTCCAGGGTCGCGATCGTCACCGGCGGCGGTTCCGGCATCGGCAAGGAAGTCGCCGCGCGCCTCGTGAAGGGCGGCGCGCGCGTCGTCATCGGCGGGCGCGACCAGGCGAAGCTGCGCGAAGCGGCTGCGCAAATCGACGCTTCGGGCGCCAACGTGCGCATTCACGCCGGCGATATCGCGCTGCCCGCGACCGCGACTGCGCTCGTCGACCTCGCGACCGAGGCCTTCGGTGGTGTCGACATTCTCATCAACAACGCCGGCATTTTCCGGCCCAAAGCGTTTCTCGATGTGACGGAGACCGAATACGACGGCTTTCTCGACACGATCCTCAAAGGCAAGTTCTTCATGGCGCAGGCGGCGGCAAAGGCGATGCTCAAGCGTGGCGGCGGCGCAATCGTGCAGACGGGTTCGCTCTGGGCGCTGCAGGCCATCGGCGCCACGCCTTCCGCGGCGTACTCCGCGGCCAATGCAGGCGTGCATGCGCTCACGCGCAATCTCGCCATCGAACTGGCGTCCTCGAATATCCGCATCAATACCGTCGCGCCAGGCGTCGTGGAAACGCCGGTGTATCGCACGTTCATGACCGAGGAAGAGGTCAGCAGGACGCTGCCTGGGTTCAACGCGTTCCATCCGCTCGGGCGCAACGGCCAGCCCGCGGATGTTGCCGAGGCCATGCTCTTTCTCGCCTCGCCTCACGCCTCCTGGATCACGGGCACCGTGCTGCCCGTGGACGGCGGCGTGATGGCCGGCCGCCACGCCTGAAGCGCGAGCGGCGTATCGATTTTTCGACACGACACACAGGAGCACAGCATGGCCTATCTGCAAATCACCCTGAAGATCGCCGCCAGCAAACGCGCGGCCGCCGCCGGCGTCTACCGGCAGTACAAGACGCCGTTTCTCGAAACGATAGCGGGCGCGAAATCGAAGGAACTGCTCGTGCGCGAAGCAGACGTGCAGGTGCTGCACGGCTTCGATAGCGTCGAGCATGCGCAGGCGTACCTGGAAAGCGCGTTGTTCACGACGGATGTCGTCGGCGCACTCGGGCCGCTGCTGGACGATGTGCCCGAAGTGCGCGTGTACGAAGCCGTTTGAAGCTAGCGCTTCCTATTGCTTCGCATGACTAACCGCCCTTTCTTTTCACGGGCGCACTGTTGTGCCCGAACGACCCTGGTGGCTCCGCCCGGCCGTGGTGGCCGAGCGGCACCTCTGCCGTCTGCTCTGGATGCGGGCCGCCCTCACGCGGCATGAACTCGGGCCGCGACTCCGGTTGATCAAAGCTGCCCGGCGCACCCCGAGCGGGTTTCTCCTGCGCCGGTTGCTTGCCGGTGGCGAGTTCGTCGCCGGTTTCGGTGGCCTCATCCGGCCTGGGGTTTTGTGTTGAAAGACCCATCATCCGCTCCTTAAGGGTGTGGATGCGAGGCATCCTGTTCATGATTTCGGACCACTCGCCGGCGCTGGTTGCGCGACGGCTGGCGCCGACATCTGGCTACTCGAAGAATCCTGGGTTTGTGGCCGCGCCCCTTCGTCCGCACGTTTGCAGGCCGTACAGCCGAGCGCCAGCGCGGCCGCGCCGAGCAGCCACAAACGCGGCCACGAGCGGACCCACAAACGGGCGCGCGGCCTGGCCAGATATGCACCCGATTTCGCAGTGCTTTTCATCTGATCCCTCCCTTGTGCGCGGCAGTTGCAAATCCGCCCACCGCGCTTGTAATTTTTCTACCCCCGTTTTCTACCTCCTTGCCGTCTGCCCCGTCATTCGCTTTTGCCTGCCGCGCACTGTCCCGCGCCGCTGCTACGTCCAGCTATTCCCTGTAAGCCGCCATCACGATCCACATGTCGCGTTCGCCGTTGCTGACTTCAGCAGCCAGCGCATAGCGATCTTGCGGGCTGCAGGCGTTCTGCAGCGCCTTGCGGGCCTGCTCCGTGTTGTCGTACTCGCGCTTTTCCAGCGGACGCACCTCGTTGCGTCCCTCGAACATCTTCTGGTCCTTTCGATAGATGAGCGTTTCGTTTTTCCATTCGCGAAAGCATTCCCTGACATGCTGGAAATCGCCTCCGCAGACATTCACTTCGTAGCGTGGAGTTGACTTCATGATCGACTGCCTCCCTTGCCGGTTCTGCGCGCGATCCGTTTTCCTCACACCGCGCGCGTGCACGCCTACGCGGTCGCATGGGGCGTGCCGGACCTCGGTTCATTGCGCAGACGGTATCGCATTTGCGCAGCGGGAGAATCGTCTGATGGGAGGAGTCATGAGCACGAGCCAGCATCCTTCTACGCGGCGCAAGAGCGGCCGCCCCGCGCGTCAGCGTCATGCCCACGCGAGCGCCGCGAAAAGTCACACGAAAAGCGCCACGAGCGCCGCCACGAACAAGTGGTCGAAGCACGTGAACGAGACGAGCGACGCCATGGACATCGAGTCCGGTGTATTCAAGTCCGGCAGCGCCGAAGCGATCGCCCGCTCGCTCAAGGAGTCGGCGCTGCACAGCCGGCGGCGCAAGGGCACGCCGTTTCAGTCGGCGATGTCGATGCTGAACTTCTACATCAACCGCGCGGGCAAAAATCTGCCCAAATCGCGGCGCGACACACTCACGAAAGCGAAAGGAAAGCTTCGGGAAGCGTTCGGACGCAAGCCCTGAAGGAAAATCGCAGGCTTTTTCACGTAGCCATCGGCGTCGCGGCCAACTCTTATATAAGACATAAGACATTTGACGTTATATCGTATTGCGCTTAAAATCGCGATCAAAGCAGTGCCTGGAAAAGCCTCGGAGTGCCTGAAAAGCCTTCGCCTTCAAACGCAATACCAGTAGGTCCCCCAATGCTTGAAAATTTTCGCGCTCACGTAGCCGCACGCGCCGCGCTCGGCATTCCTCCCCTGCCGCTTACGGCTCAGCAGACCGCCGAACTGGTGGAACTGCTGACGAATCCGCCCGCTGGCGAAGAGCAGACGCTGGTCGAGCTGATCACCAACCGCGTGCCGGCAGGCGTTGACGAAGCCGCCCGCGTGAAGGCCGGGTTCCTGGCCGCCGTGGCCAAGGGCGAAACCGCCTGCGCACTGATCTCGCGCGCTCGCGCCACCGAACTGCTCGGCACGATGCTGGGCGGCTACAACATCGCCCCGCTGATCGCGCTGCTGTCCGACGCCGAAGTGGGCACCGTTGCCGCCGATGCGCTGAAGAAAACCCTGCTGATGTTCGACCAGTTCCACGACGTCAAGGAACTGGCCGATAGCGGCAATGCCAACGCAAAGGCCGTGCTGCAAAGCTGGGCCGACGCCGAATGGTTCACGAGCCGTCCGGAAGTGCCGCAGAGCCTGACCATCACCGTGTTCAAGGTGACGGGCGAAACCAACACCGACGACCTCTCGCCGGCCCCGGACGCAACCACCCGCCCGGATATCCCGCTGCACGCGCTGGCGATGCTGAAGAACGCCCGTCCCGGCATCACGCCGGAAGAAGACGGCAAGCGCGGCCCGGTCAAGTTCATCGAATCGCTGAAGGAAAAGGGCCACCTGGTCGCCTACGTGGGCGACGTGGTCGGCACCGGCTCCTCGCGCAAGTCGGCGACCAACTCGGTGCTGTGGTTCACGGGCGAAGACATCCCCTACATCCCGAACAAGCGCTTCGGCGGCGTGTGCCTCGGCGGCAAGATCGCCCCGATCTTCTACAACACGATGGAAGATGCCGGCGCGCTGCCGATCGAACTCGACGTGTCGCAGATGGAAATGGGCGACGTGGTCGAACTGCGCCCGTACGAAGGCAAGGCACTGAAGAACGGCGCAGTCATCGCCGAATTCCAGGTCAAGTCCGACGTGCTGTTCGACGAAGTGCGCGCCGGCGGCCGCATTCCGCTGATCATCGGCCGCGGCCTGACCGCCAAGGCGCGTGAAGCGCTGGGTCTGGCTCCGTCGACGCTGTTCCGCCTGCCGCAAAACCCGGCCGATACCGGCAAGGGCTTCTCGCTCGCGCAGAAGATGGTCGGCCGCGCATGCGGTCTGCCGGAAGGCCAGGGCGTGCGTCCGGGCACGTACTGCGAACCGAAGATGACCTCGGTCGGCTCGCAAGATACGACCGGCCCGATGACCCGCGACGAACTGAAGGACCTGGCGTGCCTCGGCTTCTCGGCCGACCTCGTCATGCAGTCGTTCTGCCACACGGCCGCTTATCCGAAGCCGGTGGACGTGAAGACGCACCAGACGCTGCCGAACTTCATCAGCAACCGCGGCGGTATCGCGCTGCGTCCGGGCGACGGCGTGATCCACTCGTGGCTGAACCGCATGCTGCTGCCCGACACCGTCGGCACCGGCGGCGACTCGCACACGCGCTTCCCGATCGGCATCAGCTTCCCGGCAGGCTCGGGTCTCGTCGCCTTCGCGGCCGCCACCGGCACGATGCCGCTGGACATGCCGGAATCGGTGCTCGTGCGCTTCAAGGGCAAGATGCAGCCGGGCGTCACGCTGCGTGACCTCGTCAACGCGATCCCGCTGTGGGCGATCAAGCAAGGCTCGCTGACGGTTGCCAAGCAAGGCAAGAAGAACATCTTCTCGGGCCGCATTCTCGAAATCGAAGGCCTGCCCGATCTGAAGGTCGAGCAAGCGTTCGAACTCTCGGATGCGTCGGCTGAGCGTTCGGCCGCCGGTTGCACGGTCCACCTGAACAAGGAACCGATCATCGAATACCTCAACAGCAACATCACGCTGCTGAAGTGGATGATCGCCCAGGGCTACCAGGACCCGCGCAGCCTGCAGCGCCGTATCAAGGCGATGGAAGCGTGGCTGGCCGACCCGCAACTGCTGCAACCGGATGCGGACGCCGAGTACGCCGCCGTCATCGAAATCGACCTGGCCGACGTGCATGAGCCGATCGTGGCCTGCCCGAACGATCCGGACGACGTGAAGACGCTGTCGGACGTTGCCGGCGCGAAGATCGACGAAGTGTTCATCGGCTCGTGCATGACCAACATCGGTCACTTCCGTGCCGCATCGAAGCTGCTCGAAGGCAAGCGCGACATTCCGGTCAAGCTGTGGGTCGCTCCGCCGACCAAGATGGACCAGAAGCAGCTGACCGAAGAAGGCCACTACGGCGTGTTCGGCACGGCTGGCGCGCGTACCGAAATGCCGGGCTGCTCGCTGTGCATGGGTAACCAGGCACAAGTGCGCGAAGGCGCAACGGTCATGTCGACCTCGACGCGTAACTTCCCGAACCGTCTGGGCAAGAACACGAACGTGTACCTCGGCTCGGCGGAACTGGCGGCGATCTGCTCGCGTCTGGGCAAGATCCCGACGAAGGAAGAGTACATGGCCGATATGGGCGTGCTCAACGCCAATGGCGACAAGATCTATCAATACATGAACTTCGACCAGATCGCCGACTTCAAGGAAGTGGCCGATACGGTGACGATGTAAGTGTGATGCTGGAGTACGGCGCGGAACTGTTGTTCTAGATCTGCGCCGTAGCGCCGGACCATGGCGCCGCAGGCTGAATGCCTGCGGCGCCATTTTTATTTGGTTCGTCGAGGTGCTGCCTTATGAGCCGGGGTCGAGCGAGCTGTTTCGCGAAGCGATGACTGCCCGGACGACCAGCATGATGCGCTCAACCCGCGCACCGGGCCGGATTCGGCCTGAACGTTCGAGTTCGGCGAGCCCATGCAGGGCTGCCCAAAAGGTCTCGGTCACGTTCTCGACATCGGCGCTGAACGGCGCGACGACCGACGCGAGCGCTTCGAAACCTGCCCGCAATTCCGGTCGGGTTTCAGCGTCGGCAAACCGCAGTTCGGTCGGGAGCGTGAACATCGCCTCGTAGAGCGCGGGACACCGTACGGCAAAGCCGAGATAGGCCATGGCGACATTCTCTAGGGCGTTTTCCTGCCCCGCCGATCCATGCGCCGCTTCCCGTAGCGCCACTGCGAGTTCCTGAAAGCCCTCGACTGCAACGGCTGCCACGATTGCGTCCCGATTCTCGAAATGCGAGTAGAGGACGGGCTGGCTGTATTCGATCTCTTCGGCGAGGCGGCGAACCGTGACGGCATCCCATCCGTCCCGCTCCGCGATCAGGCGCGCAGCCGCGACGATGCGGGACTCGCGCTCAGCCCGTTGCCTGCCTTTGCGCTCGGCAATACTCAACTTTTCATCCTCCTACCCCGAATGGTCCCGATGCCCGTGATGATACGGAAGCTTGAAAAACTAGCATTGCTAGATTATATTCCGTCACTACACCACGAAGCATAGGACTCTGCAATGCATGGGTTTTCGTTCGGACTGGCGCTGTTCCTTGCCCTCGCGATTCTCGCGATCGGCACCCACTATCTTGTGAGGCCGCTGGCCGCGACACGCAGTTTCGGCCTGCCGCTTCCAGAAAGCGGCGCCAATATCGCCTGGTGGCTTCGGCTCAAGGGTGTGCGCGACATTGCGTCGGGATTGGTGGTCCTGGCGTTCATGGTGTGGGGCACGCCGCTTTGGGTCGGCGTCGTCCTGCTCGTGGAAGCCGTCATCCCTGTTGGCGACATGCTGCTCATTCTTGCCGCGAAAGGCTCCACCAAAAGCGCCTTCGGCATGCATGGCGCGACGGCCGCGCTGATGGTCTTTACGGCGATTTCGATGATGATGGGAGCGCGCTGAGATGGTCCATACACTTTCGATCTGGCTGCTCGTCGCCGGCTTCTTTGGCGCAGGTCTCTTCAACGCGATCGGCACGCCCGCGTCGCAAAGCGATTACGCCCGGTGGGGTTTCCCGCGCTGGTGGGGTCGTTTGACCGGCGCACTGGAGATGTTGTCCGCCGTTCTGATTGCGCTACCGGCAACTCGCATGATTGGCCTCGCGCTCGGAGCGCTAATCATTGCAGCGGCGGTCTTGACCGTTCTGCGTCACCGCGATTTTTCGCACCTTGTGCCGCTTGGTGTTTTTGTCGCCGTGATCGCACTAGCCGGATTCTCGTATTGAGAGGGCCGCACGCTGATCTGCACATCCTGCACAATCAGCGTGCGCATGCCAACGTGGTGTACTCAGCCCTTCCCGCCGTGAAAGAGCGTTAGCTTGTTCGACACCGAATTCACGCCTTGCACCGAACGCGCAACCTCTTCCGCCTGGCGGATCTGGTCGCCAGTGCGAACCGTGCCGCTCAGCGTCACAGCGCCGCTGCGCGCACGAACGAAAACGCCGGACACGTTGAATCCCTGCGCCCTCGACAACGCGCGCCGCACGGCACGGGCAAGTGCGCGGTCCGCCTTCTTCTCGCTGGGCGCCGCCTGGGTCGTGCTCGGCGCCATCGACGCGTCCGTCGGCGCATTTTCCGTTTGGGCATGCGCCATGCCAGCGGCGGTCAACAGAAAAGACGCAAGCACGGCGCATCGCAGATTCGATTTCATGACCCACTCCTGACATTGCCGCGCAGGGACGCGCCGGCCGCCGTCCATATTGCACCTCCAGGCAATCAACCGCTCCGAAGGCGCTCGCATTGCGCCGTCGCACTACACGGCCGCGGATGCCGCCGCCACGGCCAGAAAGGTCTGCACGATCCCACGTTTGCGTTGGCTGTGAAGGCACGCCACCGAATCAATATTGCAGCCGCGCAGCTCTTCCACCGGGATGGCAACGGAACGCGCACCCTCGGGAATCTCGCGCTCGAGCACGAATCCGATGCCGAGGCCTTGCCGGACGGCTTCGAGAACCGCCTCGCGACTACCCAGTTTCATCGCTGTCGGCAGTGACATCCCGGCGCGCCGCAAGGCTTCGTCGACAAGCCGTTGGGTGTTCGAACCCGCCTCCCGGCGAATTACGGCATACGCAGCGAGATCGCCGAGGGACACGCTTTCAGCCGCGGCAAGCGGATGATGCTCCGGCACGAGAACCCGCATGTCTTGCCGCGCGACGGGAATCGACGCCACACGGGCGTCGCTCCTGGCATTGCCGATGACCACCGCGTCGACCCGATACGCGAGCAGATCGTCCCAGACCTCGCGCTGACTTCCGAACGAGACCGAAATTTCGATGTCGGGGTACTGCGCACGAAAGGCTGCCACCACCTGAAGCACCACCTGTGGGCCATCGGCGGCAAGTTTGAGGCTGCCGTGCTGGAACCTCGTCGCCCGGCTCACCATGTCCTCGATCTGCTCTTCCGCCAAAAACATCTGGCGGGTCAATTCGAAGAGCGGCTTCGCGGCATCGGTTGGTTGAACGCCCTCATTCGTGCGGATAAATAACGCCTGCTTGCAATCCTCTTCGAGATTACGAACCTGCGCCGTGATGGCTGGTTGCGTCAGCCCGAGAAGATTGGCCGCCTTCGAAAAACTGCCCTCGCGCACAACCGCATCGAACGCCCTGAGCTGGAAATAGCGCATCGCCACCTCGAACCTCACCCTATAAATCTCGATGCGAAAATATAGCACTGGTATTAATTTGACTGCCAGCGGGTACGCGCTCTAAGCTCGGTGCCGTTGCGGTTCTGGCTACCCGCCCTTTTGATTCCTGATGAGATTCATATGAGCAAAGAGATCGACTACCTCAATCCCGCCCTCCCTCGGGGCCTGCGGCGAGTGGCGATGCCCGTGGTCGACGCGACTGCGGCAACGCTGAATGGCTATGGCAAACTCGTTGACGACCCGCACGCTTGCGAGGTGGAAATCGTTCAGTGGCCCGCAGTGGGATCAAGACCGATCGACCCGGGAACCGGCGACGAAGCGGGCACGACCGAAGGCACGTTCGTCAGCGAATGGCGCGGCGACATTCTCTACGGTCGAAACGAAGCGGTAGGCGGCAACTACGTTCTCGCCTACGCAACGGAGCCGGACGACGCACGCGAAGACAGCGCCGCCGCACCGGAACGCATGTTGATATGGCATGCGAACTATCACCCCGACGGCGGACAACTGTTCTTTCCGCTCGATCACCGCCCGTTCTACGTTCCGCTGGCACTGCCGGGCGACGACATTACGCCGGAGAAGTTCGTGTGCTTCCGCTTCGACGGACAGCAGGGTCTCTATATCCACCCCAACATCTGGCACGAAGGCGTGTTCACGCTCGACGGGACGCAGCGCTTCTTCGACAAACAAGGCGCTGTCCATGCGCGCGTCTCGGTCGAATTCGCGACAGAGTTTGGCTGTCTTCTGGAGGCCGCAATCGCGCGTGACTAGCGGATGTCGCTCGAGCGGGTCACGTCCTTTGCTTCCGTGTCGACGGCATCGCTGTGCAGCAATGCAGGCTGCCGTTCAGGCGTTTCGCTTTGCGCCATGCCTTCCTTGAATCCCTTCACCGCGACGCCCAGATCGCCCCCGACGTTCCGTAGCTTCTTCGTACCGAAAACCAGTGCCACGATCAGAAGAACAATCATCCAGTGCCAAATGCTCAATGAACCCATCGCTGAAAACCCTCTCTTTGCCGTCGCTCGCATCGCTTGCGACGAATGACATGAACCTTGCGGCCCGACCCGGCGTATAAACCGCTGTTTTGCAGGCGTATTGGAACGCGCGGATGTGTCTCGCTCGTTTCCTGAAACGGCGGTTTTGTAAGCGCATGTACGCATGCGCCCTGTAGATACACGCATATACAAAGGGGGCCGTGTTCGCGCGCGCACGGCCTCAGCGCTGCCGGCGCATGACCGCCTTTCAAACGGTGCCAGAGAAGCGTTTAATATCCGCTGCAACATCTCTTTTGGAGCCCTCCCATGCTAAGGGTCCTTGAACCGGGCGACTACTTCGGCACCACTTTCCTGCGATACGGCAATGACAGCATCTCGCTCGTGGAGACCGATTTCGCCACGGATCTGATCATCCCGCAGCACGAGCATGTGAACCCGTTTTTCTGTTTCGTGCTGAACGGCTTCGGAACGCGATCCTGGCCGGCCCGCCGTGGCGAAGACGGGCCGATGTCACTGACGTTTTTCCCCGCGGGCGTGCCCCATGCAAATAGCTGGTACGGGGCCGGTGGCAAGGCACTCCATCTCGAGTTTTCAACCTCGTGGGCACAGTGCCTTGGAGGGCGGACCCGGGTCCTCGATCGTCCGGATGACTTTGCAAGCGGCGCACCGCTGTCGTTCATGCGTCGTCTGGTTCGCGAATGCCGTGAGCAGGATTCGGCGACATCGTTGGCAGTCGAAGGGCTGGTACTCGAACTCCTTGCCGCGTGCGAGCGCTCCGTCCCGCGTGCGGCGACGGTTGGCGGTTCGCGTCGATGGCTCGCTCGCGTGGAAGCCTTGCTGCACGATCGCTTCCGTGAAGCATTGACACTGGAGGAAATTGCTTCGGAGAACCATGTTTCTGCCGACCACCTTGCGCGCGAATTCCGCAAGCACTTTGGCTGTACAGTCGGTGAGTACGTGCGCCAGCTTCGGCTCGATTTCGCATGTGCTCAATTAGCCCGCGGACGCCTTTCGTTCGCAGCGATTGCCGAGGCCGCCGGCTTCACCGACCAAAGCCACTTCACGCGCGTCTTTCGGCGCAGGATGGGTTTGACACCGGGCGCGTACCGCGCGCAGTTGCTCGAAGATCGCTCCCGTACCAAAGATTGACGGTCGGGTACAAGACCCACGGCGCTGCCACGGCCTAAAGTGGCTCGCATGTTCGACACGAACCAACGTTCCTGGAGATCGATGTGAGCACCGATACTTTTCCTTATTTGACGCGCCTTGACGTCCTCTACGCCTTCGACGAAATCATCGACGTGCCCGCCCTCGTCGCGGCAAACAGCCATCCCTGGTACAACCAGACGCTCTGTGAGGTGAACCAGTCCGTGGTCCGGCTGGGTGTCGTGCAGGGCGAATATCACTGGCACAAACATGACGCAGAGGACGAGTTCTTTTATGTCGTGAGCGGACACTTCCTGATCGATCTCGAAGACCGGGTCGTCGATTTGAACCCGGGGCAAGCGTTTGTCGTGCGTAAAGGTTTGCTGCATCGCCCGCGAGCGCCGGAGAAAACGGTGATCCTGATGGTCGAGGCGAAGGGAATCGTTCCTACAGGCGATGCGTGACGCAGCGACACGGAGCAGAGGATCTTTACCGTTTCTCCTCGCCAGCGCCCAGAAAGATCCACATCGGCCCCAATGCCGCGCTGATTACCGCTTTCATATCCGCGATGCGGTCGGTTCCTGTCCAAACGATTCCGTTGACAAGTCCCTTATCCGGTATCCTGGTCGTATCCGAAGCCTAAGTGGACTCAATGCTGCTGACAGGTCGTCGCACCTTTTACTGATTCGTCCACCTCACACAGCAGCAACCGTTCCACCCGCAGATGCGTACGCAGTCTGGAGCGCCGTCAACGGATTGACGTGCTGCGCATAGTGGTTGCCCGGCAGGCTTGCCCAGATGTTGCTGCAAAGAAAGACGGCGTGATCGAGATCGCCGCCGTCGATCGACACAAGCGCGCCGCGCTCGCGGATCTGCTGCAGCGCGATGAGGTCCTGGCTCATTGGCGAGAAGTCTGCCAAATGAAGAAGCGACTCGTAATACGCGTAGTAGCGGAACAGCAGTTGATATCGGCCCGCCGCAGTCGAATCGAGTGCGGGATTGAAAACGTCGGGATGCTTCGCGTAGCTGTTGAACAATAAAGGACGAGAGGGTGTCGAGCCGACCAGAACGTTGTAGCCATTGTCCGAGGCCGCGAGCAACTGCGGTCCGATTTCCGAAAACGCGATCATGTCGAGAAACGCGCAGCGGTTTTCGCCGCCAGCGGCGGAAGCAGATATGAACGGCATAGCATCCTCCATGTTGTAACGTTTTCATTCGTGACGATCACTCAGCAGGCGAGATCGACAGTCACAGGCGATTGGAGATGCAATCGATAAGAGTCCTACCGATAATCTAGATTGCCGAGAAACAATCGGTTGCCGCTCTTTCATCGTTATGTGCGAAGCCGAACAGTGGCCGCGAGCAGACCACCACAGGTTTGCAGGCGAGTCAGCCGCACCGCTGCTCACGCTCGTCGCGTCCGAGAACACCCCGCTCGTCTGACAAATTTACGAAACCGTAAGCTACCCGCAGGCATAGGGCATATCTCGGGCATATCCCAGAGACCCAGGTACACCACCTAGATAAATCTGATTGACGATTTCGATGTCGTCTGACAACAATATCCATGGTGATCGAGTCAGCCGCTCCTGTTCGATCTCGCCGCTGTAACCGTGCCTCTCCCGTTCGCATTTGCGTCGCCACGCGGCCCAATCGCCGCCGAAGTCGAGCCACGCCCCCTTCAGCAAAACAATCCAGCGAGACAACATAGGAGAACGAATCAAATGGCAACACATGACCATGACGATCCCCTGCCCTCCAAAGCCCACAACCATGCGCCCGCCTCGCCCAAACGGCGCGCGTTCATGGCCTTTGCCGGCGCGTCCGCAGGCGCTAGCCTCCTCGCCGCCAGCCGCGGAGCGGCAGCAGCCGATTCCATGTTTCCCACGCCCGCCAATTTCGGAGGAACGATTCCACAGCCGCCCGGCCACGCCGCCGGCGACCCGATCTGGGGCCCGGACGGCCAGGCCACGGCGATCATCAGAAGGCTTGCCCACGTCGATCGCTCGCTGTTCTCCCGCGCCGACTTTCACGTAACGAGCTACGGTGCGCGCACACTCCCCGCCTCCGCGCTGATTACGTCGACCGCGTGGCCCGGCGGCAAGATTCCATGGGTGACGGGTGGCACGGAACAGACCGCGCATCCGACCAGCGACCTGCAAAGCCCGGGCTCGGGCGTGATGGTGCCGTGCGACTACACGGGCACGCAATACGACTCTTGCACCGCGATCAATACCGCAATTGTCGACGCGAGTCGCGCCGGCGGCGGCCGCGTGGTGGTGCCGGCGGGCAACTGGTACTGCGGCGGTCCGATCGTGCTGCTGAGCCATGTGAACCTGCACCTGGAATCGGGCTGCACGATCTATTTCAGTCCGAATCCTGCGGACTATGCGAAAACCGGCCCGTACAAGACGGCGAACGGCAATCTGTATCACACGCGCTGGCAGGCGAACGACTGCCTGAATTTCGGCTCGCCGATTTACGCATTCCGCCAGACCAACATTGCCCTCACCGCCGACGACAACACCTGCGTGCTGAACGGTCAGGCGATGACGCCGATGCAACTGAGCACCCAGGCGCCCACCTCGTGCTGGTGGACCTACAAGGGAAGCAGCAACACATACGGCTGCGCCGGTTCCTCGACGCCGTCGCAGGCCTATGTGAATCCGAACAACGTCGCGCTAACGAGCCTCCCCGCTGGCCAGATCCAGAACCCGCAGGCGAACGTCTCCTTCACGAATCAGTACGGCGTGACGACTTCGCTGATGACCCTGCTCACGGGCACGGGCTGGAACCAGGACCAGAACTATCTGCCCGCGCTCTCCGAACTGCGCGTGCCTATCGAGAACCGCATTTTCGGCAACGGTCACTATCTGCGCCCTTGCATGATCGAGTTCATCGGCTGCACGAATGTGTACCTGCAGAACTACCACACGCAGAACACGCCGTTCTGGCAGCACCATCCCACCGATTGCACGAACGTGGTGATCGACGGCGTGTTTTCCGACAGCATCGGACCGAACAACGACGGCTTCGATCCGGACGCGTGCAATCACGTGCTGGTGCAAAACGTTCAGTTCAACACCGGCGACGACTGCATCGCGATCAAGTCCGGCAAGTATCTCGACACCGAGTACGGTCCGATGCAGAACATCGTCGTGCAGAACTGCACGATGCAAAGCGGCCACGGCGGCCTGACCATCGGTAGCGAAATGAGCGCGGGCGTGCGCAACGTCTACGCCCGCAACCTGACGATGCAAAACGAGAACTGGGCGAGCAACCCGCTCAATATCGCGCTGCGCTTCAAGAGCAACATGAACCGCGGCGGCTTCATCAACAACGTCTGGATCAACGGCGTGACGCTCGCCAACGGCGTGAACCTCGCGGGGAAATACGGCGGCGGCTCGCTAGGCGCTGCGATCAGCAAGATCACGGGCACGGGCACGACCGGTCTCGCAACGAACCCGTCGACGGGCCAGGGCGGCCTGATCACGTTCGACTGCGATTACAGCCCGTCCGGCGACGCGGTGCGCTGGAGTCCGTCGGTGATCAGCAACATCAACATCACCAATGTGAACGCGAGCAACGTGTCGGGCGCGGTGTCCTACTCGATGCCCTCTGGCTTCGTCGCCGGGTCGAACTCGTGCTTCCAGGCGATCGTCATGCAGGGGCCCGAGGCAGTCGACTACAACGGTCCGCTGCCGGTGCCGACCGTGAGTCCGATCAGCGGCGTCACGATCTCGAACTGCAACCTCGGCAACCCGGTGTGCACGGGCGCGGTTCCGACCACGCCCTCGACATCGGCGACGGCTGCGCCGGGGCCCGTCTTCGCGAGCAACGTGAGCGGCATTACGCTGACCAATGTGGTGATCGCGGGCACCACGTACAACACGTCGCTGACCGCACCGGCGACCTGATGTCGACGCAACGCACACGGACGCGGGCAAGCGCGTTCCGTGTGCGCGGCGATCGGTTCGTCAGTGTGGTTCCTTGTCTGCCGGAGGTTGCCGGCGTTTCGGCGCCGGTTCATCTCCGGACTGCCCCGGCTCGCGCGTACAGGCGTCCGGCGGCATGACAAAGGGAATGTCGTCGCGGCAACACGCATATACCGGAAACCCGTACGCGTTCGTACCGACGATGGTCGTTGGCCCATGCAGCGGGCACACCGCCTTCATGCTGCCTCCCGAAACTCATTGCTCGATGGCTTGTAGCTTACCCCTCGCGGGGCATGGCTCAAGCCTTCTTCACGTAGGCATTGCACCAGCCTTTGGCGTCGACGATCTTGCCGCCATAGGTCGCGCATGGACCATTCGGCGCGCCCGGCTTGCCCTGAAACAGCTGGCAGTTCGCGCAGGTCTGTCCCGCCTGGAAGCGCGGGAACTTCGTCTTGTCGACTTTGCTCGCGTCGGTTTTGTAGCCGAGCGCCATGGCGGTCGGATCGCTCTCGGAGAGCACCGGCGCGTCGGCGCGCGATTCGGTGGAAAGCGCCGCCGTGGAAGCCACGGAGGCGGCAAGGATCATGAAGCGACGACGGGAAAGCGGCATGGTGGGGCTCCTGAGCATGGAACGTACCCGGCTCTCGTTGTTGCTGATCAGCTGGCCGATTCGTTCGCGTTTTATCCGTGTGCTATTTATTTATATCACTTCGTGATGCGTTGTAAAGAACGGAAACATTGTGCATCGGATGCTTCTTTATTTAATTCGTTATGCAAATCAATTTTCATGACGAGCGGAAACGCGGCACCACATCGGCGCCGCCTTGGCTTCACCACGCCGCGCAGACCTTGCCGAAATGCGCCCCGGCCTGCTGATGACGAAACGCATCCGCAAGCTCGTCCAGCCCGAACGTACGGTCGAGCACGGGGCGAATGCCGGCCTGGTCGAGCGCCGCGACGTAGTCTTGTTGCTGTCGGCGGCTGCCCACGATCAAGCCCTGCAGGCGCGCCTGCTTCGCCATGAGTACGGAAGTCGGCACGGTGCCTTCGCGTCCGGTCAACACGCCGATCAGCGCGATGTGGCCGCCCACGCGCACCGCATCGATCGACTGCGCGAGCGTGCCCGGCCCGCCGACTTCGATCACGTGATCCACGCCCTTGCCGCCCGTCATGTCGCGCACGAGCGCGCCCCACTTTTCGTGTTGCCGGTAGTTGACCACCTGGTCGGCGCCCAACACCTTCGCACGCGCCAGCTTCTCGTCCGAAGATGAAGTGACGATGACGGAAGCACCCATCATCCGTGCGATCTGCAACGCTGCGATCGACACGCCGCCGGTGCCGAGCGTCAGCACGGTGTCGCCGGCCTTGAGGCCGCCGTCGACCACCAGCGCGCGCCATGCCGTAAGCCCCGCCGTCGTGATCGTGGCCGCCTCGGCGTAGGTCCAGCCGCGCGGCGCGAGCGTGAAGGCGCTCGCGGGCCGCACGGCGTGCAAAGTCGCGAAGCCATCCGCGCCGTCGCCGGGCGTCTGCGCGAAGTTGCCCACAGCCTGCCACGGCAAACCGTCCGCCCATTGCGGGAAGAAGCACGACACGACGTGGTCGCCGCGCTTGAATTCCGTCACGCCCGCGCCGACCGCCGACACCACGCCCGCGCCATCGGACATCAGCACGCGCCCATCCGCCGTGGGGATCGCGCCGTTGGCGACCAGCAGATCGTGAAAATTGAGCGACGTGGCGTGAAGCTCCACGCGGATCTCGCCGGCGCCAGGGGCGCCGGGCTCGGCGATATCGCGCAGCTCGATGCGGTCGAGCCCGCCCGGCGCACGCACCACAGCGGCCTTCATTGCCGTGCTCCCTTCGCCTTGCGCGCGGCGTCGACGAGGCCGTCGAGCCAGTCCTGGTGCCCGTTGATCATCGGATTCGGGCGCGTTTTCGCGAGCGTCACAGCCGGTTTGCCCTTCTGCGATTCCTGCGTGAGCACACGCACGCGGCCGCCGGAAAGGTCTTCGATGAGCCACGCGTGGATCACATCGAGGCGCGTTTCTGCGTCACCCTCGGCCCAGCCGTGCCACGCCACGCGTGCGGGCTGGCCCGCGGCCGGCGGCACGTGCTCGGTCACTTTGGCCTGCACCGGAAAGCCGAAAGTCTTGAACTGAAAACGCGCGCCCGCGCTCAGTTCGGGGCCCAGGCCGTCGTGGAAGCCGACATCCGCGGAATTGCTGTAATAGCTCGGCCACACGGTCGCGTAGTTCAGCAGCGGCCAGACGTCGGCGGTGGAGAGGCCCGCAACGATCACTTCGTTGGAACAGAAGTTATCGGTCGTGCCGGGCAAATAGTCTTCGGGCCAGAAAATCTCGTTCATGTTCGTTACCTTTCGATGCTGTCGGTTTAGGTGCGGTGGACACGAGAAATCATGCGGGCTATGCTGAAATAAATCCAATCGCGGCTCATTATTTCCGTCATAAACCGTGTTGATATCAGAATGCTCGATCTGAACCTCTTGCGGGCGCTCGACGCCCTGCTCGACGAACGCAACGTCACGCGCGCCGCGCAGCGTCTGTCGCTCACGCAGCCGGCCGTGAGCGCGATGTTGACGCGTCTGCGTGAGAGTTTCGGCGATCCGCTGTTCGTGCGCTCGCAACGTGGCATCGTGCCGACCGAACGCGCGCTGCAACTGGCCGCGCCGCTCAAGCAGGTGTTGAGCGAGATCGAGCAGATGCTGCAGCCGCAGGCCTTCGCGCCGGCCGAGGCCGAGATGACGCTCACCCTCGCCTCGACCGACTACGCGCTGCGCGCAGTCGTCGTGCCATATCTCGCGCGGCTGCGGGAAACGGCGCCCGGCGTGCGCGCCGTGATCGTGCCGGTGCAGCACGAGCGTCTGCAGGCGCAACTGGAAAGCGGCGATGTGGATCTGGCCCTGATCACGCCGGAGACCACGCCTGCGGACCTGCATGCGCGGCGACTCTTCGACGAGCGCTACGTGTGCGTGATGCGCGCGGATCACCCAGCCGCCGCGCGGCGGCTCACGCTGGAGCGGTTTTGCGCGCTCGATCACGCGTTGGTGTCGTATGAGGGTGGAAGCCTGAGCGGCGTCACGGACGAGGCGCTGGCGCGCGTGGGGCGCACACGGCGCGTGACGGTGTCGGTGAACAGCTTTCTCGTGCTGCCCGATATCTTGCTGACGAGCGATCTGATTGCGGTCGTGCCGTCACGGCTCGTGAAGAACGCACCGGGGCTCGCAGTGGTCGAGCCGCCGCTCGCGATACCGGGATTCACCAAGACGCTCGCGTGGCACGAGCGCACGCATCGCTCACCAGGGCATCAGTGGGCGCGCGCGTTGTTGTTCGAGACGTGTGAGGCGTTGGCAGTCGAGGCGCCGGTGTGACGTCGTCACGTCGGCGCGCGTAAAGGCAATCAGCAGGACGGGCTGCCGTTGGCCGTGCAGAACGCCGCGGGCGCGCCCGCGATCAAAGGCAGCGGCGTGACGGGCCGCGGCGGTGGCGGCACTATCCTCACAGCACCGCACCACGAGGTATGGCTGTGCACCGCGCTGGGCACGCAGGGCGCAACGGCCGCGCGCATCTCCTCGGCCGCTTCCTCGCTCAGTTCATTGCGCTCGCGCGCTTCGAGCGCGGGCCGCAGCTGGTCGTCCAGCCACGACGCGAACGCGACGACACAGCCTGCCGCGACGGCGAGCAGCATGACCCGCGCCTTGTGCTCGCGCAGCTTGATGAGCAGGCGCACCGCCGCCGGCCGGTCTGCGATCTGCGCCTCGCGCCCTGCGGCGGCCCGCACCGCCGCTCCTTCGATGATTCTCGTTGCCACTGTTTATTCGTTTTGCTCTTGTGATTGCGCCTCGCGCCCGTATCGAGGCATACGGGTTAACGGCAGGTCAGCGCAATCCGAAAGGGGGCAGACGAAAATATTTGAGAGCCTCAGTGGCCCTCGCGCGAGCGCTCCGCAAACGCGAACACGGTCTCGCGGAACCGCTCCACCGCCGGATTGCGCACGGCGGGCTTCGTCACAAGATGGAGCGGCGCACGAAATGCCTCGTCCCCGGCCACGCGGCAGTAGCGCACGCTCTCCTGCTGATAGCGCCGCATGGAAGCCGGCACGAGTGTCACGCCGCCACCCGCGGCCACGAGGTTGATCGCGGTGACCATGCGCGGCACCTCGTCGACCACGCGCAAGTGCACGCCCTGGGCTTCGCAGGCGCGCACGAAATCGGCGTACATGCCGGGAGCGCCGGGCCGCCGCACGAAGATGAACGGCTCGCCCGCGAGGCGCTTGAGCGACACCGCCCGCGTCCCCGCCAGCCTGTGGCCCACCGGCAGCACGAGCAGCATGTGCTCCTGGGCGATGCGCTCGAAGCGCAGCTCAGCGGGCGTCTCGATCGGCTTGCGCAGGATCGCGACATCGACGTGCCCGTTCATCATCATCTCGATGATCTCGGCTGCGTTGATCTCGCTGAGTTCGATGGCGATGTCGGGATGCGCGTCGCGATACGCGCGTATCACGGCCGGCGCGAGCGGATGAAACGCGGCCGAACTCGTGAGCGCCACATGCAGCTTGCCCACCTGCCCGAGCGCCACCCGCCGCGCGTGTGTCACGCCCTGTTCGAGCGTGCGCAGAAGGTTGCGCGCGCACGCTGCGAAGGCCTCGCCCGGCGCGGTCAGCTCCACGCCGCGCGGCTGCCGCGTGAACAGTGCAAAGCCCAGTTCCTGTTCGAGTTCCTGGATCTGCTGCGAGAGCGGCGGTTGCTGCATGTGCAGCCGCGCGGCCGCGCGCGTGAACTGGCGCTCTTCGCAAACAGCAAGGAAGTAGCGCAGGTGACGTAGCTCCATCGGGACGCTCCGGCAGAAGGATTGGTATAGGCATTGGATATGGCAACCCCATCCGATATGTATTTTACATTTGCCGCGCAACTCCCTAGTCTGTGAAGAAAACGCCAACGACGACTTCCGGAGACATATGCAATCCATTCTCGAAGCAGGCCCGGCGGCGCTCGACGCGCCCCGCCTCACCACTTCGCAGGTACGCCGCGCCGTGCTCGCCTCGGTCATCGGCAACGGGCTCGAGTGGTTCGACTTCCTCATCTACGGCTACTTCGCGAAGACCATCGCGCACGTGTTCTTCCCCGTGCAGAGCAGCTTTCTGTCGATCACGCTCACACTCGCCACGTTCGCGATCGGCTTCGTCGTGCGGCCGCTCGGCGGCGTGGTGATCGGCGCATTCGCCGACCGCTACGGACGGCGCAGGACTTTGTCGGCGCTGATCGTGCTGATGGCGGCGAGCACCTTGCTCATGGGCGTCACGCCCGGCTATGCGTCGATCGGCATCGCCGCGCCGCTCATCGTGCTGCTCGCGCGCATCCTGCAAGGGCTTTCGGTGGGCGGCGAGTTCGCCACCGCCGCCTCGATGCTCACCGAGTACGCGCCGCCCGGCCGCAAGATGTTCTATGGCAGCTTCCAGATGACGTCCCAGGCCGTCGCGCTGCTACTGTCTTCGGCGTGCAGTTTCCTGCTCACCACGCGGCTCTCGCCCGCGGCGCTCACAGAATGGGGCTGGCGCGTGCCCTTCCTGCTCGGCGCGCTGGTCGGCCCGGTGGGCTTCTATATCCGCCACAAGGTCGCCGAATCGCCGGAGTTCGTGCAGTTGCGCGAGCGTCTCGGCCATGCGCCGCGCCAGTCCCTGCGCACTTTCCTGCGCGAACGCGGCGACGCGGCGCTGTGCGCGGTTGGCGTGATCGCCGTAGGCGCGGCGACCAACTATCTCTGGCATTCGTATATGCCGCTCTACGTCGAGCGCCAGCTCCATCTGCCGCTCAAGAGCGCGCTGCTCGGCACGGCGGCGTCGGGGCTCATCGGCATCGTCGGCTATCCGCTCGCGGGCAAGCTCGCCGACCGCTTCGGCGCTTACCGGCTGTTCCTGCCCGTGACGCTCGTGTGGATCTGCGCCGCCTGGCCGCTCTTCGCGTGGGTCCTTGCCGCGCCGACGCCGGAGCGCGTGTTCGCCGCGCAAATGGTCGCCACCGTCGTGCTGAGCCTGATGTCGGGCGCGCACCCCGGCATGCTCACGCAGCTTTTCCCCACGTCCACGCGCTCCACGGGCGTCGCGCTCTCGTACAACATCGCCGTCACGCTGTTCGGCGGCATGGCGCCGCTCACGGTCTCGACGCTGATCGGCGTGACCGGTTCGCGCATCGTGCCGGCGTGGTATCTCATCGTCACGGGCATCGTGTCGCTCGTGCTGGTTTTTGCGAGTGTTTCGGGCCGGCGTCTGTTGCGCGAGCCCAATGCGTGGCCGGCCGAGTCGGAGTCGGAATGAGCGAGCAGTCCATCGTGAGCGGCGTGAGCCACGTGAGCGATCAACGCCCGCGCAACGAGTACCCGGTGCGCGCGATCGGCGATGTCATGCTGCGCGTCGTCACGGCGCAAGGCAGCGGCAGTGTGCCGATGTTCGTGGGCGGCTGCACTGAGAGCGAGCGTGCCACGCGTGCTCTCGTGATGCTGCACGGCCGCCTGCGCGACGCCGACGCCTATTTGCGCTCGACGCTGCGCGCCCGCGCCGCTTCCTCCGCGCATGACGACGACACGCTCGTCGTGGTGCCGCAGTTCCTCGCCAGCGCCGATGTCGAGCATCACCGCGCGCCAGCGGACCTGCTGCATTGGGAATGGACCGCCTGGATGGGCGGAGCCGATGCGCGCGGTCCCGCGCCCTTGAGTTCCTTCGACGCGCTCGACGCCCTCGTCGCGCAACTCGCCGACCGCGCTCGTTATCCGGCTCTGCGCGAGATCGTCATCGCGGGGCATTCGGGCGGGGCTCAGGTCGCGCATCGCTATGCGATCCTGAGCCCTGCGCCCGAGCAATGCGCGCAGCGCGGCGTGACCCTGCGCTTCGTGATCGCGAATCCCTCTTCCTGGGTGTATTTCGATTCGTTGCGCCCGCAACTTGATGGCAGTTTCGCCCCTGCGGATCACGTCGCATGCCCCGACGTCGACGACTGGAAGTACGGCATGCGCAAGCTCCCGCGCTATGCCACGGCCATGCACGATGCCGTCACGCTCGAGCGCCGCTACATCGGGCGGGAAGTGGTGTATCTGGCAGGCGAGCGCGATTGCGATCCGGCGCACGCGGCGCTCGACCGCTCGTGCGCGGCCAGCGCACAGGGGCCTCACCGCCTCGCGCGAGCCCGCGCCTATTTCGCCTACCTCGGCGCCCGGCACCCGCAGTTGCGCCATGCGTGGTTCGAGGTGCCGGGTGCGGGCCACAACGCCGAGGCCATGTTCCTCTCCGGGCCCGGCATACGCGCTCTGTTCGGCGCGCACGCCACGATCGACGCGGCACGCGCGGCGAGCCAGGCACAAAGCGCAGGCGGCGCGGACGATTGAGCGGGCGGCCGTCGTATCATAGCGGCTCGATTCCCGCCGGATGCGCGCACTCGCCCGGCCGCCCAACGACCGCCATGAGACGCCTTCCCCCGCTCAACGCCCTGCAGATTTTCGAAACGGTCGCCCGCTATGGCAGCTTTACGCGCGCGGCCGAGCACCTTTGCCTCACACAAGGCGCAGTCAGCCGGCAGATCCTCGCGCTCGAGCAGTACTACGGCCTGCCGCTCTTTCGCCGCTCGTCCAAAGGTCTCACGCTCACCGCCGAGGGCGAGCAACTGCTGCCGGCCGTGCGCGACGGCTTCGGGCGCATCGAGGAAGCCTCGCAGCGCCTCACGCGCCAGCGCACCGAGCTTGCCCTCAAGGTCCCGACCTGCGTGATGCGCTGGATGCTGCCGCGCATCATGCGCTTCCAGAACGAGCACCCCGACCTGCAGATCCAGATCACGACCACGTGGGGCCACGAAGTCGACTTCCAGGCGGAGCCTTTCGACGCGGCGATCATCTACGGTTCGTCGCCCGGCGCCGACGTGCATGCGGTGCCGCTCTTCGACGAATACCTCACACCCGTCTGCACGCCCGAGGTGCTCTCGCGCCGCCCGCTCGTCAAGCCCGACGATCTCGCGCACCAGACCCTCCTGCACCCCACGCGCGACCACGCCGACTGGCGCCTGTGGCTCGCGCGCGCGGGCGCGAAAAAGGTCGATGCCGATCTCGGCCCCACATTCGAATCGCTCGATCTCGCGGCCACTGCCGCCATGCAGGGGTTCGGCGTCGCCATCACCGACCGCACGCTCGTCCGCGAGGATGTCGAGACACGACGCCTCGTCATGCCCTTCGATCTCGCCGTGCCCACGGGCTCGCGCTACTATTTCGTGTACCCCGAATGCGTGGCCCAGCAGAAGAAGGTGCAGTTGTTCAGCGAGTGGATGGGCCAGGACCGCTCGACGCCGTAGCGCGCCATGACGGCAGCGCATGGCGGCCATGAGAATTAATCGATTGCATGCGGGCTGCTCTTTCGGCGTAATGGGGCGCTCCGCGCAAGGCCCGATCTTCCGGCAACCTCGCAATTGACACACCATGCGGCCGCGCGCCGCCCGAAGGGAGACCGACCATGCAGAGCGCCGCGCAGGCCCGCTCGAAGCTGCCCGATGTTGGCACGACGATTTTCACGGTAATCGGCCAGCTTGCCGCCGAGCATCAGGCGCTGAACCTCTCGCAAGGCGCGCCGAATTTCGACCCAAGCGCGAAACTCGTGGATGACGTGGCCACCGCCATGCGCGCGGGCCACAACCAGTACGCGCCGATGGCGGGCCTGGCCGAGCTGCGCGAAGCGCTCGCCGCGAAGTTCGAGACGCTCCATGGCGCGCACTACGACCCGTCGAGCGAAGTGACCGTGCTCGCGAGCGCGAGCGAAGGCCTGTACTCGACGATCAGCGCGCTCGTGCATCCCGGCGACGAAGTCATCTACTTCGAGCCCGCATTCGACAGCTATGCGCCCATCGTGCGCCTGCAGGGCGCGAAGCCGGTGGCGATCAAGCTCGCGCAGCCGCATTTCCGCGTGGACTGGGACGCCGTGCGCGCGGCCATCACGCCGCGCACGCGCATGATCATCGTGAACACGCCGCACAATCCCACGGCCACGATCTTCGGCGAGGACGACATCGCGCGGCTCACGGCGCTCACGCGCAATACCGACATCGTGATTCTCTCCGACGAGGTGTACGAGCACGTGGTGTTCGACGGCGCGCCGCACCGGAGCATGGCGCGCTATCGCGAACTGGCCGAGCGCAGCGTGATCGTTTCGTCGTTCGGCAAGTCGTATCACGTCACGGGTTGGCGCGTGGGCTATTGCGTCGCCCCCGCCGCGCTGATGGACGAGATCCGCAAGGTCCACCAGTTCATGGTCTTTTCCGCCGACACACCCATGCAGTATGCGTTCGCCCAGGCGCTTGCCGAGCCGCAAAGCTATCTGGGCCTGGCGGCCTTCTACCAGCACAAGCGCGACCTGCTCGCGCGCGCGCTGGAAACCTCGCGCTTCGAACTGCTGCCGAGCGAAGGCAGCTTTTTCCTGCTCGCGCGTTTCCGGTCTTTCTCCGACGAGCGTGACAGCGACTTCGTGCTGCGCCTCATCCGCGACGCCCGCGTGGCGACGATTCCGCTCTCGGCGTTCTACACCGACGGCACCGACGAAGGCATCATCCGCCTGAGCTTCGCCAAGGATGACGAAACATTGCTCGAAGGCGCACGCCGCCTTTGCGCGATTTAAGGCACCGCATTCGAAACACAACGAAACTGCTCGAAACTGGTAAGCAAGGAGATCACCATGAAGCGACTCAATGCGCTCCTCGCGCTCGCATGCGTGTACGGCGTACTCGGCCCGGCATCGGCATTCGCCGATACGAACCTGTTGCGCTTCGGCGTCGAGGCGCAGTATCCGCCGTTCGAAACCAAAGCCGCGGACGGCACGCTGCAAGGCTTCGATATCGACATCGGCAATGCCGTGTGCGCGAAGGCGGGCATGACCTGCAAATGGGTCGAAACGTCGTTCGACGGCCTGATTCCCGCGCTTCAGGGCCGCAAGTTCGACGCCATCAACTCGGCGATGAACGCCACCGAAAAGCGCCGCGAGGCCATCGATTTCACCACGGTGATCTATCGTGTGCCGAGCCGCCTGATCGCGCGCAGTGACAGCGGACTCGTCGCGACCGCCGCATCGCTCAAGGGCAAACGTGTCGGCGTGCTGCAATCGTCGATTCAGGAAACTTATGCAAAGGTGCACTGGGAGCCGGCCGGCGTGAGCGTCGTGCCCTATCAGGACCAGAACCAGATTTACGCGGATCTCGGCGCGGGGCGTCTTGATGCGACGCTCGTGCTCGCGCCCGCGGGCCAGAAAGGCTTTCTTTCGCAGCCTGATGGCAAGGGCTTCGCGTTCGTGGGCGAAGCCGTGCGCGACGACAAGATTCTGGGCAGCGGCGTGGCGTTCGGCATCCGCAAGGGCGATACGGCCTTGCGCGAGCGCCTGAACGCGGCCATCGCGAAGATCGAGTCCGACGGCACGGTCACGTCGCTCGCGCACAAATACTTCGGCGACATCGACGTTTCGCCCAAGTAATACGCCGCACTCAGGGGCGGCCGCATCGCATGAGCGAACTCAGCGCCGCCCCTGTCGCGAATTGCGATTCACGTGGGCGTCGTTCTTCGTGCGCTCCTGATACGCATCGCCGCCCCAGCGGTCCGTGTCCTCCTGCCCGCTTTCGATGTCGCTATGCCCCTGGCGGCCCACCGAGCGCGGCTCGTGCGGGTGCCGCCGCGCGAGCGGCTCGCTGCTTTCGTGCTGCGGACGCTTGACGTTCGTGCCGTCGTCGTCCGGCGTCTCGTGATGCTTCATGGTTGCCTCCTTGTCAGCGCAACGCGCCGCCGCTCATTCGCGCAGCGGCTCGACGCTGCGGGTCGGGTCGAAGTCGGCCCAATGACCTTGCTGCCAACGTCCGTCGGCACGCTCGATCTCCATGCCGCCCGCCGCGCCCAGTACCTGCGCCGCCGTGTGCTGAGTGCCGGGGCTCACGTGCACGGCCACCAGCACGCCGGACTCGCGGGCCTTCGGCGTGCCGTCGGGCTCGTGGCCGATGTCGGGCTGACGCGCCTTGCCGCCGCCCCTCGTCTGCCATAGCGCGCCCGCGAGCGTACCGACATAGGCGCCCACGCCGGCGGCCACCGCCAGCACCACCAGCGAGTGGAACACGATGTATGAGATCAGCACGCCGAGCACGAGGCCGATCACCGCACCGCCCGCTGCCCCGGTGGCCGCGCCGACCGACGTGTCGCGCGCGCCCGGGTCGACGAACTCGTCGCCGCCCACCGGATACCGCGCGTGCTGGCCGCTCGGGTTCACGAAGAACGAGGCGATATCCTCGCCGACGAAGCCGTTCGAATGCAGCTTGTCGACGGCCACTTCCGCTTCGTGCAGCGTGGTGAAGCGGCTCGCAACGATCATAGACATAGCTCTCTCCTTGCAGGCTTCGGTGAGTGGAAGTTCCTGACCAGGAGCGCATGCATCGTGCCATTCGCCTGCGCTCGATCCGATTCGCGCATTCGCCTGCCCCTTGCCGGTTAGCGCATCGGGCGTGCCCAGGCATGGCTGGAACGCCCGATGCGCGCTGCGAAGTCACTGAGAAAGAGCCATCGAGACGGGAGCCCCTATGAACACCTTCGATTTCGACCAGCGTCTTGAGGAGATCCAGATCGCTGTCGCGAACATTTTCGAATCGCCCAAGCGGCCGGCGGTGAGCCTCATCGACGAGGGCGAAACGATCGTCATCCAGCTTTCGTGGGTCGTGGACTCGCACCGCGACACCACGCTCGACTCGCGCTGCGCCGCCACGCTGCGCTTCTCGCGCGCGCAACTCGACCGCTACGCCGCGATGGACACGGCGCGCCGACGCATGATCCAGCAGCGCATTCGCGAGCGCGTGCGCGAGCGCTTCGAGGCAAGGCAGACGCCGCTCCCCACAGAGGGCGCGTGCTCGATAGAAATCGACGTCGACGATTCGGAGTTCGAAACGCCGGCAGGCTTTCTTTGAGCAGCGCGACCGCCTAGCCCGCGGCTGCCGCCGACCGTTCCATGCGCGAGCGCGACGAAGCGTGCAGCCCGAGATTCGCCACTAGCGCGATCAGCGCCGAACCGATCACGTACCACGCCGGCGCGGCAGGCGACCCGCTCATGCGCACGAATGCCGCGCAGAGCAACGGCGCAAACCCGCTGAACACCACCACCGAAACGTTGTACGCGAGCGCGATGCCGCTAAAACGCACCTGCACCGGAAAGAGATCGGCGAGGACCGCGGCCCACGTACCGCTCGCGAGCGAGAACACCAGCGCGGCAAGCACGAACAACACGACCACATTCACGCTGTGCGCCGCGAGCGCCGTATAGAACGGCCAGGCAAGCGCGGCGAGCAGCACGCAAGACACACGCAGCAGGTATCGGCGCGGCACGAAGTCGCCAGCCCAGGCCGCCGCGAGCAGCCCCACCGAACTCACGAGCAAGTACGCATTCTGGGCGAGCGCAGCTTCGCGCGGCGCGTATTTCAGCGTCTCGATCAGATACGCGGGCATGTGGCCGTAGAGCACGCCGTTGAAGCCCGCCATCACCGCAATCGAAAGCGCGCCGCCTACCACCGCGCCGCGATGGTGGCGCAGCGTTTCGCGAAACGGCTGCTTCACCACGGCGCCCTGCATTTGCCTGAATTCGGGCGACTCGTCGAGATTGCGGCGCAGCAGATACGAAACGATCCCGCACAGCCCGCCCACGAGGAATGCAATGCGCCAGCCGTAGCTCGCGGCGTCGGCGGGGGTGAGTGCGGACTGCACGACGAGATTGACGATCGTCGCGAGCATCACGCCCGTATTGATCGCGCAGACGATCACGCCGGCCGCGAGGCCCGCGCGGCGCGGTGCCGCTTCCACCGCGTAGGTGATCGCGCCGGGCATTTCGCCGCCCACGCAAAAGCCTTGCAGCACGCGCAGGCCGATCAGCGCGATGGGCGCCGCAATGCCCCAGCGCGCGTAATTCGGCATCAGGCCGATGCAGATCGTCGCGAGCGTCACGACGACGATCGAACCCACGAACACGGGCCGCCGCCCGATGCGGTCACCCAGGCTGCTGAGCACGATGCCGCCGAGCGGCCGGATGATATAGCCGATCGCGAGCACCGAAAACGTGAGCAGCATGCTCACGAGCGGGTCGGTCGCCGGAAAGAATTGCGCGGCGATCGAATGCGCGAAGAAGCCGTAAATCACGAAATCATAGAACTCCAGCGAGCCGCCCAGACTCGCAATGAGGATCATCTTCCATTGGGCGCGGGTCAGGCCAGGCGCTGCGGCGTGCGACGCTGGCAGCGAGGGTGTCGTCTCCATTTGCTCTCCTTGTTGATGGACTTGGCGGCGCTTGCGTTTCTGCTAACGGATCTTCGTCCTGCGCCTCTGCTTCAAAAGCATCGGCCCGGGCCGCCGCGTTGCATCGCGGACTGCCCGGGCCTTGGGTCAAGCGGCCTCGCGTCGCTGCGGCGCGCACGCAACGCCCGCGCGTGCGAGCAGCGCGTCCAGTTCGCCCGCATCGTGCGCGACGCCGCCGACGTAGCGGTCGGGCCGCAGCAGCACGGCGCGCGCGCCGGTGTCCGCGAGCCAGGCGCGAAGCGGTTCTCGTGTAGCCGATACGATCGCCACGCGTTCGCGTTGCGCTGCGTTCGTCAGCGCGTCCTGCGCGCGTTGCGCGAGCGCTTCGTCAACGATCAGCGCGAAGCGATAGCCAACGGCGTCGTCGAGGCGCGAGCCGTCTTCGAACACAGGTTGCCGCCCGATATCGCCGCCCGCCACTCCGGCGTGCCAGCCCGGGCCCAAACGCGGCTGGGGCGTGCGGAACTCGCGAATCGCCGCTGTCATCTCGCGGTCGCGCGCGGCAACGGCGTCGGTGTCGGTGGCCTGGATCACGCCGCCTAGCTGCACCGCCGTTTCGATGAACGTGCGCACGTGCGGTTCGCGCTCGCTCTCGTAGGTGTCGAGCAGCGTCTCGGGCAGCGCGCCATCGATCACGTCGGCGAGCTTCCACGCGAGGTTCGAGGCGTCGCGTATGCCCGCGGCCATGCCCTGCCCCATGAACGGCGGCGTCTGGTGCGCGGCGTCGCCTGCGATCAGCAGCCTGCCGCGCCGCCAGCCCTGCGCGATCACCGAATGGAACGTGTAGATCGCCGAGCGTTCGAGTTGCGCGTGCTCGGGCGTGATCCATCGTGCGAGCCGCTCCCAGATCCATTCCTGCGTGCCGATGCGTCGCTCGTCGTCGCCCGGCATCACCATGATTTCCCAGCGGCGGCGATTGTGCGGACCACGCGTGTACGTGGTCGGCCGCGCTGGGTCGCAGTACTGGATCGAGTAGTCGCCGAGATCGGCGCGCTCGCCTTCCAGCAGCACGTCCACCACGACCCAGCGCTCGTGCGATTTCAGATCGGCCAGCTCGGTGCCGATGAAGCGGCGCACGGTCGAACGCGCACCGTCGCAACCCACCACGTAGCGCGCCGTGGTGTGCGCAAGGCGCCCTTGCGCCGTGTCCTCGAAGCGGATGCGCACGTGGTCGTCGCGTTCGTCGAGCGCGAACACCTCGTGACGCAAGTGCACGTCGGCGCCGCCGCGCGCGGATAGTTGCGCACGCAACGCCCGTTCGAGATCCGGCTGATGAAACTTGTAGCTTGCGCACCAGCCTTGCGGGCCGATGCCGCCGGGCCTTGTCCAGTCGATCATCAGCTCGCCGCGTGCATTCACGAACTTCATGCCGGGGCCGACGAAGAGATTGGGCAGCAGCGTCTGCGCGACTCCGGCAGCCTGAAACACGCGCATGCATTCGCCATCGAAGTGCACGGCGCGCGGCAACTGGAACACGTCCTTGTCGCGCTCGAACACCACGACTTTCAGGCCGCGCAGCGTGAGCAGATTGGCGAGCGTCGCGCCGGTCGGCCCGAAGCCGATGATCGCGACGTCATAGTCGGGCGGCGGATTTGTTTTGCATACCGAATTGTTTACGACATCCTTCATCCCATTCACCTGATCCATGGCTAACTGAGTGAAAACTACTGGATGACTGCGCCGCCCGCATCGCGCGGGCGGCGTCCTGCGGCTTACGCTTCGTCCGCGACGGGATTCCTGAGCGTGCCGATGCGATCCACCTCGACTTCCACCACGTCGCCATGCTTCATGAAAAGCGGCGGATTGCGCTTCGCGCCCACGCCGCCGGGCGTGCCGGTCACGATCACGTCGCCGGGAAAGAGCGGCGTGAAGGTGGAGAGATACGCGATCTGCTTCGCAATGCCGTGAATCAGCATTTCCGTGGTCGCGCGCTGCACTTCCTGGCCGTTCAGTCGCGTGACGAGCGTCATCAGCGCGTTCGGCTCGATCTCGTCGCTCGTGACCATCCATGGGCCGAACGCGCCCGTGCGGTAGAAGTTCTTGCCCGGTCCCCATTGGCCCGTGTGGCGCTGCCAGTCGCGCACCGAGCCGTCGTTGTAGCAGCTGTAGCCCGCGATATGACGCCATGCGTCGGCCTCGGCAATGCGCCGCCCGCCCTCGCCGATGATCACGGCGATCTCGCCTTCATAGTCGAACTGTGTGGACTCGCGCGGACGCAGCATGGGCTCGCCCGCCCCCACCTGCGAAGCCGGCAGGCGCATGAAGATCACGGGCTGCTCCGTAGTCTCGCGGTTGGTTTCCTTCACGTGCTCCGCGTAGTTCAGGCCCACGCAGAAGATCTGCTGCGGATTCGCAATGACGGGCTCGAGCATGACTTCGGCGAGCGGATAGTCGCCCTTGCCTTCGCTCGCGGCGCGCTCCGCTTCGGCGAATGCGCCGGCTGCGATCAGCGACTTGAGATCGGCATAGCGCCCGCCCAGGCGCTTCTTGAGGTCGAACACCGCGCCGTCGCGCACGACGCCGAACGACGAACCTTCATGGGTGGAAAAGCTGGCGAGTTTCATGATGCTCCGATGATAAAGAGTGGGTTTACCTTGAAAGCGGGACGCGCATTTCTTGGTGCGTTTATCGTATTTTGAGAATACACTACGAAAAACGCGATGCACAACTTGATTTTTATCAGGGTTTATCACTACCACTGGAGACAGCATGACTCTGCCGAACATCGACTCAACCACGAAGCGAACCGGCCTCACGCTCAGCCACATGGGCTTTTACGTGAGCGACATGGCGAAGGTCGAGGACTTCTATACGCGGGTGCTCGAATTCACGGTAACGGACCGCGGCACGCTGCCCTCGCCGCGCGGCACGGTCAGCCTTGTCTTTCTCAGCCGCGATCCCCGTGTGCATCACCAGATCGTGCTGGCGAGCGGCAGGCCCGAGCAGTTGCCCTTCAATCCGATCAACCAGATTTCACTGGAGGCGGACAGCCTCGCCACGCTCAAGCACTTTCACCGGCGCTTCGTGGAGGAAGGGATGGAGGAGATCGTTCCGGTCACGCACGGCAATGCGATCTCGTTCTACGCGCGCGACCCGGAAGGCAACCGGCTGGAGATTTTCATCGACACGCCGTGGTACGTGGATCAGCCCATGCGCGTGAGTGTGGACTTCACGCTGCCCGACGACGCGTTGCTGGCCGAGGTCGAGCGCCATGCGAGCACGTTGCCGGGCTTCCGGCCGCGCGCGGTGTGGGAGAGGGAGATGGCGGCGCGTATGGGCATAGCGTGACGCCGCGCCGTTTTATGACTCGATCAATGCACGCACGCGCGTGGAAATGCGCGCGGCGGCATCCTTCACGGCCTCGACCACGCGCTCGAGGTTGAAGAACGCGAGGCGCTGCTCGGGCACGACGAGCGCAAGCGAAGCCACCGCTTCGCCCGATGCGTCGGCGAAGAGCGGCGAAGCGACGGCGGACATGCCCGCTTCGAGTTCGCCCTTCGAGAGATAGAACCCCGCGCGGCGGATCTTGAGCAGGCTCGCGCGGAACTCTTCGAGCGAGCCGCCGAGTCCGCTGGCAGCGATGTCTTCGGGGTACTGCTCGAACAGCGCGGCGAGCTTCGCCTTGGGAAACGTCGAAAGGATCGCCTTGGGCGCGGCGCCAAGAAAGAGCGGGCGCGGACGGCCACGTCCATAGCGCAGGTCGAATACGGCGTCGTGCGATTCACGGTGCGTATCGACGAGTTCATTGCCGTACCAGCGCGACATGACAGCGTCGAAGCCCGATTGCTCCGCCAGCTCGCGCATGACCGGCTGCCCTGCTTTCAACAACGGATCGGAAATGCGCAGATGGTAGTCGAGCGTGATGATGCGCGGGCCGAGGCCGTATTCGCCGCCCACGAAGCGCAGCAGCATGCCCGTATCGACGAGTTCACGCAGGTAGCGATAAGCGGTCGGCACCGAGCATTGCAGTTCGGCCGCCACTTGTTCGGCGGAAAGAAAAGGCCGCGCCTCGGAAAAGAGTTCGAGGATGGACAGCAGTTTCGCAATGCTCGACAAGGGCCGGTCTCCGGTCACGCGTGGGGTGGCCAATTATAGCGGCCGCTACCCCGCGTTCGTGCCCCGCAAACCCGGCGGCACCATGCAAAACCGCCGCATTGCAGGGCGCGCTTTACACGTGCCCCGCAATGCGGCGGTCGGTATGGATTACCGGTGCCACATGCACCGCGCATCACCCAGGCGAAAGTCGCCTGACATCATTCATGCGCGATACATGTTTAGCATAGCTTTACTGCATATGCTGGCCGCCGTTGATAGGAATATTTGCGCCCGTCACGAAGCCCGCTTCGTCCGAACACAGGAAGAGCACGAGCGCTGCGACTTCACCCGGGTTGCCGAGACGGCCCATCGGGATCTGCGGCAGGATCTTCGTGTCGAGAATGTCCTGAGGAATAGCGGTCACCATCTTCGTGGCGAGATAGCCCGGCGAAATGGTGTTGACCGTCACACCCTTGCGGGCCACTTCCAGCGCGAGCGACTTCGTGAAGCCGTGCATGCCGGCCTTCGCCGCGGCGTAGTTGGTCTGGCCGACCGAACCCTTCGAACCGTTCACCGACGAAATGTTGATGATGCGGCCCCACGAGCGCTCGACCATGCTGTCGCACAGCGGCTTCGAGATATTGAAGATCGAGTCGAGATTGGTGCGCAGCACGGCGTCCCAATTGACCTTGTCGAGCTTGCGGAACGTCATGTCGCGCGTGATGCCCGCGTTGTTCACGAGAATATCGACAGGGCCGATCTCGCTCTGGATCTTCTTCGCGCCGCGCTGGCACGAATCATAGTCCGCTACGTCCATGCCATACGCATGGAATTCGCGGTCGGTCTCCTTCATGCGCGCCAGCCAGTCCTTCGCGCCGGCGTTATCAGGCGAATGCGTCACGACCACGCGATAGCCCGCATCATGCAGCTTCACGCTGATGGCCTCTCCAAGGCCGCCCATACCACCTGTCACCAATGCAATACGATTAGTCATCCTATATATCCGCGAGAGTTGAGCGTCACTAAAACCGTGGCGTTACGCGTGATGCGTGCAGGCGCCACATACACTGTTGCCCCGCTTCATCCTTCCACCCAAGACGAAGACAAGGCGAATACCGCGCGGCTTCTGATCAGTTTCTAGTATTGCGCGTGGTTGCTGCTACTGGCGGCTCGCCGCTGCTACTCGCGCGACGAGCCGCTTGCTGCCTGGTTACTGAGCTGCTTACTGCGTTGAAAGCCGGATTAAACGGGGATCAAGCGCGAATCAAGCGCGCTCGAGCGCGAGCGCCACGCCCATGCCGCCGCCGATGCACAGCGAGGCAAGACCGCGCTTCGCGTCGCGCCGCTGCATTTCGTGCAGCAGCGTCACGAGAATCCGGCAGCCCGACGCGCCGATCGGGTGACCGATCGCAATCGCCCCGCCGTTCACGTTGATCTTCGACGTGTCCCAGCCCATCTGCTTGTTCACGGCCAGCGCCTGCGCCGCGAACGCCTCGTTGATCTCCATGAGATCGAGGTCGTTCACCGACCAGCCCGCGCGCTCCAGCGCACGCTTCGACGCCGGCACCGGGCCCATGCCCATCACCTTCGGGTCCACGCCGCCGCTGGCGTACGCCTTGATGCGTGCGAGCGGCTTCAGGCCCAGCGCCTCGGCCTTCTTCGCCGACATCACCACGACCGCAGCCGCGCCGTCGTTGATGCCCGACGCGTTCGCCGCCGTCACCGTGCCTTCCTTGTTGAACGCCGGCTTCAGGCCCGCGAGCGATTCCGCCGTCACGCCGTGACGCACGAATTCGTCGGTCCTGAACTGCAGCGGCTCRCCCTTGCGYTGGGGAATYTCCACCGAGACGATCTCTTCGTCGAAACGGCCGGCCTTCTGCGCGGCTTCCGCCTTGTTCTGCGAGAGCGCSGCAAACGCGTCCTGCTCCTCGCGCGTGATGCCGTATTCCTTGGCGACGTTTTCCGCCGTCACGCCCATGTGGTACTGGTTGTACACGTCCCACAGGCCGTCGACGATCATGCTGTCGATGAGCTTCGCGTCGCCCATGCGGAAGCCGTCGCGCGAGCCCGGCAGCACGTGCGGCGCGGCGCTCATGTTCTCCTGGCCGCCGGCCACGACGATGTCCGAATCGCCTGCGATGATCGCGTTGGCCGCGAGCATCACCGCCTTCAGGCCGGAGCCGCACACCTTGTTGATCGTCATGGCGGGCACGGCCGCGGGCAGGCCCGCCTTGATCGACGCCTGGCGCGCCACGTTCTGGCCCGAACC
>NZ_SMOD01000173.1 GCF_004353905.1 Paraburkholderia guartelaensis | reverse complement strand
CACTATGGACGCACCTGTGCCAGCGATCGCATGCGCACAAGGTTGTAGGCCGCCATATTCAACACGAACATCTGGTCCACCTTCTTCAAGCCACGCACCATCACCTGGCGCATGCGCCCCACGGTCTTGGCCCAGCCGAAACCCTGTTCAATCAACTTGCGCTTTTGCTGCGAAATGGCGTAGCCCACGCTCGAGGCAATCGCATCGGGCACTGCCGAACGCCGCCCCGAGGTGTTTTGCGCAACGTGCGGCGTGACCTTCATCTGCTGGCACGCCTCGACGAATTCCTGTGCGTCGTGGATCATGATCTTGGCCGCTTCACGCTCGGCATGCCCGTCGGCGCGTGTCACGCGTGCGTTGACCACCAGGCCGTGCCGGTTATCAGTTAGCGTATGGCCCATGTACCTCAATTCGCTGGCCGTTTTGCCTTTGCGATAGAGCTGCGCATCGGGGTCGGTCTTCGACTGATGTGTCTCGTTGCTGCGTTTCTCACCTTTGAAGTCGCCCGCGCCGCCACCATCGTTGTCCTGATCGTCGCCGTTCTTGCGTACAAAACTCTTGTGTCCGGCCCACGCCTGGATCAGGGTGCCGTCCACGCTGAAATGCTCACCCGAGAGCAGACACTTCTTTCCGGCGATGGACACCACTTCGTTGAAGAATTCGATCACGGCGTCGTGCTTGATCA
>NZ_SMOD01000172.1 GCF_004353905.1 Paraburkholderia guartelaensis | reverse complement strand
ATTTCGATCTCGTACAGGCTGGACCCCATGACCTGTGCACGGATCCTGCCCGTCGAAATCTGCAGATCGATCACCGAACCATTGCGCACATAGGTGCGACCGCGTGGCAGGCGACTGGCGTAGTCGCTGTAGTGCTCCAGGTTATCGCACCATGCCTTGCCCCAGAAGGTCTTCGCAATAGCCCCACGATAGGGCGCGATGGGCGACAGCGACTTGCCAGCCTTGATCGCTCTCGCAACCAGCTGTTGCGCCTGCTTTCTGCGCTCGGCCACCGGGACGTAGGGGTTCCATCCGGCGTAGTCAGCCATTCGCGTTCCTCTCCATGATCAGTTTTCCTGCGCAGAATGAATATCGAGCCTGACCAGATCGAGCAGCTCGCGGTCGCTCATCTCGGTCAGCAGCAGCTCCGCGCCGCCCTCAAGCACATCCTTCACCAGTTGCTGCTTTGTTTCGATCAGCTGGTCAATCCGGTCCTCGACCGTACCGCGGCAAACGAACTTGTGTACCAGAACATTCATGCACTGGCCAATGCGGAATGCCCGGTCCGTCGCCTGATTCTCGACCGCCGGATTCCACCAGCGATCGAAGTGAATCACGTGGGACGCGGCAGTGAGATTCAACCCCGCGCCGCCCGCCTTGAGCGAGAGCACAAAGAACGGGACCGATTCATCTTCCTGGAATTGCCGGACC
>NZ_SMOD01000171.1 GCF_004353905.1 Paraburkholderia guartelaensis | reverse complement strand
TTCGGCTGGGCCAAGACCGTGGGGCGCATGCGCCAGGTGATGGTGCGTGGCTTGAAGAAGGTGGACCAGATGTTCGTGTTGAATATGGCGGCCTACAACCTTGTGCGCATGCGATCGCTGGCACAGGTGCGTCCATAGTGGCGGGAAAGCGGCAATGAGGCCAAAAAAGTAGCCTCAAACCGCCGAAACAACGTTGAATTCGCGTTGAGATTGCGCAATCTGAAAAATTTTGCGGCAGGAGCCGCGTAAGCGGAACAAGGCCGTCTCCGTTGGGCTGTATTTCAGCGGCCTGTTAGGGTTTTCAGGACGCACGCATATTCAGACTGTTTCGGCGAGCTGAGGTGCGTATATTGAATCGCATCTTGGACCGCGTTAGCCAACTTGGACCACAAGTCGCGAACGTCCTTCAGGTAGGACTGACGTCTCTGAAAGCAGTATCGAGCAATCGTCAATAGTGGTGTACGCGGGCGGGACGGCATGATCAGGCGGCCAGCGCTTGAGGAGCCGGTGTGCTATCAATCACCGGGGTTCCGTCTTTGAAGGGAACACCCTTCAGAAGCTGATCAATTTTCTCGGCACCGCGAATCTTCCTCCAGCCCTGCTCGGCCGCTTCAATCAGCTTGAACGCCATGGCGAGGAAGGTCGCGCGCGACAGACAGTTACGCGTGCGGCTCGTGCGATGGCGTACCGTCGCAAACGTCGATTCGATTGGATTCGTGGTCCGCACATGCTGCCA
>NZ_SMOD01000170.1 GCF_004353905.1 Paraburkholderia guartelaensis | reverse complement strand
GTCACACCATGGGAGTGGGTTTTGCCAGAAGTGGCTAGTCTAACCGCAAGGAGGACGGTCACCACGGCAGGATTCATGACTGGGGTGAAGTCGTAACAAGGTAGCCGTATCGGAAGGTGCGGCTGGATCACCTCCTTTCCAGAGCTCATCGCTCACACGCGTTTTAAGCGCTCACACTTGTCGGCTGTAAGAAAGACAGACTCAGGGGTCTGTAGCTCAGTCGGTTAGAGCACCGTCTTGATAAGGCGGGGGTCGATGGTTCGAATCCATCCAGACCCACCAACTGGTCTGACGGGCAGTTCCCTTGAGAATGTATGACTGGGGGATTAGCTCAGCTGGGAGAGCACCTGCTTTGCAAGCAGGGGGTCGTCGGTTCGATCCCGTCATCCTCCACCAATCCTCAATGCACAGCGTTCTGCTGAAGTTCAGCAGAACATTTCGCATTGGCGATTGAGCCAGTCAGAGCGGTATGTGAAAACGTATCGGCTGTCGTTCTTTAACAATCAGGAAGAAGTAGTAAAGAGATTCATCTGAAACACACTTAGAGATGGGTGTGGAGTAGGTGAATCAGGGTTGTGATTGTATCAATGTATTTTTAAGTGATCGAAAGATTGCCTTGAAATACGGCGCAACACGAATACTCAACCTGTAGCGAGTGAGTCCGAAGTGAGCAATCACGGCGAGACACACCCGTTATAGGGTCAAGCGAACAAGTGCATGTGGTGGATGCCTTGGCG
>NZ_SMOD01000017.1 GCF_004353905.1 Paraburkholderia guartelaensis | reverse complement strand
ACGCTTGCGTGACACGAGGCCTTGCGGCCCATGCTCGCGGAGTCGCGCCACCAGCCGCCGGATCTGCCGGGTCGTCAGCCCGAGACGTTCCGCGGCGCGCGTTGGCGTAAGCCTGCCGTCCACCACGTCCTCAATGACCTTGAATCTGTCCAGCTCGCACATCGTCATGGTTATCCGTTCTGTTGCAGCCATCGCAGCTCCGGCGCTGGACCTCCAGCGGCCGGTCAGGCTACGGGCAACTCGAAAGCGGACATTTGAACTTGGCCAAAAGCGGACATTTCTACTTAGCCACTACAACACAAAAGTGCGATAAATTATATTATGTTAAATAAAGGACGAAAGACAAAGGCCCGTCAGTGTGACAGGCCCTTAACCGCCTTACCTTCGCTTTTCGCGGATCAACGAGACTATCTAACGCTTACGCCGGCGCCGCTCAACCAGCATCCCGGTAATCGCAAGCATCGCGCTCAGTCCCAGAGTCGACACGACTTCGCTACGATGCGCCTGCCCGCACACCATCACCAGGAACGCGAGAACAATCAGCGCCACGACGAAAAGCCCGAGGAACGGATGCAGCCACATGCGCACCCGCAGCCTGTTCGATGCGATCAACGCGCGGCGCATGCGCAACTGGCTCACGGCGATCACCAGATAGACCAGTAACGCCATCGTTCCTGTGGTGGACAGCAGCGTTTCGAACACATACTTGGGTGCCAGATAATTGGCCGCACAGCCGGCGAATGCCGCGGATGTCGATGCAAGGACGGCAATCACAGGAACGCCTGAACGCGTCGTGCGCTTGACGATGGCTGGCGCCTGCTTCTTCTCTCCGAGCGAATAAATCATGCGTGATGCTGTGTAGAGCCCCGAATTCAGGCAACTACAGACGGCAACGAGGATCAGCAGGTCGATCAGGGGCTTGGCATAAGGAACGTGAATCGCCTGAAGCACGGCCTGATAAGAGCCGATTCGCGTCAGTTCCGGCGCATTCCACGGCACCACCGAGATGATCACGAAGATCGATCCGATATAAAACAGCGAGATGCGCCAGACCACTGAACTGATAGCGCGCGAAATTTCCTTTTCCGGGTTCGCCGATTCGGCGGCCGCAATCGTCACGACTTCCGTGCCGAGAAACGTGAACATGGTGGTGAGCATGGCTCCCGCGATAGGCGCGTAACCGCGCGGGAGAAATCCGCCCTGCCCGAACACGTTGCCGCTGACATTCACGTGAACGCCCGGAATGACACCCACAATGGCCGCCACACCGCCAACGATGAACAAGATGATCGCCGCGACCTTCACGACCGAAAACCAGAACTCAAGCTCGCCGTAATGCTTGACGCTCGCAAGGTTTGTGATGGTCAGCGTAAGCGTCACCGCAACGCAGAACTTCCACACTTCAATCTGCGGAAACCAGCTATTCAGAATATTGGCCGCCGCTGTGGCCTCGAGCGGCAGCACGAGCACCCAATACCACCAGTACATCCAGCCAATCATGAAGCCGGCCCACGGACCGATCGCGCGACCCGCGTAGGTCGAGAATGACCCCGAATCCGGCATCGCGCAGGCCATCTCGCCCAACATACGCATCACGAGCACGACGAGCAGGCTGGCAAGCAGATAGGCGATGATCGCACCGGGCCCTGCCTCGGCAATCGCGTGGCCGGATCCGACGAAAAGCCCTGCCCCGATGCTTCCGCCGATCGAAAGCATGACCACATGGCGCTGCTTCAGGCTGGAGCCGAGTGAGCCTGCTGGAACATTCGATGCGCGCGTCTCGTCGCGCCGCTTGTGGTGCTCCGCAGGCGGAGCGAAATCCATCTCTCCCAGAGCGATGGCCGTGTCACCTCGATTGATTCCTTGTGGGGTCTCGTGCATGTCTCTTCCTGTCATCCTTGCCCGCAGGCATTTCACCGGAACGGCGGTTCTTGCGCTGCGCTCCGCGCAATCGCCGCGAAGCGGCACCGAGCATCGCCTTCGCGCAGCATTTGATTGAGGCGCCGGCAGCGCCGCAATGCGGCGTCGAAGCTATACGATTCGCGAAAGAGCGCCATCTGAAGCGAGCGCCGCGTCACACCCAATGCACGCGCCACGTCTTCGATTCGCCACGCGTACCATGGCAGCCTGAACATGTCCTGCGCCAACGCGAGCCCAAACCCGCCACCATTGCGCGAGAAGGCTTGCATCAGACGTCTCCAGTCCGGCTCCGTTGTCGTCGTCCAGGTGTCGATTTCCAGCTCCAGCCAGCCGATAGCCGCGCCGGTTTCGTCAGGTATCGCGCACACGTCGAACATTTCCTCGGTACGAACGCGTATTGGCGCATTCACGCCCAATTGCTTTCCGCCAAGACGGCTCGTGAGCACATGGCGCCCTCTTTCGGCCCGCCATGCCGATGCGAAGGGAAATCGCAAGCCCTTCAATTGCATCTCGCGCGTTGTGTCGAATCGGTATAGGTGCACCGCGAATCGCCGAACATCAGCAAGTGCCAGTCGATGGCGGTTGAATTGAAGGTGATTCAAGATCCGGCTCGAGCAATGAGACGTGGCGTATTCCCGTCCCGTTGCTCGAGCGATGCGGCAGCAAGCCGATTAACTGCGGTAATCGGCGCCGTCGCGATCCAGCAGCCGAAGCAGCGCCGTCCATTCGCGGTCCAGGTGCACGGTGTCGAGATACGCGTAGTCGTCGTGCTGTTTCGCCGCGTGTTCGCAAACTTCCGGCGAAGGGATCACCACCTTTTGTCCAGCCGATAGCGTCGCGACCTGGATCTCGCAAGCGCGGTTCAGGTAGAACATGCGCGTAAATGCTTCGGCGACCGAGCGGCCCGTCGTCAGCAGGCCATGATTGCGCAGGATGAGATAGTCCCGCTTGCCGATCGATTTGACGATGCGCTCGCGTTCGTCGAGTTCGAGTGAAATGCCCTCGTACTCGTGGTACGCCACGCGGTTATAGAACTGCATGCTGATCTGGTTAAGCGGCAGGAGGCCGCATTCCATTGCGGCAACCGCCATGCCGTAGGTCGTATGCAGATGCACCACACACTCCACGTCGTGACGCGCCTGGTGAAGCGCGCTGTGAATGGTGAAGCCCGCTGCGTTGACTTCGAAGCGGTCGTCGTCGACGGGATTTCCATGCACATCGATCTTCACCAGCGAAGACGCGGTGATCTCGTCGAAGAACCAGCCGTGCGGGTTGATGAGAAACTGATCGTGCGTACCCGGAACGCGCGCGGAAATATGCGTGTAGATCAGATCGGTGAGCTGGAACTTCGCGGCCAGGCGATACGCAGCCGCCACCTGGACTCGCGCATCCCATTCGGCATCCGAAATATTTCTTGGTTTGCGATTGATGTGTGGATCGGTCGTCGAAATCATGTTTGAATTGCTCCGCTGATAAGGGTAAAAACGGTTTTCTTTCGGTCGGCTCGCGCGTGCGAGCCTTGCGGGAATGTGTCAGAGAGTCGAAGTCAAGGCGGGAACGGCTCCGAACAAATCGTCCACCAGACCGTAGTCGGCTACGCTGAAGATCGGTGCTTCTTCGTCCTTGTTGATCGCAACGATGACCTTCGAGTCCTTCATGCCGGCGAGGTGCTGGATCGCGCCCGAGATGCCGACTGCCACATACAGTTGCGGCGCAACGATCTTGCCGGTCTGACCAACCTGATAATCGTTCGGCACATAGCCAGCATCGACGGCTGCGCGCGATGCGCCGAGTGCCGCGTTGAGCTTGTCGGCGAGCGGCTCCAGAACCTTCGTGTAGTTCTCGCCGCTGGCCAGACCCCGGCCACCCGAGACGATGATCTTCGCGCTCGTGAGTTCCGGGCGGTCGAGCTTCGTCACTTCACGGCCGACGAACTGCGTGAGACCGCTTTCCGCTGCCGCTTCGATCTTCTCGACTGCTGCGCTGCCACCTTCAGCTGCGGCTGCATCGAATGCCGTCGTACGGACGGTGACGACCTTGACCGGATCGGCCGATTGCACCGTCGCGATCACATTGCCCGCGTAGATCGGACGCTCGAACGTGTCCGGCGAATCCACAGCCGTGATGTCGCTGATCTGCGCGACGTCCAGCTTCGCGGCGATACGCGGCGTGACGTTCTTGCCCGCTGCCGTTGCCGGAGCCAGGATGTGCGTGTAGTGCTTCGCCGCATTTCGCACAAGCGCGAGGACAGTCGCTTCGACGTTCTCGGCGAGACCCTGCTCGAGTTGCGGCGCATCGGCCAGCAGCACCTTTGCAACGCCTGCGATCTTCGCAGCTGCGTCGGCAGCGGCTTGTGCGTTGTGGCCGGCGACCAGCACGTGCACGTCGCCGCCAATCTTCTGTGCTGCGGCGACCGTGTTCAGCGTCGCGGCCTTGATCGACTGATTGTCGTGTTCGGCTATGACCAAATTCACCAGATTCGTCATTCTGTTGGCTCCCCTTACAGCACCGTGGCTTCCGTCTTCAGCTTCTCGACCAGCGTCTTCACGTCCGGCACCTTCACGCCGGCCGTTCGCTTCGGCGGCTCGGCAACCTTCAGCGTCTTCAGACGCGGCGAGACGTCGACGCCCAGGTCTTCCGGCTTCACGGTTTCCAGCGGCTTCTTCTTCGCCTTCATGATGTTCGGCAGCGTGACGTAGCGCGGCTCGTTCAGGCGCAGATCCGTCGTAACGACTGCGGGCAGCTTGAGCGACAGCGTTTCAGCACCGCCGTCCACTTCGCGCGACACGGTCGCCTTGCCGTCGGCAACGACCACCTTCGAGGCGAACGTCGCTTGCGGCAGGTTCGCCAGCGCGGCGAGCATCTGCCCGGTCTGGTTCGAATCGTCGTCGATAGCCTGCTTGCCGAGGATGACCAGTTGCGGCTGTTCCTTGTCGACCAGCGCCTTCAGGAGCTTCGCCACAGCCAGCGGCTGGAGGTCTTCATTCGACTCGATGAGGATCGCGCGATCCGCGCCGATGGCCAGCGCCGTGCGCAGCGTTTCCTGAGCCTGCGAAACACCACACGAAACCGCGATCACCTCACTAGCCATGCCCGCTTCCTTCAGACGCACCGCCTCTTCCACGGCGATTTCGTCGAACGGGTTCATCGACATCTTCACGTTGGCGATGTCGACGCCCGTGCCATCCGACTTCACACGAACCTTCACGTTGTAGTCAACGACCCGCTTCACTGCCACCAGAACTTTCATCATTGTTCCCTTTCGTCCTACCCGTTCACGTCGACGGCACGCACACGGTACGGCGACACAAATATTTCATAGTCCTAATTCATGGATCATCCGCAGCGACACACGACTGCTGCAGGTGGCCGCGCCGCTCATCACCAAAATTCCACGAAAAGTTAATTTTTTACCCGGCTGCAACCTATCAGTGTTTACGCTGATAACGCCGTCAAGACGAATCTTCTCCGGTGCCGATGCGCGACGAATAATTCATGAAAAACAATGCATTACGGAAGTTTCGCGACACACCGGGAAGCCACGAAACATGAAAATATTTTTGTTCGTGTTGACAGCACTGTAAGACGTCACTCATCATATGTCAACGAGCAAAAATTAACGTTCGGAGACGCCAGACACGCATCAACGAGCGCGCGAAAATTGAGGTGGGCCACGCACGCCCTCACCCCTCACAAGGATCGTCAACAGCAGTTCGCGGAACCCGCATTCCGCATACGTTTAGGCTTTGAACAGGAGAGTCATGGTGGCCAGTCACGACAAGGCACGGGTAGGTGTTGATATCGGCGGAACGTTCACCGATGTCGCGCTGGAGCTGGGTGGAGAACTTTTTTCCACCAAGGTCCTTACGGATTACACGGCGCCCGAGCGCGCAATCATCAAGGGCGTGGGCATCGTCGCCGCGAAGGCTGGCATCAGGTTGAAGGACATTGGCGTCATCATTCACGGCACCACGCTCGCGACGAACGCACTGATCGAGCGCCGCGGCGCGAAGACGGCCTTCATCACCACGGAGGGCTTCCGCGACACCATCGAGATGCGCACGGAGAACCGCTTCGAACAGTACGATCTGAACATCAAACTGCCGCCGCCGCTCATCGAGCGCTGCGATCGCTTCACGCTCGCCGAGCGTATCGACGCGCAAGGCGGCGTGCTGCTCGCCCCCACCGAAGCGCAGATCGAGGCCATCGCGGCTCGCATCGAGCAAGGCGGTTATGAAAGCGTCGCCGTCGGTTTCATTCACGCGTACGTGAACGGCGTGCACGAGCGCATGATGCGCGACGCACTAGAAAAGCGCCTGCCGCATGTGTCGGTGTCGATTTCCAGCGAAGTGTCGCCGCAGATCCGCGAGTTCGAGCGCTTCAACACTGTTTGCGCGAACGCCTACGTTCGCCCGATCATGAAGTCGTATCTCGACCGCCTGCTCGGCGAGGTGCGCGCGGCGGGCGCCGTTTGCCCCATCTTCATCATTCACTCGGGCGGCGGCATCGTCTCTATCGAAAGCGCATCGGAATTTCCGGTGCGGCTCGTCGAATCGGGCCCGGCGGGCGGCGCGATTTTCGCGGCCCATATTGCGGCGCGCTACGATCTCAACACGGTGCTCTCGTTCGACATGGGCGGCACCACGGCCAAGATCTGCCTGATCGACGACCTCACGCCGAAGACGGCCAACACTTTCGAAGTTGCGCGCACCTATCGCTTCAAGAAAGGCAGCGGGATGCCGATTTCGATTCCCGTCGTGGAGATGGTGGAAATCGGCGCGGGCGGCGGCTCGATTGCTTCGCTCGATGTGATGCGCCAGATCCGCGTGGGCCCGCATAGCGCCGCTTCGGAGCCCGGCCCCGCGTGCTATCAGCGCGGCGGCGTGCAGCCTACCGTGACCGACGCCGATCTGCTGCTCGGCCGCCTCGACCCCGCGAATTTTGCCGGTGGCAGCATCGTGCTCTCCATCGACAAGGCAGCGACCGCGATGGTCGAACAGGTAGGCGGTGCGATCAATCTGAGTCCGGAAGAAACCGCGTATGGCGTCGCCGAAGTCGTGGACGAGAACATGAGCAACGCTGCGCGCGTGCATGCGGTGGAAAGCGGCAAGGACATCGGCGACTACACGATGATCACGTTCGGGGGCGCGGGCCCGCTCCACGCCGCGCGTCTGTGCGAAAAGAGCGGCATCAAGAAGTTCATCGTCCCGCCCGGTGCCGGTGTCGGTTCCGCCATCGGCTTCCTGCGCGCGCCCTTCGGCTACGAAAGCGTGCGCAGTGCAACCATGCGCTTCAACGACTTCGACGCTGCAGTGCTCAATGACATCGTCAGTGAGTTGAGCGAGGAGGCCCTGCGCTTCGCGCGCCAGGGTTCGGGCGATGCCGAGCCCGAAGTCGAGGTGAAGGCGTTCATGCGCTATGTCGGTCAGGGTTGGGAAATTCCCGTTGCATTCCCCTGGCGCAAGTTCAACGCTGAAGATCGCGATGCATTCACGCAGGCGTTCACACGCGCGTATACGCAATATTTCGGCCGCCCGATCGATGGCCTCGATATCGAAATCGTGAGCTGGGCCGTGAAGGCCAGCTCCCCGCTTCCGCCGGTCGAGCGTTTGAAGCTGCTTACGTCGCGCGACGCCGTCGTGCCGCCTAAAACGCGCAAGATCTTCGACGCCGCGGTGCATCGCTTCGTTGACGCGGCCATCGTCGAGCGCGCTTCGCTCAAGGTCGGTGAAAGCGTCACCGGTCCGGCGATCATCGTCGAGCCGGAAACGTCGACGCTCGTCACCTCCTCCTTCGACGCCATGGTTCAGCCCGATGGCTGCCTGCTCGTCGTCGCCAAAGAACTGAACGCCGCCAAGGCTAATCAGGAGTAAAGCATGTCGCTCAGCAATCTCGATACGATTCACATGCAGGTCATGTGGAACCGCCTGATTTCCGTCGTGGAAGAACAGGCCATGGCGCTCATCCGCACCGCGTTCAGCACCAGCGTGCGTGAAGCCGGCGATCTTTCCGCGGGCATTTTCGACAAGCGCGGCCGCATGCTCGCGCAGGCCGTCACGGGCACGCCGGGACACGTGAATACGATGGCCGAAGCCGTCGAGCATTTCATGAACGATATCGGCGTCGAGCGCATGTATGAAGGCGACGTGTACCTCACGAACGACCCGTGGAAAGGCACCGGCCACCTGCACGATTTCACCGTGGTTTCGCCCTCTTTTCACAACGGCGAATTGATCGGCTATTTCGCGAGCACCGCGCACGTCGTGGATATCGGCGGGCGCGGCTTCGGTCCCGACTCGCGCGAGATCTACGAAGAAGGTCTGTTCGTGCCGATCATGAAGCTGATCGAGCGCGGCGAAGTGAATCGCGATCTCGTGAACATCCTGCGCAACAACGTACGTGAAGCCGATAAGGTGGTCGGTGATCTGTATGCGCTTGCCTCGTGCAACGAGACCGGCCACAAGCGCCTGATCGAAATGCTCAAGGAGTTCGAACTCAAAGACGTGGAAGGCATCGGCGAATTCATTCTTGCGCGTAGCCGCGAAGCGACGCTCGAACGCATTGCCGCGCTGCCGAAGCAAACGCAGACGAACGAGATGACGCTCGACGGCTACGATACGCCGGTGAAGCTCAACGTCACGCTCACCGTTTCCGACGATCACCTGCTCGCCGATTTCGCGGGCACGTCGCCCTCGAGCCCATTCGGCATCAACGTACCGCTGCTCTATGCGAAGGCATACGCGTGCTACGGCCTCAAGTGCATCATCGCGCCAGAAGTGCCGAACAACGCAGCCTCGCTCGAACCTTTCCGCGTGCAGGCACCTGAAGGTTGCATTCTCAACGCGCAACGACCGAGCCCGGTTGCCGTGCGCCACGTGCTCGGCCACTTCGTGCCGGACCTGGTACTCGGCGCGCTGAACAAGATCCTGCCGAATCGCGTGCCGGCCGAAGGCGCAGGCGCGCTCTGGAATCTGCATGTGAGCGCGCGAGCCGCGCAGGAAGGCTCGGGCCTCAAAGGCAGCGAAATCCTCATGTTCAATAGCGGCGGCACGGGCGCGCGCGCGGAACTCGACGGTCTTTCGGCTACCGCGTTTCCAAGCGGCGTGCACGCGATGTCGGTGGAAGCCACCGAGCAGGTCGGCCCGATCGTCGTGTGGCGCAAGGAGATGCGCTCGGGCTCGGGCGGCGCCGGGCAGTATCGCGGCGGCCTCGGCCAGATCGTCGAAATCGGTCCGCGCGAAGGCTACCAGTTCCGCTTCAACGCGATGTTCGATCGTATCGATCATCCCGCAAGCGGCCGCTCGGGCGGCAAGGAAGGCGCAGCCGGTCAGGTCACGCTCTCCGACGGCACGCGCATGAAGGGCAAAGGCACGCAGTTCGTCGCCGAACACGAGCGTGTCACGCTTTCGCTGCCGGGCGGCGGCGGCGTGGGCGCGCCCGCGCAACGTGATCGCGAAGCGCTGCTGCGCGACATCCGCAACGAATACATTTCCGAAGCACAGTTGCGCGACGATTACGGCCTCACGCTCGACGCGCTCACAGCATCGAACCCACAGTAAGGAGCAACGCATGACCGACATCACCAAGCCGCCGTTCAAGAACATCCTGATCACGGGCGCGGGCGGCGCGCTAGGCTCCGTACTGCGCGAAAGCCTGCGCCCGTATGCTGAGACGCTGAGCCTCAATGCGCGTCAGTCGTTGGGCGAAGTGCGCGAGAACGAAAAGCACTTCATTTGCGATCTCGCCGATCGCGACGCCGTGTTCGAAATGCTCAAGGGCGTGGACATGGTCATCCATATGGGCGGCGCGCCGCGCGAGAACACGTTCCAGGTCATTCTCGACTCGAATATCGTCGGCAGCTACAACATTTACGAAGGCGCGCGCCAGGCCGGTGTGAAGCGCGTGATCTATGCGAGTTCGGTGCACGCCATCGGCTTTTACGAATGCACGCAGACGATCGACGCGCACTCACCCCAGCGCCCGGACAGTCTCTACGGCGTGAGCAAGACCTTTGTGGAAAACCTCTCGCGCTATTACTTCGACAAGTTCGGCATCGAGTCGGTGTGTCTGCGTATCGGCTCGTGCTTTCCGAAGCCGGTCGATCGGCGGATGCTCGCGACGTGGCTTTCGTATGACGACTTCTCGCACCTGTGCGTGCAGTCGATCATGACGCCGATTGTCGGCCACATGATCGTGTACGGCAACTCGAACAATAGCGCGAACTTCTGGGACAACACGCAGGCAGCTTACCTCGGTTACCGCCCGAAGGATTCCGCCGATGCGTATCGTGCCGAGGTCTATGCGAACACGGAAGTGGGCGATCCGCGCAACCCGGCGGTGCGCTTTCAGGGCGGCCAGTTCGCGGCTGACGGCCACTTCGAAGACCCGAAGGATAACTGAGCAGCGCTTCCCCACCGATCTATCTGGAACACACTGAGATGGCACAGCATGCACTCAAGCCCCACTATGACGTGGTGATCGTGGGCGGCGCAGTCGTTGGAAGCGCGACTGCGTATTTCCTCGCGGAGAATCCCGACTTCGATGGCTCGGTTCTCGTGATCGAACGCGACTGGACCTATGCGAAGTCGGCGACCGCATTGTCGAGCGCGTCGATCCGGCATCAATTCTCGAATCCGCTGAACATCCAGATCTCGCGGTTCGGCACGGAATTCATTCGCGACTTTCATGCGCGCGTGGCCGTGAATGGCGATGCACCCGAACTCGGTTTCAAGGAAAACGGCTACCTGTATCTCGGCGATGCGAACGGCGCGCCGATGTTCGAGCGCAATTGCGCCACACAGCAGGAATGCGGCGCCGACGTGGTGCTGCTCGATCCGGATCAGCTGAAAGCCCGTTTCCCCTGGCTCAACACCGAAGGGCTCGTCAACGGCGTCTACGGCCAGTCGGGCGAAGGCTGGTTCGACAGTTACGGCCTGCTGCAAGGCATGCGCCGCAAGGCGCGCTCGCTCGGCATCGAGTACATCGAAAATGAAGTGGTCGACGTGTTGCGCGAAGGCTCGACCATCACGGGCGTGGTGCTCAAGACCGGCGAGACGATCGGCTGTGGCCTGATGGTCAACGCTGCGGGCACGCGCGGCCCGGCCATGGCGCGCCTCGCGGGGCTGGACATTCCCGTCGAGCCGCGCAAGCGCTGTCTGTTCGTATTCGATTGCCGCACGCCGCTAGAAGGCGTCGTGCCGCTGACCATCGACACGACCGGCATCTTCTTCCGGCCCGAAGGCAAGTACTACCTCACCGGCTGCTACCCCGACCCGGACCCGCTCGCAGACGTCAACGATTTCGATGTCATTCATTCGGAATTCGAAGAAGTCATCTGGCCCGCACTCGCCGAACGCATTCCCGCATTCGAGGCGATCAAGGTCGTGAACTCGTGGGCGGGCCACTACGACTTCTGCATGCTCGATCACAATGCGATCGTCGGGCCACATCCCGAGGTGTCGAATTTCCTCTTCGCGAATGGGTTCAGCGGCCACGGCCTGCAGCAGTCGCCTGCGGTCGGACGCGGTCTGAGCGAGCTGATCGTGTACGGCGCCTATCGCTCGCTCGATCTGTCGCCGCTCGGTTATGCGCGCGTGGTCGAGAACAAGCCGTTTCTCGAAGAAGGCGTGATCTGATGCCCCTCCACTTCCACGAAGGCTCTTGACATGAGTTCCCATTCGTATCAAACCGCGTTGATTACCGGAGCGTCGAGCGGCATTGGCCGTGCGATTGCCGAGCGGCTCGTCAAGGACGGCATGAAGGTCTATGCGCTAGGCCGCGACGCCAAAGCGCTCGACGCGCTCGCGAGCACATGCGGTGTCACGCCAATCGCGATCGATCTGCACGATATCGCACCACTGCGTGCGTTGTTCGAGCGTGAAGCGATCGACGTCGTCGTGAACAATGCCGGGCTGCTGCCCGCTATCGCGAAGTTCGGCGAAACCGCCCCCGCCGATATCGACAGCATGATCGATATTAATCTGCGTGCGCCGCTGCATATCGCGCAACTCGCGCTCGACGGTATGGTGCGACGCAAGCGCGGTCATCTGTTTTTCATCGGTTCGAGCGCGGGTCGCTTTCCGCATCCGAACACCGCTGTTTATGGCGCGACCAAAGCCGCTGTGAGCATGTTCTGCGATTCGCTGCGCTGCGACCTGCTCGGCACGAAAGTGCGCGTCACCGAAATCGCGCCGGGCCGCGTGCAGACGAATCTCTATCGCACGGCGCTCGGCGAGCAAGGCGCGAACGAAAAGCTCTATGACGCCTATCGCTCGATCCAGCCCGAAAACATCGCGGAGTTGATAGCAACGGCGCTCGCATTGCCCGAAGCGGTAGATGTTTCCCGCATGGAAGTCTTCCCCACCGACCAGGCAGCGGGTGGCTCGCAAATCGTCACGGTCGACTGAAAACCTGCTTTAAAACCGGATATCTACGCATCATGAAAAATCAACGAGTGGTGATCGTCGGCGGCGCCTCGGGTCTCGGCCTTTCTGTCGCCAAACTGATGCTCGCCGATGGGGCGCACAGCATCGCGCTGATCGACAAGAACGGCCCGTTGCTCGAGGAAACCGTCGGCAATTTGAGGGCGGAAGGCCATACGGTCTTCGGCGCCGAAGGCGATATCACGCGCAAGGAAGCCGCGCACGCCGTCTTCGCGAAGGCACTGGAAGCGCTCGGGCGCGTGGATTGCCTCGTCAACAGCGCGGCGATCTATCCGCGCCGCCCTATTCTCGAAATCAGCGACGACGAGTGGGATCTGGAAAACGCCGTCAACATCAAAGGCACGTATCACATGATGGTCGCGGCTATCGAGCACATGCGCGGCCGCCCGAAGGTCGAAGCGCACGTTGCCGGGCGCATCGTGAACATCACGTCCGTGGATGCGTTCAAGGCACACCCGCAAAACGCGCATTACGCGGCGACCAAGGCCGCGGTCGTAAGCCTCACGAAGTCGTTCGCGCAGGAAGTCGCGAAGGACGGCATTCTCGTGAACTCGGTCGCACCGGCAGGATTCGCGACGGACCGCGCAAAGAAGCTCGGCTTCCTCGGCGAACTCGCGAGCGCGAATCCTCTGGGCCGCGCCGCCGAGCCCGAAGAGATCGCGCAGTGGGTCGTCATGATGGCCAGCGAGCGCAACACCTACGCGACCGGTGAGAACGTGATCGTCAGCGGCGGCTATATCTACGCTTGATGAAAATCAATCCCCGCTTCGGCCGCAATGGCCGGCGGGAGGGGCCTGCGCCGGACTGTGTTACAGTCATAGTATGTCATACGGCGCAGGTCAGACGCGACTAGCAACTGCCGCGCCACGCGGTACGTCTGCATCCGTGAATTGCAGCGCTCTCCTGATCCGGTGTGGAGCACTCGGAATGACTCTGGACGCTGAAACCCTACTGAAAAATGCCGCGAGTTCCGGCAAGCGGCGCAGCCTGACTGAACTCGTCATCCAGGCACTGAACGACAAGATCGACCGGGGCGAATACCCGCCGGGCGGCAAGTTGCCGACCGAGCCGGAACTGTGCGAAGAATTTGGCGTAAGCCGAACCGTGGTGCGAGAGGCCGTCGCCTCGCTCAAGCTCGGCCGCCGGCTGATCGCGCGGCACGGCGTGGGCGTGTTCGTTTCGGAAGCCACGAATCAACCCGCGAGCCCGGATTTCATCGACGGAACCACGCTCAACAATTCGATGCACGTGCTCGAATTGCGCATTGGTGTGGAAACGGAATCCGCGGCCTACGCGGCGCAGCGCCGGTCAGAAGCGCACCTGCGCGCGCTCAAGGAAGTCTATGCGCGCATGGAAATCGTCTCCGTGGAAGACGACGCCGAATGCGCGCGTGCCGATTTCGAGTTCCACCTCGCCGTCGCGACGTGCTCTGAGAACCCGCATTTCACGTCTATTTTGCGCACGCTGGGTCAGGAAATCACCATCGACCTGCGTCTAAAGCATGCGAAAGCGAATGCGAAGGAGCGCAAGACCTATATCCGGCGCATCCAACGCGAACATGCCGATATTCTCGACGCCATCGAAAAGCAGGACGTGGCGGCCGCGCGTCGCGCCATGCGCCGCCATCTGAACGAAAGCCTCGAGCGGTATCACAATCTGTCGAGTACGCGCGCCGAGTAAGCATGTGCGCGGAACGCTCCGCGCACATGTGCCAAGTCGATGGATAGCGAAGCGGGCACGTCGTAATTTCATCTGTATTCCTGATTAATAAGACGATAATCAGGCTCGACACCCGCTACCTAATCAGTTCTGCAGCGCCGAGACCTTCTCGCCGTACGCGACCGCCTGAGGCACCCATTTCCCGTCGATCACCTTGTAGAACGTCGCAGCCGGGTCTTTCATGTCGCCATTCGGCATGAAGGCAATGTTGCCCGAAATCCCCGTGAAGGCGACCGACTTGATGAACGGACCGTAGACCTTCGGGTCGGTCGAGTTTGCCTTCTTCATCGCATTGACGAGTACCCACGTGGCGTCATAGGCCGCGGGCGCATAGGCCACGACGCCTTCGCCGTACTTCGCCTTCATCTTGTTGTCGAAATCCTTGCCTTGCTTCATTTTCGACAAGGGCACGCCGTAGTCCCACGACACCGCACCGTTGGCGCTCTCGCCCGCCACACTCAGGAAAGTTTCGTTCTCGAAGCTGCCGCCGCCCAGCAACGTCGCGCGCATGCCCAGCTGGCGCATCTGTTTGACGAGCATGCCCGCCTGCTGATCAAGACCGCCCCAGAACACGACGTCGGGATTGAACGATTTCATGCGGGTCAGCTGCGCCTTGAAGTCGACGGCCTTATCAGTGGCAAATTCGCGATCCACGATCTTGCCGCCTGCCTGCGTCACGCCTTTGACGAACTCGTCGGACATGCCCTGGCCAAACGCCGTCCGGTCGTCGATCACGGCAATGCTCTTGCCCTTGAGCGCCTCCACTGCCGAGTGGCCCGCCAGTTGGCCCATCTGCGCGTCGGAATTCACCACGCGAAAGACGTTGCCGAAGCCCTGCGAGGTCAACGTTGGGTTGGTCGCCGTGGGCGAGACCATCGGAATGCCAGCCGTGTTGTAGATGCGCGAAGCCGGGATCGTCGTGCCCGAATTGAAGTGCCCGACCACGCCCGCCACCTTCGCATCCACCATCTTCTGCGCCACCTGCGAGCCCACGCGCGGGTCGGCCTGATCGTCTTCCGCATCGAGCACGAAATGCACGGGCTGGCCGCCGATGACGATCTTCTGTGCATTGGCGTCGTCGAGCGCCAGTTCCGCGCCGCGCTTCAGATCAATGCCGTAGTGCGCCGATCCGCCGGTCAGCGGCGCGGCGAAGCCGATCACGACGTCGCCCGCCAAGGCGGCTGCGCTCAACGACGCGGCGCCCGCCGCCACGAAAACGGCGAGCGCGACGCGCTTGTATGCAAACGGTACTTTCATGGGAAACCTCAACGTGTTGTGGTCAGGGAGAACTATTCAGTCGAACCGCTTTTGCCAGACAAAACCGGCTCGCTAGCTCCCGATGACCAGGACGTGCGCTGCCCCGCCAGAGGTGCACGAGGCCTGCAGCGACCGCCGTCATCGAGTCGGCTTAGTCGTCAAGGTATTAGGTGAGACGTCATATGTCAATAAGTCAAAAAGAGCGCGCTCACCAGGGATTTCATGGGTGTCAGCACCCGCCTGCTCACCCACGGAATCTGCAGGCACCAACAAAATGTCGATTGAATCGAGCGTGCGCATCGACACCTGATCCGCGCGCCGCGCCGGATTCCCCGCGTTCTCGCCTCGCGATCACTCACCGATCCACGAGCCGCGCAAGTCGCTGTCGTGCATGAGTTGCAGCAGCGTTTGCGCCGGACGGGAGAGCCGCTTTGCTGCGAGCACGATGAATTCGACATTGGGCAGCGCCGGCAGGCTCGCGACGTTCACGGGCGGCGCCAGCCCGCGCGCGGCAAGGTATTGGGGCCGCACAGTGACGCCGAGCCCGGCGCGCGCAGCCGCCACGCAGCCCGAATGGCTGCTGCTCGTGCATACCAGTTGCCAGCGGAAGTCAGTCTGCGCGAGCGCGTCGAGCACCACAGCGCGCGTCACGCTCGGCTCGGCGACAAGGATGAGCGGCAGCGGCTGCGCGAGATCCATCGTCGTGCCGGCGCGCGCGAGCCATTCGAGCCGCCCGGTGAAGAGCACCGTGCCGCGTTTGTCGCCCAGCCGCCGCTTGCCCACCATCAGGTCGATGGCGCCAGAATCCAGCAGTTCGTAAAGCCGGCCCGTCATGCCGATGGTGATCTCCAGCTCCACGTCGGGATGCGCATTGCGAAACGCCGTCAGCACGGCGGGCAGCGGGCCGAGCGCAACGTCGTCGGAGCAGCCGAGCCGCACGCGGCCCCGCAGGCGCGGCGCGCGGAACTGCGACTCGGCGCGGTTGATCGCCTGCAGGATGCTGCCGGCATGCGCCAGCATCGCCTCGCCATCGGACGTGATGGCGAGCGAATGCGTGTCGCGGATAAACAGGCGGCGGCCGATCGACTCTTCGAGCCGGCGCACGTGATCGCTCACGCTCGACTGCGTGAGGCCGAGCTGGCGCGCCGCTTCGGTGAAACTGTGGCAGCGCGCGACTGCTTCGAAGGTTCTGAGCCAGATGGGATTGAGCATGGCGGATGGTTATCGGCAACGCCGATGACAGTCAAAGTCTCTACTGGGGTTCCCGATGAGCGATGGTAACAATATCATGACGCCATTGATGAAAATTGCGCCGCAAAGCCGTACCCGCCCCTATCGCGGCGCGCCGAGAAGTCCCAGATGAACAAAAATTCGAGCCACACGGCGCTGCTTTGGATCGTCGCCGCAGGCTTTTTCATGCAGACGCTCGACACGACGATCGTCAACACCGCGCTTCCCTCCATTGCGCGCAGCCTTGGCGTGAGACCGCTCGTGATGCAGCCGGTCATCGTCGCGTACACGCTGACTATGGCGATGCTCACGCCCGCTTCGGGCTGGCTCGCCGACCGCTTCGGCACTCGCCGCGTCTATTTCGTCGCGATTCTGATCTTCGTGCTCGGCTCGCTGTGCTGCGCGAGCGCACACACGCTCACGCAGCTCGTGGTCGCGCGCGTGCTGCAGGGCATCGGTGGATCGATGCTGATGCCGATCGGCCGGCTCGCGGTGCTGCGCGCGGTAAGCGGCGAGCAGTACGTCTCGGCGCTCGCGCTCATTTCGGTGGCGGGCCAGGTGGGGCCGATCGTCGGCCCGACGCTCGGCGGCTGGTTCGTGCAGGCGATCTCATGGCACTGGATCTTCCTGATCAACGTGCCGATCGGCCTCGCCGGTGTGTTCGCGGTCCATCGCTATCTGCCGAACGTGTCGAGCGATACGGCGCCTCCGTTCGATCTCGCCGGCTGCGCGCTCGTGTCGCTGTGCATGATTGCGTTTTCACTGGCCTTCGACACGCCGGTCCAGACGCATCGCGCCGCGTGGTCCGCCGGGCTCTTCGCACTCGGCATCGCGGCGGCCTTCGCTTACGTGGCCTATGCACGCGGCCACCGCGAACCGCTCTTCAAGCTCCGCTTGTTCGGCGAGCCGAATTTCAGCGTCGGACTGATCGGCAATCTCGTCTGCCGCGTTGGTTCGAGCGCCGTGCCGTTTCTCGTGCCGCTGCTCATGCAGCTCGAACTCGGTTACTCGCCGCTGCGCTCGGGGCTTATGATGCTGCCCGCCGCGCTCGCCGGGACGGTCGCCAAACGCTGGATTGCGCCGCTGATCCGCCGTTACGGTTACGAGACGTTCCTGCTGGTCAACACGCTGATCGTGGGCGCATCGATCGTTGCGTTCGCACTGATCTCGCGTGGCACGCCCATCGTCGTGGAGATTGTCGTGCTGGCCATCTTCGGCGCGGCCAACTCCATGCAGTTCGCCGCGATGAACAGCGTCACGCTCAAGGACCTCTCGCACGAAGACGCCGGCAGCGGCAATAGCCTCTTTTCGATGGTGCAAATGCTTGCAATGGGGCTCGGCGTCACCATTGGCGGCGCGCTCGTAAGCCTTGGCGAGGCTCAGTGGGGATCGGTTGCGCCCGGCTTTCGCATGAGCTTCGCGGGCGTGGGCGCGATCACGCTGATCTCCGCACTGATCTTCCGCCGCATCGATACGCAGGCACGCGTCGCCGCTGCGCCTTCCGCGATGGCGTCGACGGCCGCTCGCCGCTGAGCCCGCGAGCGCCGGGCGAGTCCTCAAGCGCGGACGTCGACGGCTACCTGCGCACCCTGCCCGCGTTGCCCTCTGCGCTCACGAACCGTCGCTGGCCGGCACCTGGGCTTCGTCGATGTGATGCCGTTGCAGCGCTTGCGCGACGAATCCCGAGTGGATCATCTGCTGCACGAAACCGGCCAGGTAGTCCGCCGCTTTCGTGCCGCGGGACTTCGGCACGCCCATCGCCTGGCGGATCACCATGAAGCGCTCGTCGAGCAGGCGCAGGCCGCCGGTTTTCGCGGCGTCGCGTTCGAGCTGCTGCTTCACGCCGGCGGCGACATCCAGACGCTGATCGAGAAACGTCTGCACCACGGCCGGAGAAGTGGGCGCACGCACGATGGTCGCCTGATGCAGTTCGCGCGACAGAAAGAGATCGTAGGCGCTGCCCTTGCCTACCGCCACACTCACGCCTCGCTGGTCCACTTGCGCGTTCGTGCGAATCGGCGAATCGTCACGCACGAGATAGAAGCCTTCGATCAGCACGTAGGGCCCAGTAAACGCAATCTGCTCGCCGCGTCTCGGATCGATCGCGAAGAAGCCGACGTCCGCCTCCTCGCTCGCCACCTTGTCCACCGATGCACCGGCCGAGCGCGACACCACGAGCGCAAGCGGCACGTGCAAGCGGTGGGCAAGTTCCGTGGCGAGATCGACTGAGACGCCCACCGGCTGACCGGTGACGGGATCGAGGCTGGCGAGCACCGGATTGCCGAGGTTGATCGACGCGCGCAGCGTGCCTGTGGGCGCCAGCGCGGCGACGACGGCGGGATCGACCGGTGCGCTGCCCGACGACGGCGCTTGCGCGCAAGCACCCAACGATGCGGCTATCGCAACGGCGAACGCGGCCGTACAAATCGATCTGCGGCGTTGGGCGCGACGGGAGAGCGGCACAGGTTCGCCTCCGAAGGAGTACGTGACGAAGTGTCGACACTATACTCGAGCGGCGGCGCACCCACAGACGTCATGCACACGCGCAAAATCAGTGCGCGAGAATTCCCATCGCGCGCTTCTTCAGATCCAGGAAGTGCGATTCGAATGCGACCTCTGGCGTACGCGGCCGGTCCAGTTCGATGGGCACGTCGAGTGCCACCCGTCCCGGTCGTGCTGAAAGCACGACGAGGCGCGTACCGAGAAAGATCGCTTCGTCGATGTCATGGGTGATGAAGACGACCGTGCAGTGGAGCTGCTCCCACAGCGCGGTCAAGAACGTCTGCATGGAACTGCGCGTCTGCGCGTCCAGTGCGCCGAAGGGCTCGTCCATCAGCAGCACCTTCGGCTTCATCACGAGCGCCCGCGCGATCGCCACGCGCTGCTGCATGCCGCCCGACAGCTCATAGGGCTTGTGTCGTGCGAAAGACTCCAGCCCGATGATGCGCAGAATGTCCGCCGACTCCTTGTGCCGTTGCGCCTTGGGCACCCCATGCAATGACGGCCCGAACTCGATGTTTTCTTCCACGCTGAGCCACGGAAACAAGCCGGCCTGCTGGAACACGACGACACGGTCGGCCCCTGGCTGGTCCTTGATCTCGCCATCGATATAGATGTTGCCCTTCGTGGGCGAAGTCAGACCGGCGAGCAGGTGCAGCAAGGTCGTCTTTCCACAGCCCGAGGCGCCGAGCACGGTGATGAATTCGCCGCCCCGGAACTGCAGATTGATGTTTTCCAGTGCCGATGTGGCGCCGAACGTCTTGTACAGTGAATCGATGACGATGTTCAAGTTCGTCTCCTGCTCGACAGTCAGACAGTCAATGGATCAATGCGCCAGATGTTTCGAGTACTGCGGCGCGACGTTGTTGTCGAAACTCGCGGGCACACTCGGAATGCGGCCAATCGAGTTCAGCACCTTGGCCGTATTCACCAGAGTCAGGTACGTGGCGGAGGTTTTGACGCCCGCGTCGAGGCCCATGACTTTCGGCGTGGTCTGATCGGCGCCGGAAAACAGCTCATAACCGGCCAGTTCGCTCGTCGCGACCGGCACCGTCACGCCCGTTGCTTTCGCCATCTCGGCGAGCGCCTTGTCGCGGTCCTTCATCGTCACCTGATAGCCCTGGTCGAGCGCCGCAACGAAACCGCGGACCAGGTCCGGATGCGCCTTCGCCCAGTCGGCGTTGGCGATACAGACGTTGTAGCTCGAGGCTTCGCGCGGCAAGTCTCCGTCCGTCTTGATCGCCTTGCCGCCAGACGTACGCAGCGCGCTGAATACCGGGTCCCAGACGATTGCCGCGTCGATCGCACCGGTCACCCACGAGGTGCGCATCTGCGGCGGCGCCATGTTGATTTGCGTGACGGACGCATACGGCACATGCGCAGCCGCCAGGAAGGTCGCCAATTCGAACGAGGCCTGCGAGCCGGCAACGATCGCGATCTTCTTGCCTTGCAGCCCCGCGACGTCGTGGATGCCGCTATCCGGCTTGACCACGATGCCGGCCGCATTCGTATAGCGCTCCTGGTTGTACACGATGGTCATCGGCAAGCCCTGAGCAATAGCTGTGACGAGCGGCGGCACGCCCAGTCCGCACATGAACGTGAGACTGTTCGATGCCAATGCACTCATCGCCGCCGGCCCCGAACTGAAGAGCTTGTACTGGACATCGGCATTCATCTGCTTTTCGAACAGATGCTCGGCCATCGACACCATGTACGGATCGGCGCCGTTGTCCTCATAGCCGATGATCACCTCGGGCTTGCTCTGCGAATACACCACGCCCGGAACCAGACAACTGCTCGCCAGCACAGCCGCGCTCATGCCATAGACCCATTGCATCTTTTTCATTTGTCGTCTCCTCGAATCACCCGATCAGTTATGTCCGCGCCACGGTACGACGATATTTTCGATTTTTCGAATCGCCAGCTCCATTCCATATCCGATCAACCCGATGATCACGATGCCGACGATCACGATGGCAACCTGCAAGGCCTGTCCGGCGAACTGCACGAGCCAGCCGAGGCCGCTGCTCGCCGCGATCAGTTCCGCGGCGACCAGACAGGTCCACGCTACGCCGATACCTACGCGCATTGCGGTGAAGATCTCTGGCATGGCCGAGGGCAGCACGACCTTGCGGAAGATTTGCGCGTTGGTCGCACCGAGCGTGCGGGCAACCTCGATGCGCAGCGGCGGCGTGCTTTTCACGCCCGACATCGTGCCGATGATGATCACGGGAATCGTGCCGACCAGAATCAGAATGGCTTTGGGCAATTCGCCGATGCCGAACCACACCACCAGCAGCGGAATATAGGCAAGCGGCGGAACCGGCCGGACGAACTGCAGCAGCGGATCGATGATGTCGAACACGAACTTGTTGCGTGACATCAGCAGCCCGATGGGTACGCCGATCGCAATCGCACCGACAAAACCAATAACGATGCGAAAGCAACTAATCAGGATGTCGCTGACGAGCGACTGGCCGCCGTAGCCGTTGTGAACGATTTCGACGAAGGCCTGCCACACCGCCACCGGCGAGGGCAGCGCGAACGGTGGGAAGATCTTCGCCATCGATACCGCCTGCCAGAGCACGACGCACATCACGAGCACAGCAGTGGTCAGCCAGTAGGAGTTCAATCTCCCGTGGCCGCGGCGGATCTTGATCACCGGCTCGATCGACGAATCCGCGTGATGCTTCATCATCTTTAGTCTGGGTAGGGCTCTCACCGCCGTCTCCTCAAGTTGAAAAACAATGCGCACGCCAGCGCGAAGTTTCGCGTCCGGTTCGGGTTCCGTCTCAATTCAAGTATAGTCAGCGGCTACCAGGGCGAATTTCGGCTTCTTTTATTTCGCACTCGCGAACTCGCCCGTTTAGTCAAGCATTCTCAATCAATAAAGCGGCGGGTAGTACCAGGCAGGAAGTTCCGATGGGGCCAGCGACGGATGAGCGTCGTCTTCCGCTTTCCCGAAGCGCAGCAGACACCCTCCAGCCGATTTCTTCCGATTATTTGCACGCCGCGTGCTCGCCGCCCCAACGCCCGCCAGCCGGTCGCGCTGCGGCGCAGCAAGGGTCTGGCGTGCGCGTCTATATCGAGTTTCCTTCCGAAAGCGCAGCGCTGACCGGCTCGTCGCAAATAGTTGCTCCGAAATTTACCTAATCGACTTGGACGGCCAGTGTTGAATATTGTGTGTTGATTGACTGGCCGATTTTGCTGCAATACGGTTGCTCAAACGTCCTCTCGCCGCTGTCATCAATTACAGGAGCAAGCATGCCGACCCGTACCCCGTCCGCCCTTTGGGCACAGCAATTCCGACGGTCACCGGAGTCGAAGACAAGTCTGCAGCACCAGATCCGCGAGATGCTGGTGGCCTCCATCCTCGACGGGCAACTGCCGCCGGACTCTGCCTTGCCTTCGAGCCGCGAACTGGCCGAGCAGCTCGGCGTGGCGCGCAATACCGTGGTGCTCGCCTACCAGATGCTCGTGGAGGAAGGCTTTCTGGTCTCGCGCGAACGCAGCGGCCACTTCGTCAACCCCGAGATGCTGGAGGGCCTGCACGGCGTAACCGTCCAACAGCGCGTCCAGCAACGGGTCCAGCAGCGCGTGCAACAACGCGCGCAGCAGCCCGACGTCGTCGAGCCCCATGCCGCCGGGTTGCGTGCCCCGCCCTCATGGAAATCGCGCATCGTGCGGCCGCCCTCGGCCCAGCGCAACATCGTCAAACCCGCCAATTGGCAGAACTACGCATATCCCTTCATCTACGGGCAGTTCGATCAATCGCTCTTTCCGACCAATGACTGGCGCGAGTGCTGCCTGAAAGCGCTCTCGATCATGGAGATCCGCAACTGGGCGCCCGACCTGATCGAGCGCGATGACGAGTCGCTGATCCAGCAGATCCGCACACGTGTGCTGCCACGGCGCGGCGTGTTCGCCAAGCCCGAGGAGATCATCATCACGAATGGCTGCCAGCAGGCGCTCTATCTCGTCGCCGACCTGCTCTGCGGCAAGAACACGACGGTCGGCTTCGAGAATCCGGGATATCCCGATGCACGCAATATTTTCGTGAATCGCAACGCGCAGTTGCTCGAATTGCCCGTCGACGCCGAAGGGATCGATCCGGTGCGCCAGCGCGATTCGCTCGCCCGTTGCGATTACGTGTTCGTCACGCCGAGCCATCAGTGCCCGACCACGGCCACCATGCCCATCGCGCGCCGCCAGGCGCTGCTCGAACTCGCGCAGCAGCACGACTTCGTCATCATCGAAGACGACTACGAGAGCGAAAACACCTTCTCCGGCACGCCGCATCCCGCCTTGAAGAGTCTCGACACGGCCGATCGCGTGATCTACGTCGGCAGCCTTTCGAAGACGTTCGCCCCCGGGCTGCGTCTCGGTTACGTGGTCGGCCCGCAGGAACTCGTGCGCGAGTTGCGCTCGCTGCGCCGCCTGATGGTCCGGCACCCGGTGGCCTATATCCAGCGCGCGTTCGCGACGTTCCTCGCGCTCGGACACCACGACGCGCTCCTGCGCCGGCTCGCGCATGCCTACAAGGAGCGCGCCCGCGCGTTGATGGCGGCGCTCGATACCCATCTGCCCGAAGTGCGTTACGTGCCAATCGGCGGCGGCGCGTCGTGCTGGGTCCAGGGGCCGGCGTGGCTGGACTCCGCGCGCCTTGCCGACGATGCGCGCGAGGCCGGCATCCTGATCGAGCCCGGCGGCGTCTTCTTCGCCGACGAGGCCGAACACAGCCCATGGTTCCGCATGGGCTTCTCCGCCATCAAGCTCGAGAAAATCGAACCCGGCGTGCGCGCGCTCGCCGAGGTCGTGCGCAAGCAGCGGCCCGCCTGAGTCTCTCAGGAAATATCCGGGCGCTGGCCCAGGCGAAAGCTCCGCACTGGTGCTACCGCCGTCGGCAGGCAAACCCTAACGTGTCGATATACCGTGCCGCGCGCGAGTCCTCGCGCACCGGACGGCACCGGCTTTTCCACTGGAGACACGTATGGCAGACACGCTCAGCGCCCAACCCGCCGTCACGGCCGACACGCTCGCCGCCTTTTCCGACGCCTTCAATCGCCATGACGCCGACGCGCTGATGGGGTTCATGACCGAAGACTGCGTATTCGACGCGGCCGGCGGCCCCGAAGTGTATGGCACTCGCTTCGTCGGGCGTGAAGCCGTGCGCGCCGCGTTCGAAACGGTCTTCCGCACGTTCCCGGACGCCCATTGGGGCAACGGCCGCCACTACGTCGCGGGCGAACGCGGCGTATCCGAATGGGTATTCAGCGGCACGCATGCCGAAGGCTGGCGGATCGAGGCCGAAGGCTGCGATCTCTTCGAGTTCCGCGACGGCCTGATCGCCGTGAAGCGCGCGTTCCGCAAGGAGCGCCCGAAGCAGCCCGCCTGACCCGCGTGCAGCGGCACATCGGCGCATCGGTCGCCAGTGTTTTGAAACGAAACGTTCCATTCCATTTCAGATTCACCCATCAAGGACGGAATCCCTTGACCCTCATTGGGCGCCGAATAGCATTCGAAACACGGCATTCCGTCAAACGATAACCGGAGACAGTTGATGAGCGAAAAGACCCCCAACCAGACGGCCAGCGGCCCGCAGGACATGACCCCGTCCGAGGCCTTTGTCGAAACCCTCGCGGCCAACGGCGTGACCGACATGTTCGGCATCATGGGCTCCGCGTTCATGGACGCGATGGACATCTTCGCGCCCGCCGGCATTCGCCTCATTCCTGTGGTTCACGAGCAGGGCGCGGCGCACATGGCCGACGGCTACTCGCGCGTGTCGGGCCGCCACGGCGTCGTGATCGGTCAGAACGGCCCCGGCATCAGCAACTGCGTGACGGCCATCGCAGCGGCGTACTGGGCCCACAGCCCCGTCGTGATCGTCACGCCCGAAGCCGGCACGATGGGTATCGGTCTCGGGGGCTTCCAGGAAGCGAATCAGCTGCCGATGTTCCAGGAGTTCACGAAGTACCAGGGCCACGTGACGAACCCCGCGCGCATGGCCGAGTACACCGCGCGCTGCTTCGACCGCGCCATGTCCGAGATGGGCCCGACCCAGCTGAACATTCCGCGTGATTACTTCTACGGCAAGATCAAGGCCGAGATTCCGCAGCCGCGCCGGCTCGACCGCGGCCCCGGCGGCGACGAAAGCCTGAACGAAGCGGCGGATCTGATCGCCGCGGCGAAGTTCCCCGTCATCATCTCCGGCGGCGGTGTCGTGATGGGCGATGCGATCGAGGAGTGCAAGGCGCTCGCTGAACGCCTCGGCGCGCCCGTCGTGAACAGCTATCTCCACAACGACTCGTTCCCGGCGAATCATCCGCTCTGGTGCGGCCCGCTCGGCTACCAGGGATCGAAGGCCGCGATGAAGCTGATTTCGCGCGCGGACGTCGTGATTGCGCTGGGCTCGCGCCTCGGACCGTTCGGCACGCTGCCGCAACATGGTATGGACTACTGGCCAAAAGACGCGAAGATCATCCAGATCGACGCCGATCACAAGATGCTCGGCCTCGTGAAGAAGATTTCGGTGGGCATTTGCGGCGATGCGAAGGCTTCGGCGCAGGCGCTGACCGAGCGCCTTGCGAACCGGACCCTCGCGAGCGACGCTTCGCGCGGAGAGCGCGCCGACCAGATCGCCACCGAAAAGGCCGCGTGGGAAAAGGAACTCGACGCGTGGACGCACGAGCGTGACGCCTACAGCCTCGACATGATCGAAGAGCAGAAGCACGAGCGCACGCCCACCGGCGGCGAGTATCTGCATCCGCGCCAGGTGCTGCGCGAGCTCGAGAAGGCGATGCCCGAGGACGTCATGGTCTCGACCGACATCGGCAATATCAACTCCGTCGCGAACAGCTATCTGCGCTTCAACAAGCCGCGCAGCTTCTTCGCCGCGATGAGCTGGGGCAACTGCGGCTATGCGTTCCCGACCATCATGGGCGCGAAGGTGGCCGCGCCCCACCGCCCCGCGATCTCGTATGCGGGCGACGGCGCCTGGGGCATGAGCCTGATGGAAACGCTCACCTGCGTGCGTCACAACATTCCGGTGACGGCCGTCGTGTTCCACAACCGTCAGTGGGGCGCCGAAAAGAAGAACCAGGTGGACTTCTATGATCGCCGCTTCGTGGCGGGCGAGCTGGAAAGCCCGAGTTTTGCCGGCATCGCGAAGGCGATGGGCGCGGAAGGCATCGTGGTGGACAAGCTGGAGGACGTGGGCCCGGCGCTCAAGCGCGCCATCGATCTGCAGATGAACCAGGGCAAGACGACCATCGTCGAGATCATGTGCACGCGAGAGCTGGGCGATCCGTTCCGCCGCGACGCGCTCTCGAAGCCCGTGCGCCTGCTCGACAAGTACAAGGACTTCGTCTGAAGGGCCAGCCGCAGCCCGCGCGCGCCGTAGTTGCAAGGAGGTGCGCGCGGGCTGCAACCGATCGCCGGCCGCAGGCGGAGCACCCGCTTGTGGCCGGTTTTCGTGTGGACACGCCTGAAGCTGGCGTGAGTCCGTCCGTTTGTGCGTCCATGAGCCCATGACACCATGAAAGCCCTGAACCGTATCGTCGAAAGCGCCCGCCTCGCGCCCATGCGCATCGTGCTGTGCGAAGCCGATGACCCACGCGTGCTAGCCGCCGCGGCGCGGGCGCAACAGGAGGGCATTGCGCGCATCATGCTCCTCGGCGACCCGGGCGCAATCCGCGCGGCCGCCACGCGCGAGTCGGTCGATCTCGGCGAGATCACGCTGATCGATCCGCAAAAGAGCCCATGGCGCACGGCCTTCGCCGACGAACTGGTCACGCTGCGCGGTGCCAAGGGCATGACACCCGCGCTCGCTTGGGAGGAGGCCGCGAAACCGCTCGTCTTTGCCAACCTGATGGTGCGTCTCGGCCACGCGGACGGTTCGGTGGCCGGCGCCGTTCACACGAGCGCCGACGTGGTGCGCACGGCCATCCAACTGATCGGCGTCGAGCCGTCGTTCAAGCTCGTGTCGAGCTTCTTCCTGATGATGCTGTGCGAGCCGTTTCATCGCTACAAAGGCGGCCTGATCTTTTCCGACTGCGCGCTCGTGGTGGACCCCGACGCCGTTCAGCTCGCCGAGATCGCCATGGCCGCCGCCGACAGCGCGCGCAGCCTGCTGATGGAAGAGCCGCGCGTCGCGATGCTGTCGTTCTCGACGAGCGGCAGCGCCCACCATGCGAACGTGGACAAGGTGATCGAGGCGACGCGGCGCGTGCACGAGCAGCGCCCCGCCCTCTGCGTGGACGGCGACGTGCAGCTCGACGCGGCGCTCGTCGCGGAGATCGCCGAGCGCAAAATCGAGCATTCGCAGTGCGGCGGTCACGCGAACGTGCTGGTCTTTCCGAATCTCGATGCGGGCAATATCGGCTACAAGCTCGCCGAGCGTCTTGGCGGCGCGAAGGCCATCGGCCCGCTGATGCAGGGCCTGAACCGGCCCGCCAACGATCTTTCGCGCGGCTGCTGCCCCGAAGATATCTATTACGTGATCGCCACCACGGCGGTCCAGGCGCAGACGGCCCGCCAACGCGACGTCACTCACTCGAAGGAACCCCACGCAGCATGACGCATGAGAAGGTCCTGGTCCTGATCGCCGTGATCGGCGCAGCCAGTTATTTTCAGACGATCACGGGCTTTGGCCTCAGCATGATCGTCATGGGCGCCACGAGCGGCTTCAGCCTCGCGCCGCTCGCAAGCATCGCCACCCTGCTGAGCCTCGTTACGCTCGCGAACAGCGCGGCGGCGCTGCCCGGCAAGCTCCACCATATCGACTGGCGGGCCGTGGGCGCCGCGACGCTCGGTGTACTGCCTTCGGTCGTGGTCGGCGTGATGGTGCTCGACTACCTGAGCGCGTCGGCCTCCGGCATGCTGCAATTGCTGCTCGGCGCCGTCGTGCTGTATGGAGGCCTGAGCGCCGCGCTGCGGCCCGTGCCGCTCGCGCAACGCTCAGGCGACCGCAGCTTTTTCGTGAGCGGCATATTCGGCGGCCTCCTGAGCGGCATGTTCGGCGTGTCCGGGCCGCCGCTCATCTTCCAGTTCTATCGCCAGCCGCTCAAGCTGATCGAGATTCGCTGCGCGCTGATCCTGCTCTTCACAGTCACGTCGCTTGTGCGCGTGATGTTCAGCGCCTGGGAGGGCGAGCTTCCCGCTTCGATCTGCATCGAGGCCGCGCTCGCCGCGCCGGTCGTGATGCTGATGACGCTCGCGGCGCGCCACTACCCGCCGCCGCTGTCTTCCATCGCGATGCGCAGGCTGGCGTTCGGCGTGCTGATGATCATCGGAGCCTCGCTCGTGCTGTGTGCGGTGAAAGAGTTGATGGTGTGATGTGAGCTGGGGATGGCCCGCGCAGGAATCGATAACCGCGCGCAGGCCGCCCCCATCGCGCTAACGCGGCGCCCCGATCCATTGCGCGAGACCGATCAGCCGCTTCATGTCCAGAGGCTCGCCGGAGTCGAGCGCGACGCAATGCCGGTAGTACGGACTGAGGTCCAGCCCGACGCCTAGCCCGATCACGTCGACGTCGCGCATTGCCTCGTGGCGTGCGACCACCTCCTTCAGGTGATTGTCGAGATAGAAGGCGTCATTCGTCTGCGCCGTGGCCGTGTCCATCGGGCTGCCGTCCGAAATCACGACGAGAATGCGCCGCGCCTCGGTGCGGCCCGCGAGCCGCGCGCATGCCCATTCCACGGCCTCCCCGTCCACGCCCTCGCGAAACAGGTCCGACTTGAGCAGCGCGGCGATGGCCGGGCGAGCGCGCCGCCAGCTCTCGTCGGCGGACTTGAAGACCATGTGGCAGGTCTCGTTCAGGCGCCCCGGATGCGGCGGCCGCCCGCCCCCGAGCCAGTCCGCACGCGCGCGGCCGCCGTTCCAGGCGAGTGTCGTGAAGCCGAGCACCTCGGTCGCGATTCCCGCCTGCTCGCATGCGCGGGCGAGCAGATCGACCATCATCGCGACGGGCTCGATATGCGCCTTCATCGACCCCGAGCAATCGATCAGGAGGCCCACCACGCAATCGCTGCGCGGCTCGTATCGCTCGCGCCTGAATACGCGCCGCTCGGCGGGCGAGCTGACAACTTGCGCGAGGCGTCTACCGTCGATGCGGCCGTCCTCTTCACCGAAAAGCCAGCCATCGCGCTGCGGCACCGCAATCGCCATCTGCAGCGCGCGCGCCAGGCGCGCGACGTTGATGCCGCACGCGGCGATGCGCTCGTCAAGCCGCTCGCGATACTCGCGCAGCAGCGCTTCGCGCACGCGCGTGGCAGGCCGGATCTCGCGGTCGTACTGCGTCGTGTATGCGCGATAGCCGTTCGCCGCTTCGGCCAGCACGCGGCTCACGCCGGTCGGCGCGAGCGCGGGCAGCTCGACACTCGTTTCGTCGAAGTCGACCCACAGCGAGAACGACGTCAACGCGTCGTCGGGTGCGCGCGCTTCGTCGGAGTCGTCCCCTGCATGTGCCGCGCGCGCGTCGTCGAGCATCGTCGCGACGCGGCGCGCCAGTTCGCGCGCATGCGCCGCGTAGGCGCGTTGATCTGCGCGAGTCGCGCGCAGCCCGGCAAGCTGCACGCCGATTGCAGGCACGATGCCGGCGCGTGTCGCTTCGATCAGGTCCTCGGTTTCGTCGAGCACGGGCCAGCCGGTCACACGCGACCAGGCGATTTGCGCCACTGTGTAGAGCAGGATGCCGAGATGGCCTTCAGTCAAGCCCGCCCGGCAATACGCGCGCGACCACGTTTCGAACCGGTGCCGCAGGTTGTGCGCGAGTCCCGGCATGCCGGGCGGCAATTGCGCCTCGCAGCGCACCTGCTCGAACAGCTCGAACAGCAGGCGCTCGATCGGAGCCTCGGGCGCCAGCAGGCGATGCAATGCCGCGTCGGAATGGAGAAGCCGCTGTGCGGCGGCGTCGGCGGCGCCGCGCAGCGAGGCGAACTCGTCCTCGTAGACGTTGCTGCGCAGATGCGGCGCATAGAGCGGCAGAGGCCGCGACTCGCGGCAAAGACGGCCACCGCGATAATGGAGCGCGGCGTCGCCGGTGAGCGCGCGCACGGCGGCCGCGCAGAGCGACTCGCGCCGCAGCGCGGTGCGCACGGCCTCGGGCGTCGGCGTGGCGCTCACGCGCGCGGCTCCCGCGGTTCGCCGCCCTTCGCTGTGGACGCTGGGTCCAGCTCGACACCAAAGCAACGCTGGTAATACTCGGCGACGATCGGCCGCTCCGCCTCGTCGCACTTGTTCAGGAACGTGAGCCGGAACGCCAGCGCGGGATCGCGGAAAATCTGGCAGTTCTCGGCCCAGTCGATCACGGTGCGCGGCGACATCAGCGTGGAAAGATCGCCGGTCGCGAACCCTTTGCGCGTCATCGCCGCCATGCTGATCATCGAATCGACGAGTTGCCGGCCCGCGTCGTCGGTCATCTCCGGCACGCGGGCGAGCACGATGCCGGCCTCCTCCTCACGCGGCAGATAGTTGAGCGTGGCGACCACGTTCCAGCGGTCCATTTGCGCGTGGTTCAGCATTTGCGTGCCGTGATACAGGCCGTTGAGATTGCCGAGGCCGATCGTATTGGTGGTCGCGAAGAGGCGGAAGTGGGCGTGCGGGCGGATCACGCGATTCTGGTCGAGCAGCGTGAAGCTGCCGTCGCGCTCGAGAATGCGCTGGATCACGAACATCACGTCGGGGCGGCCCGCATCGTATTCGTCGAAGATCAGCGCGACCGGACGCTGCAGCGCCCACGGCACGATGCCCTCCTGGAACTCCGTGACCTGGCGGCCGTCGCGCACCACGATGGCGTCCTTGCCGACGAGATCGAGCCGGCTGATATGGCCGTCGAGATTCACGCGCACGCAGGGCCAGTTCAGGCGCGCGGCGACCTGTTCGATGTGCGTGGACTTGCCCGTGCCGTGCAGCCCCTGCACCATCACCCGCCGGTTGCGCGTAAAGCCGGCGAGTATCGCGAGCGTGACTTCGGGGTTGAAGCGATAAGCATCATCGACGTCGGGCACGTGGGCGTCGCGCTCGCTGAATGCCGGCACCATCAGGTTCGAATCGAAGCCGAAGCGCTCGCGCACCGACACCAGGCGGTCCGGGCCTTCCATCGCGCGTTCCGTGGTCATCGCGTTCTCCTTATCGCGTTCATGACTGTTTGCAGGCGACGTCATTTGCCGAAGCGGCCCGCGCCCGACTCCGTGGCGGCGGGCGGCCACGTCGCGAAGGACGGCGCGTAGTCGCGGGCACGCTCACGGATACGCGCGCGGCGCTGCAGCCATGCGTAGGTGACGAGCAGCACGGCGAGGCTCGCAACGCCGAGCCAGAGCGGCTTGCGCTGCTCGGGGATGAACGCCATCGCCACGAGAATACCCACCATGCCGGTAATCGCCACCCACGTGAGGTAGGGAAAGCACCACATCCTCACGCGCAACTCGCCAACAGCCGCCGGATCGAGGCGCTTGCGCAGACGCAGTTGCGACAGGGCGATCAGCAGATAGACAAAGATCGCGACCGTGCCATACGAGTTGACGAGGAACGCGAACACCGTATCCGGCGACACGTACGACATCACGACCGACACATAGCCGAATACGGTGCCAAGCAGGATCGCGCGCACCGGCACACCGCGGCGGTTGACTTTCGCGAGGACCGCCGGTGCGTCGCCGTGGCGGGTCAGCGCGAACAGCATGCGCGAGGCCGCATAAAGCCCCGAGTTGAGCGCGGAGAGCACCGCGGTCAGCACGATCGCGTTCATGATGTTCGCGGCGGCCGGCAAGCCCATCACCTGAAGCGCGCTCACATAGGGCGTCGACATGGCCGGCGAATTCCACGGCACGAGCGCGACCACGAGCAGCACGGAACCCACGTAGAACACGAGTACGCGCGTGATGACCGAGTTCGTGGCCTTCGCGACGGCCTTGGCGGGCTCGCGCGCTTCGGCCGCTGCGATCGTGACGATCTCCGCGCCGAAGTAGAAACCCGTTGCCGCGACGGCGCCGCTCAACACTGGCCCGATGCCCTTTGGCATGAGGCCGCCGTGGCCGAGCAGCGTCGGAAAAACGGCGGTCGTATGCAGCGACGATGGCCACAATCCAAGGACATAGAGGCCGCCGAGAAAGAGGAAAACGATGATCGCCGCGACCTTGATCGAGGAGAACCAGAACTCGAATTCGCCGTAGCTGCCGACCGAAATCAGGTTCGTTGCGCTCAGGAGCACGAGCAACACGAGGCTGATGAGCCACGCGGGCGCGTCGGGTAGCCAGAACTGGACGAGCTTGGCGCCCGCCACTGCCTCGACGGCGACCACGATTACCCAGAAGTACCAGTACATCCAGCCAGTGAGGAAGCCGGCCAGCTTGCCCGGTCCGCGCCAGGTGGCGAAGGCGAGGCGTGCATATTCGTAGAACGAACCGACTGCGGGCATGGCGCAGGCCATTTCGCCGAGCATGCGCATGACCAGCACGACGAGGCCGCCGGTGATGAGGAATGAGAGCACGGCGGCTGGGCCTGTCTGCTGGATCACGACGCCGCTGCCGACAAAGAGACCGGCGCCGATCACGCCGCCTAGCGCGATCATCGTCATGTGGCGCTGCTTGAGGCCACACTTCAGTTCCTGGTTGTCCTTCGGGGGTTGCATGTCACCTCCACAGATATTGGATTCGGATTTCAGTGCGCCTTTTTGGGTGGCGCTTTTTTTGTTTGTTTTGGGTTTTTACGGGTTTTCTTGTTTTCGCGTCGGTATGCCAGCGTTGCCCCTGTGCGGGGCGGCACCTACTTTCTTTGTCCCCCAAGGGGACTTCCTTCGGGGCGCACGGCAAAGAAAGTAGGCAAAGAAAGCCGCTCAAACCGCTAATGCCTGCCACAGTTCACCTCGCGCCATTCTTCGTGAATGGCTCCGGAGCATCTGTCACCTCGCACCTTCAATGTCAGTGACAAGGCAGTCATTCATCCCGCTGCTCGCTACGCTCGCTGCGGTTGGGTCTGCAAGGGAAACCAGGGGGCACGCGTGAGCATTGCGCGAACTCACGTGCCCCAATGGTTTTGGGTTATGCCCTTCGGCGCGCGTAGCGCCGCCGGAAGGATGAGCGCCTTGTCACTACCTTTGAAGGTGCAAGGTGACAGACGCTCCGGAGCCATTAACCGTTAGCGGCGCGATGTGAACTGTGGCGGGCGCTGGCGGTTTGAGCGGCTTTCTTTGCCTACTTTCTTTGCCGTGCGCCCCGAAGGAAGTCCCCTTGGGGGACAAAGAAAGTAGGTGCCGCCCCGCACAGGGGCAACCCAGGCAGACCGACGCGAACACAAGAAAACCCAAAACCGAAACCCAAACCCAAACCCAAACCTCAAGCCTTCTCATCCCGCCTGAAATACTGCAAATAAAGCATCCTCTGCCCGATCCGCCGGAAGGGCGAAAACGGATGCCCAGGCAGTGGGGTGGTAAAAATCGGCAGCGTAAGCTGTTCACCCTTACCAGCGATACGCTCAGCAAGCCGCCTCCCAGCCTGCTGAGAATAAGACACGCCATTCCCCCCATAGCCAAGTGCGTAAAACACCGATTGCCGCGGATCGGGCTGACAAACCCGAGGCATCATGTCGTGGCTCACATCCACCCACCCCCACCACGAATAATCGATCTGTACGCCACGCAGCGCCGGAAACTTGCGCGCCATCCCCTCCTTGAGCAGATCGAGATGCCGCGGATTGGGCGCATCCTCACCGGTAATCGCGCTACGGCTACCCATCTGCAATCGCCCATCGGGCAAGAACCGATAGTAAAAACGCAGCGTGCGCGTATCCGTGAGCACCTGAGTCGTCCGAAAGCCGCACGCGGCAATCTCGGCTTCGGTAAGCGGACGCGTAACCATCGAGTTAGAGAGAATCGGCATGACCTTGCTGCGCAGCGTGGGATGCAGCGTCTGCGCCGTGTACGCACCGGTCGCGATGCCCACCGCTCGCGCCCGCACGATGCCGCCCGGCGTGCGCAAGTGATGCACGCCGTTGATGGTCTCCCATCCCATCACCGGGCTGCTCGTGTGGACCTTCGCACCAGCGGCGCGTGCGAGGCGCAGATAACCGAACGCGAGCTTCAGCGCGTGAATGCCGATCCCTTCGGGCTCGTGCAGCGCGCCGGCCGCTTCGTGGTCGTCGACGAATTCGCGGCGAAACGTCTGCGCGCTCAATAGCTCAGACGGGTAGCCGAATACGTCCTTCCAGACCTTCGCCTCGGCGGCGAGCTTCGCCATGATGCGCGGCCGGTGCGCGATCAGGAAGTGACCGCCCGGCTGTGGATCGCAATCGATCTCGGCAACGAGTTCCTTGAAATGATCGAAGCCCTGCTGGATCTCGTCGTGCATTTTGAGGGCGACATCCTTGCCCCAGCGCTCGATCCATTGCGAGCGCGAGAGTCGGCCCGAGGCGTTCTGCCCCTGTCCGCCATTGCGGCTGCTGCAGCCCCAGCTCGTGCGGTTCGCCTCCAGCACCACGGCCTTGATGCCATGCTCGCGTGCGAGGCAGAGCGCCGTGGCGAGCCCCGTGTAGCCCGCACCGATGATCGCGACATCCACGTCGAGATCCCTCGTGACGGGGCCGTCGTCGGGAGGCGGGCTCCCCGCCGTCGCGACCCAGTAGGTCGGCGCGTAATCCTTGCCGACGCCCGGGCCCGGCGAGACGAGCGGATCGTACTTGGGGTCGTACTTCGTGGAGCCGGTATCGCTCGCGGCAAAGCCAGCGGCGGCGGGATCGACTGTGCTGTATCCCATGATCATTGCTCCACAGGCTTCGTGAAGACGCTTGCACGCTCCGCTCCGAGAGCGGTTCCTGCCGACTGCCTGTTCGTCATGCCTGTCTCCTTGCAAAGCTGTCGTCGTTCTTTGGCGCTCTGTTGGGAAAAATTCTAGGCAGACCAGAATTGCACAGGTAGAGCCAGTGGCCCGTTATCGCCTGGTACAGCGGCCTGGTACAGCCCGGGAATCATTCGCATGACATATCGGGGTAATCCGCTACGTAACGCCGCGAACTTTGCGCTCATACTGAAAAAAGCCCGGAAACTCGAACAATTCGTTTCATTTCCACGCCCTTCTGGAGGAGACCGATGCGCGACACAGCGCGAGAGACGACGCAAACCCCACCGCAAATCAGGGCGCAAGACCACGCCCCCGCGCTGCGTGAAGAGTCGTCGGCGGACGACGCCCGCGTGCTGCGCGCGCTCGTGGTGCTGGAGCAACTGGCGTCCGCGGGCCAGCCCTATACGCTTTCGCAGTTGTCCGCCCGGCTGCACATTCCCAAGGCGACGCTGCTGCGGCTCATCGATTCGCTGGAAGCGCGCGGCTACGTGATCCACATGCCCGATTCGCGTGGGCACGACCGCAGCATTGCGCTGGGCCCGCGCGCGGCGCAGCTCGCGCTCGCCACGCTCGCCAACAACACCTTCACGCGCTCGTGCCGCGTGCTGCTGCGCACACTCGTGGAGTCGCTCGGCGAAACCTGCAATCTCACCGCGCTCGACGGCGACCGCGTGCTCTATATCGAGCGCGTCGAGACGACGGAGCCGTTGCGCATGGAGATGCGTCCGGGCATGCACGTTCCGCTGCACTGCACCGCGAGCGGCAAGCTCTTTCTCTCGCAGATGAGCGTCCTCGAGCGCAATGCGCTGCTCGAACGCCTCGTGCTGACGAAGATGACGCACCGCACCCTGACCGCCCCCAAGGCGCTCGCGGCCGAGCTTGAGCAGCTCGCGGTGCGCGGCATCGGCATCGACAACGAAGAGTTCGTGCGCGGCATGGTGGCGATTGCGGTGCCCGTGCGCGACCCCGCCAGCAAACGCGTGCTTGCCGCGCTCGCCGTGCATGCGCCGACCGCGCGCGCGACCCTCGAGGAACTGCTGGAGTCGGTGGGCCGCATGAAGCAAACGGCGAGCAGACTCGCGCCGCTGCTCCAGGGGCTCTCGCTCGCCTGAGCGGGCCCCGGCGCGTCGCCGCTTCGGCGGCAAAACGAGCGCGCTTCGCTGTGGCTTTCTGATTCCGTTTCGGCAGTTTCCGTTTCACTTCCGGCCCGTGTGTACGATCGCCGCTTGCGGTCGGCATCCCCTTCCCCGACATTGATCCGAAAACGCGGCGCGTCATGCCGCCCCTGGATTTCGAGGAGACGGGATTCATGGACCATGAGGTCGACTACCTGATCGTCGGCGCCGGATCGGCCGGTTGCGTGCTTGCCCACCGGCTCAGTGCCGACGCGCGCAACGCCGTGCTGCTGCTCGAAGCGGGAGGCGAGGACAACAATCCGTGGATCCACGTCCCGGTCGGGTACTTCAAGACCATGCACAACCCCGCGCTCGACTGGTGCTATCGCACCGAGCCGGACGAAGGCGTGGCCGGCCGGCAGATCGACTGGCCGCGCGGCAAGGTGCTCGGCGGCTCCAGTTCGCTCAACGGCCTGCTCTACGTGCGTGGGCAGCGTGAGGACTACGATCGATGGGCGGCGCTCGGCAATCGCGGCTGGAGTTATGCCGACGTCCTCCCGTATTTCAGGAAGTCCGAGGATCAGGAGCGCGGCGCGAACGCGTGGCACGGCGTAGGCGGACCGCTGAAGGTCTCCGACCTGCGCTTGCGCCGGCCCATTGCCGACCATTTCATCGCCGCCGCACAGGAAATCGGTATCCCGCTCAATGAGGACTACAACGGCGCGGTCCAGGAAGGGGTCGGCTACTTTCAGCAGACGGCCTATAACGGCTTTCGCTGGAGCACCGCGAAAGGCTTTCTCAAACCCGCGCGCAAACGCAGCAATCTGATCGTGGAAACACGGGCGCAGGCGTGCCGGATCCTGTTCGAAGGGCGCCGCGCGGTCGGCGTGGAGTATCTGCAGGACGGGGTGAAGAAGACTGCACGGGCGCGCGTCGAGGTCATTCTCGCTTCGGGTGCGATCGGTTCGCCGCACATTCTTCAGCACTCCGGAGTGGGCCCCGCGCACGTGTTGCGCAACGCAGGCGTTGCTGTGCTGCACGACTTGCCGGGCGTCGGCCAGAACCTGCAGGATCATCTTCAGGTACGGCTCGTGTTCCGCACGCGCGAACGCACGCTCAACGACGAGGTCAACCATCCGTTGCGCAAGGCGTTGATCGGCTTGCAATACGCGCTCTGGCGCACCGGGCCGCTCACGCTGGCGGCCAGCCAGGTGGCGATCTTCACGCGATCGAGCCCCGCGGTCGAACGCCCCGACATCCAGTTTCACATGCAACCGCTGAGCGCCGACAAGCCCGGCCAGGGCGCGCATCCGTTCTCGGCATTCACGGCGTCCGTCTGCCAGCTGCGGCCCCATAGTCGCGGCAACGTGGAAATCCGCTCCACCGACCCGCTCCAGTACCCCGCCATTCGCGCCAACTATCTGTCCGATCCGCGCGACCATCCCGTCGTGATCGGCGGCATTCGCGTGGCGCGCCGCATTGCTGCCGCGCCGGCGCTTGCGCCGCACATCGTGTCCGAGTTCGTGCCCGGCGAGCGGTATCAGAGCGATGCCGAATTGCTGGATGCGGCGCGCCAGTTCAGCCAGTCCATCTATCACCCCGCGGGCACCTGCAAGATGGGCCGCGACGCGACCGCGGTCGTCGACGATCGCCTGCGCGTGCATGGCCTCGCGGCGCTGCGCGTCGTCGATGCGTCGATCATGCCCGAGCTTGTTTCCGGCAACACCAACGCCCCCGTGATCATGATCGCGGAGAAAGCCGCCGACATGATTCTCGAGGACCATGCGAGCCTCACCGAGCCGCAGCGGGAGCATGCCGAGGCCCACCCCTGAAGTCACCACATCCAGGGGCTCAAGCAAGTAGTCCATGCAGCACCGAAACGACACGCAGTAAATAAAGGATACCTGACGAAAAAACCTGCTTTTCAAGGAACCGCACCGCACAAAGTGCGCCCCAAAAAGGAGACAGCCATGAACGCATTGCCCCGCACCGACGCCAGGCAGATGAGGCGCGTGGTGGTCGCGAGCCTGATCGGCGCGACCATCGAGTGGTACGACTTCTTCCTCTACGGCGTCGTCGCCGGCATCGTCTTCAACAAGCTTTATTTCCCGAGCGGCGATCCGCTCATCTCGACGATGCTCGCCTACGGCACCTTCGCGGTGGGTTTCCTGAGCCGTCCGCTCGGCGGCATCGTGTTCGGTCACTTCGGCGACCGGCTCGGCCGCAAAAGCATGCTGATCATGACGCTCTCGATCATGGGCGTCGCCACCGTGCTGATCGGCACCGTGCCGACCTACGCGCAGATCGGCCTGTGGGCGCCCGCGCTGCTGCTCGTCCTGCGCGTTGCGCAGGGTCTGGGCCTCGGCGGCGAATGGGGCGGCGCCGTGCTGATGTCATTCGAATACGCGCCCGAAGGCAAGCGCGGCCTCTATGCGAGCATTCCCCAGATCGGCCTCGCGATCGGGCTCTGCCTCGCGTCGGGCGTGGTCGCCCTGCTTTCGTCCGTGCTCAGCAATGCGCAGTTTCTCGCCTGGGGCTGGCGCGTGGCGTTCTTTCTTTCCTTCGCGCTGGTGGCGATCGGTATGTATATTCGCCTGCGTGTGCTGGAAACACCCGAGTTCGAACGCGTGAAGCAACAGGGCGCCGAAGTCCGCGTGCCGATCGCCGAGGTGCTCTCCCGCTATCCCGGCAACGTGCTTGCCGGCATGGGCGCACGCTTCATCGACGGGGTGTTCTTCAACGTCTTCGCCGTTTTCACGATCGCCTATCTCACGCAGACGCTCAAGCTCTCGCGCACCGACGCCCTGCTCGCCGTGATGGCCGCCGCTTTCACGATGATCTTCACGATTCCGTTTTTCGGCCGTCTTTCGGACCGCGTCGGCAGGACGCGCATCTACTTCTGGGGCTCGCTCTTCACGGGCTTGTCGTCGTTCTTCGGCTTCTGGCTCATGAAGCACAGCGGCGGCTCACCGGTGTTCGTATGGATCGCCGTGATCATTCCGCTAGGCGTCATTTATGCTTCGGTCTACGGGCCCGAAGCCGCGCTCTTCGCGGAGCTGTTCGACGCCAACGTGCGCTACTCCGGCATCTCGTTCGTCTATCAGTTCTCGGGCATCTTCGCGAGCGGCATCAGCCCGATCATCGCGACCTGGCTCTTGCAGCGCAACGGCGGCGATCCGTGGCTCATCTGCCTCTACACGATGTTCGCGGGTCTCGTGAGCGCACTTTCGGCCGCCTGGGTGGGCCGCCGCCATCACACGCGGCATCTTGCCATGAGTGGGGTGCGGTGAACGGTTCCCCGCGCTGCGCGCGGCCTTGAATGCGGCACTACGCGGCGGCATGCACGCAACACGCGAGCAGTCCGTCGCGCAACATCGCTTCGGTTTCCGTATCGATGAAGCCGATGAAGACGATGACGCTCTCCACGCCCGGCGCATGCTCGCCCTGCGCGGGCGGCGTCATGCGTAGCCGGCGGGCAGCGACCTGGCACACGCGGGTGCTGATGCCGCCATTCGCATCGGCCACGCGCACGAAACCTTTCGCGCGCAGGATCGTGCGCGGCAGCGCCTTGAGCCATGCACGCAGGCGCGCCTTGTCCAGCACGTCGGGCGCGGCAAGCGTCACGCTTGCGAAGGCGGGAAACGCGCCGGCGTTCGACCCGAGCGGCTGGTGCTGCCAGCGCCTGGCATCGGCAAGCGCGCGTGTTTGCGGCATGCTTGCGTCGAACAGTAGCGCGGGCGGTACGCGCCCGTGATCGGCGGCCACGACAATGTCGGTGGGCGCAAGCGCGCGCACGTCCGCGACGGCTCGCTCGCGCGCACCGGCCTCGATCAGATCGAGCTTGGTGACGATCACCGCGCTCGCGCTGTCGATCTGCTGCTGCGCCATCGCGCCGACCAGCGGATCGGCGAGCGTGTGCACGAACTCGAGCGCATCGGCAATCACGAGCACCGCGGTGAGACGAAACGCGCCGTTGAGCAAGCCCACCTGGGCGATCTTCGCCGGGTCCGACACCCCACTCGCCTCGATCAGCAGCAGGTCTGGCCGCTCTTCACGCGCGGCGAGGCGCGCGAGTGCATCGACGAGCGCGCCGCCGATCGTGCAGCAGATGCAGCCGTTGTCGAGCTCGATCACGTCGTCGCTGTGCGCGCGCACGAGCCGGGCGTCGATATTCACGGCGCCGAAGTCGTTGACGAGCACCGCGATGCGCTTGCCGTGCGGCGCCTCCAGCAAATGATTGACCACCGTGGTCTTGCCCGCGCCGAGGTAGCCGCCGATCACCGCGAGGTCGATCGGCGCGCGCACGGTCAGCGGCGTGGCGGCGGGATTCATCGCGGGGCGCGCATGACGCGTCCGCCGAGCACCGTGCCCCACACCGGCACGTCCTTCAGGCGCTCGGGCGCACAGGTGCTCGGGTCTTCGTCGAGCACCGCGAAATCGGCGAACTTGCCCACCTCGATGCTGCCGATCAGGTGATCGAGGCGCAGCGTGTACGCGGCGCCGAGCGTGATCGCATGAAGCGCCTCATCGACCGTGAGCCGCTCCGCCTCGCCCAGCACGCGGCCGCTGGCCGATTCGCGCCGCACCGCGCACCACGCCGTAAACAGCGGGCTCAGCGCGGTGATGGGCGCGTCCGAATGCAACGCGTAGGGAATGCCCATGCGCTGCGCCGAGCCGGCCGGGTCCATGCGGTTCGCGCGGTCCGGGCCCATGGTCTGGCCGTAGTGGGCATCGCCCCAGTAGTAAATGTGGTTCGCGAAGAAGTTCACGCACAGGCCCAACGCGCGGATGCGCCGCAACTGCGCCGCGTCCGCCATCTGGCAGTGCTGCAGCGTGTGCCGGTGGTCGGGCCGCGGATGGCGCGCGAGCAGCGTCGCCAGCGCGTCGAGCACGACCTCGGTCGCTTCGTCGCCGTTCGTGTGGATATGCAGTTGCAGCCCGGCGCGGTGATACGGCTCGAACACCTCGACCAGTTGCGCGGGCGGAATCAGCCACAGGCCGTTGGGCTGCCCGCCCGCATAGCCTGGCCAGCGCACGCGCGCGGTGAAGCCCTGGATCGAGCCATCGACGATGAACTTCACCGGCCCGAAGCGCAGCTTGTCGGTATTGCCCGCCATCGCCTCCAGCACGCCGGCCGCGCTCTGTGCGGGATTACGCTGCGGAGCGAACGCGGGCACGATGCGCACGGGGTACTCGGGGTCGGCCGTGACGCTGTGCAAGGTCCGGTTGCCCTGTGGCGAAAGGTCGTTGACGAGATCGGTGGCGGTCGTCACGCCCGCGAGCTGCGCGACGCGGCCGAAATTCCAGACCGCGTGCGGCTTCTCGCTGGCCGCGATCGCGAGCTTGCCGCCAATCACCTGGTAGATCGGGAACATCGCCGCGAACTCCTGCAGCTCGCCCGTGGGCCGGCCCTGCGCGTCGCGCGCGATGCCGTCCACGTCGGTGTCCTCGTCGATGCCGGCGAGCGCAAGCATCGCGCTGTTCACGTTCATCAAATGCACGCTCGCATGGAGAATCGCGATTGGGCGGCTCGCCGAGACCGTATCCAGTTCGCGTGTCGTGAGACGCGCCGCCCCGAAGTAGATCGGATCGAAGCCCCACGCGAGCAACGGGCCGTCTTCGGTCATGGTGCGTTCGGCTTCAGCGAGGCGTTCGAGCACCGCGTCGAGCGTGCGCAGCCCGTGCCACAGCTTGCCGTCCGGCCCGCGACGGTCGTAGTAGCCCACGTAGACCGCATCCCATACCGCGCCTTCCATCAGGTGGCAATGGCCTTCGACGAGCCCGGGCATCAGCACCTTGTCGCGCAGCGTGTCGTCCCGCGTGCAGGCGCCGTATTGCGTCTCCCACCGCGCGGCGTCCTCGCTCGTGCCGACCGCGAGAATGCGCCCCTCGCGCACGGCCACGTGCGTCGCATGTGGCTGGCCAGGGTTGAGCGTGAGGATGCGGCGTGCCGCGAATACCGTGACCGGCTGAGCTGCAGAAGCAGACGAGGCTTGCGGGTTCATTGACAGGCTCAACTCCTATGAATGGCGGTGAAGCGGATCGGGCATGGCATAGCGCCGCCCGGACGGACGCAACAGAATATGTCCCACGAAGACGACGAGCACGTTCACAGCCAGGCACACGAGCCCGAGATTGATGCCGCCGAAGCCGATATGCAGCACGTAGCACACGATCGCGAGGCCCTGGCCGCAGACGATGCCTGCCGCCACCGCGGCTGGCCGCACCTGGCGTCCGGCGAGCAGGATCAGCATGCCGGGCAGGAACTGCGTCACGCCGTAGTAGGTCAGGTTGATGAGCAAGAGCATGAGGTTCGGCGTGAGCAGCGTCGTGGCGATCGACACCAGCAGATAGGCGACGATCACGAATTTCGCGGTGCGCTTCTGGCGCGTCTCGGGCAGGTTCGGAATGAGGTTGCGCGTGACGATCGGCCCGATCGCGAGACAGATGCCCGCCAGCACGAGCAGCCCCGAGAGCGCGGCGCCCGCCGCGACGAGGCCGAGCAGCCAGTCGGGCAGCAGGTGGACGGCTGCCGCGAAGAACGCGTCGTTGGGCGAGGCGAGCTTGAGGTTCGCGCTGATCGCGTAGTACGAGGCCACCACGAGGAACGGGTACATCATCATGTAGAGCGGCATGGCGATCTGGGTCCGGCGGATCGTGTTGGGCCCGCGCGCCGTGAAGAAGCCCTGCGCCGCGAACGGCATCATGTAGAAGCCGAGCGACTGGAACAGCATCGTGCTCATGGAGAAGCGCAGCTGCGGCGGCGTCATCGCGTTGCTCACCTGATGGCTCGCGGCATGGAACACCTCGTGCGTGCCGCCTGCCATCCACGCGGCGGCCACGCCCGTCACGACGATCGCGAGCAGCATCAGGATGTCCTTGAGCACCGCGATCCAGGCGGAGGCGCGCACACCGGAAATGGCGATATAGGTGAACGCGAGCGCGGCGCAGACGACGATCAGCCAGAACGGCTGAACGTGCCAGCCGAGTCCCTTGAGCGCGGAGGCGAGGCCCGTGAACTGCAGTTCGCCCCAGGGGATCAGGAACAGGATCGACGAGCCCGCCACGATCAGCTCGAGCGCGCGGCTGCGATAGTGACCCTTGAAGAGGTCCGCCTGCGTAATGGCGTTGTGCCGCTTGCCGGCCTCCCAGATGCGCGGCCCGATGAAATAGCCGATCGGGTAAGCCAGCAGGATGTAGCCGAGAAACCAGATGCCGTAGGTCGGCCCTTTCGCATAGATCCCGCCCGGAAAGCCGACCATCGTGCCGATGCTGTAGATCTCGCCGGCCGTGAGGAAGAACACGAGCGCGACGCCGAACTGGCGCGACGCGACGAAGAAGTCGTGCACGCTCTGCTTGCCGTGGCCGCGCCGGGAGCGGATGGCGAGATACAGCGAAAAGGCGATGAGGAGCGAGAAAACGAATGTGGACATGCGCGGCTCTCCAGGGTGGAGACGATGGGATGGGCGGTGGCGCGCGGATGCGGTCGGCGCCGCGGGCGCTCGCTAGTTCTCGTTCGCGTAGCGGTGCCGGTCGAAGCAGCGCCAGCAGATGAAGAGACACCCGGAGGTCAGCAGGAACCAGGCGAAGATCCACGCGTAGATGAAGGGCACGCCAAAGACGTAGCGGTCCTGCTGCGCAGCCACCCAGGGCAGCGCGCCGATGACGCCCAGAAAAGGGAGGCCGATTCCGATCAGATACCTGAGCATCCTTGTCTCCTTTTGCGGGCCTGGGCGCCCTGCTCCAGTCGCGAGCAAAGCCGGCCAGGCCGTCTTGTTGTACCGAGTATCGGCTGACAAAAACGCGCGCGGCTAGTGCCAGACGCGCCTTATCGTTGAGTCCAGGTTGAGTCCAGGTTGAGTCCAGGCCGGCGCCGCCTCGTGCCGACGCCGCCCAGGCGCCGCGCCGATAGCTGAGATAATGAAACCGCCCCAGCCTCAAACCCCACCCCAAGGAGCCACTGTGAGCCAATCCGCATCCTCGTCCGCCCCCAATCCGGTACGCCGTGTCGCGTTCCTGGGCCTCGGCGTGATGGGCCATCCCATGGCCGGTCATCTCGCCAAGGCCGGGCTCGACGTTACGGTCTACAACCGCACCGCTGAAAAGGCCGCGCAATGGGTCGCCGAATACGGCGGCCGCGCGGCCGCCACGCCGCGTGAAGCGGCCCAGGGCGCCGATCTGGTGCTCGCCTGCGTCGGCAACGACGACGACCTGCGCAGCATCACGCTCGGCGCGGACGGCGCCTTCGCCGGCATGGCGCGCGACGCCGTGTTTGCCGACCACACGACCGCCTCCGCCAACGTCGCGCGCGAGCTTTCGGCGAAAGCCGCCGAACATGGCCTGCATTTCATCGACGCGCCCGTGTCGGGCGGCCAGGCGGGCGCCCAGAACGGCAAGCTCACGATCATGTGCGGCGGCGAAGCCGCAGCCTTCGAGCGCGCGAAGCCCACGCTCGCCCACTACGGGGCGGCCGTGACGCTGGTGGGCGCGGCGGGCGCCGGCCAGCTCGCCAAGATGGTCAATCAGATCTGCATCGCCGGCCTCGTGCAGGGGCTGTCCGAGGCGATCAACTTCGGCGAGCGCGCCGGGCTCGACATGGCGCTCGTGCTCGACGTGATCGGCAAGGGCGCGGCCGCGAGCTGGCAGATGGACAACCGCGGCAAGACCATGATGGCCAACAAGTTCGACTTCGGTTTCGCCGTGGACTGGATGCGCAAGGACCTCGGCTTCTGCCTCGACGAAGCGAAGCGCAACGGCGCGGCGCTGCCGGTGACGGCGCTCGTCGACCAGTTCTACGGCGACGTGCAGCGTCTCGGCGGCAGCCGCTTCGACACGTCGAGCCTCATCTGGCGCCTGCGCAAGCTCGACGGCGGCGCATAAGGCGTACCTGAGTGGCGGCCCTCTCAAGGCCCCGGAAGGCCCCGGAAGCCCCCGGAGGCCTTCAGGGCCGCCCCATGCACTGCTCACGCCCCGCACACCCTGCGAGGCTCAGCGCCACCAGCGCAGCGGGCGCCGCAGCGTGTGCCGTTCGAGCTGCACCGTCGGCATGCTGTCGAGGAACGCGAAGGCCCCCGCCTCTTCCGGACCCATGCGCCGCTCGCGCTCCTCGTCGGCCTCGACCGTGCGTGAGGTATCGATGAAGAGTGCCGCGACGATCCCCAGCGCCAGCAAGCCGGCCGAGATCAGGAACGGCACGTTATAGCTGCCGGTGTGCTGGATCAGGTAGCCGAACACGACCGGCGACACCATCCCCGCAATGCCGAAGCCCGTGTTCATCATGCCGCCCGCCGTGCCCGCATATTTGCCGGCGATATCGAGCGGCAGCGTCCACAGCACCGGATTCGTGATCTCCAGGAAGAAGAACGAAGCGGAGAGGAAGAGCACCGCGACCATCGGGTTCGCGACGGACACCATCGGCAGCAGGAAAATGAGCGAGCCCCCCATGCCGGTCACGAGCACCGCGCAGCGCGCAAAGCGCAGCCGGCCGGTCCACTTGTAGAGCCGGTCGGAAACCACGCCGCCGAGCGTGTCGCCGACCACGCCCGCGAGCAGCGGCAGCGCCGTGAAGAGCGCGAGCTGCTTGAGATCGAAACCGCGCGACTCTTTCAGATACGACGGCAGCCACGTGAGATAGACCCACAACAGCCAGCCATAGCAGAAGTCGACGAACGTGACGAGCCACATGCGCCGCACGAGCTTGCGCCACGGCGTCGCCTGGCGCTTGGCGCGGTCGCAGTCGCCCTTGCAATAGCCGATCTCGGCGGTCTCTTCGGGCGTGACGCGCCGGTTCTGTTCCGGTGAGTTCGTGAACACGAAGAGATAGAGCACCGTCCACATGAGGCTCGCGATGCCAAGCAGGATGAATGCGTCGCGCCAGCCGCCTGCCACGACCACCGCGAGCACGAGCGGCGGCGTGATCGCGCCGCCCAGGCGCGCGAAACTATGCGTGATGCCCTGCGCGAAGCCGCGTTCGCCCACCGGCATCCAGTACGTGAAAGCGCGTGTGGCCGTGGGGAACGCTCCACCCTCGCCCACGCCGAGCGCGAAGCGCAGCGCGACCAGCATCGCGACACTGCCGGCAAAACCCGTGGCGAGCGTCGCCGCGCCCCAGATCAACGAGAGAACGGTGAGCACAAGCTTCGGACCGAACTTGTCCGAAAGCCAGCCGCCGATGATCTGCATGACGGCATAGGGATAGGCGAATGCGGAAAATACCAGGCCGAGTTGCACCGCGCTCAGGCCCATTTCGTGGCGGATCAGCGGTCCCGCGACCGCGATGTTGACGCGGTCGATGTACGAGATGAAATACATCAGACACATGACCGCGAGAATGATATGGCGCGTCTTGACGCGCTGCGCGTGCTGCTTCATGTCGTCGTCTCCTGAGTCTCTCTTTTGTGTCGCCGGATTGGATGCGCGCGTAGTCGTGTATCAGCCCGAGGGCGTCACGAGCTTCAGCCGCTGGACCTTGCCCGAGGGGCCGCGCGGCAGTTCGTTCACGAAGCGGAATTCTTTTGGCGTTTTGTAGCGGCCCAGTTCGCGCAGGCAGTGCTCGCGCAGATCATCAGGGTCGGGTGCGCCCTGCCAGTGGGCGTCGCGCGCAACCACGAACGCGACGATCTCCTGCCCATACGCGGGATCGGGCACACCGACGGCCGCCGCGTCGAGCACGCCCGGATGGCGCAACAGCGCCTCATCGATCTCGCGCGGTGCGATGTTCTCGCCACCCTTGATGATCAGTTCCTTCGAACGGCCGTTGATATAGAAGTAGCCTTCGTCGTCGCGATAACCGAGGTCGCCGGTACGCAGCCAGCCGTCGGCGGTGAACGCCTTCGCCGTTTCCTCGTGGCGCTTGTAGTAGCCGCGCATGAGCTGGGCGCCGCGCAACACGATTTCGCCGCACTCGTTCGGTCCGCATTCACGGCCGTCACGATCGATCACGCGCGCTTCGCCGCCCGATGGCAGGCCGATGCTGCCGATGCGGCGCTGCGATGCATCGTACGGATTGCTAAAGACGGGCGCGGCGGTCTCGGTCATCCCCATGGTCTCGATGACGCCGATGCCGAAGCGCGCCTCGAACGCGCGATGATGGTCGGCGGGCAGCGCAGCAGACGCGCTGCGACAGAACTTGAGCGCCGAGAGGTCGAGTCCGCTCGGTTCGTCGCCGTTGAGGAGATAGGCGACGATGGTCGGCACCACGTTGATCCACGTGCAGCCGTAGCTGGCCGCGTCGCGCCAGAACGTACGCCCGGAGAAGCGCGGCGTCAGCACGACCGAGCCCGCGTGCCAGAGCGGCGCAAGCAAGGTCACGACGAGGCCATTGATGTGATAGAGCGGAAGCGATGCCAGCACGCGGTCGTCGTCGGCGAGCCGGTGCTCGAGGCTGATGTTGCGCGCGTTCGCATGGAGGCTTGCGTGGCTGAGCAGCACGCCCTTCGGCGAGCCGGTCGTGCCCGAGGTGTACATCAGGAGGGCGATGTCGGCCCCATCGGGGTCGGACTGGGCTTCCACGGGCGCTGATTCCAGGACCGGGAGGCCCGCGAGGCTCGCCGCCGCCGACACAGCGCTCGTCTCATGGGCGGCTGCCGTTTCGAGCGCGGGCAGCACCGGCAATGCGACGGCATCCGGCTCCGTACGCACGAGCGCGATGTGGCGCGACATGCCCTGCTCGCGCAGCGCGGCAAGCGCCGCCTCGAGCGCGCCGCTGGTCTGCGCGCTCGCAAAGATCATGCGCGTATCCGAATGCTCGACGATATAGGCCAGCTGCGACGCCTGGCAAAGCAGGTTGAGCGGATGCGCGATCAGTCCGCTGTACATCGCGCCGAGCAGCAGCGTGGCAGTCTGGATGCCGTTGCCCATCAGCACCGAAACGACGTCGCCCGGCTTGAGGCCGGCGTCGCGAAAGCGGCTCTCGAGCGCGCGGCAACGCTCGAGCAGTTCGCCGAAGGTCAGCGTCGCGCCCGCCGTGGCGCTGCCGGCGGCTGCGTCGGCATCTTCGGTGGGGCCTTCGTCGGGCGCCGTCAGCAGGAAGGGCTTGTCCGGATACTGTGCGGCGCGGGCTTCGATCAGCGCGCGGATCGTCGCGGGCGCGCTCATTGGCCGAACCTCCGGAAATAGTCGCCGAGCAAGGTGTCGAGTTCGGGTACGTGCTCCGTGATGGGGTACGCCACGCGCGTGATGTTCAGGTACTGGCGAAAGCCGAGATTGTCCGAGAAGTTGTTGCGCCCCCAGGTCCCGCAGCCCATCGAAAGCGAGAACGGCAGGCCGTTGTCGAAGTTGCCGCCCGTCGCGAAGCAATGCGCCTGGTTGACGATCACGCGCGCCACCGGCAGCGTCGAACCGAGCGTGACGGCTTCATCCGGTTCGTCCGTGTGCAGGCCAACCGAGTGACCTGCGCCCATGTACGCGTAGAGGCTGCTGACAATATCCGCGGCAGCGTCGAAATCGCGCGCACGGTAGACCGTGAGCACGGGCGCGAGCTTTTCGCCCGAAAACGGATGCGCCGCGCCGAAGCCGCTCTCCTCGACCATCAGGAACGCGCCTGCGCATGCCGCCGCCTCTGCCACCTCGTCGAGCCCGGCGGCGTGCGCGATCTGCGCCGCGGATTTTGCGGTGCAGCGCGCCGAGAGCTTGCCGTCGGTCCACATCGCCGCCTGCAATTGCGCCTTTTGCTGCGCGTCGAGCAGCACGCCACCAGATGCGGCGAGTTCGTGCAGCATCGCGTCGTAGACCGCCTCGTCGATCACGACGCTGTTCTCCGAGGAGCAGCTCGTCGCGTTGTCGAAGGTCTTCGATGCGGCGATCTTGTGCGCCGCATCGCGAAGGTTCGCCGTGCGCGTGACGATCGACGCCACGTTGCCGGCCCCCACGCCGAAGGCCGGCGTGCCGCTGGCGTAGGCCATGCGCACGTTGGCCTGCGAGCCGGTCGCCACCACGAGGTCGGCTTCGCGCATCAACGCGGCGGTGGCGGCCTTGTCCACCGGCGCGGGCAGCATCTGCACGAGCGCCGGGTCGAGCCCCGCCTTGGCGAACTGCGCATGGATGAAGCCGATGAGCGCTTCGCACGCGCCATAGCCCTTCGGCGAGGGCGCGACGATCACCGCATTGCCGCATTTGAGCGCGTTGATGATCTTGTTGGCGGGCGTCGCGGCCGGATTCGTGGAGGGCGTGATCGCCGCGACCACCCCGACCGCGCGTGCGATTTCGACGATGCCCGTGGCCTCGTCACGCGCAATCACGCCACAGGTCTTTTTCCCATGCAGGTCGCGCAGCAATCCGAGCGTCTTGCGGTAGTTCTTGCGGAACTTGTCTTCGGCGTTCCCGAGTCCCGTGTCGCGCACCGCCAGCTCGGCTAGCTCGCGGTTTCGGCCGGGCTCCATGATCGCCCACGCAGCGGCCGCAGCAGCAGTATCCAGGGTTGCCTGCCCGGCGAACTCGAATGCTTGCTGCGCCGCACGCGCACGCGCTACGAGCGCCGAGATCTGCGGCGCGGGCGCTTCGGGTTTGCCCGCACCGGCGGCGTTGGCGACGGTCTCTCTCACATTCATCGGCGCGCTCCGATCAAATAATTGGCTGTACTGCCAATCTATTCATCGGCGCGTGAATGCGAGTCCCGATTCCCGCGCAATCGCAGACACACGACTATCAAGGCGCGGAATATGCGATTTTCGGGACTTTCATCAGTCCCGAAAATCGCACCAGGCGATGCACAATAACGGGAAAGCTAGCGTCAACCGCACAACGCGACCGACGCAGGAGACAAGCGTGTCCACATCGAACCAATCGAATGCGGCAGCAGTGCGCGCTTTCCGCGTGCTGGAAACGCTAGCCCAGGCGGGCCGTCCCTTGGCGATGATGGATCTGGTGGATGCGCTCGGTTTGCCCAAGCAGACCGTGCACCGCATCCTGGCCCAGCTCACCGACGCGTGGCTCGTCACACGCGGCGCCAACGACAAGCTCTACGAGTGTTCGGCACGCGTGCGAATGATGGCGGTAAACGTGCTGATGCATGCCGGGCCGGCGGCGGCGCGGCATCTGCTGCTCGAACAGCTCGTCGAGAAGATTGGCGAGACCTGCAATCTCACCATGCTCGCCGGCAACGACGTGGTCTATGTCGACCGCGTGGAGACCGAATGGCCGCTGCGCATGCATCTGCAGCCGGGCTCGCACGTGCCGCTGCACTGCTCGGCTAGCGGCAAGCTACTGCTGAGCTTTCTGCCCAAGGAGCGGCGCGACCGCATGATCGATACGCTGCCGCTGCGCGCGCATTCGGAGCAAACGATCACCGACCGCGAAGCGTTGCGCAAGGAACTGGCGGTGACACGCCGGCGGCAGCTCGCGATCAACAACCAGGAGCATTTACAGGGCTTGATCGCGATCGCCGTGCCCGTGATGCTGGACCGCAACCGTGCGTGCGCGGCAATCGCCGTCCAGGCGCCGGTTGGTCGCGTCGCGCTCGATGACCTGCTCGCCTTCGTGCCCGACCTGAGGCATGCCGCAACGGAAACCGCGAAGACGTTCCGCGAGTAGGGCTGTGTGTAGGCTCCGGCAACGACGCAAGGCTGATCGAGGGGATGCCGCGCTTCAGCAGACAAAATCCCGCGCTTCGCCACCAGGCCGCTCGGCAGCAAAGCGCTTTACGCGCGGACGGGAGCAGGTCGCTGCACGTCATGACCGAACAGGAGATTGACGATTTCCCGTGTCGGCACACTGGTGATGAGAGTCGATACCTTCTGGGGACGAAACCATCGGCACCTTAGAATCTCGTTACTCGGCACAGGTCTCGCGTCGTCGTGCAGCACGGAGAAAAAGACGTGGTGCCGCTTGTTGAGCCCGCCAAACTGGAACAGGTATCCCAGTTCGCAGCCCTCGAGCGTCGTTTCTTCGTTGAGTTCACGCAGCGCTGCGTCCGCCGGCGCCTCTGCGCGCCGAATCGTGCCGCCCGGCAGCGACCATCTCGCTCGTCCCCGTTCGACGAGGAGAATCCGCCCTCGCTGCCAGCATACGACCGTTGCTCGTTCTTTCATGCTTCGCGTTTCGTCACAGACGCCATCTGTTTCGTATGAGTCGACTCTTGCCCGCCCATGTGCGCGTGAGCAACCATCGAGCCCGAAGTCAGGGCGATACGGGGTCGGTACTAAAAAGTGCATCAAGGAGGTTCGACGCAGGACGGTCCGCGAGCCGCGCCAGCGACTCGACCATGCGGACCTGGCAGTCGGCGAGCGCAATCGCGCAGACGCCCGGTGAGCCACCGAACTCAGTCCGCGCGATGACACCCACGCCAACGCCCTGCGCAACCGCAGTTTGCAGCGCCTCGCGACCTTCCACGTACAGCACGGGACGCACTTGCAGGCCCTTGCGGACCAGTTCGGCTTCGAGCAGTTGCTGCGTGACCGATTGCGTTTCGCGAAAGATCATCGGTTCGAGCACGAGCGCTTCGTAGCTAAGCGCAGCCTGTGTGGCTAGCGCGCTACTGGCAGGAACGACGGCGACAAGCGGCGCCTCACACAGCACCCGCGTTTCCAGGCCCGCATGCACAACGCGTGCGGCAGAGATCGCTGCATCGACGACGCCCGCCAGAACGCGCTGCATGCATTCGGTCGCGTTGGCCACCGAGAGTTTCACCACGATCCCCGGATGGCGCATCCGGAACGCGCCGATCAGCCTCAGCGCCAGATCCGGTGCGTCCGCGACGAGAGAAAGCTCGCCCGACTCGAGCTCGCCCGCGGCTTCGAGCAACCGGCGGGCGTCGCGCTCGCAGGCAACCATCTGGCGTGTCACAGCATAGAGGCGCCGGCCGAGGTCCGTCGGTTCGACACCTCGCGCCGTACGCTCGAAAAGCTGCACGCCATAGTCCTGTTCGAGGCGCCGCACGTGATCGGAAATCGCCGGCTGTGTAAGCGCAAGCGCGCGGGCTGCCCTCGAAAAGCCGCCTTGCTCCGCCACCGCATGAAATGCCCGCAATTGCGCGTAATGCATGTTGCCACCCTGGGAGGACGATGCCGTTGACCGGTCGTGGGCAGCCCCTCGGTTGCCCGCATTCGCACGGTCAGCTCTTCAAGCGCAATGAGCGCGGGTCGTATGGCGCACGCAGATGCAGCGTCGCCGGAATCTGCTCTCCCGCCACGTCGATCGTATAGCGCCCCTCTGCCAGCCATGCGGCTTCGACTGCCCCGTCCGGGCGCGAAAGGTAGCCCATCGCGACCGGGCAGCCGAGCGTGTGGCCGAAGACGGCCGAAGTCACGGAGCCAACCGGCTTGCCGTCGCGCAGAATGCCTTCGCCGCCCCATAGCATGCGATCGCTTGCGCCGTCGGCGCTGAACACGGCGAGCCGACGCTGCAATGGCTGGTCGCGCAGACGCAAGAGTGCGTCGCGCCCACGGAAGGGGATGTCCTTGTCGAGCTTGCACGCAAATGCGAGCCCGGCTTCGAAGGGGTTGTGCTCGGGCGACAGTTCTCGGCCCCACGCGCGGTAGCCCTTCTCGAGGCGCAACGACTCGATCGCGTAGTAGCCCGCATTCACAAGGCCATACGCTTCGCCCGCCGCATGAAGCGTCTCGTAGACACCCACCGCGAATTCGACTGGCACGTATAGCTCCCAGCCCAGTTCGCCGACGTAGGAGACGCGCGTTGCGCGCACCGTCGCGTAGCCGATATCGACCTCGCGGCTTTGACCAAACGGGAAGGCCTCGCTACTCCAGTCCGTCTTCGAAACACTTTGCAGCAGCGCTCTAGAGTGCGGCCCCATCACGGCGAGCACCGCGTACTGGCTGGTGACGTCGACGAGCACGCAATGCCGCTCGTGCCCAATCGCTTTCTCCAGGTAGTCGAAGTCGCGCGTTGCCTGCGCAGAACCTGTCACGACGAGATACTGGTCTTCCGCCAGGCGCGTGAGCGTGACGTCCGACTCGTAAGCGCCGCGATCGTTGAGGATGCCGGAATAGATCGTGGTGCCGACCGGCACGGCTACGTCATTGGCGACGATGCCCTGCAAGACAGCTTCCGCGTCACGCCCCTTGACGAGCAGCTTGGCAAACGACGTCATGTCGAACAGCGCGACGCGCTCGCGGCAGGCGCGGTGCTCCGCGCCGCTCCACGGCAGCCAGTTCTGCTGGCCGAACGCGTACTCGATGCGAGCCTCGGCGGGCTTTGGCGCGAAAAAGTTCGCGCGCTCCCAGCCCATCTTGCTGCCGAAGCAGGCGCCATCGGCGGCGAGCAGCGCATGGAGCGGCGAGCGGCGAAACGGCCGCGCCGTGTCGAGTTCCCGATTTGGCCACGGCATTGCATAGTGCAACCCCAGTGTTTCCTTTACGCGGTCGTGCAGCCAGGTGTCGTTGCCGTTGAAGCGCGCAAAGCGGCGGATATCCACGGGCCACAGATCCATGGTTGGCTCGCCGGCCACGATCCACTCGGCGAGCGCCATGCCGGCGCCGCCTGCCGAAGCGATGCCCATCGAGTTGAAGCCCGCGCCCACGAAGAAGCCCCGAAGCTCGGGCGCCTCGCCAAGAATGAAGTTGTTGTCCGGCGTGAACGATTCCGGCCCGTTGTAGAACTGGCGAACCTGCGCGGTTTCGAGCGCCGGCACGCGCTGCAATGCATTTTCCATCAGCACTTCGAACTGATCCCAGTCGTCGGGGAGCAACTGGAACTCGAAGTTTTCTGGAATCCCGTTCATGCCCCACGGCTTCGCATTGGGCTCGAAGCCGCCCATCACGAGGCCGCCCACTTCCTCCTTGAAGTAGATGAAGCCGTCCGGATCGCGCATGACCGGCAAATCGGGATGCACGCCCGCAATGCGCTCGGTCACGATGTAATAGTGCTCCGCCGAATGCAGGGGCACCGTAACGCCGGCCAGCCGGCCGATCGCCTTCGCCCACTGCCCCGCGCAGTTCACGACGAGATCCGCCTGCAGCGTGCCCTCGTCGCCGTCCTTGTTGCGCCACGTCACCCCGGTCACGGCCCGCCCCACATGCGTGGCGGCCGTATGCACAGCCGTGATCCGCGTGTTCTCGACCACGCGGGCGCCACGCATGCGCGCGCCGCGCGCGAGCGACTGCGTCAGGTCCGTCGGATTCGCCTTGCCGTCACCCGGCAGCCAGACGGCGCCAAGCAGGTCGTCAGTGCGCATCACCGGCCACAACTCGCCCGCCTCCCGCGGCCCGATAACGTCGCAAGTCACGCCATAGGCGCGCGCAGACGCCGCCGTGCGTTTCAGTTGTGTCATCCGCTCTGGCGTGCGCGCCACCGAGAGCGACCCGCACTGCCTCCAGCCCGTGGCAAGTCCCGTTTCGGCCTCTAGCTCGGCATAAAGGGTCGTGGAGTAGCGAATGAGCTTCGTCATGCTGTGCTGCGCGCGCAACTGGCCGACAAGCCCCGCCGCGTGCCACGTCGTCCCGCACGACAGCACGCCCTGTTCGAGCAGGACGATGTCGCTCCAGCCGAGTTTCGCGAGATGGTAAGCCACGGAGCAGCCGACGATACCGCCGCCGATGATCACGACGCGCGCATGCGCAGGGACAGGGGTAGGCATAGGGTGGGCCTCGATGCGGAGTGAAATGCGTTGCGAGGACAGCTACCAGGCCAAATAATGCAACAAGATGCCACACAAAACAACTCAATTTGCCACAAGACATGTGCGCTTGATGTGGGGTCTCTGCCTGGTCTGGGTGGCGTGGCATCGCGCGACCGCTAAAAAACAACGGTGATTCGCCACGTCTTCGAGAGGAGCGAACGGCTCGGCAATTTGTGGTATTTTGTGGCTTATCCTTGTGCGTCCAGTTCACGGGCACCGCCGCGCTTTCCTTTCCTGAAAGGCAACACCATGCCAGATGACCGCGCCGCCCCACCTCTTGCTCCACCCGCACCGCTGAATCGCCGTCTCGCCGTCGGACGCACCGACTACATCCTGCAAAGCCTCGATGCAAGCGGCTCAGTGAGTGTCGCCGACATGAGCATGACGCTCGGCGTCTCGCGCGAAACGATCCGCCGCGACTTGAAGGCGCTCGCGGAACAGGGCCGTGTGAGTCTGGTCCATGGCGGCGCGGCGAAGCGCGCGGTTGACGAACCGTCGCTTGCCACGCGCGAAGCGGCGAACGCTGCGGGCAAGGCGGCCATCGGCGCCGCGGCGGCGCAGCTCGTCGCCGACGGCATGGTCGTGCTGATCGATTCGGGCTCCACAACGTTGGGCCTCGCCGCTGCGCTCACGAATCACAGCGATCTCACGGTCATCACCAACAGCCTGCCGATCGGGCTGCTCCTGTGCCGCGCGCCCGGCGTGAAGGTGATCGTGCTCGGCGGCGACATCGAGCCGAACGATGAAGCGGCATTCGGCATCGAGACGATGACCGCGCTCGCCCACTATCGCGTCGACCTCGTTTTTCTCGGCGTGAGCGGTATCTCGCCAGAAGGCGAATTCACCGACTACTCACGGCTCGCCGCCGAGCAGCGGCATCTGATGATGAACGCCGGCAAAGCGGTCTACGTGCTCGCCGACCACACCAAGTTCGAGCACGGCACGCCCGTGCGGATCACGCCCGTGCCGCACATCGCAGGCGTCGTCGTCGACGCGCCGCCGCCCCCGCGTATCGCTCGTGCGTTCGAACTCCAGCAGTGGCGAGTGATCGTCGCGAACGGCGAGCGCTAACCCGCACACACGGGCGTTTGCCCATCCATCCGCAAGTCATTCCTCTGCTCGCACGCAGTGCCGGGTGGCGCTGCCGCTTGCCGCGGCGCATCTGACGCAGTCACTGCCAGCGCATTCGCGTATCCCCTGGTGTTGTGGCAAATAGTGGCGTATTGACTGTTTTTGTTGCACGTCCTAAAGTGACTTCAACACGCAGTCAGACAGTCAGAACAGACCTTCACGGAGACACCCCATGACGGCATCTTCCACGGCTTCCTCCCCTGCAACTTCAGAAACCGGCGACCCGCTGCTGCTCACACCCGGTCCACTCACCACCTCACGCACCGTCAAAGCGGCGATGGTTCACGACTGGGGCTCGCGCGATGCGAACTTCATCGAAATCAACCGCTCAGTGCTCACGCGACTCGTCAGGATTGCGAATGGTTCCGATGACTGGGCGACAGTGCCCATGCAAGGCTCGGGCACATTCGCCGTCGAGGCCATGCTCACGACTTTCGTGCCAGCCGATGGTGAAGTGCTGGTGCTGATCAATGGCGCCTACGGCAAGCGGGCGAAGCGCATTCTCGATATCGCCGGGCGCAGGACCGTGGTGCACGAAACCGCGGAAGACACGCCGCCGGACCTCGCCGCGGTCGAAGCGCTGCTGGCGAGCAACCCGTCCATCACGCACGTGTTTACCGTTCACTGCGAGACGACCTCGGGCATTCTCAACCCCATCGCGCAGATCGGCGCGCTCGCGGCGAGATACGGCAAGGGCTATCTCGTCGATTCGATGAGTGCCTTCGGCGCGCTGCCCATCGACGTGCGGGCCATGCACATCGACGCGGTCGCCGCGTCGTCCAACAAGTGCATCGAAGGTGTACCGGGCCTCGGCTTCGTGATCTGCCGGGTCGAGGCGCTCAAGCGCACGCAGGGCAACGCCACCACGCTCGTGCTCGACCTGCACGACCAGTGGCTCAATATGGAGAAGACGAGCCAGTACCGCTTCACGCCGCCCACGCACGTGATCGTTGCCTTCCACCAGGCGCTCGAGGAGTTCGATGCCGAAGGCGGTGTAACCGGTCGCGGCGGACGCTATCGCAACAACTGCCGGATGCTGCTCGACGGCATGCGCGCGCTCGGCTTCAGGCCACTGCTCGCAGACTCGCTGCAGGCGCCGATCATCGTCACGTTCCACATGCCCGAGGACCCGCGCTTCGTCTTTGCCCAGTTCTACGAGAGTTTGAAGGCGCGCGGCTTCGTGATCTACCCGGGCAAGCTCACTGTGGCCGACTCGTTCCGCATCGGCTGTATTGGCCGGATCGGCGAAAAGGAAATTCGCGCCGCACTCGCCGCGATCGGCGAAGTCCTCGAGGAAATGGGCATGGTCGGCCAGATCGAAAAAACAGCCTGAATGGAGATGCAATGAGCACGCTGAATGACACCGCAGTGGCCGTGAACGGCCGCGAATACCGCTTTCCCGCCGCACCCGTCGTGGTGATCTGCCTCGACGGCTCCGAGCCGGCGTATATCGAGGAAGCCATCAAGGCAGGCCGCGCGCCGCATCTGGCGAAGCTGCTGCGCAGCGGCACGAGCCGCATTGCGCAATGCGTGATTCCAAGCTTCACCAACCCGAACAATCTCTCGATCCTCACGGGCCGCCCGCCGAAAGTGCACGGCATCGCGGGCAACTACTTCTACGACCGGGCAAGCGGCGAGGAAGTCATGATGAACGAGGCGCGTTTCCTGCGCGCTCCGACGATCTTCGCTGCGTTCCACGACGCCGGCGCGAAAGTGGCGGTCGTCACCGCGAAGGACAAACTGCGCACGCTGCTCGGCAAGGGGCTCGACTTCGCGAGCGGCCGCGCCATCGCGTTCTCGGCCGAAAAGGCCGATCAGGCGACACGCGAGCAAAACGGTCTCGGCGACGTGCTCGCGTTCGTCGGCAAGCCGCTGCCCGACGTCTACTCCGCCGATCTCTCCGAGTTCGTGTTCGCCGCCGGCGTCAAGCTGCTCGATACGTTTCGCCCCGACCTGATGTATCTCTCGACGACCGACTACGTGCAGCACAAAGCTGCACCCGGCGCGCCGAAAGCGAACGACTTCTACGCGATGTTCGACCGTTACGTGGGCGAACTCGACGCGGCAGGCTGCGTACTCGCGATCACGGCGGACCATGGCATGAACGACAAGCACCGTGCGAGCGGCGAGCCCGACGTGCTCTACCTCCAGGATCTGTTCGACGAGTGGACAGGCAAGGGCCGCGCGCGCGTGATCCTGCCGATCACCGATCCCTACGTCGCGCACCATGGTGCGCTCGGCTCGTTCGCCACCGTCTACCTGCCCGAGGGCACCGACGCGGCCGGCGCGGCGACGCTGCTCGACAAGCTGCGCAACACCGCGGGCGTGGAACTCGCGCTAACGAGCGATGCCGCGTGCGAACGCTTCGAACTGCCGCCCGACCGGATCGGCGACATCGTCGTGGTCGGCACGCGCGCCAAGGTGTTCGGCACGAGCGCCGCGCGCCACGACTTCTCCGGCCTGACTGAACCGCTGCGCTCGCATGGCGGGATCTCGGAGCAGGACGTGCCGCTCATCGTCAACCGCAAGACCGACTGGCCGCAGGGCCGCGCTCTGCGCAATTTCGACATTTTCGATGTCGCGCTGAACCACGTCGCACAAGCCGCCGCCGCTTGACACACGTATCAACACGAAGGCCCCCGCACGCCGCCGCTCGCATTTGCGAAGGGGCGTGCCCAACCGGATCATAGAACGAGGTATGCGATGAACGTCATGACCAAACCCGCATTCAAGCAGGAGTCCATGCGCATCGCCGGCCGGCAGGTCTCGACCGACGAAGTGATCGAAGTCTTCAACCCCTATACGAACGAAGTGGTCGGCACCGTGCCTGCGGGCCGCCCCGAACACGTGCAGGAAGCATTCGCCAAAGCTCACGCCGCACGCCCGCACCTCACGCGCTTCGAGCGCCAGCGCATCCTCCAGACCACCGCCGAAGCGCTGCGCGACCGCAAGGAGGACTTCGCGCGCCTCATCACTGCGGAGTCGGGTCTGTGCTGGAAAGATTCGCTCTACGAAGCAAGCCGTGCCTACGACGTCTGGTCGTTTGCCGCGCAACTCACGATCAAGGACGATGGCGAAGTCTACTCGTGCGACATCAGCCCGAACGGGAAGAACCGCAAGATCTTCACGACACGTCTGCCGCTGCTCGGCGTGATTTCCGCCATCACGCCGTTCAACCATCCGCTGAACATGGTGAGCCACAAGCTCGCGCCGGCCATCGCGACCAACAACCGGGTGGTGCTCAAGCCCACCGAGCTCACGCCGCTCACTGCGCTCGCCCTCGCCGACGTGCTCTACGAAGCGGGCCTGCCGCCCGAGATGCTGAGCGTCGTCACCGGCAATCCGCGCACGATGGGCGACAGCATGATCACGGACCCGCATTGCGACCTGGTCACGTTCACCGGCTCGGTACGCGTGGGCAAGTACATCGCGCAGCACGCGGGCTACCGCCGCACCGTGCTGGAACTGGGCGGTAACGACCCGCTCATCGTCATGGAAGACGCCGACCTCGACCGCGCCGCACTGCTCGCGGTGACGGGCGCGACCAAGAATTCCGGCCAGCGCTGCACGGCGGTCAAGCGCATTCTCGTGGTGGAAAGCGTGGCGGATGCCTTCGTCGAACGTGTGCTCGTGCACGCGAAGAAGCTCAAATGCGGCGACCCGATGGACCCGAGCGTCGACGTGGGGACGGTCATCAACGAAGCGGCCGCGCAACTGTTCGAGCGCCGCGTGGCCGACGCCGAAGCGCACGGCGCACGCGTGCTCTACGGCGCCCCGCGTCAGGGCGCGCTGTTCGCCCCCACCGTCGTCGATCACGTGCCCTACGACTGCGAACTCGTGCGCGAGGAGACCTTCGGCCCGGTCATCCCGATCATTCGCGTTCCCAACCAGATCGACGACATCATCCGCATCTCGAACTCGACCGCGTACGGTCTCTCCTCGGGCGTCTGCACGAACCGGCTCGACTACACCACGAAGTTCGTCAACGCGCTCGAGGTCGGCACCGTGAACGTCTGGGAAGTGCCGGGTTATCGCACCGAGATGTCGCCGTTCGGAGGCATCAAGGACTCCGGCAACGGCTACAAGGAAGGCATGGTCGAGGCGATGAAGAGCTACACCAACGTCAGGACCTGGTCCATGCCCTGGGAATAACTGCAGCAACCGGCAGGATTGCGACGCAAGCCGCCAGCGCGCGGCCCTACGAGGTTTTTTTCAGCATCCGAACTCAAGGAAGGTTGAATATGAAAACTCAACTGATCGCCGCGGTGACCTGTGCCTTCGCCTTTGCAGCGGGCTCCGTGCATGCACAATCCGGCGTCGTGACCATCTACAGCGCGGACGGTCTGCACGACGGCACGCCCAGCTGGTTCGGCAACCAGTTCGAAGCCTTCACGAAGGCAACGGGCATCAAGGTGCAATATATCGAAGCCGGGTCGAGCGGCGTGGTGGATCGCCTCGGCAAGGAGAAGTCGAATATTCAGGCCGACGTGCTCGTGACGTTGCCGCCATTCATGCAGAAGGCCGCGGCCGACGGCCTGCTGCAGCCCTACTCTCCGGCTGGCGCCGACAAGATCGCCGCGCGCGACAAGGACGCCAAGGGGTTGTATGTCGCCATGGTCGACAACTACCCCACGTTCATCTACAACTCCGCAGTGCTCAAGAGCGCACCCAAGGCCTACACGGACCTGCTCGCGCCGCAGTTCAAGCAGAAGGTGCAGTACTCGACGCCGGGCCAGGCCGGTGATGGTACTGCGCTCATGTTGCAGACTTTCCACGCGTTCGACGGCAAGGACGGTGGCTTCGCGTATCTGCGCAAGCTCCAGGTGAACAATCTCGGACCGTCCGCTTCCACGGGCAAGCTCACGGCGCTCGTGAACAAGGGCGAACTCTACGTCGCCAACGGCGATCTGCAGATGAACCTCTCGCAGATGCGCGACAACCCGAACATTTCGGTCTTCTTCCCCGCCGGCCCGAGCGGGCGCCGCGCCACGTTCTCGCTGCCCTACTACATCGGTCTCGTCGCCGGCGCGCCGCACACGGACAACGGCAAGAAGCTGATCGACTTCCTCCTGAGCGCCGAGGCCCAGCAGGACGTGAGCAAGTCCGCCTATGGCATGCCCGTGCGCACCGACGTGCATCCCACCGACGCCAACTTCAAGACGCTCAGCGCGATGCTGCAGGGCGTCGAAATCTGGGAGCCCGACTGGAACCAGGTCATGCACGACCTGAAGTCCGACGTGGCTACTTACAACCAGGCGATCTCGAGCAACTAATGGCCAATACTTTCACCATGGAACGCGGGCCTGCGCCACAGGCCCCCGCGGTGCCGGCGGCGGTCGCGCACGGCGCAAGCGGAATCGGCTTCGAGAATGTCTCGGTGACGTACGGCGGCCAGACCATTCTCGACTCACTCACGCTTACCGTGAAGCCCGGCGAGATCGTCGCGCTCATCGGCCCCTCGGGCTCCGGCAAGACGACCGCGCTGCGGGCCGTCGCGGGCTTCGTGCAGCCGAGCGCGGGACGCATCATGATCGGGGCGCGCGACGTGACGCGTCTGCCGCCGTATGCACGCAACATCGGCATGGTCGTGCAGAACTACGCGCTGTTTCCGCACATGCGCGTGGAAGACAACGTCGCCTTTGGCCTGCGTGCACGCGGCACCGACGCGGACACGATCCGCACGCGGGTGCCCGAGTGCCTCGGCCTCGTCGGCATGTCGAAGTATGCGAAGCGCTATCCGCGCGAACTCTCCGGCGGCCAGCAGCAGCGCGTGGCAATTGCGCGCGCGCTCGCGATCCAGCCCCAGGTGCTGCTGCTCGACGAACCGCTCTCGGCGCTCGACGCGCAGATCCGGCGCTCGATGCTCGACGAACTGGCGAAGCTGCATCGCAGCCTGCCCACGCTGACCGTGCTGTATGTGACGCACGATCAGACCGAGGCGCTCACGCTCGCGAACCACATCGGCATCATGCGCGACGGCAAGCTGGTGGCCCACGGCGAGACGCAGGGGCTCTACCGGCATCCGCCGAACCGTTTTGCGGCCGAATTCCTCGGGCGTGCGAACGTGTTGCCGGCGCAGCAACTGGAGCCCACGACCAACGGCTACGCACGGGTGCGCTGCGGGGACTTCTCGATCGTCGGGCGCAATCATCACGGCCTGGCCGCCGCCAGCGCGTGTTATGTGTGCGTGCGGCCGCACGATCTGCATTTCAGGCCGCGCACGGAAGCGTCCAATCGCGTGACGGGCGTCGTGCAGAGCGTGCAATGGCTCGGCGAATTGCACAGCGTCGTGCTCGATGTCGGCGGCGAGGTGCTGCGTCTCACGCGTGCGCCGCTCGAAAGTCCGCCGGAGCCCGGCACTGCGATGTCCGTTCATTTCGACGCGGCGGACGTCACGCTCGTACCGGAGGTCGAAGGCCATGGCTGATCTCGTCATTGCTCCGCCCGCGCCGGCCGGCCGCTCCCCGGCCAGCTGGCGCGGCCTCTGGATCGCGCCGCCGCTCGTGGTGCTGGCGGCAATCTTCTTCTACCCGTTCGGCCTCATCGCGCTGCAGGCGCTGGGCGGCGGGACCGACTCCAGCACTCACACACTCACGCTCGCAAATTTCGCCGCCGTGCTGCATTCGCGACAGTTCCTGAGCGGCCTTTATCACACGATCGCCATTGCGGTCAGCGCGTCGGCGGGCTGCCTCGTGCTGGGCTTCGTGTTCTCGCTCGTGATCGCATTCGTGCCGTTTCCCGGGGCGCGCTTCGTCGGCCGGCTGATCGATACTTTCATCGCACTGCCAACCTTCCTCGTCGCGCTCGCCTTCACGTTCGTGTACGGCTCGGCGGGTCTGTTGAACCAATCGCTGATGACGTTCTTCCACCTGAGCCTGCCGCCCGTCGACTTCCTGTACACGCAGTGGGGCGTCGTGCTCTCCGAGGTGACGGTCTATACGCCGTTCATCATGCGCCCGCTGCTTGCCTGCTTCTCGCAGATCGACAACGCGCAGATCGAAGTGGCGAGCAGTCTCGGCGCAAAGCCGCTGCGCATCATCCGGCAGATCATCCTGCCCGCCGCGTTGCCCGCGCTGCTTGCTGGCGGCAGCCTCTGCCTGCTGCTGACCGTCAACGAGTTCGGCATCGTGCTGTTCATCGGCGCGAAAGACGTAATCACCCTGCCGCTGCTCATCTACGGCAAGGCGATTCAGGAGTTCGACTACACCACGGCCTGCGTGATCGCCGTCATCAACATCGCGCTGTCGCTCGGGCTCTACGCCTGCTACCGGACAGTCGTGTCACTTTGCGGAGGTCGCCGTGCTGCTTTGGGCTAAATGGGCAAAGGTGTCGACCTGGAGTGCGACGGCGCTGCTTTTCGCCGCGATCTATGGATTGCCGGTCGCGATGATCGCGCTCGCCAGCGTGAGCGGACAGTGGAACGGCATCCTGCCGAGCCACCTCACGCTCGCCCACTACGCGCGGGTGTTCCACACGGATTCGGCCGACCAGTTGCGCGTGAGCGTGCTCACCGGGGCGCTGGCCAGTGCGGCGGCGCTCGTGAGCGGCACATGGGCGGCGCTCGCGTTGCGCGGCATGAAGGGCATGCCGAAGCGCGTTCTCGACGTCGTATTCTTCGTGCCGAGCGCGGTGCCGTCGGTTTCCATCGGGCTCGGGCTGCTCGTCGCGTTCAGCCAGCCGCCCGTCCTGCTCAACGGCACGGCGTCGATCGTGTTTCTCGCCCATTTCCTGCTGATTTCGGCCTTCACGTACGGCAATGTGTCCGCGGGGCTCTCGCGGCTCGCGCCGGAGTATGGCGAGGTCGCCGAAAGCCTCGGCGCGCGGCCGTTCTACCAGTTGACCCGCGTGACACTGCCGCTCATCGCGCCGTATCTGCTAGCGTCGTTCAGCCTCAGCTTCGCATTGTCGATGGGCGAACTGGGCGCGACTCTGATGATCTATCCGCCTGGCTGGGTCACGCTGCCCGTCGGCATCTTCGCGCTGTCCGACCGCGGTGCGATCTTCGATGCGTCGACCCTCACGATGGTGCTGGGTGGTGGCACGCTCCTCGTGCTGCTCGCGCTCTCGCGCGTCTCGACCAAAGCGGCGGTGCGCTGATGAGCCCATCGAGCCTCGAATCGATGGACGCCCGCGGCGAACACGTTGAGCGCGCCGTCGCCCAGTCGGAGAGCGATACGAACCTCACCGGCCGCCGCCGCGCATGGCAGCGCGAAGCGCTCGATGCGCGCAGCCGTACGCTGCTCGCGCGCGATGCAGCGGCCTTCCTGCGCCAGTCGGTCTCCTCACCGTGCCTGAACGCCATTGCGAAGGCGGAAGGCATCTGGATCGAGGACGTGGCGGGCCGCCGCTACATGGACTTCCACGGCAACAACGTGCACCACATCGGCTATGGCCATCCGCGCCTCAAAGCGGCCATCACCGCGCAGATGGATGCGCTGCCGTTCGCGCCGCGCCGCTATGCGTGCGAGAGCGCGGTCCTGCTCGCCGAAAAGCTCGCCGCGATCGCGCCGGGCACGCTCTCCAAGGTGCTCCTGACGACCGGCGGCTCCGACGCCATCGAAGTGGCGATCAAGCTCGCGCGCACGGCAACGGGGCGCTTCAAGACACTCTCGTTCTGGGACGCGTTCCACGGTGCGGGGATCGGTGCATCCAGCCTCTCGGGCGAGGCGCTGTTCCGCTCGGGGCCGGCCGCGCCGCTCGTGGCGGGCTCCCAGCACGTGGCGCCGTTCGCCTGCTACCGATGCCCCTACGGACACGACTGCGACGAGCATGGCGCCCCACGGCTCGACCAGTGCCGCATGTCCTGCGCGAACATGGTCGACTACGTGCTCGAGCGCGAAGGCGACGTGGCCGCCGTGATCGCCGAACCCGCGCGCTGCGTGCCTTACCTACCGCCGCCCGGCTACTGGAAACGGGTGCACGAAGCCTGCCGCCGGCACGGCGCATTGCTCATCTTCGACGAGATCCCCACCGGCCTCGGCAAGACGGGGCGTATGTTCGCCTGCGATCACGACGGCGTCGTGCCGGACATCCTCGTGATGGGCAAGGCGCTCGGTGGCGGGATCCTGCCGATCGCCGCCTGCGTCACGCGGCCCGAACTCGACGTCGCCGGCGACTGGGCCTTCGGACACTACACGCACGAGAAGAATCCGGTCACCACGCGCGCCGCGCTCACCACGATCGAGATCATCGAGGACGAGGGGCTCGTCGAGAACGCCATGCGTGTCGGTGCGCTTGCGCTCGACCGGTTGAACGACATGAAGCGCCGACTCCCCGCTATCGGCGATGTACGCGGGCGCGGGCTGATGCTCGGCATCGAACTCGTAAAGAGCCGCGTGGACAAGACGCCCGACCCGGATCTCGCCGAGGCGGTGCTGTACCGCGCGCTCGATCGCGGCCTGTCGTTCAAGACAACGATGGGCAACGTACTCACGCTCACGCCGCCGCTCACCGTCACGGCCACGCAGATGCTCGATGCGCTGGCGATACTCGAGGAGGCGATCGAGGCAGGCGTGCAAGCGATGTAACCAAAAACAACACAAGGGAGGCGCCGGATGATCCTGATCGTGCTTCATCTCGCGGGCGGTGTCGCGCTGCTCACATGGGGCCTGCACATGGTCGAGTCCGGACTCATGCGCGCGTTCGGGGCTTCGCTTCGGCGCTTTATGGCGAGGAGCCTCGGCAACCGCTTCAACGCATTCTGTGCAGGACTCGCGATCACCGGCGCCCTGCAGAGCAGTACGGCGACCGGCATGATCGCGTCGTCCTTCGCGGCGCGCGGTCTGATGGGATCGGTGACGGGACTCGCCGTGATGCTCGGCGCGAACGTGGGCTCGACGCTGATCGTGCAGGCGTTCTCGCTCGATCTCAGCTGGATCTCGCCCGCCTGCCTGCTGATCGGCATGGCCCTGTTCGAAAGGGGCAAGGGCTCGCGCAACCGCGATATCGGCCGCGCATCGATCGGGCTCGGGCTCATGCTGCTCGCGCTCACGCTGCTCGTCTCGACGGTGCAGCCCGCGGAAAACGCGCCCGCGCTGCGTACGGTGCTCGGCGCGCTGTCCGGCGAGCCCGTGCTCAACGCCGCTCTGGCGTGCGTACTCACGTGGGCCGCGCATTCGAGCATTCCGGTCGTGTTGTTCGTGATGTCGCTCGCGAAGCTGCATACCGTGCCTCTGGACATCGCGATCGCGATGGTGCTCGGCGCGAACGTCGGGAGCGCGCTCAATCCGTATTTCGAGGCGGCGAAGGGGGACGACCTCAGCCGCCGCAGGCTGCCCGCCGGCAACCTGTTGCTGCGCGGCGGCGTGTGCGTGCTGCTGCTCGCCGTGTGCTCGCCGCTCGCGCGCCTGCTCGACACGCTGCCCGGCGACGCCAGCCGCACGATTGCCGATTTTCACACGGGCCTGAACGTCGCCATCGCGGTCGTGTTCATCGGTCTGCTCGATCCGGTAGCACGTCTGCTGGAGCGCATGATGCCCTCGCCCGCTGCGGGCGACGACGCGTGCTCGCCGCGCTACCTCGACGAAAGCGCCCTGCAGTCTCCGCCACTGGCGCTAGCGTGCGCGGCGCGCGAAGTGATCAGAATGAGCGAGATCGTCGAGGCGATGCTGCGCGAGAGCGTGCCGGTGCTGCTTGCCAATGACCGCCGCGCGGTGAGCGATATCGCGAGCCGCGACGACACCGTGGACGTGCTCCACGACGCGATCAAGCGCTACGTCACCGAACTGACCCGCGAGCCGCTCAGCGAAGAGGACCGGCGCTGGGCATCGGACATCATGACCGCGGTGATCAATCTCGAGCATATCGGCGACATCATCGACAAGAATCTGCTCGAGATCGCACAGAAGAAGATCAAGATGCAGCTGAGCTTTTCGGCCGAGGGCACCGAAGAACTGCGCATGCTGCACGACTCGGTAATCGACAGCTTTCGCCGCGCTCAGGCCCTGCTCGTGTCGGGGCGCACGCAGACCGCGGCGCAGCTCATCGCCGACAAGCAGGCACTGAGGCAACTCGAACGATCGACGCGCGAACGCCACCTCGAACGGCTGCGCGAAGGCCAGCCGGACAGCCTGGCCTCGAGTTCGCTGCACCTCGACGTGCTGCGCGATCTCGTGCGCATCCAGTCACATATTTGCGCGCTCGCCTATCCCCTGCTGGAACGCGACAAAGCGGACGAAGCGGCGGCGCAGGTTTGAGCGTGCGCCGCTCGCCTGACGGTTGCTATACCGGCGCAATCGCCGGTTGTGGTTGGTGATTCCGTGCCATCCACTCGCTGAAGAGCTTTACCTTCGGCTGATGCGCCACGCACTCGGGATAGACAAAGTAATAGCGCGCGCCCGTTTCGATCACCGTGTCGAACGGCATGACAAGCCGCTTCGCCACGAGGTCGTCATCGACCAGCGTGCGGTCGCCGATCGCGATGCCGAAGCCTTGCATGGCCGCGTTCGTCGCCAGATCGAGTGTTTCGAAACTCGGTCCCATGTTCGCGTCTACCTGGGTCGCGCCAACCTGATCGAGCCACTGTCTCCAGTCGCGATGGTCTCGCGTCGGATGCAGCAGCGTGAATTGCGAGAGATCGTCGAACTGTGCGAGCGGCTTGCTGTTCAGCAGTTCCGGCGCGCAGACCGGCGTAATCTGCTCGTCGAAGAGCGGCACCGCGTGAACATCGGCGCCTGGGGACGAGCCGTAGATGATCGCGGCGTCGAACGGCTCGGCCTGGAAGTCGACGTCATGCTGCCAGGTTGCGGTGATCTGCACCAGCAAGTCGGGGTGCTCGCCCTGAAACCGCATGATTCTCGGCAACATCCAGCGCATGATGCAGGTCGGCACCTTCATGGCGAGATCGGTGCGCTGCCGCGTCAAGCGCGCCGACGTCTCCTCGATGCGCGCGAGGCCCTCCCTCACGACGGGCAGCAGCATTTCGCCTTCGGTCGTCAGCGTGAGCCCCTTCTTTCCTCTGATGAAAAGCGGAAACTTGTAGTAGTCCTCCAGCGAGAGGATCTGCCGGCTCACCGCGCCCTGCGTGAGACACAGGTGTTCTGCAGCACACGTGAAGCTGCGGTGGCGCGCGACCACTTCGAATACCTGCAGTGCGTTGAGTGGAGGAAGGCGTCGCATGGGATTCGCGTTTCCGGTTTGACGGAATCAGGCTAGTGAAGGATCTTTGAAAGAAAGTCCTTCGCGCGGCTGGACTTCGGCTGCGCAAAGAACGCCTCCTTGAGATCGTCTTCGACAATACACCCCTGATCCATGAAGATCACGCGATTCGCCACCTTCTTCGCGAAGCCCATCTCGTGCGTGACGCACATCATCGTCATGCCTTCCTGGGCGAGTTCGACCATCACGTCCAGCACTTCGTTGATCATCTCCGGGTCGAGTGCCGAGGTTGGCTCGTCGAACAGCATCGCGATCGGGTCCATCGACAACGCGCGGGCGATTGCGACACGCTGCTGCTGACCGCCGGAGAGCTGGGCGGGAAACTTGTCCGCATGCGCGCGCAAGCCGACGCGATGCAGCAGCCCCAGGGCCTTTTGCGCGGCCTCGTCCTTGTGCCGGCCAAGCACCTTCACCTGTGCGAGCGTGAGGTTTTCGGTAATCGACATATGCGGGAAGAGTTCGAAATGCTGAAAGACCATGCCCACTTTCGAGCGCAGCTTCGACAGATTGGTCTTTCTGTCGCCAACCGACTCGCCGTTGATCATGATCTCGCCGTTCTGAAACGGTTCGAGGCCGTTGACCGTCTTGATGAGCGTCGATTTTCCCGAGCCCGAGGGGCCGCATACCACGACGACTTCACCTTTTTTCACTTCCGTCGTGCAGTCGGTGAGCACCTGGAACTGACCGTACCACTTGGATACGTTGCTAATGGTAATCATGTGGAAACCTGCTTCTGAAAAGCGTTGAAGTTCATGCGTTCAGCGGTGACGGGCACGCTGGTAGCGGCCTTCGAGCACGCGCGCGTACCACGTGAGCGGAAAGCACATCGCGAAGTACAGCAGCGCGACCATCGCGTAGATCGGGAACGGACGAAACACGGCGTTCGTGATCATGGTTCCGGTCTTGGTCAGCTCGGTCAGGCCGATGATCGACGTGAGCGCCGTACTCTTCACCACCTGCACGAGAAAGCCAACCGTGGGCGGCACGGCGATCTTCCATGCCTGCGGCCAGACGACGTAACGCAGTTGCTGAGGCCATGTCATGCCGAGGCTGGCCGCGGCGCTCCACTGCCCTCGTGGCACGGCTTCGACGCACCCGCGCCAGATGTCGGCCAGGTAGGCGCTCGTGTACAGCGTGAGCGTCACCGTTGCGGCCAGCCACGGCGACACTTCGATTCCCACGAGCGGCAGCCCGAAGAACGCGAGAAAGAGCTGCATCAGCAGTGGCGTGCCTTGGAACAGTTCGACGTACAGCACGGCGATGCGGCGCAGCCAGGCCAACGGCGACACGCGCATCGCCAGCAGCACGAGCCCCGCGATGCCGCCTCCAACGAACGCGCAAAGCGAAAGCAGAACGGTCCAGCGCGCGGCCAGCAGCAGATTGCGCGCGATATCCCAGAGAGTGAACTCGACCATTACGGACGCTCCTTCGAAAGGCCGGATGCCGCCATGCGGGCGCGACCGGAAAACCACGCGCGCAGGGTTGTGCGCGAGGCGCCGGCGCCGCGTGCCGTGCGTCCGGCGAAGAGGCCCTTGCCGAGCCGGTTGATGAGCAGCCGCAGCACGATCGACAGCAGGAGATAGATCACCGTGACGATCACGTAGCTCTCGAACGAGCGGAAGTTGCGCGACTGGATGAAGTTGGCTGCGTACGTCAGGTCGGGCACGGAGATCTGCGAGACGACGGCCGAGCCGAGCATCACGATCAGCACCTGGCCCAGCAGCGCCGGGAAGACGTTGGCGAGCGCCTGGGGCAGCACGACATGGCGGAAAACCTGCCGCCCCTGCAAGCCGAGCGCCATGGCAGCCTGGCGCTGGCCGCGAGGGATCGAATCGATGCCGGCGCGCACGATCTCGGTCGCGTAGGCCCCCAGATTCACGGTCATCGCCAGTACCGCCGCCTGCATCTCGTTGATCTGCACGCCCAGACCCGGCAGCCCGAAAAACACGAAGAAAAGCTGCACGAGAAAAGGCGTATTGCGGATCAGCTCGACGTAGGACGCCACCAGCGCGCGCACCCACCTCGGGCCCGCGACGGCAAGGCTCGCGCCCGCAATGCCGAGCAGGCCGCCCAGCACGGTCGAGACCGCCGTCAGGCCGAGCGTCACTTCCACGCCGCGCGCGAGCATGCCCGCGTAAAGACCGAAGTCACTAAAGTCGAATGTGTAAGTCATCGCTGCGCCGTCAGTCGTTCAGGTAAGCGGGAGCCGGAGCCCATCAAAGACTGGCCGGCAGCGGAGCACGCAGCCATTTGAGCGAGATAGCGTTCATCGAGCCGTCCTTCTTTGCGGCCGCGATGGCGTCATCGACCTTCTGCTTCAGGCGCGGCTCGTTCTTGTTCAGGCCCACGTGATCTGGCGAGCTGAACAACGAGAACTTCTGCTCAGGATCGTTGGCGGGATGACGGGCCATGATGGTCGCGCCAACGTCATTGCCAACCACGAGCAGTTGGGCCTGACCGGACAGGAATGCGGAAATCGCGCCGTTCGGGTCGTCAAAGCGCTTGATGACCGCGGAGGGCGGCGCCACCTTGGACACACTCAGATCTTCGAGCGTGCCGCGTGCAACGGCGACCGTCTTGCCAGCCAGATCGCCGGCATTCTTCACCGCCAGCGATTTCGGACCGAATACCGCGAGATAGTACGGCGCATACGGCTGCGAGAAGTCGATGACCTTCGCGCGCTCGGGCGTCTGGCCAACTGAAAGCAGCATGTCCGCCTTGTGATCCGCCAGATAGGCCATGCGGTTGTCGCCCGTCACCTGCACGAGTTCGACCTTCGCATTCAGGGCCTTGCCGATCAGATTGGCCACGTCGATGTCGTAGCCCTGCGGCTTCATGTCGGGTCCGATCGATCCAAACGGCGGATAGTCCTCGAATACGCCAACACGCACGACGCCCGATTTCGCAATCGTGTCTAGCGCGTCCGCGTGCGCGAGCGGTGCGAATGCGCTGAGGCCGACCATGCCGGCCAGCGCGAAGGTTGCGATGGTGCGAGCCGCGAGGCGCTGCATGGGGTTCGTGGTGACGTGAGTGGTGTTCATGACGGATGTCTCCTTCCAGCTGCTTCTTTGGGGGTAAAAAAATTCAACGCGAAATTTCAGTGCGCGGTATGTGCCGGAATCAGCCTGCACGCGTGGGCCGGCATCTCGGCGAGCACGGGGCGCCCCACTTCGAGGTCCGGCGTCTCGCGAGGCGTGGTGGCGGCAGTGAGCGTGAAGCCGTCGCAATCGATCGTCGCTTCGATCTGCGCGCCCACGTCGCGAACAAACGTCACCTTGCCGGCGACGACGTTCGGGCCGGGACTCGCCGTCATGGGCCGCACACACACGTCTTCCGGGCGAATCAGCAGGCGGATGTCGCCCGAGCGCTCCGGCGGGCGCATCGCGGCATTGACGGCGATCCGCTGGCCGCCCGGCAGCGCGACGCCGGCATCGGCTTCGAGCGTCACGGGCAGGATGTTGCCGAGGCCGATGAAGTCCGCCACGAATTCATTCACGGGATCGCGGTAAATGTCGAGCGGCCTGCCGACCTGGGCGATGCGCCCTTTCTGCATCACGACGATCTCGTCGGCCATCGTCATCGCTTCGCGCTGGTCATGCGTGACCATGATCGTCGTGATGCCAAGCCGCTGTTGCAGCAGGCGAATCTCGACCTGCATCGCTTCACGCAGCTTCGCGTCGAGCGCCGAGAGCGGCTCGTCGAGCAGCAGCAGTTTCGGCGACGAGGCAATCGCACGCGCAATCGCCACGCGCTGGCGCTGGCCGCCGGAAAGCTGCGTAACGGGCCGGTCCGCCATGTGCGGAAGCTGGATCAGTTCGAGCAGTTCGGCCACGCGCTTCGCTTGTGCGCGCTTGTCGACACCGCGCAAACGCAGCGGATAGGCGACATTCGCTGCAACGGTCATATGCGGGAACAGCGCAAGCGACTGAAACACCATGCCGAAGTCGCGCCGGTTGGCCGGCACCTGCGTGAGGTCGCGCCCCGCGAACATCACCGATCCGGAAGTCGGCGTCTCCAGGCCCGCGATGATACGCAGCAGGGTTGTCTTGCCGCAGCCGGACGGCCCGAGAAAACACACCAGCTTGCCGTCCGGAACGTTGAGATCGACGTGGTCGACCGCGAACGCGTTGTGAAAGCGCTTGGTGATGGCCTGCAAAGACAGATGAGTCATGAGAGTTCCTTTGTGCCCGGGGACCGCGTGAGAGGCGGCGATCAGAGCGCCACGCCTGCGTCGCCGACGAGCTTTTCGAGCAGCCAGATCAAGGCAAAGTCGATCAGCACGATGAAGACCGCGAAAGAAAACACGGTTGGGTCGAGCGACGAAACGGTGCGGCTGTAGAGCCAGACAGGCAGCGTCATCGTGTTGATGCCGTAGAGGAAGAACGTCACCGTGAATTCGTTAAACGAAATGATGAACGCGAACAGCATGCCGGCGAGAATGCCCGGGCGCATGAGCGGCAGCACGACGTCGACGAGCGCACGCCGCGGGCTCGCACCCATCACGCAGGCGGCTTCCTCGAACTCGGGTCCGATCGACGCAACCGATGCCGCGCAGTTCTTCACCGTGAACGGCAGCGCCAGGATCACGTGCGCAATGACGAGCCGCCCCACGCCCAGCTCCACTGGGAGCACATTGAAAACGAGCAGCAGCGAAAGCCCCAGCATCACGAGCGGATAGACGAGCGGCAACGCGACCAGTTGCTCGATCACGGCCTTGCCGCGAAAGCGGTAGCGCGAGAGCGCGTAGGCAGCGGGCACCGAGACGGCGGTGGCGATGAACATCGTCGAGACAGCGACGATGAGGCTCGTCGTGAGCGCGGTGCCCATGGACAGCACGTCGCTCGCATCGGGCGACACGAAGGTGTGCCATGCGGCCCGATACCAGTGCAAGCCGAAGCTCTGTGGCGGAAATTCGAGCGTGTCCGAATTGCCGAACGACATTGTGATCATCGTCAGAATCGGCAGCGCGGCGAGAAAGAGCACGATCGTCGCGCACCATCCGGTCACGCGGCTGAGGCGGCCGGGCATCGTCAGGGGAATACGCAAGGCATTCATGAGCGGGACTCCGCGTGGCGTTGCAGGTTGCGCACCAGCCGTTGCGAGATGGCCATCACCGCAAGCGTCGCGGCCATCAGAACGACACCCGAGGCAGACGCGGCCGGCCAGTTCAGCAACGGCGCGACCTGATCGTGCACGAGCACGGCGAGCATCGGCACGCGGCGTCCGCCCAGCAGCAATGGCACCGCAAACGCGCTCGCGTTATAGGCGAACACGAGCAACGCGCCCGAGACGATGCCGGGCATCGCCAGCGGCAGCATCACGTGGCGCAGCGTCTGCCAGCGGCTCGCGCCGAGGGTAGCCGCCGCCTCTTCGTACGAACGCGACACCGCGCGCATCGCGCTCGAGATGGGAAGCACGGCGAGCGGAAAGGCCGTTTGAATCAGTCCGAGCAGCACGCCGTTCTCGCGATACAGCCACAACACCGGACGCCCGATCAGGCCGGTGGCCATGAACACGTGATTGACGAGGCCCGCCGGCCCCAGCATCACGAGCCACCCGTAGCCCTGCAGCAGCAGGTTGACCAGCAGCGGCAGCAGCACGCCGGCCAGCAGGAGGCGCCGCGCGGTGCGCGACTGCGTACGTGCCATAGCGAGCGCTACGGGAATCGCCAGCACGACCGCAACGATCATGCTCTGGAAGGCAAGGCGCAAGGTCAGCCAGAGCGAGCGCAGGAAGTAGGCGTCCCCGAGGTCGACGTAATTTTGCAGCGTGAAGGCATGCCACTCATTGCCTGGCACACCGAAGCTCATGCGCAGCACGGCGAGCGCCGCCGCGATCAATACGGCGAGAAACGCGAGGATCGGCGCGAGCAGCAGCAACGGCGGCACGCGCGGCAGCGCCGTTGCGGTGGCGAGCTGGGCCGTCGATTCGCCGGCCTGCGCCGGCGTGCCCGCGCGATGTGAAGAGAGGGCTGACATGGCGCTCACGCGGAAAAGATCTCGGTGAAGCGCTTGATCCACGCAGGCTGCAACGCGGCGAGCGCTTTGTCGTCGTGAAGCACGGCCTTCTCGGCGATCTGCTGCGGCGACGGCACGAAGGCGCGGCTTTCGGCGGGAATGATCGCACGCGAGTTCACCGGACCGTTGAGCACGTCGGCGGCCATACGGCCCTGCACGCCGGCATCGAGCGAATGATTGATGAAAGCGTGGATGAGATCGATATCGCCGGGATGCGACTTCGGAATCACCGTAAACATCAGTTGGGTCGCGAAGCCCTCTTTCATGCCGTAAGTCACGGCCATCTTGTACTCGGGCTTGCGGATCTGCTCCGGGAAGAATGCCGGTGCATAGATGCCGCCAATGTCGAGCGAGCCGGTGCGGAACAGGTCGGCGACCTGGTTCGGGTTCTCGCCGAGTGTCAGCACACGGTCCTTCAACTGGGCGAGCTTCTTGAACCCCGGATCGATATTCTGCTGCGAACCGCCCGCCATCTTCGCGGCGATGATCGCGAGATCGACCGCTTCCGCCCATTCGGGCGGCGGCAGGAACAGGCGTCCCGCATACTTCGGATCCCAAAGGGCTTCGTACGTCGAGGGCGCGGTCTTCACGGTGGAGGTGTTGTAGATGAGGCCGTCCGACCACAGCAGGTAGCCGACGCCGAATCCATTGGCGCCCGTGCGATATTGCGGCGCGACGTCTTTCAGGTTTGGCAGCTTGTTCAGGTCCGGCTTCATCAGCAGGCCGGCATCGGCGAGACCGGAGGCGCCGACCCCGGCAAGCGTGATCACGTCGTAGGTCGGCCGGTCGCCGGCCGCCTTGAGTTTCGCGACCATACCGGAGGTGCCATCAGCGCGGTCGGCGATAACCTGTGCACCGGTCTTCTGGCTGAACGTGGCGGCGATGTTGCGCAAGGCCGCCGCGCCGGTGTCGTCGGACCAGGTGAGCAGCCGCAGGGTCTTGCCCGCATAGCTCTTTTCCTGTGCCCTGGCAGTACTGATGAATGGCATGGGCAAGGCCGATGCCGCCAGAGCCGTGCCGATTGCCTTAATGGCCTGCCTTCTCCCCAGCTTGATCCCCTGCATGGTCATCTCCTGATTGAACCGTATGGGCGCTGCCCAGTGCGCGCTGCCATTACCGAAAATCGCGCGAACGTGCTGCGTGAATGGACTCTACGTGCGTCAAAAACCTGCAACAAACGAAATCTCTGCATGCGCGCCATGACAAAAGCTCATGCACCGCGGACGTTTTCCGGAGCCGCGCCGGCCCCGGCAGGCATGAGCACCTGCTTGATTTCCTGGAAGGCGGCGAGCCCGAACGGACCCAGTTCGCGCCCGATGCTGCTGCGCTTGTAGCCGCCCCATGAGGTCTGAGGAAAGATGACCTGCGGCGCGTTGATCCAGACAACGCCTGCTTCCAGTTCGGCCGCCACTCGCCTGCCTCGCCCAGCGTCACGCGTGACGACCGTGGCGACCAGGCCGAACTCGGTATCGTTGGCCGCGTCGACGGCCTCGTCCTCGGTATCGAAGCTGCGCAGGCACAGCACGGGGCCGAAGATTTCCTCGCGCCACAACGGGCTTTCGGCCGGGATATCGACGAACAGGGTCGGTTTCACGAAGTAGCCGGGACCAGGTGGCGCCTCGCCTTCGATCACGAGACGTGCACCGTCCGCCTTGCCGCGCGCGATGTAGCGCTGCACGCGGTCGTATTGCGCGCGGTTGGTGAGTGGCCCCATCTGCACGCCGGGCTGGAATGGATCGCCGACGACTGTGCGCGTTGCGCGGTCGGCGAGACGCGCGGCGAGCGCGTCCGCTATCGGTCGCTCGACCAGTACGCGCGAAGTGGCCGAGCACATCTGGCCGGCATTGAAGAACGCGCCGCCCGCAACGAGGTCGGTGGCGAGATCGAGATCCGCATCGGCGAACACGATGATGGAGGACTTTCCGCCCAGTTCCAGGCTCACGCCCTTGATCGTGTCCGCAGCGGTTTTCATGACCTGCGCCCCAACCGCGGTGCTGCCGGTAAAGGAAACCTTCGCGACGAGAGGGTGTGACGCCAACGGCGCCCCGACTTCGGTGCCCGTGCCCGTGACGACGTTGACCACGCCTCTCGGCACGCCGGCCTCCGCGATGATTGCCGCAAGCGCCAACTCGGGCAGCGGCGTTATTTCGGAAGGCTTGAGAATGACGGTGCAGCCGGCCGCAAGCGCGGGCGCGAGCTTCCACGCCGTGGTGACCATCGGGAAATTCCATGGCACGATCAGCGCAACCACGCCTGCCGGTTCGCACCGGACGCTCGCCTGATAGTCGTCGCTGGGAATTGCGACCCCGGACTCGCCGGTTGCGTCGAGTTGTTCGGCGAGGCCCGCGTAGTACTCGAACGTGGCGATCACGTCGCTCACGTCGATTCGCGCTTCCTCCAGCGGTTTGCCGTTGTTGAGCGACTGCAGCGCCGCCAGATGCTCGCGCCGGTCGCTCACGCCGTTCGCGATCGCACGCAGCAAGGTTGCTCGCTGCGCGCCGGTTGTCTTCTTCCAGGTGCGGAAGGCCCGTGCGGCGGCACGCACCGCGCAATCGACATCGGCGGCGTTGCCAGCCTCGACGTGGGCAATCGTTTCTTCGGTCGATGGGTTGACGACCGGCAGACGCTGCCCGCCCTCGCCCGCGCACCAGAAGCCGTCGATGTAGTGCTGCGTACGCAGGGTCACTCCCGGCCCGAACCATTCATGCTGCTTCATGCCGGCACCCGCGCAAACCAGTCGGCTTCGTTTACTTCGATCACGGTGGGGATGTTCCGCGATACGGCTTGCTGCAGCTCGGCAGCAAGCGCATCGGGCGTATCCACGCGAGCCGCCACGCAGCCGAAACCGCGCGCCAGTGCGAGAAAATCCGGCGTGTGGATATCGACGCCGACCGGCACGATGTCGCGCGCCGTCATGTAGCGGCGAATCTCGCCGTAGCCGAAGTTGTTCCACAAGAGAACAACAACCGGCACCCTGGCTTCCACGGCGCTGGCGAGTTCCGGCAGCGTGAACTGCAGCCCGCCGTCGCCGATCAGGCAAACCACGGGGCGATCGGGCGCCGCGAGCTTCGCGCCAATCGCCGCGGGAAGCCCATAGCCCAGCGTGCCGTAGCCGGTCGACGAGTTGAACCATGAACGCGGCTGCGGAGCGTCGTGCACGAAGTTGCCCGCATACACGGGGCTGGTCGAATCGCCCGCGATGATGACGTGCGGCAACGCGGCGGTGATCGTGTCGACAAGGCGCTTCTGCGAGCGTGTCGGCGCGTCGTAGCCGGCCTCCACGGCCTGCCGCGCGAGCGCGACCCGCGGCGCGCCCCAGTCGCGCTGGCGCGCTGACATGATGCGTTCATGCAGCCGCGTCGACAGGCTGCCAAGCGCTTGCCGCGCATCGGCGGCGATGGCCACGTCGGGACTGAAGTTGCGCATCAGTTGCTGCGCGTCGATATCGATGCGGATCAGCCGGCCCTCGATCGAAAAGCCGCCGTCGAACACCACGTCGTAGTCGGTTTCGCCCAACTCGGTGCCGACCGCGAGTACGACGTCCGCTTCGCGGGCCAGCGCCCGCGTTGGCGGCAGCGATTGCGTCGAGCCGAGCAGCAGCGGATGCTCCGGCGGCAGCAGGCCCTTGGCGTTGATCGTCAGCGCAACCGGCGCCTGCAGACGCTCGGCGAGTTCCTGCAGTTCGGCCGCGGCGTGCAGCGCGCCACCACCAGCGAGAATCAGTGGACGGCGCGCCGTGGCAAGCAAGTCTGCCGCCGCAGCGAGGGACACGGGGCACCCCGCCGGCTTCGCAGGCAGCACGGCTGGCATCAGGTTCATGTCCCGAGCGGGCGCGACGATCACGTCCAGGGGAATCTCGATGTGCACGGGCCGCGGCCGCGCGCCGCCGAAAACGGCGAATGCGCGGGCCAGCACCTGGGGCAGTTCCGCAGCATCGAGCAGCGTGTGCGAGAACGCGGTGAGCCCGGCGAACACGTCGCGCTGCGACGGCAGTTCGTGCAGACGTCCGTCTCCGTTGCCAAGCTCGCGGCGTGCATTCACGCTCGATATCACCAGCATCGGAATGGAGTCGGCATACGCCTGCGCCATCGCGGTCGCGATGTTCGTCATGCCAGGCCCCGTGATGATGAAGCACACGCCCGGTTTTCCGGTCACGCGTGCATAGCCGTCCGCCATGAAGCCCGCGCCCTGTTCATGGCGCGGCGTGACGTGGCGGATGGACGAAGCGGCGAGACCCCGATAGAGCTCGACCGTATGCACGCCCGGAATGCCGAACACGTACTGGACGCCGTATCCTTCGAGCAAGGTGACGAGTGCCTCGCCGCAGGTTTGGCCCGTTGTATGGGGCCATTGAATTGGCCGCGCGCCGGCTTCCTCGAAGCTGGCGGTGAATTCCGGATAGTTCATGGATGGTCGCGTTCCTGGTTGGTACCGCCCGATGCAGATGCCGGCCCGGTTGGCCTATGCACACGCATCTGCGTCGTTGTCCAAACCATTCTCGGCGGCGCCTGGCGGCGCGGACAATCGATATGTTTTCATGAGGTGCATGAGCTTCTTGCATGACCTGAGGAAAACCCGCCTATGCACGCCGAGGTGCGAGGGTTTACGCCGATCCATGACTGGAGGACATGCGTCGCATGAAATTATTTCGATTGTTCGTGTCCCGCCCTCGCGCAGAAAATGCATTCACCGAATGCTTTTAAGCAACTGACTGAATGCAACTGGAGCGAATCATGAACATGGAATATTTCCAGCCCCTGGGCGGCAACGCGATGCCGCGCTGCGGCGGGATCGCGACGATGATGCGACTGCCCAACGTGGAGAGCGCGGAAGGGCTCGATGCCTGCTTCGTTGGGGTGCCATTCGATCTGGGCACATCGAATCGCACCGGCGCGCGCTACGGGCCGCGCCAGGTTCGCACTGAATCGGTGTTGCTGCGCCCGTACAACATGGCGACGCGCGCCGCGCCGTTCGATTCGCTGCGTGTCGCGGATATCGGCGATGTCGCGATCAATCCGTACAACCTCCCCGATTCGATCGCACGGATCGAGACGGCCTACGACGCCATCCTGAGCCACGGCGCAAAGCCGATCACGCTAGGCGGCGACCATACGATCACGCTGCCGATCCTCCGTGCCATTCATCGCAAGCACGGCAAGGTCGGACTCATACACGTCGACGCGCACGCGGACGTCAACGACACGATGATGGGCGAGAAGATTGCGCACGGCACACCGTTTCGCCGCGCGGTCGAGGAAGGGCTGCTCGACTGCCAGCGTGTCGTGCAGATCGGTCTGCGCGGCACCGGCTACGCTGCCGAAGACTTCGACTGGTGTCGCGAACAGGGTTTTCGCGTGGTGCAGGCCGAGGAGTGCTGGAACCGCTCGCTCGAACCGCTGATGGCAGAGGTGCGCGAGCGCGTTGGCCGAGGGCCGGTGTATCTGAGTTTCGATATCGACGGCATCGACCCGGCTTACGCGCCCGGTACCGGCACGCCGGAGATCGCAGGACTGACGGTCCCGCAAGCCCTCGAAATCATTCGTGGCGCATGGGGGCTCGACCTCGTGGGTGCCGATGTGGTCGAAGTCGCGCCGCCTTACGATCCGTTCGGCACCACCGCCCTGCTTGCCGCCAATCTCGCTTATGAAGCGCTGTGCGTACTGCCGGGTGTGAAGCGCCGCGAGTGAGTTGGGATACCGCCAGGTTTGGCGGCGACCCCGCTCTGCGCCGTCAGCCTTTAGATATCGCGTTACCGTGCGACGCGGTCGGTGCGCGCCAGGTGATCCTCCAGCCTGCGCAGGCCCATTGTCAGCGCCAATGTCATCAGCCAGTATGCTGCGGCAATCGCGAGGTAAGGCTCCCAATAGCGGCCGTAGGCGCCGGCCACTGTGCGTGCAGCGTAGGCCATCTCACCGAGACCGATCGCCGAGATCAACGACGTGTCCTTGAGCAGCGAAATCACGTTGTTGCCCAGTGGGGGCAGCATGCGCCGGAAGGCCTGGGGGATCACCACATAACGCATCATCTGTCCGTGCGTCATGCCCAGCGACTGGCCCGCCTGCCTCTGGCCGATCGCAATCGACTGGATGCCCGCGCGAAACACCTCGGAGATATACGCGCTGGAATTCAGCGTCAGCGCCGCTACGCCGGAGATCAGCGCCCCGTGATTCTGCTTCAAGGTGCGAGCCAGATCGCCGCTGATCAACAGCCCGTGCACCGGATGGATGAACACCGGCATCACCGCGAAATGCATCAGCAGGATCTGCACGAACAACGGCGTGCCGCGAAAGAAACTCACATAAGCCGTAGAGGGCCAGCGCAGCAAGTATTTGCACGCCGTCCGCCACGGTTGATGCCTCGCGTCGGCAAGCCGCGCCAGCGCCAGCAACAGGCCCAGGGCGCAGCCCATCAGCACGCAGACCACCGTCGTGCCAACGGTGACCAGCGCCCCCTCCCAGAACAGTTGCCTGTACTCCACCAGGATGTCCGGGCGGAACCAGCCGAACCACATGACCGGATTGCTGTCTTCCATGCTCGCTTTCAATAAAAGGCTGAAGCGCGGGCGGGCCCGGCGCGCGCCGGTGCATCACGCCATTATTGCGGCTTGAAGTCCTGGTTGAACCACTTCTTGTAGATCACGTTGTAGCTGCCATCCGCACGGATCGCAGCCAACCCGGCGTTGATCTTGTCGAGCAGGGCCTTGTCGCCCTTTCGAACGACGATTCCGTAGTATTCCTTGGGGAAATTTGCATCTTCCACGGTCTTGAGGCCAGGCGTCTGCGATACGCGGTACGCAATGACACCGTTGTCGCCGATTGCCGCGTCTACACCACCCGAAGCGAGTTCGGAAATGATGAGCGGCGTGCTCTCGAAACGGCGGATATTCGGGTTGGTCTTGCCCACCTCACGGCTCATGACATCGTCAGCCGTGGACCCGCTCACCACAGAGACCTTCTTGCCATCGAGGTCCTTCAGCGACTTCACCGGACTGTTCTTCGGCACCGCGATCAACTGGCGCGCATCGAAATACGGCGCCGAGAAGTCGAAACTCTGCTTACGCTTATCGTTGATCGTGACGCCGGAGATGACCAGGTCCACGTCGCCATTGTTGAGCGACGCGAAGATGCTCGTGAACGGCGTGTTCACGATACGCAGTTTCATATGCTGCTGCCTGGCGATCGCGTCGATGATGTCGATGTCAAAACCTACGATCTGCTTGTCCTTGTTTTCAAATGCGAACGGTGTATAGGTGGCGCTCGATGCCACAACCAGTTCGCGGTCTTCCGCGTGTGCGGCGACAGACCAGATAGCACAGGCGGCCACCGAGGCGGCAAGGGTGAGGAGGATTTTTTTCACAGCGTCGTCGCCCCGAGACAAGAAAAGTTGGAAAAGTATATAGCAATCCACTAAAAAGCCTATCAGCCAAAATTCGTCTACATCCCGTTTGGATCGCGCGGCGCATTGCAACGGTAACGCGTCACGTTAAGCTGCCCTCGCGGCCATAGATGGACCGCCGTGCGTCATTAGCATTCGACAATCCATTCGTAGTGCCTCGCACATCTGCGTTCCTATAATTGCCCGGCGTGTCAGCTCATCCTTTCACCCCGGAGCCATCTTCATGATTCGACGCACCCTGCCCATTCTCGCCGCCCTCGCGCTCGTGCTGCCGTTTGCCAGCGGCCCCGCCTTCTCCGCCGGTGCGCCGACACCGCTCAAGGTGGGCGTGGCCGGCGGCGTAGATGAACAGATCTGGGAGGTCGTCACGCAGGTAGCGAAGAAGGACGGCCTGGACGTGGAGGCAATCGTCATCAGCGGCACCGCGAGCCCGAATGAGGCGCTGAACAACGGCGATCTGAACGCCAATTCCTTCCAGCACATTCCGTATCTGCGCGATCAGGTCAAGTCGCGCGACTACAAGATTGTGGCGGTCGGCGACACGTATATTTCGCCGATTGGCTTCTACTCGAAGAAGTACAAGTCGCTCGAATCGCTTCCTGTCGGCGCGACAATCAGCATTCCTGCAGACCCGAGCAACCAGACCCGAGCCCTCGTGATCCTGCGCGATCACAAGCTCATCACGTTGCGCGACGGCTTCGATCCCTACACCGGCACCGCTTCGCTGCAGGACGTGCGCTCTAACCCGCACAAGCTGAATTTTGTCGAGGCCGCGCCGCTCGTCCAGGCGCGTTCACTACCCGACGTCGACGCCGCGGCCATCGTCAATAACGTGGCGTCCGAGGCAGGACTTTACGCCACGCGGGATGGCATCGCAGTCGAGCAAAGGGAGCACAACCCGTACGTGAACATCATCGCGGTGCGCGAGCAGGACCGCAACGCGCCGTGGGTGCCGAAGCTCGTCAAGGCATATCAGTCAGAGGACGTGAGGCACTTTATCCAGACACACTTCAATGGTTCCGTGATTCCTGCTTTCTGACACTCTCAATCATTCGTATACCTACGCATGTTGCTACCGAGGTAAAAGGTGATGTCGCCAACCCTACTCGACCGCTACGCGCAGGCCCTGCTGCAGACCCTGCTCATGGTGGGTGCGTCCATGCTGATTGCGATCGTTGCTGGCATGCTGCTCGCGATCGTGCTCACGCTAACCGCACCACGTGGGCTTTATCCGCGGCCGTTACTGCACAAGACGCTCTCGACCGCCATTAACATGTTCCGCGCGATCCCTTTTATCATTCTGCTGGTCGCGCTGCTTCCCGTCACGCGCTTCATCGTCGGTACGACGCTGGGCGCGTGGGCTGCCGTCGTGCCGTTGAGCGCGAACCTGATTCCGTTCTTTGCGCGCATCGTCCAGGTCAATCTGGGCGGTGTGGAGCCAGGGCTCATCGAGGCCGCGCGCGCGATGGGCTGCAAACGCTCCCAGATCGTCCACCACGTACTGTTGCCCGAAGCGCTGCCCGGCATACTCGGCGGCGTCACGGTAACCGCAATCGCGATGATCGACATGTCGGCGATGGCTGGCGCAGTTGGTGGCGGCGGCCTTGGCGATATGGCGATTCGCTATGGCTATGAACGCTACGAAACCCAGGTGATGATCGTCGTGATCTTCATACTGGTCGCGCTCGTATCGGTGATTCAGCTGGTCGGCGAATATTTCGCGCGCCGGGTCGATCGCAAGCACTGACGACACACAGCCGCGCAGGAGGCCCTTCAAGTCACCGGTGGTGATATTTCGAATCCACTTCGTTGATCGCCGCGACGTTGCCTGCGCTTCGCCCGTTTTCGTCGAACGTGTTGTCCAGAAATGCGTCGGCAATGGCCTTGGCCACCTCAGGCCCGATCACACGTGAACCCATTGTGATGATCTGCGCATTATTCGAAAGCGCCGCGCGTTCCGCGGAGTAGGTGTCGTGGCACAACGCGGCGCGAATGCCCGGCACCTTGTTCGCCGAAATGCTGACGCCGATGCCGGTGCCGCACACGAGAATGGCCCGGTCATATGCGCCGCTGATCACGCCGGATGCCACACGGTCTGAGAGATTGGCGTAAAACTCGTTCGGATTCGATTCGTTGCTCGACACTTCGAAAACGTCGAAACGATCTTTCAGATAGTCGGCCAGCACCCGGGCCAATCCGACTCCGGCACTGTCGCCTCCAATGGCCACTTTCATGACGATCTCCTTGAGAATAAGGGTTGGCAAGCCCGCATCGAGGTCAAAGCACTGCCCCGACACGCTTCAAAATGTCCAGATATCCGCTCACATTCCAGGCCGAACGACCGATGAAGAGCCCATCGATATTCGGGCAGGCGGTGAGTTCCGCGCAGTTGTCGGGGTTGACCGAGCCGCCGTACAGGCACGGTATGCGGCGGCCTAGAATCGTCTGCGCGACCTGACTGATTTCCGCTTGTCGCGCGTCGGCGTATTCGGGGCTGGCGGGAACGCCGTGTTCGCCAATGGCCCACACCGGCTCGTACGCGAGCAGAATCGGCGCAGCGCGCTGCTGCGGGCTGAGTCTTGCCAGTGCGCCACGGACCTCGGCAGCCAGCACTTCCGCGGCGCGGCCGCTTTGCTTGTCGGCGAGCGTCTCGCCGATACAGATCAGCGGCGTCAGCCCGTGGCGCACGGCCGCCTCGACCTTCAGGCCAACGGTGTCGTCGGTCTCGCCGAAATGCTCGCGTCGTTCGGAATGGCCGAGTTCGACGAGGTCCATTCCGCAATCGACCAGCATCGGCGGCGCAATCTCGCCGGTCCAGGCGCCCTGCTCGGCCCAATGCATGTTTTGCGCGCCGACCTTGATGTCGGTCTCCGCAAGAATCGATTTGACTTCCCGAATCGCGGTGAAAGGCGGAATTACGAAGCACTGAATTCGTGGATCGTCGGGGCTGGCAAGCATGCGCTCGGCAAAAGCAATCGCTTCCGCGAGCGTCTTGTTCATCTTCCAGCTCGTACCGACCCAAAAGAGGGAATCAGTCATGGTTACCTTGTTGCGCATCTGCGCTTACGTTTAGCAGCGCATGTCGCGCCGGAACCGGCGGGAGTGACCCGAGCCGCCAGTCCGGCACATCGATCAATACGCCAGTCGACTCACTTCGATAGCACGAACGGCGCGGTGTACTTCGAGGCGTTCGCTTTGGTGATCAGCACGCAGTCGAACAGCTGCTTCTCGCTCGATGCGCCCGTCTTGCCGGTTTTCAGGTACTGGTCTGCTTCCTGCACCGCTTTGGCCGAGAACTCGGCGACCGGCTGCAGTACCGTGTACTGCAACTCGCCGGCCTTGACCGCGTCGACCGCTGCGGGCGAACCGTCGAAGCCGCCGACCTTCACGCTCTTGAGCTTGCCTGCCTGCTTGAGCGCGGCGATCGCGCCGAGCGCCATTTCGTCGTTGCCGCTGATGACGCCAATCACGTCCGGATGCGCCTGCAACAGGCTCTGCGTGGCGTTGAAACCTTGCGTGCGGTCCCAGTTGGCCACCTGAGAGCCCACCATCTTCAGATCCGGATACTGACTCAGCACCGATTTGTAGCCATTCGAGCGCGTCGCGGCGTTGTTGTCGGACGGCGCGCCGAGCAGTTCGACGTAGTTGCCTTTCGAGCCAACGTCCTTGACCCATTGCTGAGCACCCAGAGCGGCGCCTTGAGCGTTGTTCGACACCAGCTGCGCCTTCGCGAGGCCCGGCTGATTGATTTCCGCGTTGACGAGGAACACCGGAATCTTCGCGGCGATCGCCTTCTTCACCGCGCCAACGGAACCGCTGGCGTTGGCCGGGTCGAGAATGATCGCGACCGACTTGTTGGTGATGGCAGTGTCGATCTGCTGACTCTCGGTATTCGTGTCGCCCTTCGATGCGGATACGTTGGCGGTGTAGCCGAGCTTTTTGGCTTCGGCAGAAGCGATGTTGCCTTCGGCAAGCCAGTACGGGTTCGCAGGATCGTTGACGATGATGCTGATGAGTCCGCCGGCTGCATGAGCCTGTCCGGCGAACAAGGGCGCGGCCAGAACTAAGGCTGCAAGGATGGTGGTCTTTGTCTTGAAGGTCATGAGATGTCTCCTCCTCAGTTGATGATGGTGTAAAGCTTCAATTCACTTCTCGCTTGCCGGCCGTACTGCTCATGCCTTGCCGCCGCCTTGCGAAGAAGCCAGTTGTCCACCGGTCGGCGCGGGACGCTTGACGCGGCGGCGATATTGAATGGCGTTCAGCAACACCGCGAGGACGATGACCGCGCCGGTGAATACGGTTTGCCAGTAAGACGAGATGCCGATGATCACGAGACCGTCGGACAGAAAGCCGATCACGAATGCGCCGAGCAGCGTGCCGCGGATATTGCCGGTGCCGCCCATCAGCGACGCGCCTCCGATCACCACGGCCGCGATGGCCGTCAGCTCGTAGCTCGTGCCCGCCGTCGGACCGGCGGAGGTGAGCTGGGAGGACAGAATCAGCCCGGCGATCGCGGCGCAGATGCCCGAAAGCATGTACACGCTGATCTGCACGTGTTTTACCGGCACGCCGGAGAGTTCCGCCGCGCGGGCATTGCCGCCCGATGCGTAGAGCCAGCGGCCGAATGCCGAGCGATTGAGCACGAGGCTGCAGAGAACCGCGATCACCACCAGAATCAGCACGCCCACCGGCACGTTGAACAGCCGGTCGAAGCCAAGCCAGTCGAAACCGGTATTGCCAAGGTCTGCCTGTCCGCCCAGGTTGTTGTAGGTGAGACCGTTGGTCATCAGCAGCGCGAACCCGCGCACGACATACATGACGCCGAGCGTGGCGACGAAGGCCGGCACCCGGAAGCGCGCGATGAGAATCCCGTTGACGAGGCCAATGAGAGCGCCGAGCGCGCAGCACAGCACGACCACGACCCAGACCGGCGGATACACCACGACACCCAACATGTTCAGCGTCACGCCCTGCATGAAGAATCCCGCGACGACACCGGAGAGTCCGAGCGTGGAGCCAACCGAGAGGTCGATCCCCCCGTTGATGATCACGAGCAGCATGCCGATCGCAAGAATTCCGTAAATGGCCACGTGCGAGGCCATCGTCAGGAAATTTTCTAGTGCGAAATAATTGGGTGACAGAAAGGAAAAGATAATGACGATGGCGATCAGCGCGAAAAACGCACGTCCTTCGAGCAGGATCTTGCCGAAGTCAAGCCCTTCTCCGCCGAAGCGACTGGATCTCGGTGTTTTGGCGGCATGGTTCATGTTGAATGTCTCCTGGCATTGCTTCGATCAGACAACAACGGCTTCGCCCGAGGCGGCCATGATGTCGTCCTTGTTGGCATCCGGTCCGAATTCGGCGGATATCTTGCCGCGCCGCATCACGACGATGCGATGCGCGACGCTCAGACACTCCCCGACTTCCGAAGTCGAATAGACCACGGCCAAACCTTGCTTCGCGTTTTCCGCGAGCAGGCGAAACACCTCCGCTTTCGCGCCGATGTCGATACCGCGGCTGGGTTCGTCGAGCAGGATGACTTTCGGCCCGGTCGCCAGCATCTTGCCGATCACTACCTTTTGCTGATTGCCGCCCGAGAGCGAGCGGATCGATGCACCCGCTCCCGAGGTCTTGACGTGCACGTTGCGGATCGATTCGCCCACGAGTTCGCGCTCGGCGCCGGGCGACATCAAGAAGCCCTTCACGAAGGAGCGGATGCTCGCGAGCGACATGTTCGAGCCCACGCTCATGGTCGGCACGAGGCCATCGCGCTGCCGGTCCTCCGGCACCAGCACGAGGCCCTTCGCGATCCGCTCGGCGATGCTCAGCGACGCCATGTTCTCGCCCTCGAGCAGCACCTTGCCGCCCGTGACGGGAAGGTGCGTGCGGCCGGCCACCGCTTCGAGCAGTTCCGTGCGGCCAGCGCCCATCAATCCGTAGATGCAGACGATCTCGCCTGCGCGCACCTTGAGCGACAGATGATCGACCACCGAGGTGCCCGTGCCCGATTCATCGGCGACACTGATGTCGTCGATGTCGAGCGCGACGTCGCCGAACGCGTAGCCCGTCGGCGGCGACCCGAGATCGAAATTCTCGCCGACCATGTTGCGCACGATCCACCCGAGGTCGATGTCCTTCCTCTGCGCCGTTGCGGTGATCCTGCCGTCGCGCAGGACCACCGCGTAGTCCGTGACCTGCAATGCCTCTTCGAGATGGTGCGAGATGTACACGATCGAAACGCCGCGGCTCGTCAGATCGCGAATCACCTTGAAGAGCACCTCGACCTCGGAGGCGCTCAGCGCGGAAGTCGGCTCGTCCATGATGAGGATGCGCGAATCGACCGAGAGCGCACGCGCGATCTCGACCACCTGCTGCTGGCCGAGGCGCAGGTCGTGGACCAGCGTCAGCGGGTCGATCTCTTCTTCGAGGTCGACCATCAGCGCCTGCGTCTGGCGCGCCTCCTCGGTAAAGTCCACGCCGGTCGGCGTGCGCAACTCGCGGCCCATGAAGATGTTGTCGCGCACGCTCAGATTGGGCGCGAGGCTCAACTCCTGGTGAATGATCGAGATGCCGTGATCGCGCGCATCGCTCGACGAGGCAAAAGCGACGCGCTCGCCGTCGAGTTCGATCTCACCCGACGTGGGCTTTTCCACGCCGGAGAGAATCTTCATCAAAGTCGACTTGCCTGCGCCGTTCTCGCCGAACAACGTCGTGACCTTGCCGCGATGGATCTCGAAGTTCACGCCCTTCAGGGCATGCACCCCGCCGTATGACTTGACGATGTTGCGCGCGGACAGCAGGACGCCGTCCTTCGTTGCGGCAGGTGTCGTGATTGGGGTCGCGGTACTCATTTGACGTCCAGCTTCACAGGAGTAACGAGCCAGCCGTTCGGATTGATCAGCTGGAACACGCCGACGACCGAGACGGTCTTGCCAGTGAGTTTGGTCGTATCGATTTTCGACAGGACCTTCTTCTTCATTTCCGCATTGATCGCGTAGCCGGCGTTCTGATAGTCGATCTGGTTGGTGAACTGCCCGAAGCTGATGTCGCCGGTGGCGTCGCGCAGATCCGTGCCGTTGATCGCCGGCCCCGTTTGTACGCGCACGACAAGCGAATCAGGCAAGCCAGGCACCTTCACTTCGTACACGCCCGCATCTTCCTTGCCCGCTACGCCAGTGAACTTCACCGACATCTCGGGACCCACGCCGCCACCAGCCACGCCGTACTGCTTGCCCGCCGCGTCCTGATCTTTGGCGATGGCAGCCGCCAGCGTCGCGGCATCGACCGCACGCTTTTCGATGGCTGCCTGGGTTTTCGGGAATTGCTTCTTGCCGTAGGCAGCCGGCTCGAATTCCTGGGTCTGCGAGTCCGCGCTGGAGCCGATCTTCACGACCTTCGTGCTCATCGCCATCGCAACCAGCAGAATCACCAGCAACACCACTTCGATCACGAGGCGAGCCTTGTGCCCAGAATGACCTTTCGTCGATGGAGCAATGGCGCTCATTGGCTCACCTCCCTTGCGTCGGAACGACGGCTTTGCCGGCCGTCTGCCCAATTAATCTGTGCCATGTCTCCTCCAGTTTTCTACGATCACATTGACCACCATCGCGGCCGACGCCGCACCCGGATCCATGTGTCCGATGCTACGTTCACCGAGACGCGACGACCGCCCCTTGGTCGCGACCATCGCGATCGTCGACTCGGCGCCCGCCGTTGCCGCCTCGCCTGCGCGCGTCATGATCTCGCGCACCGGCAAGCCCTCCTCCATGCCTTGTTCGATTGCCGCCGCCGCGGGCGTCCAGACATCGGCCATGGTCTTTTCGCCGACTTCGGCCCGTCCGCGCGAGTGGATGCCTTCGGCCATCGCAACGATCAGGCCCGGCGCCTCGCTCAGCGGTAGTGCCTGGCGTGCACCGGCAACCTTCGCCGCGCGCATGAACGCCGTGGCATAGAGCGGTCCCGAGGAAGCGCCAACCGCGTTCAGGAAACCCTTGGCCGCCGCGTTCAACTGATCCGCGAGGGTGGCTTCCGCCGGTAGCACCTCAATCGCTTTCGAGGCGGCGCTAAAGCCCTGCTCCATCGCGATACCGTGATCCGCATCGCCGATCTCGCCATCCAGGCGGCAAAGCTCGTCGCGCGCCTTTGCGATGGCGTCCGCGAGTTCGCGGAAGAGGCGTGCCATATCGGCGGTCGTGAGCGTGGGCGTCATGCTGCCCTCTGCTGAAACATCGCGCATTCGCACGGGTGATCGATGAGACGCTGAAGTTCATCGTCCAGATGCATCACCGTGATCGACGCGCCCGCCATCTCGAGCGACGTGCAAAGCGGCCCAACCAGCGTGCGATGCACCACGAGCCCCGCTTCTTTCAGCCGCTGCGCAACGCGGCGGTTGAGGATGTACAGCTCCATGAGCGGCGTGGAGCCGAGCGAGTTCACGAGCACGGCAACGCGATCGCCCTTTGCGGCGTCCATCTCGGCGAGGATCGCATCCATGATTTCGTCGGTGATGGCGTCGGCCGTGCGCAGCGCCTCGCGGCGCATGCCCGGCTCGCCGTGAATGCCCATGCCGATTTCCATTTCACCGGGCGCGATCTCGAAGTTCGGACGGCGCGTTTGCGGCAGCGAGCACGGCGCGAGCGCCACTCCCAGCGTGTAGGTGCGCGCGTTGGCATGACGCGCCACGCGCGCCACCTCGTCGAGCGGCATCATCAGATCGGCTGCGGCGCCCGCTGCCTTGAAGATGAACACGTTGCCCGCCACGCCGCGGCGCGTTTCGCGCTTCTCGCGCGGCGCGGAGGCGATGTCGTCGGTCGTCAGCACCGTGCGCGCGTCGACGCCCTCGAGTTCGAGCATCTCGGTGGCCATGTCGAAATTCATCACGTCGCCGGCATAGTTGCCGTACATGAACAGCACGCCCGCGCCGCCATGCGCGGCGAGCGCGGCATCCACGGCCGGTTGCGGCGGCGGCGAAGCGAAGACGTTGCCGATCACCGCTGCATCGGCCAGCCCCTTGCCGACGAAACCCAGAAACGTCGGCTCATGGCCCGACCCGCCGCCGATGACGAGCGCCACCTTGCCGGTGCGCGGCCCGTTGCGCGCGACGATCGCGCGCGGCGCACTGTCGTTGCGCGTGAGCAGGTCGCCGTGGGCGGCCATGATGCCTTCCAGCATCTCGTCGACGGCGGCGTCGCCGTCGTTGATCAGTTTCTGTGTCTTCGTGCCGTGCATCGTCGGATCTCCTCAGATATTCAGATCGGCAACGCCGGAATCGAAATGCGGAGCCCAGAACGCCACGGATTCGGCGATCTGCTCGACGACTTGCCGGTCGGTCGGCTCGCGCTCCTTGAACGACAGCTCGAGGCAAATCTCGTTGTCGCGTCCGCCGCCTTCGTGCAGCGCCTTGATCAGCGGCTCGGGCTGAATGCGGCCACGCGCGTTGAACTCGGCGGTGAACGGACGATGACCGCCCTTGTCCATCAGCGACTGCTTGATGTGAATGATCGGCGACACCCGCGGCACGGCGCGCGCCCACGCATAGGGGTCGAAGTCGTCGGGATTGGGACTGGTGACGTCGCCGTGGTCGATATCGGCCATCATCCACATGGGAATCGCCATGTTTGCCGCGCTCAGCTTGTCCTGCAGTGCCATGCACGCGGCGATGGTCTCGCCGAACTCGCGGCCGATCGACATGGGTTCCCAGAACACGTATTTCAGACCCGCCGCCTTCGCATGCTCGGCGACTTCGGCCCAGCAATCGATCGCGGTTTGAATCAACGCATCGCGGCGTGCCCGGTCGTCGAAGTCCTTGTAGGTGAAGATGGCGAACTGCGTACCGATCGAATCGCCGCCCAGGTCGGCGGTGATATCCGCGAAGGTCTTGAACCAGTCGACGTAGTAGCGGCGTACATCGGCATCCGGATGACCGAAGTGGTTCAGCCGCCCGTAGGGCCCCGTCATGCCGGACGTGATGCGCACGCCGGTTCGCGTCATCGCCGCGCGCATCTCGCGCGTCAGCCTGCGTGTCGTTGCTGCCGGCCACGACGGATTGATGAACTCGTGAGTCAACTGCACGTCACGGATCTTCATGTCGTGCGCAATGGCATCGATCAGGTCGGCCGGCTCGGCAAAGCGGTTCACCAGCGGATTCGTGTTCAGTGCAAGCGTGAATACCATGTTCGTCTCGTGTCGTATGGGTTGCGGCGCGGCCTCGGCTCGCTTACGCGGATTTCCTGACGAGCCCGTCGAGCCAGACTCCGAAGGCGGCCTTTTGCGCGGCGCTCATGTGCAAACCGTGCTTGGTACGCCGCGTGAGCATGTCGTCGGCCGACTCAGCCCATTCGTTAGCCATCAAATAACGCGCCTCCGCCTCATAGAAGCTCGGCCCGAATTGCTGGCCCAAACCGGCAAGCGAGGTCGCGCCGTTGATCACCCGGGCCGTCAGCGTGCCGTGCGTCTGCGCGTAATAGCGCAACAGGTCGCGCGGCAGCCATTCGTACTGCGCCTGCAGTTTCGCCATGAAACGCGGCACGTCGGCGCCGTCGATGTCGCCACCCGGCAGCGTCGCGGCTGCGGTCCAGTCGGCGCCCATCTTCGGGAAGGTGGGCTGCAGCTTTTGCAGCGCGTGCTCGGCGAGCTTGCGGAAGGTGGTGATCTTGCCGCCGAAGACGTTCAGGAGCGGCGCGCCGCCGGTCACGTCGAGGTCGAACACGTAATCGCGCGTGACCGCCGATGGATTGCCCTTGCCGTCGTCGTAGAGCGGGCGCACGCCCGAGAACGTCTCCACGATGTCCTGCCTGCGCAACGGATGCTTGAAATAGCGGTTCACCGCCGAGAGCAGATAGTCGATCTCGTCGTTCGTGATCGCCACCGTTTCCGGGGCGCCGTCCCAGGCGACGTCGGTCGTCCCGATGAGCGCCTTGTCGCCTTCGTACGCGTTGATGAAAATCACGCGCTTGTCGTGGTTCTGCACGAGGTAGGAATGCGGACCTTCCCAGAACTTCGGCGTGACGAGATGGCTGCCCTTGACGAGCCGCACCTTGCGCGTCGACTGAGCGCCCGCGCGCCCGATCACTTCGGACACCCAGGGTCCGGCTGCGTTGACCAGCGCCCGTGCGCTCACCACCCGCGTCGAACCGTTGCGCGCGTCGCGCAGCTCCACGCGCCACGCTCCGCCTTCGCGCCGCGCCGAAACAAACGCGGTGCGTGTGAGCACTTCGGCGCCGCGCCGGGCGGCGTCCACGGCGTTGAGCACCACGAGGCGCGCGTCGTCGACCCAGCAGTCGGAATATTCAAAGCCTTTGCGGTACTCGTCCTTGATCGGCGCGCCTTCGGGATTGCGCCACAGATCGAGCGAGCGCGTGCCCGGCAGCTTCTTGCGGCCGCCAAGATGGTCGTACAGGAAGAGGCCCGTGCGCACGAGCCAGGCGGGACGATCGCCGGGACTATGCGGCAACACGAAACGCAGCGGCCAGATGATGTGCGGCGCGGCGTTGAGCAGCACTTCGCGCTCGATCAGCGCCTCGCGCACGAGCCGGAATTCGTAGTACTCCAGATAACGCAGCCCGCCATGAACCAGCTTGCCGGAACGCGACGACGTGCCCTGCGCAAGATCGTCCTTCTCGCACAGAATCACCGACAGCCCGCGGCCCGCCGCATCGCGCGCGATACCCGCGCCGTTGATGCCGCCGCCGATGACACACAGGTCCACCATGTCCTTCTCGCTCATCTCACGTTCCATGTTCGACGTTAGTTGAGGCTTGCGGAAACTGCCTCCGGCCGATGCCGGGATTTCAGCAATCGGGCCGTTTCCGCCCACGTCGGCACAAGCGCTTCGCGTGCCTTGCGATACGCAGGAAAAAGTTGTGCGTACAACTGCATCAATTCCGGATCGGGCGACTCCGGTTGTCCAAGCAGCGGCGTCACCCATTCGGCGATGCACGCATTCATATCCGGGTACACGCCGAGCGCGACCGCAGCCATCATGGCTGCACCGGCCGCCCCGGCTTCCTCGCGTGTGGAGATCCGCGTGGGTGCGCCGACCACGGCGCCGAGCACGCCGCGCAAAGCGCGCGAACGCGTCGCGCCACCGGTCAGGCGCAGCTCGTCCGGCATTGGAATGCCCATCGAGGTGTAGCAGTCGCGTGCGGCCATCCCGAGCCCTTCGACCACGGCGCGGAACAGGTCCGGATAGCGGCTCTCGCTCGTCAGTCCGATGAAGTCCGCACGCGCGTTGGGCTCGACAAACGGCCCGCGTTCACCCGCATCCGAGATATAGGGGTGGTAGAGCAGCGAGCCCGGCCGCCCCTCCTGCAGCCAGCCGTCGATGTATTTGATCCGGTCGCTGTGCGAAAGGCTCATGCCGAACTGCGTAAGCAGATCGCACGCGAGATTGAGCACCCAGTCGACGTTCAGCGTTGCCGCCATGTTCGACTGCACCTGTGCCGACATGCCCGGCAACGGCAGCGCGATCACATAGCCCGTGCCTTCCGCATTCAGATGCACGTTTTCGTTGCGCATGGCACGCATGTGCATGCCCGTCGAGCCGACGATCGAGCAACTCGCGCCCGCCGCGCCTTCGGTGTGAATGCCCGCGCCCAGCGCGGTCAGCACGATATCGACGAAGCCGAGACACACCGGCGTGCCGGCCAGCAGGCCCGTTTCGGCCGCCGCCTGCGCAGAGAGCGGATGCGTGAGTTCGGTCCCGTCGATGATCTCGGGCAGCAGGCCACGCCGCGCACTCAGGCCGAGTGCGTCGATGACCGCGTCGTCGTAGCGGCGCGTGCGGAAGTTGCCGTAGGTGAAGCTCGCCTCCGACGGATCGGTCGCGCGCACGCCGGTGAGATTCAGATACAGCCAGTCCTTGCAATGCAGCGCGACTTCGGCGCGCGCCAGCACGTCCGGCATCGTCGCGGCCATATGGGCGATCTGCGCGCCCTGGCTGCATGCGGCGAGCCCTGTGCCGGTCGCTTCGAAGCGCGCCCGACTCGCGGGGCCTTCCTGCAAGGCGCGCACCGTGTTCGCGGCACGCGCGTCGAGCCACAGCCAGGCGTCGCTTGCGGGCTGGTTGCCCGCACCGACGAGCCACGTGCCGTCGCCCTGGCCCGTGACCGCCAACGCCTGCGTGCGTTGCGCGAGGCGCTCGACCTTCGCGCCGAGATCGCGCAAGGTCTGCGCGCAATCGGCCCAGGTTTGCGCTAGCGACTGCGTCGCTGCGCCATCTGCGCTGGTCGTATAGCGGTTCGGCAGCGAGGCCACGGCAATCTGGCGTCCCGACAAATCGAAGGCCACGGCCTTGATGACGGAGGTGCCGGCGTCGATGCCGACGATGAGATCTCGCGCGGCGTTGCCCTTGACCTTGCCCATGACGCTATTCATCACGGCGCTTCCGTCGCGACTGGGTCGCCATTCAGCGCGAGCGCCGTGGCCTCGTCGGTGATCAGGCCGCTAAGGAGTCCGCTCTTCAGGACGGCGCGGATGGCCGCGATCTTCGACGTGCCTCCGGCAATGGCCACGATGCGCCGGCTCGTCAGATCGGCCAACGGAGGAGCCACCGTGCGCGCCGCCAGCGACGTTTCGACGGATTCGCCCGCATCGCTGAAAAAATGGCCGAGCAGTTCGCCCTTGCCGCCCTTGCTGCGCACTTCCTCGATTTCCGCCGGCTCGATCATCTGCGACGCGACGAGCTGCGCGTCCGCGTCTACCGATCCGATGCCGACGACCATCAAATCCGCATGCGCCGCGAGGTCGAACACTTCGCGCACGCCACGCTGCGAGAGCAACACCTCGCGATCCTCAGCGGTATTGGCGAAAAACGGCAGCGGCAGCACGTACGACACCGCGCCCGTCTGGTCGGCGAGCTTGTGGATGACGTCGTACGGATTCGCGGTGTACTTGCGCGTCACGCCGCCGAGCAACGATACGAAGCGCACCGTGCCCGCGTCCATGCGCGGAATGTTCGCCACGACGGCGGCGAGCGTGCGCCCGTGTCCGATACCGATGACACCGTCCTGGCGCGCCGCGATCTCGCGTTGCAGGAAGTACGCCCCCGCGACGCCCAGTGCACGCAGCGGCAGATCGCCTTCGTGCAGATCCGGCACCACTTCGCAATAGCTCAGACCATAGCGCTGGGCCAGTTCGGCTTCGAGCACGACGCACTCGGCGACATCGCCGTCGATCGTGAACTTGATCGCGCCGCTTTGATTGGCGCGCGTGATCAGCCGATGCGCCTTGACGCTGCTCACGCCGAGTCGGGACGCGACATCGGCCTGAGTCTGCCCGGCTGCGTAGTGCAGCCAGGCCGCGCGTATCGCAAGACTGTCCTCGGCGTCACGCTTTCCGGCGATTTTCGTCATGTTGTCTCCATCCACACACGAAAAGTGATATTTTTTTCGTGCGTTGAAATTTATTTCAGTTACTTCAAGGTAAGCATTCCTTTCTTCGGCTGCCATCCGCGATAACCCTGGATGGTCTGCACCTGTTCAAGGGCCCGAAGGAAATTGCTGCAACGCACAAAAACAGCATGGAGACACGATGGAACGCTATCTACTCGGCGTCGACAGCGGCTCGACCGCCACCAAGGCCGTCGTCTTTGACACATCCGGACGCACCGTCGCGGTAGGAAGCCGACGCGTCGAGCAGCGCCAACCGCGTGCGCGGCACGTGGAGCGGGACATGCAAGAGGTTTGGGCGGCAGCCTGCGGCGCCATCCGCGATGCGTTGGGCAAGATTCCCGCAGACTCGGTCGCGGCCGTGGGCGTGACCGGGCACGGCGATGGGCTCTATCTCGTCGACAGCGCCGGCGCGCCACTCGGACCAGGCATTCTGTCGCTCGACAGCCGTGCATTCGAGGTATCCGAACGCTGGCGTGATACAGGCGTGCTTGAAGAAGCGCTGGCGCTGACTGGACAGCAGCCCTATCCCTACGCTGCCGTGAGCTTGCTCAAGTGGATTCAGCTCAACGAGCCACAGCGCTTTGCGAAGATCGGCCACGTGCTTTTTTGCAAGGACTGGCTGCGTCTATGCCTGACCGGCGTAGCGGCCACCGATCCGACCGAAGCGAGTTCGTCCTTCACCGACGTCAACACCCAGACTTACAACGCCGATGTCCTCGCGCTCTACGGCCTGACGTCGATCGCTCATGCGCTGCCCGAGATCATTGCTTCGGCGGCGCCCGCCGGCCGGATCACCGCGCAGGCCGCCGCGCAGACCGGTCTGAAGGAAGGCACGCCCGTTGCCTGCGGGCTGCACGATGTCACGTCGAGCGCCCTCGGCATGGGCAACATCGAGCCGGGCGTTCTTTCGATTACGGCGGGCACGTTCAGCATCAACGAAATCCTGTCCGATCGACCGCAACTGGATCCGCGCTGGTCATGCCGCAACGGCACGCGTCCTGGGCAGTGGATGAACATGTCCATTTCGCCCGCGTCGTCCAGCAACGTCGACTGGGCGTTGCGCGAACTCTTTCAGCACGAAACGCAGGAAGCCTCGCGGCGTGCCTGCTCGTTGTTCGACCTGATCGGCGACGAAGTGCAAGCGGCCTTCACGGAGCCGAGTTCGGTCATGTTTCATCCCTTCCTCTTCGGCTCGCCGTTCGAGCAACCGGCGAGCGCATCGTTCTTCGGCATACGCTCGTGGCATCGTCGGGCGCACCTGGCGCGTGCCGTGCTCGAAGGCATGGTGTTCAACCACCGCTGGCACGTCGAAGCGTTGACGAGCGCTTTTCCTGCGCATCGGGCAGGGCTGACTGGCGGAGGATCGTCGAGTCCCTTGCTTGCGCAGCTATTCGCCGATGTACTCGGCGTCGCAATCGATATCCCCGAGAGTCCGGAGGCCAGTGCGCTTGGTGCTGCGCTCTGCGCCGGTGTCAGCGTAGGCGTTTTCGCCTCGCTTTCCGATGCGTCCGCGCGTGCGTGCCGGGTCGCGCGCACGTATGTTCCGGACACCCAACGACATGGCCAATTCGACGAGACGTATGCGCTCTGGTCGCGGCTCGCGGCAGCCATGCAACCCTTGTGGCCCGCGCTCGACCATGCGGCCATCGCACACTGAAGGCGGAGAACATCGATGACAGAACGAAACCGCGAATTCTTTCTCAACCGCGTGAGGCAACAGCCAAACGTCAGCGTGTTGATTATTGGAGGCGGCATCAACGGCGCGGGTCTCTTTCGCGACCTCTGTTTGCAAGGCGTCGACTGCCTGCTGATCGACAAGACCGATTTCGCCGCTGGGGCGAGCAGCGCGCCGTCGCGTCTTATCCATGGCGGCGTGAAGTACCTCGAAACCGGCGAGTTTCGTCTCGTGGCCGAATCCACGCTGGAGCGCAATCTGCTGCTGAAAAGCGCGCCGCACTATGTGCAGCCGCTCGAAACCGTATTGCCGATTCACTCGTACTTCGGCGGCATGATCGCGTCCGCGCGCCGCTTCTTCGGCATGAAGGCGAAGCTCACCGAGCGCGGCGCAGTCATCTCGAAAATCGGTCTGGCAATGTATGACTTTCTCGGCCGGCATGACCGTACGATGCCGCGGCATCATTTCGCGCTTAGAAAGCAATCGCTGCAGAGCCTGCCGCTGCTTGACCCTGCGATCAAGGCGACTGCCACGTATTACGACGCCAAAGTGACTCACGCCGAACGGTTGAACTTCGAACTCGTCGCCGATGGTCTCGCTGCCTGCGAGCACTCTTCCGCAGCGAACTACATGAGTGTCGATCATGTGGAGAACCGCGTTGTATGGCTGCGTGATCTCGTGACGCAGGAGCGCATCGCTGTGGAGCCCGCTATTGTCGTCAATGCGGGCGGCGCGTGGATTGACAGCGTAAATGGCGCGCTCGGGATCGAGCGGAAATACATTGGCGGAACGAAGGGATCGCATTTGATCGTCGATCATCCCGAACTCCACGCGCAACTGCGCGGCCGCATGGTGTACTACGGCTCGAAAGACGGTCGCATCTCGCTCATCTATCCGTTCATGGACAAGCTGCTCATCGGCTCGACCGATATCCGGGTCGACGATCCGGACGGCGTGCGCTGCGAAGACGACGAGGTTGCCTACATGCTCGGCGTATTGCGTGAAGTCTTTCCAAGCGTGCATCTTAAGCCATCGGATATCGCCTTCCGGTATAGCGGCGTGCGGCCACTTCCCTATTCAGACGCCGCGAACCCCGGCGATGTGAGCCGCGATCATGTGGTGCATGTCGATCAACTGCCGGGTACGCAGATTCCAGTGCTGTCGCTGGTGGGTGGCAAATGGACGACGTTTCGTGGATTCGCGGAATCTGTCGCCGACGATGCGCTCAGACGCCTCGGACGCACGCGAAAGATCAGTACGCGTCACGAGCCGATCGGCGGTGGGCGGGGTTATCCGCACGATGCTAGGGAACGGGACGCGTGGGTCGGTGCAATTGCGCAACGGAACAATATTTCGGCGGCACGGGCCGAGACGCTTTTTGACCGATATGGGACTGCAGCGGAGGGGGTTGCGGCATTTTGCGCGCAGGTGGAAGACGGGAGTGCGGATCGTTTGCTCACTGGCGAGTCCGGGTATACGGCCCATGAGATCCGATACTTGTGCGAACACGATATGGTCACGCATCTCGCGGACTTGCTTTTTCGCCGCACTACTATTGCGATCTCAGGGCATTTTACGGACGCGTTGGTGCTGGAGGCCTCTGGCGTTGCTGCAGAGGTGCTGGGGTGGGATGAGGCACGCACTCTGCAGGAAATTGATGCGGCGCGTGAAATTGCGTGTGAGCGGTATGGTGTTGTGCTTTCGAGCGGCAAGCATCGGTCGCCTCGGGGATCGCATGTTGCTCGCGCGCCGCGTGCTTCGGGACCGTAATCGTGTCGTTTTGTGCGCTGGTGGCATGCGTTTGGGCGGTGACGCGTGGAAGTTATTTTCTGATCGATGTGTGAGGATAAGATAAGTATTCTTATCATAAGGAATTGATTTAATCTTGAAACTTTGATGTTTGAAAACCTGCCTCACCCGATCCCCGGCCCCGCCTTCCGCTGAAGCGGGCGGTTTTCCCGATGCCGGTGAACCCGCAATCCTCAACTCCAGCGAGATGAAAGCGCGGCGCCTGAGCTTCGCGTCAGTCCAGGCGTTTGCATCTGTCAACCCTCCACGTTTGCCCCGGTAACTCGCGCGGGCGTTAGAGCCGCTATAAAAGAATGGCGGTTCACGAGGCGTAGAATACGCCCTTCATTCAACGCATCCAGATCCGGGCGGCGCCACGAATACCCTGAAAATCCAGGCTCCGAGTGTGTCGTTGGTTGGCGAACTGGCCTGAGCGGCAGCCGGGCGAACAAACCAAGGTGCGTCTTGCCTGGGCGGTTCGGCGGCTTGGGGAAACGTGCGCAGTACGGCATCAACTGATTAGATAACGAAAGAAACATGCAGACCGTTGCGGTACTCGACTTCGAAACAACCGGGCTTTCGCCGAATCTGGGCGACCGCGCTACCGAGATTGCCGTCATCCTCCTGCGTGACGGTCAGATTGTTGATCGTTACCAGAGCTTGATGAACGCAGGACGGCGCATCCCGTCCGATGTCGTTGCTCTCACCGGCATCACGAACGACATGATCGCATCGGCTCCTCCTGTATCGAAAGTCATGAGGGAAGCTGCAGCGTTTGTTGGAGATCATCCCGTCGTTGCCCACAACGCCGGTTTCGACAAGCGGTTTTGGCAGGCAGAACTGGGGCTTCTTGGAGTGCGAGCGGAGCATTCGTTTGCTTGCACGATGCTCGTCGCCAGGCGGATCTACCCACGCGCCCAGAGTCACCGCCTGGCTAGTTTGGCGGAGATGCTTCGGTTACCGAAATCGGGTCGTGCTCACCGGGCGATGGTTGACGCTGAGGTCGCCAGCCATCTATGGTGCCGATTGCAGCACGACATCGCTCAAACTTACGGGCTGAAGCGAATCGATCATGCCCTCATGGCTCGATTGCAGAAAACCAGCAAGACGAAGGTTGCGACATTTCTGGGCTCGCTGTCTAACGACTGAGCCCGCAGCGCCGAACAACCTGGACCGCCCCTCTATCAGTAGGGGACGGCCGAGGGGGCCTTCCGGAGGCACTGTCACGTTGTCGTGTTGATGACGCAGTAGCTGATAACCGGCGCCGGACGACGGCTATCACCCGCTCTAATCGCGCAATCCCTTTGCGCATCTGGTCAGGTGACAGGTTCGCCTGCGAGGGCTGCTGCGGTGTTTTCCGTAGTCTATTGAACGCGTCCGTATTTCAGCCCGTACTCATATTCGGTACACAGTAGCTGGCTGAAGATCCGACGCGACGTCACCTGTCGAGAAAGAAGAGTACCTGTGGGATGCGCGAACAACTGGAACGACGGCATCCACAAACGCAATACGGGTTGGCCGGATGGCATACACCACGGGTGGTTGGTCATACGCAATTCCGGACCGGTCGAAGCGCGGCACTGCGTGTCAGGCGCCGATGCTTTCCTCAAATTCGAATAGTGCTCCCTCATGAGCCTCAAGCATGCCGCGCACATCGGGCAGCGCACGGCGAACCTTCGGGCGCGCAGACCTCGGGAGATTCGAGCAGGCGAGCTCGATATCGCCGCTTCTGTGCTCGCCGAGCATCGCGAGCATCACGCACGCCTGCTGTATGTCTTTCTGCGACTTAACCAGCATGTTGGTGCGCAAGCGTGAAACGAGGATCTTGTGGATCGCGAAGCGTGCGGGGTCCGGCACGCGAACCGGCACCGCGCCGTGCCTTGAAAGCAGCGTGCCCATGTGGGACTGGCCGAGCAGGTAGGCGAGATAAGGCATCCCGCTCGCATGCGCCCCGAGCTCTGGAACGGCGACGGTCGGAAATGTGTTGTCCTTCGAAGGCACAAGCAGATCGACGTGAAAGCGCGTCCGCCCCGCCTGCTTGAACGACGTGGGCGGATCGCCCCTGTTGAACCCCGGCACCGGCACGAAGTCAATTCCAGTTTCTTTCAGGATTTCGAGCAGGCCGCCCGAGGGCACACCCTGAAGCGCAAGTTGGCGGGCGCGCGCGATATCAATGTCCTCGGTCTCGTAGGCAAGCGCTTTGATACCGAGGCTGTTGAGCAGAACCGCGTACGCGTGAGAGCCCACGAGCACCGCGCCGGCCTGGAAGAGTCCGTGATTGTGGAGGACCGCCATGGTCGCGTAGGTCTTGTTGTCGGCGATCTGGAAGCCGAGCTTCGCGAGTTCCCGGATGCGGCTGATGAGATCTTTGGACTGCTCGATCTGTGCCATCACCGCAGCGACGCGCTCGTCGGCCGCCGGATCGCCCTTGGGTCCGCCAAGACTCTCCTGCTGCCGCTTGCCCTCCGCGTTCATGAACTGCCGATAGTAGTAGACAGCGCTCCCGCGATGGTGCTCCGTGATCGTACCCGGCGCGCCTACGAGAACCCGCCCCTGGCTGGCGGCCGCCTGCTCGACGTTCGCGTACTGGGAGCAAAATGCCTGATCGTGTCGCTGGTAAAGAGGAAGTCCGTGCATGTCAGAAATTGCAGTAATTTTACTAATTTTACTGCAAAATGCGCATGCCTGATTGCAGTAATTTCATGAAAATTACTGCAATCATCATGGGGTGCCTCGCGGGCACGTGCCCCTAAACTGTTCGTTACGCGCGCAGTCTCGCCGTCCATGCCCGGAACGAACGCGCGCGCATCACTCTCCTCAAAAGCGATCTCCCGGTGTCCCGGATCGCCTGGCGCTTGGGCTTCATCGATCTCCCGCGCACTCCACAGGGAGAACGGCGTCACGCCGTCCAAATTCAGGCGCATCGGGCCATCGAACTGACTAGCCGTGCGCGGTCCACGCGGCAAACAGTTGCGCCGGGAAGCCGTCACGTATGCTTGACGCTATAGTCAGTATGCTCGACAAGCTGCCGGGAGCGGAGTCAAACTGCAGATAAACCGGCTTGTGACCTCCGCCCGGTCGACGCGGACCAGCGGACCTCAAATGCGCACTCGACTTTCAAGGGCAACATGAAGAAGATTAACGTGGACGCCGGCCCATTCCGCTTTGTCGGCCGACTGGAAGAAGAAAGGGCACCTCGCACCTGCCAGCGCTTCCTCGAATTGCTGCCGTTCAGGAACAAGGTGATTCATTCCCGCTGGAGCGGCGAAGCCGTATGGATTCCGTTGGGCGATTTCGATACCGGCCTCAAGTTTGAAAATCACACCAGCCACGCGTCACGCGGGGATATCCTTCTGTATCCAGGAGGATTCAGCGAAACTGAATTCCTGTTCGTCTATGGCAGCTCAATCTTCGCGAGCAAAATGGGCCAGCTTGCCGGGAACCACTTCTTTACGTTGCTCGAAGGCCACGAGCATCTCGAGGCATTCGGCAAACTCGTGCTGTGGGAGGGCGCGCAGGACATCGAGTTTTCTCTGGTGGACGACTAATGGGCCAGCTGGCCGCGTATCGTTTCGAATGGCTGCTTCCGGGTCACGGTTGGCCCACGCATTTGCCGGCTGAGGAAATGAGTGCTCGCTTGCTGGAGTTGGTTGAACGCATGCGACATGATTGAAGCCGCCGGAATCCCTCGTGCCGGCGTCACGCAAGCATCTCTTTGGGATGTTTAATCCCAGCCCACTACTGCAAGCTCGGAAACACGCAACGAGAGACTGTCTCTACTCTCGCTGCGGCGCCGGCGCGCGGCACCGAATATGACGGTCTTCTCGAGCGCGAACTCAGGGAGGAGGTGAAGGCCTACGTCAACGGCCTGCCGCGAGAGTCGTAGTGCCAAAGCCACCGCGGGCGCGAGATCATGCCGCCGCAAGCGCAGGCCGGCTCGCACTGCGTGTGGCCACACCTCGATGCTGCTCCTTCCCGGCGTCGACCGAATGTGTTGTCGAGGTGCGGTCTCATACAGGAGTCGACCATGTCCTCTCACCAGTGCTCCCGTTGCAGTTGAAAAGGGGATGCGCATATCTGTCATCGGGCTCCCCAAGATTAGCGGTTAAGGGGGCGTAACCGTGATAGCACTGTAAGCGCCGCCCCATCAACAACTCACTCCGGTTCAGGTAAGCCGACATGGAATGCGCCCCTTTTTCTGCTTCGAAAGCGCTTGCCGGTCTCTGATGCCTAATAGGTATAATCGCCGCCCGGGTGGCGCAAAAATCAAACAAGGGGACATGTCGTGCGCGCGACAATGGCAGCGGTAATGGCAGTTGCGGCAATGAGTGTGACGACGGCGGCCGTGGCCGCCGTCGAGTATCGCGAACAATGGACGCAGCCGGATGTGCGGCACGGCGCCGTCGAGAAACGGGCCGAGGCATCAGGTCAGAATGCGCTCGGGGCGGCTGCGGGCAACGCGTGTGTTTGCCAGCCTGCGGGCGCCGGCCCGCGAGCCGCGGCAACCCGCCCTGCACCGCCGTCGGGCGATCATAAAAACCAGGATGACGACGGAGCGCTCAAGGCGGGGGCAGCGATGCTCGGGCTTTGGCCGCAAGACTCGGAGAACCATACAGGTCACGTCGTGACCGGGCAGATTGTCCGCAGCGTTCGGCACGAGCCGGTTGCTGCCGCACACGCGCCGGAGGGTGGATCGCATCACGCGTTTAACTATGGCCGTCGCGCAAACGTTTGGCATGCGCCGAGTACTGTCGCGCGAACGACAACGGACGCGCCGCCGCATCGCAGGTCAGCCGGCAACAGTAAGGACAACACCCGGCACAAGCCGGTCGCTGGCGCGCGCCTGGCGGCAAAGATACCGCCGCACAGTGACGGCTCGCGACGTTCGCTCGCAACTGCCGCCGCTCATCCGGTGCCGCATCATCGCCTCGTCGTCGAGACGAAGCCGATGCAACCGAAAGTGCTGCCGAACTCGCCACGACGGGAATTGCCGCCCATTCTCAGTTGATACTGCATATAAACTGCGCAGAGATTCGCTCTCTGCGCTTCGTTTCGCGCAGCGGCACGTCGTGCGACATTCCCGCCAATCGCTCGATCTGGTCACGGCATGACGCATCGAGAGATCACCTGGATGTTCCTGCAGATACGTTTGGGAAACTCCGCTCATGCGCGCGCGCCGCATCTTTTCCCGTTCCCAGCACACGTTTCGCCGAATCGCGCCGCGTGCATGCGAATCTGACAGGCCGTTAGTTGCGTTGAATTGTCGACCGTTTGCTTCTGCCGCTCGACTTCTGCCCTCCGCGATTATTTTGATGCACCTTGTCCGTCAGCATGACGTGCGAGCGTCATTATGATGGCGGCACGATGTAATTCATCCGCCTCAACCCCATGACGGAGGCTCAAATGGAATACCTCTTGATGATCTATTCGGAAGAAAACGGCTGGAACCAGATGACCGACAGCGAGCGACAGCAAGGCGTCGCCGCCTATCACGCGTACACCGAATCGCTCCAGAAAGCGGGGGCGCTGGTGGGTGCCAACCGGCTGCAGCACACGAATACGGCCACGACCGTGCGGCTGGTCGACGGCAAGCCGCAAGTGCTCGACGGACCGTATTCCGATTCGAAGGAGCAGCTCGCGGGCTACTACCTGATCGACGTACCCAACCTGGACGCGGCAATGGCGTGGGCGTCGCGGTGTCCAGGCGCGGCGCACGGCATCATGGAAGTGCGCCCGGTCTGGACCGCTCCGTACGATGCGCCATCTGCTGCATGAGCCAGTCCGGCGGCGGCCGTCACGCTGATGCCGCCGCACATTCCATTGCCGAGGCAGTCGCGCGCCGCAGTTACGGCAAGCTCGTCGCGCTGTTGGCGATGCGCACGCGCGACGTCGCCGCGGCCGAGGACGCACTCGCCGACGCGTTTGCGGCGGCGCTCACGGACTGGTCGGAGCACGGCTGCCCCGCGAGCCCCGAAGCCTGGCTGATGACCGTTGCGCGCCGCCGGGCGATAGATGGCGCACGCCATCGCCATGTCGGTGACGCAGTGGTGAACCAGCTCGCGATCCTCGCGGAAGAGATCGACGAGTGCGAACCCGGCGCGTTGCCCGACCGGCGGCTCGCGCTACTCTTCGCGTGCACTCACCCTGCACTCGAGGCCGCGATTCGCACGCCGCTAATGCTGCAGGTAGTGCTGGGCCTGGAAGCGAAGACGATTGCATCCGCATTTCTGATGTCTCCCGCCGCCATGAGCAAGCGCCTCGTGCGCGCGAAGACCAAGATCCGCGAAGCGGGCATTCCGTTCAGCGTGCCCGAGCGTGAGGAACTGCCCGGCCGGCTCGACTCAGTGCTTGAAGCTGTCTATGCAGCGTATGCGGAAGGTTGGACGGACCCGGTCGGCGGCGATACCGAACGGCGCGATCTAGCTGACGAGGCGCTGTATCTTGCACAATTGCTCGTCGAACTACTGCCCGAGGAACCGGAGACGCTGGGTCTCCTTGCGTTGATGCTGTTTGCGCAGGCGCGACGCGACGCCCGACGCGATGCGGCCGGCGATTACGTGCCACTATCGGCTCAGGACCCGGCAACATGGAACGCACCGATGATCGACGCAGCCAACGCACTGCTGCGGCGCGCGAACGCTTTAAATTCAATCGGTCGCTTTCAACTCGAGGCCGCGCTGCAGTCGGCGCATGTGCATCGCTGCCGATCGCATTGCCCGAACTGGGACGAGATCGTGCAACTGTACGATGGGCTGCTCGCCATAGCAGCTTCGCCGGTGATCGCGGTGAACCGCGCACTCGCACTGGCGGAACGCGACGGCGCACAGGCGGCGCTCGACGCGCTCGCGCCATATGCGAACGATCCGCGGCTGACTGAGTACCAGCCATACTGGGCCGCGCGCGCCAATTTGCTCGCCCGCGCCGGCGCTAAGACCGAAGCGCTTGACGCGTACGATCTTGCGATCGGCCTCGAGCGCGATCCGGCCGTGCGCCGGTTCCTGCAGCGCAAGAAACTCGAGCTTGCATCGACGGGTTGAATCCGCAAACGCTCCAGGACAAAGAACCGGCAACCGTTTCCTATTGACGTATTGATCTGCATAACGAACGATTTTTAATCGGCATTTACCTGATGCCAGCTCGGCATCACAGGCCCCACCTCAGGCGCGGCCGCCCAACCCTCGCATCCGCCGTGCGAAATGCGCGCGCTCCGCGTCGTCCATCAGCGTGAGGAACTGATCCGTTTCCATATGAATCAGTTCTTCGTGATCGCCCGCCTCGAAGTAGACGTCCGGCTGGCCTGCCAGGCTCGATTCCAGGTAGGTTTTCATGCCATACGCCATACAAATCGGCGGCAGCGCTCCCGCATCGCAGTCCTTGAACAATTCGCGTAGTTCGACTTCCGTGGCCAGGGCGAGCCGGCGCCCTGTCTTGTTCCAGAGCTCGGAAAGTTGTACGGCGTAAGTTGAAGGCAGCACGGCGGCCACATAGCCGTGATCGTCCTCAAGGAGCACGGTCTTGGCGAGGCGGTCACCGGGAATGTGCGCCGCAGCAGCCGTTTCGACACTCGAGTGGCTGTATGGGTGACGCACAACTTCGTAACGGGACCCCTTGCTGCGCAGGCACTCCTGCAGGGTTGGCGATATCGACATGGCACACCTCCTGTCGAATACCTGAAAAGGGACAAACGCTTGCGATCTTTTAAGAATAGGTCACGCCCGAGCAATACGTACGCCGACATGCGCGTTTTGCTCCCAGCCTGGCGTCAAGGTAAGGCGCGCTCCGTCTCGACTTCCGTCCGCGAACTTTCTACATCGCGATAGATCGTGGCCACGGCGACGACACAGTCGCGTCCTGAGTCAAGCGCCCGCGGAGGTCGGCATGAGCGGTGACCCGCTTAACCTCGGTAGCAAGGGCGAGTAATCGCCCCACAGCGCTGATGGTGCCCGACTGCCATAGCCGGCCATCGGCGCGGCTTCTTCCCGGCGCCTCGACCGCTCCCTCCACTGGTAGCCCAGGTTCTTGAGAACACCTTCACCGGCGACAACGAGGAACAGCAGAGTGGCATCCATCGCCAGGCAGGGCAGCGAGGTCTGTTGCATCCGGCACCGGACGAGTAGCCGCCTACGCGGGGGTGCCGATGTCAATAGCCACACCGAACTACAATCATTCAACTGGTCTGAGCCTGCTCCACGCGAACTCGGGCCGCATTGGCAGGCCGTTCGGCCGCGCTCCCGGCAGATCGGCATTGCGCGATTGATCCGATCTCAGGAGGCGTGGGGCGACGGCCAACGCAGGAGGGACTATGCGGTCGGAAGTGAAGTCCGGAGTGCGTCTGAGACGATATGCAATCGCGGCGATGGCCGTCATCGCCGGCCTGATTGTCGTCGGACGCATCACCGGCATCCTGGTCGACTGGCTGTGGTTCTCTTCGATCGGCTATGGTGGCGTTTTCCGCACCATCCTTTCCGCGAAAGTGGCGCTGTTTGCCACGGTGTTCGCAATCTCGGCGTGCGCGATATGGCTGTCCGGGATGCTGGCGCATCGTTACGCGAGGAGCGTCGATATCTTGCGGGCGGTAGCGGCCGATTCGTCGGGTGCGGCGGAAGTCACTGGCGATCTGGCCGAACTGGTCGCGCCGCGCGTTCCCTGGCGCTCCAGCATTGCCTGCGCCGCGGTCGTCTTTGGGCTGTTCATTGCCGCTAGCGAAACCTCTAGCTGGGACATCGCGCTTCGCTTTATTTATCAGGTGCCGGTTGGCGAGCGCGATCCGATCTTTGAGAGGGACATCAGCTTTTATCTCTTCTCGCTTCCCGCGTATGTCGCGCTCAAGAACTGGCTGCTGCGGCTGGTTTTCTGCAGCGCGATCGTGGCAGGTGCTGTCTACGGGTTGCGCGGTGACATCACGCCGGAGCGGTCAGCACGGGCACTCTCGGCCGCCGTCATCACTCATGGTTCGGCACTGCTCGCCTTGTTCTTTGCGGTAAAGGCCTGGTCGTGGTGGCTCGACCGCTTTTTGCTGCTCAATGGTGACAACGGCGTCGTGGTTGGCGCCAGCTATACCGACGTCCACGTCGAGTTGCCGGTCCTGTGGATGCTTGCCGGTCTTGCCGCGGCGTCATCCGTTGCCCTTTTGATCAACATGCGCCGGCGGAGCTTTCTGCAGCCCGCCGTTCTCGCGCTGCTCGTATTCGGCAGTTCGCTTGTGTTTGCTGTGATCTATCCGGCGCTGTTTCAGCGCTTCTATGTCAAACCGAGCGAGCTGAAACTGGAAACACCCTACATCGAGCACACTATCGCGCTAACGCGTGAGGCTTACGGCCTCGCAAAAATCGAGGTTAAACCGTTTGATCCCGAGCAGGGACTGACTCTCGATTCGCTGCAGGCCAATCGGGCAACCATCGACAACATCCGGCTATGGGATGTGCAACCGCTGATGGATACCTATGCACAGTTGCAGGAGATCAGGACTTACTACAAATTTGTTTCAGTGGACATCGACCGCTATCAGCTTGACAGCGGATACAGGCAGGTCATGCTGTCGGCGCGTGAACTGGACCCGGCGATGCTTCCGCCCAACGCCCAAACCTGGGTGAACCTGCACCTTATCTTTACTCACGGCATCGGCGTCGTGATGTCACCAGTTACGGAGAAGTCCACCGAAGGCTTACCCTTTTTCTGTCTGCGGGATATTCCGCCCGTCTCCAACGGCGCCCCTGCCATTCGCGAACCACGTCTCTATTTCAGTGAGGGCCGGCAGGACTATGTGATCGTGAACGGCAGTGTCGCTGAATTCGACTATCCCAACAGACCGACCAATGCTTACACGGCGTACAGCGGGCGCGACGGCGTCAACATCGGCAGTGCCGCGCGACGCAGTCTCTTCGCCTGGCAACTCGACGATCCCAATATCCTGCTGAGCGGCTATATCACAGACCAGAGCCGGATCCTGCTCCACCGCAACATTCAGGACCGCGTACGTACTATCGCGCCGTTCCTGAATCTCGACCATGATCCCTATGTCGTTGCAAGCAATGGGCGCTTGTTCTGGATACAGGATGCCTATACCGTCAGCCAGTGGTTTCCTTACTCCCGGCCGGGGTTCGGCGATGGCGCCAATTACATCCGGAACGCGGTCAAGGTCGTGGTCGACGCGTATAACGGCACGGTCGATTTCTACGTCAGCGATCCCGCCGATCCGCTCCTGCGAACATACGAGCGCATTTTCCCGGGTTTGTTCAAACCATTGGACGTGATGCCGCCGACGCTCCGGCGCCATATCCGCTACCCCGAAGATCTGTTCCTGATCCAGGCGCAGCTCTACCGTGCCTATCACATGGATGCGCCGGAGGTGTTCTACAACCGCGAGGATCTGTGGCAGTTTCCCCAGGAACTGGTAGGAATGGATGGGGGGAGCGCTGCCAGCACGATGCCGCCGTACTACACGATCATGCGACTCCCCGGCGATGCAAGTGCCGAGTTCATCCTCATGCTGCCGATGGTGCCGAGCCAGCGGGAGAACATGATTGCCTGGCTGGCGGCGCGTTGCGATCCGTCCGGGTACGGCAAGCTCATCGTGTATACCTTTCCCAAGGACAAGCTGGTCTATGGGCCGTTTCAGATCGAAGCGCGTATTCAGCAGAATACCGAGATCTCGCAGCAGATTTCGCTGTGGAACCAGATGGGCTCACGCGTCATTCGCGGCCATCTTGTGGTCGTGCCGATCGAGAACTCGATCCTCTACGTTTCTCCGCTCTATTTGCGCGCGGCGGCCGGTCAGTTACCGGAGTTGAAGCGGGTGATTGCCGCTTATGGTGACCGTGTGGTGATGGAGAACAGCCTGAGTGAGGCCCTGGCGGCGCTTTTCAATGAGCCCGCACAAGGGGCACCGCCATCCCGGGGCACAGCGGACACCCGCGCAAGAGAGGCACTTGCCCATTATGACCGCGCCATCGAGCGACTGCGGGCGGGAGACTGGAGCGGTTTCGGTGCGGAACTGGATGCCCTCCGGCCGTTGCTCGAGGCACTCGGTACCGGGCGTTCCGACGATCGGAAATGACCAGAAGGAAATCCGGCTGAATTACCCCGCTGCGCGGCCATATCGCTTCAGGCCCTTTGCAGGATGTCGATCGCGTTTTCGGCATCGCCCAACGAGTCGACGGCGAGATAGGCAACGAACTGCGTGCCAAGTACAGCGGCCGAGACCCCGCGGAGGTTGATCCCCCCATCAGCCAACATCGAGGTCAGTTGTGCGATGACACCCAACTGGTCCAGACCCATTACCCGGATGGAGTGAAGGCTAGGGGTGACACTGAACCCCACCTTGGTGGCGGCGCGGATCGCACTGTCTCCCTCTATCGGCGCGACAAACACGACCCCCTTACCCGACGCCTCCGGCGCGCGGCGTGCCACGATGAACTGCAAATCGACACCGGCATCCCGCAACACGCTTAATACCTTCGCAAGCCCGCCCGGTTTGTCGTCGATCGTCGCTACCCAAACATCGACACGTTCCACGCTCAGTTCCATGGCAGTTCCCCAGCCTCGGACCTCATTGAAAAAATCTACTTCACGAACGGCGCGCCGGCAAGGCCTGTCGGAGTACGCGCCAGCCGGCAATCCGCGTCCAGCTTGCTGGCACTACGCATCTGTATCAAGATCAAGTCGTCTCATCACAAACGGGCGACCTTCATGACAGACAATCCCGATTGCGATCCTGCTCCCGATCACGACAAACTCAAGGGCCCTGGCGGCATGACTTTGCGGCAGATCCACGAACAGGTGCAGAAGTCCGTCCAGCGCGACCGCGAAGCGCAGTCTGCGCACAACTCGCAGATGCCGCCGCAAAGCCGGTGGCAGCGGTGGGTGCGCTATGTATGGGGTCGTAGCGGGCGGCGCTAGCCGCAGTTCGATGAAGGAAGCCGGCGGTATGAGAACAGCTTTGCCGACCCACGCCGTTCATCGAATGCAGTCGCTTATACGAAATCGACTCCGTCAATGGCTTTGTCATCGCAAGGATCTCGATGCAAGCGAACGACGCTCACCCGCCTATTTGACCCGGGGCAGTACGATTTCCACCGGAAAACCGGGGGTGAATGCGACGATCGCGTCGTGGATCCTGTCGTAGCGTATCTCCAGCATTCCGGCAGAACCCTTCATTACGAGAATTCCGTGCTCGTAGCGGAAAAACATCCTGCTCGACGTATCGCCGGTATTCGTGACAACAAAATCGTAGCCGCTGCGAGCGATAATTGTCGAGTCGATATCGTCCTTAACTTTCCACGATCCGACGAACTCGTCCCCAGTCTTTTTTCCGCAGGCAACCAAAAGCGACGATGTGCTGATGATTAGGAGTGCCACTACGGCGATGCTCTTCAATCCATTTCTCACGTTCTTCGAACGCGGCCGCTCGATGGCACTGCCGCTTTCCTGCGTTGTTTTCCGTTATCAGTGGTCGGTCGAAGGCAATCTCGCCGCATTGGCGGTTCTCACTCGCCATTCACTATCGCCGCATCTGAACTGCTGCATCCAGACCTGCTTGAGCTCGTCCCCATCAACCACATCAGCTGCTACGATGACCCGCTTTTCGTAATTGCCCAGGCAGCTGACGGTGATCGAACGCGAGGCAATGGAGTCATCCTCGGAGCGAAGCGCGGTAATCTCGACGAGCGGCTCATCCTTCTCATTTCCCGCGTAGACCTTCGATGCCCCGCGCACTGTAAGATCGTCAAACCATCGAACAGCCCAACTGCCGTCAGTAGCCCTTCGTTCGAGGACCACGCCACGAGACCACCAAACTGCCTCGTGCGATCGTTTCTGCCCTGACTCTACCGGTTTCTCAGCCAGCGCGGGAACTGCGGTCAAGACTGAGGCGAGCACAACCACACCAACAAACGATGCCTTCATCTTTCTTCTCGTTGTCCGTTGGAAGCGCGCTGATTACCCGTGAATCATCTTGCCAGGTCCGTGATGTTGCGGCTGAATGGCGGCGAAAACGTGCGCCTCCTTCTGTAGCGCCGTCAGATTCTCGACTGCCTGGGCATACAGGACGAGGCCAGCAACACGCACGAACGTCTCACGCGAGCGCCCGATCGACGCAATCTGCTCTGAGCACACAAATACAGTTTCGCGGGCATCCCCCGCAATGACCGTGTCCTGAAGGATCTGCAACTGATGAATGATCCGAGCAAGGAATATGACTTCCTCACTCTTTTGGGGAAGAGTCACCGATAAGCGTTCCAGGTCGTCAATAGTTTGACGCAGCCGCGATAAAGTCGCCCGATCCATTCTCGTCTTCTCCTTGTTTTCTTCCTCTTTCCGCGGTTCGTCGATACAAGAAGTACCACCGGCAAATCTCCGAAATCCGTTGCCTTCTCTCGCCCAACCCTTCTTTATCGGCATCTGCGCACGAGACTGTAGATCCAAATGACGAACCTAACCGCAATTTATGCAAAACGCATCAACAGGATAGGTCGATCGCTGCGACAGCTTCATGTAGCTGTCGCTGCGATACATCCAAATATGGAGCGACGTGATCTAGATGCTAATGGCCGAGGAGCATCCGTACGGTTTCGAGCAACTGCCCCTGCGTTACGAGGCGGCTAGCAAACGTTCTTCGCCCGCTGTGGCTGCTAAATCCCCTACCAAGACCTGCCGCTCGATACAGGCTCGTGATGTAGTTCTGCAAGCTGTCAGCGGCAAGATATTCAATTGACTCGCCTGCGAAGTTCACTCTGCGCTTCACGCTCGGTTCGAATGCACCTCCTTTTTGTGTCTGGATCAGTCTTGGATGAGAAAGGAACACGCAGCGCGGGCGACAACCCTTTGTCATCTGGCCGGGCAAAGAAATTTCCTCCTGCCGCGTGCCCCGTCGCGAGAGCACATGATGCACCTCGACGCGTGCAATTTCTGTTATGCGCTTACCGCATGTCACGCCGAGTAGGAGGATCAGCGTGTCACGCTCGGGGAAGCGGCTCGTCGCTTCGGTAGCGCGTAAGAGGTGACGAAATTTCGCGGGGTGAGCACTTTGGCGCGTTTGGGTTCCATGCTTTCCTTCCTCGTAATACGCTCGTTTTTGAGTTCTGTTACGAGAGAGAAATCGGTGGATGCTCCTTTCCAGTCTAACCCGCGTAGAGCCTCGCTTCCTCGGAAAAATCCGCGAGGTGCGCTGCACCGACGCGCTGGCACCGACACACTGCCGGCCAGGAATATGTCCCCCCTCAGCTCACGCCCGCGAGCTTTCCATATTGTCCTGGCACGGTGATTTTGTCCCAGTGCGGCCTTTATGCCAGGGGGCGGAATGCTTAGAGCCGCGCACCGCCGGTCGCGTCGATCACCTGCCCCGTCGTCCAGCGTGCCTCGTTCGATGCGAGGAAGGTGACGACGTCTGCCACATCGACAGGTTGGCCCACTCGCGAGAACACCGACATGGCCTCTGCGCCGGCACGTGCCTCCGGTATCTTGATCCACGCCGCGTTCATGTCGGTCTCCGTCACACCCGGCATGACCGCATTCACCGTGATGCCGCGAGGACCGAACTCAGGGGCAAGGGCCAGCGTCAGCGTTTCAATGGCACCTTTCGATGCGGCGTAGGCCGGATGCGTTGGAGCCGCGACACGCGTAAAGCCCGTCGAAACGTTGATGATTCGTCCATTGTCGCGGATGTGATCGGCAATAGCCTGAATCAGGAAGAATGGCGCCTTGAAGTTGATCGTCAGGACCTCGTCGAATACGGACTCACTCGTCTGAGACAGCGCGATGGCCGGTGCCACGCCAGCATTGTTGACGAGAATGTCCAGCCGCGGCTCGCCCGTGGCGGCGATCGCAGCTGCCTTGAACTGATCCCAGATACTGTCCGTCGCTTCCTTCCCGCGACTCAGGTCCGCTTCGATAGCGACGGCTTTCGTCCCGAGCGCTTCGATTTCGCGGACGGTGGCGTTGGCCGCATCCTGATTGGCGCCATAGTGAACACCGATGAGCGCAGCCCCTTCTCTCGCAAAGGCCAGTGCTACTGCACGGCCGATGCCACGCGAGCCTCCCGTAATAAGGGCCACCTTGTTTGAAAGTTTTGCAGACATCGACCACTCCTTTCATGACTGAATTAGTAGTGTTCACTATAATATTAAGGTCAAAAGATCCTTGTCAACGAATTTTATAGGACTCGATATAAAAATGAGCGAACCCACCCGGAAACGCGGCAGGCCGAGGTTGCTGGACCGCGACGTGGGACTCGATGTCGCCGCGCGGCTGTTCTGGGAGCGCGGATACGAGGGCACCTCGATCGCCGATCTGACCGAAGCCATGGGCATCCCGCCGCCGTCTCTCTACGCAACGTACGGCTCGAAGGAGGACCTTTACAGACAAGCGGTCGACCACATCAGCGAGCGTGAAAACAAGGCAGCGCTGGAAGCGCTAGGCGGAAAGTTGCCGGCGCGCGATGCGATCGCGTTCTATCTGCACGACGCTGCGGCACGCTTTACCGCCGCGGGGAGACCGCGCGGCTGCATGGTTTCGACTGCCGTTCTCCAACATGCCGAAAAGAGCGAGTCTGTCGCCCAACTGGTCTCCGCGCGACGCGAGCTTGGGCTGCAGACCATCAAGGCACGCTTCGACCGTGCCGTCTCCGAGGGCGAGCTTGCCCCGGATACGGACACCGACGCGCTCGCACGCTTTTATGTCGCCGTGGTGCAAGGCATGTCGGCGCAAGCCTGTGATGGGGCATGCAGGGATACACTGAAGCGGCTGGCCGATATTGCGATGTCTGCATGGCCTTCGCCTGCAGTTCGCCGCCGGAAGCCGGTTTCGTGAGAGAACCCGCTTTCACCAAACACGATCCAGCGCACTGATCGGTGTGTCATCACTCGTGATTGCCTTTGCCGTCTTCCCACGCTCGACCCGGAGGATTGCCGGCAGCGACACACTATTCTTCGCGGCCGTCACTTCTGCGAGAATCGAGATCGCGATTTCAGGCGGCGTGCGGCTGCCGATATAGATCCCGGCCGGACCGCGCAACCGTGCAAGTTCCGCGTCGCTCAGATCGAACTCTTTTAGCCGCTCCCGCCGTGCAGCATTGTTGCGCCGCGAGCCAAGCGCACCGACATAAAACGCGGGTGTCTTCAGCGCCTCCATCAGCGCGAGATCATCGAGTTTAGGATCATGCGTGAGTGTAATAATCGCACTGCGTTCGTCGGGTCTCATTTCCATGACCGTATCGTCGGGCATCGTGCGCACGAGTTGCGTGCCGGGTACATCCCATGTCTGCACGTACTCCTCGCGTGGATCGCACACCACCACCTGATAGTCGAGTCCTGTCGCGACCTGGCATAAGTAGCGCGACAGTTGTCCCGCGCCAATAACGAGCATACGGTAACGGGGCCCGTGAATCGTCGTCAGACACATCCCGTCGAAGTGCACACCGTCAGTCGTCCCCGGTGGCCCAAGAGTGACGGCACCCGTTGTCATGTCTAGCGTGCGCGCCACGAGTTCGCCACGACTGAGCGCTTCGTGCAGGGCCTGAATACGGCTTTGCCGCGTAATCGGCTCAAGCACGAGTTGCATCGTGCCACCGCAAGGCAACCCGAATCGATGCGCCTCCTCGGCGCTAATGCCATATTCGACCACCTCCGGCATCCCTTGCGCGACGCCGTACCGACGCACCTGGTCGATGAGATCATCTTCGATACAGCCGCCTGAAATGGAGCCCACCACACGACCGTCATCGCGCAGGACAAGCATCGCCCCCTCCGGGCGAGGCGACGAGCCCCAAGTCTTCACCACCGTCACGAGCAGCATTCGGTGGCCTGCATCAAGCCAGTGCATCGTAGCTTCCAGCACCTCGAAATCGACACTGTTCATGTTCACATTCTCCTTCGGTACGCAGTCGAGCCGCGTCATGCACGTGCACCTACTGACTGCCGAACGGCGTTTTGACCGTCAGCCTGTTGGTCACGGACCTCACGCCAGGAACGCCCTGCGCGATCTCCGTCACCTCATCGATGTGTGAGGCATCAACCACCGTCCCGTCGAGCGTCACCGCGCCGCGCTTCACCACCACGCTGATGGTGCCCGCATTGATCTCCTTGTGCTGTGCGATCGCCGCGTAGACCTTGCGGCGCAGCGCAAAATTGTCCTTCCGGCTACTCGTCTGCGTGACGCTGCCGGAGGCTTCGGTCGCTGTGCCTTTCGACACGGTGCGCGCTTCGCTCTCGCTGGCCTGCGCCCAGACGTGAAAGGAGGTTGATCCAACCAGCAACCCGACAGCGATTTTCAGTGCCCTGCTTGTCTTCATTCATTGCTCCAGTCAGCCACGGTGGGATCAGAAGGTGTGCCGAATGCCTATCATCGCGGCGGTGCTGGAGGTTCCCTCAGGAACCGGCGCGGCGTAGGCGATCGCCTGGCTCATCTTGCCCCGGTTATTGACATGGCCGACCTGTACATAGGCGATGGTGGTCCTCGACAAACTGTATTCGGCGCCCACCGCGTACGAATCCGATTGACTGGATGAAACGTTGCGATCCTTGAGGTAATAAAAGCCAGAGGTGACCTTGAAAAACGGCGTGAACTTGTAGCCGAGCCCCCCGGATATCATCTCGAAGTCGGATTGACCGCTGTTCGCCGGATCCTTGCCGATGCTGTATGACGTCGATACTGACAGGTCGTGGAACGTGTACATCGCGCCGAAATAGTAAAAGCGATTGTTATCGCGCCCCGTGGACGGTGCCGTGATGATCGCGCCGGTGGCTGTCGTCGTGAAGGGGTTGCTGTCGTGGCCGTTGTAGTAAGCAGCCGAGAGATTGAGACCATAGTTCGCATACCTGAGCACTGCCGATTCGCGCGTGCCACCCTGGAATTGACCGGCGACGCCACCTGGCGCATATTCGAGTCCCAGCGACAGACCGTGAAATTTTGGCGACTGGTAAACGATCGCGTTGGAGTCGTACAACGCACCGATCGCTCCGTTTGTACTGGTGCCCTGCCAGCCCGCAGCCTGATTCATGCCAAGCCATGCGGTGAGGATACTGCCGAAGAATTGCGCGCCTCGTACGTCGGTGTCGGCCATCGCAAATATTATCGGCACGAACTGACGGCCCGCGTCGATCGAGCCGAAAGGACCAGAGATGCCTATCGTCGATTGCTGGTTGAAGATTGCGCTGACGCCCGGCGTGTCGGACAGCCCGAACTTCCCGTTGGTACTGGTGAATGCTCCCTGGAGCCTGAAGTTGACCTTATAACCACCCCCAATGTCTTCAACGCCCTTGAGCCCCCAGAAACTGGTGAAAATCCCCGCGTCCTTGAGTGCGTACACGTGCCCGAGATTCACTTTCGACTGGAAATTCGGCGCATTCGCACTTTGATACAGCAATCCTGTATCGACGGCGCCATACAGCGTCACCGACGATTGCGCGTGTGCCGCGACCGTCCACGCAAAGAGCGTCGAGGCGGCGATCACTTTCATTTTCATGCTGTCTCCAATGTCATATTTTTTGGCGGATGCGTGTCACGCTTCGAACTTCCGCGTCGTTTTTTCAGCCCGTTTCCGGCCCAAAAAATACGGCAGCCAATCCCATTCCGAATACGGTTGCGAGAGCGATCCCCACCACACGGAATCCCAGATGCGCCGATGCAAGCGACACGAGCAACGGCCCAAGCGCGGTAAAGAGACGTGCCATATTCCACGCGAAGCCTTGTCCTGTGGCGCGAACGTGGAGCGGAAAAAGTTCAGTCAGGTACAGAGCGACGATGCCAAATCCGCCCATTGCGAAAAAGCCGAATCCAAGCATCGCGAAGTAAAACGTCCCCAGTGTTCTCGCCCCTCCAAAGAGGGCAACGACTGCAATCCAGGCGCCGGCACAAAACACCGCATAGACGATCCGTCTGGAAACACGCGGTATCAGACTGACGAGCAGCAGAATCGAGGCGTAGCCAAGCACCGCGCCGGCATTGGTCGCCATGAAAGCGATGCCCGTCTGTCGCGTGAATTCCGCGTTGCCGGCGGATGGAAAGAACTCTCTCAGCAAGGTGGGAAAGAGGATGGATGCCCCCCAGCCACCGATCATCATTGCCGAGGCAACGAGCGTTCCGACTATGGTTCGACGGCGCAACGGGCTGCCAAATATCTCCGATATCGAGCCCATTTTTGGACTTGCATGACGCATTGCGGCCGCACGTGACTGCTCCCAACGCGCCGATTCCGGTGTGACGAACCGCAGGCCAAGGCTCGCGAGTGCCGGTGCCGCCCCCAAGCCAAGCACCCAACGCCATCCAGCGCCTGAAAGCAGGATCGCAAGCGCGGAGGCCGCAACCAGTCCTGCCACATTGGCAACCTGCATCACCTGAACGGCCTTCGCCCTGTGTTTTTCTGGCCAGGTCTCCACGACAAGCGCGGCCCCGGCGGCCCACTCCCCTCCGATTCCGAAGCCCGCCAGCATCTGAAACACGAGGAGCTGATGCCAGTCTCGCGCGAAGGCGCCGGCGGCCGTGAATAACGAGTAAATCAGCATCGTGCCGAGCATCACTCGAGCTCGCCCAAACCGGTCTGCCGTGATACCGAACAGAATCCCCCCGATGCCCCAGCAAAGCAGCTTCGCGCCGACAATGAGCCCTCCAATCCGCATGACGCTGCCTTGTGAAGCCCCAAGCAGGTCGTGAAGGGCCGGAACCATGATCATGGTGAACAGGTAGAGATCCATTGCATCGAACATCCACCCCACAAACGCGGACGCAAGCACAATCCAGGCGGCCTTGCCCACGACAGAAGCAACGACATTGCTCCCGTGGTCTGTCGACTCGAAATGAGTCGAGTTCGTTTCCATCTTCCCGCCTCCTGATTTGTACTACTTATGATTAAGCATTTCCTGACACTTCGATGGCATCGCATGTCGGGCATGACAGGGTTGAGTCGAAGCTGCTGCCGTTCGCCGACCTGACCAGACTGAACGGAAACCTCAACGAAGAGAACTATGACGAACGCGGCCTGGCAATCCACTGCCTGCACTTCGAAACCATCGTTTTCCACAACAAGCCGAGCACGGAAATCTCGTTCGTTGCGCGCGCAGCGTTGTCACGGCGTGTCGCCACCACGGGTTCTCTTTCTCCAGTGGATGTTGAAGCGAACGCGTCTGTGTCGACGAGGGGCACCACTGTTTCAGCCCGCCGATCCGCAAGTTTCTCCAGCAAATTAGCCGCGAATTGACGGACCATCTGTTCCGATACTGCGTTGATGATCCCAACCCCGCGGCCGTACTGCGCGACCTGCCCCGCCATTTGCACACTGGTGCGAACGTCAACCTGGGTGCCGGCGGCGTCACTGAGTGGCGATAGAGAAAATGAGGTCACCGTATTGGCCGATCCCCGGTTTTTAGTCTCCTGCCATGTAGCTTCGACGGTCGCCTTATACGCCTCACCTACCGGTTGGCTCAATCTAACCGTACCAGCGAATTCCATCGCGATTGGACCCAGCTTGACGCGAATCAGCCCCTTGTACGAATCGTGGCCGAGTGTGTCTGTGAGCGTCGCGCCGGGAAAGCAGGACACCACCAGCGGAACGTCGAGTAGTGCGTTCCAGGCGTCCTCAATAGTCGAGTCGACCGAAAAGCGATTTACGATTTCCATGCTTCCCCACCTTCATCCGTGTATTTCTCAAACTGACCTAATAAAACTTCCGCGTACTCATCGGGCGAATCGACACATGCAAGGTGCGCGGCTGCGCGCAGCGTTCGTTCCTCCGCCCCCTGGATTCCCTGCGTCAACTGCGCCGATACGGCTCTGGGTACACTCCCGTCGAGTTCGGCGTTGAGCACGAGCGTCGGGACCTCGATGTCGCACAGAAGACTGGACACATCATCCGTGGAGATGGCGCGCAATATTTCCAGGTAATCCGTTGAAGCAACAGCCGCAATCTGCTGGGCAAGTCGCTCCCGCTTCGGATACGCGGTGTTTCTGTGGAGGGTCTGCTCCACGTACATGCGTGCAAAGAGATGCATTGGCAGCTTTTTCAACATCCCTTCGGCTGCGGCGAGCCGCCTTTCTACAGCGGCTCCGGAAACACTTGCGTAAGCACTCGACAAGACCATGACAGCCACGCGTCGACCCAGCTTCGCGGCAACGCGAATTGCGGTGAGTCCCCCCATCGAGATGCCCACCAGGCCAAAACGGTCGAGACCGATGGCCCGCGTCACCGCGACAACGTCGCTGGCAACCGCGTCTGCATTCCACGCGCTTCGCTTCGTCGAGTCGCCGTGACCTCGGGCATCTATCGCCACGACTCGATATTTCGCGGTGAGTGCGGGCAGAATGTCGTCCCACAGCGCGCTCGATGTGCCGAGACTATGGAGCAAAACGATCGCAGGCCCGTTGCCGATGTCGATATAGGCAATGCGCTCGCCGTCGACGCTCAGAAACCGCTTGTCGTGGGACGGCGCGAACGGCGCTGTCACGTCGAGGCGAGCCGCAAGCGATTCCGCCAGAACGTCGGCGGCAAGCGCGGCAAGGTTTGGCGAATGCGGACCGGCCGATTCGCGCAGGAAAGTCTTGATTCCGCGTAACGCCTGCGGAGCCCGGCTGTTCATGAAAGCGATGAAATCGTCCTGCGCGTTGTCCAGTTCCGAAGGAGCGACTATTTCGCCGATGAGCCCATACTCCAGAGCGGTCGTCGCGTCGATGGGCCGACCCGTCAAAACCAGACGCGAAATCGCCTTGACATGGACACGCGAGATGAGCACGGACATCAGCAGTGCAGGAGCAAACTGCTTCTCCAGTTCGTTGGCTTCGAACTGGCTACGCTCGTCGGCGACTGCGTAGTCGCTCGCTGCTACGATTGCGCACCCCATACCCGAAGCGAGCCCTTTGACGAAACACGCAACCGGTACCGCACTCGAACGGATTGCCTCATAGAGTGCGAGAATGGGCGCCGCGCCCCGTTCCTTGATTGTGGGGCGTGGGTCTTCCATTGGGGAAAGTGCCGGCGGTGGCGATGCGGCCCGGCCTGTGCAAAAGTTCTCGCCCTCGCCGGACAACACGATTGCCACGGTGCTCTCGGGTGGGTCACTGATCACCTCTGTGAGCGCCCGCATCATTGCGTCATCCAGCTCGTTCCTGCCGTCAGCGCTGCTCAGGGCAATATGCAAAACATTACCCTTCATCTTCAGCAGAAGATTTTCATGCATTCCGATCTCCACGTTCATCGCGATTTCACGCCGGGTGATGGCATGCCGGGTACAAACTGCCGAACAACCCCCTGGTTTTGAAGTGTCCTCAGTTCGTCAGTATCCAGCCCGATGTACTCTCCGAGCACGACGTTCGTATGCTCCCCCAGATGCGGCGGGTAACTCGCACCGGCAGTTCCGGATACATCGAACTTGATTGGATTGCCGGGCACGCGCACATGAGACCCTGCTCGACTACGAAGCTCGACGAGCATCTCTCTGTGCGCGACCTGCGAGGCACTCAGTGCTTTATCCACTGTCTTGACCAGCGCGGCCGGAATCGAAGCCGAATTCAGCGAATCGAGCCAACTCTGCGCAGATTCGGACCGGAAGCGCGCCTCCAGTATTTCCCATAGCGCCGCCTTGTTTGCCAGGCGTTCGGCCGGATCCTTGAATCTCGGGTCGTGGACGAGGTGTGGCAAACCGATTGCCTTGCACAGGTCCGCCCACATACGTTCGGTGTTGGCGGTCACAACCAGTGAAACGCCGTCGCCACATTCGAACGATCGGTATGTCGGTATCGAATCGTGGCCTCGTCCCTGTGGTTCCGGCACTTCGCCCGAGAGCATGTAATAGGCCCCTTGATAACAAAGCATCGCGATTTGCGCATCGAGCATCGACACATCGACGAACCGTCCTGCGCCGGTAGTCTGGCGCTCGACCAGCGCAGCGAGTACGCCCATTACGCCGTACATGCCGGCCGCCAGGTCGCCGATCGGAATGCCAGCGCGAACGGGTGCCCGCCCAGGCTCCCCGGTCAGACTCATGCCCCCTGACATCGCCTGCACGATCATGTCGTACGCGGGAAGATCCCTGTCCGGGCCGGTCTGTCCGAATCCGCTGATACTGCAATAGACGAGACGCGGATTGCGCGCGCGAAGCGCCGCGTGACCGAGCCCGAGCCGCTCCATCACACCGGGACGATTGTTTTCGACAAGAACATCTGAATGTGCCGCCAGCTCCCGAACGAGTTCGGCTCCCCGCTCCGTCTTGAGGTCGATGACAACACTCTTCTTGTTGCGATTGACCGCAAGATAGTAGGCGCTGTCGCCCTCTACGAAATGCGGTGGCACGCCGCGTGAAAGCTCGCCCGCCGGCGGCTCGATCTTGATGATCTCAGCGCCGAGGTCACCGAGAATTTGCGTTCCGAAAGGGCCTGACAGGAACTGCGTGAGATCCAGAACCCTCACGCCGCTCAGCGGACCCGTTTTTCCAGATTCCATAACGTTATCCTGCAAGTTCTTCGTTCGAGGTGTGTACGGGAGCGGCGTCGCTGTAGGCGCCGGCGGCATGCAGACGATCAAAGATCATTTCAGGCAGCACGGGGGTCTCGTCAAACCGGATAGACCAACGGCTCAGCGCATCCTCGATGGCACTGACGATCGCCGCGGATGCAGGAATCGTCCCACCCTCCCCGGCGCCTTTGACGCCAAGCGGGTTGTTCGGCGAGGGGGAAACGAGATGCGCCATTGCGATGTGGGATGGCATGTCGAGTGCGGTCGGCAGCAGAAACTCGGCGAAATTCGTCGCTAGCGGCTGGGCATTCTCGTCGTAGGCATGTCGCTCGAGCAGCGTATTTCCGATCCCATGGGAAATCGCGCCAATCACTTGCCCCTCGACGAGCATCGGATTGATCACATTCCCGCAATCGTGCGCAACGCCATAACGCAAGACCTTCACGTAGCCAGTCCCGATATCCACCTCGACTTCCGCGAACGCCGTTCCGTTGGCGTAGACACTGGCTTTCGGGGAGAAGTAATGCGTCACGGTCATGCCTGCATCCAGCCCGTCCGGAAGCGTGAACCCAGGTATCCCATAGGACATCTGAGCGATTTTCCCGAGCGGCAAAGCCTTTTCCGGCTGACCTCGCGCGCATACGACACCACGCGCGATCTCGATCTGATCCAACGGAACTCGAAGGGCGTTGGCAGCCAGCGCCCTGATTTTTCCCGCGAGCTTGCCGCATGCAACGTGAACGGCATTTCCGGCGTTGACGGTGATCCGGCTCGCGAATGTCCCGACGCCCATTGCAAGCTTGCCCGTATCGCCGACGACTACCGTGATGGCATCCATCTCGACGCCGAGCTGATCGGCTGCGATCTGGGCAAAAATGGTTTTCATTCCTTGCCCCTGCGCGCCTGCGCCACCGACGTCCAGGTGTATGCGTCCGTCGTTTTGCAGCGTGACTTCCGCCCCTTCATAAGGACCGAGACCACAACCTTCCACATAATTGGCAAAGCCGATCCCGAGATATCGTTGCCGCGTGCGCGCGTCCTCCTGGCGGGCGCGAAACGCGTCCAGACCGGCAAGCTCCACTGCCTTTTCCTGGGTCTCCGGATAATTGCCGGAGTCATACACCATCTGCGAACCGTCGCGGAATATCAGGCCAGTTTTGTACGGCAGCTGTTCCGGCTGCAGGAAATTGCGGCGTCGAATTTCCAGACGGGTAAGGCCGAGCTGGTCGGCTGCGGCATCGAGCATCCGCTCCATCGCGAATACCGCCTTAGGCCGCCCCGCACCACGCACCGGCGTGGTGGGTACCATGTTCGTGCACGCGACTTTCAGCTTCACGTGGAATGCCGGGACGACGTACGGACCCAGCGACGAGGTCACCGCGATGATCGGCACGACTATGCCCCATGGCACGTACGCACCGTTATCGTGGACCACGGAGCCGCGCACGCCGAGGATCTTTCCGTCATCGTCGAGCGCCATCTCGAGATGCCACAATTGATCGCGCTCCTGGGTAATACTCAGGAAGTGCTCGCGCCGATCTTCGGTCCACTTGACCGGCACACCCAGCCTGAGTGCAGCCGAGGCCACGACAAACTCCTCCGGATAGGCGATCCCCTTGGGACCGAAAGCCCCCCCAACGTCCGGCATGATGACCCGGATCTTCGCTTCGTCGTAGCCGAGCGCTTGCGCGAGGAGACGTCTTTCGAGATGCGGCGCCTGGCCTGAATTCCAGACGGTCAGATCACCGGTGCCGCCATCGAGCCGGGCGAGGGTCGCGCGGCACTCCATCGGGTGCGCAGTTCCGCGATGATGGAATATCTCGCGCTTGACCACGTGCGCTGCGCTCGCGAAGGCCGAGTCGACTTCGCCGAAAGCAAACGGCATGTCGAGCAGGAGATTTGTCGCAACGTCGCTGTGAGCCCGCGGCGCATCCGGGTCGAATATCTTCCTGATGTCGCTGGCGACGGGCACTACCTCGTAGTCGATCTGCACCAGGTTAGCGGCGTCTTCGGCGATGTACCGGCTTTCGGCAAGGACAACGGCAACCGCCTCGCCGACGTAGCACACCTCGTCCGCAGCCAGCGGCGACCACATGCGCGGCTCATTGAGCATGTGAGTGGGCGCCAGGACAGGCAAGGGCCGCCGAAGCGCTTCGTCCAGGTCGGCGAATGTCCAGACGTGCTGGACGCCCGGTACGGCCTTTGCCGCTTGCGTATCGACGTGCTTGATGCGGGCATGCGCGTGAGACGATCGCACGAAACAGCAATGTAATGTTCCGTGAAGGTGGATATCGTCGACGAATTGCCCCTCGCCTTTGAGGAGCGCAGGGTCTTCGGTGCGCTTGACGGGTTTGCCGACATATCGCGCGTCCACGGCCGAATCCGTGAGAGGTGCGCTGTTTTTTGAGTGTGCGGTAACCAGACCGAAAACGGGATCGGGCTCGCCGCGCGTTCGGGCTGCGGCGAGCAGCGCCGCTTCGACTATGGCCTGGTAGCCCGTGCAGCGGCAGATGTTCCCGCTAATCGCATCGCGAACTTCTGCTTCGGACGGGTCGGGGTTGGCCCGCAGAAACTCCGTGAGCGTGGTCAACATGCCTGGGGTGCAGTATCCGCACTGCAACGCATGACGATCCTGAAACGCCTGTTGCAGGATGCCGAGTGAACCGTCGGCATTGGCCAGCCCCTCTACGGTTGTGACCTTCCGCCCGTCGACCTGACCACAGAGCTGAAGGCATGAGCGCATGGAACGTCCATCCACCAGTACCGTGCATGCCCCGCAAACACCATGCTCACAGCCATAATGCGTGCCGGTCTTGCCAAGCTGGTGACGAAGAAAATCGCCGAGCGTCACTCTGGGGTCGATGTCGCAGGTCAGCGCCTGTCCGTTCAGTTCGAAGGCAATCCTTTCCTGGTCTACGAATTCGATTCTCTGATCCATGATTCCCTCAACTTGCGTTCAATGCGCGAGCGAACGCGCGCCCAAGCGCACGCTCGGTCACGGTGCACGCGAGGCGTTTCCGATATGCGGCACTGGCACTCGTATCGCTGAGGGCATCGATCCAGCTCGCTCTCTCGGCTGCTGCCTTTGCGAGACCGTCGCTCGGCTGCTGTCCCTGGAGGACGTCATCAAGCTGCAGACGACAGGGTTTGCCGCCCATCCCGCACAGGACCACATCAGCACGGTTGATAGCGCGATTTACGTCGACCGACACCATGGCCGCGGCGCCGACGATTGCGAAGTCCCCATGCCTGCGCGCGAATTCCTCGAACGCATATCCATGCGGCCCGTTCCAGATACGAAGGCGAATTTGCGTCACCATTTCGTCCGGTTCGATCGATGTCGTCATGAAGCCGCACGCGAATTCGTGAAAGGGGATGCGCCGCTCTCCGTCGGGTCCCACGGCGACGATGGTCGCATTGAAGATTTCGGCGAGTGCGGGCTGCTCCGAGGCGGGATCGAAGTTGCAAACGCTTCCGACAAAAGTGCCCCGATTTCGCGTCTGAATATGACCGACCAATCGATACGCCTCCACCATCAGAGGTGCGTATTGATGAATCAACGGAGATTGCTCGATATCCCGCTGGCGAACCAGTGCGCCGATGCAGAGCTCGCCGCCTTCCAGCGCGATCCCGTCGAGGCCGGGTATCGCGTTCACGTCGACCAGGTGGTCCACATACGCATAACGCATGGCCAGCATCGGCATCAGTGTCTGACCGCCCGCGACGATGCGCGCGTTGTCCAGCGTGGAAAGTAGCTCGACGGCCCGCGCCACGCTTTCCGGACGGTGCCAGGTAAAGGGTGCTGATTTCACTTCTCACCTTCCAAGAATGTGTATCGCGCACGCACCGTGATCGAAGCCATAGGTGCCTCCGCCTGTGATGTGCGCCAGCCCGATTCGCGGACCGCGCGGCTTGTCTTGCGCTACCTGCCGTGCCCCGCAGCGCCCCTGCAACTGCCGCGTGACTTCGACGATCTGCGCGATGCCTGACGCTCCGAGCGGATGGCCCCTGCAGAGCAGACCGCCGGATGGGTTGAACGGAATCCGGCCGTTCAGCGACGTTTGGCCTTCCCTGATCAAACGCGCCCCTTCTCCGTGGGCAGCGAAACCCAGTGCTTCGTAGTACAGCAGTTCCGCGATGGTGAAAGCGTCGTGACACTCGACGAGATCGATGTCGGAAGGGCCGATGCCACAGGATTCGTAGGTTTCGTTTGCACAACGCATCGTGACCTCGGGCGTCGTCATATCCCTGCCTCCCTGCATATAGCGGCCCGACGTGAGATGGGACGCAAGAATCGTCACGGCGCCTTGCCGATTTGCAACGGGAAAATCGGAGGCCGCAAGCACGACCGCCGACGCGCCGTCGCCGAGCGGGCAGCACTGATGCAACGTCAGCGGCGATGCCACCTGCCGGCTGCCAAGCACTTCATCCACCGAGATGGTGCTGCGGATTTGTGCATAGGGGTTGAGCGCGCCATTCGCCCTGGCCTTGACCGCGATCTGCGCGAGATCGCGGGCTGATAGATCGAATTCGTGCATGTACCGCTGTGCGCGCATTGCGTACAGCGCTGGCATCGTCAATCCGTTCGCCGCCTCGACATCCTCATCGCCCAGGTCAAGTGGGCCGCCCCCAAGACGAGTCAATTGCTCCGCTCCGACCACGACTGCACACTCCACCGCCCCCGCGGCGATCGCGAGGTAGGCGTGCCGAAGTGCACTCGCTGACGACGAGCAGGCATTTTCGAAATTCGCCGCTTCGATGCCGGTCAGCCCCGTCTCCCGTGCGATACGTTGAGCCGCCAATGGACCACCGGATACCGTTCCGCAATAAATAGCGCCGATGCGCCGTCGATCGATTCCAGCTTCATCGAGTGCCTCGATGACTGCAGGCGCGGCGAGCTGCGGAAGACTCACTTCCGGGAACCGCCCAAAGCGAACCATGCCTGTGCCAACGACGCTCACGCTCCTCAAACCGTTCGTCATGCTCATGAACTTACCTGCCCAGAAACTTCGCCGGGTGCGGCAAAGAAGTAGATGAACTGGCTCGCTCGTTTGTTTGCTGGTTTCACTCGCAATTCGAGTTGCTGCCCCGTCTGGACAGCGCCAGCCTCCATTTCGATGCGCCCGAAGACCCTCAGCCCCTCACTAAAGTCCACGTAGCCGACGGTATAGGGCGTGTCGACGCCCCTTGGTCCCACATGCACCACGCTGTGGCAGTAGAGGGTGCCGATTGCCGGCAACGGCAACGCAACGAAGTCACGGCCGCCGCAGTGCGGGCACACGGTGAGGACTGGATAGATCGGCGCTTCACAACCGGAGCACCTCGCCCCGAGTAATGACCAGCCCTTCCCGCCTCTAACAACCGAGGCTGTGCCTAATCGTCTGAAACCGTTCACGCTGGCTCCCATTTGTGTTTGAGTCTCATGGTGTAGTGTGTATTACACTATAGTACATAACGACAGCGAGAAAGGTAGGGAAAACCCGGTACTGCCGATGCGTCCGATTCCGAAAGACGGTCCGCAGTCTCGCTTGCTGGCGATTTTTGCCAACGGGGGGCAGAATGCCTTTCAGATCGATAGTTTTGGAGCTAGTGAGTGGAAATAGCGAAGACAGGAAGGAAGAAGCCCATCTCGCGGGGAGAGGCTTCCTCGACGAACGGCGTAGAGGGATATCAGCAGCGCGTTAGCAGGGAAAAGCGCGCGCTGATCCTGGAGGTTGCAATCGCAACGTTCCTGGAAAGCGGATATGACGCGGCCACGATGGATTCCATTGGCGATCGCGCGACAGTGTCATACGCGACCCTGTACAAACATTTTCCCAGCAAGGAAACGCTGTTCGTCGAAGCGGTGGACCATCTGATCCATCAGCTATTCTCAAGCTGGAAAGATCACGTCGTGCCCGACGACGTCGAACCTGGGCTGCGCGAAATTGGGCGCGCATTCTGCGAGCTCGTTTCGAATGCGCGGTTGATTTCGGCGATGCGCCTGATCATTGGTCAAGTGCGAAACTTTCCCGCGGTGGGCGCCCGCTTTCAACTCGCGAAGCATTTGTTCAGTGATATTACGGACGCCTGGTTGCAAAGGCGCGTTGACGAAGGCGAGCTGCGTGTTGCCGACGTGCAGCTCGCGCGCGCAGAGTTCATCGGCATGCTGGGCGAGACCGTTTTCTATCCTCGCCTGATGCAAACAGACTACGCCCTGTCCGACGATCAGGTAGAACGCATCGTCGAGAGCGCCGTTTGCACTTTCCTGGCGCGATATCGAGTCCAATGAATCGCATCGCGGCGATCCCGCTGCGTCCCTCCCGCCGCGGGCCCACCGAACAACAACCGCAGCCGCAACTGCGACGAGACCGACATGAGCGACTCAAATGACGTTCGCTTCCTGCTGACCATACAGGAAACCGGCAGCCTCGTTGCGGCAGCGAGAAAGCTTGGGCTTTCGCCGCCGGCGGTCACGCAGCGGCTGCAGCAGATCGAAAGGAAACTCGATATCCGCCTCGTCGACCGCAGCGCTCGCCGCTTGCGATTCACGGAAGAGGGAATGTTGCTGTGTCAACGCGGCGCACACCTGGTGACACAGTTCGACACGCTGTTCGAGGATTTGCGCGCACGCCGTGGTGGGCTCGTCGGCACCGTGCGGGTTCGCGCACCGCTAGGTTTCGGGCGGCGCTATCTCGCTTCCGTCGTGTCCGGCTTCCAGCAAGACAACCCCGACGTCGACATCGAGTTGACGCTCACCGATCAACCATTGACCGATTCCGCCGACCGCTATGACATCGTGGTTCATATCGGCGAATTGCCTGCGTCGAACTTGATCGGCTATGCGATTGCACCGAATGCACGCTTCGTGTGTGCATCCCCAGCGTTTCTAAAGCGCTTTCCGAGCCCGGAAACCCCTGACGATCTGGCTCAACTGCCCTGTATCGTGCTGCGAGAGAACAACGAAGATGCATCGCTCTGGCAGTTCCGTAAGGGCCGTACGGCGCGCAGCGTCCGCGTGTCGTCGAAGTTGACCTGCAACGATGGCGAGGTGATTCGCCAATGGGCGTGTGAGGGCCGCGGCGTCATTCTCCGTTCAGAATGGGACGTTGCCGGCGATATCGCGAAGGGAAACCTCGTACGGCTGCTCCCAGCATGGAAGGCACACGACGCCGATGTGATCGCGCTCACCAACAATCGCGCCGGATTACCTGCCCGCACCCGGCAATTCATGCAGTATCTGCAGGCACAGTTTCGACCACAGCCGCCGTGGCGAAGCTAGCCTTCACCTCGAACGACATTCAATCCTTCTGAATGATTGATTTCGTGAAACTGAATTCCCGGCGCCTGATCGAACTCTATACTTGATGCCATGAACGAAACGCGTGGAGGCCTCGCTCATGAGCAATCCATCTTCAACGACCGGCTATCCGAAGGCGGTCCTTTTCGATCTCCTGACTGCACTGCTCGACTCGTGGACGCTCTGGAACCGTTCCGCAGGCTCGGAACAGGCGGGGCGTGCGTGGCGCGCCGAGTATTTGCGTCTGACCTACGGGTGCGGGCGCTATGTCCCTTACGAACAGCTGGTAAAGCAGTCCGCTGCGCACGTTGGCTTGCCCGAATCCGCTGCACTCGCGCTTGAGGCAGACTGGCTTCAACTGATCCCGTGGAGCGGTGCCGTCGAGGCATTGCAACAGCTTCAACCGCATTGCAAGATCGCCATCGTAACCAACTGCTCGATACGGCTTGGCCGCCAGGCGGCAGGAATCATTCCCGTCGAATGGGATGCGGTGATCACCGCCGAAGAAGCCGGCACATACAAACCCGATCCGACGCCCTATCGCCTGGCGCTCGACGTGCTCGGCGTGACGGCTTCGGAAGCCGTCTTCGTCGCCGGATCGAGCTATGACATGTTCGGCACCGCCTCGGTCGGCTTGCGGACTTATTGGCACAACCGGGTTGCCCTGCCATTGGTAGAAGGTGCCCTGCCTCCTGAAATCGAGGCGCCGACACTGGACGCACTTGTGCCCTGGTGCAGCCGGTTTGACGTTTCGGCGCACAACAACTCGCACGCCTGAAATCATGAAACTTGATCAACTCGATACCCCCGCGGCCCTGATCGATATCCCGCGGATGAACAGGAATATTGCGCGCATGCAGTCGCGCATGAACGCGCTCGGCGTCAGGTTCCGCCCGCACGTGAAAACGACCAAATGTCTGGAGGTCGTGCGGGCGCAATTGGCGGCCGGCGCGAACGGCATCACGGTGTCGACGCTGAAGGAAGCGGAAGCGTTCTTTGCGGCTGGCGTGACGGATATTCTCTACGCGGTCAGTATCGCGCCGTCGAAGCTGCCAAGAGCGATGGCGCTCAGACAACGAGGCTGCGATCTGAAGCTGGTGGTGGATAACACGCGCGCGGCGGTAGAAGTCGCGAAGTTCTGCGCCGCGCAGCAGGAAGCCTTCGAAGTCTGGATCGAGGTGGACACAGATGGGCATCGCTCAGGCATCGCGCCGGAGCAGGATGCGTTGCTGGAGGTCGGGCGCATCCTGCACGACAGCGGCGTCAAGCTCGGCGGCGTGATGACGCACGCGGGATCCAGCTACGAGCTTCACACGCCTGACGCGCTGTCTGCGCTCGCCGAGCAGGAACGCTCGGGCTGTGTCCGCGCGGCGCAACGGCTGCGTGACGCGGGCCTCCCTTGTGACGCGGTGAGCGTCGGTTCCACACCCACCGCGCTGTCCGCCGGGAAACTCGATGGCGTATCCGAGGTGCGCGCGGGTGTCTACGTCTTTTTCGATCTCGTGATGCGCAACATCGGCGTATGCTCAACCGATGACATCGCTTTGAGCGTGCTCACGACGGTCATCGGCCATCAGCCGGAAAAGGACTGGGTGATTGTGGACGCAGGCTGGATGGCGATGAGCCGCGACCGCGGGACGTCGCGGCAGGCGGAAGATTTCGGATATGGTCTGCCCTGCAGCCTCGACGGCACGCCCTTGACCGACTGGGTTTTGAGCGGCGCAAACCAGGAGCACGGCATTCTGTCGCCCGCTCATGGGACTCAGCAAACTACGAGTCTGTCGACGCGCTTTCCGATCGGAACGAAGCTGCGTATCCTGCCCAATCACGCCTGCGCGACGGGTACGCAGTTCCCGGAGTATCACGCGCTATCCGCAGATGGCGAAACAACCGCATGGAGCCGCTTTCATGGCTGGTAACGAATCGGGCACGCGATTGCCGCGCACGGAAAACCCGGTGAATCTACGTCCCCCGGGGGGCCACTATAGTCACGTGGCGATCGCAAACGGACTGGTATTCGTGTCCGGTCAGTTGCCGATCGACACGCAGGGCCAAAAGCTGACGGACGCGTCGTTCGAGGTGCAGGCAGAGCAGGTGCTGGCGAATCTCAAGGTCGCGCTGGAAGGCGCAGGCAGCAGCATCGCGCAATTGGTTCAGGTTCGCGTCTATCTCGACGATATCGAGCATTGGCCGAGTTTCAATCAGATCTACTCGGCTTGGGCGGGTGAGGCGCGGCCGGCACGCACAATCGTGCCGACAGGGCCGCTCCACTTCGGCTTCAAGATCGAGATCGAAGCGACGGCAATGCTGTAAGGATGCTTGGGCTCATGGCACGAATGGCGGGAGCCTGCCTGGAAGCTGACCGCCAGCCGCGAGAGTGATTGAATGAGCAGGGTCGATTTGGCCCATTCGCCTGACGCTCGAAGCACACCTTTCGTCTAGCAACGGCTCGACGATCGCGAAACGATCAGCGCTTCCTCTCAGCTCACGCCTCCCAAATCTTTAGGCGTAGATCTGCGCGCCAGCCATGTGGCCGGCGCGCCTCCTCGTCATGCGGACGCCGTCGGATTCTGGACTTCTTCTCCGGTCACTTTCTCCACGATCTCGATCGCCTGTAGTGCGCTGACCGGCTTAAGCAGATTCAACACCTCAATCAGCTGTTTGTGGATGTCGGGATCGTGGTGCGCCGCCTTAGTGATCGCCATGTGATGCTCGATCAATTTCTCCAGATTGGGTGGACGCTTGCCCCGCGCGTCGGGATACGCCAGATCTGGAAGCGCCGCCAGCGACCACGGATTCTCGATGATCGAATCGATAGCAGACAGAAACTCCCCGCTCAGTGCGGCAAGGGGATCGGCATCACCGGCGTGCGCCTCGAGCAGGTCTCGCAGCACGACGGCTTCCTGCGCCGCGGCGCTCATCCCCTGTCCGTAGACTGGGTTGAAGCGGCAAACTGAATCGGCGATCGGAATCAGTCCGCGAGGAAAATTGTCGGTGCTGAAGTGAAGTCGACGGCTTTCGGGAAAGGCGAACCGCTCGATGCCGCCGTGCTGCGTTGCGTATTTGATCGCATCATACACGCTGGACGTCGGGAGGCTCGCAGCGTAGGCCGTGAATGCCGCGCTGTCGGCGGGCGGCGTATCAGCGCCCCGTCCTCCCAGCGCCGCGAACCATTTGCCGTCCTCACGGAGCAGAACAATGCCCGTGCGACTTTCCCCCGGCGCTCTGGGCATCGTGATCATGACCTTCCTCGCGGGCGTCGCATCGGGTGGAATCGTATAGACCGCAGTCGAGTAACCGAAATCCACGCCAATGACCGTCTCCTCCGGCATCGGGTGGCCAATGTATTTCAGGAAGTCCAGCGTTAGCTTTCCGCGTCCCGATGCGTCGACGATGAGATCAGCGGGTAATACTTCGAGCTCGCCGGATAGGGTCTTGTAGATCGCCGAGGCGACCGCATTGCCGTCGGGCGTGGCGCCGAGGGCGACGACACGGCATCCATCGCGGAAGACAACATTCGCGTTTTCCTGCACACGACGGCGCACGGCAAGTTCGAGCAACGGGCGCGTCATCGTAAAGGTGGCGACGCCGAGACTGCGGATCGGCAACGGTTCCTGCCCCGGATACTCGTGGCAAACCTCGCGACCAGAGTCGAGCGAATAGGCGCCAGCCTGCACAAGCGTTGATGAAAAGTCCGGAAACAGATCGGACAGCGCTTTGAGGCCGCCGGCAAGCAAGCCATGCGGATGCTTACCTTGTGGTACACCGGGTCTCGGCGTTGCGTCAGTGGGAAGGATATCCCGTTCAAGTACGACAACTTCCTTGAAGTAGCTGGCCAGCACCTGTGCGGCGGGCAGCCCCCCCATTCCCGCGCCAATGACAACGGCTCGATTACCAAAATATCGATTCGACATCGTAACTCCTGAAACGGTTATCTGAAATAGGGCATCACATCGGTGGACGCCGCATCACGGAAAGCATTGCGAACACGTAGTCCGCAATGACGGGACGTAAGTTCAAAACTGCCATGTAGATGTGTTTATTCCCAATCCCGCCAAGGGATCGACTAGCAATGAAGGCGGATTCGCGGGAATGAGTGCTATGAGTGCATCACTCTAAAAATTTCTCTTGAGCATTACCCATGTGATTGCGGATAACCATCCCTTTCAAGTGAACGCATGCGGAGTTCGAGTTCGATCAGATCTCGGGCGCCCGCAAGATACTCATCTCGGCGGCGTCGTTCCGCGCGCTCGAACAAGTAGCCAATGTGCTCGAAAAGGAAAGCGAAGCACATGATGAATGACATGGTTATCTCCAGAAAAATACCGTTCTCGTTGACGCAACGCCGTGGCGTGGTCAATGAATTGGTTATGCGGTCATTTGATGCATTGCATACATTAGGAACACTAATTTATTACCATGGTGTGCGATATTGATTAAACAGAATTCGTGTTACCTGATCGCCTGCTAGATGCGTTAGAGCGAGTAGTACAGTTCGAACTCGACCGGGTGCGTGGTCATACGCACGCGCTGCAGTTCGCTTTCCTTCAGCGCGAGGTACGCGTCGATCATGCCGTCGGTGAACACACCACCGCGCGTCAGGAACTCGCGATCCTTGTCGAGCGCTTCGAGAGCCTGGTCGAGGCCGGCGCAAACGGTCGGGATCTTTGCATCCTCTTCCGGCGGCAGGTCGTACAGGTTCTTGTCGGCGGCTTCGCCCGGGTGGATCTTGTTCTGCACGCCGTCGAGACCCGCCATCATCAGTGCCGAGAAGCACAGGTACGGGTTGGCGAGCGGATCCGGGAAGCGCGTTTCGATACGGCGGCCCTTCGGGTTCGACACGTGCGGAATACGGATCGATGCCGAACGGTTGCGTGCCGAGTAAGCGAGCTTGACCGGCGCTTCGAAGTGCGGAACGAGACGCTTGTACGAGTTCGTACCCGGGTTCGTGATGGCGTTCAGCGCGCGAGCGTGCTTGATGATGCCGCCGATGTAGAACAGCGCGAATTCCGACAGGCCTGCGTAGCCGTTACCCGCGAACAGGTTCTGGCCGTCCTTCCAGATCGACTGGTGAACGTGCATGCCCGAACCGTTGTCGCCGACGACCGGCTTCGGCATGAACGTCGCCGTCTTGCCGTACGTGTGCGCCACGTTGTGGACGATGTACTTCAGTTGCTGCGTCCAGTCTGCGCGCTGAACCAGCGTCGAGAACTTCGTGCCGATTTCGTTCTGGCCCTGGCCCGCCACTTCGTGGTGGTGCACTTCGACCGGAATGCCGATCTGCTCGAGCAGCAGACACATTTCCGAGCGGATGTCCTGGAACGTGTCGACCGGCGCGACCGGAAAGTAGCCGCCCTTCGTGCCCGGACGGTGACCCGTGTTGCCGCCTTCGATTTCGCGGCCCGACGACCACGGTGCTTCATCCGAGCCGATCTTCACGAAGCAGCCCGACTGATCCGTGTTCCACTGGACCGAATCGAAAATGAAGAATTCCGGCTCCGGACCGAAGAAGGCGGTGTCGCCCAGACCCGTGCTCTTCAGGTAGGCTTCAGCGCGCCTGGCGAGCGAGCGCGGGTCGCGCTCGTAGCCCTTGCCGTCGGCCGGCTCGACCACGTCGCAGGTCAGCACGAGCGTCGACTCTTCGTAGAACGGGTCGATGAAGGCCGTGTTCGGATCCGGCACGAGCAGCATGTCCGAGGCTTCGATGCCCTTCCAGCCGGCGATCGACGAACCGTCGAACGCATGGCCGCTCCTGAACTTCTCCTCGTCGAATGCCGAAACCGGCACCGTAACGTGTTGCTCCTTGCCGCGTGTGTCTGTAAAGCGGAGATCGACGAATTTCACGTCGTCTTCGGTGATTCGTTCCATAACTGCCGAAATCATGTCTGTCCCTTGAATGTGTAAAAGACTCCTCTACTACCGAGCTGGTCACCGCGCGGGTGTTCGCCGACGAGGTGGCTTCCTCCGTGTCCTGATTCACAAAACAGTCGACCCCTCGAACTATTCCAGGCGCGAAAGCTTAGATCGAGCGTTGATGAATTGTCTGTACACCGATACCTGTTGCCGGACGTGACCAACGGTTGCGTACAACATTGCTACTGGAATAAGCGGCGTGAACAACTGTTCTTTTAAGTGCGTAATCCTTAACGAATTCCACGAATCCAATGCGTTGAGCGGGATAGAACCGTCGCGCAAACGCGCGATGAAGTCGCATAGATTCCTTTCCCTTGACACTATTTCGGCGAGGAATGAATGAGCATCGGGAATAAAACCGTGATCGTCACGGGCATATCAAACGGTATCGGCCTCGCAGTTGCAGATGCCTATCTCAAGCGCGGCTATAACGTCGTGGGCATTGCATACACGCCCGAGCGCTCGCGCGTGGCAGCGAGGCTAGGCAATCCGGATCGCGTTTCCTTTATGGCAGGTGACATCGCTAAACCAGCGATCGCCAGGGCATTGATCGACGGGGCGATCGAGCGCTTCGGCAAGGTCGATATTCTGATCAACAACGCCAGTGTCTTCGTCACCAAACAGTTGATGGACTATACGGCCGAAGACATCGAAAACATGGTCGATACGAGTCTGCGGGGATTCATCTTCCCTTCTCAGCAGGCTGCGAAGCATATGGCCGCAAACAGGCAAGGCCATATCGTCACTATTACCGCAAACGTCAGCGTACGGCCGGAAGGCAACATGCCAGCTTTCATTCCGTCGCTAATATCGGGCGGGATTCATCATGCCACACGCTCACTCGCCACCGAGCTCGACACGCACAACGTGAAGGTCAACGCTGTGGCAGCCGCCAACGTCAATACCACTCAGAAAATCGTCGGCGCTGTGCTGCACCTGACCGACTCCGACGTTACGACAGGCGCCGTCATCCCGGCAGACGAGGTTTTTACTGTCGTTACTGTTACGCATCAATTGAACTGGCCGTAAAGAGATCCCCGGTTCCTCTCGCAGTCGTGAATGGTGCAGAAGATCGAATGATCGATCTCGACCATGTCGACTCCGTCGCCTATGGAAATTTGTGGGAGGGACGTTGTCATCGCATGGCGGCCCTTGGACACGCCTCGTTCTGGGAAGCGCTGGACGATTTCGATCGCATTCTCGAACGGTTCCTGCACGATGTTGGAACCGGACGGCCAGCGAGTCGCATTGTGTGAAATGCTCTCCGAGCACCTGGTTCGCTTCGATGTCCAGTGTTAGTTCCCGCTCCGTATTCAATAACTTTCATCACAGAAGCGCGGGGTTCGCCAATGGCGCGCCACCGGAATAAGTCTGCAAATCCGACTGTTATCCAAGATGTAGCCTCTTCCAGATGTGTTGGCGATACAAAAGGACGTATCACCGGCCGTCGCGAAAGAAGCTGCGTTCGACTACGCATTTGTCAAAGGATGAAAATTGAAAGCAGATCCTCGAGTAGCTAATTGGGAACACCATGTTCAAAGTGAGATGGTGGCGCACGACCTGGATTCAGCAATGTCCGTCATGACGGACACACCTTACGTCAATCATGTTCCAACGTTGACGGGTGGTGACGGTTCCGCGGAACTGCGCCGATTCTACAAGTATCACTTCCTCAATGTGAATCCAGCCGATATGGAGATTATCCCCGTCAGCCGGACGATCGGCGAAGACCAGATCGTTGACGAGATGGTGATCACCTTCACACATTCGTCCGAGATGGACTACTTTCTGCCCGGCGTTCCTCCAACTGGAAAACGCATCGAGGTCGCTGCTGTGATCATCGCGCGCTTCGAAGAGGGACGTCTCGCCAGGGAACATATCTATTGGGATCAGGCCTCGGTGCTGGTTCAGGTTGGCCTGCTGGATCGCGTCGGCTTGCCAGTAGCGGGTGTTGAGGTTGCGCGAAAAGTCCTCAATCCTGCTTTGCCTGCCAATACGCTCATGCCAGAGTGGAAGACGAGCGAAGGCAAGCCGCTTTAATCAAGGAGGCCGCGGCCACGCGAAATACTCTGTCGGGAAGTCTCAGTACATTCATCGCCAGAAAAGATTTCCGTGGCCGCGATTTTACCGGCCACTCGTGAAGCCCTCACCAATTGTCTGCCGTGCCCGCGACAGCCGGCTCATCACCGTTCCAATCGGCACGTTGAGAATCTCGGCCGTTTCTGCGTAACTCATGCCCTCAAGGGCAATCAGCAGCATCACTGCGCGTTGCGCCTCCGGCAGTCGCATCACCGCCCCGATAATCTGCCTGCTCATTAGCACCTCCTCTGGTGTCCTTACCGATTGGTCAGGAACGTTCTGGATACGACTCTCATCCCATTCAGCGCTGGATCGATCGCGTACATTGCGGGCCTGCAGTTCGTTGATCCAGGTCGTGTGGACGATCGAAAACATCCAGCTCAGCGGCGCAGTTTCCGGCTGAAGTTGATCCACGCGCTCCAACGCCCGGACACACGCGCGTTGAACCAGATCCTCAGCGTCATGCCTGTCGCGAGTGAGGCGTAGCGCAAATGCCCAGAGACGCGGGAGCATCGCAGGGAGCATGTTGGGTAAGTCTGTACTGCTCATTTGATGCAACTCCACACGTCTGCAGGGCACGTTGGCCACGTTTGACACTTTGCCCCGGCGCGCCACAAGGCCATTATTTCGATGTGACGCTTGCGGCAGAGCGAGTGACGAAATGAGGCGGACTTGCTGTGCATGTGTCTTTCCGTGTTCGCGGTGTTCCCATCGCGGTAGGGGAACCCATGAAGGTTCCGAATCGGCGAACAGTCGCCACTTGCCTGGAAGACAATGGAGACAACGTTCGCCGGCTATGCGGTGATAGCGGCGCATAGCCACGAAATGCTTCAGGATTTGAGCGCTCGTCTTCAATTGGATTTGCGTGCGTGCAGGCGGAGACCTGCTCATCAAGCACCCATAGCGTCATCAGCGGAGCGAAACGCCGATAATCACTTCGGCATACGATCAATCGACTATCGAAGGGAATGTTCTCATAGTCTTCTTGTCGTTCGAATTGAAATTTGTGCAATAACCGATTGAACGCGATTCCGGCCAGTTGGTTGGACCGGCCCTAATTGGGCTCGCCAACGAATCTGATGTGATCATGCTCGTGACGACAATTGTCCGGCGTCGGTGTCGATCTGGACCCGAGCCGGGCAGACCCAGAGAGCGTGCGTCGTGCTGCCCGTCTGGTGTTCGACACGCCGCGCTTTCGAGCGCGCGAAAAAATGGCGAAGGGGTTTACAGCATTCGACGCGGAGGCGGACCCCCGCCGATTGATAACTTCACTTGAAGTTTGAACAGTGAACGCCTATTCGTTCGGCCCATCGACGAACGACGCACAAGTGACATTAACTTTTGATGTGTTCTGCCACATCAAGAATTTGTGCTCTTAGCCACTTAAGTGCGGGATCGTGTTCGTTCCGGCTGTGCCAAACGGCCACGACGGAGGCGCCACGAGTGGGATAAGGCGTTTGAAACGCACGGAACTCCCCCAGTTTCTCGAATTCACTCGCAAGGGGAGACGGCATCAGCGCGAGCATTTCGCTATTGCGCAGCAATGCAGGAATGGCAAGCGAATGCGCGACGCAAACTCGTAACCGTGGCGAACGCGATCCCCCGCCATATGCCTGCTCCAACGCCTGACGGTCAAACATTTCAGATTGCCGCGCGAGACCTCGCTCAACGATGAACCCGTCCACGGCGCCCTCTTCGGATCCACCGAGGGACGTCACGACCAGCGGAAACGTTAGAAGATCCTCCTCCGTCACTGCGCGGTTACCGCCTATCGGATGACTTCTATGAACAAGTATCGATTCTGTTTGCTTCCATATCGGCATCGACTGGAATCGCGGGGGAACGTCCGCAAAGGTCCCTATGGCAATATCGATTCGACCGATATCGAGCTGACCCGCCAGATCAAGCCGCGTGGAAGGTCGCACCACCAGATTGACGAGTGGACTTTCGACGAACAGTTTCCGGCTCAACTGGCTTAGCAGAACTATTGTGATGTAATCATTCGCTGCCAGAACGAATTCGCGGGTGGCCAGATGCGCTACGAAGGGCTCGTCGCCCAACGCGCCCTGAATCTGGAGTAACGCGTGGCGAATGCCCGCCGCCATTGCTACGGACCGTGCCGTAGGTTCCATTCCCTTCGCTGTCCGGATGAAGAGATCGTCCTCCAGCACGTCTCGTAATCTTCCAAGCGCGTGACTGATAGCTGAGTGACTAAGGTTCAGCCGCTTCCCTGCGCGAATTAGATTGCGATCTTCAAATACCGCATCGAATACCCGCAATAGGTTGAGGTCGATTCGCGCGAGGTTCATTCTGCTGACCTGACTTCAGTTGCAGGAGACTCATTCTACTCTTGCGTCTTTTTCGCCTCCACCTGTGGTCCTGTCGAGCGAAAGTCTGGCCGCACGTATCCATCATCATCAGTTGATCGACGTATCGATTATGTGCCCCGTACATTGCATGATTCAAATCTCTAGCGGCTGGATCGGGGTACCGGAAGAAGCGACGTGTCACGTTCCTGTGAGACGCCTGCTTCGGCCGGGGACGTTACGAATCCGAGCTGAGAAGGATTGCTCCGTTGCGATATGCACGCTCAAGATGCTCGATCGCATCGGCGAAGCGGGCCAGATCGTAATCGGCCGCCACCTCGAACTGCTCGGGCGCGGTGCGGCCGATCCCGATGGCCTCGGCCACATCCTCACGACGCTGTTCGGCCGACGTGGTCTGCACCCAGCGCGAAGACGACACGCCATTGAACATGATCTCGTGATGCGCCAGCCCGCCAGACGGGAATGTGATGGGTTCCGGGGACATCCCGCCGTAAAACAACAGGGCTCCGCCGTCGCCGAGCAGCGAAACCAGATCGCTCACCATCGCTCCGCCCACCGGATCCATGATGACCTGAAGCGGCCGCCCTCCCGTGGCACGGCGAACCTGGTCGAGCCAGTCCGGATCGGCCGTCGAAATCACCGGCAAATCCGGGAACCTTGCTGAGAGGATTTCCGCCCCAATACTGCTTCGAACCGTGCCCACCACGTTCAACCCGCGGCTGCGGGCCGCAATCGTCAGAAAGCGTGCTACCGAAGAGCCCGCCGCATTCAAAAGAATCGGTATCTCACGACCGGCGTCCGGTACTGCGCGTTGTGCTGCCCTCAGCAGCATGAGCGCAATCACAGCGTTAGGGAGCATCTGGGCAGCGATAGCATCGGGCAAATCATCCGGGATGGGTGTCACAAGCTCGGCGCGCGCCTTGAGACGCTCTGCCCAGGCGCCCGGGCTCGGATTGAAGATCACGCGCGTGCCCGGCTTCACACTGGCGGAATTCACGCCTTCGCCTACGGCCTCGACGATGCCCATACCATCACCACCCGGGATCAGGAATCCGTCTTCCGGCAGCGGGATATTGAACTTGCCTCGGACCATCGCGAGATTGCCGGGATGAAGCTGACGCTTGGTCACGCGAACCACGACTTCGCCAGGCCCGGGTGGCGTCGGATCAGGCAGCGTCTTCAGTTCAAGAACTTTTTCCGGCTCGCCGAAGCGGGTAAGAACAATAGCTTTCATTAATTTCACTCCTGGTTGAGGTCGTCGGGAGTGAGATTAGGCACTTTATTGCATCGAGATTAGGGGGTATTGTCTTGTTCTGGCTTCAAGCAAACGTTGAGGATCAACGCTGTATATGGAAACTCTGGCGAACCTCGAATCGTTCGTGAGAGCCGCTGAAGGCGGCAGTTTTGCGGAAGCTGGGCGCAGGCTGGGATTGACTGCGGCCGCGGTCAGCCGAAACGTGGCGATGCTCGAACGCAATCTCGGAGTACGGCTCTTTCAACGATCGACCCGCAAACTCGCGCTCACGGAAGCCGGCGAACGGTTCCTGATGTCGATCGGCGGCAATCTCGACGCACTCCAGGCCGCCATTGCCGAAGCGGCAGCGCAAAGCAGCGAGCCGGCGGGTGTCCTGAAAGTCAGCATGCCCCCGACATTTGGCATCACGCAAGTCCTGCCCTTATTGCCGGCCTTTCTGGCGAAGTACCCGCGAATCCGCCCGGAGTGGCACTTCGAAAACCGGCCAGTGGATCTGATCGCCGAGAACTACGACGCTGCCATCGGCGGTGGCTTCGATCTCGCGCCCGGTCTCGTAGCGCGCACGCTCGCTCCGGTGCATGGCGTTGCCGTGGCCTCTCCGGCCTACATGTCCAGCCGATCGCTACCGACCGATCCCTCAGGACTCGCGGCCTACAACGGCATCGTCATGCGCTCGCCGCGCACGGGGAGGATTCGTCACTGGATGCTACGGACTGCCAACGGTAGCGAGATGGCGGGAACGCTCACCGAAACCATTATTGTGAATGATCCGGCCGCGATGCGCGAGGCCACGCGTCTCGGCTTGGGGGTGTCGTTGATCGCACTGTTCGATGTGCTGCCCGATCTGGAGCGCGGAGATCTCATTCGGCTGCTGCCGGACTGGTACGCCGATGTCGGCGCAATTTCACTCTACTACGCGTCACGGACGCTCATTTCGGCCAAGACACGTGTCTTTGTCGATTTCATCGTCAACTCTTTCAGTACCGAGCGAGTCGGCCACTTCAGCCCTTAGCAGCAACCAGGTCCAGAGTCGGGCAATCGCTGGTCCGAGGTAGCGAGGAGACGTAGGCAGGTCGCGGGCTTCGGCCAACCTGCCGTCGGTCTCGATCACGGCATGGACGGCCGGTTCACCCTGGACGCCGCCGTTGACGTGAAGTCTTGACGAACGACGGTAGGTCACCGCGTCGCGTTCGTCTATCGAGCACCGCTCCCGTGAGGCGAGAAGTATTCAGGCGTCCGACCGAACCCTTTTTCGTTTCCGGTCATCCGTTTCAGTGACCAGATGCTTGCCAAAATTGGCGCGCACAAAATCCACGAAGACGCGCACCTTTGGCGTCATTTTTCGATTGCTGGGCCACACCACGTGAATAGAGTTGGAGTCCGCCACGTAGTTGTCAAGAACGGTTTTCAGGCGTCCATCTGCGATCGCGTTCTTGACAGAGAAGTCCGGCACACATGTGATCCCGCGCCCCGCCAGCGCCAAATAAAGCATGACGTCCAGGCTGTTGCACACCATCGTCAAAGGCAGCGACGAGCCTGCTGCTGTGAATGTTGAATGCCGCAGCGGCCATTGATACAGTTTTCCAGTAGGTGTCCAGCGATAGTGCAGACATGCATGATTCAAAAGATCATCCGGTTTCGCAGGAGTCCCGTTTCTTTCCAGGTACGCCGGCGCGGCCACCAGACAGGCGCGCCAGGAACCCAGTGGGCGAGATACCAGGCGCGAATCTCGAAGTGCGCTCCCACGAATAACTACGTCAAAACCTTCGTCGATTACATCGACCAGTCGATCAGTGAAATCAAGATCGAGTTCAATCTCGGGATGGCGCTCCATGAACGCTGAAAGCACGGGCAGTGGTAGCCCCGCCGAAAGTGCCAGCCCGACCCTTAGCCTCCCTCGCGGGTGTTGTGCCATCGCGCTGAGTTCATCTTCCGCGGCCTGAACTTCCCCGATGATTCGTCTGCACCTTTCCAGGAACACCTCGCCTTCGGACGTAAGTCGGACGCTCCTCGTGCTGCGTTGAAAGAGCCGCACGCCAACGCGCTCTTCAAGTCGGGAAATGCTTTTGCTGACGGCTGACGCTGAGACGCCGAGATCTCGCCCCGCTTCGGCAAAGCTCCGTGTCCGCGCAGTCTGGACAAAGACCTCTAGCCCTCCCAGCATGCTCAAACTCTCCACAATCGGCTCCCGGATATTTCACTAGTGACATTTTTGTCATGGCTGATGTGAACGCTACCCCCGTTAATGACGCTGAGTCAATGGCATTACGATGGACTTGAAAGGCGGCTTACCCCCGTGGGGGATACCGGTCGCGCTTCTTCAAGTGCTGGCGCGCCTATGTGGAGTGAGCGAGCGTCCCATGCGCCAGCGTTTCGGCAACCGAACGCGCCTAGCCGGCGCGCCAGTTCTATCAGGAGAGAATCGTTATGGCCACCACTGAACATCTTGACGCTTACCTCAAAGCCATGGGCAGACGCGACGTCGAAGGGACCAAGGCCCACATGGCGGATAACGTCGTCCTGCGCAGCCCAATCGCTCCCGCTCCCTTCGAAGGGATCGAGAGCGTGGTGAATGTCCTGACCCAACTTCTTGGCATTGTGGACGCCTTCGAGCCGAAGCTCCTCCTGCGCGACGGGGCTGACTTTGTTGCCGTCTTCACGATCAGACTCGGTGACAGCGTGATCGACGGCATGGATCACATGCATCTAAACGATGCGGGACTTGTCGATAGCATGACCGTGGCATGGCGCCCGCTTCCGGCGGTAGTCGCGGTCCAGCAGAAGCTCGCCCCGAAACTAGGTGGTAAGGCGATGAGGCTGGTTCCGGCGGATCAAACTCCCTGAACCATTGGCGATTGCGGTCGCCAGAGCATGCGCTATGGCGCATCCCCTGATCGGATCGCGGTGAACGTTCAAAGGCGGCATCTCGAACCCGGCTAAGGATCTGCTAAGTCTGAGCGGTCAGACTACAGGCCTGTCACCCGATTTCCGAGGAGTCGCCGTATGACTTACACATCCGATCGACCGGCTACTCGCTGGCTCAACAAGGTTCCCGCGATCACTCTCGCGTTCTGGATCATCAAGATCATGTCGACCACGGTCGGCGAGACTGGCGCCGACTTTCTCGCGGTCAACGCGGGATGGGGACAAGGCGCAACGCGCGCGCTGATGACGTCTCTGCTTGCGATCGCGCTCATCCTGCAGATGCGCACGCGCAAGTACACACCGTGGATCTACTGGCTTACGGTCGTGCTCGTGAGCGTCGTCGGCACGCAGATCACCGATCTGCTCACCGACGGCCTCGGTGTCAGCCTCTACATCAGCACGGGCGTATTCGCCATTGTGCTCGCGGCATTCTTCGCGATCTGGTATCGCGTCGAGGGCACCCTGGCTATCGACGCGATCGACACGCCGCGTCGCGAAGGGTTCTACTGGGCCGCAATCCTCTGCACGTTCGCGCTCGGCACGGCCGCCGGCGATCTCGCGACCGAAGCGCTGGGTCTCGGCTTCTCGCTCGGCGCGATGTCGTTCGGCATCCTGCTGGCTGCGGTCTACACAGCATGGAGAATCGGCGCGAACGCGGTTCTCACGTTCTGGATCGCGTACATCCTGACGCGACCGTTCGGAGCCTCGCTCGGCGACCTGCTCACGCAGTCGCGCAACTACGGCGGGTTCGGCATGGGGGCCGCTTCGACGAGCCTGCTGTTCCTCACTGTGATCGTCGTGCTCGTCGCCGTCGCGCAGATCGGCGCCAGTAGCCGCGCGCGCGTCGAGAGCGCCGACTGACCGTCACGTTTCTTTCACTATCGAATCGAGGATTTTTCATGCGTTATCCAACCACGCTTTCGCGTCTGCTCGTTGCCGTTTCCGTGTGCGCTGCGCTCGGCCTTGCCGCCGGTTGCTCCAAACAGATCGGCAGCGCTGCCGCATCGACCACGGCGCCCGCCTCCGCCGCCGCACAGGGCGGTTCGCCCGCGAGCGCGTCGAAGCTCGGCGACCTCTCTCAGTTCCGCAGGATTGCGGCCGACGTGTCCGCTTTCGTTGCCAGGGGCGACCTGCCTGGCGGCAAGACACGCATCAAGGATCTCGAGGTCGCGTGGGACGAAGCCGAAGCTGGCCTGAAACCACGCGCGGCCGACGACTGGCATGTGCTCGACAAGGTGATTGACCGCGCGCTCGAAGCGTTGCGCACCGACCATCCGAAGCAGAGCGACTGCACTGCCGCGATGAACGACCTCCTGCACACGTTCGACAGGCTCGCCGGCAAGACCTCGTGACGCGCGTGCGGAAGTCGCAGACGCTGATTCCGGTTATCGCTCCTGGAGTGGAGGTATGCGAATACTGCTTGTCGAAGACGACCCGATGATTGGCGAAGCTGTCCAGGCTGCGCTGAAGGACGCGTCGTACGCGGCGGATCGCGTCACGGACGGCGCGCTCGCGCTGACCGCGTTCGCCGCGCAGCGCTATGACCTGATCCTGCTCGACCTCGGCCTGCCCGGCCGGGACGGCCTCGACGTGCTGGCCGGAATCCGCGCGAAGGGCAGCGCGGTACCGGTCATCATCATCACCGCGCGCGACGGCCTCGACGACCGCCTGCGCGGGCTCGACGGCGGCGCCGACGATTACATTCTCAAACCGTTCGAAATGGCCGAACTGCTCGCGCGGATTCGCGTGGCAATCCGGCGTCAAGTCGGCTCCGCCGCGCCCGTGCTGAGCAACGGCATCGTGTCGCTTGACCCGGCGACGCGCGAAGTCACGGTCGGCGAGTGCACGCCGATACAGTTGTCGAACCGCGAGTTCTCGTTGCTGCGCACGCTGCTCGTACGCCCCGGCGCGATTCTGTCGCGCAGCGAACTCGAGGACCGCATCTACGGCTGGGGTGAGGAAGTCGAAAGCAACGCAGTCGAAGTCCTGATCCACTCGCTGCGCCGCAAGCTCGGCAGTACTGTGATCAAGAACGTCAGAGGTGTCGGATGGATGGTGTCAAGAAACGGCTGAAAGAATCGATCCAGCTCCGCCTGTCAGTCGCGCTCTCGGTCGCGATCCTGGTCGTCGCGACCGCGGCGGCGGCCTTTTCGTTCTCGTCGGCGTACGTCGAAGCACATGAGTTCCAGGACGACGTGCTGCGTCAGATTGCGACGCTGCTCGATCGTCAGAGCGCGCCGATGGCTGTTTCGCCGACCGGAAGCGCCACACACACGCCTGAAAGCGACGAAGTACCGCGTGTGATCGTCGAACCGCTGAACCGCGACGGGGCGCCGGTTTCTGCCGGCGATCGGCGACTCGCCGGTGCAGCGACGCTGCCTGACGGTTTCCATACGCTCGATGCGGACGGACAGACGCTGCGCGTGCTGATTCACACGCTCGCGAACGGCGAGCGCATCGCAGTCGCCCAGGATGCGGGCGTGCGAGATGACACCGCGCGCGAAGGCGCATGGCGGACAGCGATGCCGCTAATCATCCTGCTGCCGATTCTGCTGCTGGTCGTCGCCGATCTCGTACGCAAGATGTTGCGGCCGGTCGCGTCGCTGTCGGCCGAAATCGACGCGCGCAGCGAGCACGACCTGCGGCCCGTCCAGACCGATCACCTGCCGGTCGAGGTGCGGCCGTTCGTCGTCGCGATCAACCGGATGCTCGTACGTGTGGCGCAGTCGGTCGATGCGCAGCGCCGCTTCGTCGCCGACGCGGCGCACGAGCTTCGCTCACCACTCACGGCGATGTCGCTGCAGGCGGAGCGGCTCGGCGAGACGGATCTACCGGTCGACGCACGCACGCGCCTGACCACGCTGCGCGGCGGCCTTGAGCGCAGCCGCAAGCTGATCGAGCAGTTGCTCGCACTCGCACGGATACAGGGGAAGCCAGCGCGGCCCATGGAACCGGTGTCGATCCACGCGACGTGGCGGCGTGTGCTCGAAGATCTGATGCCACTTGCTGAAGCGAAGCATATTGATATCGGCGTCGAAGACGGGCCGGATGTGCGAGTGAGCGTCGACAGCATTGAGCTGACGACGCTGATCAAGAATCTCGTCGACAACGCGATTCGCTACACGCCAGACGGCGGACGGGTCAATCTGGCCGTCCGGGAGACAGGAAGTCAGGCGCTGTTGACCGTTACCGACAACGGCCCGGGCATCTCGCCGCACGAGCGTGCTCGTGTGTTCGATCCGTTTTATCGAATCCCGGGTAACGAGCAGATCGGCTCAGGGCTCGGACTGGCAATCGTCCTGACGATTGCCCAACGGATGGGTGCCAAAGTGAGTCTCGCGCCCACCGACACGCATACGCAACGCGGCTTGCGCGTGTCGGTGCGGATTCCATCGCAGTCTCGCTGATCTCGCTGTGAGCGCACATCTCCCCATATCCACCTGACATGACTTTCAGCAGGCTCACTACTTAACTGAACTTCGTCGAGCCGGGTAGTTGCCGCACATATTTCCGTCGCGCGCAGGGCGTTCATTTCGTGACGTACCACAGGGCGCTCGTCGCTGAGTCCGCTTGTGTCGCGGGTGCCCGACCGCCGCTGGTGCCTGCCGCCTGTTCCGCCTGCGGTGTACTCACCGGCGACTCATGAACTGCCTCCACGGTGGCCTGAAGCGCAGGCACGGACGCGGCGGGCGCTTTACCGGCTGCCGGCGTTGTTACGTACCAGAGCGCATCCGTCGATACGCCGGATGCCCCGCGCGCGGCGGCAGGCTTCGAAGCAGAATTCCCTCCCGCTTCCGATGCCCCAGTGCCCGGCGCTTGCGCAATTGAAGTTCCGGCTGTTGTGCCAGCGGCTGCCTTTTGCGCGACAGCTTCCGCTGAACCGATCTGGAAGATCAGCCGGCGCTCCGGCGACGAGACGATCGCATAGGGCGGTTGCGCTTCCCAGCGCAGCACGACGCGTCCGCGCGGCGTATCCGCGAAGATGGCCGGCACGCGCTTCAAGTCGCCGAACTGGACGTAGATTTTTGCCCCATCGTCGAATACCTGCACGGGTTTTGCCGCGTCCGCGCCGGTTATAGTCCAGCCGAAGTTATAGGTGCCGGGCGTGGCCGACGCAATGGCAGGCGCCGCTGTCGCCGAAGCGGGCGCGGCTTGCGCGCCACGAGGCGCGCTCATCTTGACCTGGTTGACCTGCAGACTCGCGAACGGGTTATAGGTCTCGGGCGGAACATATGACGGCGGAAGGATGGGCATGGGCGAGTCCGGCGAGCTGGCTATGGATTGCGCGGTAGCGTACACCTTGCGGGCATACGCGAGCCGCTTGTCGGGCGACGATGCGTTATAGGCGCCAATCGCGCTCCACGTAGGGCCGTACTGCCGGATATTCTCCGAGAGGATCCATGCGCCCACATATGCATTGGTACACGGATCGAACAGACTCTGCTCCGAAATGCCTTCGCGAGCGAGCCGAGGCAGCCACGAACTGTTGATCTGCATGAGGCCGATATCGACCGTGCCATCGCTGTTGCGGTTGATAGCGTGCGTTTGCGTTCCCGACTCGACCTGGGCAATAGCACGCATGAGACCCACGTTCACGTGCTGAAACGATGCCGCGTCGTCTATGCAATCAGCATAGGCAATGACGGGTATCGCATACAGCATCGCGATCTGTATCAGACGCAAGTACAGACTATGGTTGAGTAAGGCAGATTTTCGATTCTGCATGATTCATTCGTAAGCGCGCGTCGCACGATTTGCAATATGCGGGTCGGGAGGCGTTGGGTAATTGAAACTTGGACGTTATTCGGAGTCGGAACGTCGGGCTTCGCGTCTGTTCCCTAATCCCCCGCTCTGATCGTAAATCCGAATACGCGCAGACTTCAAAACATTAACGACTTCATAGCGGCGCTCACCGCGTGTCTTTTCATGCGTGATCTGCGGCAGGAATTGGCACTCCCCGCGCCGTATCCCGATGTAGTCTGCCTTGGCCGTGTCCATCACCGATCCCCAACGGCTTGCGCTCTTGTAGCGCAGGCTCCCCGATTGCGCCCGGCAAGTGCGGGCAGTCAACTGGAATCATGCCGTATCGGCGCCGGGCGCTTCGCCCAGCGATCAACGGGGCTGCATTCGAGAAGTGCCGATAATCCAGCCTGATAATCGCGCAATCATATCAAAATCAATACGGCACGACAGTGACGATTTTAAGGAGGGTATCGCGCGAGCCATCGGTTTATGCGTTGCGCATTTCCATTCCTGGAGGCGGGCTGATCAACCTTCAACGCGGCCTCCATCTTCATATCCCTGGTTTCGGTGCCTTTCCTTTTCTTGGGCATCACGATATTCATTCTGCCGCCCTTAGCTTTTTATCTGGCGCTGAAGGCGTATCGAACACTGAGTGGAGCGTTACCAGCGCGCTACTGGCCAGTACGCATTTTGATCTCGCTCCCGATGCTTGTGGCCTTGGCTGCTTTCTTGTTTGAACTGCACATCATCTCTACGGGATACCGGGCGTAGCAAGCTCCACGGGGGCTCGCGCGAATAGCCGAACTGGTCTACTCTCGCTAAATCGCATAAATTGATCGGGGAGACCTCGTGCTCACGTCCGCCAAGGGCGACAAGTTCTGGACCGCCGGCCTTTTGCGCCGCATTTACGTGCTGCGGGTCCTCGGCTATGCGATCGGCTCCATACCGGTGCTCTCCTTGCTGCACGTGCAGCACGCGCCGGCGTTGCTCTTCTTCGGCGTTCTTGCCATCTGTCTCATCTGGCCGCATCTCGCTTACTTGCGCGTACGCACTGTCACTGACGATGCGCTGCGCAGAGAGCGATGGAACTTGCTCTTCGATTCGGCATTCGGCGGCTGGCTGACCGCCGCCGTTCATTTTGAGCCGGTCGCAACCGTCGTCATCCTGTTGATGTTTGCGCTCGACAACATGGCGGTTGGTGGTTGGCCGGTCTTCGTCGCCGGGGTGGGCGCGAGCGCTGCGGGCATTATTGCCGGCGCAGCAACCTTCGGTATCGCCGCCACTCCGCTGGATCTACGGATCGCGCCGGTTTGGCTGCCCATCATCTTTATCTATCCCCTCCTTTTCGCCAAAACGACCCATGACGTGTCAGTCAGGCTTCTCGATCGTTCGCGCCGTTTGCGCGAACTCAGCGAGTGCGACAGCCTGACCGGGCTCGCAAATCGTTCGGCGGTCAGCGCAAGATTGCAGGCATTGCTCAATGACCCCGCCCGGCACGGCCAATCCCTCTATGTCGTTTTCCTCGACCTGGACACGTTCAAGACCGTCAACGATGCGCTCGGGCACAGCGTTGGCGACCAGTTGCTCGTCGAAGTTGCCGGACGTCTACGGGCCTGTGTCCGCCCGGGCGACGTTCTCGGTCGCTACGGCGGCGACGAGTTCATCATCGTTGCTCCGGGCGGGCGGGACGACTCACGCTTCGATCTTCCCGATGCTGTGCTCGCGGCAATCGCGAAACCAGCGCTCGTCGGCGGAAATGAGCTCGTGGTGAGCGCCAGCGTCGGCGTCAGCATGTTTCCAGCGGATGGCGGCAATGTGGAAACGCTGATCTCGTGCGCGGACATGGCGATGTACGCGGCCAAGAATCGTGGCCGCAATTGCTGGGAACGCTTTCGGCCTGAAATGCGCGAGAACGCCGACGCCAAGCTCATCCTTTCAGCACGTCTCAGGAAGGCGATCGAAGCAGATGCGCTGCGCGTGCACTACCAGCCACAGGTCGACATGCGCAACGGCCAGGTGCTTGGCGTCGAAGCACTTGTGCGTTGGCACGATGAGACTTACGGCGACGTCTCCCCTGCCGATTTCGTCTCGATTGCAGAAGCGTCGGGATTTGTCGCGATACTCGGCGAGTGGGTGCTGCATGAAGCTTGCCGTCAGTCGGCACTTTGGAGGCACATGGGTCTTGCGCCCGTGCGCATATCGGTCAATCTGTCGCCGCTTCAGTTGCAGCGCACGGATATCGTCGAGACATTTCAGACCATCCTGCAGGAGACGGGCGTCGATCCGACCAAACTCGAACTCGAGGTCACCGAGACTGCGTTGATGAAGCACCCGGAGATCGCCGCGCACCGCCTTCACGAATTCCGCCGCGCGGGTATCAGTATTGCAATCGACGATTTCGGCATGGGCTACTCGAGCCTCAGTCAATTGCGCGCACTGCCGGTCGATCGCATCAAGATCGATCGTGCATTCGTGCAAGGCATCGGGGAAACGGACACCGGGGCGATCGTGAAGGCGATCGTCACGCTCGCGCAGACGCTCGGTTTATCCGTCATCGCCGAAGGTGTGGAGACGCTCGCGCAGCAGGAGTTCTTGCTCGCTCTCGGTTGCGTGGAAGCGCAGGGATTCCGCTTCAGTCAGCCGCTCGATGCCGAAAGCATCACGCGTGTACTCGCCGACGGCGCCCCGCTACCGCGGCCCTCGCTTGCAACGCTTGGCGAAAACGTCATCAGCTAAGCTGCGTGGCACAAGCAAGCAACACCGAAAAGTCCACGCAGGTGCATGCTATGCTGGCGTCACGTGACTTGCCAAAACCAAAACCCACAATACCGCAGCGAATCAGCAAGATCAAACAGCCCAGGTGCGGTCGGTGTGAATCTGCCGCCTGGCTCGGATTGTTGTCCGCACACCGTTGATACGCTGAAAAAGCAATGACAAGCGCCATGCATACGCCGTTCTCCATTCTTTTCGTCGACGACGACGAGATGTCGCGTGTCCACTTCGCGCGCGCCATCCAGGGTCTCTACCCTGTTCATCTCGCGCGCAACGCAGACGAAGCCATCGAGATACTCGAAGAGCACGGAGCGGACATCGCAGTCCTGGTTACCGACTTCCGCATGCCAGTCAGCAATGGCGATCAACTGCTACGTGAAGCCGCCCAAAGATACCCCCGAATCGTGCGGATTCTGGTGACCGCTTACGCCGACAAGGACATGCTGTTGCGTACGGTGAATACCGGCGGCGTATTTCGCATCCTCGAAAAGCCGCTGCGAATAGAAACGGTACGCGAGACACTGCGCGAGGCGATCGCGCACTGGACTGAGCGCGAAACGCGTCAGCATCAATTGCTGGCGATGGACGAGACGCTTGCCTTCCTCGCGCACGAGTTGAACACGCCTCTGGCGACGATCGCGCTGATCGCACAAACCATCGAAAACGGCGGCGCTGGCGAGGTTGATTCGATTCCCCGGAGCAAAGTCACCGATGCGGCGACATCCATGCTCGCCAATGCGCAGTACTGCATGACATTGATCTCGTCTTTCTGGGCGAGCTTGCATAAAAGCGGCAGCGCGCAGTCTTTATCGCGCGCTGGAGCCCGGGAAGTGCGAGCGACGCGCCTGATTGCGACCTTGCTCGACACTTACCCGTTCTCAGCCTCGCAGCGCGACTGGATAACGGTAGACGTGCAGGACGATTTCGTCGTGCGTGCGATGCCCAATTGCGTGACGCTCGTCCTCTCTTCGTTGCTGTCCAACGCCCTGCGCGCGCTCAGCCACACACCTCGCCCCGCGTTGCACATTGAAGTGCTCGACAATCTCGAACCCGAGATTCGCGTGCGGGACAACGGCCCGGGAATTGCGCCCGAAATAAAGGCGCGACTCTTGCGGGACCCCATCACGACCCACGCCGAAGAAGGTGGCCACGGCATGGGCATGATCTTCTGCAACCGCATCATGCGATCTTTTGGCGGCGGTCTGGAAATCGACTCCGCAGTGGGCGTCGGGACGACTGTCACCATGCGCTTTGGCACCCGCAACGAACGCGCGAAAGCAACTGGCGCGGAAAAGCCGCTCGAACCTCAGTCCTCGGTCGATACACCCGGTTGATCGACTGGCCTTGTCGCGGACACAAAGTATCGATGCAACGCGTCGGCCGAGCGGTTTCCCAACGCGGTGGTCTCATCGAACCAGTCGGTCTCGACCGGCCATTGGCCATCGAGGACCCGCGGATAGATCTGCTTCACATACAGGTGCAGCGCTTTCGCGCCGATATTTCCGCTGATACCTAAAAGAAGGTGCAGCACCGCATGCACTGCCCGAATGTCACCGGCCTCCACACTGCTGGCAAGCTGCGCCAGCAGCGACCGGATTTGCGCAATGCCCTTGAGGAAGGTCTGATCTAGCATGTCGAGCGACGCCAGTTCGTCGAGATGCGCCTCATCGAGCAGGTCGTCCTCCGCGATCATTGCCCGATTCGCAACCCGATCGGCAGTCCGCGCAACCGCCACGGCCGGCCGTTCCCGAATCTCCGGTGCGCTCGCCACACGCGAGTGCGCAAACTGTCGCGCGAGACAGGCATAGAGCACGCCGACTTGAACGGGTTTGGTCATCACCTCGTTCATGCCCGCTGCGAGACAGGCTCTAACTGCCGCCATATCGGACTGGCCGGTCAAGGCAACAATCGGCATTTCGCCATACTCATCCACGCGGGCGCGAATCCACGCTGCCGTGTCCACACCGCCCATGCCGGGCATGTTCATGTCCATCACGATGGCGTCGACGTTTCCTCCGCCCTGCAGGCGGGCCAGCACACCCTGCCCGTTTTCCGCCTCCACCACGCTGGCGCCGCATCGCTCCAGATAGCTCTTCGCGACCATCCTGCTGTAGGTATCGTCGTCCGCGACGAGAATCGTCTTGCCCGCGAATCCATCGAAGCGCGGGTGGCGCAAATGCCGATCGCCGCTTTCCATGAGCTTCTGCAGCGTACTCACCAGGTCCACCATGCGTATGGACTTGCTGATCGTCGCGTCCATGCCGGCACCCTTCGCGAGCACACGCGCCAGGTTGTGAGCTTCGGCCGTATAGCCGACAACAAGAAGGTTCCCGCCAGCCAGGTCGGCATCGGAACGGATCTTCTCCGTGGCCGTATAGCCGTCGAGACCCGGCATATTGATGTCCATCAGCACGAGATCGTAAGCGGAACTCTCTCGAAGGAGCGCCAGCGCGCGTTCACCGTTCTCCGCTTCTACAACCCGGGCGCTCACCCCTGAAAGTGCATGGCAGACTTTCTCGCGTATCACCGCGTCATCGTCCACGAGCAGTATCGCCTTCCCGCTAAAGAACTCTGTGGCGCGCGCGAGAAGCTTCTGCCGGTGAGCCGCGATTTCGCTTTCAGGTACAGCCGGAAACTCAAGCGTAAACTGGGTAAATTTGCCGGTTTCCGAACGGCACTCGATTGTGCCGCCGAATGAGTGCATCGCACGCTGGCAGTAGGCTAGCCCCAAACCTGTGCCTGCAGAATTTCCTTGTGTACGGAAAGGCTCGAACAGATGGGCCATCATTTCGGCTGCGATGCCCGGCCCCGTGTCGTGAACGATAACCTTGTTCCGGTCGACAGTCAGCGTAAGCGTCGCCGTAGGACGCGCCGCCATGTGATGCAGCGCATTCTTGATCAGATTGAACAACGTAAACAGATAGACGGTCTCGTCGACCTTGAAGGTAAAGTCTTCGAGGACCATCAGTTTCACGCGGCTACGCTCTTTCCTGCCGCTGAAGCCGTACTCGTCGAGTGCCTTGCGTGTCGCCTCCGCCGCGCTCGCATAGTTGAGATTGTCCGATTGCATCGGCTTGGCGCTGACTTCATCCAGCGTCATCGCGATGATTCTCAGCCCGCGATCGATCGCCAGCTGTCCGTGCGCAACGTGCTGCGAAAGCGAAGCCACCGCGTCGACCGGCAACGCCGACGCGGGCCTCGACTCAGCCATCGCGGGCAGCGCCTCCTCGACGCGATCCAGCACGTACCTAAGCTGGCTGAGCGGATTCCTCATCTCATGCGCGATCGTGCCGGCCAACGCCCGCAGTGCGCCGTTCTTTGCCTGCGCCGTGATCCCCCGCATGTTGCTGTAGCTGAACGTGAGGCCCGCGCTGATGCCGAATGCAAAAACCGGCAGGTAGGTGTACAGCAACAAATGGCCGTCGACATGAAGGGACTCCGGATGGAGAATCCACGCGCAGAAGATAGCGAGGCCAACACCAAGGGCGAGATTCAAAGCCAGCGCGACGAACGACGGAAATATCGCTATCAGAAAGAACATCATCCCGACTTCCGCCATCGACCAGATCATCGAATAGTGGCCGGTTATCAGGTAGTAGGTGAAAAAGAACGGCAGCGTATAGGCTACCGTCAGGAAGTAATACCACGGCAGGAAAGGCACTGCTGCTGCGGGCCAGAAGCGGCGCAGCAGCAGCAACAGGCAGGCGAGCGCGCCGATAACCCGCATCAGCGTGCTTTCATTGGGTTGGGGGTCAATGTACGTCCACCACAACCAGTACAGCGGATGTCCGATTGTCCCGATGACGCCAACCGCCAGCACGCTAAGGTCCGACAACCCGTACGCGTCGCGAACCCGCTGCATCAGATAGCGAACGCCTCCTGCAATGCCTTTCATATCGTTCTCATTAAACTGATACCGAGCCTCAGAACAGGAAGCTGCTAACGTTGAACGACATGCCAGCGCTGCCGACCCAGCACAACGCCCTGTCTCCCCGCTTCAGTTTCCCCGTCTCCTTGGCCATTGAAATCGCGGCCGGAATCGAAGCGGAAACGAGATTTCCGGTATCCGGATAGATGTGATACATCTTATCGTCGATGCCTGCCTTCACGCCGTAGCCGTGCCACGCGGCCTTTGAGGAGGCGTGCGTAAAAACAATGTCGATGTCTTTCTTGGGAACAGCCAGTCTGGAGAAGACTTCGGAAAGTTCATCTGAGTTCTTGTGCAGTTCGTGGCCAAACGAGGTAAACCGCATTTCGCCGTTCTTGCCGATACGGTCCGTGGGGTGGCAATACCCCTCGTAGCCGGGAATCGGAATCGTGCACAGGTCCGAGACATCTGGCTTGCCGCGAAACGCAAAGCTGAAGTTATCCGGCTCCTTCGCAACCACCAGCGTAGCAGTCGCCGCTTCGCCTATCGTAAACGACGGCAAGGTGTATTCGACCTGGGCGTGATGCTTGAGCGCGAAATTAGAAGGATAGAGCGGCCCCCCTGCGAGCATGTTGAATTCGGCATTCACGATCATCGCGTTTTTATACTGACCGGTCTTGAAGAGACTGTCGACGATCGACATGGCCCGAGTCCAGCTCATACACGCATCGACCACATCGAAGCATTCGGCATTGCCAAAGCCAAGCGTGCTCGCCATCATGTGGCTGTTGCCCGGCTCGAGGAACCCTCGACCGATGCCAACGAAGATGAACAGTTCGATGTGCTCCGGCCTCAAATATGTTTCCGATAACACCTTGCGCGTCGCCATCGCAACGTGATCGATGGGCGACTCATGGCTGTCGCACCAACGTCGACGGACCAGGCCACTCCGGTCAAGCAGTGTCTTGATCGTTCGCACTGTTCTGTCGATGTCGCCATCGAAAGCCGTAGAGTGGGACCGGATCATATCGACAACTTCTTCGTTCGTAACAACCCTCGAAGGGAGACTGACTGCGACATTCTTGATAAGCATAGAGAATCCGTGAATCGTGAAATGTTGGATGAGTAAAGGTCTCGCGCGTATGGCACGCGGATACCTGAACACCAGATATCCGGCCGGACGGCCCCCGTACGTTAGCGCCCTCACCGTTTATCACGAATTTCACCTCTTCCCTACGCGTTGACTTTCCGCGGCCGGGCATCGATTGCCCGGGCGGGCGGCCATGCTCCCGGAACCTGCCTCCGGCCCCATTCCTTTCAATTCGCCTTCTAATTGCCAGTGCCACTCTGCGACGGCTCAGGCTTCGCCGCTCATGTTCAATGCATACTTTGCGGGAGTCACCCCGAACGGATTATCGGCAGCAAAGAATGAGACTTGAGAGCCGAGCGATCGCGTGCTGCGTACCTGCGCAAGGCCGGCTCAATGCGCTGAAGTCTTCTCGGACAGGCCGTCTGGATATTGAGCAAGCGCGGCTAGGCGCGACGTTCGGCCATCAGCGACCATAACGTCAGTCGCACAATTCAGATATCCAGACCATGCAAGCTCACGTTGACGCCACTCGCGCTTACACGAAGCGCTTCGATGCCGTACTCGCCTACATCGAGATGAATATCGATGGTGACCTGTCAGTGGAAACGCTAAGTCGCGTCGCGAACTTCTCGAAGTTCCATTTTCATCGGCAGTTTGCTGCCTATGTGGGAGTGCCCGTCGCGCGCTTCGTGCAACTGATGCGCTTGCGTAAAGCCGCACACCGCCTGGCTTCACGTGAAGGCTGTTCGGTACTCGATGCCGCACTCGACGCGGGCTTCGACAGCCCCGAAGCGTTCAGTCGAGCTTTCAAGCGTGCGTTCGGCATGTCGCCGAGTTCGTTTCGACAGCACCCGACGTGGGAAATCTGGAGCGCGACTTTTGTCGTCCCTTATTTTTCGAGGAAACTCACCATGCAAGTACAATTTATCGATTTTTCTGAAACTCGCGTCGCCGCGCTCGAACACTGCGGACCCACTGGGCTCGTCAACGAGAGCGTGCGCAAGTTCATTGACTGGCGCAAGCAAAGTGGGCAATCCCCGATTGCGACGAGCAGAACGTTTGGTATTCCGCGCAATAACCCGGACACGACGCCTGGAGATGCATTCCGCTTCGACATCTGCGGAGAGATTGACGAGCCGATTGCAGCGAATGCCTACGGTATCCGCGAACTCGTCATTCCGGGCGGCCGATGCGCCGTGGTTCGGCATATTGGATCGACTGACCACGTCGGCGAGACAATCTATCCGATCTATCGCGACTGGCTTCCTGCAAGCGGAGAAGAACTGCGGGACCATCCACTGTTCTTCCACTATCTCAGCGTGTTTCCGGAAACGCCGCTGGACCAGTGGCAAACCGATATCTACATTCCCCTCGTGTGACAGGGGGCGATCGACCGAGGCGAGCACATGGTCGCCTCGGTCCGGGTGGCCTCAAGCGGTGCCCTTGTTAATCGCGTCAGATTATCTAACCGGCGAAATCCTGCTCCCGGATGGTCGATTGAATCTCAGGTAGCCGAAGCGTAACCAACGAATCTGGTCTTCTATCCACGGTTTCCGAACGTTGACACCGCCACCGCCTATATTTTCAACACGCACCCAGAAAGAAATAAATATCACTTCCGGTTCCGCACATATGTCCTATTGTTGAGATCATTATTTAAATCGCCTCCTCCAGGAAAGTTTGCCGACATCTTCTGCAGCAATATTTCACTCCGTAATCCAGAGGTCGAAATGAGCGATATTACGATTTCATATCATTATGTTGATTGCAATCGAAAATTCGAACACTACGACGCTAATCGATCATTTTTTCAAGAATACTATGCCACTCGTCTCGCCGCAGAGCCCGGAATATCCTGCCATGTACTCGACATCGGATGCGGTCACGGCACCAATCCAACCATCAGCAGGATCGAGCATGTCCTCGGGGAGGTTGATGGCGTTGATCCCTTCCCCGTTGTTCAACCCCATCCACTGATCAGGAAGCGGTGGACCTGTGCGATGGAAGAGATCCCCGTGCCATCGAACACGTACGATCTAGCCTATTCCTATAACGTTGTAGAACATGTCGTCGACGAGACTTCGTTTCTCGCCAAAACGATCGAGGTGCTCAAACCAGGCGGCGTGTATTGGTCAATGTCGCCTAACGCGAGGCACCCTTTCACCGTCATCGTGCGGATCATGCAGGCACTTGGGATCAAGTATCTCTACCGTCGGTCAATCGCTCCACAGGCAAACAACTATCCAGCCTATTACCGGCTTTGCAACGCGGCGAAAGTGCTAAAAGCGATCGAAAAGCTTGATCTTCCCGTATCGAAAATCGACTTCTTCTTGATCCCAAACGTCCAATGGGATACGTTTTTTCCGCACCGACTTCGCTTCGTTGCCCACTTGATCGACCGCGTCATCGTTCTCAATGCGCCTTCGATGTCAAACATTTTTATGTTCCGCATAGAGAAAACGAATGATGGACTGCGGGACGAGACGACCTCCAGCACAACCCGTTACCCCCTGGCTACCGAAGCGAGGAGCGTCGATTAGTCTGATCGGGTGACCCCGGACTCAGAAGTTGTGTCGAATGGCGGCACGCACAACGAGCTGGCGCGAAGTCGAGGAAAGATCCTGCGCACCGGGCACGTATGCCTGGTCGAGCGACGAGCCGGTCTTGTCTCCCGCGACCAGCTGGAAGGCGCCTTGCAGATAGACGTCCGTACGCTTCGAGAGGTTGTAGTCGGCCATCAGGCCCACCGAGTGGATCGAAGGCTTCACGCTGCCGGTCGTCGCATCATAGTGCACCATCGTGTAAACATAATCGGCTCCGACGAAGAAGGCCGGCGTGAACTGGTACTTGCCGTTGACCTCAAAGTTCTGGTACCTGAGCGACGTCACCTTGCCGCCAGCGAGCGGTCCGGTCACCGGCTGAATCGTCTCGTCGCCGGTGAGATACCCAACGTTGGCCACGGGCTGACCGATGTACGTATTCGTGTACGCGAAGCCGACCGTTGCCGATCCGGCCGTGTAGTTCACGCCAGCGCCGAAAATCTGCAGCCGCGACGAAGCGAAGTTGCCGTCCGCGCCATTCGTGCTGCTCGCACCAGCAATCGCGCCGCTCGAGGTGAGCGCAGGGTTGGTGGCGTTCAGGTACGCCGCAGCGATGAGCCATCCGCCCACCGTGTATTGCGCGCCAACGCTCACCGCCCGGTTGTTCGCGAAGTTCGTATCGTTGCTGAAGCTGTACGTGCCGCCAAACGAAAAGCCGCCGTACGTCGGACTTGCGTACTTGATCGTGTTGTTGAGGCGGAAGGTGTTGTCGGTATTGTCATTGTCGAAGGGGTGCGAGAGCAGGTAGCCGCCCCAGCTGCCGTTCGCCGTGGTCTGTGCGAGATAGTCGACCACGGAGTCGTACTGACGCCCCAGCGTCAGCGTGCCGTAACGCTCGTTCGCGAGGCCGACGAACGCCTGCCGCCCGAAAGCGCGGCCGCCTTCTGCCAGCGTGCCGTTGCTTGCGTTGAAGCCGCTTTCGATCTGAAAGATTGCGCTGTTGCCTCCGCCCAGGTCTTCGGTGCCCTTGAGTCCCCAACGGCTGCCTTGCGCATAGCCGCTTGTCATTTCGTAAACGGCGTGGCCGCCCACGTTGTTCGTGTAGTCAATACCCTCGTCGATAACACCGTACAGGGTCACGCTGCTTTGCGCGAACGCCGGCGCCGCCGCGCCACACAGCGCCATGACGCAAAAGATCTTCCTCTTCATCAGATTTCCGTTATTTTATAAGGCATGCTAATGATAGCAACGAAGGCACTCCCCTGTTCCCTTCGCTGTGGCGGGCCGCATGCCTTGCGCCCGCCACGCCGACTACACGGCCCGGTCTGCGTTATTTCGCGCCGTAAATGTCGAAATCGAAATACTTCTTGTTGATGCGCGCGTAGGTGCCGTTCGCAAGAATCTCGGCGAGCGCTCCGTTGAACGCATCGCGCAACTCAGTGTCCTGCTTGCGCAAACCAAGGCCGTCGCCCTGACCGAAGAATTTCGGGTCGTCGATGGCGTTTCCGGCGAAGGTGAAGTCCTTGCCCTCGGGTCGCTTCAGAAAGCCGTCGCTCGCCGCAATGGACGCCTGAAACGCCGCGTCGAGCCGGCCCGACGTCAGGTCCGTGTACACCTGATCCTGGTTCTGGTAGGCGACGATCTCCACGCCTGCGGGCTGCCATTTCGCGCGTGCGTAGTCCTCCTGGCTCGTGCCTTGCTCGACGCCCGCGCGCTTTCCTTTAAGCGAGGCCGCATCGGGCAGTAGCGGGGAGCCGCGCCGCACGACGAGCCGCGCCGGCGCATTCGATATCTTGTTGGTGAAGGCGATCTGTTCCATGCGCTTGGGCGTAATCGTCATCGACGAAGAGATGACGTCGAACTTGCGCGCGATAAGGCCCGGAATCATGCCGTCGAAGCTCGTTTCCACCCACACGCAATGCGCATTCAATTGCGCGCACAGCGCATTGGCGATGTCGACGCCGAAGCCCGTGAGCTTGCCGTCCGGCGTCTTGTACTCGAGCGGCGGATAGGTGGGGTCCACCGCCAGCCGGATTTCCCGTCCCTTGAGATCCGCCGCGTGTACGGAGCCCGCCGTCGCAGCCGCCGCGAGCGCCAGTGAAAGCGCCTTCGTCCATTTCTTCATTTGCCCGTCTCCTTGCTGTCGTTTCAGTTGTTTCGTGGGTTATTGCAGAATGCGCTCCGCGAGCTTGACCCAGTAGCTCGCGCCAATGGCAAGGCTCGCATCGTTGAAGTCGTAGCCGGGATTGTGCAGCGAGCAATGCTGCGCGCCGTCCCCATTACCGATCGAGAGGTAGCTGCCCGGGCAACGCTCCAGCATGTACGCGAAGTCCTCGCTCGCCATGAGCGGACGCAGTCCGTCGATCAGCATCTGCGCACCGCCCCATTCGAGCGCGACGCGGCGGGCCAGTTCGGTCTCGTCTTCGTGGTTGACGAGCACCGGGTAGCAATGGCGGTAGTCGATCTCCACGCGTGCGCCATAGCTTGCAGCCTGCCCTTCGGCGACCTCGGTGATGCGCCGCTCCAGCAGCGTGCGTACCTGTGCCGAAAGTGCGCGTACGCTCAGATGCAGTTCGGCATAAGGCGCGATGACGTTCGACGCGCTTCCCGCGTGCAACGCGCCGATGCTGACCACGGCCTGGTCATGCGGCGCCACGTTGCGTGCCACCACGCTTTGCAGCGCCATGACGATCGACGCACCGACCACAACCGGGTCGATCGTCTGTTGAGGTGCGGCCGCATGGCCGCCGCGTCCGATCACGCGGATCGTCACCTCATCCGCGGACGCCATGAACGCACCGCTGTGAAAACCAATCGTTCCCGCCGGAGAGCCCGGCATGTTGTGCATGGCGAACACGGCGTCGCAGGGAAAGCGCTCGAACAGGCCGTCTTCGATCATCCTGAGCGCGCCGCCCAGGCCCTCTTCGGCCGGTTGAAAAATCAGGTGCAGCGTGCCCCGCCACTGCGCCTTTTGCGCAAGGCATCGTGCGGCCGCCAGCAGCATCGCCGTATGGCCGTCGTGGCCGCACGCGTGCATGACGCCATCGTTGCGGCTGGCATAGGCAAGGCCTGTCGCCTCGTGTATCGGGAGCGCGTCCATGTCGGCGCGCAGTCCGAGGTTAGACCCAGGCCCGCGCTCCATCGTCCCGACCACGCCCGTGCCGCCCACGCCGCGCGACACACGATAGCCCCACGCCTCGAGCTTCGCGGCGACGAGCGCGCTCGTCGCGTGCTCTTCGAAGCCCAGTTCGGGTTGCGCGTGTATTTCTTGGCGCAACGCGATCATTTCGGCTTCTATCGCCGCCACTTCCGGCAAAACCCACTGTCTGCTCAATTCGCCTCCTTCGCCCGTGTCTGCATCATGGAGTGAATCGTATGCAGCGCAAATTCCGGGGAACAGCCAGCGTTTTGTTATGATGACAACCCCCTGTTGTCACCATTCGCCAGTCGGGCGTCTCCGCGCAAATGAAACTGCATCAACTGGAAGCGCTCGTCGCCAGCGCGGACGCCGGCAGCATCCGCGGCGCGGCCCGCGCGCTCGGGCTTTCCCAGGCCGCTGTCACGCGCGCCTTGCGCGAACTGGAGGCGAGCGAGCGTCTTCCGCTACTGATCCGCGCCCCGGAAGGCATCACGTTCACCGAGCATGGCAAGGTGCTGCTCACGCACGCGCGCCTCGTGCTCAATCAGCTCGAACACGCGCACAGTGATCTGGAGCGCTTGAGGGGGCGCATGGAAGGCAGCCTCATGGTGGGCGTCACGCCATGGATTACGCTGACCTTTCTTGCCGAAGCCGTGCAACTCTTTCGCAAGCGCATGCCCGATATCCGCCTGGAGCTGATCGAAGGACTGATGGCAGTCGCCCAGCCGCTGCTGCGCGAAGGCAGCATGGACTTTGCCGTCGGCCAGTTACAGCCGGGAGCGAGCGCGCAGGAGTTCGCATGTGAGCCCCTGCTGGCTTACGAGTCGACGGTGATGGTGCGCGAAGGCCATCGGAAGGCGCGGGCGCGCTCGATCCACGAATTGCTGGACGAGGACTGGGTGCTCAATTTTGCGCCGGACGGCCAGCGGGATCTCATCGACTATCTCTTCACGCGCCATGGCGCACAGATAGACGAGCGCCGTATCGTGCGCGCGCAGTCGGTAGCGACATTGCAGACCATGGTCGAGCAGGCAGACATGTGCACGTGGAGCCCGACGATCCTGAGCCATGTGCCGCCGTTCGGCGGCCGCCTGCGGCCGCTCGCCTTGCGTGAGGCGTTCGAACCCCGACAACTGGGCATCGTCACACGCCGCAACAGCACGCTGAGCCGCGCGGCCGCCGCCTTCATCGATTGCCTGCTTCAGGTCATACGCCGACACGCGCGCTCGGCGAAAAAGGAAGACCTCGCCTTGTTCGAAACGTTGGAGCTGTTGATCTAGCGCCGGAGACCGCGCGTCAGCGACCAACCGGTCTGCATTGTGAACGGCCATTGTAATTTCGCGAGATGGATTGGTGGCAACGGGCCGGCTACTGCCGAACGCGTCGGGTGGTCGTTGAGTCAATCCAATTCACTCAGGAATCCGTATTTTTTCCTGCGGGAAACGCTGAGGCATTTCTGGAATACCAGAAAAAACTCGACTAGCCCAACACGATACGGCGCCAGATAGACAGGGACATAACCGTTGTCCTGATCGCGGCCAATCCGGAATAGATTCTCCAATCCGGCTGTTCTCCGTTAGAGGCCCGCTATGTACGAGGTCTCAGGGCGTGGACGCACACGTGCATAGCGTCACGGCAGCCATATTCTTTAGGAGAATGTCCCATGGCAAATCTGAACAACAAGACCGCCCTCGTCACCGGCGGTTCGCGCGGCATTGGCGCCGCGATCGCCAGGCGGCTGGCCGCCGACGGCGCCAGGGTGGCGATCACGTACATCAGGGGAGCGGACGCCGCCGCCCGGGTGGTGAAGGAGATCGAAAGCGCCGGAGGCGAGGCGATCGCGATCCATGCGGACGCCGCCGACGCGAAGGCCGTCACGGCCGCGGTCGAACAGACCGCCTCCACTTTCGGCGGGCTCGACATCCTGGTGAACAACGCCGGCATACTCATCCCCAAGCCGTTCGAGGAGACTACGCTGGAGGAGATGGATCTTGTCATCCACACTAATCTGCGCGGCGTGCTCGCCGCCACCCAGGCCGCGCTCAGGCACCTGAAGGCGGGCGGCCGCATCATTACGATCGGCTCCTGCGTCGGCGAGCGGAACATGATGCCGGTCCTGGCGACCTACGCCGCGACCAAGGGCGCTGTGAAGATGTTCACGCAGAGCCTGTCTCGCGAGGTCGCCCCCCGCGGCATCACGGTCAACAACATCCAGCCGGGGCCGATCGACACCGACAACAACCCCGCGGCCGGCGACTGGGCGCCGCCGCAGATCGCGATCACCGCGCTGAAGCGGTTCGGGCACGTCAACGACGTCGCCGCGATGGTGGCGTTCGTCGCCGGCCCCGAGGCGAGCTACATCACCGGCGCAAGCCTCACCGTCGACGGCGGCGCCAACGCCTGAGGCGGTCTCGTAGTGATGGAGTGAGTGGAACGGACGGCAAAAACGTCCATGTCCATCGTTGAGAAGCCAATCGCACAGCGAGCGTGCTTACCGAATTGTTTAGTAATTCGAAATGTTATTAACCTGCCCTGCCCAATTGATCTCGTTCTTGACCCAGCCGGCGCAAGCGCCGGAATAGATAGCGAGCGTCGAGTGTTGTCAGGATAGCCCAGTCATCGAGAGCCAGTCGGCCCATTGGAGCAATTGCCATGTCGTGCCCCGGAACGCGCCCCCACCCTATACAGACGCCGCGACTCATTACGTTGCACGAGCGCCTGTTCGAGTCCGCGGAAACGCGCCCTGATGCCATTGCGCTGATCGCCGGCGATGACGTATGGACCTACGCTCGTCTGGCACGCTACGTCAGAAGACTTGCACAAGGCCTGATCGCACAGGGAATGAACCCGGGCGATCGCGTTGCACTGCACTTGACGAACAAACCGGAAACGGTCATCGCGTATTACGCGTGCATGCTGGCAGGCGTAATTGCGGTGCCGCTGAATACCCGGCTCACACGCGCGGAACTCGAGCCACAATTGCAGCGGCTGCAGGTTTCGTTGTATCTGGGCCAGAGCGATCTGTACGGCGCAATTGCCGGCGTGGATGATTCGATTCTCGCTGCGAACCGGCGCTTTCTTGTCGACGGCTCGTCCCAGGACACGGGCGCAAAGGCATGGAGCGACTTGATTGAGCACCAGGAAGACGAGGTCCGGCTTGCGCCGGTGCGCGTCGATGAACCTGCGCTGTTGCTGTCAACGTCCGGCACTACGGGGGAATCGAAGTTCGTCACCCACACACAGCGCACCGTGTGCGCGATAACGCAAGCATGCCAGGCCGTCGCGTCGAGGCCGTACGACGTCGCGCTTATTGCCACGCCCATGATGCATGGAGCGGGCCTCGTTACTGTGCTGGCGACGCTAGCCGCAAATGGCATCTGCGTCCTGTTGGACCGATTCGATCCAGCGGCCGCGCTCGACCTGATAGAGCGGCACCGTTGCACGCTGCTGATCTGGTTGCCGTTCATGTATGCGGTGGCGATCGCCACGCAGATTGCACAGCCACGCAACGTCACGTCACTGGGCACCTGCCTTGTCGCAGGCGACACGACGCCGCAAAGTCTGCAGGAGGAGTTTTTGCGGGTGTTCGGCGTCAGGATGCGCAACGTGCTTGCGATGAGCGAAAGCGTGGGCACGTTCACCTACGGATTCGATATCGGGCCGGTGTGCCGCGCAGTCGACATGAACCGTGTCCGCCTCGTCGACGCAGAAGGCAACACGGTCAGGCGCGGCGAAGCGGGCGAATTGTTGCTGCGCGGTCCGAACATGTTCGTCGGCTACTGGCATGGGCCCGGACACATCGACGACGCACGCAAAGATGGCTGGTGGGCCACTGGCGATGTGCTGAGACAAGACGAAGCCGGCGATTTCTGGTACGTCGCCAGAAAGAAGAATTTGATCATCCGTGGCGGGTCGAATATTTCGCCGGTCGAAGTCGAGGACGCGCTTCTTGTCCATCGCGGCGTGCGCGAGGCCGCGATAGTCGGTGTGCCGGATGCCGTCCTCGGTCAGCGCGTAATCGGTTTTGTTGAACTGACCGAAGCCGGGACGCAGGTCGATGACGTATTGCTCGACCTGTCCACGAGGGTTGCGAGCTACAAGATGCCGGAGCGGCTCATCGTCGTTGACCGGTTACCGCGCAATTCGTTAGGCAAAGTGGACCGGGCCAGGCTCAAAGCAATCGGCGAGCATCTGGACAGTCGGCGCGCTACGTAAAGCTCGTCTTTGCCATGTCAGCAGAGTCGGAGGGTACGTGTCGAAGTAACGGCCGCTGCGATGAACTGTCCTGTGACGCATCTGGGCAGCAGCATTGTTCCGGTCGAATTGCCACACGTCGCCACCCTGGTTCAATCGATTTGCAGTCTGCTTCACCATGAACGCTTCACCGTTTCCCTACGGAGGTTCCCGTGCCGGACGATCCCTTTGCCGAACTGAAAGCCGTACAGCGCGAGGCGTGGGCACTGTTTGCGCCGTTGGAGGCGATTTCGACGATGCCGGCGGCTGAATTGATCCGCCATGCGCGCGTGCGTCCAAAGCAGTCGGTACTCGACGTCGGTTGCGGCACCGGTGTGATCGCGGTGACTGCGGCTCGTCTCGGCGCCCGGACTTGTGGTCTGGATCTGGCGCCGGCACTGCTTGAGCGTGCGAAGAAGAATGCCGCACTGGCCGACGTCGAGATCGAGTTCCGCGAAGGCGATGTCGAGGCAATGCCCTATGACAATGCGAGCTTCGACGTAGTGCTAAGCCAATTCGGCCATATGTTCGCGCCACGGCCCGAAGTGGCGATTGCGGAAATGCTGCGCGTACTCAAACCGGGCGGCACCATCGCGTTTTCAACCTGGCCACCGGAACACTTTGTCGGCCAAATGGCTGCACTGGTTGGAAAATACCAGCCACCGCCCGCGGGCGTTGCACCCCCGTTGCAATGGGGCGACCCGAGTATCGTCCGCCAGCGGCTGGGTGAAACGGTCACCGGCATCGTGTTCGACCGCGGCGTGATCTGCTTCCCGGCGTTAAGCCCGCAGCACTACCGAAGCGGTGCGGAAGAGACATTTGTGCCTGTGGTAAAGCTGGTGCAGACCTTGCAAAGTGATGCGACCAGGCTGGCGACCTTCCGCGCCGACCTGGATAGCTGCATCGGCCGCCATCTAGAAAACAACATGGTGCGGCAGCACTATCTCATGACGCGTGCGATCAAGCGCTAATTCGCGCAGGAGCACATGAGGACGCACATCAGCACAGCATTTACGATCAACCTCGTCAGAAACAGTGCTCTTGCGCAGGAAAGGATTTGTCCTTCACCGCCTTGATATATGCCTGAATCGCCGCGTCGATGCCGGATTGTCCATTCATGAAATTACGCACGAAGCGCGCGGTCTTGCCCGGGAAAATGCCCAGCATGTCGTGCATCACGAGCACCTGCCCCGAGCAATCTGGACCCGCACCAATGCCGATAGTCGGGATCTCCAGCAACTCGGTCACTTCTTTTCCCACCCCTGCAGGAATCGCTTCGAGAAGAATAAGGCACGCGCCTGCAGCCTGAAGCGCCAAAGCATCGGCTTTCAACCGTTCGACATCTTCCGAACTTCTTCCCTGCACCTTGAATCCGCCCAACCGGTGTACCGATTGGGGAGTGAGTCCGAGATGCGCGAAGACAGGTACCCCGCGCTCAACGAGGAACTCGACGGTCTTCGCCAGCCAGGCGCCGCCTTCGAGTTTGACCATCTGCGCGCCCGCGCGCATGAGTCGCACCGCGTTCTCATACGCAGATTGCGGCGTGCCATACGTCCCAAACGGCATGTCCGCGGCGACTAGCGCCATTCGATTGCCACGGGAGACACACTCTGTGTGGTAGGCGATATCGACAAGCGTCACCGGCAACGTGGTGCCATGGCCCTGCAATACGTTGCCGAGAGAGTCTCCAACGAGAACCATATCCAGACCGCAGCGATCCATGAGCGCAGCGAAGCTGGCGTCATAGCAGGTGAGCATCGCAATCTTTTCACCCGTGCGCTTCATGCTCGCAAGCGATGGAATAGTGACCGCTTTGCCGCGCACGCTCTCCGCGGCTTCCTGAAGATAGCGACTCATATGCTCACCATGTAAAGATTAGGCGTATCGCTGGCCGTTCTGTCGCTTGCATGCGGCCGTCAATGCATGAAAGCAAACGCCTGCTCGGCAAACAGAATGACCGCGACCACGATCATCGTCGCGCCGGACAGCTGACTCACCCTGCGGGCCGCCGCCGGCCGGGTCGTCAGAATGGCCTTCGAACCGACGCCGACGACCGAGTACACCGAAGCACAATTGATCATGTGCAGTAGCCCCAGCGCCACGATCTGGGTGGAGACCGGCCACAAGGCATCGCGCCTCGTGAACTGCGGTAATAGCGCAACGAACAAAAGGATGGCCTTCGGATTGAGTCCGCTGATCGCGAATCCACGCAACGACCATTTCCACCGGCTTTTCTCGTCCTGCGCTTGACCCACCGCGAGCTCCGATGGCCGCATGTATGTCCTGATACCGAGCCAGGCCAGATAGGCCCCGCCAAAAGCAGTCAGAACGGGAAGAACGCCGGGAACGCTCATCACCAGCGTTCCAACACCGGCTGCCACGATCAGTGTGATCGCGAGATAGCCTGCCAGCATGCCGGCAACGGCGGGCGCGACCACGCTGCCGCGCAGTCCCGCGGAAATCACGTACGCCCAGTCAGCGCCCGGGACCATAACCAGCGAGATCGATACGATCCAGAACGCCGTCAACAAACTTGCTTCCACTACTACGCTCGCTTCCTGTTAAACGGGCGCCACCGCCCGAAGGCAAGGATGATAGGCCCTGGGACGCGAAAAGTGCTCGCTAAGTCTTGCGTGTTCTGAGTGCTCGACGCTAATATTTAGCGCATGGACGCAATCGATCGAAAAATTCTTGCTGAGATACAGCAGGATGGACGGATTTCACTCACCGAGCTGAGCGAGCGGGTTGGCTTGAGCGTCTCGCCCTGCCAGCGGCGGCTGCGCACGCTGGAAAGCGATCAGGTGATCAGCGGTTACCGCGCTACGATCGACGCGGCGGCAGTCGGCCTGAATTTTTCGGCGATCGTCTTCGCGACCTTGCGCGAAGGCAGCAGTGAGAATGTGCAATCGTTCGAGGACGCGCTCATCGACATTCCCGAAATCACGCCCCCGATGGGCAGTTCAAACTCCTCCACTTGTGGGCGGCTAAATTCCCCCAGGCAGGACGAGCGGATTATGCGTCGGATTCCTCAGTGACGGCAAGCCTGGCAGCGGCTTCACGGAGACGATAGCTCTTGCCTTCAAACTCGAGGAGTTTGGAGCGATGCAGCAGACGGTCAAGGATCGTCGAAGCCATGGTGCTGTCGCGAAGGTAGCGCCCCCAGTCCTGGACGACGCGGTTGGACGTGACGAGGATGCTGCGGCGTTGCTTGTAGCGTTGATGGACGAGGGTCTGCAGCAGTT